>JASGJM010000019.1:0-528027 GCA_049840755.1 Luteolibacter sp. | reverse complement strand
GTGGCCTCGCGCTCCTCGCCGCGCTTGGCCGCCTTGGCGGCGCCCTTGACCCGCAGGACCTCGATCGCCTTGTCGAGGTCGCCGTCGGCCTCGACGAGCGCCTTCTCATGGCGAAGGCTCCGGTGCAGCCGGCACCGGTCAGGTCGCGGAGCTTCTTGATCTGCAGCGGCGGTGGATCTCGGCCATGGTTGCTCCTTCGTCCGGCCGCGTGCGTACGGCCTCGGTTGCGGTTCGGGACGACTCGTCAGGCGCTCAGACACCCATCGGAGTCTGAGCGCCTGGCGGCTCGAGGGGTCAGGACTGGTTCTCGGCAGCGAGGGCGTCGGCGGTGGCGCCGGCCTCATCGGCAGCGGCCCCGGCGACGACCGCGGCCTGCTCTGCCTCGGCGGCCTGCTCCGGGGCCACGGCCGGCGACTCCGCGACGGCGGTCTCGGCGGCGACGGTGTCCTCGGCGACGCCCTGCTCGCCGTCGTGGGCCAGCAGCTCCTGCTCCCACGCGGCGAGCGGCTCGTCGCCGGCCAGCTCGCCGTCCGGCGCGGCCTCGCCGCCGCGGGCCCGGGTCATCAGGCCGTCGGCGACCGCGTCGGCCAGCACGCGGGTGAGCAGGGTGACTGAGCGGATCGCGTCGTCGTTGCCCGGGATCTTGTAGTCGACCTCGTCCGGGTCGCAGTTGGTGTCCAGGATGGCCACGATCGGGATGCCGAGCTTGCGGGCCTCGTCGACGGCGAGGTGCTCCTTCTTGGTGTCGACGATCCACACCGCGCTCGGGACCTTGTTCATGTCCCGGATGCCGCCAAGGGTGCGCTCCAGCTTGTCCTTCTCGCGCTTGAGGACCAGGAGCTCCTTCTTCGTCATGCCGCTGCCGGCGACGTCGTCGAAGTCGATCTCCTCGAGCTCCTTGAGCCGCTGCAGCCGCTTGTGCACGGTGCTGAAGTTGGTCAACATCCCGCCCAGCCAGCGCTGGTTGACGAACGGCATTCCGACCCGGCGGGCCTGCTCGGCCACCGGCTCCTGGGCCTGCTTCTTGGTGCCGACGAACAGGATCGTGCCGCCGTGGGCGACGGTCTCCTTGACGAACTCGTAGGCGCTGTCGATGTAGGTCAACGACTGCTGCAGGTCGATGATGTAGATGCCGTTGCGCTCGGTGAAGATGAAGCGCTTCATCTTCGGGTTCCACCGGCGGGTCTGGTGCCCGAAGTGGACGCCGCTCTCCAGCAGCTGGCGCATCGTGACGACGGCCATGCGTGTGCTCCTTCGTGGCGCCGCGGCACGTGCGGCAGCGCCGTACTCGGTTCTCATCGACCGCCGGTCGGTGGCCGATCCTGGCGACCGACCGGTGGACCCGTACCCCGGAGGAACCGAAGGGCCACCGCCCGCCACCGGCGGTATGTGGACGCGCGATGTCACCCGGCTCGCACCGATGCGGCCCCGATGCTACCCGCGCCTCCCGGTGGGGCCAAACGCGCGCTGCCGGGGTCACCGGTCTCGCGGCCGCGCCGGTCCGAAACCGACTCGACCCCCGAGTTGTCGATCTTGCCCGTGCTCAGCAAGATCAAGAAGTTGCCATTCGAGTTGACTTCGCACCTCAGTCGCTCGGGCACCACCGAGGCGGGGGCACGTGGATCGGCACCGGGATGCCCAGTTCGCGTGCTCGCCAGACCCAGAACTGCTCGAGCCGCGCCAGCACCCCTCGCAGGTCGGCGAAGACCTGAGCCGCGGGGATCGGAAGCAGGACGATGCCGTGCTCGACCAGCAGATCTCCGGCACGGGCGAGGTCCTCGTCCCATGCCCGTTCGTGATCGGCGCGCCCATGGATCTCGTAGCCGGCCCGCAGCGATTCGATGAACCCGTTGAACGAAGCGCACACCTCGCGAGGTCGCGAAAGGCGCGTTCAGTCGAGGCACCGGTAGGTGGGCCTGCACCTGCCCCCGCCACACCTCCGCCTCCGCCGCCGACCACGCGTTGGCCAATACCTCCTCGACCAGGCGGGCGACCTGCGGCCGCAGCGACGATGGTGTGCGAGCGGCGGCGCGGGCGATCTGGTCGGCGCTGGCCGCCCGGATCCGCAACAACCCGGTGGCGAGTGCCCGGCGTTCGTCCTCCGGCAAGTCGCACATCGCGACCTGTGCCGCCGCGATCGCCGGCGGCGCCAGTGGCCAGCCGCGGTAGGTGACCGGGTCGGGTGGGTCGCTCGCCCGGTGGAAACGGACCTGCGCGGTGTCGCTGATGCGGGATGGACCGACGGCCAGGACCTGCACGGGGACAACGAGTGGCTCGCCCAGGTAGACGCGGGCCGCGGTCGGCCCCCAGAGCTGACCACCGGTTCCCACCCGAGCGAGCCCGGCACGGGCGAAGGTCTCGGGTGTCGGTGGCGCCGTTGACACCACGCGTGGCAATGGGCGAAACGCCGTCCCCGCACGCACGAGCCGGTTGGCCGCCCGCACTGACAGACCGGCCTCGGCAAGTTCGTCGTGGGCGAGCACCCACCCGTCTTCCATCCCCGAATGCTGACCGCGCGGATCCCCCGACGGGTCGGACGAGCGCCGATCGAGCCGAAATCTGTGGAGAACCGCGCTCGGGTGGACCCCCACGCCCGGTCGAGCGGAGGGCGGCAGACCACGGCCGGAAACCGACTCGACTCGCGAGGTCTCGATCTTCTTCGTACTCACTGCGATCAACAAATCGGGAGTCGAGTCGGTTTCGGACCGGCGCCGTCTCGGGGGCCGGGCCCAGCGAGCCGTCATCCACAGCCGTGGCGGCCCGGCCCGGCCGTCCACAGGCAGCGCAACTCCCCACCCGGCCGGCGGCTCGGCGGCGCAGCCTCGGGTCATGACGCCACTCGTACCAGTCGCCGCCGCCCTGCTGCTCGGAGCGGGCGGGTCGGTGCTACCCGAGCCTCCCCGACACGACCGCCCCGGATCCGCCCCGCAGCGCATCGCCGACCGCGCCCACACTCGGACATGGCGGATCACCGGGCAGCGCACTCGCACCGGAGGTTCTGCGTGGGCCGGGTCGCACCGGCGGGGCGCCAGCACGACTCTCCGGGTCCGGGTCCTCCGGGTCCGGCGCCTCCGGGTCCGGGCCGCGACCGACCACCGACCGCCAGCCCGAATCGGTCGCCGACGGCGCGGCCGCGATGTGGCGGTGGCCGGTGCTGGTGACGGCGCGGGTCGTTCGCGGCTTCGAACCGCCGCCGAAGCCGTGGCTGCCCGGGCACCGCGGCGTGGACCTCGAGGCGGTGCCCGGCGACGTCGTGGTCGCGGCGGGCGCGGGCACGATCTCGTACGCCGGCTCGCTCGCCGGGCGGGGCGTGGTCACGGTGTGGCACGGGGACCTACGCACGACGTACGAGCCGGTGACCGCGACCGTGCAGGTGGGCGACCGCGTCGAGGCGGGCGAGCAGATCGGGGTGCTGGCGGCCGGGGTCTCGCACTGCGGCGGCGTACCGCCCTGCCTGCACTGGGGTCTGCTGCGCGGGACGACCTACCTCGACCCGCTGCTTCTGCTGGGCCTGTCCCACCCGATCCTGCTGCCGATCCCGAACTGAGTCATCGCCTGACACGACTGGTGGTCGTCAGCTCGCCCCGACAGCGGCCACCAGTCGTGTCAGGGCAGTCAGTCGGGGGAGTCGCTGAGCTTGGCGCGCAGCTGAAGGACGGCCTTGGTGTGCATCTGGCAGATCCGGGACTCGGTGACCCCGAGGACCTTGCCGATCTCGGCCAGGGTGAGGCCCTCGTAATAGTAGAGGGTGACGACGATCTTCTCCCGCTCGGGGAGGGTGTTGATCGCCTTGGAGAGCAGGTACTTGGTCTCCTCGCTCTCGAAGAGCGCGACCGGGTCCTCCGCCTTGGTGTCCTCGAGGGTGTCGCCGAGGGTCACCTTGTCGCCCTTGTCGCCGCCGGCGTGCAGCAGCTCGTCGAGCGCGATGACGTTGACGAAGGAGACCTGGCTGAAGATCGTGTGCAGGTCGTCGAGCGCGACGCCCATCTCGTCGGCGACCTCGGCCTCGGTCGGCGTGCGCTGCAGTTTGCCCTCGAGCGCCTGGTAGGCCTTCTCGACCTCGCGGGCCTTGGAGCGCACGGAGCGGGGTATCCAGTCGATGCTGCGCAGTTCGTCGATGATCGCGCCGCGGATCCGGTTGATGGCGTACGTCTCGAACTTGATCGCCCGCTCGAGGTCGTACTTCTCGATCGCGTCGATCAGCCCGAAGATGCCGTAGGAGACGAGGTCGGCCTGCTCGATGTTGGGGGGCAGTCCCACGCCGACCCGGCCGGCGACGTACTTGACCAGCGGCGAGTAGTGCAGGATCAGCCGCTCGCGCAGCCCCTGGTCACCGGTCTCCTTGAAGTCCGCCCACAGCCGGGCGAGGGCCGCCTCGCTCTCGAGTCGCGCGGCCTCCCGCTCCTCCTCGGTGGGGGTGAGGTCCATCGCGTCGAGGGCGTCCGTATCGAGTTCGGCCATCTGGTCGCCGAACCCCCTTCCCTCGTCTCACGCCCGGGGATGGGCGCGAGCGTATGTCGCGCGGAGCCGCTCGATCGAAACGTGCGTGTAGATCTGTGTCGTCGCGAGCGTAGCGTGCCCGAGCAGTTCTTGGACGGAACGTAGGTCCGCTCCCCCCTCCAGCAGGTGGGTCGCCGCGCTGTGCCGCAGCCCGTGCGGGCCGAGGTCGGGGGCGTCGGGCACGTGCCGCAGCAGCTCGTGCACGGCGTGGCGGACGGCCCGCGGGTCGATCCGCCGGCCCCGCGCGCCGAGGAAGAGCGCCGGGCCGCTGGCCGGGGTCTCGAGCGCGGGCCGGCCGGCCGCGAGCCAGGCGTCGAGGGCCCGCTGGGCGGGGACGCCGTACGGCACCGTGCGCTCCTTGCCGCCCTTGCCCAGCACCCGCAGCGTGCGGCGGGCAGGGTTGACCGAGCCGGTGTCGAGGCCGGCGAGCTCGCCGACGCGTACGCCACTGGCGTAGAGCAGCTCGAGCATGGCCCGGTCGCGCAGGCCGGTCGGGGTGTCGGCGGCGAGGTCGGCGACCTCGAGCAGCCCGCCGGCCTGGGCGGCGCTGAGCACCGCGGGCAGCTCGCGGACGACCTTGGGACCGGACAGCCGCTCACCCGGGTCGGCCTCGATGAGGCCGCGCCGCCGGCACCACGCGGTGAACCCGCGGGCGGCGGCGACGCGGCGGGCCAGGCTGGTGCGGGCCAGACCGCGCTCGGCCTCGCCGGCCAGCCAGCCGCGCAAGGTGGGCAGATCGAGGTCGGCGGGTGCGGCGCCTCCGTGCCCCGCGGCGTACGCGAGCAGGGCCCGGACGTCGGTGCGGTAGCCCCGGACGGTGTGCGCCGAACGCGCCCGCTCGTCGCGCAGGTGCCGCTCGTACGCCGTCGCCGCCTCCTCCAGAGCGGGGGGCAGGGGGTCGGGCTCCACCCCGACACCGTGCGGGTCGTCCTACCCACCGTCAACCCCCCACGCCGAGGCGCGGCTACCGGGACTTGGCGGTGAGTGCCCAGCCACCCGGTTCGCGGGTCACGAAGCCGTCGAGCTCGAGCAGGCCGAGGGTGGCGGTGGCCCGGCCGAGGGGGACGCCCGCCTCTCGGGCCAGCTCGACGGCGCCGACGGTGCCGCGGGCGGGGAGCGCGTCGAGCACCCGCCGGGCGGTGGGGTCGAGGGTGTCGCGGGGCGCGACGGGGCCGCGCAGCTCCGGGGCGAGGTTGACGCCGAGCCGGCCGACGGCCTCCGCCACGTCATCGACGCTGGTCACCAGCTGGGCGCCGTCCTTGAGCAGCTGATGCACCCCGACCGACGCGCGGCTGGTCACCGGGCCCGGTACGCCCATCACGAACCGGCCGAGGTCGGCGGCGGCCCGCGCGGTCGAGAGGGATCCGGACCGGGCGGCCGCCTCGACGACGATCGTGCCGCGGGTGAGCGCGGCGATCACCCGGTTGCGGACCAGGAACCGCTCCCGGCGGGCGGTCACCCCCGGAGCCAGCTCGCTGACGACGACGCCCTCGGCGACGATCCGGCGCAGGAGCGCCTCGTGCCCGCGGGGGTAGGCGACGTCCACCCCGCAGGCCAGGACCGCGATCGTGGCGCCGTCGGCGGCGAGCGCGCCGCGGTGGGCGGCCGCGTCGATGCCGTACGCACCGCCGGACACGATCGACCAGCCGCGCTCGACCAGCCCCACGGCGAGCTCGGCGCCGACATGCTCGCCGTACTCGGTGCAGTCCCGGGCCCCGACGATGGAGAGCCCGGTGGCCGCGATCAGCCGCAGGTCGCCGCCGCCGCGCAGCCAGAGCGCGATCGGGGCGCGTTCGCCGAGGTCGTCGAGCTGGGTGGGCCAGCCGGGCGTGCCGGGGACGACCAGCCGACCGCCGACCTGCGCCAACCGGGCCAGATCCTCCTGCACGACCTCGCCCGGGTCACGCCCGGCGAGCCGTGCGTGAGCCGCCTGCCAATGCTGGTCGCTGGCGACGACGCGGTGGACGGCCGCGGGGGCGCCGTGCTCCAGGACGGCGCGACCGACTCGGGCGTCGCCGGGCTCGGTCAGCCGGGTGAGCAGTGCCCGCGCGGCGAGGTCGTCCTCGCGGGGGTCCACTCCCCCACCGGCGTTGTTCACGCTGCCGCCTCGTGGCCGGGTTCGCGGAACGCAAGGGCGGTGCCGACGTCGTCGAGCGTGGGGCGCTCGTGCCCGGCGAGGTCGGCGACCGTCCAGGCGACCCGGGCCACCCGGTCCGCGCCGCGGGCCGAGAGGGACCCGCGGGCGACGGCCCGCTCGATCGGCGCGGCCGCGTCTGCCACGAGCGGGTAGCGCCGGCGCAGCTCCGGACCGGGCAGGTGGCCGTTGACCGTCCAGCGGGTGCCGGCATAGCGCCGGGCCGCCCGCGCACGAGCCTCGAGCACTCGCGCAGCGACCTCGGCCGTCCCCTCCGGCGGCGGCGCTGCGAGGTCGGCGACGCTGGGTCGGCCGAGGGTGACGCGGATGTTGACCCGGTCGAGCAGCGGCCCGGACACCTTGGACAGGTAGCGCCGCCGCTGCAGCGACGTGCACACGCACCGGCTGCCGCCGAGCGTTGTGCCGTCGTCCTTACCGCACGGACACGGATTCATCGCCATCACCAGCTGGAATCTGGCCGGGTAGTGCACGGTATAGGCGGCCCGCGAGATCGTCACCCGACCGGACTCGAGCGGTTGACGCAGCGCCTCAAGCGTCGAGGAGTCGAAGTGGGGCGCCTCGTCCAGGAAGAGAACCCCATGGTGGGCCAGAGAGATCTGCCCGACGTTGGCGACCAGCGAACCGCCGCCGACCATCGCGGCGTACGTCGCGGTGTGGTGCGGGGCGACGAACGGCGGCGTGCGGACCAGCTGCCCGGCCCCGAGCCGCCCGGCGACCGAGTGGACGGCGCTCACTTCGAGCGCCGCGTCGTCGCCGAGCGGAGGAAGGATGCCGGGAATCCTCTCGGCCAGAAGCGTCTTCCCGATCCCCGGTGGACCCACCATCGCGACGTGGTGACCTCCCGCGGCGGCGAGCTCGACGGCGGCGCGGGCCTCGCGTTGGCCCCGTACGTCACGCAGGTCGGGGACCGGGGGCCGACCCGACGAGCGCGGCGCAGGATCCGGTGCGTCGACCTCCGCAGGTGGGCGGCTCGTCGCGCAGGTGGGCGACGACCCCGGCGAGGGTGTGGAAGGCGAGCACCTGCAGCCCGTCGACCAGGCGAGCCTCGGCGGCGTTGGCAGCCGGGACGACGAGGGTGCGCACACCGGCGCGGCGGGCCGCGAGTGCGGCGACCAGGACGCCGCGTACCGGGCGCAGGCTGCCGTCGAGGCCGAGCTCGCCGAGGAACACCGGCCCGCGCAGGGCTTCCTGCGGTACGGCGTCCTGGGTGGCCGCGATCGTGAGCGCCACCGGCAGATCCAGGGTCGGCCCGCTCTTCGGGATCGAGGCAGGCGAGAGCCCGATGGTGATCCGCATGGCGGGCCAGGGAAGTCCGCTGTTGAGCAGTGCCGAACGGGCGCGGTCACGGGCCTCCCCCACCGACCGGTCGGCGAGCCCGACGAAGGTGAACTTCACCATGCCCTGGTGGGCATGCGCCTCGACCTCGACCAGCCGTCCCTCCACTCCGACGAGCACGACGCCACGGGCCTGCCCCAGCCCCTCCGTCGCCGCCACCTCAAAAACCCCATCCGATCCGGTCCGTACCGGGGTGGCCTGAGCGCGGGACAGGAATAGCCGGGCATTTCGCCCGCCTTCTTGTCGCAGGATCAAGTGACTTGATCATGCGACAGGTATCCGGGCCGGTCACGCGATGCCCCGGATGTGCTCGAGCTCGATCGGGCGGCCGGGGCGGCCGGGCGGGGCGAGGATGCCGACAGCGTTGACCCGCACCTGACGCGCGCGGACCCGGTGCTCGCTCGCCCACCGGCCGGCGAGGGTGTGCAGACGCGCCACCTTGCGCCAGTTCGACAGCCTCGAGCGGCGTGCCGTACGCCGTCGAGGTCCGGGTCTTGACCTCGCAGACCACCAGCGTCGAACCCTCCCGCAGCACCAGGTCGATCTCGCCTGCGTCGCAGCGCCAGTTGCGGTCCAGGACCGTCATCCCGGCCCGCACCAGCTCCCGCGCGGCCAGCTGCTCGCCGTACCGACCGAGCTCGTCCTTCGCCCGCACCCTGGCCGCGCGTCCGCCGTGCTCGACCACCCGCCCCTCGATCACGCCGCCAACTGCCGCACCCTCAACCGTCCTGCCCCAGCCCATCGCCACCTCCCGATTCGCGTCCACCGGGCCACCGTGTCCGTGCCACGGCGGGCGAGGGCGACGGATGTGCCCGGCTGTGGACGGCGGGTACCCGCCCCCTCTCCTGTGGACGGACAAGGCCGTAGGCCGCCTGTGGATAGCGATAGGTGGTTCAGCGAGCCGATCGGGCTTGGGGTGGTTTCGAGACAGCGCGTTCGCAAGCTCACACGCTCCTCAACCACCGGTGAGGGGGCGCCGGACCACGAGTACGAAAGGGGCTCGACGCGGTGGCTCGCCGCGGGCTGCTCAACCACCGGGCACCGCGACCAGTGGCAAGGGTGGCGGATACATCGGTGGACGGATGACCGGGGCGGACCGGGTCCGTACCGTGACGGGGTGCTCCGTCCGCTGCGCCGTCCTCAGCTGGTCGCCGACCTGCTCGTCGCGGGAGTGTTCGCGCTGATCGCGTACGCCGCGGAGCAGATCGGGCGGACCGGCCCGGCGGCCGCTCTCGGGTCGCTGCTGATCGTGGTGGGCATGGCCGCCGCGCTCGCCGTCCGGCGCCTGTCCCCGGCACTGGCGTTGGCCGGAGCGTGGGCCGCGGGGCTCGTGCAGATGTCGCTCGGCCGCACCCCGTCGACGGTGGACCTCGCGATCGTCGGGGTGCTCTACGCGACCGCGGCGTACGGGACACGCCGGATCTTCTGGGCCGGCTTCGCGTCGGCGATCGCGGGTGCCGCGGTCGGGACCGCCTACCTCTTCTACGGCCCCTACCAGGCGGTCGGTGACGGTCGGATCAACACCACGGTCGCGGTCTTCGCCGCCGCGCTCCTCGCGCTGCTGCTGTCGTGGACGGTCGGCGCGCTGGTCAGGACGGCGGTCCGGGCCCGCGAGAACCGTCTCGCCCAGGAGTGGGCCGAGGCGGAGGCGAGCGTGGAGGTCGAACGGGTGCGGATCGCCCGCGACATGCACGACGTCGTCGCGCACTCCCTCGCCGTGGTTGTGGCTCAGGCCGACGGTGCCCGCTACGCGGCGAGCACCGACCCGGACGCCGCCTCCCGTGCCCTCGAAACCATCGGCAGCACAGCACGTTCCGCGCTCGCCGACGTACGCCTGCTGCTCATCCAGCTGCGGCACAGCGAGAGCGAGGGGCCGCAACCGCAGCTCACCGACCTCGAAGCGCTCTACACCCAGGTGCGCGCGGCCGGGGTCGACCTGCGGGTCGCCGTCGAGCCGCTCCCGGTGACCACGCCACCGGCCGCCGTCCAGCTGGCCGTCTACCGGATCCTCCAAGAGGCCCTCACCAATGCGCTGCGGCACGGCGACGGCGGCACGGTGCGCGTCGACCAGCACTGGCTCGCCGACCGGGTCGACCTCCTCGTCCGCAACACCCCCGCCCCTTTCCGCGATGACGGTGCCCTTGTATCGCAGAGGCGGAAGCCAGGCGCCCCAGCCGTCCCGTTCAACCGAGAGCGGACACGGACTGCTCGGGATGCGTGAGCGGGCCCAGCTCGTGGGCGGGCGGTGCGACGCCGGTCTCGACGGTGACTGCTTCGTGGTCCGGGTGTCGATCCCGATCGGCACCCCATGACGATCCGCGTCGCCCTCGTTGACGATCAGGCCCTCTTCCGCGCCGGGATTCGGATGCTCGTGGATTCACAACCGGATCTCGATGTCGTCGGCGAAGCCGGTGACGGCCGAGAGGGACTCGAGATGATCCGCCGCACCAGACCCGACGTGGTGCTGATGGACATCCGGATGCCGGTCATGGACGGCCTCGAGGCCACCGCGACACTGCTCGCCGACCCGGCGCCGCCGAGGGTCGTGATGCTCACGACCTTCGACCTCGACGAGGCGGCGGCGCGCGCGATCCGGCAGGGCGCCAGCGGCTTCCTGCTCAAGGATGCCGACCCCGAGTTCCTGCTCGCGGCCATCCGGACCGTCCACTCGGGGTCGGCCGTCATCGCCGCGGCAGCGACCCGCGACCTCTTCGCGCACCTCGGCGGGCCGACAGTGGCGACCCCTCCGACGTACGACGACCTCACGTCGCGGGAGAAGGAGATTTTCGCCCTGGCCGCACGTGGCCTGAGCAACGCCGAGATCGCCGCCCGCGAATTCCTCTCCGAGGCCACCGTCAAGACGCACATCAGCCGGATCCTCACCAAGCTCGGGCTGCGCGACCGGGTGCAGCTCGTCGTCTTCGCCTTCGAGCACGGCCTCACCTGACCCTGCAGATCATTCCAGCGATGTATGCGGATACCGCTCTGGCGGGACGACCGGGGCACACACCGATCCATAGCGTCGACGCATGGACATCTCCACTGATACCGGGCTCGCGGCGCGGGTCGAGCAACTGACGAAGACGTACGGGACGGGCGAGGCGGCGGTCCGGGCGCTGGACGGCGTCAGCGTCGGCTTCCGCCGCGGCGAGCTCACCGCCGTCATGGGCCCGTCGGGTTCGGGCAAGTTCGACCCTCATGCACATCATCGCGGGCCTGGACTCCCCGACGACGGGCCGATCCTGGTTGCGCGACACCGAGATCACCTCGCTGTCGGATCTCGAGCTGACCATGCTGCGGCGCCGACGCGTCGGTTTCGTCTTCCAGTCCTTCAACCTGGTGCCCACGCTCGACACACTCGGCAACATCCTGCTGCCTTTCGAGCTCGACGGTCGCGCACCCAGCCCCGCCGAACGCACCCGCGTGGACAGCCTGATCGCCTCCCTCGGGCTCGCCGACCGACTGGCCCACCGACCGCACGAGCTCAGCGGGGGCCAGCAGCAGCGGGTCGCGATCGCCCGGGCGCTCGCGACTGCACCGGACCTGATCCTGGCGGACGAACCGACGGGCAACCTCGATACCCGGACCAGTCGAGAGGTGTTGTCGTTGCTCAAGAACGCGAGCATCGAGCACCGCCAGACCATCGCGATGGTCACCCACGACCCGATCGCCGCGTCGTACGCCGACCGAGTCCTCTTCCTCGAAGACGGACGGATCGTCGCCGACCTGCCCCAACAGAGCGCCGAGCAGATCTCCACCCGGATGCTCGCAGCTGAGGCGGCGGCATGAACCTGCGACTCGAGCGCGGCCTCGGCGCCGGAGTCCTCGTGGCCGCGATCTCCAGCAGCTTCGGCGTCCTGCTCCTCGCCGCGACCGCCTATCTGGGCGCCGCGCTCGACTCCGATCCCGCGTTGGCCGGCAGCCGCACCCTCGACCTGCTGCTCGCGATCCTGTCGGTGGTCCTGCTCGGCCTGGCCCTCTACGTCGCGGGGGTCGTGGCGGCCAACACGTTCTCGACGATCGTCGCCGGTCGGATCCGCCAGATCGCGTTGCTGCGCCTGCTCGGTGCCTCCGCGGCCTCGCAGCGGAAGGCGATCTCGCGAAGCGGGCTCGGCGTCGGGCTGGTCGGCGCGGTCCTGGGGACGACCGCCGGTGTCATCCTCGCCCACGTGCTCCGCACCGTCGCCGACGACCGGATCGGGCGTGCGGTGCCGGTCGAACTGCTCTCCCCCACCCTTCTCCTCCCGGGCGCGGCCGTCACCATCACGACGTGGTGCTCGGCCTGGGTGGGATCCCGCCGAGTCCTGAACGTGACTGCCTTGCAAGCGGTTTCCGTCAGCGTCGAGGCGGGGTGGGAGGCGGCCGTACGCCGCCCGGTCCGGCACACGGTGGCGCTCCTGCTGGTCGTCGCCGGCGCCGCCCTGTTGGCCCTCGGGCTGCTGGTCGGGCTCGCCTCCCCGCTCGGCGTGCTGGTCGCCTTCGCCGGCGGCGTGCTGTCGTTCACCGGCATCGCGGTCGGTGCGGTGCTGGTCGTGCCACCGGTCCTGCGCCTGGTCGGGCGGGCCTTCGGCGGAGCGGTGCCCGCCCGGCTCGCCGCCGAGAACGCGTTGCGTCACCCGGAACGTTCGTCCCGGATGGCCATCGGCGTAGTCATCGGCGTCACGCTGGTCACGACGATCACCGTCGCGATGGAGTCGATGCGCAAGGTGCTCACCGAGACGTTCGGCGGCACCATGCCGGCGGAAGCCGACACCGCCCTCACCACGGTCGCCACGGTCATGAGCGCGCTGGTCGCCGTGTCGGCCGTGATCGCGGCGGTGGGGCTGGTCAACCTGCTGACGCTCGGGGTCGTGCAGCGGCGCCGTGAGCTGGGCCTGCTGCGTACCCTCGGGCTGTCGACCCGGCAGGTGCGGGCGATGGTGCTGCTGGAGGCCGCCCACGTGACGGTGACGGCCGTCCTGATCGGCCTGGTCCTGGGCATCTTCTACGGGTGGGCCGGCGCGCAGGCGACGTTCGGCTCCGCGCACGAGCCCGGCGCGCGATCCCTCGGCCACCTCGTGACCCCGGCGATCCCATGGTGGCCGGTCGCGGTGATAGCCGGCGCGACCGCGGTCCTGACGCTGGTGGCGGCGGTCACCCCGACCCGGCTGGCGACCCGGGTCACCCCGGTAGCCGCGCTCGCCGACGCCTGACGCCCACCCGCTAGTGGACAGCCACGGCAGCCCATCCTTGACCGCCGGACCGGAACAGCCGGACATTCCGCCCGCATTCCGGTCGGACGATCAAGTCACTTGATCATCCGACCGGATCGGTGAGATCGATCTCATCCTGTGGTTGCAGGAGGTTCCAGGATCGGCGGTGCAGGACGCAGGGGCCGTGCGTGAGGAGGGCGGTGCGGTGCTCGGGGCTGGCGTAGCCCTTGTTGACGGCCCAGCCGTACGCCGGGTGCTCGCGCGCATGCTCGACCATGATCGCGTCGCGGGTGGTCTTGGCGAGGACGCTCGCGGCGGCGACGCCGGCGCAGCGCAGATCGGCCTTGATCCGGGTCGTCACCCGCACCGGCGGCGTGTCGTCGGGCTCGTCGAAGAGGGTCGGCGCCGGACGGGTGAGCCAGTCGTACGACCCGTCGAGCAGGACATGGTCGGGCGCCTCGGGCAGCTGGGCCAGGGCGCGTTCGCCCGCGAGGCGCAGCGCGCGCAGGATCCCGTACTCGTCGATCTCGTCGGCACCCGCGTGCCCGACCGCCCAGGCGGGCGCCCAGCGGCGCAGCCGCGGGACGAGACGCTCGCGAGCGGCCGGGGTGAGCAGCTTGGAGTCGCGCAGGCCGGCCGGAGCGGTCTTGCAGCTCGGCGTGGACGACGACCACGCCGACGGTGACCGGGCCGGCCAGGGCGCCGCGGCCGACCTCGTCCATCGCCGCCAGGAGCCGCACCCCCCCGCGCAGCAGCTCCCGCTCGTACCGCAAGCTCGGCTTGTTGGTCGCCTTGCGACGCGCCGAGTCGGTGGTCGTCGGGCACTCGCCCGCCGAGTCGTGACCGACAACTACCGACTCGGTGCCCCGGGCTCTCACGGCGACCCCAGGGTGGCGAGGCGGTCGGCGAGGTCGGGCGGGGAGACGTTGTCGGTGCAGGCGCGCATCGCGGGCCCGTCCCACCAGACATGCTCGGTCATCACCACCCGCTCCCAGGCCTCGAACCCGCTGGTATCCGGGTCGAACTCCACCTCGACCCGGTGCAGGAAGTATCGCCGAGCACGAGCGGTACTTCCTGCACCGGGTCGAGACGAAATCGAGCCGATACCAGCGGCTTCGAGGACTGGGAGCGGGTGGTGATGACCGAGGACGGTCTCGTGGGACGGCCCGGCAATGCCGGGCCTGCACCGAGGCGTCTGCCACCCGATCTGCGCCGATCGCCTCCTCGCGCTGGGGTCGACGTCGGCGCCCGGGTCGCCGAGTCGGGGGTTGTCGGTCACGACTCGGCGCCCGAGTGCCCGACAACCACCGACTCGGCGCCGCGGGCGGTCCGTTCGCAGGGCGAGCCCCACCCCCACCTTGCGCTACGAGCAGGGAGTTGCTCCGCGGGGGCGTACCGGGTTCCTGGCCGCGATGGACGAGGTCGGCTGGGTGCCTTCGCCGGCCCGGTGACCGTCGGCGTCGTCGTCGTGCACGCCGAGCTCAAGACCGCCCCGGCCGGCCTGCGCGACTCCAAGCTGCTCACCCCGGGCGGCCGGCGAACGCCTCGTCCCGCGCCTGCGCCGAGCTGGGCGCCGGCCTTGGCAGTCGGGCACGCGGAGTGACGAGATCGACGCAGAACGGGATCCTGCGCGCGCTGCGCCTCGCCGGCGAGCGGGCCCTCGGCCAGCTGCCCGAGTCGCTCGACCATGTCCTGCTCGACGGCTCGTACGACTGGCTCACCCGTCCGGCACCGACCCTCTCGACGAGCCCGACGACAGGCCGCCAGAGTGCGGGTCACGACCCGGGTCGAGGCCGACCCTGCGGTGTGCCGGCATCGCCGCCGCGAGCGTCGCTCGCCAAGAGCACCCGCGACGCGATCGTGGTGGAGCGGGCGCAGGACCACCCGGCGTACGGCTGGGCCGTCAACAAGGGCTACGCCAGCCCCGAGGACGCCGCGCCGCCCTCCTCGAGCACGGTCCCTGCCGACCTGCACCGCCCATCCTGGAACCTCCTGCACCCCGAAGAGGGCGACCTCACCGATCCGGTCGGATGATCAAGTGACTTGATCATCCGACCGGATTGCGGGCGGAATGTCCGACTATTCTAATCCGGCCGTCAAGGGTGGGCTGCCGTGGCTGTCGCCTAGCGGGTTAGCGCGTCAGGCGTCGGCGAGCGCGGCTACCGGGGTGACCCGGGTCGCCAGCCGGGTCGGGGTGACCGCCGCCACCAGCGTCAGGACCGCGGTCGCGCCGGCTATCACCGCGACCGGCCACCATGGGATCGCCGGGGTCACGAGGTGGCCGAGGGATCGCGCGCCGGGCTGGTGCGCGAGCCGAACGTCGCCTGCGCGCCGGCCCACCCGTAGAAGATGCCCAGGACCAGGCCGATCAGGACGGCCGTCACCGTCACGTGGGCGGCCTCCAGCAGCACCATCCCGCGCACCTGCGCGGCGCTAAGCCCGAGCGTACGCAGCAGACCCAGCTCACGGCGGCGCTCCACGACCCCGAGCGTCAGCAGGTTGACCAGCCCGACCGCCGCGATCACCGCCGACACGGCGACGACCGTGCTCATCACCGTCGCGAACGTGGTGAGCGCGTCGTCGTCGGGTTCCGGCGGCTGGTGCCGCCCAAGCCCGTCTGCGATGACCTCCTTGCGCATCGACTCCAACGCGACGGCGATCGTCGTCACGAGCGTCACGCCGATCACCACGCCGATCGCCATCCGGGACGAACGCTCGGGGTGATGCAACGCCTTCTCGGCGGCCAGCCGCGCGGGCACCGAACCGCCCAAGACGCGCCCGACCAGGCGCAGGACCGGCGGGACCACCAGCATCGCACCGACCGCGACGCCGGTGAACGACAGCACCCCGCCGGCGAAGGCGACGAGCACGCCGAGCGGGGAGGCGCAGCCCCACCAGCAGCCCGAGCGTGAACAGCGCGATGCCGGCGACCACCAGCAGGAGCGGCACCGTGGCCGGACGGGGCGGCGTACGCAGTTCTCCCACGGGCGCTCCTGCGACGCCGACGGACCGCTGCAGCAGTCACGTTCAGGCACCACACCCGCCGCGACCCCACCCAGGCCGAGCACCACGTCGTCAGCAGCACCGCCGCGCCCGGCAGCAGCAGGCGGGGGGAGAGCAGTTCGAACGGGACCGCACGCTCGAACCGCGCGTCCGCGACGGCCCGCAGCACGTGGGCGACGATGACACCCCCGGCGGCCGACCCCACCACCGCGCCGACCAGACCGACGCCGTGCGACCGCTTCAGCGAGACCGCCTCGCGCTGCGAGGCCGCCGAGGCACCGAGCAGGCGCAGCAACGCGATCGAGCGGATCCGACCAGCCACGATCGTCGAGAACGTGTTCGCCGTGACGACGCCTGCCACGTACATCGCGACGCCGACCAGGATCACCGACAGCATCGTGATCACCAGGTCGCCAGCGTGGGAGCTGTCGGCCAACGGCGGGGTCGGACGTCGAGCGCGGCACCGAGATAGCCGGCGGCGGCCAGCAGGACGACGCCGAAGGTGCTGGAGATCCCGGCGACCAGCACGCCGGCGCCGAGGCCACGGTCCAGTCGCCAGCCTCACGCCGCCGCCGCAGTCGCGAGCATCCGCTCGGAGATCTGCTCGGCGCTCTGCCGGGGCGGTCGGCGACGATCCGGCCGTCCTCGAGGAAGAGCACCCGGTCGGCGTAGGACGCCGGCGACCGGGTCGTGGGTGACCATCGCGATCGATCTGTCGGTACTCGCGGCGCGCGGTCTCGAGCAGCGCGAGCACCTCGACGGCCCGAGCGGGAGTCGAGGTTGCCGGTCGGCTCGTCGGCGAAGACGAGGCCGGGGCGGCGGCCGAGCGCGCGGGCGATCGCGACGCGCTGCTGCTGGCCGCCGGAGAGCTCGTGCGGGCGGTGGCGCGAGCCGCTCGGCCAGGCCGAGCGGGGCGGATCAGCTCGTCGATCCACGCGCTCGCTCGGCGGCAGCTGGCGGCGCGCCGTCGAGCTCGAAGGGGAAGCAGGATGTTCGCTCGACGTCGAGGGTCGGCACGAGGTTGAAGGACTGGAAGACGAAGCCGACGCGACGCCGACGCAGCATGAGCTCAGCTCGTCGTCCGATCGACCGGTGATCTCGGTGTCGCCGCAACCAGGACCCGGCCCGCCCGTCGGGGTAGTCGAGGCCCGCCATGATGTGCATGAGGGTGGACTTGCCCGAGCCCGACGGGCCCATGACCGCGGTGAAGCTCGCCGCGGCGGATGCCGAGGGTCACCCCGTCGAGCGCACGGACCGCGGCCGGCCCGAGCCCGTAGGTCTTGGTCAGAGCTCGACGCGACGGGCCGACGAGCCCGATATAGTGGAAGGTCCATGTCCTCGACGCTACGGAGCCGGCGCGCGGACCCGCGTCGGCCGCCAGACGGATCCGCGTACATCCCGCAGGATGATCCGTCACCGGTCAGAGCGAGGCCGTGCTCGTAGGCGTAGACCACGAGCTGCACCGCGGTCGCGCAGGCCCGAGCTTGGCGAGGATGCGGGAGACGTGGGTCTTCACGGTCGCCTCGCTGACGTACTCGCGGGCGGCGATCTCGGCGTTGCGACAGGCCGCGGGCGGCGAGGAGGAACATCTCGCGCTCGCGCGCCGTGAGCGTCTCGAACTCTGCGGGCGGCGGGCCGACTGCCGCTCCGCCGAGGTGCTCGAGCAGCGCCGCCGTCGGCGCCGGCGGCGAACACGGCCGTGCCGCCGTGCACCGTGCGGACGGCCGCGAGCAGGAACTCGGGGTCGGCATCCTTGAGCACGAAGCCGCTCGCCCCGGCCCGGATCGCGCGGGCCGCCGGCCTCGTCGAGGTCGAAGGTGGTGAGCACGACGACGCGCGGCGCGCGGCCGGGCGGCGAGGATGCCGCCGGGTCGCCTCGATCCCGTCGACGACCGGCATCCTGAGGTCCATCGAGCACGATGTCGGGACGCGTGCGGCCGACAACCTCGACGCCCTCGGCGGCCGTCGCCGGCCTCGCCGACGAGCTCGAGGTCGGGCTGGGACTCGACGAGCATCCTGATCCCCGCCCGGAACAGCGCCTGGTCGTCGACGACGACGACGCCGATCGTCATGGGGTGCCGATCGGGATCGACACCCGGACCACGAAGCAGTCACCGTCGAGACCGGCGTTGCACCGCCCGCCCACGAGCTGGGCCCGCTCAACGCATCCCGAGCAGTCCGTGTCCGCTCTCGGTTCGACGGGACGGCTGGGGCGCCTGGCTTCCGCCTCTGCGATACAAGGGCACCGTCATCGCGGAAAGGGGCGGGGGTGTTGCGGACGAGGAGGTTGACCCGGTCGGCGAGCCAGTGCTGGTCTCGACGCGCACCGTGCCGCCGTCGCCGTGCCGCAGCGCATTGGTGAGGGCCTCTTGGAGGATCCGGTAGACGGCCAGCTGGACGGCGGCCGGTGGCGTGGTCACCGGGAGCGGCTCGACGGCGACCCGCAGGTTGACCCCGGCCGCGCGCACCTGGGTGTAGAGCGCTTCGAGGTCGGTGAGCTGCGGTTGCGGCCCCTCGCTCTCGCTGTGCCGCAGCTGGATGAGCAGCAGGCGTACGTCGGCGAGCGCGGAACGTGCTGTGCTGCCGATGGTTTCGAGGGCACGGGAGGCGGCGTCCGGGTCGGTGCTCGCCGCGTAGCGGGCACCGTCGGCCTGAGCCACAACCACGGCGAGGGAGTGCGCGACGACGTCGTGCATGTCGCGGGCGATCCGCACCCGTTCGACCTCCACGCTCGCCTCCGCCTCGGCCCACTCCTGGGCGAGACGGTTCTCGCGGGCCCGGACCGCCGTCCTGACCAGCGCGCCGACCGTCCACGACAGCAGCAGCGCGAGGAGCGCGGCGGCGAAGACCGCGACCGTGGTGTTCTATCCGACCGTCACCGACCGCCTGGTAGGGGCCGTAGAAGAGGTAGGCGGTCCCGACCGCGGCACCCGCGATCGCCGACGCGAAGCCGGCCCAGAAGATCCGGCGTGTCCCGTACGCCGCGGTCGCGTAGAGCACCCCGACGATCGCGAGGTCCACCGTTGACGGGGTGCGGCCGAGCGACATCTGCACGAGCCCCGCGGCCCACGCTCCGGCCAACGCCAGTGCCGGGGACAGGCGCCGGACGGCGAGCGCGGCGGCCATGCCCACCACGATCAGCAGCGACCCGAGAGCGGCCGCCGGGCCGGTCCGCCCGATCTGCTCCGCGGCGTACGCGATCAGCGCGAACACTCCCGCGACGAGCAGGTCGGCGACCAGCTGAGGACGGCGCAGCGGACGGAGCACCCCGTCACGGTACGGACCGGTCCGCCCCTGGTCATCCGTCCACCGATGTATCCGCCACCCTTGCCACTGGTCGCGGTGCCCGTGGTTGAGCAGCCCGCGGCGAGCCACCGCGTCGAGCCCCTTTCGTACTCGTGGTCCGGCGCCCCCTCACCGGTGGTTGAGGAGCGTGTGAGCTTGCGAACGCGCTGTCTCGAAACCACCCCAAGCCCGATCGGCTCGCTGAACCACCTATCGCTATCCACAGGCGGCCTACGGCCTTGTCCGTCCACAGGAGAGGGGGCGGGTACCCGCCGTCCACAGCCGGGCACATCCGTCGCCCTCGCCCGCCGTGGCACGGACACGGTGGCCCGGTGGACGCGAATCGGGAGGTGGCGATGGGCTGGGGCAGGACGGTTGAGGGTGCGGCAGTTGGCGGCGTGATCGAGGGGCGGGTGGTCGAGCACGGCGGACGCGCGGCCAGGGTGCGGGCGAAGGACGAGCTCGGTCGGTACGGCGAGCAGCTGGCCGCGCGGGAGCTGGTGCGGGCCGGGATGACGGTCCTGGACCGCAACTGGCGCTGCGACGCAGGCGAGATCGACCTGGTGCTGCGGGAGGGTTCGACGCTGGTGGTCTGCGAGGTCAAGACCCGGACCTCGACGGCGTACGGCACGCCGCTCGAGGCTGTTGACTGGCGCAAGGTGGCGCGTCTGCACACCCTCGCCGGCCGGTGGGCGAGCGAGCACCGGGTCCGCGCGCGTCAGGTGCGGGTTGACGCTGTCGGCATCCTCGCCCCGCCCGGCCGCCCGGCCGCCCGATCGAGCTCGAGCACATCCTGGGGCATCGCGTGACGCTGGATACCTGTCGCATGATCAAGTCACTTGATCCTGCGACAAGAAGGCGGGCGAAATGCCCGGCTATTCCTGTCCCGCGCTCAGGCCACCCCGGTACGGACCGGATCGGATGGGGTTTTTGAGGTGGCGGCGAACGGAGGGGCTCGGGCAGGCGCGCGGCGTCGTGCTCGTCGGAGTGGAGGGCACGGCTGGTCGAGGTGGAGGCGCATGTCTACCAGGGGGTGGTCGAAGTTCACGTTCGTCGGGCTCGCCGACCGGTCGGTCGGCGAGGCCCGTGACCGCGCGCGCTCGGCCCTGCTCAACAGCGGACTTCCGTGGCCCGCCATGCGGATCACGATCGGGCCTCTCGCCGGCCTCGATCCCGAAGAGGCGGGACCGACCCTCGATCTGCCGATGGCGCTCACGATCGCGGCGACCCAGGACGCGGTACCTCAGGAGGCCGTTGCGCGGGCAGGTGGTCCTCGGCGAGCTCGGGCTCGACGGCAGGCTGCGGCCGGTACGCGGCGTGCCGGTGGCCGCACTCGCGACCGCGCCGCGCCGGTGTGCAGGCACCCTGGTGGTGCCGGCGGCCAACGCCGACGAGGCGAGCGTTGGTCGATGGGCTGCAGGTGCTCGCCTTGACCACGCTCGCCGGGTCGTGGCGCACCTGCGCGGCGAACCGCCCCCACCTGCGGAGGTCGAGCTCCGGATCCCGCGACGTCGCTCCTCCGGTCCGCGCCGCCCGGTCGTCCCGACCTGGGTGATGTCGCGGCCAACGCGAGGCCCGGGCGGCGATCGAGCTCGCCGCCGCGGGAGGTCACCACGTCGCCGATGGGCGGGCCGCCGGGTGATCGGGAAGACGCTTCTCGCCGAGACGGATCCCCGGCATCCGTCCACCGCTCGGCGACGACGCACCAGGCGCTCGAAGTGAGCGCGGTCGACTCGGTCGCCGGGCGGCCGGGGCCGGGCAGCTGGTGCGCGACGCGCCGTTCGCGCGCCGCACCACACCGACGTACGCGGCGATGGTCGGGGGGTGTCGGAGCGAACATCGGTCAGATCTCTTTGGCCCACCACGGCGTTCTCTTCCTGGACGAGGCGCCCCACTTCACCCCCACGATTGAGGCGCTGCGTCAACCGCTGGAGAAGGGTCAGATGACGGTCACGCGGCCGCGTTGCGGTGCATACCCGGCCAGATTCCAGCGGTCATGGCGATGAATCCGTGTCCGTGCGGTAAAGGCACACGGCAGAACGCTCGGCGGCAGCCGGTGCGTGTGCACGCCGCGGCAGCGGCGGCGCCCCGCCAACGCGTCACCGCCGCTGCTCGACCGGGTCGATATCCGGTCACCCTCGGCCGCCCGAGCGTCGCCGACCTGGAGCGCCGGCCGGCGGAGGGGACGGCCGAGGTCGCGGCGCGGAGTGCTCGAGGGCTCGTGCGCGCGGCGGCCCGGCGGTATGCCGGCACCTGCTGGTAGCGCGCCAACGGGCGACCTGCCCGGCCCCGAGCTGGAAGTGCTACCCGCTCGCGGCAGACGCGGCCGCGCAGATCGAGCGGGCGGGCCACCGGGCCGCTCTCGGCCCGGGGCGCGGATCGGAGTGGCCCGGGTCGCCTGGAGAATCCGCCGACCTCGCCGGGCAGCGCCCCCCACCCTCGACGACGTCGGCACCGCCCTTGCGTTCCGCGAACCCGGCCACGAGGTGGCAGCGTGTACAAGCCGTGGGGTGGACCCCCGCGAGGACGAGCCGTCGCCGCGCGGGTCACTGCTCACCCGGCTGACCCAGCGGGCGACGCCAGAGTCGGCCGCGCCGGCCGGGCGCACGGCGCGCCCGCGGCCGTCCACCGCGTCGGCCAGACCGACCAGCATGGGCAGGCGGCCCAGGCACGGCTCGCCGGTGACGGGACCCGGGCGAGGTCGTCGCAGGACGACTGGCCCGGTTGGCGCACGGTCGGCGGTCGGCTGGTCCCGGTAGCACCGCTCGCCCACCCAGCTCGAGGACCTCGGCGTAACGCGCCCCGATCGCGCTCTGGCGCGCGGACGCCGGCGACCTGCGGGTGATCGCGGCCACCGGGCTCTCCATCGTCGGCGCCCGGGACTGCACCGAATAGGCGAGCATGTCGGCGGCGAGCTGGTGGGGCTGGCCGAGCGGGCCGGTGGTGGTGTCCGGCGGTGCGTACGGCATCGACGCGGCGGCCCACCGCGGAGCGCTCGCCGGCGGGGGCGGCACGTCGCGGTCCCGGCGTGCGGATGGACCTCACCTACCCGCGCGGGCACTAGGCGCTCCTCGCGCCGGATCGTCGCCGGGGGGTGGTGGTCACCGAGCTGGCCCGGGGGTGCGGCCGCCGGGAACGGTTCCTGGTCCGCAACCGGGTGATCGCCGCGCTGACCCGCGGCACCGATCGTCGTCGAGGCGGCCGCACGGTCCGGATCCCGTCGACCGGCCCGGGCCGCCGCGCGACCTCGGTGGGTCGTGATGGAGGTACCGGCCGGTGATCAGCGGCGCGTCGGTCGGGGCGCATCAGCTGCTCAAGGGCCGGCGGCGCAGCTGGTGACCAGCGACTGACGCGGCGGAGGTGGTCGGCGGCTCGGCGTTCAGGGCGCCCCGGAGTGCGCGGTCGACCGGCGCCCCGGACACGCTCGACCCGGCCGCCCGGCGGGTGTCGACGCGCTCACCGCCCGCGGCCCGCGGCGCCGTCGACCTGATGCCCGAGAGGCGGGCGTCACCCCGCGGCCGGGCGCGGGCCACCCTCGGCCTGGCTCGAGCTCGACGGGTTCGTGACCCGCGAACCCGGTGGCTGGGCACTCACCGGGCGAAGGCTCCCGGTAGCCGCGCCTGCGGCGTCGGGGGTGGGCGGTGTGTCACCCGGAGCGACCCGCACGGTGCGGGGTGGAGCCAGACCCCCTGCCCCGCGGTCTGGAGGAGGCGTCGACGGCGTACGACGGCACCTGCGCGAGGAGCGGGGGCGTTCGGCGCACACCGTGCGGGGCTACGGCGGCCGACGTCCGCGCCCTGCTCGGTACCGCCGCGGGGCACGGAGGCGGTGCCCCGACGACCTCGACCTGGCCGACCTTGCGCGGCTGGCTGTCCGGCGGGGCCGAGCAGGGCTGGTTACCAGGATGGCTGCACGTCGCCGCCGCCGGCGGGTTCACCGCGCGGCGCCGGCGGCGCGGGCTATGGAGGCGCGACCCGGGCGAGCGGCTGGGTCCCAACGGGTCGTCCGCGAGCTGCCCGAGGTGCTCAGCGCCGGGCACGCCGGCGGGCTGCTCGAGGTCGCCGAGGTCGCCGCGACGACACCCGCCGATCGGCCTGCGCGACCGGGCCATGCTCGAGCTGCTCTACGCCACCGTGGCGTCCGCGTCGGGGAGCTCGTCGGCCTCGACACCACCTCGGTTGACTCAGCCCGCCGCACGCTGCGGGTGCTGGGCAAGGGCGGCAAGGAGCGCACGGTGCCGTACGGCGTCCCCGCCCAGCGGGCCCTCGACGCCTGGCTCGCGGCCGGCCGGCCCGCGCTCGAGACCCCGGCCAGCGGCCCGGCGCTCTTCCTCGGCGCGCGGGGCCGGCGGATCGACCCGCGGGCCGTCCGCCACGCCGTGCACGAGCTGCTGCGGCACGTGCCCGACGCCCCCGACCTCGGCCCGCACGGGCTGCGGCACAGCGCGGCGACCCACCTGCTGGAGGGGGGAGCGGACCTACGTTCCGTCCAAGAACTGCTCGGGCACGCTACGCTCGCGACGACACAGATCTACACGCACGTTTCGATCGAGCGGCTCCGCGCGACATACGCTCGCGCCCATCCCCGGGCGTGAGACGAGGGAAGGGGGTTCGGCGACCAGATGGCCGAACTCGATACGGACGCCCTCGACGCGATGGACCTCACCCCCACCGAGGAGGAGCGGGAGGCCGCGCGACTCGAAGAGCGAGGCGGCCGCTCGCCCGGCTGTGGGCGGACTTCAAGGAGACCGGTGACCAGGGGCTGCGCGAGCGGCTGATCCTGCACTACTCGCCGCTGGTCAAGTACGTCGCCGGCCGGGTCGGCGTGGGACTGCCCCCCAACATCGAGCAGGCCGACCTCGTCTCCTACGGCATCTTCGGGCTGATCGACGCGATCGAGAAGTACGACCTCGAGCGGGCGATCAAGTTCGAGACGTACGCCATCAACCGGATCCGCGGCGCGATCATCGACGAACTGCGCAGCATCGACTGGATACCCCGCTCCGTGCGCTCCAAGGCCCGCGAGGTCGAGAAGGCCTACCAGGCGCTCGAGGGCAAACTGCAGCGCACGCCGACCGAGGCCGAGGTCGCCGACGAGATGGGCGTCGCGCTCGACGACCTGCACACGATCTTCAGCCAGGTCTCCTTCGTCAACGTCATCGCGCTCGACGAGCTGCTGCACGCCGGCGGCGACAAGGGCGACAAGGTGACCCTCGGCGACACCCTCGAGGACACCAAGGCGGAGGACCCGGTCGCGCTCTTCGAGAGCGAGGAGACCAAGTACCTGCTCTCCAAGGCGATCAACACCCTCCCCGAGCGGGAGAAGATCGTCGTCACCCTCTACTATTACGAGGGCCTCACCCTGGCCGAGATCGGCAAGGTCCTCGGGGTCACCGAGTCCCGGATCTGCCAGATGCACACCAAGGCCGTCCTTCAGCTGCGCGCCAAGCTCAGCGACTCCCCCGACTGACTGCCCTGACACGACTGGTGGCCGCTGTCGGGGCGAGCTGACGACCACCAGTCGTGTCAGGCGATGACTCAGTTCGGGATCGGCAGCAGGATCGGGTGGGACAGGCCCAGCAGAAGCAGCGGGTCGAGGTAGGTCGTCCCGCGCAGCAGACCCCAGTGCAGGCAGGGCGGTACGCCGCCGCAGTGCGAGACCCCGGCCGCCAGCACCCCGATCTGCTCGCCCGCCTCGACGCGGTCGCCCACCTGCACGGTCGCGGTCACCGGCTCGTACGTCGTGCGTAGGTCCCCGTGCCACACCGTGACCACGCCCCGCCCGGCGAGCGAGCCGGCGTACGAGATCGTGCCCGCGCCCGCCGCGACCACGACGTCGCCGGGCACCGCCTCGAGGTCCACGCCGCGGTGCCCGGGCAGCCACGGCTTCGGCGGCGGTTCGAAGCCGCGAACGACCCGCGCCGTCACCAGCACCGGCCACCGCCACATCGCGGCCGCGCCGTCGGCGACCGATTCGGGCTGGCGGTCGGTGGTCGGTCGCGGCCCGGACCCGGAGGCGCCGGACCCGGAGGACCCGGACCCGGAGAGTCGTGCTGGCGCCCCGCCGGTGCCGACCCGGCCCACGCAGAACCTCCGGTGCGAGTGCGCTGCCCGGTGATCCGCCATGTCCGAGTGTGGGCGCGGTCGGCGATGCGCTGCGGGGCGGATCCGGGGCGGTCGTGTCGGGGAGGCTGAGTAGCACCGACCCGCCCGCTCCGAGCAGCAGGGCGGCGGCGACTGGTACGAGTGGCGTCATGACCCGAGGCTGCGCCGCCGAGCCGCCGGCCGGGTGGGGAGTTGCGCTGCCTGTGGACGGCCGGGCCGGGCCGCCACGGCTGTGGATGACGGCTCGCTGGGCCCGGCCCCCGAGACGGCGCCGGTCCGAAACCGACTCGACTCCCGATTTGTTGATCGCAGTGAGTACGAAGAAGATCGAGACCTCGCGAGTCGAGTCGGTTTCCGGCCGTGGTCTGCCGCCCTCCGCTCGACCGGGCGTGGGGGTCCACCCGAGCGCGGTTCTCCACAGATTTCGGCTCGATCGGCGCTCGTCCGACCCGTCGGGGGATCCGCGCGGTCAGCATTCGGGGATGGAAGACGGGTGGGTGCTCGCCCACGACGAACTTGCCGAGGCCGGTCTGTCAGTGCGGGCGGCCAACCGGCTCGTGCGTGCGGGGACGGCGTTTCGCCCATTGCCACGCGTGGTGTTGACGGCGCCACCGACACCCGAGACCTTCGCCCGTGCCGGGCTCGCTCGGGTGGGAACCGGTGGTCAGCTCTGGGGGCCGACCGCGGCCCGCGTCTACCTGGGCGAGCCACTCGTTGTCCCCGTGCAGGTCCTGGCCGTCGGTCCATCCCGCATCAGCGACACCGCGCAGGTCCGTTTCCACCGGGCGAGCGACCCACCCGACCCGGTCACCTACCGCGGCTGGCCACTGGCGCCGCCGGCGATCGCGGCGGCACAGGTCGCGATGTGCGACTTGCCGGAGGACGAACGCCGGGCACTCGCCACCGGGTTGTTGCGGATCCGGGCGGCCAGCGCCGACCAGATCGCCCGCGCCGCCGCTCGCACACCATCGTCGCTGCGGCCGCAGGTCGCCCGCCTGGTCGAGGAGGTATTGGCCAACGCGTGGTCGGCGGCGGAGGCGGAGGTGTGGCGGGGGCAGGTGCAGGCCCACCTACCGGTGCCTCGACTGAACGCGCCTTTCGCGACCTCGCGAGGTGTGCGCTTCGTTCGACGGGTTCATCGAATCGCTGCGGGCCGGCTACGAGATCCATGGGCGCGCCGATCACGAACGGGCATGGGACGAGGACCTCGCCCGTGCCGGAGATCTGCTGGTCGAGCACGGCATCGTCCTGCTTCCGATCCCCGCGGCTCAGGTCTTCGCCGACCTGCGAGGGGTGCTGGCGCGGCTCGAGCAGTTCTGGGTCTGGCGAGCACGCGAACTGGGCATCCCGGTGCCGATCCACGTGCCCCCGCCTCGGTGGTGCCCGAGCGACTGAGGTGCGAAGTTCGACTCGAATGGCAACTTCTTGATCTTGCTGAGCACGGGCAAGATCGACAACTCGGGGGTCGAGTCGGTTTCGGACCGGCGCGGCCGCGAGACCGGTGACCCCGGCAGCGCGCGTTTGGCCCCACCGGGAGGCGCGGGTAGCATCGGGGCCGCATCCGGTGCGAGCCGGGTGACATCGCGCGTCCGCGTCCCGCCGGTGGCGGGCGGTGGCCCTTCGGTCCCTCCGGGGTACGGGTCCACCGGTCGGTCGCCAGGATCGGCCACCGACCGGCGGTCGATGAGAACCGAGTACGGCGCTGCCGCACGTGCCGCGGCGCCACGAAGGAGCGACCGGCATGGCCGTCGTCACCATGAAGCAGCTGCTCGAGAGCGGCGTCCACTTCGGGCACCAGACCCGCCGCTGGAACCCCAAGATGAAGCGCTTCATCTTCAACGAGCGCAACGGCATCTACATCATCGATCTGCAGCAGTCGCTGACCTACATCGACCGCGCCTACGAGTTCATCAAGCAGACCGTGGCGCCACGGCGGCACGATCCTGTTCGTCGGCACCAAGAAGCAGGCCCAGGAGGCCGGTCGCCCAGCAGGCGACCCGGGTCGGGATGCCCTACGTCAACCAGCGCTGGTTGGGCGGGATGCTCACCAACTTCAACACCGTCCACAAGCGGCTGCAGCGGCTCAAGGAGCTCGAGGAGATCGACTTCACCGACGTCCCGGGTTCGGGTCTGACCAAGAAGGAGCTGCTCGTCCTGGAGCGGGAGAAGGACAAGCTCACCCGCACCTTGGGCGGCATCCGCGACATGGCTCGTGTGCCGAGCGCGGTGTGGGTCGTCGACACCAAGAAGGAGCACATCGCGGTCGGCGAGGCCCGCAAGCTGGGCATCCCGGTCATCGCGATCCTCGACACCAACTGCGACCCCGACGAGGTCGACTACCCGATCCCGGGCAACGACGACGCGATCCGCGCCGTCGCGCTGCTCACCCGGGTGGTCGCCGACGCGGTCGCCGACGGGCTGATGGCCCGCGCCGGGCGTGCCGCCGAGGGTGAGGTCGCCGGCGACGAGCCGCTGGCCGAGTGGGAGGCCGAGTTGCTCGCCACCACCGCCGAGCAGGGCGTCGCCGAGGACACCGTCGCCGCCGAGACCGCCGTCGCGGAGCGCCGGCCGTGGCCCCGGAGCAGGCCGCCGAGGCAGAGCAGGCCGCGGTCGCCGCCGGGGCCGCTGCCGATGAGGCGGCGCCACCGCCGACGCCCTCGCTGCCGAGAACCAGTCCTGACCCCGAGCTGCCAGGCGAGGTTGGGCCTGAGAGCGCCGAACCGAACCGAGGCCGTACGCACGCGGCCGTACGAAGGAGCAACCATGGCCGAGATCACCGCCGCTGACGATCAAGAAGCTCCGCGACCTGACCGGTGCCGGCATGATGGACTGCAAGAAGGCGCTCGACGAGGCCGACGGCGACCTCGACAAGGCGATCGAGGTCCTGCGGGTCAAGGGCGCCGCCAAGGCGGCCAAGCGCGGCGAGTGAGCGCGAGGCCACCAACGGCCTGGTCGTCGCCGGCCGAGGGCGCCATGGTCGAGCTGGACTGTCGAGACCGACTTCGTCGCCAAGAACGACGAGTTCCAGACCCTCGCCGAGCGAGATCGTCGCGCGTCGCCGCCGCGGCCCGAGGGCCGCCGACGCGGCCGCGCTCGGCCGCGGCGACCCTGACGCGACGGTCAGCCACCGTCGGCGACGAGATCGACCGACCGCTCGGCCGTCATCGGCGAGAAGCTCGAGCTCGGCCGGGTCGCGGTCCTCGACGGGCACGACCACGGTCTACCTGCACCGGCGCGCCACCGACCTGCCGCCGCAGGTCGGCGTGCTGGTGCAGTACGAGGGTGACGAGGCGGGCGCCGCGCGCGGCGCCGCCATGCAGATCGCCGCGCAAGGCCGCAGTACCTCTCCCGCGACGACGTCCCCGCCGACATCGTCGAGAACGAGCGCCGGATCGCCGAGGCGACCGCCCGGAGGAGGGCAAGCCCGAGGCGGCCGCTGCCCAAGATCGTCGAGGGCCGGCGTCAACGGCGTTCTACAAGGACACCGTCCTGCTCGACCAGGCCGTCCGTGCACGACAACAAGAAGACCGTCGAAGGCCCTGCTCGACGAGGCGCGGAGTCACGATCACCAAGTTCGCGCACTTCGAGGTCGGGGCGAGGGCCGGATGACCCGAATGGCTGATCGAACCCCGCGGGTAGGACGTGTCCTCGACCCGGACCGTGGCGATCCAGCCGTCCCACGAGGACGTCGACACCTGGCCGAGGGTGCCGGAGGCGTGGCACCGGCGTCCTGCTCAAGCTGTCCGGTGAGGCGTTCGGCGGTGGTGCGGGTCGGCGTCGACCCGGACATCGTCCAGTCGATCGCCCGCGCAGATCGCCGACGTCGTCCGGGCAGCGGCACACAGGTCGCCGTCGTCATCGGCGGCGGCAACTACTTCCGCGGGGCCGAGCTCTCCGAGCGCGGCATGGACCGCGCCCGCGCCGACTACATGGGCATGCTCGGCACCGTCATGAACTGTCTGGCGCTGCAGGACTTCCTCGAGAAGCAGGGCGTCGACACCCGGGTGCAGACGGCGATCACGATGGGCCAGGTCGCCGAGCCCTACATCCCGCGCCGCGGCGATCCGCCACCTCGAGAAGGGCCGCGTCGTCATCTTCGGCGCCGGTCTCGGCGTGCCGTACTTCTCCACCGACACCGACGGCCGCCCAGCGCGCGCTGGAGATCGGCGCCGAGGTCGCTGCTGATGGCGCAAGGCGCGTCGACGGGGTCTACGACGCCGACCCGCGGAAGAACCCCGACGCGAAGCGGTTCACGACAGCATCACCTACGACGAGGTCCTGCGCGCGCAACCTGAAGGTCGCCGACGCCACCGCGTTCAGCCTGTGCCGGGACAACGGCCTGCCGATCATCGTCTTCAACCTGCTCGACCGAGGGCAACATCGCCCGCGCCGTCAGCGGTGAGACGATCGGCACCCTGGTCGACGCGACCGAGTCGGCGCATGACCGACCGAACGTCGACGACAGGATAAGTCGTGATCGACGAGACGCTCCTCGAAGCCGAGGAGAAGATGGACAAGGCCGTCACCGTCGCCCGCGACGACTTCGCCGACCATCCGCACCGGCCGGGCGACGCCGGCGATGTTCGCCAAGATCATCGTCGACTACTACGGCACCCTGACCCCGGTGCCCCAGATCGCGTCGATCCACGATCCCCGAGGCCGCGGATGGTCGTCATCACGCCCGTACGACGCGGCTCGGCGACGGCGATCGAGAAGGCGATCCGCGACAGCGACCTCGGCGTCAACCCGACCAACGACGGCAACGTGATCCGCGTCGTCTTCCCGCAGCTCACCGAGGAGCGCCGCAAGGACTTCATCAAGGTCGCCCAGGCACAAGGCCGAGGACGGCCGGGTCTCGATCCGCAACATCCGCCGGCACGCGAAGGACGCGCTCGACAAGCTGGCCAAAGACGGCGAGGTCGGCGAGGACGACGTACGCCGCGCCGAGAAGAGCTTGCAGGACACCACCGACACGTACATCGACCAGGTCGACGAGGTGCTCAAGCACAAGGAAGCCGAACTGCTCGAGGTCTGATCCTCGCCAGCTGCGAAGAGTCCGTGGAAACCGAGACCCCGTCGTACGGCCGCGCCGGCCGCGACCTGATCGCCGCGATCGGCGTGGGCCTGGTCCTCGGGATCGGGCTGGTGCTCGCACCTCTCCTCTGGGCGCCGTGGGTGTTCGCGCTCGTCGTCGCTGCGGCGATGGTCGTCGGCGCGCTCGAGATCGAGGCGGCGTACGCGCACCGTGAGGTCATCCTGGTCCGCTGGCCGCTGCTCGCCGGCACGGTGGGGATCCCGCTGTGCGCGTACTGCCTGGGCCCTGGCGCGATGGTCGCCGCGTTCGCGGCGGCGCTGCTGCCGATCTGGGCGGTACGCCTGGCCGGCCCGACCGAGGGCTACGTCGCCGACATCGGTGCCTGCAGCTTCGTGCTCGCCTACACCGGCCTGCTCGGCGGCTTCGCCACCCTCACCCTGGCCGCGCCGAACGGGGCTGCGCGGACGCTCTCCTTCGTGCTGCTCACGATCTGCAGCGACATCGGGGGGTACGCGGCGGGAGCCCTGCTTCGGCCGGCACCCGATCGCGCCCGCGGATTCCCCGAAGAAGTCCTGGGAGGGACTGGTCGGTTCGCTCGTCCTGCAGTCGGTGGCCGGTGTGCTGCTGTTCGTCTACCTGCTGCACGCGCTCCGTGGTGGCAAGGCCTCGTCGCCGGGCTGGTGATCACGGTCGACGGCGACCGCTCGGCGACTTCGTCGGAGAGGCCGTCAAGCGCGACCTCGGCGTCAAGGACATGGGCACCGTTCCTGCCCGGCCACGGCGGGCTGATGGATCGCCTGGACTCCTGCTGCCCGAACGCCTTCGTCTCCTGGGCCCTTTTCACCCGCTTCCTCGGCCCCTGACCGGCCCCTCAGACCCCGCCCCGGAATCGTCGGTACCCGCCCGACCCACGGCGGTTTGTGCTTCTGCCCACGCCTGTGGTCGTCAACTCGCCGAGTTGACGACCACAGGCGTGGGCAGAAGCACTGATCTCCAGCCGGTGACGGTCACGGTCCGGGTGACTGTGGCGGTCCTGCCCCAGCCGTCGGTGACGGTGACCGTGATGGGGTACGTGCCGCCGCCGCGTAGACGGACCGTTGGGAGAGCTGGCGGCCGACGGTTTCGCTGTTCCAGCACGAGGAACTGCTGTTCGACCGCTTCGAGCTGCTGGCGGAAAAGAGCTACTCCAAGCTCTCCGGGCGCGTGCTGGAGGATGTGCGGCAGATTTCGCCGGAGACGGAGGCGAGGCTCCATGAGGTGAGCTTCGGGCGCGATCCGTGGGACCTGGAGGCGGTGTACGGGGCGCTGCACGATTGGGCGCGGGCCTATCCCTTCGATCCGGAGCACGAGGAATACTACGTCCACATCACCACCGGCACCCACATCGCGCAGATTTCGCTGTTCCTGCTGAATGAGGCGGGAACGCTGCCGGGGAAGCTGATCCAGACCTCGCCGCCGATGGGGAAAAACCAGCGCAAGGGCTCGCGAGCGAGCTATTCGCTGATCGATCTGGATCTCTCCAAGTACGATAACTCAGTACTAGATTCGCCGAGGAACAGGCCGAGGCCGCGGACTTCCTCAAGAGCGGCATCGCCACGCGCAATCCGGCGTTCAACCGCATGATCGACCGCATCGAGCAGGTGGCCCTGCGATCGAAAGCCCCGATCCTGCTCCATGGCGCGACCGGCGCGGGCAAATCCCAGCTTGCGAGGCGACTGCACGAGCTCAAGAAACAGCGCGGTGGCCTCAAGGGGCCGTTTGTTGAGATCAACTGCGCCACGCTCCAGGGCGATACCGCCGCCTCCGCGCTCTTTGGCCACGTGCGGGGCTCCTTCACCGGTGCCCAGCGCGACCGGCCGGGCCTTCTAAGGGAAGCCGATGGCGGCATGCTGTTCCTGGATGAAATCGGCGAGCTGGGCCTGGATGAACAGGCGATGTTGCTGCGCGCGTTGGAGGACAAGACCTTCCTGCCCGTTGGCTCTGACCGTCCGGCGACCAGCGACTTCCTCCTGATCGCCGGAACCAACCGCGACCTGCGCGGCGAGGTAGCGCAGGGGCGCTTCCGCGAGGACCTGCTGGCGCGCATTAATCTGTGGACCTTCACGCTGCCGTCTCTGGCTCAGCGGCGTGAGGACATCGCGCCGAATTTGGACTATGAGCTGCGGCGGTTCGCGGCCTCACATGGGCGTGAGGCAAGCTTCAACAAGGAGGCGCGGCAGCGTTTCCTCACCTTTGCGGAAGCGGTGGATACGCCGTGGTCCGGAAACTTCCGTGATCTCAATGCTGCGGTCACGCGCATGGCCACGCTGGCACCGCGCGGACGCATCCGGGTGGAGGAGGTGGAGGAGGAAGTCGGGCGGCTGCGCGAAAGTTGGCATCGCCCGGGTGCGGGCAGCGCGGTGGAAGGCGCGGATCTGGAGGCACTGCTGGGAGCCGGGCTGGACGACATCGATCCATTCGATCAGGTGCAGCTCGCGCATGTGGTGGCGGTATGCAGGAGATCGAAGACGCTTTCGGAAGCTGGGCGGGAGTTGTTTGCCGTATCGCGGAAAAAGCGGGCGGTGACGAACGATGCGGACCGTTTGAAAAAGTACCTCGCGAAGTTCGGCCTGACGTTTGAGGGGCTGGATTAGTGCCCCCGCCAGAGGAACTTCCGGTTCCTTTGGTCAGGTTTGCCGCCGCCGTGGTATTCGCATAGCTGTTTCGGACGGTCACAAGTGTCTGAAACCGCGGATAATCAAAAATTAAAATGCATGAGGATTTTGTTGGATCAACATTCCACCGGCTCCCCGCTCCACCGACAGCCGTGTGGAGGCTCGGGGGCGAAGAAATCGTCACACATCCAAGACGTGTCGCTTTCGATTGAAAGATCTCCATCCTCATGGCGTTTTCGGTTCCCGTTCCTTTTCGTATGAAACCTATTCGCATCCTCTGCGCCGGTGCCGGCCACATGGGCCGTTCTCATGCACTGGCGTATCACCAAATCCCCGGCTTCGAGATCTGCGGGATCGTCACCCGGTCGCCTGAATCGCGGGCAAAATTGAATGCCGAGCTCGGCGGTGGTTATCCGGAGTTCGCCGATTTCCATGCCGCACTGGCGGAAACGAAGCCGGACGCCGTTTCGATCTCCACCTACCCCGACACCCACGCGGAATATGCCGAAGCAGCCTTTGCCGCAGGATGCCACGTCTTCATCGAGAAGCCGTTGGCGGAGACCGTGGTGGAGGCCGAGCGAATCGTAACCGCAGCGATCAAGGCGGACCGCAAGCTGGTGATCGGTTACATCCTGCGCCACCATCCGAGCTGGATCAAATTCATCGAAATGTCGCACTCGCTCGGCAAGCCGCTGGTGATGCGCATGAATCTCAACCAGCAGTCCTCCGGCGCGAACTGGAACACCCACAAGAATCTCATGTCCTCGATCTCACCGGTGGTGGATTGCGGAGTGCACTATGTGGACGTGATGTGCCAGATGACCCGCTCGAAGCCGGTGCGCGTTTCAGGCATCGGCGCGCGTCTTACGGATGAGATCCCGGAAGGGAAAATCAACTACGGTGCGTTGCAGGTCACGTTCGCCGATGGCTCGGTGGGCTGGTATGAAGCCGGTTGGGGTCCGATGATGAGCGAGGTCGCGTTCTTCGTGAAAGACGTGGTCGGCCCGAAGGGCTGCGTCTCGATCGTGGCGGAAAAGGCCGGTGGCGAAGGCCAGAGCTCGAATGTGGATGCCCACACCCAGACCCAGGCGCTGCGCCTGCACCATTCCCAGCTCCAGGCAGATGGCACCTTCGCGAAGGCGGATGAAACCGTCCGCCTCGATGACGAGCCCGACCATGACGGCTTGTGCCACCGCGAGCAGGAGTATTTCCTCAAGGCCATTCTCGAGAACCTCGATCTCACCGACCACATGAACGACGCCGTCGCCTCGATGCGCATCGTCGCCGCCGCGGATGAAAGCTTCCGCACCGGCAAAACCATCGAACTCTGATCCATCCATGAAACACCTCCTGACGCTCCTCGCGCTCATGTCGCCGGTCCTTGCGGACGAGGCCCAGCCGCAGTTGAAATCCAGATCCCTCTTCAATGGCAAGGATCTCACCGGCTGGCACGGTGAGGGCTATGTCGTCGAAGACGGCGCCATCGCCTGCACGCCGCAGGGTCGCAATCTGGTGACGGACGATACCTTCGCCGACTACATCCTCGATTTCGAATTCAAGCTCACTCCGGGCGCGAACAACGGCATCGGCATCCACTACCCGGGCACCGGCGATTCCGCCTACGTCGGCATGGAAGTCCAGGTGTTGGACAGCACGGATCCGAAATACAAGGACCTCAAGCCTTACCAGTTCCATGGCTCGCTCTACACGCTGGTGCCGGCCAAGCAGGGTCTGCTCAAGCCGGTGGGAGAGTGGAACAAGGAGCGCATTGTGGTGGATGGCTCGAATGTGCGCGTTGAGGTCAATGGCGAGATCGCCCTCCGTGCGAATCTTGATGAGCTGAACAAACAGTTCCCGAAGCACGAGGGCGCGAAGCGCCGCGGCGGCCATCTGGCTTTCCTGGGTCACGGCGACCGCGTTCTGTTCCGCAATCTCAACGTGACCGAGCTGCCTCCCGCAGCCAATGACGCCGGGGCTTCCGGTTCGGGTTTCACGAAGATTTTTGATGGCAAGACCCTCACCGGATGGAAGCCGGAGAAGGAAGGTGATGAGAGCTGGGTGCCGGTCAATGGCATCCTCAAGCACGTCGGCACCGCGAAGAACCCGAGCCAGCTCTGGACGGAGAAGGAGTACGGTGATTTCACCATGGTCTTTGACTGGCGCTGGAATGGCACCGGCCCGAAGATGCAGCGCCCGATCATCCTGCCGGATGGCTCGGAGAAAAAAGGTGCGGATGGCAAGTCCGAGACCGTGGAGGTCCAGGAGCTGGACAGCGGCATCTATGTGCGCGGCAATTCCAAGAGCCAGATCAACCTGTGGAACTGGCCGGTGGGTTCCGGCGAAGTCTACGGTTACCGCACCGATGGTTCCCAGCCCGCCGATGTGCGTGCCGGAGTCACCCCGAAGGAAAAGGCCGACCATCTGCTGGGCGAATGGAACCGCACCCTCATCACCGTGAAGGGTGACCGCCTCACCGTGATCATCAATGACAAGAAGGTGATCGACAAAGCCCAGCTCCCCGGCATGCCGGCCAAGGGCAAGATCGCCCTCCAGCACCACGGTGCTTCGATTGACTTCGCGAACGTCTGGATCAAGGAGCTCTGATCCTCCCCTGATCTAACAAAGCCCGGAACGGCTCGGCCGTTCCGGGCTTTTTGACGTACCTCCGGGAAAGGGTTCTCAGTTCAGCTTGGTGGCTTCGGTCATCGTCATGTCGCCACTCATGGACATGGAGCCATTCGGGATGTCACCGCTCATTTCCATCTTGCCGGTGAAGTCCACCTTCATGTCCAGGTGATCGTCCAGCGAGCGCAGGATGACCACGTTTCCCTTGAGGGAGATTTGCTGGCCTTCATCGGTCTTGCCGCTGAGTTCCATCGGTCCCTCAAGGCGGGCGCACTTCTTGCCGCCGCAGTCTTCCACACCCTTGAAGGTGATCTTGAGGCTGCCTTTGGTGTCCTTCTCGTTTTTCGCGAAGGGCAGATCGGCCGCATCCACCGTCCAAGTGTCTCCAACCTTGCGGGGATCGGTGCCGTACATTTCGACGTCACTCGACTTATCCTGATCCTTTTCCTTCTTTTCGAGTTCGCCTTGTTGCTCGTCGGATGGGTCCTTGCCGTCTTCGAGTGCCGCAGTCCATTCACCGTCCGCCTTGGTGAGGATCACCGGAACTTTGAGCAGCGCGTTCGGATGAGGTTCGTTCGGCAGCTCCTGACCGTTCATGGTCATCTGCTGTGACTTCTCACCGGCGGTCACGACACGCTTCACCTTGTCCGCCGACTTGTATTCGATGGATTCGGTTTCCGATTCGGAGAGTGCGCAGGTGCCATCCATGGCCTGGTCTCCGGCCTTGACCTTCAGGACGCCGTTTTTCATGGCCATCTTCTTGGCCACTTCACATTTGGTGCCGGGTTTCGGCATGTCATCTTTCTTGGCGAGGACATAGGAGTCCTGGGCCCGGACGTGGGTGGTGAGGGCAGCGAGTGCCACCAGGGACAGAAGACGGGACGTGATTTTCATAGCCCTCCAGCCTATGGGGATTTTTCCCGACATATCAAGCACGCAATGGTGGCGGCTCCGCCCTCGGAAAAACCGCCGGCGCCATCAATCCGGCGGCTTGGGATACGTGTGTGAGCGGACGATCAGTTGATCTTGTTGGTTTCTCCCACCGTGATGTCACCGCTCATCGACATCGTGCCGCCGGGAATCGTTCCGTTCATCTCCATCTTGCCTTTGAAGTCCTGCTTCACGTCGATCATTTCCTCGATCGCGCGCAGGATCACCGTGTCCCCTTTCATCGAGATGCTTTGCCCGCCTTGGTCCGCATCCGTCTTGCCGGTGATATCCAAGGTGCCTTCGAGGCGGGCACACTTCCTGCCTTCGTAAGTCTCGACCCCCTTGAAGGTGAGCTTGAGCGTGCCCTTGGTGTCCCCGTCATTGCCGGCGAAAGGAATGTTGGCTCCATCCACTGTCCAGGTTTCCCCTACCTTGCGGGCGGCGGAGCCGTACACCGCAGCGTCGGAGGATTTCTCCAGCTTCTTCTCATACTTTTCGATCTCCTTCGCCTGAGGAGGTGTCGGGCTGCCGCTTTCCAGTGCTCCCGTCCATTTGCTGCCTGACTTGGTGTAGATGACCGTCTTGCCAAGGAGCGGGCTCGGCTGAGGCTCGTTCGGCACGTTCTGTCCGTTCAACTTCATGGCCTGCACCTTTTCGCCAGCCTTGATGGTGTATTTCACCTTATCCGCGCTCAAGAACTCGATGTCCGCGGTTTCGCTGTCGGTCATGTCCATCGTGCCTTCCATGTTCTGACCGCTGGCAACGATTTTCACCTCTCCGCCCTTCATCGCCAGGGAGCGGGAGGTCGTGAGTTTGATCCCGGGCTTCGGCAGGCCATCGCCCTTGGCCAGCACGACACCATCGGATTTGGAATCCTTGCACGACACGAGCACGGCCGTTGCCGCGAGGGCGGAGAGATAACACAGGTTTTTCATGGCCTTGCACTCTATGCCGCATTTGTTCCATTCCGCAAGATCCGGAGGAGAACCGGAGGTGACATCGAGCGTGAACGGTTAGAATCCGCTTGGAAAAACCCGGGCGTGTGGAAGGGTGGGACAATCCAACCCCCGAAATCATGCTTAAAGAATTCAGAGAGTTCATTCTCAAGGGCAACATGCTCGACCTTGCCGTGGGTGTCATTCTTGCCGGTGCATTCGGCAAGGTGGTCACCGCCTTCACCGACATCCTGTTGGGGCTCGTCACCATGTGCACCGGGGGCAAGATTCCCGATTTCGCCCAGTACCAGTGGGCTGGACTGAAGATCGGCGTCTTCCTCAATGCCATCATCAGCCTCGTTCTGGTCGGCTTCGCGCTCTTCATCGTGGTGAAGGCCTACAACACCGCCAAGAAGCGCTTCGAGAAGCCCGCCGAAGCCGCAGGCCCGGAGGAATTGCCTGCCGATGTGAAGCTGCTTGCCGAAATCCGGGATCTCCTCAAGAACAAGGCCTGAACCCCGGCCTGACGATTGGACACCTCCACACCTCCTCCTTCCCCGAATCCGGACAAATTCATGGCCATCGCCGATGCCCTTCCGGCATTGGCCGGGGAGGGTTGGCGGGCGAAGGCGCGCAGTGTGTTGGAATCCGTGCTGGGCATCGCCCGTTCCCGGCAGGCGTTCCTCGATGCCGCGCGTGATCCGGATCCGGCGGAGGACGTGCTGCGTCAGTTCGGCCTGACTCCGGATGCGGATGGGGTCGTGGAAGCCATTCCTGCGGAAGGCGGGGCGATCGTGGTGGCGAACCACCCCTTCGGCGGAGCGGATGCGCTCACGCTGATCGCCCTGTGCCTGCGAAGGCGCCGTGATTTCGCCATTCTGGCCAATGAAATGGCCGCTGCGGCTCCCGGTGTGGGCCGCTGGTTCCTGCCACTCTCGATCCTCGGCGACCGCAATGCCGCCCGCCAGAACGCCCTGACCCTGCGGACGGCCCTGGAGCACCTCCGTGGGGGCGGTCTGCTGGCCGTTTTCCCGGCTGGAGAGGTCTCCACCTGGCGCAAGCATCTCGGCCGGGTGGCGGACGGCCCTTGGTCGCCCCACATCGCCGCTCTGGCGCGCAAGGCGGGGGTGCCGGTGCTGCCTGTTCGCTTCTTCGGAGAGAACCCGCCGTGGTTCCATCTGGCGGGGGCCATCCACCCATTGATCCGCACCGCGCTGCTGCCGCGGGTGATCCTTTCCCGTCGTGGGGACAAGGTCCGCTGCCGGGCTGGAAATCTGCTGCAACCTTCTGAGATCCAATCCTCGGAAGATCCCACCGCTTTTCTCAGGCAGAGGATGGAAGCGGTTCCGCTTCCGTGACGAAACCGTTGATGCCTCGGGGTGGACTCGCCCCCCTTCACAAGCATGTTTCGCCTTGACGGATTCGCCAAACGCGGGCACTGGCGCTGCGCGCGAGACGAAACCCGGGACATCCATCACGATGAACCTTCAGCCTCAAGATCCGAACACCTCGTGCGAGCGAGGCCCATCCGCTTTCCAAGTGCCGGTCGCAGCTCCTGCCGACCCGGCTGCGGTGCAGGCCGAAATCGACCGCCTTTCCCTCACCGGACCGCTGGCCTTGCAGGCCCGGTTCGACGTGTATCTGGCCAGTGCCGACGCCATTCCCGCCGTTCTTCATGAGATCGGCCGCCTCCGTGAAATCGCCTTCCGGGCGGTGGGGGAGGGAAGCGGCAAGGCCCTGGACCTCGACATCTACGACCGCTCCTATCTCCACCTGTTCCTCTGGGACCGGGAAGCCAAGGCCGTCGCCGGGGGCTACCGCCTCGGCCGCACGGACACGCTGCTGGCGGAGTTCGGGCCGGAAGGTCTCTACACCTCCACGCTGTTCAAGCTCGGTCAGCCGTTCCTGGATCACCTTAATCCTGGTCTGGAGCTCGGACGCTCGTTCGTTGCTACGGAGTACCAACGCTCGATCCACCCGCTCGGCTTGCTGTGGCGCGGGATCAGCCGCTTCGTGGCACGCTACCCCCGCTACGCCCGCCTTTTCGGCCCGGTCAGCATTTCGAACGATTACACACCGATCTCCCAAGAGCTGATCGTCCGCTTCATGCGCGGCAGCCGCCGGGACGCCAGCTTCTCGGATGCAGTGGAGCCTTTCCACCCGTATGGTGGGATCGAATTGGACATGGATGAGATCAGCGCCCGCCCGGGCTCGATCGAGGAAGTGTCCGCCGCGATCGCCCAGGTGGAGCCGGATGGCAAGGGAGTGCCGGTGCTGCTGCGGCAGTATCTGAAACTCAACGCCACCCTGCTGGAGTTCAATGTCGATCCGGACTTCGCCAACGTGCTCGATGCGCTGGTGCTGGTGGACTTGAACCGTGCGCCGGATGAGGTGCTGGTCCGCTACATGGGTGCGGACAACCTTGCCGCGTTCCGGGCCGCGGCGGCGGTTTGAAGTTTCGGCCCCGGCGTTCCCGTGCGATGACTACCACATGACGGTGGTCAAGGAGTGCGGGACGCTGGAGGATGCGTGGCTGGCGAAGAACCTGTTGGAGAATGAAGGCATCGCCGCGGACATCCTCGATGAGGCAACCGCCTCCACCGCGCCCTATTTGCTGAATTCCTCCGGTGTCCGTTTGGCGGTCGCGGACGAGGATGCCCTGGCGGCCCGCCAGTGCCTCGGACTGCCCCCGTTGGCGGAAACCGTCCGCAACCGTCGTCACGCCCTGCCGGGCTGGCTGGTCTTTGCCATTGTGGCGGCGGCGGTCATCAGCCTTTTTGCTGCGGGAATGAGCCAAAACCGGCCCGGAGGGCAGCCTGCGGATCGGAAGTGGGAGTATGATCGCAATGGGGACGGCAAGGTGGACAAGCGCATCGAATACTCCGCCAATGGCAAGCCCACCATGGCGTTCCTCGACAACAACTTCGACGGCCGCTGGGACACCCGGGTCACCTATGAGAACGGCGAGGAAGTCCGTCGGGAATCGGATCCGGATTTCGACGGAACCTTCGATGTGGTCACCGTGTTGAAGAACGAACTCCCGGTGACCACCACTGTGACTCCCGGCGGGAGCGGCTTTCCTCTGATCCGCTATGACTACAAGAACGGCGTCCTGGAAACCCGCTGGGAAGACAGCGACCGGGACGGCGGATGGGATACGTGCACCAGCTACGATCCCATGGGCCGTGAGATCGACCGCAAGGCTCTGCGGTGAAACACAAAACGGGCGGCACCGTCACCGGGCCGCCCGCTTGGGAAACTCGAAAGATCGGGGCTTACTTGGCCTTCACGGTCATCACACCCTGCATCACGGCGAAGTGGCCGGGGAAGGTGCAGAGGAACGGATAGGAACCGGCCTCGGTCGGGGCGGTGAAGGTGATGGTGTCCGACTCGCCGCCGCCGATGGTCTTGGTGTGGGCGACGATCGCAGCCTTCGACTCAGCATCGGCCGGGATGTAGTCGGTATCCTTGGCGGTCATGGCCTTGGTGGCGAAGGTGGCAACCACGGTGCCGGACTTCAGGATCACCACGTTGTGGCCCATAGCGGTCTTCGGCAGCTGGCCGATGTGCTTGAATGCAAGCTCCACCTTCTGGCCGGCGGTCACTTCGAATGCCTTCGAGCTGTACTGCATCGCATCGTTGCCGGTGAGTTCCACCTTGGCGGCGTCTTCAGCCATGGCGATCGGGGCAAGCACGGCGGCAGCGAGGGAAAAGATCAGTTTGTTCATGTTGGAGAGGATGGTTAAACGTTAAACGGCAGGAAGCTGCATGATCTTTCGGCCCGGCGCAACCCGGATGAGACTCCAATCCGCGCATATTCCGCCGGAGCCCGTGTTTTCCCCGTGGATCATTGGCACAACAGGGATTTCCTCTAGTCAAGCTGCGGCCTGAAGGATAAAAGAAAGGCGGTGTTGTTGGAATTTTTTCCCGACACAAGTTGGCACGACCGTTGCTATAGCCCCCTTACCAATCCGCCGGAACCATGAAAAAAATCGAAGCGATCATCAAACCATTCAAGCTGGAAGAAGTGAAGGAGGCGCTCGCGGAAGTGGGTGTTCAGGGCATGACCGTCACCGAAGTCAAAGGTTTCGGCCGCCAGAAAGGTCACACTGAGATCTATCGCGGTTCCGAATACACCGTGGATTTCCTTCCCAAGGTGAAGATTGAAATCGTCGTGGATGACGCCCAGGCCGGCAGCGTTGCCGAGGCCATCGTGAAGAGCGCCAACACCGGCAAGATCGGCGATGGCAAGGTGTTCATCTCCACGATTGAAGAAGCCATCCGTATCCGTACCGGTGAAACCGGTTCCTCGGCGGTGGCTGTGAACTGATTTTCTCGTTCGTTTGCTGGAAACTCTACCGGCGGCCTCCTTCGGGATGCCGCCGGTTTTGTTTTTCGGTGAGAAAGGCTGTCTGGATATCTCTGCGGATCACTTCAGCACCAGCCTGGCGGTCGCGCAGGCCGCCGCATCAGGTCGGTCGGCGAGGGACGCGGCGATGGCGTCGCGGGTGCGTTCGATTTTGCCTTCATGAACGATCTTGCCGTTGGCCTTCACCGTCACGGGCTGGTCGAGATCGACCAAGGCGTCCGATAGCCAGAGCGTGGTTCCGGGACCGGCATCGCCTTCCAGTGTGATGGTCTGCTTTTCCGCGGTGGCGGTGAGTTTCGTCACCCGCCTTTGCGGCGGCGGCTGGCATCCCCAGCCAATAGAAACGCTCGTGGAGAATATCATCCTGCACCCACACGATTTTCTCCGGCCAGGTGCGGCGTGTGAATCCGGCCATCCATGGCACGGCTTCCGCATCCTTGCGATCCATCCAATGCCCGAGCCCATCGTAGATACGGACCATGTGGATGTAGCCATCCGGGTCGTCCTTCTGGAGTTGGTCGAGCTTTTCGCCGTATTCCTTACACAGCTTGTTTCGATCGTAAGCGCGATCCCAAGCCCCGCAGAAGATGGCGAAGGGGACGTTCCGCAGGCTGGCCAGCGCCATGTCCCCCGGATGTCCGGCCATCATCGCGACCGCTGCATAGCGATCGGCCATTCGCGGGCCGAGCTGCCATGCGCCGTCACCACCTGCGGAATAGCCCATCAGATAGACTTTTTCCGGATCGACTCCGCGCACTGCGATCAGGTCCTCGATGATGCGTGAGAACATCGGATCGATGTGACCCTCATGCCAGAGGTTCCACGTATTGGTGGGTGCGCGCGGGGCGATGTAGATGCCCTCGGGTGGCTCGTAGAGCTTGATCTGGTTCTGCCACTGCTGGTCGTTGACGGTGGCGGAGGCATTGCCGCCGCCGTGCATGGAGATCCACAGGCTGCGTTTGCCGGCCGGCGCGTCACCGAAGGTTTTTTCCAGCCACGGCATCGTCTTGTCCCCGATGGTGATCGACTTCGCCTCCACCTCGGCGGCGCGTTCCGTTTTCAGCGTGGCGAGTCGTTCGGCGTAGAGTTTTGTGACCAGATCCGCCGCTTCCTTCTTCTCCAAGCCCGCGGAGGCAAGACAGGTGACGAATGACAGACAGGCAAAAATCCGGAATCGCATCCCGGCTGACTATCGCGGGAGCCTCAGGGAGCAAGGACATTCCTGTTCAGCGAAAACTCTGCTAGAATGCCGTCATGACCCTGACCTGGTTCCACTGGGCGCTGCTGTCCGCCGTCTTCGCCGCATTGACCACCATCTTCGCCAAGGTGGGATTGCAGGGCGTGGATTCGGATTTCGCCACCTTGATCCGCACCTTCGTGATCGTTCTGGTGCTCGCGGCTTTTGCGATGACCACCGGCAAGTGGAGCAACCCGGCAGCCCTGCCTCCGAAGACCTGGCTGTTCCTCGTGCTCTCCGCGCTGGCGACGGGCGCGTCATGGGTCTGCTACTTCCGGGCGTTGAAAGATGGCACTGCCTCGCAGGTCGCCCCGATCGACAAATCCAGCCTGCTGCTTGTCGCCGCCTTCGCATTCCTTTTCCTCAAGGAGCGACCCTCGCCGCGCGAGTGGACCGGCATCCTGATGGTGGGCGCGGGCGTGGTCGTGCTGGGATTGAAGAAGTAGCCGACCTCAATGTCCAAGCGCCGCCTTCACGGCTGCGACGTGGGCTGCGACGCGGTCGGCCAGCGGCGCGCTGCTGGGGGTCTCGAAGGTGAAGGAGAGCGCGCAGCCGTTTTTGGCGAGGAAGATCGCCTCGGGCCAATCCTGCGGCATGTCAGCCTCGGCCGGATGATAGATCCAGCCGGGTTCGCGGATGTCGTGGCCGTCGATGATCGCGTTCGGTTCCGGGGGGAACCATGGGGAGACCGCTTCGAGGATCCCGCAGGCACGGTCCGGACGATCCTCGCCGCAGTTGATCTCGTAGAAATAGAAGCCGGTGCTTTCCCAATCCTCATGCAGGGAAATGAAACGGTCCGCGATGCCGCTGGCGTGCAGCCACCGGGTATGGGCGCAGACTTCGGAACTACGGCGCACCCAGTAATCCCGGTTGAGGTCGCGGCCCTCCGAGTTCTCCCGGCGGCCCATTGCCAGGCCGGTGGGATTGAGCGCGGGGCAGAGCAACCATTCGCCTTCATCGTGAAAGGCCCCGGAACGCACCAGCTCCAGCAGCGCGAGCGGCCCGGCAGGTTCGTCGCCGTGAATCCCGGCGGAGAGATAAGTGCGTCTGCCGGAGCCCGGCTTCAGCCATGCCATCAGGTCTCCTGCGGGGGTGCTGCCGTAGCGATGGGGGCGGAATCCGGCAGCCACCGCCGCCGAGGCGAAGGCGGGCAGGAAACCAGGCCAATCGAAAGAGTCACTCACCACGCCCACCATGGAGCGCCATGCCGGATCGTGCAACCCTGCGGGCGGGTCATCCGGCGTCTTCCTGGCGGCTGGCAGGCCACCCGAGCACCCGGTGGGTGATCACCGGGATGATGAACAGCAGCAGCATGAGCACCGACCAGATGATCTTGAACGTTTGGCTCTCAATCAGGTGCGCGAAGCCGGATTCCGGCTGGAAATGAACCCACAGCCCGGCCACCAGCTTCAATCCCAGCAACCCGACCACGACGAAGGCGCAGGTTTCCAGGAAGGGGTAGCGGTGCATCAGTTTCACGAAGCCCTGGGCGGCGAAGCGCATGCCGAGGATGCCGACGAACACCCCCATGCAGATCAGGTAGGTGTTATCGGTGAGGGCATTCGCCACCAGCACGTTGTCGATGGAGAACATCAGGTCCATCACCTCGACGGCGACCACCGTGGCCCAGAAAACCCCGATCCATCCGGCGATCCGCTTGAAGAACCAGTTGCCCTCGCCCGGTACCGCGCTCTCGGCGGTTTCCTCCACGTGCTCATGACTGGCGAAGTGCTTGATGGACAGCCACAGCAGGTAGGCGCCGCCGAGCGGACCCACCCACCAGACCTTGGTCAGGAAATTCACCGCGAGGATGCAGGAGCCGCGCAAGGCGTAGCCGAAAATCAGGCCAAGGCGCAGCGCCTTGCCGCGTTGGTCGACCGGCAGCTTCCGCACCATGGTGGCCAGCACCGCCGCGTTGTCGACCGATAGCACGCCCTCGAACACGATGATGCCGAGAACGATCGGGATCGCTGCTTTCAGGTCCTGTCCGAAAATCTGGTGAAGCCACTCCATGCCGGGCGGGCAGGGTGCCGGTTGCGGTGGCGGCGGTCAACTTCAACACTCCGCGACTGCCCTGGGAGGGGAGAGATCCGGGGGGAATTCATGGCGCGATTCTGTTGGAGAGCACTGGACGAAACCACAGGGCGACGTTAGCGTGGCACGTCATGAAAAATGCTATTCTCGCATCGCTCGCGCTGGGCGTGACGGCGCTCACCAGCTGCACGTATGATTCCTATCCGGGAGGTCCAGGACCTGGCCCCGGCTATCCGGGTCCGGGTTATCCCGGTGGCGGTGCCCAATCTTCGCAGGCCTATCGCCTCGGTCAGAATGACGGAGCCCGCGACAAGCGCTCCGGACGCGGTTACAACGCGACCAAGGGCCAATACTCGGTGGCCGCTCCGTTCCGTGACAGCTATCGCAATGGATATGCCGCTGGCTACCGCTCTGTTGGAGGCGGCTATCCCGGTGGTGGTGGCGGTGGATATCCGGGCGGCGGCGGAGGCGGCTATCCCGGTGGTGGACACCCGGGTGGTGGTGGAGCGCAGGTGAACTACTACCGCTCCGGCTACAACTACGGGATGAGCGACCGCCGCCGTGGAATGGCCTACAACGCGAACAAATACTGGAACAATATTCCGAGCGGTGCTCACGCGGAATTCAACCGTGGCTATGCCGCCGGTTGGTCTGCGGCCCGCTGAAGCAGGGCGCGGCTTCCAAGCTCAAATACAAAAGGGAAGGACGGGCTCGTCCTTCCCTTTTTGGTTCTTGGAACCGGCGATCACGTGCGGACGTCCGCCGTGTGTGCGATCCGGGTCTCAGTAGACCGGTGCGCCACTCTGGTCACCACCACCGCCGCCATTGTTCTTGTTGGCGGAGTTTTCCATTCCCTGGCCGAGCAGGCGCAGGTCGCGGCCGAAGCCGATGGCGGTGTTGCAGGAAGAAAGGATCAGGCCGGTGGCGGCAGCGGCGAGGAGGAGCAGCGCTTTCATGAGAATTCCCATACGCCGTTTTTCCGACCGCGCAATCATTAACTTTACTTAAGCTCCCTTCGGAGCGCCACAATTCCATCCCGGATTTCGAACACCGATTGGCGCAAGCGGGTGAGGGCTTGGATTTGGTCGGGATCGGTCTCCTGATCAAGAAGTGCCTGGAAGGCGGCCATGGCTTCATTCAGCCAGTTCAGGCAGCGTTTCAGTACCGCCAATACGAAGCCGGCTTCCGGCTCGTATCCACTGCCGCAGCCGTTCAGTGCTCCGGCCAGCTTGGCGCTGACTTGCAGGAGATTTGAAACCAGACAGTGGGCGGCAGTGTCCGGACCACCATCCCGGGAGACGAGGTCCACCGACCGCAGTGCGACCTCGTAGGCAAGAGCCTGGAGAGGGTGGCGGTCGTCTTCGCGGTCGTCCGCGTCTTCGTTCTCCTCCGGAGTCCAGACGGTGGAGCCGGGTTCGCCGCCATCGGTCAGGCCCGGGATGTCGTTTTCATCGCGCTCCGCGAGTGCATCCAGCAGGCCGTCCCATCCCATCACGAAGGCTTCCTTCCGCTCGGCGTCCTCGTCATCCATGTACTTCTCGAGGACTTCCTGATAAGCATCCGCGAGACGGTCGGATTCCTTCAGCCGTTCCTCCCATTCGTATTCATCGAGTTCATCGCCATCCGGGTCCGAGGCAGGTGCGGCGTTGTCGCGGCGGCGGATGATGCCGGCCATGAAATCCCGCATGGCATTGAGGTTGGCGAGCTGCTGTGCCTGCTCCGCGTCCTCATCCATGGCCCAGACCGGGGTCGAGATGGTGAGCTGGAAGGAGGAGCTCTCGATCAGGACGCGGCCATTGGCCTGGCTGAACCACTCGAGGTAGAGCATGTTCTTCCACTCATAGGGGATGTCCTGCCCGGCGGCATGGAGCGCGTGAATCTGCTCCTCCGTCACGGTGGAAACCCGCGCCTTGCGCGAGGCGGTGATGTCTCCCGTCACGCCTTCCTGCTCGGCAGCCAGCCGTTCCGACGCCGTATCCGCCTTGGGAGCGGGGTTCTGGAAAACCAGACGCGAGCCGGCGAGATCACGCCAACAATCGCCATCCAGATCGAGCGTTACGGGATCGGCACGACCGGCCAGCCAAAGGCGGCCCGTGGTCCTGCCTTCGACGGTATTGTCGATTTCCCCCCGAACGATGGCGTCGTCGATCCTGAATGCCATGACAGGCAGTCTCTGCGAACCGGGAGGGGCGCGTCAATCCACTTGATGCAGGGCTTTCCCGCGCTAGGGTGGCAGCGGAAAAAAGATTTCATGCCTGAACTCCCCAAGTTTCTCCATACCACCCTGCAGATCCTGTTGATCGTGCTGGGGTTCAACCTGATCATTTTCGTCCACGAATTGGGCCACTTCCTCGCCGGCCGCTGGCGGGGATTGAAGATCGACCGTTTCCAAATCTGGTTCGGCAAGCCGATCTGGAAGAAGACTTGGAACGGGGTGCAATACGGCCTCGGCTGGCTGCCATTCGGCGGCTTCGTCAGCCTGCCTCAGATGGCTCCGATGGAGTCGATCGAAGGCAAGTCGGCGGAAGATGGTGAGCCGCTGCCGAAGATATCGCCGCTGGATAAGATCATTGTGGCATTTGCCGGGCCGCTTTTCTCTCTGCTTCTGGCCTTGTCTGCAGCAGCCATCGTAACCCACGTGGGCAAGCCGGTAGACACAATCCCCTCCACGGTCGTGGGGTCGGTGGAAAAAGACAGCCCCGGAGCCAAGGCGGGCATCCGCCCGGGGGACAAGATTCTCGCCATCAATGACGAGCCAGTGACCGCTTTCGCAGGCAGTAGCCGCATGGATGGTATCTTTGAGCGGATTATTCTCAGCAAGGGCCAGGACATCCGATTCACCATCGAGCGGGCGGGCGAGCCGAAGCCTCTGGAACTGGTGTCGAAGTTCGAGATTGAGCCGACCAAGTGGTATCAGCGCAAATCACTCCGTCGTGTTGGCATCGGTCCGGAAGCGGAGCACGTGCTCGTCAGTAATGTGATCAAAGGAAGCCCGGCCGAACGCGCAGGTCTCAAGCTGGGTGACCGCCTCATCAGCGCCGATGGGCAGCCGGTAGTTTGCTCCACCCGTTTCCTGGAAATCGTGGCTGCAGCCGGTGGCAAGCCGATCGAGATCGCCTACGAACGCAGCAACATCGACCCTCAGAAGGAGCTTACACCCGAAGACTTCGCAAATATCAAATGGGCTCCCGGCACCGTAACCGTCCAAGCGGAGGTTCCGGTTTCTCCGAGCGGCAAGCCTGCCATGATCGGCATCAGTCCGGACGACGATCCTCATCAGGTCACCGTTATCGGGTATCCAGGTGCTTGGGAGCAGGTGAAGGACAGTTTGCGGATGATGTGGACCACGCTGGACCGTGTCATCTCGCGGGACTCCAGCATCGGCATCGATCACCTCAGCGGTCCGGTCGGCATCTTCAAGGCGCAGTTGCAGATGCTGAATATGGAGAATCCCTACACCCGCCTGCTGGCGTTCTTCGTGCTCTTCAACGTGAATCTCGCGGTGCTGAACATGCTGCCCTTCCCGGTGCTGGATGGTGGCCACATCGTGTTGGCGCTGTTGGAATGGATCAGTCGCCGTCCGGTGAAAGCCCGCGTGCTGGAGTGGGTGCAGACCGCTTTTGCGCTCATGCTTCTGGGGCTGATGCTTTACGTCACTAGCAAGGATTCATTCGGCGATTTCGGCCACGGCCGCAAGGCGGAGGAAATCGTCTTCAAGCAACCTTGATCGCCTCCGCTCAAAAGGCCTTCCTGCGGGAAGGCCTTTTTTGTGTTCACCACTCCGGCGCCTGTTGCCGGACTGCCTCGTAGAGCGTGATGGCGATGGCGGTGGAGAGGTTCAGGCTGCGGGTGGAGTCAGGCTTCATCGGAATGCGCAGTCCGGAATCTCCGGCCGCACGAACGATCTCGTCCGGCAGCCCTTTGGTCTCACAACCGAAGACCAGATAGTCCCCGGCTTCGAACGCGGTGGTCCACGGTGAGCGGGTGGCCTTCGTGCTCAGGTACCAGAAGCGTGCGTCCTCTCCGGCGGCGGCTTTGAGTTCGTCAAACGACTCCCAGACCCGCACGTCCACGTCCTGCCAGTAGTCGAGACCGGTGCGGCGGACGTATTTGTCCTCCAGGGAAAATCCCAATGGCTTGACCAGATGCAACACAGAGCCGGTGGCGAGGGCCAGACGGCCTGCGGCTCCGGCATTGTGCGGAATTTCCGGTGCGACCATGACGAGATGGAACATGCCCGGGTCTAGGTCGTGGTGACGCGGCGGGCAAGCATCGCGGCGGACAGGCCGTTTCAGCCGATCAATTTGGGCAGGCGTTTTTCCAGCCACTCCTGGGCTGCCCGCGTCTTGACTGCACACGCCCAGATCGTGACCACGTGCCAACCGAGGGAACGCAGGGCATTCTCCGCACGGAGATCGCGGGCCTTGTTGCCGCTGATCTTCGCTGCCCACCACTCCGGTCGGGTGGAGGGCAGCCGGAAATCCGGACAGTGTTCGTGCCCGTGCCAAAAGCAGCCATGGACGAACACCACCGTCCGATACTTCGGCAGTACCAGATCCGGACGACCCGGCAAGCTACGGTTCAACGGTCCCTTCACCGTGAAACGGTAGCCGTGGCGATGGAGCAGGGCGCGGACGATCAGCTCCGGCCGGGTGTCCGACCCGCGGATGCGGGACATGACTTCGGAACGCTTCTCAGGTGTGAAGACATCGGCCATCGGAATGTCCTCACCATTCCCTGGAATCGCCGGTTTCCAAGGGTGATCTGAATGCGGCAAATCCGTCGCCGCAGCGGGAACCCGGATCGTTTTCTTCCAAGAAACCCCGGGGAAAGGTGTCATCAGGGAGATGAAGACGATTTTCCTGACGATGGCTTGGGCTGCCGTGCTGACGGCCGGACCGTGTGTGCGGGCGGAGGGGGAGATTCCCCAGGTGCGATTGAAGGATCTGAAGATCGAAACCGCGAAGCCGGTGGAGGGTGTCTTCCGCACCTATACCGGCTATGAAACCACGGTGCTGGAGTTGAAGGCCGGGCGTTATCGCTACTGGTTCGAGTCGGATGAGAAGGACGCGGGCGAGCCGCAATATCCGCTCACCGGGACCTATTCCATCAAAGGGGATACGATCGAGCTATCGGATCAGGAGAAGAAGCTGCATCAGCGGACATGGACTTTCCTGTCGGTGAATGGAGTGGTCAGCCTATGGCGGCAGGAGGCGGTGGAACGGAAGGCCACCATCATCATCAGTGACCTGGCGTTCTTCAAACGCTATGGAGGCGGGAGCATTCTCGTGCCGACGAAACAAAGTGCGGACGACGCGTGGACGAAACGCACCGCACCCGCCTTTCCAGTACCCGGAGAAGGAGGAGTGAGATGGCGGCGGCGGCTTGGTAGGAGGCATTCCAGCCCTGCTCCCAAATTAACTTTGTAAAACAAAGTGAGTGTGCATACTGATCCCATGAATCGCTTTTGGACGATGAGCTTGGGATGGGGCTGCGTGGTGGTGGCTGGCGCCGTGACGGTCCGACCCGCCTTGGAAGCGAGGGTTGCCACTTCCGGCGGAACACCTGTCATCGATCGGGGCCTGTCTCTCGTGGATGTGAAAAAGCGTGTTCCTACCCGAACCAACCGCCCGCCACGCGATGAATCCGCCAAGGTCTATGCCGGCGGGTGCGTGAGAGAGCCGGGGAAGGTGGCGTGGAAGCCGGGAACCACCGCTTGGCAGGCGATTCAAAAAGCGGGTGGAGCGGATGAATTCGGAGCCCTCAATCGTGTTCTCATCACCCATGAGGGGGTGGTTTCCTCTCACAATTTGCGGGCAGAGGAGGAACGGAACAGCGTTCTGGTGGAGAAGGGAGACACCATCGAGGTGCCGGAAAGGGTGTGCTTGGGGCAATAGCGCTGTCTCTGAAGGCTGAAGGCGGAGGAGGCCGGAAACCGCACCCCCCGGTTTGACAAGCGGGCATTGCCCCCCCAACCTCCCGCCGAACCAATTCCTGCAATCCCCATGGCATACGATCTCATCGTCATCGGTGGCGGCCCGGCCGGCTACGTCGCCGCCATCCGCGCTGCCCAACTCGGTAAAAAAGTCGCCTGCGTCGAGGCGGACCGCGCTGGCGGCACCTGCCTCAACTGGGGCTGCATCCCGACCAAGGCTCTCCTCAAGAACGCCGAGCTCTACCAGACGCTCACCAAGAAGGCTTCCGAGTTCGGCCTGAAGTTCGACAATCTCTCCTACGACTGGTCCGCCGTCATCGGCCGTTCCCGCAAGGTGTCCGACAAGCTCGCCGGTGGCATCGAGTTCCTCTTCAAGAAGAACAAGGTCGACTACGTGCGCGGCCTCGGCTCCATCGAGGGTCAGGGCAAGGTCGGCGTGACCGCCGCGGACGGCACCAAGTCCGTGCTTGAGGGCACGAACATCATGATCGCCACCGGTGCGAAGTCCCGCCCGCTGCCGCCGCTGCCCTTCAACGGCACCTCGGTCATCGGCTCGAAGGAAGCCATGGTCCTGGCGAAGCAACCGGCAAGCATGATCATCATCGGTGCCGGTGCGATCGGCGCTGAGTTCGCCTACGTTTACAACGCGTTCGGCACCAAGGTCACCCTCGTCGAAATGCTGCCGACCATCCTCCCGGTGGAAGACACCGAGGTGGGCGAGGCCGTTGAGAAGTCCTTCATCAAGCAGGGCATCCGCTGCCTCACCAACACCAAGATCACCGCCACCGCCGACAAGGGCACGCACGTGGAAGTGACCGTGGACGGTCCGAAGGAAAAAGGCACCCTGTCCGCCGAGGTCGTCCTCGTCGCCATCGGCGTGCTTCCGGTCCTGCCGGGCGGCCAGCAGCCGGAACTCACCGACCGCGGCTTCATCAAGGTCGGCGATCGTTACGAAACCTCCATCCCGGGCGTCTACGCCATCGGTGACATCACCGGTCCGCCGCTTCTCGCTCACACCGCTTCCTTCGAGGCGATCCAGGCCGTCGATGGTCTGTTCGTGGAAGGCCACAAGCCGCGCAAGGTTACCAACTTCCCGGGCTGCACCTACTGCCACCCGCAGGTGGCCTCCGTCGGTAAGACCGAGCGCGCGCTCAAGGAAGAAGGCATCGAGTATGTCGTCGGCAAGATCCCATTCGTCGCCATCGGCAAGGCCATCGCCGCCGGTGAGCCGGACGGTTTCGCGAAGCTGCTCTACGGCAAGAAGCACGGCGAGCTCCTCGGCGCGCACATCGTGGGTGACAATGCCACCGAGCTCATCGCCGAGATGGGTCTCGCACTCGACCAGGAACTCACTATCGACGATATCCACACCACCATCCACGCCCATCCGACGATGAGCGAGGTGATCCACGAAGCGACGCTCGCCGCCGAAGGCCACGCGATCCACTTCTGATCGCCATCCGGAAAGATCGAATCGAAAACGCCGCGCGGGAAACCGTGCGGCGTTTTTTCGTTTCAGAAGAACCGTTGGATAATCGAGACAAGTAAAAATAGGAGCACGAGCCCGATCACGGTCTGGCCGACCAAGAATTTGAAAACATGGTCCCCGAGAGAGTCGCGCAGCGGGCGGACGCTTTGGACGATCCTCCCATCCAAGTAGCCGATAGCGCAAGTTGCCACGAAACCGAACGAAAAGAATATGCACGCCGGGTCCCACCCTCGGAGCCTGAGTTTCGCCATCACCATCACGTAGCCGACGGTCACGCTGATCACAACTGGATATGGCACGATCCAAAGGATGGTGCGATACGCCACCAAGGCAGGCGGCAGCTTGCCGGATTTCCTATCCGGCGGCTGTCGCGGATTCGGGTTGTCGCTTCCGTTCATCGCCTCTCATCCAAGTGGCTCGTTCAAGCTCACACAACTCCTGTTCCCGCCATCGCCTGCTTTCTCCTCCGGTAGGCCAGCCAAGCCGCCGCTGCGGTCGCCAAGGCGATCCATTGATAGCCGGACATTCCCCAAAACGGCTTTGGCGTCGCGCGCAGGAACTCGTGCAGGAACCGGAAGATGCCGTAAGCGATCAGATACAGATGGAAATGCTGGCCGGTTTGCCAACCCCGTCGCGCCATGATCCATAGGCCGACCAGTGCCAACACTTGGAAGGCGATCTCCACCTCCACCGATGGCCAGAGCCCGAAGGAACAGGCGATGCCGGTGCAGCATCCCGCATGGAGGCAGCCGATGCGGCCGAGGATCAATGCGGGAGGGAGTAGTCTCGCGAACTTGTCGCCGGTGATCTTCCGGTAACCCAGCGCCTTCTTGGCGATCTCGACTCCTGCCCAACCGCCGGGCAGCGCACCCATGACCGATTTCCCGGACAGCCAGATTTTCCAGCGGTCCGGGTCGTGGGCATACAGCCAGCCTTCAGCGAGCAGGAAGGAGAGCTTTGCGCCTAGAAAAGCTCCGACCAATCCGCCCGCGTAGATGAGCGCGACCCGGCTGTCGGTCTTGGATTCACGGAACCAATACACCGCTCCCCACGCAATGCCGCCTAATAGTAGCAGAGAGTAGATGGGAGAACCGTATGCAAAAGGAGTATTCATGGCCCCGAAATTCAACGGATCAGTTGTACACTCAGCAGAACCATGAGGGAAAAGGCGCAGATCAACACCGGCACGACCATGATCTGGAGAAGAGTAAAAGAGATCACACGGCTGATAATCCGGCGGTGGCGCTGTTCTTCTGGAGCCAGTCTGATTTCAATAGACAAGATGGCGTTGAACCATCCCGCTCCCGCAGTGAACGCCAGATTGGAGATCACCCACACGGTTTTCAAAAGGAGCTCATTCACTCCATGAATTCTTGCCATCGTGAGTCCGGAGGCGGCGGCGAAGACGGTGGGGAGGAACCACAGGATGAAACGAAAGAAACCATGCGCGCGATTCTCCATCGACAGGCTCCGGAGTTCCTTCTGCGTGGGATCGTTCATTGCTCCGGGTTCGCGTAGTAGCGGCAGAATGAATCGAGCGCTCCGTCCGGGCGGATGACGTGGGTGCAGCAACGGTCGATGCGATCCTGATCCCATGACCATGAGTCCATGAAGGGCTTGATGAAGAGGCGGAAGGCGTCTTTTTCCTTCATCTCGAACCGGTGCAGGATCTCGCCCAACTCGGTGTTCTCGCAACCACACTGGATCAGGTCGGAAAGTTCATAACGGACCTTGTCCCGCAGGAAGCCCTGGACGCTGGCGAAGTCGATGAACTCGGAAATACTGCGGACGCCGTAGGGAGTGCGCAGCAGGTAGCCGATGGTGGCGCAGTTGGGATCGCCGCAGGGCAGCGGAGTGAAGTCTTCGAAGCGGAGGCGACCGGCCGATTGTCCGACCGCGCCCAAGATGATGTCCGCGGTATTCAACCGGGTCTGCGGCTCCTCATTCATCCGGCCGCTGCCGAACATCGGCTGGAAGGAAACACCGCGACAGGTTTCATAGCGCAGGCCTTCCGTGATGGTGTCCCAGAGATGCGGCAGGTTGGCGGGCGTTACGGTCATCGCCAAGGTGAAGGGGATCTTCTCCGCTTCGCAACGGTCCATCACCCGGCGCTTCATCTCGCGCAGGTCGGTGCCGCGCAATTCATGCTGCCCGGCTTCCTGAGGGCCGTCATATTGGAGATAGAGCTGGAAGTGGCCACGGCGCGCGCGCTTCCCCAGCTCTTCCAGAAAGCTGTCCTCCTTCGCGATCCGCACGCCATTGGTGTTTACCAGGCAGTAGTCGATGCCGGGTTCGGCGTGGATCCAATCCAGCAGGGCGAAGAACTCCGGATGCAAGGTGGGTTCACCGCCGGAGAGCTGGAGGATCTCGATGTGGCCTTTCCGTTCGATCACCCCACGGATACGGGCTTGGAGTTCCGACAGCGGATGGGACTTCAATTTCGATCCGGCTGCCCCAACCGGTGAATCCGCGAAGCAGGTGGGGCAGGTGAGGTTGCAGGAATCGACGATCTCGATCAGCGCGAGACAGGTGGACAGGATCTCGACAGCGTTGCTGGTGGCGTTTGCGTTTTTCCCGAGCGTGCCTGCGATGCCGGAAGGATCGGCGGAGCAGGCACATCCAGGACCACAGGCATTCGAAGGATCGCCCTGGGCCAGCCAGTAGAAGCGTGCGTCACTGGAGATGCAGGCGTCATGAGTCCCATGCTCCGGACAGGTGCGGGTAAGAAACACCTTCGAAGGGCTGCCCGTGTTCTTCCAAACCTCCGCTGCGGCCGGGCGATGGCAGACCGGGCAGCGTGAAGTGGTGTGCTTCAGGGTTTCCTTGAAAATCGGCAGCTTCATCGCGGCGTGAGGTGCTTAGAACTTCATGCCGCCCATCACCAGAAGACAGCAGCCGAAGAAAACCGCAAAGCAAACCACGGCCTGTCCGATCAGGTAACCCAGCACCAGGAGGACCGTGTGACCGGCCTTGAAGCGGCGGCTCATCAGCACTCCAAAGCCGATCGAGCAACCGATTGCGATCAGGACTTCCAGAATAAGGAGCAGTTGGACAATCGAGCCGTTCGTCCCAAGCATGCGGGCCTGATCCAGAGCCATGCAGGCGGCCAAGGCCACCCCGATGGATCCGGATGGCAGGAGCAGATAGGTCCACAGCCAACCCCTGGGCACGGGAGCTGGTCCGGGCATCACGGGTGGCGGAGAGCCCTGATGGATCGGCGGCTGATAGGGACCTTCCATAAGCAATGGGATACTGGCGTGAACTTCCTGCCGATTCCAAGGGTAACTTTGGCCACCTGCTGGATGCCCGAGGAGTCAGGATTATCTCTGGAGGGCCTCTCTCAAAAACGGTGCGGTTCGCGATTTCTTCGACTTCGCCACTTGTTCGGGAGTGCCCTCGGCGATGATGGTGCCGCCGTTCGCGCCCGCTTCAGGTCCGAGATCGATGATGTGGTCCGCTTCCGCTGCCACTGCCATGTGGTGCTCGATGACGACGACCGTGTGCCCTTCATCGACGAGCCGGTGCAGGACATCGATGAGGCGCTTCACATCCTCCAGGTGCAGGCCGACGGTGGGTTCCTCGATGAGATAGAGGTTCTTGTTCACCGATTGCAGCGTGCGGATCTGGGTCTTCGCACCACGGCCCTTGGCAATTTCGCTGACCAGCTTGATGCGTTGGGCCTCGCCGCCGGATAGGGTGGGCGAGGCTTGGCCGAGCTGGAGGTAGCCGAGACCGGTGTCCGCGAGCAGGCGCAGCGGGCGGGCGATGCGCGGCTGGGACTCGAAGAACAGGGAAGCCTCGTCGATGGTCATGGCCAACACCTCGCCGATGTTCTTGTCACGGAAGGTGACCTCCAGCGTGGCGGGATTGTAGCGGCTGCCATTGCAGGATTCGCAATGGACCCAGGTGGATGGCAGGAAGTCCATCTCCAGTTTCACCCGGCCATTTCCATTGCACTCGGTGCAACGACCGCCTTCGGTGTTGAACGAAAAGCGGGAGGCATCGAAGCCACGCATGCGGGCCTCCGGAAGCTGGGCGTAGAGCGCGCGGATATCGTCGAATACCTTCACGTAGGTGGCCGGGCAGGATCGCGAGGTCTTGCCGATCGGTGACTGGTCGACTTCATAGACGCTCTGGATCTTGTCGAAGCCGGTGGCCTTGGTGAATCCGAGCGGCGCGTTTTTTTTGGTCGGCTTCAGCAGGCGGTTCGCCGCGGCCACCGCGAGACAGGAATGCATCAGCGTCGATTTACCCGAGCCGGAGATGCCGGTGAAGACCGTGAGGCGACCGAGCGGGACATGCAGGTCCACATCCTTGAGGTTGTTGACACGGCAGCCGGAGACAGAGAGTTGCGGATGGTTTTTCGCGATGGCGCGACGCTCTCCGCGCATCGGGTGAACCGGGATGTCGGAAAGTGCACGCCAGGTTGGTGAAGCGGATAGGTCGTAGCCACCTGCCTTCTTGCTCTTTGCCGCCTTGGTTTTGCCCTCGCCGAGCTGAGGAGGCTTGCCCTGGTAGACGATCTGTCCGCCAAGCCGACCGGCACCGGGCCCGAGATCGATGAGGTGATCGGCGCGGGCAATGGTGTCCTCGTCGTGCTCGACGACGATGAGCGAGTTCCCCTTGTCGCGCAGGGCCACAAGCGTATCGAGCAGGGCGGCATTGTCGCGTGGATGCAGACCGATCGTCGGCTCATCGAGCACGTAGAGCACACCACGGAGATTCGAGCCGAGCTGGGCGGCGAGGCGGATGCGCTGGCTTTCGCCACCGCTGAGCGTCTTCGCCGACCGGTCGAGCTGAAGATAACCGAGGCCGACTTCCTGGAGGAAGGCGAGGCGCTGCTTGATCTCCGGCAGGATGTCGCGGGCGATGAGTGATTCGCGGTTGGCGGTGAAACGCAGCTTTCCGAAGTGGCCGGTTGCGTTGTCGATTGCAAGACGGGCGACATCCCGGATCGGCGTGCCCTGGAGATGTACGGCGGATGCCGTACGATTCAGGCGCGCGCCGTGGCAGGACGGACATTCGACCAGCTCCTCATCCTCCATGCGTTCGATCGTGCGGTCGGCATCCAGTTCGGCTTCCAGGTACGGAATCGAAGCGCGAGGTGTCGAGGTGACGACGGCGCTTCGGCACGAGACCGTGACCACGGCAGTCCGGGCACCAGCCATGCGGCGAATTGAACGAAAACAGGCGTGGATCGAGATCGTCGTAGGATTTGTGGCAGGATGGGCAGCTCGCCTCGCTGGAGAGCAGCACGAATTTCTTGTCCGGGGTGAAGAGCCGGATCACGCCCTTGCCGATATCCAGCGCGCGTTCGATAGCGGCGTGGGGATTGCCGGACTTCGCGGTGAGTTCAGCCACGACCACATCGATGTCGTGCTCCTTGAAGCGTTCCAAGCGTTGGAAACCCTCGGCATCACGGAATTTCTTGTCCACGAGCATCTTGGTGAAGCCCTGCTTGAGCGCCCATTCCGCGACCTCGGTGTGGAAGCCCTTGCGCGCGCGGATGACCGGCGCGAGCACCGAGACGGCACCACGCTTGAGGTAGCCGCGCAGCGTGTTCTCGATCGCGGCGAGCGATTGCTTCTCCACCGGCACATGGCAGTCCGGACAGTATTGCACACCCAGTTTCGAATAGAGCAGGCGGATGAAGTTCCACAGCTCGGTGACGGTGGCGACGGTGGATTTGCCACCGCCCTGCGACACACGCTGCTCGATGGCCACCGTGGGCGGCAAACCGGCGAGCCGGTCGATCTCCGGCTTCTCAAGCTGTTCGGCGAACTGGCGCGCATAGGCGGACATCGAATCGAGGAAGCGGCGCTGGCCTTCGGCAAAGAGGATGTCGAAGGCGAGCGTGGACTTCCCTGAACCGGAGAGCCCGGAGAGCACCACGAACTTTTCGCGCGGGATTTCCAGCGAGATGTTTTTGAGGTTGTGGTGGCGTGCACCGGAGAGAGTGATGGCATCGGTGCCCTCGTAGACCGCCGTGGATACCGGGGCTTGGTTGTGCAGCCCCTTGCCGCCTGCAAGCGCGTCCTTCAGGAAGCGCGCGGTCTCGGTGCCGAGACTGGCGATGTGTTCGGGCGATCCGGAGCCGACAAGCTGACCACCGTTCGCTCCAGCCTCCGGGCCGAGATCGAGAATCCAGTCGGCGCATTTGATCACGTCCAGGTTGTGCTCGATGACGAGCAACGAGTGGCCGGAATCGACGAGACGCTGGAAGACGGCAAGCAGGCGCTCGATGTCCGTGAAGTGCAGGCCGGTGGTGGGTTCATCCAGGATGAGCAGCTTGTTGCCGCTGGCATCGCCCTTGGTTTCCGCGAGGAGCTGGCAGAGCTTGAGGCGCTGGGCCTCGCCGCCGGAAAGCGTGTTGAGCGGCTGGCCGAGCTTGAGATAACCGAGGCCGACTTCCGCGAGTGGCTGGAGCAGCGTGATGATCTGAGCGTGGCGTTTCGCAATCGGAGCCGGGAGCTTCTCCACGGTGTAGAACGCGATCGCCTCGGACACGGTCAGCTCCAGGATGTCCGCGACGGACTTGCCCCGATAGGTGATATCGAGGGTCGAGGCCTTGTAGCGGCGCCCGTTGCAATCCGGGCAGGTGACGTAGAGATCGGAGAGGAACTGCATCTCCACTTTCTCCGAGCCGACACCCGCGCAGCGGTCACAGCGGCCTTCGCCGGAGTTGAAGGAGAAGAAGCCGGTGCTGAGTTCACGGGCCTTCGCGTCTTCAGTAAGCGCGAAGAGCTGGCGGATCGGATCGAAAGCTCCCATGAACACCGCGGGTGTGGAACGCGGCGTGCGGGCGACGGGCGATTGATCGACGAGTTCAATGCCACCGAGATACTTCGAGCCGGTGATCTCCTTCACGCGTGCGGGTTCGTCCTCGATCTCCTTCCCGAATTTACGGGCGAGGTTCAGATACAGCACATCGTGGACGAACGTGGACTTGCCGGATCCGGAAACGCCGGTGAGGCAGCAGAACAGACCGAGCGGGATATCGGCATCGAGCTTCTTGAGATTGTGGCGGGAGGCTCCACGGATTTCCAGTTTCTCCATGCCGGGCTGCCGACGCGAGGCAGGCACGGCGATGGACTTGCCGCCGCTGAGCCAAGGGAGCGTGCCGCCCTGGCCTTTTGTCGGCTTGATGACCGGACCTTGGTAGAGGAGCGAGCCACCCTGTTCCCCTGAGGCCGGACCGAGATCGATGATCTCATCCGCGGCGCGCATCACCGCTTCCTCGTGCTCGACCACGACCAACGTGTTGCCCTTGTCGCGGAGACCGTGCATCACACCCACGAGGCGATGGATGTCACGCGGGTGCAAACCGACGGTCGGCTCATCGAGCACAAACAACGTTCCTGTTAGAGATGCGCCCAGACAGGTGGTGAGGTTCACGCGCTCCACCTCGCCGCCCGAAAGTGTACGGGTCGGGCGGTCCAGCGTGAGATAGCCGAGGCCGACCTCGCACAGGTAATGCAGGCGTGAGGTGATTTCATTCAGGACCAGTTCCAGCGAGGGATCCGGCTGGCGCGGGATCGCGGCGAGAGTGTCGAACCATGTCCGCAGGTCGGTGATCGGCAGCGTCCACAGATCGGGCAGGGTTTTGCCGTCGATCTTGAAGCATAGGGACTCGGGCTGGAGCCGTTTCCCACGGCACTCCGGGCAGGCGGTGTAGGAACGGTAGCGGCTGAGGAAGACGCGGACATGCATCTTGTAGGCCTTCGTTTCCAGCCAGTCGAAGAAGCCCTTCACTCCATACCACTTGCCATCCCGCCACAGTTCCTCGGTATCGGCCAGATTGGTCGCGCCGGGCGTTTTACGGTCTCCGTAGTAGATCCATTCACGGATGTCCTCCTCCAGATCCTCCCACGGCGTGTTGATGTCGATGCGGCGTTCCTTGCAATGGCGGAGAAGGTCGCGCTGGCACTCCTCGCCGCGCTCGCCCTGGAACGGCTTGATCACGCCCTGCTTGATGGAGAGCGAGGGATCGGGCACCGCCTTGTCGAGGTCGATGCCGATGATGCGGCCGAAGCCGCGGCACTTCGGGCAGGCTCCGAGCGGATTGTTGAACGAGAACAGCGAGGGACTCGGCGCGCGCAGGCTGAAACCGGTGTGCGGGTTGGTCCAGCCGGTGGAGAACTTCCGTGTCTCTCCGCCCGGGACGGCGATGGCGGCGTGGCCCTTGCCGAGATGGAAAGCGGTTTCCAATGCCTCCAGCAGGCGCAGACGGTTTTCCTCCGTGATCGTGACGCGGTCCTGGATCACTTCGATGGAGCGCTTGAACTCCACGCCCTCGGGTGCGGGTTCATCGGTGCGCAGCACGCTGCCGCCATGGAGCAGACGGAGATAGCCCTGCTGGTTCAGGAAAGGGAACAGGTCCGCGCTTTTCGTATCCGGTGGAACCGGCACCGGAAAGGTGACCATCACGGCCTGATCCGCCACATTCGCCGCTGCCCAATCGGCGGCGGATTCCGGGCTGTCCGGGCGGATCTCTTCACCGGTATGGGGATCGAAACCGGTCGCCAAGCGTGCGTAGAGCAGCTTCAGGTAATCATTGATCTCGGTAAGCGTGCCGACGGTGGAACGGGTGGTGCGGACGCTGTTCTTCTGCTCGATGGCGATGGCCGGCGGAATGCCCTCGATCTTGTCGACCGCAGGCTTGTCCATGCGGTCGAAGAACTGCCGCACGTATGGCGAGAATGTCTCCACGTAGCGGCGCTGGCCTTCCGCGTAGAGCGTGTGGAAAGCGAGCGACGATTTTCCCGACCCGGACGGGCCGGTGACCACCGTGAGCTTCCCGAGCGGGATATCGAGATCGAGGCCCTTCAGGTTGTGCTGGCGGGCACCCCGGAGGGAAATGGCAGGCGCGGTGGACGGGGCGGAGGACTTTTTCCGAGCGGGCACGCCCGGACTCTAGGCAGGAATGCCCGCTCCGCCAGTGGAACCCGTGCGGGAATTTTACCGTCCGCCGCCGTTGTTCTCGGTGTTGTCCTTTTTGGGCAGGGTGGTCGATCCAAAGGCGGATGTTTCCCCTTCCTCCTTGGGTCTCGGCTTCGGAGCGTCCGCTTGGCGGGCGGCGCGTTCAGCCAAGCTCGAGGTAGGATCGTCGGTCTTCGTGGTCTTCTGCTCCGTCGATTCCTCGGGAGCCGGGGCTGGACCTTGCGGTTGAACCTTGATGCCGTTTTTCACAATCAGCCAAGCGATGGCAATCACCGCACCGAGCAGGAGAATGGTGGTGAAGACACCCTTGCTGCCACTCTTGCCGCCTGCATAGCTGGCGCGGCGACCGGGGATCGCCGTGCGACGGACGGGCGCGGGAGCGCGGTTCGGCGCACCCGGCATGCGGTGCAGGGAAGTCGGAGCGCGCAGGTCGACGGCCATCGTGGCCCGCCCGAGCTGGTCTTCCAACTGGTGAAGTTCGCGCGCCATCACGCTCGCGTCAGCATAGCGCATTTCGGGCATCGGGTTGGTGGCGGTCCGGACGATATTGTCGAAGCGGATGTCACAGCCGGAGATCACGGAGGGCAGCCGCGGATCTTCAGCCGGCTTCAGACCGGTGAGGAGCTCGTGGAGCACTACGCCGATCGAGAAAATATCCGCGCGTGCGTCCACGGCCGTCGGGCGGTTGAGCACTTCCGGGGCGGTATAGTGGGGGGTGCCGAACACCGTTTCGCTCTCGCCCTCGTGAGTGCCGATCGGCCGGGCCAGGCCGAAGTCACCGATCTTCGGCCGGGCCTGCAGGTCGAGCAGGATGTTGGCGGGCTTGATATCGCGGTGGAGGATGCCGTGTTCGTGGGCATGGGCGAGTCCGTCGCAGGCGGCTGCCACGATACGGGCGGTCTCGCGGGGATCGATGCGCCGGCCATAGGAGGCATGATAGAGCGAGCCTCCCGCGACATACTCCATGATGATATAGGGCATGCCTTCGACTTCCCCGAAATCATACACCCCGATGAGATTGGGGTGGTTCAACTTGGCCATCGCCTTGGCCTCGGCCTGGAAGCCCTCGCGGAAGGAAGGATCGGCACCGAATTCCTTGGGCAGGATCTTGATCGCCACGGTGCGGTCCAAGGCGCGCTGGACCGCGCGGTAGACGGCTCCCATGCCGCCACAGGCCACGAGTCCTTCGATATCGTAACTGGGGAACAGCTCGGCGAGATGCTCGGGCGTGGGAGCCTCGAAGGCAGGGGCGTGGGAGGCTTCAGTCATGGCATGCAAAGAGGGACAAAGGGCGGGCGGCTAATGTGCTTGCCGGAGGGGGTCAAGAGCTATCGCCGTGCCTCCCGGACATACAAACACCACCGGAAGACGAATTTGTGACCCGTTTCTTGGGAAATTTGCTCAAAATATTAACCATCGGGCCAGTCTGTAGTTCCAGAAAGCTGCTGGAAAAAGTGTCTCACCCCGGGCAGTTCTTGGCCCGTGGACGAACAAATGACCTTCGAAGCCATGGGCGAGGACGGGATCAGCCGTCTGGTGGCAGCCTTCTACCGCCGGGTCCGGCAGGACGATATCATCGGCCCGATGTACCCCGCCGACGATTGGGAAGGCTCCGAAGAGCGGCTCCGTGATTTCCTGCTGTTCCGGATCGGCGGGATCACCCGCTACATGGAAAACCGGGGCCATCCGCGGCTGCGGATGCGCCACATGCCATTCACCATCAGCGAGCGGGAGCGGGATCGCTGGGTCCTTTTGATGAGGGAATCGATGGATGAAACCGGTGTTCCTGCGGAGGCCCGGTTGTGGCTGGGGCCTTTTTTCGAGCAGGTTGCCGATTTCCTCCGCAATCATCCCGGGCACGGCGGCTGATGCCGCGGCGTGCCTTGGCGCGCTCCGGCCGGATTACTTGACCGGAGTGCCGAAGGGGTTGGTGGTCGGCCCGAAGATGCCCTTGTATTCGTTGGGCTCGTCGAGAGTGGGGTTCGCGGGCTGGAGTTTGCCGCCCAAACTGTCGATCCAGCCGGAAAGGTCCGCCGCCGCTTCCAGATTCCGGTTCAGCCCGGCGGTGTCCTCGCCCTTCTTGGAGGCCTCATCGATCGAGGTCTTCATTTTGCTGATGTAGAGGTCGCGGTAGCGGCCCACCTTCGTCGCGTAGTCGGTGTCGATCTGCTGCTGCTTGTCCGCAGCGCGGGAGACCGCCTTCGTGACGACGGGGACGGAGGCGAAGGTGCTGTCCGAGGGGACGGATACCGGCACGCGTGAATCACGGACGGCGCCCTTGAGCTTGTCGATATCGGCCTTGCGGGAGGTCTGCTCCTTGTTTGGCAAGGTCCGCACCCAGCCATCGAGTTCGTAGAAGAAGTTGCGGACGTTGTCGCCCAAGGACTTCGTCCGGTCCTTCTCGGCGGCGGCGATCAGTTCGCGGGCCTTTACGGTCAGCGGATCGGCAGCTGCGGGTGCGGCTTTGTCCGGGGACTTGGCTGTGGACGCGTCCGGGATGCTGCCGGGAACCGGCTTCCCAAAGGGGGAGCTTTCGTCCGGTTCCTTCAACGAGCCCGCGCCTGGAGCGGGCAGCGGGAATTTGGAGGATCCGGAGGAAGAACCCGCGGTTGTTCCGGGTTCAGCAGGTGCGGTTTGGCTGGACTCGGCGGTGGCGGGCGCATTGCCGAACTTCTGCCACGCGTAGTAGCCGCCACCCACGAGGATGCCGAGCAGGATTAGATTGACGAGGAATCCACCGCCACCGCTTCTCGCTGGAACGGCGGCTTCATCTTCCTCCACGCGCTTGGCGGGCATGCGTTTCGGCGCGCCCGCAGGCAGTGCTTGGGCAGGAGACTCCGCAGGAGCGGCCGCAGCCGAGCGACCGCTTTCCCTTGCCCGGAGCCATTCCTTGAGATCGGCGGAGAATTCGTGGCAGTCCGGGTAGCGCAACCCGGGATTGGGATGGGTGGCACGCTGCCAGATTTGGTCGAGAGCGGCGTCCACTTCGCATACCGCGGAAGGGGGAGGGGAGTCCGGGTGGCATTCCTTCCCTGCCAGCAGCGTATAGAGGATCACCCCCACCGAATAGACGTCCGAGCGCTTGTCCGCGGTCTGCGGTTGGCTGAGGACTTCCGGAGCGATGTAGGCTTGGTTTTCCGAGCCCTTCTCGCGGAGGTCGGCGAGACCGAAGTCTCCGATCTTTGGCTCGGCCTTCTGGTTGAGCAGGATATTGGCCGGCTTCAGGTCGCGGTGGATCACGCCGTTGTCGTGGGCGTGGGCAAGGCCCTGGCAAATGCCGATCACCAGCTCGGCGGCCTGCACCGGGTGGATCTGCTTGCCACCGGCGGAGCGCTGCAGCGACTTGCCGGGCACGAACTCCATGACTAGGTAAGGCATGCCTTCCAGATCCCCGCAGTCGAAGACCGAGATCAGATTCGGGTGATTCAGGCGGGCCAGAACCCGGGCGCCGCTTTCGAAAGCCTGCCGGACTTTCGGATCCGCCAAGCGTTCCGGCGGCAGGATTTTGACTGCCACATCGCGATCAAGCGACCTCTGGCGGGCCTTGTACACCGCGCCGGTGATGTCGGATGCGATCAGGACTTCGAAATCGTATGCAGGGAGGCGCGCGGCCAGAAATTCGGGCGCGGGAGCGTCAAAGGAGGAAGGCAGGCTCATGAATGCGGAGAAACAGGTAGCAGCGGGGCGGATTGTTAGCGATTGGAATCCCGCCCCTCCGTTTCAACGCAGGGACGAGTGGTAGACGAGCCATTCCGGCAGCTTCACCGCGGTATTGTAGAGCAGATGCAACAAGATTGCGGTCGGAAGGTTGCGCGTGACGGCGTAAGCGATGGCGCAGGTGAAGCCGAACGTCGCCACGCTCGCAAGTCCGTAGAAATCGTAGAAATGGACGAGGGCGAAGGCGACGGAGGAAATCAAGGCTGCCGCCCAGATGCCGGTCCGGTTCGCCAGCGAGCGGAATAAAATCCCGCGATACAACACTTCTTCCGCCACCGGAGCCACCAGACATGCGGAGACGATGGCAAACACCAGCCCCCACAGTCCTTGCTCTCCCAAGCTCAATCCGCCGGTGGGATCCGGCGGGGAAAACTTTTTCAACCACGGCAGCGCCAGTTCGTTCACCCATCCGACCAGCGCGAATGCGCCGAAAACCACCGGCCAGACCGGCGGCCGGTCCATCCCGAAAACCCGTATGGCATGAGCAGGACGCCGGAACAGCAGCCCCACCGCGATGGCGGAAGGCAGCAATCTCATCGCGGTATCCAGGCCCAGAACCAGCCAGTCCGGGATGTGGAGATCCCGGATCGCGGTGAATCCCGCCCGCATCGACAGGCTGAATCCAATCCACGCCAGCGTAGCCACCAAGAAGACGACCAGTCCCAGCGAGGCACTCCAGCCGCTTGCGTAACCGCGTTCCGGAGCCGCCTTGAGATTGGCCAAGCGCCGGAGGGCTGCCGGGAGGAAAAAGGTGCCGACCAATACCATCAGCCAGACCGTACAGCGCCCGAAGATCGCGCGTTCGCGCAGGACTGCAGAGCCGTGGTCGAAGTTGGCGAAGGCATCCTTCAGGCCGGCGACGGTCGGTTGTTCCTCGGCGTAGGCGCGGGCCAGCGTCCGGTCCCACCAGCGGCCCTCTCCCGCCAGCAAGCGTCCGACCACGGTTTCGTATCGTTGCGGGAAGTCCACCCCCTGCACGCTGGCGGAGGCTTGGCGCAGGGATTCGAGCACCGGCAGCCGATCCCGTTCCGCCACGGCGATGACAAGGGTTTCCACTCCATCCACGCCGAGACTGTGATCCCGGAGCAGGAGTTGCAGGGATTCGATCCCTTTGCGCCGGACTTCTTCCGGTGGCGCTACTCCTACCAATGTTTTCAGCCAGAGCGGGTCTCCGGCCATGGCCTCGGAGAGGCGGACGTCCCGGTCGAATTTCACCAATGCGATTTCATCGGTGCCGGGTTCGTAGCCGACCTTCACCCCGAAGTAGTGATCCCAGATCCACACTCCGAGCAGGAAGGCGAGCAGTGCGATGAAGGGCTCGGGAAAATGGCGGCTGAGGATCTGCCGGTAGGGATTCGGGGGAGATACCGGCATGGGGAAAGGGGGCAACCGCCTTTACAATCGTCAATTTTTCCAGACTGACAAGTCATCTTAATCAATGCTGTGGACTCCGATTTTCCCACTGGCGGTAGGCGGATACCTCCAGCAATGTCGCCGCCGTGTCCGATCTGCTCGCCCTAGCTGCCGCCAATCCCATTCCGGTCCAGTTCGTAACAGGCAGCTTTCTCGCGGCCTTGGTAGTCGTTGGTGTGGGAACGGTCGTTCACACCCTGATCCGGAAACCGCAGTCTTCCGCTCAAAGCCTGCCGGAGAACCCACCTGCGGCTCCACCACCCCTGCCGGTGACCGTCGTGCCCCCCTTGCCGGATGCCTCTCCTTATGCTCCTCCGCTGGCCCCGGGCATGACATCGGAAGAAGTGGCGGCGATCACCCGGCCGGAAGAGGATCCATCTTCTTACGCGACTCCCGGCGTGAAAACCCGCTGGTACAACCCCCTCGATCCGCTCGTAGCCGGTGGACTGTTTTTGTTCTTCTTTTTCCAAGCGGTGACCACGGCGGGCCTGCCACCTGATGCGGAAACGAAATACAGCGCCGGATTGTTGGTTGGCGCCATGTTCGCGCAGTTCCTTCTGGCGGGCATCGTCGTTGTGGTGGTGATCATGCGGGTTCGGCCGGTCCAGTGGCTCGGCCTGCGCTGGCGGCAGTGGCCGTGGGCGCTCCTGATCGGTCCGGGTTGCGTGATCTCGATGTGGGTGCTGATGATCGCCCTCGACTCCGCCGGATACATGAAGTGGGCGGAATCGCTCGGCGGCGGCGCCCAGGATACGGTCAAGCTGCTCAAGGAAAGCAACGATCCGGTGATCCTCGGCTTGATGGCAGTCATCGCGGTCCTTGTCGCTCCGCTGTGTGAGGAGATTATTTTCCGCGGCTACCTGTATCCGGTGGCGAAGCGCTTCGCCGGAGCATGGCCGGCAGCGATTTTCAGCGCCTTGGTTTTTGGTGCCGCTCATGGCAACCTGACCGCCCTGCTGCCGCTCTTCCTCCTCGCCCTGTTACTGGTGTGGCTCTATGAGAAAACGGGCTCACTCTGGTCCACCATCGCCGTCCACTGCTGTTTCAATGGTGCCACGGTGCTGATCCAGATGATCATCCGCTATTTCCATCTCCCCGTGGATCCCGGGCTATGAAAAAGGCGCTCAAAGATCTCGGAGAGGATGCTTTGATCGATCGCCTGGTCCGGCTGGTTCCTCGGGATCCCGATCCGATGGCCGGCCCCGGCGACGATTGTGCGGTGATTGATACCGGTGACCGCCGTGCGTTCCAACTGCTCAAGACCGATGCCATGGTCGAGCAGATCCATTTCCTCCGGGATGCTCCACCGCGCAAGATCGGATGGAAGGCGGCCGCCCGTGTGCTTTCCGATTTCGCGGCCATGGGAGGAACTCCGGACCGCTTTCTGGTGACGATCGCGCTGCCCCCGGATTGGCCGGTGGCGAGGGTCGAAGGGATCTATCGCGGTCTGGGAGAATGCCTCGCTCGCCACGGTGGATTTCGGCCGGGGGAGAAACCACCCGCGTGCCTGCCGGTTCCGCAGCGGTGATTTCCATCGCCGCCACCGGCAAGGTCGCCCCGTCCCATCTCGTCACGCGCTCCGGAGGGCGTCCCGGAGATCTGGTGCTCGTGACCGGCAGGTTGGGGGGCTCGATCGGTGGCAAGCATCTGACCTTCACCCCGCGCCTCGCCGAGGCGGCATGGCTGGTGCGTCAGCTCAAGCCGACCGCGATGATGGATCTGTCCGATGGCGTGGCGAAGGATCTGCCGCGGTTGGCGAAAGCCTCCGGACTGGGATTCTCGCTCGACCGGGAAGCCGTGCCCCGCAGCCGCGGCTGCACCGTGGAGCAGGCCTTGGGCGACGGGGAGGACTTTGAGCTGCTCTTCACCCTGCCTCCCCGGAAGTGGACAGCCCGGGCCGCCGCAGTGTGGAAGGACGCTTTCCCCAAGCTCCCGCTCACGGTTATCGGCGAGCTTGTTGAGGGGGCGGGGGAAGATTTGACCGGAGGCTGGGATCACTTCGCGCCAGCCCGATAGGAGGGATTGCAGCTAACAAGCTCCCCGCCGGATTGACACTCCGCGGGGGATTCACCAGTGTGCGGAGAATGGCTGGCCACTACACTACCGCACACCGCTTCACGGCGTTCCGCGTGTCTTGTTGGACGCTCGGGATCATTGCCTTTGCGGAGGTGATGAGCGCCGCCGTCGGCCTGGCCGCCCGATTTGAAGCCTCCAAGCAGGTTCGCGTGGTCGAGAAGATCGTGGAGGTTCCCAAGATCGTCGCCGTTGCGGTTCCTGCACCGGCTGCTGCTTCCCGCGCCGTACCTTCCATCGCCTCGGCACCGCCCGAGAGCCCGGACGGTCCCGGCGTGGTGGCCAAGCCTCCGCAGATGCAGATTCCCGTCGCGCCGCCGCCTGGCCCGGCTCCGACCCCGGTGGGAGCTCCTGCGATCGCGGACCCGGTGGTCGAGCGGCTCGTCACCGAGGCCCGCAAGGCGCGGGTGGCCGGTGACATGGGCGCGGCCATCATCAAGCTCCAGGAGGCCGCCTCCAAGAGCGCGGACGAACCGAACGTGGAATACGAGCTCGGCCTCGTACACGAAGCGATGGGCGTCTACGACAAGGCGTCCGAGCACTACGAAAATGTCTTCCGCATGGGTGCCACCAAGGCCGGCGCCCTCTATGAACAATCCGCCGCGAAACTCCGCGATGGTCTCCAGGAGCCGGACTCCCACGGCAAGATCGTGCTCGGCCGGACCCGCATCTTCAAGGACGCTCAGTATACCGAGGGTGAGCGGGTCGTCCTGACTATCCCGGTGCAAGTGGCACCCGGCACCACGGTGAACCCTGCGGACATCGGTGTGGAGGTTTGGTTCTATGACACTCTCAAGGGCAAGGAGATCGTCCCCCGGGCCGATGCCAGCAGCACGGTGAAAGTCGAGTGGCCGGACGAGCCGGTCGATTGGTCCACCGGCGAGGAGCGCCTGCTGGTGACCTACGTCATCCCGAAGCAGGATGAACAAAGTGAACACCTCTTCGGCCGCCGCACGTATTACGGTCAATCCGTGGAACTCAGCTGCAAGAACGAGCTCCTCGACGTGCAAGCGTGGCCGCGCGACCTCGCGGCGCGCAATCCACGCGCCCAGCAGATCCAACAACAGCAGCAACAACCCAACGGTCTGCCGGGCCCCGGCGATGTCCCGCCCGAGTTCATCAACAAAGAGGAATTCAACCCGCTGCTGCCTCCACTTCCTTCCCGCTGATCGCCCGATCCCGTCCGCATGGATTCCCCTTCTGAAGAACCCACCCTTGGAGATTACCTGCTGAAAGAACTTCTCGCGGAAGGCCCTCTCACCCGCACCTGGCTGGCGGAGCAGGTCTCCGTCCGCCGCAAGGTCCTCATCGATGAGCTCCGCCCGGAAGCAGCGGAAGCGAGGGATTCCTTCCTTGCCGATGTCCGCTCGAAGGCGGCGATGGATCATCCGCTCATCGGCTCGGTCTATGAAGCGGTGGCGAAGGACTCGCACTACTTCTTCGCCCGCGAGCGTCTCGCCGGGGCCACCTTGGAAGAGCGCCTGCACGCCTCCGAGCCCCTGCGCCCCGCCGTGCTGGCCCATGTGCTGCGCAAGGTCGCGGAAGCCAATGTCTATCTCGAATCCCGTGGTCAGGCCACGGCGCCTCTGGATCCCGTGGACATCCACCTGGAAGACAGCGGCGTGGTGCGCTTGGTGAACCTCGCTGTCGCCGGAGAGCGCGAGCCGGAACGCTCGATGGAGGACATCGTGAACCTCGGCTACAAGCTCGCTCCCCTGGTGGCGGATGGGCACTCCGGCACCACGCGTCTGCTTACCTTGTTTTCCTGGATGCGGGGTGAAGGCTTGGAAAGCCCCATCACCTGGGAGCAGGTCCGGAGCTACTCGGCCCAGATCGAGCAGCAGCTCGGCGATTCGGTGACGGGAGCCGGTCCGGCGACCACCCATCTGGCTACGCCGAAGAAACTACCCGTTGCCGCCATTGCCATCGCCGCCGCAGTGGTGGTCATCGGCCTTGGTATTGGGGTTTCCATGATGAAGCCGAAGCTTCCGGCCACACCTCCCAAATCTTCCCTGCCTTCCGCGATCCTGATTCCGGAAGGCAAGCATCCCACTCCGGATGGTGGCGAGGAGAACCTGCGTGCCTTCCGCCTTTCCTCGCATGAGGTCACCATTGGCGAGTACGCCGAATTTCTCGATACCCTCGCCCTGCTGGCGAAGGATCAGCGGGAGCGCACCTTCGATCACGAGAGCCAACCTGCTGAAAAAGCGAATCACTTCCCAGACGACTGGGACAACCTCCTGGCCGCCGCGAAGTCCAACGGCTCCTGGCAGGGGCGCCCGGTGGCGCTCGATACGCCGGTCGTGGGCGTCGATTGGTGGGATGCCACCGCCTACTGCGAATGGAAGCAAGGCAGCCTACCGACCCAGGAGGAATGGTTCGCAGCCATGACCCAGGATCTGAAGCAACCGTCCGCCATCAAGCCCTCCAACTGGCTCCCTGTCACGGCGGAGACTCCCGATCGCACGCCAAACGGGCTGCTTGGCATGGCCGGCTCCGTGGCCGAGTGGACCCGCAGCCGCTCCATCAATCCTGCCAATCCACTGGGAGACAAACTCTGGGTCATCATCGGCGGATCGTTCCTGAAGCCTGCCAATGGCGCGCTTGCCCGCGAGTGGGTCGAGGACCGCGCCCTGCGTCGTCCGGATCTCGGCTTCCGCCTCGCCACGGATGCCCGCTGAGGCAGCGGAGACTACCGCTGTGGATCGTCCCCGGATGCCGTGATGTGGCGGTGAACTTCCTCCGTGAGCGTTTCGATGCGCTCGCTCAGAGCTTTCGTGAGTTCGGTGAGTTCCGTGTTCCTCCGCATCAGTTCCAGCAGGTGCGACGTCTGCTCGGCCGCCACCGCTTGGCGTTCGCTGGAAATGCGGGCCAGATCCTCGCGGTGTTGCGCGTCCGCTTCGGCATTCGCCTTGTCCCGGTCCGCTTGGCGGGTCTGCGCCAGCAGGATCAGCGGCGCCGCGTAGGCCGCCTGCAAGCTGAATGCCAGATTCAGCAGGATGAACGGATACACGTCGAACTTCATCCCACCGGTGGTATTCAGGACGATCCACAGGCCGACGATGACAGTCTGTGCGACCAGGAACGTGGGCGTGCCGAAAAACCGCGCGAATCCTTCCGCTTTCAGAGCGAACCAATCATTGCCGAACGTGGACGCCAGATGGGAGTGCGGCAGGTGAAACCGCAGGTAGGTATGCTTCGTGGGCGCTTTCGTCGTCACTACGGGCGGTTCGTCTTCCATGTCTGCTTCCTAACTCCGCTTCCCTCCTGGAATCGAGCGGCGATTCCTTGAACGAAGCGCTCCGTAAGGGCGGCGATGTGACGGCAAGAATCGAAATCCCGCCGATTCCCCGTGGCAATCGAGGCGGTCTGCTGCTTCGATTCCAATCATGAAACGCACGACCAGTCCCGTCTCGGTGCGCTCGGGTCATATCGAGTTCCTCAAGGTGAATTCGCGGGTTTGGGATTGGCGGGATCTCTATCACTGGCTGCTGAGTCTGCGCTGGCCTCGGTTCGCCCTGTTGATGATGGCGATTTATCTGGGAGTGAATCTGACATTCGCCGGACTCTACACGGCGGCGGGTGGCATTGCGGAAATGCGGCCAGGGTCCTTCGTGGACGCGTTCTTTTTCAGCGTCGAAACACTCGCCACGGTCGGCTACGGCCACATGTATCCTGTCAGTCTTGCCGCGCATCTCGTGGCCACGGCGGAGATCGTGCTGGGCATGTTCGGCATGGCGGTCGTCACCGGGCTGATTTTCGTGCGCTTTTCCCGGCCGACCGCAAACCTGCTGTTCTCCAAAACCCTGGTGATTTCCCCGTTCGACGGCATGCCGATGTTGATGATGCGGGTGGCCAATCAACGGCACCGCCCGATGGTCGATGCCCGCTTCCGCCTCATGATGGTCCGGACCGAGACCACTGCGGAAGGGGACGACATCGCCCGCTTCCATGAACTTCCGTTGATGCATGACAAGCTCATCGCATTCCCCGCCGCCATGACCATCCGGCACCCGATCAACGAACACAGTCCCCTGCACGGCATGACACTGGAAGACATGGAGCGGGACAGCGTCCGCTTCATCGCCTCCGCCACCTGCGTGGACAGTGTGGTGCCCGCAGCGGTCCACAGTCTGGAGGACTATGTCTGGCAGGACGTCCGCATGGGCGAGCGGTTCGTGGAAATCTACACTCCCGCCCCTGGAGATGGCCGTTGGCTGGTCGACTACGGCCGCTTCCACGACACCGAACCCTCCCCGACCATCCCAAAATCGCAACAACCGCCCACGGCGGTTCGAACCGAGACACACGCGGATCGCGATCCACAAGAATAGACTTGCGGCCATCCTCCTCGCCCCTGCGGGAAGGGCCTCTCCAGAATCATGAGAGGCCGAAAATAAAAAGTGGAGGCGGAGGCGGGAATCGAACCCACTAATGGTGGTTTTGCAAACCACTGCCTTACCGGTTGGCTACTCCGCCTTTGATGCACACCGGGGAGCCACTGCGTAGGGACTTGGCTTGCGGCTGTCAATCCCCGGATTTTGTAGCGCGGATTTTCTTCCGGAGGTCCCTTGCTTTTCTCCCGGATCGGGGCGACCGGTTAGATGGCCTCCGTGGCATCCGGCTGCGGGGGTGGAAACCTGAAACCCTTACAGCCATGTTACACTGGAGCTTAGTTTTCCTGGTGGTTGCCTTGGTCGCGGGCGTGCTCGGTCTCAGCGGGATTGCTGGGATGTCCGCTCACATCGCTTGGATCCTTTTCGTGATCTTCCTGATCCTGTGGATCGTGTCCTTCGTGATGCGCGGAGCGAAGAAATTGTGACGAGGATCACTTGTCCAGGGAGCCCTGCCATTCCCACAGCTCGTTGAGAAGGAGCCGCTCGATCTGCTGCATGGCGCGCGTGAGCGCGCTGGCGCAGTTGGCGGCGGCGACCTTCGGACGGAGGCGGATGAGTTGGTCCACGAGCTGGCGGTAGAGGGAGGCGCGGCGTTTGAACTCGAAAACCGAGATCATTGCCAGGCACCACGCTGCCAAGCCGGGAAGGACGGTGGTCAGAAAGATCAGCCAGACTCCGGCCGGGGAACTCGGCTTGGTGCCCATGAAGGCACCGGCTACGGCGATGCCCCCGAGCACCATGGAGGACCACGCGCTTGCCCAGAACAGCGTGCCGAAGATCTTCATCTTGGCGGCGGCTTTCTCGCCCTTGGATTTGAGATACCCGATCTGGCCGTCCACCCGCTCGCGCAGATATTCGTCGCGGGCGGTTTGCCAATCGCCACGGTGGCGGATGAGGTGCATGGCCGCAGTGCGGAGGAAGGCTTCCTCGCGACCGAACAGTTCGATGGCGGGAGGTCGCAGCGGGCTTCCGGGCTGATGGCTGGCGAGGAGCGAGCGCAATAGTTCCGCGCCCACGCGGTCTCGGATCCAGCGTTCCTTCCAGCGCAGGCGGCTGCCGATTCCAGGCAGCACGGCGGCGATCAGGACGAGGATGAATTTCACGAGGGCGCCCACTTCGGCGGCGATCGCCACCACCACGAGGATGGCTTGCAGCAGGGTGGCGAGATGGTTGAGCGACATCGAGCCTGCCGCGAACCAGCGGGAGCGTGGTGCGCCGGCGGAGGCGCGGGCATCGAGCTTCTGGAACAGTTCGGAAACCTGTGTGGCCTCCGGCAGTTCGGTGAAAGCTGGGTCTGTCCTGGAGACGGGAGGAGCGACGTCCCAATGTGCCTCCAGCGTATCTGCGGAAATGATGCGGGAGGGTATACCGCGCTCCCGGGTTTCAATTACGGTCTCTCCCGTACCTCCGAGACCGCGTGGAGCCTTGCCATCCCAGAGAAAGAGCATCCGTTCCGCGATCTCCAGGCTCTCCCGTGCGACCACGTGGTAGGCCGCAGGTGCGTCCTCGCCTCCGGGGGAGACTTCACACCACCATGCCGCATCCATGAGTTTGCAGGCGCGGTCCCATTCCGCCTCGTCATCGAAGTCCTCGTGGAAGCGCTCGCGTGGGAATGGCAGCAGCACCACGGTTTGGATGCGGGCTTCGCCACAGGCTTCCAGGAAAAGCAGATCAGCTCCGGCGGCGGCGCTGGCGATGCCCACCAGTTCGCCATCGATGGTGCCGCGGATGACTTCCAGCTCGCGGATGATGGCAGCTTTGGCGGCTGCGGGATCGGGAACGGCACGGTGACCGGCAAAGCCGACGAACCAGAGGCGGCGGATAGAGGGGGCTGCGTCAGACATCGTCGAAGTGCGCGAGGTTCACGGTTGCTTCCGCATGGCGCGCGCCGTGTTCGGCGAGGAAGTCCATGAGCTCCAGGTTGTCGAGGGTGAAGCCCTTCTCGGTGTAACGGGCGGCAGCGGCGAGGTCGTCCTCATCGAAGGTTCGGTCGTAGCGGGCGTAGAGAAACCGGGCATCCGCATGTGGACGGATCAGGTCACCCAGTTCGCCATCGATGGGCGTGCCGTGGCGGCATTCACCGGCCACGCGGCAGAGCAGATCCTGATATTGCTGGAAGGATCCAATGAGCGAAGCGGGCAGATTTTTGGCTTGGGCCAGGACATCGACGAAGAGCTTGTCCCCCCGACCGGTGCGGACCTTGCCAGTGCCGACGGATACCACGCTCATGCGATCGATGCCGGTTGCCCAGCCGAGCCGATACTCGGGCAAGGTGGCCATCAGATGCAAGAGGTGCGCGGGATTGTTGAAGGGTGTGACGCCGCCATCTTCGAAGGCGAAGGTGAGCGGTTCGCCATGCTCGCCCTTCACCTCCAGGACCTCGGGTGGGAAGAAGGTCGGCGCGGCGGTGCTGGCACGGACCAGCTGCCACAGGGGGATCTGGAGATTGCAGCCGGGTGAGACCGGGTCGTTGTATTTCGCGTGCGGATTGTTCGAGAGCGGCCAAGCGGAGCCCGTGGAGGCATTGCGGGCCACCAGGAGAAACAGAGTCTTCAGCTTGCGGGTGCCCAGTGTGGATGGCGAACCATCGTCCTCCACGAAGAACGAGCGCAGGAATTCGGACAATCCCTCTGCGACGAAGCGGTGGCTGGTGAAGCGCTGGGTCCAGCCGGCCTTGCGGAACATCGCCACGGCATTCTCACGATAGAGGCCCACGATATCGTCCACCGGCAGTCCCCAGGAGAGGAAGGCGGCGATGATCGCTCCCGTGCTGGTGCCACCGATGTAGTGGAAGTGGTCCGCCAGCACCAGATCCGGGCGGCCGTGTTTTTCCCGCAGCAGGGTCTCGATCCGCTTGGCGATCTGGAGGGCGAACAGTCCACGGATGCCGCCGCCATCGAATGAGAGCAGACGAGCGCGTGGCTCCGGTTGGAGGACGCGTGGATCGGAGTCGGGGGAGGGAATCGAGGCGGATGCGCCGGACATCCCATTCACGCTAATGTGGCGGGTCCGCCGCGGACAAGGCAAAGGGTGCTCGGATGGAATCCTCCGGTGCTTTTCCAACGCTCGGGTTCCGTGGTCTGCATTTCGCACGGAAGGCAGATCGCGGCACGAATGGGAGACAGCGTGGCGCTGTATCATTGTCTCCAGCCACCTCTCACATGAAGGCCTCCGTAAAGACCACACTTGGCAATCGCCGGGAGAAGCGTATCAATGAAACCATGCTCCCCAATGCCATTTCGGCCCTTTGTGTGGGTCTGGCGGGTGTCTCGATGGCGGTCGCCGCCGGACCGGATCCGATCATTCAGCAGCCCGGAACGGAAGCCCGCCATGAGGTGAAAGCCACCGCAGCCCGGGCGGATAATCACGAATTGGTTTTCATCGGGGATGCAGCGATTGCGGCCTTGGAAACCGGGCCTTTCCGGGAGGTCTGGGATCGCTTTTTCGATGCACGCCATCCGCTCGATCTGGGATATGAAGGCAGCCGCACTACGAACATCCTTTGGAACCTGCGCCATGGTGAACTCGACGGGCAGTCGCCGAAGGCGGTGGTGCTGCTGACCGGTGGAGATGATTCCGCCGATTCCACGTGCACGCCCGCACAGATTGCCGATGGGGTCGCCGCCATCGTCCACCTGATTCAAGAGAAGTGCCCCGAGACGAAGGTGCTCCTGCTGCGGGCTTTCCCGCGGGTCGATTCCGACGAGGACGAGGCGGCCCACAAGCGTGCCGAAACGGATCTCCGCGCCGGTGAGCTGGTGGCGAAGCTGGCCGATGATGAGAAGGTGTTCTTCCTCGATTCGAACCACGTCTTCTACAAGCTTGATGGCTCGATAGATCCTGCGTTTCTGCCTGAGTCCGGCCGTCCCACTCCCGAAGGTATGATGGAGGTGGCCCGGGAGATGGAGCCGCTGCTGGCATCTCTTTTAGGGGAGCATCCGAAGGAGCCGCTATCCTCGAATACCGCCATCGTGCCGGTGTCGAAGTTGGAGAAGGACGGCTACGATTGGTGGGAGCGCCATCGGGCGATCCTGAAGCTCGCCGATGATTTGAAGCCGGAGATCGTCCTGATCGGCGACTCGATCACCCATTTCTGGGATGGTGCCCCGCAGTCGGATCAGATGAAGCCGCGAGGACCGCAGTCCTTCGAGCAGACCTTTTCCGGCAAGCGTGTGATCAATCTGGGCTACGGCTGGGACCGCACCCAGAATGTGCTGTGGCGGCTCGACCACAGCGAGCTGGACGGCATTCACGCGCAATGGGTGGTGATCAACATTGGCAGCAACAATTTCGCCGAAACACCGAATGCCCGGGTCAATACCCCGGCGGAGATTGCGGATGGAATTCGTGAAATCGTGTTGCGTGTGCGGGCGAAATCGCCCGGATCGAAGATCGTGATCACCGGCGTTTTCCCTTTCGGCCGCGATCCGGATGCGTCGAAACGTGATCCGGTCAACGAGCTGAACAAACTGCTGGCGGATACCTATCAGGACGTGCCGGGCATCCGCTTCATTGATGTGAACTCGGAACTACTCCAGCCGGACGGCACGCTCTCCGCGGAGATCATGCCGGATGGCGTGCATCCGGCGGAGAAGGGTTACAAGATCTGGGGCGAGGCGCTTGCCAAAGCGATGCAGTGAGATGGCTGCGTTCCTGCTTGAAAGGGGACGGATGGCGGAGTCGTCTCTAGGCCATGTCATTTCGTTCGATTGCCGTTTTATCCCTGATGGTTTGCGGGGTCTCCGTCCGCGCTCAGGATGCCCCGGGTTCTCCGGTATTTCCTGTGCCCCAGCGGGGGATGGAGAAGCGTCACCAGCAGAAGGTGGAGCAGATCCGTGCGAAGAAGTACGACCTGCTGATGATCGGGGACTCGATCTCGCACAACCTCGAGCTGCCACCCTACAAGGCGGTTTGGGACAAGTTCTACGGCTCTCGGAACGCCATCGATCTGGGATACAGTGGCGGACGCACGGAGAATACGTTGTGGAATCTCCAGAACGGCGAGCTGGAAGGCCAATCGCCGAAGGCGATCACTCTGCTCATCGGCACCAACAACACCGATGATGCGAACTATCCGGTGGTCCACACCCCGGAACAGGTGGCGGAGGGGGTCGCCGCGATTGTGAAGCTGCTGCGCGAGAAATGCCCGCAGTCGAAGATCCTGCTGTTGCGCGTCTTCCCGCGCACCAATGTTTACAAGAAGCCGGATGGCACCGAGCGCGGGAGCGCGGAGAAGCGCTTTGCGGCGAACCTGCGGGCGGGTGAATTGGTGGAGAAGCTGGCGGATGGCAAGATGGTGTTCTTCCTGGATGTGAACCACGTGTTCCTGAAGCCGGACGGCACGATCGATCCGAAGCTGGTTCCGGATCTCCTCCACCCCGGACCGGCCGGCGCTCTGGAGTGGGCGAAGGCAATGGAGCCCACGCTCTCCAGCCTGATGGGCGACACACCGAAAGAGGCCGCGCCTGCGAACAATGCGATCGTTCCGGTGTCGAAACTGGAAAATGACTCCTACGATTGGTTCAAGCGCCATGAGGACGTGCTGAAAGCGCAGCAGGGAGCAGATCCGCAGGTGGTCTTCATCGGGGACTCGATCACCCACTTCTGGGGAGGGCTCCCGCAAAGTCCGGGTGCGAAACCCCGCGGTCCGCTGTCGTGGGACAAAGTGGTGGCCGGGAAAAAGGCTCTCAATCTGGGATTCGGCTGGGATCGCACGCAGAACGTCCTGTGGCGGCTGGATCACGGCGAGTTCGATGGACTCCATCCGGAGCGGGTGGTGATCAACATCGGCACCAACAACTTCTCCGGCACCAATCACGCCCGCGCCAATACTCCGGTGGAAGTGGCGGAGGGCATCCGTGAGATCATCCTGCGGGTGCGCTACGAAATCGCCATCCTCAAAAATCGTGCTGATGGGTGTGCTTCCCCGTGACAAGACGGCGGACTCGCCGAGGCGAAAGCTCATCGGAGAGCTCAATGCCTTGCTGAAGAGCGAATGGGAGAATGTGGCGGGCGTGACCTTCCTGGATATCGGACCGAAGTTCCTCCAGCCGGATGGCACGCTGCCGGTGGAGCTCATGTCGGACGGGACCCATCCCACGGAGAAGGGCTACGCCATCTGGGCGGATGCCTTGCTGGCGCTCTGAGGGCGGTTCCGGAAGCCGCTTATTTACCCTGCCTTTACGGACAGCGGTGCTGCGGGAGGGTATCCATGAGGCGTGATGAAAACGCACCTCATGATTCTCTCCGCAGCCACCGCATTGCTGGCTGCCCCCTGCAGGGCCGCGAGAGCGGTCCACCGGAGACAGACTCTCCGCCGGTCAAGAACCGGGTGCAGATCGCCCTGCTGCTTGATACCTCGAACAGCATGGACGGCCTCATTGACCAGGCCAAGACACAGCTCTGGAAGGTGGTCAATACCTTCACCGATGCGAAGCGCGATGGCGAAGCTCCCCGTGTCGAGGTCGCGCTCTATGAATACGGCAACAACAGCCTGAGCGTGGACAACCAGTGGGTCCGCCAGGTCCAGCCTCTGAGTGGAGATTTGGACTCCATCAGCAAGTCGCTGTTTTCGCTGAGGACGAACGGCGGTGAGGAATACTGTGGCGCGGTGATCCAGCGCTCGCTTTCCGACCTGCGTTGGGATGATTCGAAGGATACCTACAAGGTCATCTTCATTGCTGGCAACGAGCCTTTCACCCAAGGTCCGGTGGATGCCAGAAAGGCCTGCAAGGCGGCGCTCGAGAAGGGGGTGACGATCAATACCATCCACTGCGGCAGCCGTGAGGAAGGCATGGCCGGATCGTGGCATGACGGGGCGGCGCTGGGAGGCGGCAAGTTCATGGTCATCAACCAGGATCGTGCCGTCGTCAGCATCTCCGCTCCGCAGGACAAGCAGATCTCGGATCTGGGGATCGAGCTGAACAAGACCTATCTGGGCTACGGAAAGGAGCGCGTCGGCGGGGCTGCCCGCCAGCAGGAAGCGGATGGCGATGCCGCCGCCAATGCGAAATCGGGCGCGGGCGTCAACCGGGCGGTGACCAAAGCGGGTGGCAATTATCGCAACGGTTCATGGGACCTGGTGGATGCCACCCGTGACAAGGCGGTGGACCCGGCGAAAATCGCCGATGCCGATCTGCCGGAAGCCATGCGTGGCATGAAGCCCGAGGATCGCGCCGCCTACATCGAAAAGGCTGCCAAAGAACGCGCGGCCATCCAGGAGAAGATCATCGCCCTCAACCGCGAGCGTGAAGCTTTCGTGGCGGAGGAGATGAAGAAACAGGCGACCAAGGGAGACAAGACGCTCGATGAAGCACTGGTCGAAACCACCCGTGAGCAGGCAGGCACCCGTGGCTACACCTTTGGCAAATGATCCCGTCATGAAAACGATTCCCACAGTTCTTGCAGTCGCGTTCTTCCCCATGCTGGCAATCGCCGGGGAAGAAAGGAGCCAACAGCAGGTACCCCCGGTGCCGGACAATCCGAAGATCGACTACCCCGGGTTCGTCAAAAAGGCTGCCGGCCTGGAAACCACCCGCGCGGCCAATCGTGTCAGCGAGGAGGACTTCATCCGCATGATGGCCGAGCCGAACACCGTGGTGCTGGATGCCCGCAGCAAGGCGAAGTTCGACGAGATGCATGTTAAAGGCGCGCTGCATCTCGATCTCACGGACTTCAACGCCCCCGCGTTGGAGAAGCTGATTCCGGACAAGGGCACCCGCATCCTGATCTACTGCAACAACAACTTCAAAGGAGCGGAAGGGCCCTTTCCGGGGAAGATGGTGCAGGTGGCTCTCAACGTACAAACCTTCGTGAACCTCCACACCTACGGCTACACGAACGTGAAGGAGCTGGCGCCATTGATCGAAATCGCGAAGGTGAAACTGCCGATGGCCGGAACCGCCGTTTCGAAATGAGGCCCGTCTTGCCCCGCCGGGTGTCCCGCGTGTATCAAGGAAGCTGACATGGCCGAGACCACCATCCTCGTTGTCGAAGACGATCCCGCCGTCCGCCGCGGGATCGTCAACGTGCTGGAGTACGCCGGTTATCGTACCTTGGAGGCCCCGGACGGTCATGCCGGGATGGATCTAGCGTTGCGCGCGAACTACCGTCTGGCGCTGCTCGATCTGGTGATGCCCGGCCCCTCCGGATTCGACATTCTGGAGGCGCTGCGGAAAAAGCGGCCCGGTCAGGCCGTCATCATCCTCTCCGCCCGTGGTGAGGAAAACGACCGCGTGCGGGGACTCACCACCGGTGCCGATGATTACGTGGTGAAACCCTTCAGCATGAAGGAGCTTCTGGCGCGGGTGGATGCCGTGCTGCGCCGCACCTGTGAGCGGGCCGCGCCTGCCAGCGAAGCTGCGGTTCCCGGAGGAGCCGCTGATTTCACCGCGCGGAAACTCACATTCCACGATGGGCGCAGTGAGGAGCTCTCCGAGCGGGAAGCGGATCTGCTCCGCTATCTGGTGGAGTCCCGTGGCCGATTGGTCACACGTGAAGAAATCCTCCGCCAACTGTGGGGGCTCGATCCGGATCGGACCGAAACCCGTACGATCGACATGCACATCATGCACCTCCGCGCGAAACTGGGGGACAAGGATCAAACGATCCTCACCACCGTGCGCGGCAAGGGCTACCGCTTCCAACCTTCTGATCCGTCATGAAAACGACCGGTGGATGGGGAATCTGGGCCGCGCTCGCGGTTTGCGCCGTTCTGGTGCTGGGAGCCATGACCTGGCTCACCCGCAACGTGCTGGCCTCCGAGCACGATCGTTCGAATGCTGAGGCGCGTGCGGATCTCCAGGAACGGGTGCGTCTGGCGCTCTGGCGCATGGATGCCGCAGGCACCGCCGTGATTGTGGATGAAAGCCAGCGGCCGGTGGGGGACACCACGCCTTTGCCCGCCGATCTTCCGGATAGCCCGGTGCGCATGAGGTTCGAACTCTCCGAAAATGGCAGCCTCTCGGCTCGCCAGGGCGAGGGCCGCCTGCCGGAGCTGAAGAGATTGCTCCGTGAAACCAGCGAGGGCCGGATGGTCTTCACGGCGCTCTGTGGCTCCATCGAACTGAGCAACACCACCGTGGAGGCGAATCTCAAGGAGCCCGTGTCGCAGCTCCCGCAGAAGCAAGCCGATCTGGCCGCGCCGCGTGACAACAGCATCCCGGCCCAGGCATGGAACAACGAGAAGGAGCGGGCGATGCGCAGCCGGGCGGTGGAGAGCCAAGTTTCGAAGGTCCAGAGCCGGGGCGACTACGGCAATGCCAATTCCGGCGGAGGTCAGCAGGTGCCCATTCCGATTCCTGTTCCCATCCCGCCGACCGTAGTGGGTAGAGTCCTGCTCGACGCGGGACCGCTGCGTCCATCCTGGATAGGAGGGCAGTTGTTCCTGCTGCGCAAGGTGGTGTGGGAAGGCTCCGCGCCGCGTGGAGGAAAGAGCATCGAAGGCATCTGGTTGGATCCAAAGACGCTCGGTGATTCCCTTCTCGCGGAGGTGAGGGATCTCCTTCCCGGGGCCGAGCTTGCTCCCGCCACGAGTGCGACTCCGGACGGAATGGTATTGGCCTCGTTCCCATTTCGTCTTGAGACCGGTGCGAAGCCGATGCCTGCGGCCGTGCCCCGACCGATCGTGATCTCACTGGCGGCCGGTTGGGCCGCAGTGGTGCTTGCGATTCTCGCGGCCTCCTTGTTGGTGCGCGGCATCCTGCGCTTGAGCGAGCGCCGCGCGTCTTTCGTCTCCGCCGTGACCCATGAGCTGCGCACGCCGCTGACCACCTTCCGGCTGTATTCGGACATGCTGGAAGCCGGTGCGGTGAAGGAGGAAAAGCGAGGCGACTACCTGCGCGTGCTATCGCGTGAGGCCGACCGTCTTTCCCATCTGGTCGAGAACGTCCTGGCATTCTCCCGGATCGAGCGCGGCAGCGCCCGCACGGCTGTTAGACAAATCACAGCCCGCGAATTGCTGGAGCCGATGCGCGAGCGTTTCGCATCCCGGCTGGCATCCGTGGGCATGGAGCTGGACATGCTGGCGGATGGAGAGGCTGCGACGCAGCTGCTCAAGGTGGATACGGCGGCGGTCGAACACATCCTCTTCAACGTCGTGGACAATGCGGCGAAGTATGCCGGACGCGGCGTGCTTTCGGTGCGGGTGGCATCGCTTCCGCACGGAGTCGCCATCCGTATCACGGATCAAGGTCCGGGTATTCCCATTAGCGAGCACAAGCGGATCTTCCGCGCCTTCCACAAGTCCGCGCGGGATGCGGCGGAGAGCCGGCCGGGAGTGGGGCTCGGGCTCGCGCTTTCAAGGCGGCTGGCCCGCTCGATGGGCGGCGACCTCACTTGTGATCCGGGAGTGCCGTCAGGAGCTTCCTTCCTGTTGAGTCTTCCCTCCTGAGGAGAGCCCTCACTGGAAATGCGAACGGGCCGCCGGAGAAAGCTCCGGCGGCCCGTTGGTGGGCGAGGATCAGTTGTCCTTATCCTTGTCGTTTCCTCGACGCTGCTGGGCGCCACCACCTGCGGCGGGATTTCCCTGCGGTCCTTTCGGGGCCACGCGCTCCACCTGCTTCGGCTGGGGTTGGGCTTTGGGCTGCGGAGTAGGAACGACCTTGGGTTCCGGCTTCGGAACGACTTTCGGTTCGACCTTGGGAACCTCGCGGCGTTCCACCTTCGGAGTGTCCTGCGGGATCACCTTGCGCTCGGGTTGCACCTTCTTCTCCGGTTCATCCCCGCCACGTGGGAGCACCTTCTTGGGCTCCACCTTGGGTGCCTTGTCCGGATCGATTTTCGGAGTCTTGTCAGGAGTGACCTTGGGAACTTCGTTCGGGACCACCTTGCGGCGAGGTTCGTCATCGCCTTTCGGGTTCTTGGGCTCGACCGGTTCGTTGCCCTTCGGACGGATACCCTTGCCTCCCTGCGCGCCGTTCGGGAGATCGGTTTTCGGACCGACACCGGGTTTGACGCGTTCCTCCATGGCGGTGTCATCCTTGCGGTCCGGAGCAGTCTTGTTATCGGCCACGCCACCCGGGGCTGCCTTTGGATCGATCTTTCGCATCGGGGGCAGCTTGGGCGGAGCTTCGCCCTTGCCGAGTTTGTCAGCCGCGCGACCCACGATCGGTGAACGTTCGAACTTGGCCTTTTCAAGCGTCGTGCGCTTCGGCCCTTCAGTCGCGCCACCCTTGGTGGAAGCTTCAAGCTTGCGGCGGTCCATGGCGAACTTCGTCATCTCCTGCTTTTGGGCGATGAACTTCTCCTTGTCGGGTGCGGCCAGCGGCTTGAAGCGCAGCGGGCCTTTCGCGTCTTTCGTGTACTGCGCGAGCGGTTTCACGAAAGCCATGCCGCGTGCATCCTTCGCGTCCGGTTTGGCAGCGAATGCCTGCAGGGCGGCCCAGTTGCGGGGTGGGCGTGCGTTTTCATTGTCGCGGCGGAAAATGAAATCCGTCTCGCGCTGCTTCAGCCAGTTGCGGTCCTTGCGGTTCTGCCACACTTCCTTGGCGAAGATCGGATCATAACCACGACGGCCGCCGTAGTAGGCATAAGGTGCGAAGAATCCTGTCTCCCTGTAACGAGGAGCATAGTAGTCGCCGTAGTAGTAGTGCCCGTAGTTGGGACGCAGGAACAAATGCTCCGCGAAGACCGCGAGGCTGATCACCGTGACGGGGGAGTAGATGAATCCCGGGCGCGAGTAGTAGCCCGGTGCGAAGCGTACCGGCGCGAACAGCACCCCGCGGCGCGGGACATCATAGTCCCAGTAGCCGGGAACGAAGATGTAGCCATGGGGTGTCCATGCATAGTGCGCGGGCATCCAGGTCCAATCCGGCTGAGCAGCCTGCCAATAGCCGGGACTCCAAGCGTAACGTTCTTCCTGATAGACCCAGCTTCCCGGGGTCCACACCTGGCTGTCGGATGAAGCGGCGATGTTCGGGCCGGTTTCCAAGCTGGCAGGTGGCTCGGGCAGATAGTCCACCTCCTGGCTCTGTGCATCCGACCAATACCCCGAGACCCACTGGTAGCCTCCATCCGCAGGATTCCAGTAGCCGGGTACCCATTGGCGGCCCGGCGGAAGATTGCGCCAGATGCCACTGATCCAGATGAAGTCCGAGCTCTCATCATCCCAGCCCCAGTAACCGGGAATCCAACTCACATTCGATCCCACGAGCTGCTGGTCCGGCGGCACCTCTTCGATCAGCGCCGGTGGCTCTTTGGTCACCAGGATACCGGGAACTGGATTGTAGCTGACCGTCTCAGCGAATGCCTCATGCACGGGACCGCGTGTCAGAGTTTCGGCACCTTGCTGTTGCTGGTCTTCCTCAGCGGGGATGGCCCGCGCTTCTTGGAATGTCGTGAGGGAGCCGCACAGCGCCCAGGCGCCGAGGGTTCCCCACATGGGGATTTGTTTCAGGTTCATGGCGTGATCCTTTCTCGCGGATGGTTCTGGAAAAGCGGGCTGCTGGTTGGATGGCCCGGTACAACGCTAAGCGACCTTGTCCGGGATGCAAGATGCGGCGAGGGCGTGATTTGCCCGATCTTGCGTTGCGCTTCGCACGGATTCACGTGGCACAAAATATCCGCTGCGGACGGTGAATAATCCGCATCCGGGTTTCGTTCCACCAAGTGTCATGAAAACGACTCAAATGCTCGGCGCTCTTGCCGCCGTTACTCTTTCCACCACTTCCCTGGCCAAGGCCGACTGGTATGGTCCCTCTGATGGCCGCGGTTCCTACTATGGTTCTCGTGGCAGCGGAGGCGGTTATGTCGAAGTGGAATACCGGGGCGGCTACGACCACGGTCGCGGCTATGGAGGTGGATACGGTGGCGGGTCCTATCGCCGCCCGATGAGCCTCGAAGCCCGTGCCCAGATCCGCCTCCGCAGCATGGGCTACTACCGCGGCCCGATCGACGGTGACTTCGGCTATGGCTCACGCCGTGCCCTTATCCGCTTCCAGCATGACCGTGGTCTCCGCATGACCGGCTGGCTCGACTGGCCCAGCCGTCGCGCGCTGGGCCTCTGACCGTGGCGGCGGATTCCATGCGCCATGCCTCTGAAACAAACAAGCCGCTGCCTCTCCTATGAGGCTGCGGCTTGTTTCGTATACAGAGTGCTAGCTGCGTTCGATTTCCCCGGCGGCACGATCGATGGCCGCGGTGATGGTCCCGATCGCCTCGCGGGTCAGTCCGCCCTTGGCCAGACGGAGCTGGAGGGCATGGCGCAGATTTCCCATGGCCCGCATCATCTCCGGGCTCGGCACCCCGCCGAAATCCGCCCGCGCTTCCTTCAAGCGGCCACGGACGGTTTCAAGCTGGGCGGCATTGGCCTCGAGTTCGGCGCGGCCCGCGTCGGTGATGCTGTACAGCTTCTTGGCGCCCTGGGTTTCTCCGGCGATGAGGCCGGTCTCTTCCAGAAGCGTGAGGGTCGGATAGATCACGCCGGGGCTGGGGCTGTAGTGGCCGTCCAGCGCGTCCTCGATCGCCTTGATGATCTCGTAGCCGTGGCGTGGCTGCGAAGCGATGAGTTCGAGCACGATCCAGCGCAGGTCACCTTGTTCAAAGGGTCTGCGGGCCGAGCGGCCACGGCCGCCAAATCCGAATCCGCCGAATCCGCGCTCTCCCCCGAAGCCACCACGATGACCTTTCATCGGACGCTCCCCTCCTCTCCGGCCTTCGTGTTCCTCATCGAAGATATCCGTAGGTTCTCCGCCGTGATCGGAAAAGTCCGATCTGCGGCCGAAACGGGCGGCGAGCAGCATGTGGCGCAGGCGGCCCCAGCGCCCGCCGTGGTGCCAGTGAAAGCCCCACGGATGGCCATGGCCCCGGCCTCCGAAGGGAAAGCCGCCGGGAGGCCCGCCATGGTGGCAGTCGTGCCCCCATTCGGCCGCCATGCGGCTGCGGAGGTCGGATGCATGGTGCCAAGCGGCTTCCCGTTCGTCGAATGCCCGCTCCGGGCGGGCTGAAGTGTGTTCCTGATCATTCATGATGTCGTTCTCGTTCTTTTCGGTTTCAGCAGCAGCGAATCCACGACGCAAAGCCGTTGCTCGTTGTTACTTCGATATATCTAAGTTCGATTCCGAAAGACGCAAGGACCGATATGTCGAAAATTCGTAAATCGTTTATTTTCAGATAAAAATGATGCGAAGAGTGGAAATTTTCACCCTTTCCCACCAAAAACGACCATTCCCATCCCAAAAAAGAGGCGGCGGTTCGCAGGGAACCGCCGCCTTGGAGAAACCGGAGGAGAATCAGTTCGCTACGATGCTGACGAGCTTGCCTGCGACGTAGATCACCTTGCGGATGGTCTTGCCGTCGGTGTGCTCCTTCACGCGCTCGCTGGCTTGGGCAAGGGCTTCCACCTCGGCCTGGGCGGCGGTGGTGGAGACGCGGATCTTGTCGCGCAGTTTGCCGTTCACCTGCACCACGACCTCGATTTCATCCGTAACCAGCGCGGCTTCATCATGCTGCGGCCAGGTGCTTTCGCTGAGTGGTGTGACGCCAGCGAGGCGGGCGTGGATTTCCTCGGTGAGGTGCGGTGCGAAGGGGTTCAGCACATGCAGCAGCATGGTGAACTCCTTGAGCGGAGCCACGTCCGCCTGCGTGAACGCGTTCGTGCAGATCATCATCTGCGAGATCGCGGTGTTGAACGACAGCTTCTCGATGTCCTCGGTGACCTTCTTCACCGTTTCATGGACGACCTTGAGCAGGTCCTTGTCCGTGCAGGGCACGTCCTGAACCTTGCCGTTGGTCTTCCAATCGCCGGATTCGGTTTGTTCGAAGGCGATGCGCCAGACGCGGGCGAGGAAGCGGGATACGCCTTCCACACCCTTCATGCTCCATGGTTTCACCTGTTCCAAGGGGCCCATGAACATCTCATACAGGCGCAGGGAGTCCGCGCCGTACTCACGTACGACGTCGTCCGGGTTCACCACGTTGCCGCGGGACTTGGACATCTTCTGGCCGTCCTCGCCCAAAATCAGGCCTTGGTTCACGAGGCGCTGGAACGGCTCGTTGGTTTGGACGTGGCCGAGATCGAACAGAACCTTGTGCCAGAAGCGGGCGTAGAGAAGGTGCAGCACGGCGTGCTCGGTGCCGCCGACATACAGGTCCACCATGCCCGGCTTGTCACCGCCACCCCAGTAGGATTCGGCGGCCTCGGAGATGAAGCGGCCGGAATTACGAGGATCGCAGTAGCGCAGGTAGTACCAGCAGGAGCCGGCCCATTGTGGCATGGTGTTGGTCTCGCGGATCGAGCCATCCGGAAGCTCCACCCATTCGCGGGCCTTGCTCAGCAGAGGTTCGGGAGAACCGGAGGGCTTATAGTCGTCCAGTGGCGGAGCGAGCAGCGGCAGCTCGGCATCCGGCAGCGCGTGGTGGTTGCCATCTTTCCAAGTCAGCGGGAAGGGCTCACCCCAATAGCGTTGGCGGGAGAACAGCCAGTCGCGCAGCTTGAACTGCACGCGGCGCTTGCCGCGGCCTTCGTCTTCCAGCCATCCGATCATCTTGGCCTTCGCTTCGACGGTTGGCAGACCATCGAGGAAGCCGGAGTTCACGGCCGTGCCGGGATCGGTGTAGCCCTGCCATTCCTGGTCACCCGTTGGCTGGACCACCTGCACGATTGGCAGGTCGAACTTCTGTGCGAACTCAAAGTCGCGCTCGTCATGCGCGGGCACGGCCATGATCGCGCCGGTGCCGTAGCCCATCATCACGTAATCGGCGATCCACACCGGGATCTGTGTACCGTTCACCGGATTGGTGGCATACGCGCCGGTGAAGACGCCGGACTTGTCCTTGTTCAGGTCACCGCGCTCCAGATCGGACTTCGCCGCGCAGGCCGCGATGTAGGTATCCACCGCGGCCTTCTGGTCCGGAGTGGTGATCTCGGAGACATACGGATGCTCGGGTGCCAGAACCATGTAGGTGGCACCGAACAGCGTGTCCGGACGCGTGGTGAAAACGGTGACGGTGTGACCGGCCAGCTGGAAATCCACTTCCGCGCCCTCGCTGCGGCCGATCCAGTTTTTCTGCAGCAGCTTGATGCCATCCGGCCAATCCAGCGGCTCCAGCTCATCGATCAAACGCTGGGCGTAGCTGGTGATACGCAGCATCCACTGGCGCAGCGGACGGCGCTCGACGGTGTGTCCCTTCGAGCGCCACTCCTCGACTTCCTCGTTCGCCAGCACCGTGCCCAGGTCCGGAGACCAGTTCACCGGAGCCTCGTTCACGAATGCCAACCGCACCGCGTCGATCTGTTTGCGGGTCCAGCCTTGTGCTTCCAGTTCAGATACCGGGCGGGCTTGTTTGGCCTCCTCGTTGTAATAGGACGAGTAGAGTTGCAGGAAGATCCACTGGGTCCAGCGGACGTATTCCGGATCGGTGGTGGCGATTTCGCGATCCCAATCGTAGGCGAAGCCCAGCGACTTCAGCTGACGCTTGAAGGTGGCGATGTTCGCGGTGGTGGTGATCGCCGGATGCTGGCCGGTCTTGATGGCGTACTGCTCGGCCGGCAGGCCGAACGAGTCCCAGCCCATCGGGTGCAGCACGTTGAAACCCTGGCGGCGCTTGGCGCGGCCGATGATATCGGTGGCGGTGTAGCCTTCCGGGTGGCCGACGTGGAGGCCGGAGCCGGAGGGGTAGGGGAACATGTCGAGGACGTAGAACTTCGGCTTGGAGGCATCGAAGTCGGCATCGCCCGGATTCGGAGTGCGGAAAGTCTTCTCCGCGTCCCAGCGGGTCTGCCACTGGGGTTCGAATTCGTCGAAGGGGAACGGTTTGCGTCGGTCGGACATGATCTCAGGAACTGGAAAAGGGGCGCGGACTCTGGCGGAACGCATTGGCCTTGAAAAGCAAAACCCCGCCGGGCCATTTCGGCCGGGCGGGGAAATCGGGTGGCGGAAGCACCGCCGGGAGTCTTGCGGGAAGCGGCGGGATCAGCTCTTGGTGCCGAGCAGGCCCTTCAGGTGCGTCACGTAGGCCTCGTCGCCACCTTCCTTGTAGCCGGTCTGGCCGACCTTCTTGCCATCGCCATCCACGAGGATGACGGTGGGGTAGCCGCGGACGCCGAATTCCTTGGCGAGAGCTTCATTCTGTTCCTTCACCTTGCGGCTCAGGCGCTTCTCGTGCGGGAAATCGACTTCCACGAGGATCAGCTTGTCCTTGGCGTAATTCTTGAAGGCCTTCTGGGAGAAGACTTCCTTGTCGAGTTTCATGCACCAGCCGCACCAGTCGGAGCCGGTGAAATCGAGCAGGATGGTCTTGTTCTCCTTTTTGGCCTGGGCCTTGGCGGCCTCGTAGTTGTCGGACCAGCCCGCGCCGCTACCGGCAAAGGCGAGAGTGGCGGTGGCGAGCAGGGTGGAAATGAACAGGGCGGCTTTTTTCATGAGTGTTGACTATTAACGGGATACAAAAGGTGGAGGCGGGTGGAAAAAGCCCCGCCCGGCACAGGACCGGACGGGGCGCCATGATGGGCATTCCGTTGAAAGGGTCAGTCGAGTTCCTTCTTCGAGAGGGACTCTTCGAGATGTTTCAGGAAATCCTCGGATTTCGGGAACTGGGAGGCGAAGAAGCGGTTGAACTCCTTCCCTTCGGGATCGAGCAGGACCACGGTGGGGAAGCCTTCGATCTTGTACTTTTCGGCAAGCGGCTGGTTCTTCTCCGCGACGGCTTTTTCGCCCTTCGGGAAGTCGAGCTCGACCAGGATGAACTTCTTCGAGGCCTTTTCCACGAATTCCTTCTTGGAGAAGACGTTCTTGCGCATCGCGATGCACGGCGGGCACCAGTCGGAGCCGGTGAACTCGACGAGCACGGATTTCTTCTCCTTCTTCGCGGTGGCGAGGGCTTTTTCGAGATCGGTGGACCAGCCTTCGGGAGTAGCGGAGAAGGCGGAAGCGGAAAGGGCGGCGACACCGACCGTGACAGAGGCGAGCCAGGTGATTGCTTTCATTCGTGGTTATAGGCGTAGCACAACGCCGGATTATTTCAAAATTCTTGGCCCGGCTGCCGCAAACCGGTAGCCGGAGGCATGGAAACCCGCCCCCGGCTCATCATCGCCACCCGCAACGCCCACAAGACGGCGGAAATCCGCTCGATGATCGGGGACCGCTACGAAGTCCTTGATGTGACGGCGTTTCCCGGGCTGCCGCCGGTCGCGGAAACCGGCACGACTTTCCTCGAAAACGCCCGCCTCAAGGCGCTGGCCATCAGCCAGGAGGTGGAGGGGATCGTGCTGTCCGATGATTCCGGCCTGGAGGTGGATGCCCTCGGCGGAGAGCCCGGTGTCTGGTCCTCCAGCTACGGCGGCGAAGAGGGAAACCACGCCCGCAACAACGAGCGCCTGATGCGCGAAATGTCCGACAAGAACCAGCGCACCGCCCGTTTCCGCTGCACCATGGTGCTCGCAGAGGGCGGACGGGAGCTGGCGAACTTCGATGGCAGCGTGGAGGGAGCCATCATCGAGGAGCGCCGGGGAGCAGGCGGCTTTGGCTACGATCCGCTGTTCGTCCCCGCAGGCTACGATCAGACCTTCTCCCAACTCGGTGACGAGGTGAAGAACCAGCTCAGCCACCGCGCCCGGGCATTGGTCAAGGTGGTGGAGTGGCTGGAAAGCCGGGAGTGATTGGAAGAAGAGGGCCGACCGGGCGCTGATATCCGGCCATTTGATTCAGGCGGAGGGCAATCTGCTACTGGAATGCCCGGCGACGTTTCCTATCGACCGTAGGCTCGGAGGATCGTTAGACGACTGCCGTGAGAATTGGAAAACGCAGGAAGATGGGTGCGCCGGGATCGTTCTGGTTCGGCCTCATTTTTGCCCTGTTCAGCTTCTGTTTCTTCGTGGTGGGACTGCTCTCGGTCACGAAGGCGCTTGGCTATCTGGCCTGGGAAAAAACGCCATGTGTGATCGAAGGCTTCCGCATCCGCGCGGACACCAAGCAGGATCCGACATTTCAAGCGGATCTCCGATTCCGCTACACCTCGAAAGGGCAGGAGTACACGAGCGACCGCTTGTGGCCGGATAAGAAAGGAAGCGACGATTCGGAAGATCTGGAGGCTGTGTTTGACCGGCTCCGTAACGAGTGCGGCCGGGAAGATCTGACGGGGGCGTCCACCTTCTGCCGGGTGAATCCACACGATGCGGGGGATGCCACGTTGTTGTCCGCCAGTGCGAGCGCTTGGGGCGAGTCGGTTTTCTGCGTCATCGGCGGATTGTTCATGTTGGTTGGGATTTCCATCATGCGGATGGGGAACGGAGCATCGTCGGCCACCAATTCCGGGGACCTTACTTCTCCGGGAGGAAAGGGATGGATGCTGGGTATCGGGTTCTGCGGAGTGTTTGCTTGCGGGGGAGTGCTGATGATCTGCCAGTCGGTTATCCCGACGGTGTCTCGCAAGGTGAAATCCGGAAGCTGGACCGAGACCCCTGCCCGGATTGTCTGGAGCCGGATCAAGGAACATGGCAGCGGCGAGGATCGCAGCGTGAAGCTGGATGTCTGCTACCACTATACGTTCAACGGGCGCGAATACCGTTCGAACCAATATGGCCTTGGCGAAAGTCTCGGCAGCGAATCCCTCAAGCGCGATATCGTGCGGGCGAACGCGCCGGGCTCTGCCGTCGTCTGCCGGGTGAATCCGGCCAAGCCATGGCAGGCGATTGTGGACCGGGAACTCCACGGTGCGGTGGCAATGTTCCTTTTTCCGATTCCATTCATTCTCGTTGGCGTCGGCGGTCTTGTGGGGATGTGGTGGTGGCCGCGTCATCAGCGCAAGCTCGAGCAGGAGAAGGCATCCGTGGTTCCACCACGTCCGGGGAAGTCCTCCGGAGAAAGGGTGCTTCTCACTGGAGAATTCGACAGTGCCACCTCCCTGTTCGGACTGGGGTTCGCCGCGATTTTCTGGAACAGCATCGTGGGCGCGTTCGTCAGCACCGCGGTCTCCGAGTGGATGGGAGGGCATCCCAGCACGTTCCTGAACCTTTTCCTGATTCCTTTTGTAGCCATCGGGCTCTTTCTCCTGGGAGTCGTCCTCAACCGGCTGATCCAATACCGCCGCCCCCTTTACGACGTGTGGCTGCAACCCGCCCCGCTGGCACCGGATCAAGAGGCATCGATCACCTGGCAGCGTCGCAGTGGAAAAGGCCATCCGGAGCGGCTCTCGATCGAACTCATCGCCGTGAAGGTGATGGATCCCGGGGAAAAGCAGCAGCAGAAGGTGATTCACAAGCAAAGCCTCGCCGACCTCCCGAGGCCGGGGGACGCTTCTTTCCAGGATCTCCGTTTCAAAATTCCGCTGATTCCCGCTGGCCGGGAGGGACCTCTGATTTGGAAAATCCGCATGGCTCCACGGATGGTTTCGTGGCTGCCCGCGATTCCGGACGACATGGTCATCCCGTTCGGTTAGGCGGCTGACGGGAAATTGTTAGACCCGGAGGCTTGCACGCCCCCGGGCCGACCCACTAACAACCTCGGATCAAAAATTTCCCCCTACGCGATAAATATTTTGTAAAACTTAACGATTTTGATTAAAACCTTTCCCATGAAACGCTTTTTGCTGCTCCTGCTCGCCCTTCCGGTGGCCGGCGGCTTGTCTTCTTGCTCCAGCCAGGTGAAGGCGAAGCAACCGGTGTCCTATCACTTTGAATCCGGCAAGACCGCCATGCTCCAAGGTGGGCTCGCCTACGCCCCGCGCAATGCCCCTGATGCCGTGAAGCGCGCTGTCGCCGCTGGCAACCGCCTCCAAAGCAAGCCCTACAAGTGGGGTGGTGGTCACGCCAAGGGCGAGGATTCGGGCTACGATTGCTCCGGCACCGTGTCTTACGTGCTGCGCTCCGCCGGATTGCTCAATGGCGTGGCGACCTCGAAGGATTACTTCGGCTATGGGAACAAGGGCGAGGGCAAGTGGATCACCATCTACACCCGCAAGGGCCACGTTTTCATGACCATCGCCGGACTCCGCCTCGATACGGGTGGCAGTGGTGGCGGTGACGGCCCGCGCTGGCGTCCGCAGACCCGCTCCGCAGGGGGCACCGTGATGCGCCATCCGGACGGTCTCTGACCGAACTTTCCCGGACGCCGACCATGGATCTTCCGGATGTAATCGCCCATTGCCTATCGAAGCCCGGCGTGGAGGAGACCACGCCGTTCGGGCCGGATGTGCTCGTGTACAAGGTGGGTGGCAAGGTGTTCGCACTCACCGTGCCGGATGATTTCCCGGCGCGGGTGAACTTGAAGTGTGATCCGGACCGGGCCGTGGAATTGCGGGACGAGTATGAGTCCGTGATCCCCGGCTACCACATGAACAAGCGGCACTGGAACACCCTGATCCTGAATGGATCCTTGCCCGGCAAGCTGGTCCGCGAACTCATCGACCACTCTTACGATCTAGTGGTCGCCTCGCTGCCGAAGAAGAAGCGCTGAGACACGAAAAAGCCGCGCTCCGGACCCGGAACACGGCTTTTTTGAAATTCAACCGGTCACACGCGGCCGAGCGAAGCCTGGACGCGCTGGTCGATGACCTCGGCCAGACCGGCCTCTCCGTCTTCACGCAGGAAGTCGCAGTAGTTCGAGGAAACGGCCTCGAGATCGTCCACGTGGGGAGCGCCGAGGGCCTCGAAGGCGGTGAGAGCCTTTTCGAAGTGGCGCTTGGCCCATGCCCGGTCGCCGGTCTGGAGCAGGGCGAGCGCGAGGTTGTTGTGGGATTGAGCGGTGTCCGGGTGGAACTCGCCGAAGAGCTGGCGGCGGGCCTCGAGAGCCATCATGTGCATCTCGCGGGCCTGTTCGGTGAATCCAGCGGAGAGGTAAAGCGCGCCGAGGTTGTTCGAAACGGCGGCGGTTTCCTCATGGGTCTGCCCGAGATGAGCATGCAGGATCTCCAGCGAGCGCAGGAAATAGGACTCCGCAGCATCGTAGTTGCCAGCGGACTTCTTCAAGACGCCGAGGTTGTTGGCCAGCGAGGCCACATCCAAGAGAAGCGGCGGGTCGTGCTTTTCGAAGCTGTCGATCGCCTTTTCCCATGCGGTGAAGGCGCGGACCTCGTCGCCGAGGGCGTCATAGACCGCTCCGAGGCCGGCGTAGAGACGGCCGATCTGGTCGAGACGGTCCAACCGGTTGTCCAGTTGATCGATGGCCTGACGATAATCGTCCCGCGCGGGTTCGTAGCGGCCGAGTTCACGCAGGATCTCCGCCCGGATCTCCAGGCTGGAGGCGAAAGTGTCAATGCTGTCGAAATCGCTACTCAGTTCATACTGAGCACGTTCCACGGCGGCATTCGCAGCATGGAGCGCTTCGTCCAAGTCCCCGCCTTGGCGCAGGGCATCCACGCGCTCACGGAGAATTCCAATCAGGGTCGCGGTTGGCGAATTCATAAGGTCTATACATCGTTAACACCGAAAGTGGCTCCTGACGAGCCAAAATCCCCGGAACCTGCCAACCGTTCGATTAATTCCCGCCGAATGGCGGGCAAATCGCCCAAGGCATCCCGGAGCGCGGTATCTGGTGCACGATACTCGTTCGAAACGCCGAACAATCTAGCCAATTCCCTCTCGAAATGTTTCATCGCCCGCTCGCTGGCCCCTTTTTCATCGAGGTGATCCAAGGCCCGGCGCAGCAGATCGTAGAGGGCGGGCTCGGGATGGCCTGGCTCCACGGCCTGCTCCAGCAGGCGGCAGCAATAGCCTGCAAGAAGGGTGGAAACGTAGGTTTTCCGCAGGCCGGTGCGCCAGGAGGTGACCGCGGTTTCCTTGAGGGTGTGGAGCTCTCCGCGTTTCGCCGTATTCCAGAGGATCTCGGCGCTGAAAAACAGGTCCAGCTTCCCCGCAAAGGCACTGCCCGGGTTCCGCGCTCCCCGGGCCACGGTTTTGATCAATCCCGCGTCCTCCGTGAACCAGTGCACGATCAAGCTCGTATCGGTGAGCTTGGTCAGCCGGATCAGGATGGCGTGGGATTGCTCCATGTGGCTTGCTCTCAGAACAAATCACCACCGCGTGCCGCCGCTACTGGAGCGGGGGCGGGTGGTGCTTCGAATGCGGGCAGCGGAGCCACCAGATTCGCGGGCAGTGGGAACTGTTTCTCGTAGATACCGTCCGCCAGCTCATTGGCACGATCGTAGGCGTCCGCCATCATCTCCAGTTTCGCATCCAGATTGTCGATGTGATGGAGGGCGATCGCCTCAGGCGTGCGGGGCAGGGTCGGGGAGCCGAATTGATATTCGCCGTGATGGCTGGCGATGAGGTGGAGCAGGTGGAGGCGCACGGTTTCCGTGGCGGGCTCCAGAGTCAGCCAGCCTTTGCCTGCCGGAGACTCCGCCACGTCACGCCACAGCTTGTTCACCAGCTCGATGCCCAGAGGGATATGCCCGAGCATCTCGCCATGCAGGGAGTAGTCCTGGGTGAATCCACGCTCGCGGTACTGGTTTTCCCACAGCTTGCCGCAGTCATGGAAGAGGGTGCCGACGAGAAGCAGGTCGCGGTTGAGGCGGGGATAGGCGGAGCACACCGCATCCGCGGTGCGCATCATCTGGGCGACGTGTTCGACCAAGCCGCCGCGCCGGGCGTGATGGTTTTTGCGCGCGGCGGCGGCCCGCCGGAAACGCGGGCCGAAGTCCTTCAGGAAATGATCGGTGAGGGCATGCAGCCGTGGATCGTTCACGGAGGCACACAGCCCGGTGATCGTGTCCCAGTCCCGGCGTTGCTTTTCCGCCGTGGCAGCGTCTCCGGCGTAGAAGGCCTCCAGGGCATCGCCGGTGAGACGTTCCCAGGCCACGTTGGTGGCATTCACGCCGTAGGTATTCTGGGTCCACTCCGCATCCAACCGCATCACGGTACCGTCCGGCAGGCTGTTGGCCGCATCGAACAGCGGGGCGTCCGACCACGCATTGAGGGCAAAGCTGCCGGTGGCATCCGCGAAGGTGAGCACGAGGTATGGCTTGCCGGTCTTGGTCTGGCGTTGGCTGCGGGACTGGAGTTCGGCATCGACCACAGCCACGAGCGCCTGCTCTCCGGCCTGGGTTTTCAGGGATGCGATGGTCAGGAAATTCACCCGCGCAGCATCCACGGCGGCAGGTCGGGTGTCACGAACGGAGAGAGGATTTAAGCGGGAGAGTGGATCATGGCGCATCCCCCCAGATCTTCTTCATCAGCGCGAAGATGGCGGGCTCCGAATCGCGGAGATCGGCACGATTGAACGGAAAGAAATCGTTCGTGCCAAAATACGCCTCGGTCATTTCAGCAAAGAACTCCTTTTGATCGGTCAATGCGTAGTGCCGCTGGGTTCCGCCGTTGATGTAGCGGGTTTTGGTATACTTGCCGGAATCGACGAACGCCTTCCACGCGGCCATCACCTCGGGATTGTCAAATCCCAGCACCTGATCGTGATACGCGTGGGCCAGTTCATGGAGCACGCACCAAGGCTGGGTGTGATGATGCCGGGGGTTTGAGAAGTCCGCGGCGTCCGGGATGTGCACTTTCTTCGCGAGCGCTTCGTCATATCCATTCGCCTTCAGCCAAGCGGCGGAGGGATGATACTGCATGGTGTGGAGTCCGCCGTGGGTGGCATCCAGTTGGATCGGCACCTTCCTCAGCCATGCGACCTTGTCGCGGGGAACGATCATGGCGATTTCTTCCAGGCGATTGCGCAGCAGCTTCAACGCCTGTGCGCCCAGCTCCGCCTGCGGGCCTTCCAGCAGCCGTTGGTCGACATCCACCTGCCAGCCTTCGATTTCCCGATGCTGATGGGCGGTGGGCTTTGATGGTGTATCCGCATGGACCCGGATGACCAGCAGGCCGATCGCCAGAAACAGCAGAAACGCGTTTCGCATCCGGCGGCTACACGACCGACCGGAGGATTCTTGCAGGCTTCAGCACAGCCGCAGCATGTCCTTCACGAACTGACCCCAGAGGAAAAACAGGCCGCGCCGGGAGTATTGGAAGTGGCCGTCATCGGTGAGGCGGATGATGCCGGCTTCGAGGTTGTGTTTCACCTGAGCCTGCATTTCGCCCTCGATCTTGCCTTCGAGTTCGTCGGGATCCGGCATCCGCAGGTCATCGCGCTGGACGCCTACACGTGACAGGAAGCACTTGTGGTCCCGCAGGATGTGGTGGAAGCAGGCGCGCTCGCATGGCACGTGGTTCCAGCGGACGCCGGGGGTGCACTTGAGCGTGGGAGAGAAGGGGTAGTTGGTCGTGCGCCAGGTGCGGCCGTTTTCGTCGTAGGACGTGACCGAGATGAAGGCGAAGGCGACCTCGCTCTGCTCGCAGAGGCACACGGCGGCGACGGCCATTTCCTCCGGGTGCCAGAACAACCGGAAAAACTGCTGCATGCCGGCCCAATCCCAGCCGCAGTCCGTGACATGTTCGAACCCGGCCTCCTCCATGGCGTGGGTGGCCTCGACTGCATTCGGGAAGAACGACGGATCGGGGAGAGCCCGGTGGCGGAGACGGTTGTTCAGGGGCAGCCGCAGGCTGCGGATGCGTGTCAACAGTTCGATCCAAGGCAGGAAAAACCATGCCGCCACGCCCAGGAATCCAGCCACCAGCTTTCCAGTCAGGAACCAGGTCAGGCAGAAGCTCGCCGCCAGGAAAGTCAACGCGCCCGCCTTGCGCAGCCACCCGGTACCGGGCGCTACGCAGGCCCAGGGCCAGCACGACCAAGCCGAGGACAATGAGGGGTTTGCACATGATGGATTATCGGGACGGGACGCAGCCACTAGGCGTGCCGGATCGTCCCGTCAAGCAGTGGCTTTGTCGCGGGGCGGTCCGCATGACGACACATTCCACGCGTCCGCCCGGTCCGCAAGCGGGCTTTGCGGGTCCGGTGGCCGTGGCCGGAAAAGGTTCCTCCGCCTCCGCGCTGGCTTCCGGGGCGGTTGCGGATCATTTTTCCCGCATGGCCATTGAATCCTATGACGGCATCCGGCCGTCGATCCCTGCTTCCGCCTATGTCGCCGCCAGTGCCGATGTGATCGGCCGGGTCACCCTTGGAGAGGAATCGAGCATCTGGTACCACGCGGTGCTGCGCGGGGATATCAATGAGATCACCATCGGCCCCCGTTCCAATATCCAGGACAATGTGGTGGTCCATCTGGCGGACGACTACGGCTGCCATGTCGGGGAGCTCGTCACCGTAGGGCACTCCGCGGTGATCCATGCCTGCACCATCAAGGACGAGGTGCTGGTGGGCATGGGCGCGATCATTCTGGATGGAGCCGTGATCGGGGAGCGCTCGATCATCGGAGCGGGAGCCTTGGTCACCGGCGGCACGGTGATTCCACCTGGCTCGCTGGTCATCGGCTCGCCCGCGAAGGTGGTCCGCACGCTTTCCCTGGATGAGCAATCCAAGGTGAAGAGCTGGGCGGAGAAATACGTGATGGTGTCCCGCAAGTACCTGGCCCGCTGAATTTTTGCGGCGAGGGCGGCTTCGGCTCCCGGCACTCGGACGGAGATCGTCTCCCCGGCCAGCCATTTCCGGAGCACGCCATGATCCGAGGTCAGATGGCCGGTCACGCGGTAGTTGGAACGCTGTAAAACTCCGGCATCGGCACTGGCCTCGTCGACCACGCACCACGGCTGGGAGCCGGAGGAATGGATCATGTGGAAATCTCCGCCACGGTTGACCAGAAAGCCGACGTGCGAGTCCAGGCCCACGATGAAGATGCCGGGCTCCCCGGCGCGGACTTTGGCCGCAAAGGAATCGTAGGCCAGTCCCGCGCTGCGCTGGCAGGCCTTCGCATCCAGAAAGCTGCGCATGATGTTTTCGGAAGCCTGTTGGGCCAGCCGGACCCGTTCGACCCGGAATCCGGCATCCCGCAGAATGGTGGCCACGAAGTAGCCGCAGGCGATCTCCGCCGCCGGGCGTGGTGGCGGTGCCGTTGAAATCCCAAGGCGTGCCCAACCAGCAGAGCATCATCTCCGGCAGACGGGTCTCCAGAAGCGTGCGGGCCTCGTTCTCGATCGCCTCCTTGTCCGCAGGTTTACGGGCTTTGGTCCAACGGGTGGCCAGTGCCTGCCGCTGCTGCTCCAGATCCTGGCACAGGCTGGTGTAGCGGGCGGCGTCCGGCCGGGGGCCGGGAGTCAGGGCTGCCACCTTCCCACGCAGGGTGGCCATTTCAGGCATGAATTTCCACGCCATGCCGCCGAGGAAGGCGGGAAAGCCCAGCGCGAGGAGCCATGCAGATTTTCGCATCCGTGTATCCGTGTGCGAGCAGGGTGCCAGCCGGGACCGCCTTGCCAATGACGATTCGGTTACGTGAGTGGTTTCCGTGCTCTTTCCTTTGCCTCCGGGCCCTCCGGCATGGAATGTTCCGGCCATGACGAAATCGGAGCGTGCCGCCCACGTATCCCGCCGCCTGGAAGAGCTGTATCCGGAGACCCCGATCCCACTCGACCACACGGATGCCTTCACCCTGCTGATCGCCGTGCTGCTCTCGGCGCAGTGCACCGACGTGCGGGTGAACCAGATCACTCCGGCCCTGTTCGCCCGCGCAAATACGCCGGAGGCGATGATGGAGGTGCCGGAGGAAGAGATCCGGGCCATCATCCGTCCCTGCGGGCTGTCCCCTCAGAAGTCCTCCGCGATCTCAAGGTTGTCGCGCATTCTGGTGGAGGAGCACGGAGGACAGGTGCCTGCCGATTTCGATGCCCTGGAGGCCCTGCCAGGCGTGGGGCACAAGACAGCCTCGGTGGTGATGGCTCAGGCATTCGGAGTTCCGGCCTTTCCGGTCGATACGCACATCCATCGTTTGGCGAAACGTTGGAAACTGAGCTCCGGCAAGAATGTCACCCAGACCGAGCGTGACTTGAAGAAGGCATTTCCCCGCAGCCTTTGGAACAAGCTCCACCTGCAGATCATTTTCTACGGCCGCGAATACTGCACGGCCCGCGGTTGTGATAGCACGAAGTACCCCATCTGCCGCGAATTGTCCGAACGGAAGGCTCCCGCAAAATCGTAGCATCTCGCATCAGCCACCGGGTCTCATGTCCTTTCCTCGTTCGATCGTCTTTGTTGGTGCCGCCGCCCTCGTGGCGGTGGTGCCGGCGCGTGCCGCGGAGGAGGCGGATCTCGGGAAGCTCGTCACCGATGCGCTTGCGGCGATGGATGCGGAGAAGTGGGATCAGGCGCTACCCCTGCTGGTGAAGGCGGTGGACGCGAACGATGCGGACGCGTCGAAACTGTATGGCGCGCAGTTCGGAGTGGTCTGGTATCGTCGTGGAATTTGTGAATTGCAGCTCCGGCGTTGGCAGGAGGCGATGCACTCGTTCGAGCGGTGCTACCAAGGATACCCGAACACCGGCGGAGACCGGGGCAACCTCTATCACAAGAAAGCGTTGCTCAAATGGGGGGACGCGGCGGTGGGTGCGGGGGATTGGGATCTTGCCTCGCGGATGTACGGGAAGTTCCTCGATGAGCGGGACAAGAATGCCGACACCTTTCCGCAGGGCATGTTCCACATCAATGTGGCGATCTGCCATTTCAAGCTCGGTCATCTGTTGGAGGGCAGTGAAAGCCTGGAGATCGCGCTGCGGAACAAGGACGTCTTTCCGACTCCGGACGCCGCTTTGGTGACCGGCCTCCAGGAACTGGTGGCCGCTTCGATCGCCGGGAAGAGCGAGCAGGTGCTGATCGATTTCCTGACCAAGAACCGCTCGGATCTGACCTTTGCTCCCGCAGCGGCAGCCCCCTACGCGCGCAGCTACTTGAAGCTGGCGGCGGATGTCACGGCCGCGAGATTCGTCCGGGCGGCATTTGCGATCTATCAGCTCGTGCCGGACACCGGTGTGGCGATTGATGAGCTGAAAGCCACGCTGGCCTCGATCTCGGCACGTCCGGGGCTGGTGGATGGCAACCGTTTGGTCGATCGTGTCCGGTTGCAGGCGGACCTCGCGCGGCTGGAGGAAGATCGCCGCGGCGGGCAGCCGGTGGAGGCGGTAAGGCTCGCCGGGATCGCATTGCTGCATGAGAAGGCGGGGAATCTCCGCGGGGCTTGTGCGGCGTATGAGCAACTGGAGCGTTACTATGACCGCTCCTCCAACCGGGAGGAGAACCTGTTCAATCTGGTGCGCACCGCCGCGCTCATCGGTGAGGGATTGAAGGCGGACGTGCATGGCAGGAAATTTCTAACAGATTTCCCGCGTTCCGCACGTGCACCGGAGGTTCGCAAGACGTTGCTCTCGACGTTGTTTCTCGAAGGCCGCTACGAGCGTTGCATCGAGCTGGCGGAATGGGTCTCCGCTTCCTTGGAGCCGGGTGGCGCGGAGCATGATCTCTGCCTCCACGTGTGGAGCGGTTCGCTTTACTACACGCGCCAATATGCCAAGGCCCAGCCGTTGCTGGATGATCATGTCGCGAGGTATCCGCGCAGCCGCTTCGCGCTCGCGGCGCTGTTTTTCCAAGCATCGAACCGTGCACGTTTGCAGGACTGGTCCAAGGCTGCACCTTTGTTGGATGGAGTGCTGGCCAAGTGTGCGGAAGCGCAGAACCCCTTCACCGTATATGCGCTCTATGACCGGGCCTGTTGCCATGCGGCGGCACAAGAGAGCGAACCTGCTCTGGCCTTGATCTCACGGATCGAACGCGAGCATCCGGATGCCGCCAATCTGGATGAAGCGATGAACCTGAAGGGCACGCTGTTGCAGGCCGCCAACGATGGGGCTGGAGCGGAGGCGGCTTTCAAGAAAGCCATCGAACTGGCGGGAAGCCATGAGCACACCGCGGTGGGTGAGGAGGCGAAGGCGAATCTGGCCAATCTGCGGGAATCGCGCGCCAAGGCGAAAACCGATGGAGAAGGGAGGACCCGGAAATGAGATGCTTCCCGATGCTGGCGTTGGCCGGGTTGGCCGTGCTCGGACAGCTGCGTGCGGAGCCTGCGGCGGCGGTGGTGCGGGCGTATCTGATTTCCGAGGACGGAAGCTTCCGCGAAGTGTGGATGTCCGCTGCGGATCACGGGGTGTTCCGTTGCCGCGACTCGGAGAAAGCCGTGGAAGTGAAGGAGGTGCCCTCCGCGTCCGTGAAGTCCGTGTATTTTTTCCAACCCCAGGATTTGAAGGAGGCTCTGGAGCTCTACCGCGGGCGGAAGTACAAGGAGGCGCGGGAGCGCTTCGCCTCGGTGAAGACAGCCTATCAGGCCATACACGGAGTCCCGGAAAATCCCTCCGTGCTGGCAGGATTCTACGAGCTGGAATGCCTGCGCCAGATGGATGACCCGGAGGGGCTGGCGAAGGCCTTGCAAGGCTTCCGCAGTGACGGGCTGGTGCGTGATTGCCAGCTCCGGCAGATGGAGATCCATGTGTTCTGGGACGCGCTCCGTTCGAAGAATTGGGACAAGCTGGATGCGATGGCCACCGAGCGGGCGGAGGAGGAGCTACCCGGCTACCAGCGCGCGCAGATCTCCTATTGCCACGGCGTGGCACTCGAGAACCTCGGCAAGCCGATCGAGGCGCTGGATGCTTACAACGTTGCCCTGACTGCCGATGGTGGAGCTTCGGAGGCGGTCGCGCGCCAGGCTGCTCTCAATGCGCTGCGGATTTACAAGGCCGATCCGGACGTCCAGACCGCGATCCGGCGCTGGGGTTCGGCGGATGAGAATCGGGATGTTCCGGGGCGCCTCCGTCTGATCGAGGCGGCGGCACTTGCCAGATTGTTCGAGCAGACGTTGGGGGCAGGCCAGCCATTGCCGGGGCCGTACAAGGAGTTTCTGAAATATGGCGCGGCATCTCCGTGAAGCGGCATTGTCTCAGGGCGGCTTCCGGGTTTGAATGGACGGCGTGGCGGATGCATTGGCAGACGATTTCCTGCGGTTCATGGAGACCGAGAAGAGCGCGTCCGCGCTGACCGTGCGGAACTATCGGGAGGCGCTGGGAGCTTTCTTGATTTGGCGTGGAGAGAGCTTCACGGAATGGCGGGAATGCACTGCGGAGGATTTCCGCGGCTATCTCTTCGCGCTGATGAAGCAGGACTTCAAGCGCGCCACCATTCGGCTGCGGTTTGCAGCCCTGCGTTCCTTCTACAAGTTTCTGGTCCATCGCCATGGCCTGCCATCCAGCCCGGTGGCGGCGGTTGAGCTGCCGAAGCCGGAGCGCTCGCTGCCGGTGGTGCTGAATCTCACGCAGATGGAGGAGTTGCTCGATCTGCCGAAGAAGCTGCCACTGCCGAAGCAGGCCGCTGCCTGGATCCCGGCGCGCGATACCGCCATCCTCGAGCTTTTCTACTCCTGCGGTCTCCGTATTTCCGAGCTGACCGGACTCAATGTGGCGGATGTGGATTTCCTGTCCGATACCGTGAAAGTGAAGGGCAAGGGCGCGAAGGAGCGGATCGTGCCGGTGGGAGGTCCCGCGATGCTGGCGATCCAGCAATACCGCCAGCAGGCAGGCGTTTCGGACGGGGCGTTGTTCGTGAGCAAGGTCCGCGCCCGCATCACCCAGCAGGCCATCGACCAGCTGCTGAAGAAGTATCTCAAGCACAGTTCGATCCCCTTCCGGATCAGTCCGCACAAGCTTCGCCATACCTTCGCCACGCACCTGCTGGATGCCGGTGCGGATCTGCGCTCGGTGCAGACGCTGTTAGGGCATGCGTCCCTTTCCACCACGCAGATCTACACCCATGTGACCAAGGAGCGGCTGAGAAAGGCCTACGACGAGGCGCATCCGCGGGCCTGATAGAGGAACGCAAAAAGGCGGCCGCTCGCGCGACCGCCTTTTCGAATGAATGAAGTGCTGCACGGCCGGAGACCGCGCAGTGAGGATCAGAACGACACGGAGGCCTTCACACCACCGAAGAAGTGGTTGGTCTCGCTCGGCGGGACGCCGATCAGGCTCTGGATCTTGTTGTTGCCGGCAGCGGCAGCCAGACCGTCGAGCTCGACGGAATAACCGACGTAAGGGCTGATGGTGACGGTGTCGGACACCTTCACATTCAGGGTGAGGGTGGGGGTGACGTGGCTCCAGTCGCCATCTTCCAAGTAGTAAGCGGTCTTCACAGCAGCGACGAGATCGACGCAGTCGTGGAGCTTGAAGGTCTTGTCGAGGCCCAGCTCGGTGTAACCGCCGTTGTCGGTCTCAACGTCCCAGTAGTAGGTGAGGGAGCCGTTGATGCCCCAGTAGATCTCACGGCTCAGGCCGAAGTAGATTTCCTGGGCGTCGTCGCGGAGCTTGAAGTCACCGACGGGGGTGACGACATCGCTGTCCGCGTAGTGGTACCAGATGTAGCCCACGGTGGCGGTCACGAAGCCGAAGTCCTTCGAGACGGAGCCATAGACATCGAGCTCGCTGTAGTGGTCAGGCACGGCGAAGAACGGACCGTTGAAGAGGTCGCTGTTCTCGATCGAGCCGTACCACAGGCCACCGGCGAACTTGAGGCCCCAGTATTCGGTGGAGACGTCGACACCGGCCTCGGCGAGGCCGTCACCGACATCGGCGCCACGGAAGATGTAGTCCGAGCTGTATCCGACGTGGACGTTTCCTTCCACTTCAGCGGAGGCGTGGCCGGCCACGAGGGCGGAGGCTGCGGCCAGAGCGCCGATGGTTTTGCGATAGTTGCGCATCATGGTTTTCGATTTCTGGATCGGTTTTCAGGGGATGGCAGCGGAGAGCGGATGCTCCCGTGGTCACCATCAGGGCGGGAGAGCACCCGCTGTGCCAACAGCCGCCGAAATCTCCCGAATGTCGTTAGAACCTAACCAAAATGGCGGAGCCCGATGGGCACGAGCCGGAAAAGAAAAAGGGGCGGTCGCTTTCGCGACCGCCCCGAAGTGTCTCAAGCCACGGTCCACGAGGGACCGCGGTCAGTGATCAGAACTTCACGGAGAGCTTCACGCCACCGTAGAAGTGGTTGGTTTCGCTCGGCGGAAGGCCGCCACCGCTGAGGGCGTTGATCACGCTCTGGATCTTGTTGTTGCCGTAGACGTTGGCCAGTTCGTCGCCTTCGATGGAGTAGGCGAGGTACGGGCTGACGGTGAAGGTGTCGGTGACCTTCACGTTGAGGGTCAGCTGCGGGGTCACGTGGGCCCAGCCGCCGGCTTCAAAGAAGTAACCGGTCTTCACGCCGGCGACGAGGTCGACGCAGTCGTGGAGCTTGAAGGTCTTGTCGAGGGCGAGTTCGGTGTAGCCACCGTTGTCGCCTTCCACGGCCCAGTAATAGGTGACGGAGCCGTTGATGCCCCAGTAGATCTCGCGGCTGAGGCCGAAGTAGATTTCGGTGGAGTCGTCGCGGAGCTTGAAGTCACCGACGGGGGTGACGACGTCGCTGTCCTGGTAGTGGTACCAGATTGCACCCACGAACGCGGTGGCAAAGCCGAAGTCCTTGGAGACTTCGCCGTACACGTCGAGTTCGCTGTAGTGGTCAGGCACGGAGAAGCCCGGGCCGTTGAACAGGTCGCTGTTCTCGATGGAGCCGTACCAGAGGCCGCCCGAGAAGGTCAGACCCTGCCACTCGGTGGAGACGTCCGCGCCGGCTTCGGCAAGGCCGTTGCCGAAATCGGCACCACGGAAGATGTAGTCCGAGCTGTAGCCGATGTGGAGTTCGCCTTCGACTTCCGCCGAGGCATAGCCGGCCACGAGGGCGGAGGCTGCGGCCAGGGCGCCAATGGTTTTGCGATAGTTGCGCATCATGGTTTCTGTTTTCGGTTGCTGGTGTCTTTCCTGACCGGACCGCAGGGCGGCGTGATAGGAAAAGCATTTGGGGTGAGCATTCCGCGGGCCTGATGCCCTCGGGAGCCAACCTTCCGGGCGAGTTATTTAACTCTTCCTGAAGATCTTGTCCAGAGGGAAACAGAGCGGAATGCGGTCCGCTGCCTCAGTTTTAAAAGCCGGAAGACTTCGTTGGCAAGGGGAGAATCGCGGATTTTTGTTGGAGAAAAAGATGGCTCAGGACCGCGTCACTCAACTTGGCACGGCGGTTGCTTTTGCCGGATTTGCCGCCCCGGGGATGTGGATGCCCGCGGTCCCCGGCGAACCATCCGACCAACCCTGACCATCATGATCCTAACAAGATTCCGAAAACTGTCGGCCGTCATCGCCGCGGCGATCGCGTTTGCTTCCGTGCCATTGGCGACCCCTGTGCATGCTCAGGAGCCAGCGGCTCCGGCTGCTGCCGCGGCGCCTGCTGCTACTGCTCCTGCGGAACCCGCGTCCGCGGATGACATCAAGGATATCCAAGCCTATTTCAACAACGTGGCTCCATCGCCCACGGGCAAGCTCGCGGGTATTCCCGGTCCGGGCCACAACGGCTTCATGATGGTTTGCGCCGCTCTGGTGCTGTTCATGACCCTGCCCGGTCTCGCGCTGTTCTACGGTGGTCTGGTTCGCCGCAAGAATGTTCTCAGCGTTTGCGCCCAGTGCCTCGGCTGTTCTGGTCTGGTGACCATCCTCTGGTGGGCCGTTGGCTACAGCTTGGTTTTCGGAAAGAGCTACAACAGCCCCTTCATCGGCGGCTCTGAGTTCTTCTTCCTGAAGGGCGTCACCTCCGCTCCCAACGGTGACTACGCCGCCTGGGTCTCCCAGAACGTTTTCTCGATGTATCAGCTCATGTTCGCGATCATCACTCCGGCCCTCATCGTCGGTGCGATCGCGGAGCGCATGAAGTTCACCTCGATCATGCTGTTCATCACGATCTGGATGTTCGCGATCTACTTCCCGATGGCCCACATGGTCTGGGGTGCCAATGGCTTCATGAACGGAGTCTGGAACGCGACCGCCAGCATCAAGGCGATCGACTTCGCTGGTGGCACCGTGGTCCACATGACCTCCGGTTGGTCCGCCCTGATCCTCTGCATCCTCCTCGGCAAGCGCCTCGGCTTCGGCAAGGAGAAGATGGCTCCGCACTCGATGGTGCTCTGCATGGTCGGCACCGGCATGCTCTGGGTCGGCTGGTATGGCTTCAACGCCGGATCCGCTGTTGCTGCTGACAGTGTGGCCTCCAACGCTTTCATGACCACCACCCTTGCTGCGGCCACGGCAGGCTTCTTCTGGGCGCTCATCGAGAAGATCCACAAAGGCCAGCCCTCGATCCTCGGCTTCTGCTCCGGTATCGTGGCAGGTCTGGTGGTTGTCACTCCTGCTTGCGGCTTCGTGAATGCGACCGGTGCCATGATCATCGGTGTCCTCGCCGCGGTCGTCCCTTACATCTTCGTGGTCTTCGTGAAGGCCAAGGTGGGCTACGATGACGCCCTGGATACCTTCGGTGTTCACGCCGTCGGCGGCACCCTGGGTGCCATCCTGACCGGCATCCTCGCCACCGTGGACGTGAACTCCAACCTCACCACCAACCTGAAGGACATCGTCGGCAAGACCCTCGTGGTCGAGCAGCTCAAGGCGGTGGCCTTCACCCTGGTGCTCTCGATCGTGGGCACGGTGGTGATCGCCTTCATCGTCAAGGCCATCGTCGGCCTCCGTCCGACTGCGGAAGTCGAAACCATGGGTCTCGACATCTCCGAGCACGGCGAAGAGGGCTACGAGCACTGATCCTCTCCCAAAACGAAACTCCCCTGTCGGAGGGCGGGCCGGTTTTCCGGTCCGCCCTTTTCGTTTGCATGTCGGAGGGCTTCACGCTCCCGTCGTGGCCGTGAAGCGCCGCATCACCCGTATCCTGCTGGTTCTGCTCCTGCTCTCGTCCCTGTTCGCGGCCTGGGCCTGGATGAGGCCCTATGCCTGGAACGCGGACCCTAGGGCTCGTTTCAAGATTTCCCAGGCCCAGGTGAAGCGTGACCGCTCCTACTACTGGCTGGACCTGATGTTGGAGCGCAGCGGGGATGCTCCTCATGACAATACCAAGCCGGTGACGCTGCGGACCGCGGCGGGCCGTGTGCTCGAGCCAGCCGACACCACGTTGCAGGGTGAACCAGGGGGGCCGCCGGACAAGCAGCTTTGGCTGAAGTTCTGGCTGGAAGCCGGTGATCTGGACGGGCCGCTGGAGCTGAAGCTCAACGAGGGCTCCCTGGTGGTGAAGGCCACTTCGGGCGCACCTTCCATCGGCTCGGATGAGCCAAAGCTTTTCCTTACGAATCACTGGTGACGCCATGGCCTGGCTCCTTGTCGACAACTCCAACACCCGCACCAAGTTCGCGCTCGGAGATGCCTCCGGGCTGCTGGAATGGCGCGGCACTCTCGCCACACCGGATATCAGTCCCGAGACGCTCGCAGAATTGTTGGAGGGCGTTTCCTTCGATGCAGCGCTGATCGGGTCCGTGGTTCCGGCGAAACGGGTGATCCTCGCGGAGTTCCTCGGGGTCCGAGGCCCTGTCCACCTGTTAGGGCCGGACAGCCCGCTCGGGCTCGGTATCGACTACCCGAATCCCGCGCAGATCGGAGCGGACCGGTTGGCGAATGCGGTGGGGGTCGTCCATCGTCATCGGGCTCCGGCGATCGTCATCGACTTCGGCACCGCCGTGACTTTCGACGTGATCGATGCTTCTCCGGCGTGGATCGGCGGCGTGATCGCTCCCGGTCTCGGCTCGATGAATGAATATCTGCCGCGGCGCACCGCATTGCTGCCGATGGTCGAGCTGGCGGAGCCGCCTTCCGCCATCGGCAAGTCCACGGTCCATGCCATGCAGGCGGGGGCGGTCTATGGCTATCGCGGAATGGTGAAGGAGATTCTGGCGAAGCTGTTGGAGGAATTGCCCGGGGATCCGGCCATCATCGCCACCGGCGGCGATGCCGCGCTGATTGCCGCCGGGGTGCCGGAAATCCAGGAGGTGGATGCGGATGTCACGCTCGATGGACTGCGCTACGTCGCGGCGGCGGTGTTCGGTTGAGATTTCCGTCGCGGAATGAAGGTTCTGTTGGAGCCGGAGGCACTTGACGCTTGGAACTTTCCGCGCTGCCGATAGGTCTGATGGCACTCTATGAGCGACACTCCCCTGGCGATCGGCATCGACTTCGGCGGCACCTCGGTGAAGACCGGTGTCGTCTTCCGTGGAAACGTGATTGATCACGCGCCGCCCATCGCCACGCAGGACTTCGACGAGCCGGAGGACCTCATTGATGCAATGGTTCGCGTGATCGAAGATCTGCGTTCCCGCCACCCGCACATTGCCGCCATCGGTGTCGGCATGCCGGGGTTTGTCGATTTCGACCGCGGCGTGGTGTACAACCTTACCAACGTCCGTGGCTGGGTGGAGATCCCGCTCAAGGCGAAGCTGGAAGCAAAGACCGGCCTGCCGTCCATCGTGGAGAACGATGCCAACTGCATGGCTTACGCCGAGTGGAAGCGCGGCGCGGGTCGCGGCTTGAAGCACCTCGTCTGCCTCACGCTCGGCACGGGTGTGGGCGGCGGCATCATTGCCAATGGCCAGATGGTCCGTGGAGCCCGCCATGGTGCCGGAGAGGTCGGACAGACCTCGATCGACTACCGTGGCCGCCGGGGTGCCTATGGCAATCTCGGTGCGCTGGAAGACTACATCGGCAACAACGAGATCACCAACACGGCCGTGGAAAGCTACCACGCCGCAGGCACTCACAAGGCGTCCGAGGACTGCACGCCTGCGGCCCTTGCCGCCGCAGCACATGCCGGGGATCCGATCGCGCTGCAGATCTGGGATGACGTGGGGGAGAAGCTCGCCTGCACCATCATGAACTGCTGCTGGCTGCTCAATCCCGAGGCCATCGTGATCGGTGGCGGCGTCGCCCGTGCCGGTGATCTGGTCTTCGGCCCGATGACCAGCCATCTCTACGCCCAGCTTTCGCCTCCGTTCAAAGATCACCTCATGATCGTCCCGGCACGTTTCGGCAATGAAGCTGGTATGATCGGCGCGGCCGCGCTTGCGCTCGAGCAAGCCGGATTCCCGATCGAGCCGTGAGGTTCAGTCCGGATAGTAGCCGAACCCGGAGTCCGAATAGTACCAGTAGCTGATTCCGGAGTCGTTCAGGAAATAGCTCATCCCGAATGAATCCGGATCGCTGGGGCTATAGCCGAGATGATCGGCGAACTCCGGATGGCGGAAGGGGTAGCCGCTCAGGTCCGCCGGGTAGCTGCCGTGATGCTTCTTTTCCTCCGTCACGTAGCGGATGGCTCCCAGCACGTCCTCGTGTAGGAAAAGCCACCGCTGGTGTTGGCGGCATTGCCATAGCAGCAGCGAACCGCCCGCGCCCATCAGGAGCCACATCGCGGCCCTTCTGGCACCGCAGGCGGCGATGACCAGTGTGATCGTGATCAGGGCCATGGAGAGGAATTGGAACATCCCCTGCATGATCTCGCCCTCGGTGTAGAGGACGCCGTCGTGAAGAAATGCCAGGCTGCCTCCGATCACCAGCATGGCGGCGATCAGTATCGGCCAGGAAACCGTGCTGCCTGTCTTCCTCTCGATTTTGAAAGGAGGAATCATCCCTTGGCCCGGTTGCGACGAAGAAGCAGGCACGCTCCTCCTGCTACGATCAGGAGAAAGGCGGACGGCTCCGGGACAGTGGGGATGTGAGGGGAAACCTGGGGATTGCCGGGCTCCAATCCGGAGGCCGCGTATTGGGCATCGGTTTCCAGCACGACTGCTCCCGAGGTCAACGTCACCAAATGATAACGAGCGGCCAATCCAGCTTCCGCAGCGCCGGAATCGGTCTGGCGTGCCGCCCATTCCCGGGCCAGATGATCCCACACCTCGCGGCCGGGCAGGCCGGTCGAGGTGGAGGAGCGGTTCCACTCCCACTCGATGCTGCTTGGAGACTGAAGGTTGCCTAGGAAGCCCATGAGATCTTTCAGTGGATCCAGAAGCACCGGGCCTTGGACCATGGCGCCGCTGGGGTAAAGCGCCTCACCCAGCCGGTTGGGGCCGGGTGCGACATCAAGGGAATGGATGCTGGGATGAATGGTGCCCCGCTCGAGGAGCTGGAGCAGGGCTTCCGGTTGGGCCAGCTTCACCGCCTGCGGACCATGGATCCACACGATCGCGGTGCCCGGGCGTTCCTTGGCCAGGCGAACCGCCTCTCTCAGAGCTGGTTCATTGTTCCGACCGCCTTTGAAGGAATAGCCCTTCAGATCCGCAGGGGTGATGGTCCGGGCTTCATCGTCCGCCAGCAGGATCGTGGAAGATCCCGCCACCTTTTGCAGCGCCTCCGGTAGCCACGATTTCGTGACCGCCATGGGAGCCGAGGCATCAATGACAATGACCGGCGCGGCCGTGATCTTACCCGGCTTCAGCTTGGCCTCCCGTAGCAGGAACTTGCCGTCATCCTTGGCGAAAGGATCGGCACACCACACGGGTGCCGGAGGTGTGTCCAAGCCCGCCATTTCCACGAGCTGGCAGGCAGTGTCATTCGCGGCGAGATCGACGGTGAGCGACTGGCCCGGGCCATCGGGATGGCAGGTGTGGGCGGGTTGTGACGGGCTTTTCAATTCGAACGGTTTGTCCCCCTGCAGCCAGACCGCTTGTTTCAGATCGTTCTTCCAACCGAAGTTCCGCTCCACGATGCGGGGCAGCGCCCAGCGTCCCCCGTTCAGAGGCGCGGTGATGCCCAGACGGATCTTCATCTGGCCATTCGCCGGCACCGGGAAGCACTGCACCATCACCGTGTCCGGCCCGCACATGGTGACGAGCACCGGGTCGCGCCTCTGGACCACGGCCACCGACCGGTAGGCTTCCTTCACCTTCGCCACGGTGCTGAACGCCGCCTCCCTCGGCTCTCCATTCACCCACAGGGTCAGCCGTGAGATCCGCCCGTCCTGTGGCAGCCGCACCTGGCAGCGTGCCTCCTTGGCCTGCGGTGAGTGGTTGCTGAAAACCATCGTCCACTCGCCGTAGCCGAGCTGGGAAGCGGAATCGAGATGACCGTCGAACCGTGAATCCGCCAGATCCAGCCCCTTGAGCCGGAGCGCCACCTGGTCGCTGCCCAGATTCGGATCGAACTCGAATTCGTTCCAATCCGGGCCGCCATTCCGCGACATGGCCTTGCGGGCGGAAGGGGGGAGCTCGACGGAATCCACCGGCTTGCCGGTGACCCGGAAGTAGACTTCCCGCATCCGGGCCGCCTTGTCGTCCGAGATGAACGCATCGTCTTCGACTCCGAAGATGGAGAACCCCACCGCCCATCCACGCGCCAGCCAGCCGCTGATATCCGTCGCCACGGCGCGGCTGTTTCCTTCATAGCACGCGCCTATCAGTACACGTTCCGAGTGGAAGGCTCGCAGCCGGGCCACCGCTCCCGGAGAACCGGATTCGCTCGCGGCGGCTTCCAGATTGGCCCGGGTCCAGAATGACGGGCCCTCCAACAGAATCAGTGCCAGCGCTCCGGCGGCGATTCCCCACCAGCGGCCACGGGAGAATTCCGGGACTGCCTTCGCCGTGTGACGCGTGATCCTCCACGTCGCGAGTCCGGCGAAAATCGGGGCCAGTGACAACATTCCCATGCCCATGGCCAACAGGGCGATGCCTGAAAGCGGAACGAGCGGCAGAAACAGCCAAGCATAGAACAAGGCGACCGAGAGGCCCACGCCGCCAGCGATGCCCGCCTTGAAACTGTATCCGCCTTTCAAGATCCAGGCATTCGCAAACGCCATCACCAGCACCAGTCCGGCATGCCAGAGAGTCGGCACGGGATCGAAGAACACGCTGCCGCAGAAATGGGAGAACCACTCGAAGATCAGAATCCCCACCGGAAACACGACACCGAAGGTCCAGGCGCTGAGCGACCTGAGCCCGGCAAAGCGGCCTTCGGTTTCACGGATGGGAGTCGTGGGGGAATGGTGACCGGCGTCGAGACGTCCCAGCAATTTCTCCAGCACCACCACGTTCACGGTTTCCGAGTCGTCCCGCTCGGCTTCTTCCATGATGTGGCAGCGGAGGTCTCCCTTCAGCTCCTCGGCTTCCATGCCGCTGAAGCCTTCACGCCGGGCGCGGTTCTCCAGATACTCGGCGAGCCGTTGTTCGGCCTGTGTGGTCCATGTTTTCATTTCAGCCATCGGGGGTAACGAAATTTCAGATTGAGGGGCCTTCGGTGGGATTGCGTGAAGGGTCGGTGAATTCTCCGGGAGTTCCGATCACCTGGACTCCCTTGGTCATCTCGTGGAAGTAGGCGGTCATCTCCTCGGCCAGAGACTGGCCCGTGGGTGTCAGGCGGTAGTATTTCCGTGCCGGGCCGCCGCTGGATTCTTCCAAGCGGGTGGTGACGAGCCCCTGCTTCCGCAGCCGGGCCAGCAGGGGGTAGATCGATCCTTCCGCAACCCCCACGCCGGGCAGGGCCACCAGTGCCTTGACCAGCGCGTAGCCATACCACTCTCCGGCGGCGAGGGCCTTGAGAATGCACAAGTCCAGCACCCCCTTGCGCATCTGGATGGTCCAGTTGGCAAAGTAGTCGTCTTGGAAGCTCGGGTCCGGAAAGGTCACGTTCATCCATTACCTTGCATTGCAAGGTAATGGGAATCTCAAAATGTAGCGAGGTGGGCGGAAGGGCTCATTTTTGTTCAACCGAACATCTTTTTGCTTGTTCGAATAGGGATCGTCGTTAGGGTGCCGTCATGCCTGCCAAGACCGCTTCCGAAGACGCCGCCACCGACAAAATCGCCGAGGCCCGCAAGCGGAACCTCGATCTCGCGATTTCCAGCATCCAGAAGGAATTCGGCGAGTCGGCGATCATGCGGATGGGCGATGGCCACCGCGTGGACGTGGATGTCATCCCGACTGGCAACCTGCTGATCGACCGCGCGCTCGGCGTCGGCGGTTTTCCACGCGGCCGTATCATCGAGGTGTTCGGCCCCGAGTCTTCCGGTAAGACCACCCTCACCCTCACCGCGATCGCCCAGGCCCAGAAGAAGGGCGGGCTCGCTGCCTTCATCGACGTCGAGCATGCGCTTGATCCCCAATACGCCCGCAAGCTGGGTGTGAATCTGGATGACCTGCTGGTGTCCCAGCCGTCTTCCGGTGAAGAAGCGCTCCAGATCTGCGAGGCACTGGTCCGCTCGAACGCCATCGACGTGATCGTGCTCGACTCCGTGGCCGCACTGGTCACCAAACAGGAACTGGAGGGTGAAATCGGTGACTCCACCGTGGGCACGCAGGCCCGCCTGATGAGCGCCGCCATGCGCAAGCTCACCGGCCTGATCGCGAAGGCCCGCACCGTCTGCATCTTTACCAACCAGATCCGTGAGAAGATCGGCGTGATGTTCGGCAATCCGGAGACCACCCCCGGCGGTCGCGCGCTGAAGTTCTTCTCCTCCGTCCGCGTGGACATCCGCCGCATCGGCCAGATCAAGGCCACCGATGGCACCGTCACCGGCAACCGCACCAAGATCAAGATCGTGAAGAACAAGGTCGCGCCGCCGTTCACCGAGTGCGAATTCGACATCATGTATGCGGAGGGCATTTCCTCCACCGGTTCGCTCCTCGATCTGGCGCTGGAGATGGACATCATCCAGAAGCGCGGCTCGTGGTTCGCCTACAATGGCAGCCAGCTCGCCCAAGGCCGCGATGCGGCGAAGGAAGCGCTCAAGGCCGACGAGGCTCTCTACACCGAACTTTCCGAAAAGGTCCGCGAGAAGCTCGACGCGGCCAAGAAGTAACAAGTCACGGCAGTCGTTCGCCGTTGGTGTTGGGAGCGCGGGTTGGATAGACCCGCGCTCTCTTTCGTGGTCGGCCGCCATTACGATTGTGAACCGTCTTTCCCAATGAAGGGAAGACCGGCGGGTGCTTAATGTGTGTGCGGTTCGAAGACATGAATGCCGTGGCAGAGATCGTTGGGTTGCCCCTCTCCCTTCCTGGAGCCGTGGCGTGTGTCGTTGCAATGGTCTGCGTGGTCGCGGCCATCAGCATCGGATGGAACCGCTATACCCGCGGGATGGTGATCCGGTGGGCCGAATCGAACGGCCTCTACGTGGTGAAATGCCAATACCGCACGCTTCTCAAGGGGCCGTTTTTCTTCAGGGCTTCGAATTCCCAAGCCGTTTTTCGCATCAAGGTCCGCGATCGGAGAGGGCAGCTCTATTCCGGTTGGGTCTGTTGCGGCGGATGGTTCGTCGGCCCCTTTTCGGACAAAATTGAAGTCCGATGGGATGGATGATTGCCTGTTCCCGATCACACACCATGTCTCTCAAACTCGATTCCAATCAGAAGAAAGATGTCCTGCGTTCCATCGGCCGCTACTTCGCCGAGGAGCTCGATACCGACCTTGGCGACATACAGGCGGGCTTGTTGCTCGATTACATCCTGAAGGAGATCGCGCCGCTCGCCTACAATCAAGGTGTCGAGGATGCACGCCGGTTTCTGGCGGATAAAATGGAGGATCTCACCGCCTCCTGTTTCGAGCATGGTCTGACCTATTGGGACAAGAAACGCTGAGGGATTCCCTGGTCGGCGGCCAGCCATGGAAATCGGCGTGCCGCTTTGCAATCGGCGGTGTACGGAAAACCTGCCATAACGAATCCGTCAGAAGGAAAAAGATGAATCAGAGTGTTCCGTTTCTATTGGTGGGCGGTGTCATTGTGCTGGCGATCGTTTTGCAGGGACACCGTCATTCCCGTGCCCAGGAGCTACTGGAGGACTGGGCCGCGGGCTCGGGATACCAGCTTTTGGATTACGAGGTCAGAACCATGTTGAGAGGTCCCTTCTGGTTGAATTCCTCGAAATCGCAGATCGTTTATCGGATCACCATCCGAGATCGCGATGGCCTCACCATGCATGGCTGGGTGCGTTGCGGAGGATGGCTCTTTGGCCTGTTGGAAGACGAAGTGGAAGTGCGCTGGGATTGAGGCCCGCAATCGGGAGAAATTCTTATGAATATTGAGGAAGTTTTCCTCTCCGGATTCATGATTGCAGCGATCATCGGGGAAAGGATCTGGCATCACTTGAAGGCGGATCAAATGCTTCGCGGCTGGTCCGAGATCGCCGCCCACGAATGGATCGAAAGCGAGTATCGCTCCATATGGAACAGAGGGCCGCATTATGGATTGTTGTCCGGCAAACAGGCCGTGTTCCGGGTCACCGTGAAGGAATCGTCCGGCGCAGTGAAATCCGGTTGGGTTACTTCGGAGGCGAGTGCGCGGGGCTTGTCTCCGATGTGGTGGAGGTTCATTGGGATGGGGAAAAGGCAGGGACTTGAGTCTTGTCAGGGAGGGCTTGTGCCGGAGAATCCGGTCAGATGATGGAGGATCGCTTTCTCATCAATGAGTGCTTGTGGATGGTGACTGTTCCTACCCACGTGCCGGTCTACGACTTCGACTTCTGCAGCTATTTCGATTGCCGTTGTCCCTATGAATTTGCGCCGGATCTTCCGGGTGTGGCGCGGGTGGGCGCCATCGAGCATTACGCGGGCCTGTATGAGAGCCTGTTGGGCGAGGGCATCCGCCTGGTGAACTCGCCGGAACAACACGAGCGGGCTTCGAACCTGCCGATATGGTATCCGCTGCTGGAAGGGCGGACGCCTCGCAGCCGGTGGTTCGAAGAGTTTCCCGACTTCGAAGAGTTGGAGGCGGAGTTCGGATTGCCGTTGTTTTTGAAAGGTTCCCGTCAGACCAGCCGCCATCGGGCGGACCTCAGCATCATCCGCAGCCGCGAGGACTACCTGCGGGCAGTCGAGATTTACAGGTGTGATCCGATCCTGCACTGGCAGCAGTTCGTTTGTCGCGAATTCGCTCTACTGCGGCCCGTGATGGGAGGAGATCCCTCGAAGATCCCCGCGTCCTTCGAATTCCGAACCTTCTGGTGGCAGGGTCGACATGTAGGAAGCGGGCGTTATTGGTATGAGGCGGCTCCATATGATTGGACTCCTGCCGAACGTGATGCTGTTTTGGGGCTGGCGGGAGAGGCGGCGCAAGCCCTTGATTGCGGCTTTCTTGTAATCGACCTCGCCATGACGAAGGAAGGTTTCTGGACGATCATCGAGTGCAACGATGGGATGGAGAGCGGTTATGCCGGAGTGTCACCGTTTGCCCTGTGGCGGAAGGTGGTTGAATGCATGTGAGCCGCTGTCCGTGCAGCGGATATTCCTCCATGAGATTCGGTCAAAGGCATCTGTAAATTCATAGCACCCTCCACCGGGGGATCTTGCGGTCGAGCGCGATTGATGAGAGCGATGGATGAATGAAAGTCGGCTTCGTCTGGTGGTGTTTCTTGCTGGTGGGATCGGGCGTTGTCCGAGCTGCTCCTGCTGCATTCGAGCAAGGCGGGAAACCTGCGAAGTCTGAAGTGATCGTGAAGGAAGCTGGTGTGCGGATCATTCCTTCTCCGAACAGCCCTTGTCGGGTTGGTGAAACGTTGGTCTGGACCGCTGCGATGCAGTCGGCTTTCGACCGGGTTGCGGGTGCCAAGGGGCCGATGAAATTACAACGTGTGGTTCCGGACAATCCGTGCATCCAGAGTATGCGGAAATTCGCATGGGATGAGGAAACCGTACTGCCGCAGAATGGATGGTTTGCGGTGGCGGGTCCTGCGACTCCCGAACTGGCAGCCGAAGCCACTCGGAAATGGCGTGCCTTGGCCGGGCAGAATGAAAAGCCTTTCAAGTGTGGAACTCCCGCCGGAGAGTCCGGCTATGCCGCGTTCGCCGGTCTCAAACGGGAATTCGTTTTCTCAAAGGAGTTTTATCCCTCAAAACAATCGCTCCTCGACTGGGGCGAGGCGAAGATTCCGATCAAATTTTTCGGCGTGGCCGGAGAAAACGCGGAGGAATTCAGGCCTCACGTACGGGTGCTGGCTTATCATCCGGATGAAAGAATCCAGGCCTTGGAATGCGGTGCGAAGGAAGGAGATGACCAGCTCGTGCTCTACATGCCTTCCGGTCCGCAGGCGATGCAAGAGGCGATCCAGTGGGTGGCAGCCTGGCGAAAGGGCTGGGGGAACGCTCCAACGGCAGGAGACCAATGGAACGACAAATGGCTGCACGCGATGGACGATCTCCGCGTGCCGGAGATATCCTTGGAAAGGGAAGACGAGAATCTAACCGGATGGTTCAACGGGGATCTCTTGTTTGAAGGTCAAGTGGGGCCCTGGAGGATCACGGACGCGAAATCCTCGGCGAAACTGGAGGTCGATGCAAAGGGCGTGAAGATCAAAGCCAAGGCAAGCATCGAGGAAAGGCCATTGGGCGGTTCTCCACCACCGCCTCCCAAGCCCCAGCCTCGCCGATTCTGGTTCGACCGCCCGTTCTTCCTGTTCCTGTGGCGGGAGAACGCGGAGTGGCCGTATGCGGCGGTGTGGTTCGGGAATGCGGATGGGCTGGTGAAGTAGAGCAAGTTTCCAACTTGCTCATGTGGGCGGTGTACTGATGGGGATCAGTGCGGGCTGCAAGCGGAGATCCGCTGCGCCCGCACACAAGTTGAAAACTTGTGCTACGACTATGCCAGTACACCGGTGACCACCTTCGCGGGTTTCACGCCGGTGAGTTTTTGATCAAGCCCTTGGAAGGGAAAGACCAGCTTCTTGTGATCGAAGCCGAGCATGTGAAGCATGGTGGCGTGGAAGTCGCGGATGTGGACCGGGTCCTTGGCGGCGCTGTAGCCGACTGGATCCGTTTCGCCATAGGTGAAGCCGGGCTTCACCCCCGCTCCGGCCATCCACAGCGTGAAGGCTCCGGGGTTGTGGTCTCGGCCGACAAACTTGTTGGTGGTGCCGCCGCGGTTCTCCTGCATCGGCGTGCGACCGAACTCACCACTCCAGACCACGAGCGTGTCTTCCAGCAGTCCGCGTTGTTCGAGATCGGCTAGAAGGGCCGCGATCGGCTTGTCGATGTCGCGGCACTTCTTCACGAAGCCGTCGTTGATCGATTCGCTGGCGTTCGAGCCGTGCGAGTCCCAACCCCAGTCGAAGAGCTGGATGTAGCGTGTGCCGGCTTCCGCAAGGCGGCGGGCGAGCAGGCAGTTGTTCGCGAAGGATTCCTTGCCCGGCATGGTGCCATACATCTCGTGGATGTGTGCGGGCTCCTTGGAGATGTCCATCACCTCCGGCACCGAGACCTGCATGCGGAAGGCCATTTCATACTGGGCGATGCGGGTGAGCGTCTCCGGATCATTGAACTCGGAGTGCGTCTGTCGATCGAGTTGATCAAGCGCGTCGAGCGCGGTGCGGCGGATGTCGCGGCTGACGCCGGGAGGGTTTGCGGCATTGAGCACCGGTTCACCGCTGGAGCGGCATTGCACACCCTGATAGACGGATGGCAGGAAACCCGAGCCCCAGATGGAGGCTCCCACGCGCGGGATACGACCCCCGGAGATGAGCACCATGAATCCCGGCAGATTGCGGTTGTCGCTGCCGAGTCCCCAGGTGACCCACGAGCCGATCGAGGGATAGCCGAGGTTCTGGTTGCCGGTGTGGACGAGCAGTTCGGCAGGGCCGTGGTTGAACTGGTCGGTCTGCATCGTCTTGATGAAGCAGAGCTTGTCCGCGTGGCGGGCCAGGTTCGGCAGGCGGTCGGAGAACCAGGCGCCGGATTGGCCGTATTGTTTGAACTCGAACTGCGGGCCCAGCATCTTCGGCACGCCCTGGATGAAGGCGAAGCGTTTGCCTTCCAGGAATTCCTTCGGGCACTCCTGGCCGCTGAGGCGGTGGAGCTCGGGCTTGTAGTCGAATAGGTCGAGCTGGCTCGGTGCCCCCACCATGTGCAGGAAGATCACGCGCTTCGCCTTCGGGGCCAGCAAGGGGGCGAGCGTGGCGAGCGGATCATCCGCATCGCGGAGGATCGCTGGCTTGCCTGCGGCCTTGGCCAATCCCTGTGTGGCCAGCCACATCGCGCCCATACCGGTGGTGCAGTCGCGCAGGAAGTGGCGGCGCGTCACCTGCTGGAGCCGCTCGTGCTGGATCTTTTCAAAGAGGTTCATGGCGGGAAGGGAGTTGAGGCTTTAGCCGAGGAGGGTCTTCCGGGAGGCGGAGGATCTGGATGTTTTAGCCGCAAAAAGGTTCAAGAATCGAAAAAGGGAGAGAAGATGATTACCTCACTAACGCTTCATCGAGATTGAGGAGGACTCGAGGAGGTCACGTTGTAGGCGGCGGCTTCAGGCGTGGCTCCCGCCTTGGGGTCGGGATTGGCGGTGAAACGTCCGGTGAGGTCTTGATGCAGCTTCAACAGCTGATCGAGCCGCTGCGGGCTGGCCGTGCGGGAGGTGGTGAGCTGGTAGCCCGCGGCGAGCTTCGTGCGATCGTCACCGGGAAGCTCCTGGATGCGTTTGGCGAGTGCCCGGGTGCATTCGTCGAAGGCCGGATCGTTCAGGACCGTGAGGGCCTGGAGCGGGGTGTTCGAGACGATGCGGCGCTTGCTGCACAATTCGCGTGTGGGCGCATCGAAGGTCGAGAAGGTGGGATACGGAATACTGCGCTTCCAGTAGGTGTAGACGGACCGGCGGTAGCGATCGGCCTGTCCCTCCATCGGCGTCTTCCAGGTGTCACCCGCGTCGAAGGGTTTCCACACTCCCGGAGGAAGCGGCGGGTAAGCGGGGCTGCCGAGCCTCTGGGCGGAAAGCAAGCCGGAGAGGGCGAGGGCGTTGTCGCGCGCCATCTCGGCGGTGAGGCGCTGGCGCGGACCGCGGGCGAGCAGCCGGTTCGATTGATCGCGCTCCTGCATGCCGGGTGGGATAACCGAGCTCTGGCGGTAGGTGGAGCTGGTGGCGATCTCGCGCAGCAGGCGCTTCATGCTCCACTTCATGTCGGTCTCGAAGCGAACGGCGAGATCATCGAGCAACTCCGGATGGGAGGGTTTCACGCCGGAGGAGCCGAAGTCCTCGGCGGTCTCCACGATGCCGGTCCCGAAGAGTTCCAGCCAGAAGCGGTTCACGGCCACGCGGGCGGTCAATGGATTGTCGGTGGAGGTCAGCCAGCGGGCGAGGCCAAGCCGGTTGGCGGGTGCGTCCTTGGGCAGGCGTGGGAAGATGGCGGGCACATCGGCTTTTTCGACGAGCGTTCCCTTGTCGAGCCAGTTGCCGCGCACGAAGACGTGGGTCTCGCGGCGAGCGGCGGGTTCCACATCGCGCATCACCGGGACGGTGGTGGAGGGGATCGCATCGAGCTTTTTGTCCGCTTGTGCGATGGTATCGCGCAGGGCGGTGACCTCCGGACGGGTGAGCAGATTGGTCCACGCTGGATCGGCCGTGATGGAGAGACGACCGCGCTTCGAAACCATCGGGAAGCTGGAGATGATCGTGCCCCCGTTCGAGAGCGTGACCTGGACCTTGTCGCCCGCTGCCAGAGCGATCGGGGCCTGCGGGATCATCACGCACCAGCGGGAGCGGTCGATCTTGCTGTAGGGCCCCCAGCCCTGCTTGCCCTTGAGGGAATTCTCCGGGTCGAAGAGCGGGTGCTCCTCGTCTCCGATCAGGCGCGCCAGCGGCACCGGGCGGGCAGGCGAGCCATCGGCGGGAAGCACGCTGACCTCGATCTTCTTCAAGAACGATCCCCATTCCGGCGTCAGGCGCGCCTTCGCTTCATCCAGCGGCAGCAACTCCAGGCGCAGCGCGGTCAGAGCGGGCGAATCCGCTGCTGCCGGGAATGCCAGCGTGTGAACCGAATTGCTGGCGACATTGCCCTCGGTGCGGAATTCCGCCCAGCCGCTCTGGATGACGGTCTTGAGCTTGGTGCCCTTGCCGGTGGCGGTCATTTCCTTCACCGGATTCCACGCCGTGGCGGCGTTCAATCTACCATGAATCTCGTACAATGAGGACTCCGCCTTCGAGATGGCCGCCTCGTAGCCGCCTGCTTCAGCATGTTTCGTGCGATCGAGCGGCACACGCACGACGGGTAGGTTCTCATTGAGATCCCAATCCCGGGTCTGGTTGAAGAATTCGGAGAACTTGTAGTACTCGTCGTGCTGGATCGGATCGTAGGGATGGCTGTGGCATTGCACGCAGCCGAAGGTCTGGCCCTGGAAGACCTCCCAGGTGGTATTCACGCGATCGAGCACGGCAGCCACACGGAATTCCTCATCGTCCGTGCCGCCTTCCTCATTTGATTGGGTGAGGCGCTGGAAGGTGGTGGCGACCAATTGGTCGAGCGTGGGATTCGGCAGCAAATCTCCGGCGAGCTGTTCGGTGGCGAAGCGGTCGAACGGCATGTCCGCATTGAAGGCTTCGATCAGCCAATCGCGGTACTTCCACACGTCGCGGCGGCGATCGAGGCCGAGTCCTTCCGAATCCGCATAGCGGGCGACATCCATCCAAACCGAGGCCCAGCGTTCTCCGAAGGCGGGTGAGGCAAGCAGGCGGTCAACCTGCTTTTCATAGGCATCCGGCGAGGTGTCTTTCTCAAAAGCAACCAGCTCTGCGGGAGACGGAGGCAGACCGGTGAGATCGAGCGAAGCGCGGCGAAGCAGGGAGGCTTTGTCCGCTTCGGGAGAAGGTTTGAGCTTCTCGGTGTCCAGACGCGAGAGCACGAAGGCATCGACCGGATTGCGGCACCAGGCGGCATTCGAGACGGCGGGAGCGGGATGACGCTCCGGTTTCACGAACGACCAGTGTTCGCCCCACTTCGCGCCCTCCTTCACCCACTGGGTGAGCGTGGCGATTTCCTTGTCCGGCAGGCGCGGGCCATGTTCGGGCTTCGGCATCACGTCGTCCGGATCATGGGTCACGATGCGGCGGATCATCTCCGAGGCATTCGGGGCACCGGGGACGACGACCGGCTTTCCGGACTCACCCTTGCCCAATACCTTGTCACGATAGATGAACGATACGTGACCCGCTTCCTTCACGCCGCCATGGCACGCGGTGCACTTGGCATTGAGGATGGGCTGCACATCGCGCGCGAAATCGACCTCGCCGTGGCAAACGAGTGGAACAAGCGCGGGGAAGAGGAACGCCAGACGGGACTTCATTCGGAGAAAATGCGGATTTCGTTCAAGCCGCCGCCCTGGTTCTCATGATCGGCCGGGCGGTTCGGGTGGCGGTAGTGATCGGTCACGACCACCTTCACGTAACGGGCCTCCACCGGAGCGAAGGAAAAATCATGGAAGGGGAAAGGCCCGCTGGCGGTGGTATCGATCCGGGGCAGCCCGCCCTGGGTCACCGGTGTGAAGTGGATATTGTCGGTGGACGTCAGCGCGATGAAAGCGGCGGTGCCACGGTCGTTGATGCGACGGTTACCTGTGTTTTGCAGCGAGATGCGGCCGATGGTTTTCACCGATTCCAAGTCCACGGTGAACTCGCCGTCTTCACCGTTCGGAGCGAGCCAGAAGGACCAATCTCCGGGCACGCCGGTATCATCGGTGCGTCCGTCTGTCAGATTCTCCGGTGGGAAGACCGAGCCGTGCGGGCGGATGCAATAGCCGGGGCTGGTAACCGGTTTGCCGAGCGCGAGGTTGTTGGCTTCCGCGGTAGACGGGCGGGCGGGAAGGATCTTCGGCACGGTGACGGGATCGGCATCCAGCGAGCTCAGCAGGCGCGGGCCGGTCGGGTCCTGAAGCAGCACGCGGGCATCGCCGCGATAGAGGCGTGGCTTGCCTGGGACCGCGTCCACCTGCACCTCGCCCTCATAGACTTCGGTGAGGATGACCGGTTGCGAGCCATCGCTGCCGACCGCCAATCCGAAGCGGGTGCCCAGATCCACGAAACGGCCTCCCGGAGTATCCACGCGGAACCCTTGGGCGCCCGGGGGAGCATGCACGGAGGCCCGGCCGTGGAGGACCGTGAGGGATTCAGGCCTGTCGAGTTGGAAGCGGCAGGGCCCTTCGAGAGTCACGTGCGCGCCACTCGGGAAGGAAAGCTCGGTCACGCCCCGGATCAGTTCCAACGGTGTGGAGGCAGGCAGGCGGTCGTTCGCGGCGAGCGAGATGGAGCCGCCCCACTGCGCATCATTGGCGGCGACAATTTGAGCTCGCGGCCCGGGTTTATGGAAATAAAGAGCGGCGGCAGTGCCGAGCAGCGCCACGGCGGCCGCAGCGGCGAGGTTGCGGGTCCAGATCCGGCGGGCGGGTGCGATCGAGACCACGTTGAGAGCCTCCGGTTCGGAGGTCGCACGACGCATCAGGGCGGCGTGGACCGAGGTGGCGCGGCGATAGCGATCGCGCGCGTCCTTGGAGGCCAGCAGCAGTTCGTTCAATTCGGCGCGGGTCGTGTCGTCCAGCGTGCCGTCGAACAGGTTTTGGATCAGGAGATCGAGACGGTCCGGATTCATGACAGGGCGGAGGGACCGAGTTTCCGCTCGATGCAATCCTCGAGCGTTTTGCGGATGCGGAGAAGGAGCACGGAGAGCGCGCCGGGAGTCTTCGAGCGGGCTTTGGCCAGATCCTGCACCGAGGCCCCCGGCTCGTAGCGGGCGAGAATCAGCTCGCGCTGCTGGCTGGGCAATTGGCTGAGGCAGGCTTCCAGTGCTTCCTGCACCGGGCTGGGCTGGTCGCCGGGCGGGTGCTCGTCCGCCAGAATTTCAACCAGTTGGTCGTTGAAAACATGCCGGTCACGGCCCGCATCGCGACGTGCGGCCATCACCTGATGCCGCGCCACGCCGAAGGCCCAGGAGAGGAAGGGCCGCTCGGGATCATAATCGGAGGCTCTCCGCCACAGCACGAGGTTTGTTTCCTGCAGCACGTCATCCGCCAAGCTGCGATCCGGCAGCAGGGACAGGATGTAACGGTGCAAGGCGGCCTGGTGGCTGGCGATCCAGCCGACCATGCGTTCCTCGGGGGTTCTCGGGCGTTCCGTCATCGGGGTTTCCGGTAACGTTTACCGCAAACCCGTCCGATCTTACGCAAAAAACCGTGCCGCGTCTCAGGCCGAGCGGATTTCCGCCACGGCGTAGGCCATGTCCGGGGCGCGGAAGGTGGACGAGCCGGCCACCATCGCGTTCGCGCCTGCCTGGGCGCAGAGGGCTGCGGTCCGGGCATCGATGCCGCCATCGACCTCGATGTGGTAAGCCAGACCGTGTTCGGCGCGGTATTTCGCCGCCGCTTCGATTTTGGGAAGGACTTCGGGCATGAACGACTGTCCGCCGAAGCCCGGCACCACCGTCATGCACAGCAGCAGGTCGATCTGCTTGAGATAGGGGACCACGGCTTCGAACGGTGTCGCCGGGTTGAGCGCGAGGCCCGCTTGGCAACCGGCGTCGCGGATGCGGGAGAGCGTGTCACAGATGTCATGCTCCGCTTCCACATGGACGGTGATCAGATCCGCTCCGGCTGCGACGAAGCGCGGCAGGTAGTGGTCCGGGCGGGAAATCATCAGGTGGACATCCAGGAAGATGTCATTGGTCTCGTGGACCGTTTGAACCATCGCCGGGCCGAAGGAGATATTGTCCACGAAGTGGCCGTCCATCACATCGAGATGCAGCCAATCCGCCCCGGCATGGATGGCGCGGGTCACTTCCTCACGCACACGCGAAAAATCCGCCGCCAGCAAGGACGGCGCCACCACCCGGTCGTGGAACGTTCTTTGGATCACGCGGAGAGAGAAGCCGTGGAGCCGGAAACTGCCAAGTCACAAGTGGCGGGCAATTTTCCTCGGTGGCTCCCGCCTCTCCCATATTCGCAGTGGATCATTTCTCCGGGTCGATCCGGATGAGGGTCACCCAGCGGTCCTTCGGACGGGCAGGATCGAGTCCTCCCGGCGGAGTCATCACCGAGAGCAGTTTCCATTCGCCCAGCCGCAGCCGGGTCAAGCCACCCGTCCGGAAGGAGGAGTAGCATGGCATTTCGATATGCATGTCCTTTTCGCCATAGTGACTGAATCCGAGGAGGGACACGTCCTCCACCGAGGCGGAAATGTCCCACGTATCCTTTGCCACGGTCACCGGCATCCCGATGGCTTCCAGGGTCGTGCCCGTGTTACGGGTCTCGAAAGCGGTCGGGAGGGCCTTGGTGATGAGGGATTCCAACCACGCCGAAACGGTGGAGTCGGTTTTGGCAGGTTCCTTGACAGGCTCGCTGGTGGGGGCGCACGGCAGGCTCGGGGGCTCGTATTCCGTCGGGTAAATCACCTCTTTGATGGATTCGGCCTTCATCCGGGTGGAGGCATCCACGGAGATGGCGGGTGAAAGGATGAGCTGTGCCGTGTCCGGCTTGCCCAGCCAGTCCTCCCGCCACTTGGCGGTTTCCGCGGCATCCTGCCCGGCATCGAGCTTGCGGGTGATCTCCATGGCGGAAACCTGCCACGTTTCGAGACGGAGATGAACTGTCGGACGGTTTTCCTTCAGGCGGGAGGAGGGAATGCCGACTTCAGGTGCTGCGGGCGCGGCTGCGGCCTCGCTGGAAAAAGGATCGGACGGCGGCTGCGTGGCGCCCTTGCCATCTTCCGGAGCGAGTTCCGGGGAATGGGGTGGCTTCTTCTCGTCGGCGTGGACCGGGACGGTGAAGGCCAGGCTGGCCATCAGGAGGAGGAGAGGACGGATGGGTTTCATGGGGTGGGGGGTGGACGAAAGCCCCGGCTGCTTTATTCAGGAGAGACGGTGCAAAGAGGCAGCGTCGCATGCACCACGCACCTTTGGGGAGGTATTTTGCACCGTCGGACCGGCCGGAATGCGGGCCGTATTTCGTCTCCTGTAGAAACGACCCATTTGATTTCAGTGAATTGTGGTCGGATGGTGCTTGATGGCCCGGTGATTGCGAGAGGAGTGCCAAGATCGCCACTGCTGGTGGCACAACCCGAACCGATCATGAAAAAGAACCGCACTCCTCTTCACGCCGGCCACTCGCACGAACATGCCGGTCTGATCAACTACCTCGCTCTGATGCATGCCATCTCTCATCCCGAGACGGCTGAGATCGGGGGCCGTTGATCGCCGCCCATCTCCTGAATCCTGAATCATCCCCACTCCCCAATCCCATGAAAACCTCCGTCAGTTCCATTTTGAAGGTCGCCATCGCCACCGCACTCCTTGGTGCGCTCGCGTCATGCAATACCGCCGCCGGATTCGGTCATGATGTCCAGAAGACCGGTCAGGCAATCGAACGCAAGGCCAACAGTTGACTTCCATGAGCACCACTCTCGCCGAACCTTCGGCCCAAACGCATGATGCCGCTGAAATCCGGGCAAGCCGGATGCTCGGAGACCTGATCCGCATTTGTCGGGATGGAGAGGATTTCCACCGTTCGGCTGCCGAGCGGTGCGCTTCCGATTCCCTGCGCGCGCATCTGATGGAAAGATCACACCAGCGTGCGGGTTTCGGCTCCGCGCTCCAGACTCTCCAACGCCGACACGGTGAGGAAAGCGTGGAAGCAACGACGCGGACGTGGACTGAAATGCGCCAAGCCTTCGCACCGATTTCCGACGAGTCGATTCTGGCGGAGCTGGATGCCAGTGAAGCCTCGACTCTCCAAGGCTACCGCAAGGTGCTGGAAGACTTTCCGACGGGTAGCTACCCGGCGGACGGCGCGGTCATCTCCTTCCATATCAGGGAGATCGGACGTTGCCGGGACGGGTTGCGGGCATTGCAGAATGCCAATGCAATCGGCTGAAATCCCCGCTTGGAAAGAGGAGAGAAACAGCGAACGTATGGCGCTTTTTGCGTTCCGTTCGTTCCTATGTACTCTGTTCTCTCCCGATCCGCCGTGGTCATGGTTCTAGCGTCCGCCGCCCAAGGTGCGGTGGACCTGAACAATGAGGCCGCCCTTCAGACCAGTGCCACCAACCCCCAGGGCCGTTACGAACTGGCCGTGGGGGAATTGAAACGGGTGGCAGGCGGGGAGTTGGACAAAATGGCGTCCGCTTCGGACACGCGCTGGTTCATTCAGGACCTGCTGGCCTCGAAGGAGCGGATGGCGGATCTGATGCTGTCCGGGCCTCTCGATAATCCGGTCAAATCGCTGCGGATTCTCGCCGCGATCTGGAAAGCCGATCCCAAGGGCGTGACCGACCGCCACGAGCAGACCACCGCTGCGGCCGTGGCGCTGATGTTTGCCAAGGACAAGTGGCCGGAGGACCGGGCCGTGGATCGTTACAAGTACCTACCGCGATTCACGCCTCGGCGGAAAACTCCACCCGCAGTTCGACACCTTTGACACTTGGGAAAAGCGCTTCGTGGTTTCGGGCGGGTCCAATGGTGGCTGGTCGGAAAGCGGCGGAGCCTGGGGGGACGATTCGCTCGTATGGCTGCGTGACAACGTGAAGCTCACGGCGAAGGAGTACATCGGTGCCTGCTGGCAGGCCCCCTACAAGCTGAACAATCTCTTCGGTGACTCCATCCACGGCGCGAACTACTACGCACCCTTTAAAAATGAGATCCACGCCGAGCGCGTGCGTGATGTCGGCGGTGTTTGTGGATCGCTTTCCCACTATGGCGCGAATGCGGCGCGGGCGAATGGCCTGCCTGCCACCACCATGGGCGAGCCCGGCCATTGCGCCTACACGGTGCGGGTGGCACGTGGAGATTGGGAACCAGCCTATTCGTTGTCCTGGCAGCGGGGCTTGCACATCAGCCTGTGGGGTACCACCTGGACCCAGCTCATCCTTCAGGAAAAGATTTTCGACGATAAGGATTCCTACGACCGCTGCATGGCCCATGTCTGGCAGGCGCGCGCGTTGAAGGCCAAGAATCCGGCACTCGCCCAGATGGCCTATCAGGCGGCGCTGGAAGCCCAGCCGATCAATTATCCGGCGTGGTGCGAGGCCATGGAGTTCATGCGGGATGTCCGCAAGCCGGATGCCCAGGACTGGGAGGTGGTCGGGAAGTCGGTGGGAGCTGCGCTCGCAGCCTACCCGGAAGCTGCATGGGACGTGCTTGCCCGCATCGATGAAGCGGCTCTCAAGGTCATCCCTGCGGATCGCCGGATGGCGTTCTTCTTGAAGTATCACGAGCAGATCGCCAAGCAGGACGGCCCAGCGATGTGGGAATATGAAAAGGCGCTCGACGACCAAGCGAAGGCGCTGGGCGGAGACAAGACGCAGGAGCTCACCTTCTTCGAAAAAGTGCTGACCATTCAGTCCGCGTCGAAATCCTGGTTTGCGCCGACCATCGCGTGGGGCCAGAAGCGCTTCGCAACGGACAATGCGTCCACCAATGCCTTCTTTGCCGCGTTGGGCCGCGTGTTCGCATCGGCCGCCTCCGGTAGCAACCAGGACGGGCTGAAGAGCGCGCTCGGACCAGCCATCCTCGCCGCGGAAGCGGCAGGTAATGTGGATGCCTTCCAATCGCTTGGCAAAGCGGGACGTTCCTTCAGCAAGAGCACTCCCCAGAAGGCCGAGGTTTTTCCCGGGGATCTCCTTTCCTCGGGCGGCCTCCTGAAAACCTCGTCCACCTGCCAGTGGGACCACCCTGAAAACCACTGGGGCATTCTCGAGGAAGACGGAGGTTCCTTCCACACGGACAAGCAGGTGCGGCCGAATGCGGTGGTTCGCTTGGGTAAGCTCGGTGATCTCAGCGGCATCGTTGTTTTGGGCTTGGACTATGGCCAGAACGGCAGCCGTCAGATGCCGCTCAAGATCTCCGTCTCCGAGGATGGCTCGACTTGGCATGAAGTGTTCCGCACCACCGAACAGCAGGGGCCATGGCGCATCCCGCTTTCCGGCAAGGCGACACGGGTGCAGTACGTGAAAGCGGAGCGCGATGATGATCGCACTGAGTTCTTCCACCTCGCGGGCATCCGCGTTTACGGCCGCCGCCTCCAGTAACCTCCACCACTCATCCGATCATGATGCGTTCCCTCATTGGCGGCCTGTGCGTGGCCGTTTGTATTTCCTCCGCATTCGGCCAACGGGTGGCCGATTTCACCGCCGCGCTCGAGCAGGCAAAGGGCTCGAAGGCGGATATCGCCGTGTTCATCCATGGTTCCGATTGGAACCGCCCCGGTGAGACCGTGGCGAAGATCTGGAATGATCCGCGTTTCCTCAGCAGTGTCGGTGCGGACGTCCTGTTAACGGATATCGACCGCAAGGAAGCGCCCAACGATGCAGACAAGGCGCTGGCGAAGCGCAACGAAAAGGGCAATGCGGAGGTCCGCAGCGTCCCGGCCGTGGTGCTGTTCGATTGTGATGGCCGGCTCGTGGGATCGCTGGCCGGCACTGCGGAGATCGAGGCCGCAGGCGGGCTCATTCCCGCTACCAAGAAGCTGCTCGCCACCCGCCGTGACCGGGACGATTTCTGGAAGAATGCTTCCGGAGCCTCGGGCATGATGAAGGCAGGGCGGCTCGGCCAGGGCCTCGACCGCATGAATCTCGGTCTCGGTCCGAAGGGGGTTTACAAGCCGGTGTTCGAGGAAATGAAGAAGGCGGACCCGGAGGACAAGTCCGGCTACATCGCCAAGTATTCGTTCTCCGGAGAGAAGCTCGTCGATCTTGCCTTGGAGAAAGCGGAGAAGAAGGAATACGCCGAGGCCGAGAAGGAACTCGACAAGTGGTCCGCCAATCCGCGCCTTTCACCAAAGCAGAAGCAGGAAGTGGAGGCCGCCCGTTTCGCCCTCTACCAGCGCTGGCCGGAGAAGAAGGACAAGGTTCGTCCGACGCTGGAGAAGATGCGCGATGTCGACCCCAAGTCCGATCTCGGACAGGCTGCGGCGAATTACATCGAGATGCTCTTCAAGGAAAAGAAGAAGGGCGATCCTCAGGCGTGAGGGGCTGCGGCGATCATGCCGCGGCCGCCACCGCTTGCTTCTTCGGCTTGCCAGCGAGGAATAGTAGCACGTCCGTCTTCGTCACCGCGCCCAGCAGCTCGCCGGTGATCGCGGTGACCGGCAGGCGCTCGGCCTCGGCTTGACCGAAGAGTTCGAGCGCTTCGTTCATCGTCTGGTCCGGTTGGAGGCGGGGGAAATCATCCCGCATCACATCGCGTGCGATCAGCAGCGATTCCAGCTCCGGTTGATCGAGGTAGGGCTTGATGTCGTGCAGCGAGACCACGCCGAGGAAACGGTTGTCGTGGACGATGTGCAGGAACTCGTGGCGGCTCTGGAGGAAAGCGCGGGCGACTTCGCCAAAGGTGGCATTGGGCGAGAGCGTACCGGTGTCCGGTGTCATCAGGTCGCCCACCTTGAGGGTGGCGAGGTGCTGGGCTACGGCGGCGGCTCCCTTGCGCTTGAGCGCCTCGCCATAGAGAGAGTTCGGATTCAAGGAACGGCAGACATAGTAGGCCATCACGCTGGCGAGCATGACGGGCATCAGGATCTGGTAGTTGAGCGTCAGCTCGAAGATCATGATGATGGCCATCACCGGTGCTCCGGTCGCCGCAGCCAGGAAAGCTCCCATGCCGATCAGGCCGAAGGCTCCCGGCTCCATGCCCCATTCCGGAAACACGGCGCAGGTGGCGATGCCGAAGAGGTAGCCGAAAGCGGCACCGGTGAAGAGCGTGGGCGTGAACACCCCGCCCACCGCCCCGGAACCGAAGGTGGCGGCGGTGGCGAGCAGCTTGCAAACGAGGATCACCGTGAGCACCTGCCAGGTGTAGGGGTCATGAAGAACGCCGAAGACCAGCGCGCGGCCATTGCCAGCGACTTCCGGTCGGTAGACTGCGAGCAAACCGACCACCAACCCACCGAGCGCGAGTCGTGCCCAGACCGGCAGCTTGAGGAAGGCGAAGACTTTTTCGCCGCCCTTCATCATCGAGAGGAACAAGGGCGTGCCGAGACCACAGGCGATGCCCAGCACGAGATAGGGAAGCAGCTCTCGATTGCTGTGCAGGTTGAAGACCGGAGCGGCATACAGGGCCTCCGCGCCGTAGTGGGCACGCGTGGTGAGCGTGGCGATCACAGAGGAAATCACCAGCGGGCCGAAGGCTTCCATCGCCACCGAACCGAGGACGATCTCCGCCACGAAGAACGCACCGGCAATCGGTGCGTTGTAGGCGCTGGCGATACCGGCGGCGGCCCCGCAGGCCACGAGCTGGCGTTTGCGGGCGAGCGGGAACTTGAACCACCGGCCGACCACCGAGGCCACCAGCGAGGAGAGTTGTACCAACGGACCTTCGCGACCGATCGAGGCACCGGAGGAGCTCGAGAACCATGCCGAGACCGACTTCACCAGACTGACCTTGGTCGAGATGTTGCCATCGCCGACGACCACGGCTTCCATGTAGTCAGTGGAATTCTGCCGGGCCTTGAACCGGGAACCGAACAAGAGCGTCAATCCCGCAAGCAGGCCGCCGAGCGTGGGCACCAGGATGCGGTGCCAGCTGTCCATCTTCTGGAAGCTGGCCACGTATCCGGCGACTTCCTCGCCTTCATGATGGCCGGTGAAGAGATGATGCAGCCACTCGGTGGCTTCCTTGAAGCCGATCGACGACCACGCGCCGAGAAAGCCGATGATGGCCGCCCACAGCAGGGTGGCCTGGAGTTCATTGAAGCGCAGGCGCTCGCCCAGCCAGATTCGCACGCGGACCAGCCGCCGTGTGAATCTGCTCATGCCGGCCGTGCCGTCTGCTTCAGTCATGCGAGCGCTTGCGTGAATGCCACGGCGTCCTGCGCCTCCAGCAGTTGCTTCACCACTGCTGGATCGCGCAGGCGGCGGGCCAGCGCGGCGGTGGTGGCCAGATGCTCCGCCACCCGGTGGGGCGGGATGCCGTAGAGGAAGATGAGCCGCACCGGGGTTTGGTTTTCGCCGAAGTTCACAGGCTGCTTGCAGCGGGCCATGGCGAAGACGACCTCTTTCACCTGCGGGGTCCGGGCATGAGGCATTGCGATGCCATTGCCGAGCAGCGGGGGATTGATCTTCTGCCGTTCGAATACCGCTTCGGCGAAAGCGGCGTGGTTCAGCACATCCGGATTGCCATCCAGCAGTCCGACCACCGCCCGGATTGCTTCGTCTTCCGTGGAAACATCCAGATCAAGGAGGAGCGGAGCATTCGGCGGCAGCACGGTTGAACTCATTGGTCCCCCAATTAACCAACGGGCGATATGGGAACGCCACCAAAAAGAGGTCCTATCTTTGACCAATCCTCCTCTGGCATCGGAGTTGGAACGAGCCTAACGTGGTGATCGTGAAGCCCGATGCGCATGACGCCCGCCCACCTGTGGAGGAACCCGGCGGCCTGGAGGTCAAGCCGCCCAAGATCTGGGCGGTGGGTGCGCCGGCAGTGGCCTCGGCGATGTCCCAGGTTGTGATGAAATCCGGCTTGCGGGGAACGCGGGCCCTTTTGGACCTCAACCAGTCCGGGGGATTCGATTGCCCGAGCTGTGCGTGGCCGGATCCGGATCATCACCGGTCGATGGCCGAATTCTGCGAGAACGGGGCCAAGGCGGTCGCTTCCGAGGCCATGGGCCGGACGATCGGGCGTGAGTTTTTCGCGGAACATTCGGTGACGGATTTGTCCCGGCAGAGCGATGCCTGGCATGATCTGCAGGGGCGGCTGGCAGAGCCGATGCTGCTGGAGGAAGGAGCGGAGCATTATCAGCCGGTGGGTTGGGACCGTGCGTTTGAAATCCTCGCCGAGGAATTGAAGGCGCTGTCGTCGCCAGACGAGGCACTTTTCTACACGTCCGGTCGCGCCAGCAATGAGGCGGCGTTCCTCTACCAGCTTTTTGCCCGGACCTTTGGCACGAACAACCTGCCGGACTGCTCGAACATGTGCCACGAATCCAGCGGCACCGCCTTGAAGGCTGCGATCGGTGTGGGCAAGGGGACGGTGACGATGGAGGACTTCCTGGAGGCGGAGACCATCCTGTGTGTCGGCCAGAATCCCGGCACCAACCACCCCCGGATGCTCACCACGCTGGCTGAGGCGGTGAAACGAGGAGCCCGGCTGGTGGCGGTGAATCCGCTGAAGGAAGCGGGACTTGTCGGCTTCGCTCATCCGCAGCAGGCCTTGGGATTGCTGGGGAGGAGCTCTCCGCTCGCATCGACCTATCTCCAGGTGCGGGTGAACGGGGATCTGGCTCTGTTTCGTGGCATTGCCAAAGTGATCCTCGCGGCCGGATCGGAAGATAAAGCTTTCCTCCAACAGCACGCGACCGGCTACGAGGAGTATCGTAGCGTGGTGGAACGTACACCTTGGAATGAGATCGAAGCCTTGTCCGGAATCGGACGTGCGGAGATCGAAGAGCTGGCCGCCGCGATGGCAGGAGGCGGGAAACGGGTGATCACCTGTTGGGCGATGGGCCTTACCCAGCATCGCAATGCGGTGGCGACGATCCGCGAGATCGCGAACGTGCATCTGCTGCTTGGGGCGATCGGCCGTCCCGGAGCCGGCCTTTGTCCGGTGCGAGGTCACAGCAATGTGCAGGGTGATCGCACCGTTGGCATCTGGGAGAAAATGCCGGAGTCCTTTCTGGAGGCGCTCGACAAGCAGGCGGGCATCGTTTCCCCGCGCACGCACGGCCACGATACGGTGGCCTCGATTCTGGCGATGCATCGCGGCGAGGCGAAGGTGTTCTTCGCACTGGGTGGAAACTTCGCGCAAGCCACTCCGGATACGGACTTCACCGCCACCGCTCTCCGGAAGTGCCGCCTGACCTGTCATGTCTCGACCAAGCTGAACCGCAGCCATCTGGTTCATGGCCGTCGAGCTTTAATCCTGCCCTGTCTCGGCCGCACCGATCGTGACGATGGTCCATGGGGGCCGCGGTTCGTCTCGTGTGAGAATTCGATGGGCGTGGTGCAATCATCGGAAGGGCGTCTCGATCCGGTTTCCCCGATGCTGTTGAGCGAGTGCGAGATCGTAGCCCGTCTGGCGGAAGGCGTGGTAGGAGATACGGGGAGGATCCGCTGGCGCTGGCTCGTGGAGGACTACGACCGCATCCGTGAATGGATCGAGGCGGTGGTGCCGGGGTTTGAGAACTACAACGAGCGGGTGCGACAGGCCGGTGGATTCTATCTGCCGAATGCGGCAAAGGAGCGCCGCTGGAATACGGAGACGGGGAAAGCGGAACTCGCCGCAGGGTCCTTGGATGCATTCATCCCGGCACCCGGCTGCCTGATTCTCCAGACACTCCGCAGCCACGATCAATTCAACACCACCATTTACGGCATGAACGATCGCTATCGCGGTATTGGTCATGCGCGGCGCATCGTGCTGGTGAATCCGGAGGATCTGGTGGAGCGCGGTCTCAAGCCGGGCGATCTGGTGGATCTCACCAGCGTGTGGGAAGATGGGGAACGGATCGCGGAGCGGTTCCAGGCAATCGCTTATGACATGCCACGCGGGTGCGCGGCCGCCTACTTCCCGGAGGCGAATGCACTGGTGCCCGCAGGTAGCACGGCGGAAGGGAGCGATACCCCGACGAGTAAATCGATCTCCGTGCGGGTCACGAAATCGTGAGGCTGCTCATTGCGTGCAGCCTTGGAACTCACCCCCCTCCAAGCGGGCTTTGGCTTCGCCGACAAGGAACAGCGAGCCCGCGATCAGCACGGGATCCGTGAAGGTGACGGATGCTTCGAGAGCTTCATCGAAGGTCGCGTATTCCGTGGCGGTGGTTCCTGTCGGCAGGGCTGCCGCTAGCTCGGCCGTAGGTACGGCGCGCGGCGTATCCACCGGGCAAAGGAGGATTCGCTCCGCCAATGGAGCAAGGTGGACGAGAATGCCCGGGATGTCCTTCGAAGAAACGGCGCTGAACAACAGCGTGGCTTTCTTGTCGCCGAATACCTGCCGCCATGTCTCCGCCAGCACTCCTGCGGCATGGGGATTGTGCGCTCCATCCAGAATGATCTCCGGGCGCGAGTCCGCAGGGAAGCGTTCGAAACGCCCCGGCCACTTCACCTGACCGAGACCGTATTGAACCGTATCAAAGCTCAGGGCTACTCCGGCGGCATCAAGCGCTGCCAGTGCGAGTGCGGCATTCCATGCCTGGTGGGGACCGGCCAGAGAAATCGAATAACCCATCAGGGGTTCATGGACGAAGGTCAGCGGACAGCGGCGTTCATTGGCCTCCTTCTCCAGGACTCTGCGGGCGGCGGGTTCCTGTGGAGAGGAAACCGCAGTGGCCCCGGGCAAGAGGATGCCGGCTTTTTCCGCAGCGATGAGTTCCAAGGTCTCACCGAGCCACTGGGTATGATCGAGGCCGATCGGCGTGATCACGCAGACGTCCGCAGGCACGGCGGTGGTGGCATCGAGGCGGCCGCCCATGCCGGTTTCCAGCACGATCAACTCGCATTCCCGTTCGCGGAACCAGCGCATCGCCAGAGCCAGCGTAATCTCGAAGAAGGTCGGGTGCGTTTCGAGCCTTTCGCAGATGCCGCGCAGCTCGGTGAGCATGGCGGCGCATTCCTCCTGTGGGATCTGCTGGCCGGAGACCTGGATGCGTTCCCGGTAATCGACCAGATGCGGCGAGGTGAAGAGACCGGTGCGCAGGCCGCTGGCGCGGGCCACGCTGTCGATCATCGCGCAGGTACTGCCCTTGCCGTTGGTCCCGGCGACATGGATCACCTTCACCCCGCGCTTCGGGAAGGCGAGGTATTCCTTGAGCAGGTTCCGCGGTCCTTCCAATCCCAGCTTGATGCCGAACATCTGGGTGGAGAAGAGCCAGTCGATGGCTTCGGAGTAGGTCATGGGAAGATTCAGGGCTCTGGAAGACGGCGTGAAAGACCGTGACGGGGATGGCGGGCTTGATGGCGCACGACCATGATCCAGATTTCACCGTCATCCGGGCGCTCGAGATAGAGAAGGTGATAGGGCCAGCGGCCAAGATTCCAACGGCGGAATGGTCCGGCCGGATGCCCCATACCCGGATGAGAGGCCAGCAGTGCACCGGCTTTCCGCAGTTCGGATAGGAACCCGTCGGCTGCTTGGAGGGACTCTGCGTCCAATGGGGTGACGATTTCGCGGACGTCCTCCAAAGCGAGCGAGTGGAATAAAATCCGCATCACCGGCCAAGAGAACCCAAGGCCTCATCGAAAGGGATCAGGTGCTGCTCGCCACTCTGGAGTTGTTCCAATCGTGAGGTGGCGATTGCCACGCCTTCTGCGTCTTCGACACTTTCGAAGAGGGTTTCGGCCAACCAGCGGCGCTCCACCAGATCGAGGGTCATCGCTTCCGAAAGCAGGGTCTGTCCCTTGTCACTCATGGAATACGTTTAGCACCAGGAACGGACGAAGTCCACACGCAGGAGGGCTCACTCCGGCATCATGTAGCCCAGCAGCTCGACGAGCTTGTCCCGCAGTTCCTTGCGCGGGACGATCGAGTCGATCAGGCCGTGGTCGAGCATGAACTCGGCGGTCTGGAAGCCGGGCGGCAGGTTCTGGTGGGTCGTTTCCTTCACCACGCGCGGACCTGCGAAGCCGATCATGCACTTTGGCTCGGCGAGGTTGATATCGCCGATGGTGGCGAAGGAGGCGGTGACACCGCCGGTGGTCGGGTGGGTCAGGACGGAGATATATGGCAGCTTGGCTTCGGAGAGGCGGGCCAGCGCGCCGCAGGTCTTGGCCATCTGCATCAGCGAGAGCATGCCTTCCTGCATGCGGGCACCGGAGGAGGCGGAAACGATGATGACGCCGCGCTTTTCCGCGATGGCGGTCTCGATCGCGCGGGTGATCTTTTCTCCGACCACCGAGCCCATGGAGCCGGCGAAGAACTTGAAGTCCATCACGGCGATCATCGCCGGTTTGCCACCGACGGTGAGACGACCGGTGACGACGGCGTCATTGAGGCCGGTTTTCTGGCGGAGGGAGGCGATCTTGCCTTCGTAGCCGTTGAAACCGAGCGGATTGGCGGAAACCAGATCCCGTTCCGTTTCCTCGAAGCTGTCCGCGTCCGCGATCAGGGCGATGCGATCGGCGGAATCCATCAGGAAGTGGTTTCCGCACTGCGGGCAGGTGTGGAGATTCTGCTGGAGCTCCAGCGTGTGGATCATCGCGCCGCAGTCCGGACACTTGGTCCAGAGGCCTTCGGGCATGTCATCGCGTTTTTCGCGGCTGCGGAGACTCGGCTTTTTGAAAATGCCCATGGAATTGAGAGGTTCGGGACGGCGGCGGGGAAGCGCTCGCGCCGTGGCGGCCAGCCTAGCCGCGCATCACGGTGACGACAATCACCTTTTGTACCCCTCCCCGGCGGAGGACCCGGGCGCACTCGTGGACGGTCGCGCCGGTGGTGAAAACGTCGTCGATCACCACTGCGCCGGGCGGTTTTCCAGCGGAGAAACGGGCTCCAGCCTGGCTGAGGGTGAAGGCTCCTTTCAGGTTCGCCAGACGCTGGGTGCGGCCAAAATGGGTCTGGGTCTCCGTTTTGCGGATGCGCCGGAGGGCAGCGAGCACCGGCAGCCCGGTCACTGAGGAGACCGTACGGGCGATTTCAGCTGCTTGGTTGAAATAGCGTTCGCGCTGGCGGGAGGGATGGAGAGGCACCGGGATCAGCGGCCACTTCTCTGCAAGCGCCGGGGCGAGCCGGGGATCGGCAAAGGACTCCGCCGCCAACCGTCCGAGCTCGGCTGCAAGATGGAGCCCCTTCCGGTATTTCAGTCCGTGGATCAACTCCATGGTCCGGGAGTCTTCCCGGAGCGCCGGACGGGCGAATTCGAAGGCCGGGTTGAGCCCGGTGCAGTTCGGGCATTCGAAGGCGGATTCGATGACTCCATCGAACGATTCGCCGCAGACGGAGCAAAACGGCTCCTCCAGCCGTGGCAGATTGTTCGAGCAGGAGCGACACAGCGCCCGGCCGTGGGAGAGCGGTGTGTGGCAGATGCCACAGGATGGCGGATACACCAGATCCAGCGCCCGGGCGAAAAGCCTCCGCCAGCCGCGCGGCGGTTCAGATTCCGGGGCGGTCGGCATGGCGGCGGGTGATGAAATGGATCACCGCGCCGGTGGCCGCCACGATCGCCAGCGGCAGCAGGCCTTCCCGCAAGGTGGAGCCGATCAGGAACTTCGAGACGCCTCCCAGATTCGTCACCGGCTGGGTGACCGCCTTGAAGATAAAGACCCCGAAGACCCACCCGGCATGCAGCCCCACCGGAATCCACAGCGAGGCGGTGCGCACCCGGGCGTAGGCCACCACGGCTCCGAGCACGAACAGGGTGCAGAAGCTGGACAGCAGCGGCAGCGGGTCCGCGTGACTGGGCGAAGATCCGCCCCAACAGCCAGAAGCCCGCCTTGGCGGATTCCGGATCAGGGACCGAGCCGAGCGTCTTGGGATCGAGGAAATGCAGGAAGGCGAAGAGCAGCGAAAGGCTCACGATCGCCGCCCAGGGTTTCATCGCCCGGAGGAAGATCCCCAGCAGCACGCCCCGGAAGACGATTTCCTCCAGAGCTCCGATCAGCAGCGAGGAGAACAGGGCACCCGGGATCACCTTGCCGAGCTTGATGGTTTGTAGCGGGAAGACATTCGGCACGCCCTTGGTCGAGAAGGCGCGGTCTTCCATCACGAAGGCCCCGGTTTGAACCAGCCACCACGCCAGCAGGGCCAGGCCACCCAGAGCCAAGGTGAAGCCGAGCGCCAGATGCAGCCATCCCTTTGGATCGCGCTGGAGGGGCTGGCCTTCATTGGCGGCGATCGCGGATTCCGGCAGCCGGAACGACCATGGTGTGTCGCGGTAGCGGATCTGGGAGCGACCGATTTTCAGCCAACGGACCAATGGGAAAAACAGCACCAGCGCGGAGAGCATCACCGAGCGGTTGAAGAAACGCGGGAAATTCGAGCGGCCGCAGGCTTCGGCCAGCCACTTGACGAAGCCGTTCGTCTGCTTTTCGTGGGTCACCTCGTACAAGGCTTTGCCGCCATTGTAGAGCATGGGGGAAATCACGGCAGCCAGCAGCAGCACGCCCGCCACGTAACACAGGATCTTGACGACGTCGTTGGTCAGGGCTCTCCGCACGCGGGGATGCTGACAGCGGGCGAGGGCCAGTCAACGTCATCCCTCTGGACTCCGGCGGTCCATGCCCGTAGCTTCCGGGCATGGAAAGTCACGAATGGCGCGAGCGCACCGAAGAAGGTGTCCGATATTACCGGGCCAACCGCCACGCCAACAAGTGGACCTTCATCACCACGCTGAAGACCGATCCCGACTGGGAAACCGTCGATCCGGTGCCCGAGGCGCTGTGGCGTGAACTCCGCGACGTGTTGTGGCGGAAATACCAGCGCAAGCGCTGCCCGTGGAAGTTCATCGAGGACATCGACAAGATGCTCGGCGACGAGCCGAAGCCCGAGGGGCGGTGATCAACAGGGCTCAAGCATTGTCGTGGATCGGCTGACCCATCGTCATCCGGGCAACGAAATAGATGCGGGTGTTGGATAGGAGACTGGGTGCCTCCTCATAGGATTCACGCAAAATTCACCCACCGCGCCGCTGTCCCGTGGTAGATCTCCCTGTGACATGGCTTGGACGCGCCGACAGTTTTTATTCCGTCTGCCCTGCCTCGGCGCGGGATTGGCGGCAGTGGATGGATTCGCCGTGGAGCCGGGCTGGATCGAGATCACCCGGCACGATTTCAGCCATCTGGGAGCGGGGAAAACCGTGGTTCACCTCACGGATATCCACTATCGCCGTTGCGATCGTTCGCGGCTGGAAGGCATTCTCCGCACGGCGCTGGATCAGAAGCCGGATTTCATTTTCTTCACCGGGGATCTGGTGGATGGGAAGGATCACAAGATTCTCCGTGAGGCTCTGGAGGTGATGTCAGCCCTGCCGGTTCCGCTCTATGGCGTGATCGGCAACCACGATCCCTTCGACAACGGCGCAAGAGAACTCTTCCGGCAGGCGGCGAAGGCCACTGGCGGAGCATGGCTCTACAATGAGAGGCGCGATCTCGGCCCGGTGGTGCTGGAAGGCACCACGGGTTACTTCGGCCTGAAGTCCCAGCACCAGAAACCCCGCATTCTCTTGTGCCACTATCCGATCGTCGGGGATCGGCCATTGGACCGGCCCTATGAACTGATTCTCAGCGGGCATTCGCACGGCGGCCAATGCCGGGTCCCTTTGCTCGGAGCCCTGTACTTGCCGGAGGGGGTGGGCCGCTACGTGGTCGGTCACTACGATTCCCCGGCGGGAAAACTCTTTGTAAGCCGCGGCATCGGCACCACCGGGCTGCCCGTCCGTTTCGCCTGTCGGCCGGAGATGGCGGTGTTCAAGATCTGAGAGCCTCCTTGGCTGTCAACGGAGTCGGCGGAAATCGAAGCGATCCTTCGAAATCCGCCGGCTGGTTTTGGGGGGAGAGTTGAGTCAGGAAAGGGGTCCGGGGGGAGGTCTTGCTGACAGGGAGAGAGTGACACAAATTCGGCCACGTTGATATACCGTGATCGCGTTGGAAGATGATTCCGGTATCTGCGGACCCCAACTCGGACAAAAGGCCGAGCCTTCCGATTTCCCTTGAGCATCCCCCTTCCGTAGCGTCGTCATGTCGGAATGAGACGGATGGTTTCAATCGCCGTGGTTGCGGCATCCATGGCGCGGGCGGGCGCGGAAGCACCGCTTCCGGAGCCCTTGACGGCCTTGGACGGCAGCAAGATCACGACGGTGGAACAATGGCGGACGAAGCGTCGGCCGGAGTTGTTGGAACTGTTTGCGAAACAGATGTATGGCCATTCTCCGGAGCGACCGGAAAAGATGAAAATCGAGGTCTTTGACCGCGATCCACATGCTCTCGCGGACAAGGCCACCCGCATCCAGATCGCCCTTTATCCCGGTGGCGACCCGGGCGGTCCACGGATGGACTTGCTGATCTACGTTCCCAATCAGGTGAAGGGTCCGGTGCCAGCCATTCTCGCGCTCAATTTCTGGGGCAATCAGTCCGTCCACCCCGACCCCGGCATCCGGATCACGGAAAGCTGGGTGGAGGAAAAGACATCGTATGTGAATCTCGCCGCCGTAAGGGATCACCGCGCGACCGAAGACTCCCGCGGCATCAATGCCAAACAGTGGCCGGTCGAGCACATCCTCGCGCGCGGGTATGCCTTCGCCACCTTGTATCGGGAGGATATCGCGCCGGATCATGAGCCGTATTTCGCTTCCGGAGCACAATCGCTTTACCCGGAACTCCAGCAGCGGGAGGACAATTTCGGTTCCATCGCGGCCTGGGCATGGGGACTGAGCCGGGGAATGGACGCGTTGGAGAAAGAGCCGCTGATCGATGCCAAGCGCGTGGCCGTGATGGGGTGGTCCCGTCTCGGCAAGGCCGCCCTGTGGGCGGGTGCCACCGATGAACGATTCGCCGCAGTCTATTGTCACGAATCAGGCGCAGGTGGAGCGAAGCTGTTCCATCGCGGGGTGGGGGAGAACATCGAACGTCTCAACCGGGTTTTCCCCCATTGGTTCGCCCGTTCGTTCCGGCAGTACGTTGGGAAGGACACCGAGCTGCCCTTCGACCAGCATCTCGTGATTTCCTTGGTCGCGCCACGGCCGGTCTATGTCGCCAGTGCCATCGACGACAAGAATGCCGACCCCGAGGGGGAGTTCGCGGGGGCGAAGGCCGCTGAACCGGTTTACAAGCTGTTGGGAGCGGGCGGGCTGCCTGCGGAGACATGGCCTGCGGTCGGCCAGCCGGTTTTGAATGGCACGATCGGCTATCACGTTCGGCCGGGAGGGCATGATCTCACCGATTACGACTGGGAGCAGTACCTCGATTTCTCCGATCGCCACCTGAAGGACCATTGATCCTTTGGCCTGAAAAAGGGATCGGCGGATGTCGAAAGGGGGGCCCCCGACATCCGCCGACCAACTGTTTTGGGGGGAGAATGGTCTTCTTTGGAGAAGGTCGTTGCGCCGGGTGGCGCGCTGACGGGATCAATATGCCCAAAATCGGCCATAGCGACACTACGCGATCGCGTAGGTATGTGTCTTTTCCGTCAGTAAATGTGCCTCGGCGGATGATGACAACCGGTTCCCTCACGCGTATCAAAGGCTTATGAATCAAGGAGCGGAATTTTCGCGGCGCGGTTTTTTGGGCTCGGCCTTGGCTGGATTGGCTCTCCCGGGCATGGTTGGAGCTGCGTCTGGGGAGGTGGCGGTGCCTGACAAGGCATTTCGCAATCCGTTCGTCTATCGGTTCACCATTGGGGAACTGGAGGCATTTTCGATCAGTGATGGAAATCTGCCGCTGCGGGAGGGACTCGGATTGATGTGGCCCGAGGAGGATCGTCCGAAGATGAAGGAGGCGATGGAGAGCCATGGCGAGGCCCTCAACCAACTGCCGCTCTATGTGAACCTGCTGGTGATCCGCTCCGGCAAGGAGGTGGCGGTGTTTGATGCGGGCTTCGGGCGCGGTAGCAATCCGCAGATCGGTTGGTTCGAGTCCGGCCTGGCGATGGCTGGCATCCGCCCGGAGGAGGTCACCGCCGCCTTCCTGAGCCACGCCCACTCCGATCACCTGAATGGCTTCATCACCGGCGGCAAGCCGACCTTCCCGAACGCTGCCTTTTACCTGCTACCGGAGGAGGTGGCCTTCTGGCGCTCGCCCGAGCCGGACTTCTCGAAGAGCAAGCGGGACAAGAAGCCGCTCCCGAACATGGTCCGCGAGGTGCGGGCGAACTTTGATATCCTCCAGCCGCTCATGCAGCCGGTGAAGGCCGGGACCCAACTTTGGAATGGCAAGGTGACCATCGAGCCCGCGCCCGGCCACACTGCGGGTCACGCCTGCTTCCGCATCCGCTCCGGCAATGACGAGCTGCTGCACCTGATGGATCTCTCGCACCATGCGCTGCTCATGTTTGCGAATCCCGATTGGACCATCGCCTTCGATCACGATCCGGTGCAGGCCGTGGTGACCCGGAAAAAATATTGGAGCGAGGCGGCGGCCAAGCGGACCCGCTGCTTCGGATTCCACCTGCCATGGCCCGGTCTCGGGCGCATCCTCCAGGATGGTCCCAACTACCGCTGGTGGGCGGAGAAGTGGACGTGGATGGCGTGAGATTCGGATGCGCCGGTGAAATCCGTGGTTTGATCCGCCCCTCCGGCTGTCCCAAGCTCCGCGCATGCGAGAGGACAGCCGCCGGTGGATCGAGGGGGACAGGGCCCATTGCTGGCACCCGTTCACCCGCCAGGCGGAGTGGTGCGGAGAGGAGCCGCTGGTACTGGTGCGCGGTGAGGGCGTGTGGCTGTGGGACTCGGAAGGCCGGCGTTACTTCGATGGCAATTCCTCGATCTGGACCAATATCCACGGCCACCGGCATCCGCGCCTGGATGCGGCGATCCGCAGCCAACTTGAGGAAGTGGCACATACCTCTTTCCTCGGCTTTGCCAATCCCCGCGCCTCCGAGCTGGCCATGCGCCTGAGCGGATTGTTTCCGCAGGGAACTTTGGAGCGCGTGTTTTTCTCGGACGATGGATCGACGGCCATCGAATGCGCGGTGCGGATGGCTTTGCAATACCGGCTCAATCGCGGAGAGAACGACCGCGTCACCTTCATCGCCTTTGAGAACGGGTATCACGGGGACACCCTCGGCGCGGCCTCGTTGGGAGGCGTCGGACGCTTCACCGGATTGATGCAGCGCTTCGGATTGGATGTGCGGCGGGTGGCGGATCTTGCGGAGCTGGAGGGGATGCCGGAATCGGTTACGGACGGAATCGCCGCGGTCATCCTCGAGCCTCTCATCCAAGGCGTGAATGAGATGCGCTTGTGGCCGCAGGGCATGCTGGCGGCGCTCCGGCGCTGGTGCGATGCCCGCGGTGTCCATCTGATTCTGGATGAGGTGATGACCGGCTTCGGCCGCACCGGGCGCATGTTCGCCTGCCAGAATGAGGGCGTGATTCCAGACTTCCTGTGCGTGGCGAAGGGAATCACCGGCGGCTATCTGCCGATGGCGGCCACCTTGACGACGGCCGCAGTCTACGATGCCTTCCTTGGTGGCTCAGAGAAGGCATTCTACTACGGACATAGTTATACGGCGAACCCGCTGGGGTGCGCGGTGGCTCTGGCCGGCCTGGAGGTTTTCGAACAGGATAAGGTGTTGGAGACGCTCCAGCCGAAGATCGCCGGGATGGCCGGACTGTTGGCGGGATTGAAGGAACGCTGCCCGCAGGTTCATGAGATCCGGCAATGTGGTTTCATTGCCGGCATCGAGCTTCGGCAGCCGAATGGCAGCCGCTTTCCTGCGGAGGCGCGCATGGGGGAGACGGTGTGCCGCGCCGCATGGCAACATGGCCTGCTCACGCGTCCGATTCTCGATACGATCGTGCTGATGCCGCCGCTGGTCGCCACGATGGAGGAGCTGGCGTTCGCGGTGAACGCGCTGGAGAACGCGATCCACGGGGTGACGGCAGTCTGAATCAGTGCTTCCGTTACGGCGATTTACGGCTTGAGACGACTGCCTCGTCGGGGATAGGGTGAGGATTGGTCCGGAACCGGGCGATCCGGTTGCGGCCATGCACTCTCATGAAACGTCCGACATGCTGGCGTGGCGTGATGCGAACCCGGTCCATGATTCGCATGGCCGCCGCTCTCATCGGGGTATTTCTCTTCCCGCTTCACGCGGAGGAAGATCCTGCGGTGGTACAGGTGGAAGGTGGCAGAATACGCGGCGCCGTTGGAAATGGTCTGGTGGTCTTCAAGGGCATCCCCTTCGCCCGGCCGCCGGTGGGTTCGTTGCGCTGGCGCCCTCCCCAGCCGGTGGCCTCATGGGAAGGAATTCGCGAGACCACGGCATTCTCTCCCAATCCGATCCAGCCCAAGGATGGCGGCCCCACCGCTGCGAATACTTCGGAGGATTGCCTCTACGCCAATGTCTGGCGTCCGGCTGAGGCGAACGGTCCTCTGCCGGTAATGGTGTGGATCTACGGAGGAGGGTTGGTGACGGGAGGTGCCTCACTATATCCCGGCGATGCACTGGCGAAACAGGGCATCCTGGTGGTGAGCTTCAACTACCGGCTTGGGCGGTTGGGATTCTTCACGCATCCGGCATTGGCTCGTGAGGCACCGGAGGATCTGCGCGGCAATTACGGCTACATGGACCAGCTTGCCGCCCTGCAATGGGTTCAGCGGAACATCGCGGCCTTTGGTGGGGACCCGAAGAACGTCACGCTCTCCGGCGAGTCTGCGGGCGGAGGCTCGGTGCTGGTGCATCTGACTTCACCGCTGTCGCGCGGTCTGTTCCAACGGGCGATTTTGGAATCCCCCGGCATTCCTGCCCCACGTGCGGCCGCCACGCCCATGCGCTCACTGGCCGCTGCGGAATCGATCGCGATGGAGTATGCGCGGGTGGCAGGCATCCAGGGAGATGACGCGGCGGTCTTGAAAGGCCTCCGTGATCTGTCCGTGGATGAGCTGGGGAAAGGGGCCGAGCATTATGTGCTGGCGATCCAGGATGGCCCGGAGATTCCCGGACTCTCGCATTCCATCGTGGATGGCCGTCTGGTGGTGGAGCCCCCGGAGACGAGCCTCCGCGAAGGAAGGCAGCAGATGATTCCCGTCCTGTGCGGGGGTAATGATTACGATCTCTCCATCACTCCGGCAGCCACGAAGGACGCGTTGTTCTCCCAGTTCGGCGTCCTCTCCCCGCAGGCCCGTGAGCTCTATGATCCGGAGGGGGCTGTGGCTTTGCCTGATCTGCGTCAGGCGGTGATGGCGGATCTCGTGATGCTGGAGCCGCCGCGGTATCTGGCCCAGGCCATGACGCGGGCGGGACAGCCCGCCTACCTCTATCGCTTTTCCTACGTGCCTCAGGCTCTCCGATCCACGATGCGTGGTGCGACTCATGCCTCCGAGATCCTCTTCGCGTGGGATTGCGTGGGCGCGGCCCTGAATGGCAAGGCCACGGCAGAGGATGAGGCCATGGCGAAGACCACCAGTGGCTATTGGGTGTCCTTCGTGAAAACGGGAGACCCGAATGGTGGCGGCCGTCCGAACTGGCCGCGTCATGACCCTGCCTCGCCAGACGTAATGAATTTCACCCTCTCCGGCCCTTCCTTCGCTCCCGATCCTCTCAAGGCACGGCTCGATCTGTGTGAGAAGATTCGGAAGTGACTTTGATCCCTGCTTCCAACCCCACAACGCCATGAAACGCATGCCTCTCTCGTTTTCGCTGATCTGGATGGCCGCCCTTGGTTCGCTGCTTGGTGCTCTTCCTGGCGCCGCCGGCACGGAACCGTTGCTCGTGAATGCGGGGAATTTCACGCGGGCCGAAACCGATCTTTATTTTGGCAACACGGTGAAGGACGGCGGCTTTGGCAAGCTCGTCCACGCCCGCGAGATGACGCCGATCGATCAACAGAAGGTCGTCCGCATGAACCGTGATACGATCTACTCGTCCGGCGTTTTCGATCTCGATGCTGCGCCGCTGACGATCATCCTGCCGGAGGCTGGCAAGCGTTTCATGTCCATGCAGGTGGTCTCGGAAGACCACTACACGCTGGAGGTCGCCCATGGAGCGGGGAAACATGAATACACGCGTGAAGCGGTGGGGACCCGCTATGTCTTCATCATCATCCGCACTCTCGCCGATCCCGGAGACCTTGCTGACATGAAGGCAGCTCACGCCCTGCAGGATGCCATCCAGGTGCAGCAGGCCCGCACGGGCAAATGGGAGGTGCCGGTTTGGGACCCCGGTTCGCAGAAAAAGGTCCGCGATGCTCTCGCCGTGCTCGGCAGTATGCACAACGACGGCATGGACGCCATGTTCGGGGCGAAGGGTGAAGTGGATCCGGTGAGCCATCTCATCGGCACGGCCATCGGCTGGGGCGGCAATCCGAAATCCGCAGCGATGTATACCAGTGCCTACCCGGATCCGAATGATGGGAAGACGGCCTTTGAACTCACGGTGAAGGATGCACCTGTAGACGGCTTCTGGTCGGTGACCGTTTATAACAAAGACGGCTATTTTACCCCGAACGATCTCGGCCGCTATTCGTTCAACAACCTCACGGCAAAGCCTTCCGCCGATGGTTCCGTCACCATTCAGTTTGGCGGAGATCCCAAAGGTGCCGCAAACTATCTGCCCATCACCCCCGGTTGGAATTACACGGTCCGCCTCTACCGGCCACGGGCGGAAATCCTCGAAGGGAAGTGGAAATTCCCTGCCGCCGAAGTGATGGAGGCTCCCTGATTTGACCGCCGGTCCTAATGCACCGGATCGAGTGAATCCGCGCGCTGGCGGAGTGCCCGTGCGGCATCCGCGTTCTTGTTCTGGGATTCCCAGAGTCCGGCCAGCTTGCGGAGGGTGGAGGCGGTCTCCTTCTTCGCATCCGGTGGAAAGGCGCGGATCGCCTTGCGCAGGCGGTCTTCGGCGGCGGAGGGGCGTTTTTCCTCGATCAGGCAATCGGCCGATTCGGCGAGAAAGGCGGGATCAGGAGTTGAGCCGGTAGGGATGAGGGACTCGGCTTGCCGGAACAAAATGGAGGCGTGTGCCCGCGTCTCGGGATCGCGGCGGGTGGCGATGGCGAGCTTGGAGGCGATATCCGGATCTGCGGGATGATCGTAGGCCGCCTTCTCCAAGAGGATGCGGGCGGGCTTCGGTTGGTCGGCCGCCAGCCATTCTTCTGCCAATGACACGAAGGCCGAAGGATCTCCGCCGCGGATCCGCAGGACCTGCGCGGCGTGTTCCCGTGCGGGTTCCGGTTGGTTGTGCTGGCGGTAGAACTTGGCGAGGGCGTCGTGGGCGATCGCACGACGAGGATCGATGGTGAGCACTTCCTTCAAGGTCGCCTCGCCGGCTTGGTCCTGAAGTGCGGCGAACTGGAGAATACCGAGCCGGGTTCGCAGTTCGAGATCGGTGGGCGCGGCCTCCGCGTGCTTCTGGAGAATCGAGATCGCCACATCGAGGCGGTCGGTCTTGCGGAAATGTTCTGAGGCCGCACGGGCCAGTGCGGAATGGCGTGGGGCCGCATCGACCGAGGCTTGGAAGAGCTTGTCGAGCCGCTCGCGGGCGGAGGCATCGTTGGCGGCGAACAGCAGATTCGACCACGTCTCCGCCATCAACATGGCGGCGGGATCGAGCGGAGGCGTGGCGATCAGGCGGTCGAAGAGCTGGCGCGAGCGTTCGCGGTCGCTGCGGTTCTCCGCGCTGCGGAACAAGCGCTCCAGAATGGCGAGGCTCGAGGGGAAGCGTTTCAGCGCCTGTTCCAGCGTTTCACCGGCCATTTTTTCCGCCAAGCCGTCGCCGCGACCCTCGGACCGCAGGAAATCGGCGTAGGTGAGCTGGTTGCCCAGATTGTCCGGCGTGGCGGCGGCCAGCTCGCGGTAGAGCGTGACGGCTTTGGCCAGATTGCCCGCCGCGATCAAACGGTCGGCCGCGCGGCGGACCAGCGGCATGGCGGTGGGATCGGCCTGGCGGGCGGCCTCGAAACGAGCCACCGCTTCCTCCTCCTTGTTCCGTGATTGATCGAGCAGACCCTTCGCGAATTCCAGCCGGGGATCGACTTCCGCAAGAGCGGGGAAGGGAATCAGGAGCAGGAGGAAATACCGCACCGGCCGAAGATGGGGACTGCACCGGGAACTTCCAAGCTCCAATGGTGATCCCTCCGTACGCAAGGAAAGGGACCCGGCCGGAACCGGATCCCTTTTTCAAAACGTTACCTCAGAAGGCCGCGTTAGGACTTGTAACGCAGACGCTTCTTGTGGCGGTTCTGCTTCATGCGCTTCTTGCGCTTGTGCTTGTTGATCTTGGTCTTACGACGTTTTTTGATGGAGCCCATGGCCTTCTGGTCGGGGTTGGATGTTCAGTGGAAGCGGTTTACGGGACGATCTTGTTGAGCGGGTACTCGATGATCCCCTCGGCGCCGAGGCGCTTGAGGGCCGGAATGATGTCCCGGACGACGGTTTCGTCAATGATCGTCTCGACCGCCACCCAGCCTTCCTCTGCGAGCTGGGCGATCGTGGGGCGGCGCAGCGATGGCAGGAGCTTCAGAAGCTCCTCCAACTGGGACTGCGGGAGATTCATTTTCAGGCCGACCTTGCCGCGGGCGCCGAGGGCGGCCTTCAGCAGCAGGGCGATCTGTTCCATCTTCTCGCGCTTCCACTCGTCCTGGGTGGCGGCGGGGCTGGCGTAGAAGTGGGGGAAAGAGGTCAGGAGGGTGTCGACGATGCGCAGGCGGTTCGCCTTGATCGAGGAGCCGGTTTCGGTGACATCCACGATGGCGTCCACCAGATCCGGCACCTTCACTTCGGTGGCACCCCAGGAAAATTCGACGTCGGCCTTGATGCCGCGCTCATCCAGATAGCGCTGGGTGATGCCCACGCCTTCGGTGGCGATGCGCTTGCCCTCAAGGTCCTGCGGCGTCTGGATCGGCGAGTCTTCCGGCACAACCAGCACCCATTTCGTCGGGCGGGCGGTGGCACGGGAATAAGGCAGCTCGGCCAGATCCACCAGATCCACGCCGTTTTCGTAGGCCCAGTCGTAGCCGGTGATGCCGCAGTCGATGAAGCCCTGGCCGATGTAGCGGCCGACTTCCTGGGCGCGGATCAGGTAGACATCCAGCTCCGGGTCGTTCGAGGCCGGGCGCAGGCCGCGCGACGACACATAGATCTCGAAGCCGGCCTTCGAAAGGAGTTCGATGGTCGGCCCTTCGAGGCTCCCTTTCGGGATGGCGATCTTGAGGGTGCGGGTGTCTTCCGGCATGGCGCGGGGCGGCGCTGATAGCGGCTGCGTTCCACGTAATCAAGGGGAAGTTTTTGAAAAACCCGCCACGCGGCTTGGGTTTCCTCAATCAGGCCCCCTACCAGCCCTTATTCCTCCACGTGGGATCGATGCCGATTTTCCTTGGTTGCTTCTGCCCACTCGTGATCTCCCACAGGACCTCGTGATGGGTGCGGTAGACGATTTTCCAATCGCCTTGCGGGCCATTCCAGGCACAGAGGCAGTCGATTGATTCGAGGCCGTCGTAGGCGGTGCCTCCCTCATCATCTCTCACGGAGACGGGCTTCACCTCCGCGAGTTTCTGGCGGGCGATCGACCAGCTTTGGGAGACGTCCGGGGCGCTCTCGGGGTCGCTGCCCTTGAACTTCTTCCCCAGCGGAAGGGTGACCAGAGAGCAGCTGGCATGATGGCCTTCCAAAAGGGCCCAGATGGTGTTTCCGACGATTACGAGGGATCGGACCCCTTGGCCCTGGGAGTTTCCTTCCTCAGTCTCCATTTGTGCCAAGGGAGCGGAGCGATATCCCATCAGGTAGCCACAGAGGGAATTGCTGGTGTCAGCGAGGGCAAAGCTGCCTTCCCATAGATCATAGTCTCCCCCGAGCACCATCCGGCCCGGGGCGAATGCGGGAGAGGCGGTGACTTCGTGAAGATGGCGGGTGAAGACGCCGCGGAATTGTTTCTCACCCGGCAGGAGGGCGTAGAGAGTGCCCCTGAAACCCTCTGCTTGCGGACCATCACCGGATCGATGCCGGCCGTTGATCAAGATGGCCCCGGCCAGCGGGCCCTCCGGCACGCGGGCCAAGCCCTCGATGGAGATTTCTGTCGGCAGGGGAGCGATGGACTCAGGAGCGACCCCTGCCGCGAGGGGATTCCATTTCCACAATCCACTCTCTCCAGCCAGCAGCAGACCATCGTGATCGGCCAGCAGGTGCATGGGCGTCAATTTGCCGCCAAGTGGTGCAGGCAGGGGAAAGGAGTTCGGGGCCGGGGCCTTACCGTCGAAGGCGAGCAGGCTTTTGCCATCGTAGGAAAGCACCCAAAGCGTCTTTCCATCTTCCGAGAATGCGGCCTTTGAAGCGAAGGCTCCGGAGGTGGTGGAAACCAGCAGTCCGAGCAAAGCCCATGTCTTCTTGAAGCGCATGGGACATATACGATTTGGCGGATCGGGGTGTGTCACTTCATTCACTTGCAGGTAACGGCTCGGCTCCGATTTTTTGCGGCTCCTTCCAGCCCTTCTCGAGCACCCAATAGGTCTTGCTGTCCGCGCGGAAGGCGAGCTTCCACACACCATCCGGACCGCTCCATACGCATAGCGCGTCCACCGACTCGATGGTGTCGGACGGCTTGTCCTCGCCATCCACGGGCAGCAGCACCGCCTTGGCCTGGGCGAGTTGCTCGCGCTGGATCTTCCATGCGTCTGCCAACTCCGGATGTTCCTGCTCCGCGGTCTTCTTCTCCAGCGGCACGGAAACGAGCGCACCCATGTGGCGACCGCCGAGAGCGGCCCAAACGGTGTCCCCGGCGATCACGACCTGCCGCACCCCCATGCCGCCACCATTCGCACCATCGGTATTGAACATGCCGAGCGGAGCGGTGCGATGTCCCCAGAGAGTTCCGGCGCGGAAATCCATGTCCTCTTCCTCTCCATCGAGGCCTCCTTCCCACAGGTCATGATCGCCACCGAAGACCATCCGGCCGTTTGAGAATGTCGGGCAGGCGGTGACGTGTTCCAGCCGCCGGACGAATACCGGCTTGAAGGCTTTCCCTCCCGGCTTGAGAGCGAAGAGGCTCGCATTCTCGTCCACGTTCTTCGGCTTGGGTTTCTGGGGATCGAGCGAATACCAGCCGCTGATCAGGAGATTGCCCGCCACGCCCTCACCCTCCGCGCGGCCGAGCCCGAAGACTTGGAAAGAAGCGGGCAGCGGCGCGACCAGCTTCGGTGCGGTTTTGGGATCGGTGGGATTCCACTGCCACAGTTTGCCCGCAGCGGCGACCAGCAGCCCCTGCGGATCGGCAAGAAGCTGGGATGCCTCGCCGCCAAAGGCTTTTGGCAGCGGGATCGGCTTCGGAGTGACGCTTCCGGGCTCGAAGGCAAGCAATCCATCTCCCGTGCGGGAGATCGCGTAGAGCGTTTTGCCATCCGCTGAAAACGCCGCCTCCGTGGCGATGGCGGAGTGGGTCAAGGCGACGAAACCGAGAGCGAAAACGGGCAGGGCACGCATGAGGCCCTTCTAACACGCTTCTTGCCGGTGAAGCGAGATGGAACACATCACTTCCCCCGGATCGAGAGTTCGACGCCGATCTGCCGGGGTTTTTCCTGCCCGCTTTCCAGCAGCCAAAAAGTTTTCCCATCCAGGGAAAATGCGAGCTTCCACTCGCCGTTTTTCCCAGTCCAGCTGCAGAGGTGGTCGACCGTGTCGGGGGCTCCCTCGCCAGTCACCAAAGGGGCCAGTGGCAGAACGGTGATGCCAGCCAGCGATTCCTGCTGGGTTTTCAAGCAGGCAGCGAAGTCCGCCCGAACCGGATCGGCAGGGATTGGAGCCGAGACCAAGGCAGCGGAGCTTTTTCCGAGGGCGGCCCAGATTTTGTCACCAGCGATAGCGATTTCCCGGGCATCCATGAGACCTTGGTTGCGGGCGTTCGCCGTGATCATTGCCATGGGGGCGATCCGGTATCCCCACAGGCTCCCTCCGTCATTCTGCATGGATGGATCGACTTTGATGCCTCCCTCATAGAGATCGCCGGCCAATCCATAGAACATGCGCCCGGCTGTAGTGACCGGGGCGGCAGTGAGCGGCGTCTGATAACCGGAGGAAACCGCTTGGAAAGCATCTCTGCCAGGACGCAGGGCAAACAAGGTGCCCGAATTGGTAGTCGGCGGGCCGGGATGACCCGGGGCGGTGGAATACCAACCGCTGATTACGATCCAGCCCTTGTAGGGATCTTGGTTGAGGTGGGTGATGCCGCTGATCAGAAGATCTTTTGGCAGATCTGCCAAAGCTTTGGGCCGTGTCTTGGTGTTCTCCGGGTTCCAGCTCCACAGCTTGCCCCCGCCGTCGATCAGGAGTCCATCCGGTCCCATGGTGATACGCTCTGAATCATAGGGGCCGCTGAGAATTTCCTGCGGGATCTTGAAACGGGTGGGAGCAGTTTCGCCCACTCTGAAGCGCAGCACGAAATTCGCCCATCGCGAGAGCATCCACAGGGTTTTCCCGTCCTCGGAGAATGCGCCCTCCGTTGCGCGAAGGGGTGTGATGGCAAGGCACCAGAGAGCGAGTCCGAGAAAGATCCGGGAGAGCATCCCACGGATTTAACATGCCAACGGTGGCGGGCACGAGGGGGAAACCCAGCAAGCGAGATCCAGCAGGCGAGCGTTGATGATTGAGAACAAGGGGGAAAGATGGTGAAATTGGATCTGACCCATCCGAGTCATCCCTTTCCATGAGCATGAATCCTCGTCCACGCCGCATGTCCATCGGTTGGATGGCCCTGTTGTGGCTGATCCCGCACGTTGGATTGGCGGAAGATGCTGGGAAGAAGCCTGAAATCGCGGCGCGGATTCCGCGGGCGGAAGTGGTGGATCTGGCGAAACAGGTGATCTGTACCGAAGGTGGAGCTGAAAAACGCGTCGGTGGACGATCTGGTGGCCCTGATCCAAGCGGCCTTTGCCAAGGCCGGGAAACCGGCTCCGGAGATCGCGCTGGCGCCTTCATGGACGGCAGAGCGGCGGAAGGAAGTGGTTTGGAAAGAACTGCGGCTCAGAAATGCCCCCGTGGAAGTTCTGCTACAATACGCGTGCTCGATGACCTATACCGGCTGGGATTATCGGGACGGCATCATTGAAATCACTCCAACGATGGCGTGTTGGGGCGTGCGCAGGCGCTGCGCCTGTGGGGCCTTCATCACGGACGAAAACGGCAAGCTCCTGCCGGGCGAACACTGAATGAGGAGTTGCGAGTGGATATCACGAGGTTCGCCGGCACGTCAGCGGGTTGGATCGTCCCCGAGCTTTGTCGGAGACTTCGAATCGTTCTGCCACAGCCACCAGGTCCTTAAGTTGGTGCAGCAGGCGACTTTCCATTCCCCGTGCGGCCCGTTCCATGAGCAGAGCCCGCTGACCCTGTCGCTGTCTTCCGGTAGATCGACGACCTTGGCGTCGGCAAGTTGTTTGCTGGCGATTTTCCAAGCTCCTGCCAGATCCGCGTTTTCCCAGCGTTCGCTGTATTTCATCAATGGCACTTTCATCAGAGCGGCCATGTGACGACCCCTCAATCCGGCCCAGACGAAATCTCCGGCGATCGCCACTTCGTGGACGTTCAGAGAGCCAGCGTTGATGAAGTTGGTATTCCAAAAGGCGACCGGTGCGCAGCGGTAGCCATTGAGGGTGTAGGGGCGGACATTTTCATCCTCCCCCATGTCGGTGAGACTTCCGGTCCAGATGTCGCCATTGCCCCCGAAGACCAGACAATCCCGGCTGAAAGCGGGTGCGGCGGTCATGGTGTCGACACGCCGCACAAAGACCTCTCCGAATGCTTTCGCGCCGGGCCGCAGGCCGAAAAATGTGCGGAATTCATCGAAATCGGCAGGTTTCGGGTGCTGGGTATCGAAATAGTAGGCTCCCGTCAGGAAGGCCGTCCCTTTCAAGGCTCCCTCCTGCATCCGGTGCACGCCGGTGGGGAACAGGCGGTCGGGCAGGGGTGCCAGCTTTTGCGAGACGCCGTCTGGCTTTCCCGGCTCCCAAGACCAAAGGAAATGCTCTCCGGCGATTAGCAAGGCCCCTCCATCCGACTCAATGGCACGGGTTCCTCCGTCGTCCCGGATTTCCTTTGGCAGGGGAAGTTGGATAGGAGCAGTACCTTTCCGAAGCGCCAGCAGGTTGCCAGATTTTTCATCAAAAGGGCTGGCCCACAATGTCTTGCCGTCCGAGGAAAACGTCGCTTCTCCGGCAATCGTGGGGCGAGTCAGGCAGAGAAGAGCGAGGGCGAAAGCCGGAATGGGCCGCATGAGGTTCTTTTAGCATGCGCCTTTCCAAGATGGCGAGCGGGGACGGTGTTGTCTGTCTTTGCGCGGCAGTTTGATGCCGATTTGCCCGGGAGGCTGGAGGGACTTGCGATCTAGGTTTGCCCAGCCAAGTTGCAGCTAGTCGGTGGCATTTATGACCTGTTCCTTTACGCTCCTTCCCTGTCTCGATTCGCAAGCAATGGCCGATCATAGCCGAAGCGCGTTGGATATTTCCCCGCAACGGGCAGCGGAGCTGGGGCGTTCTGCGATGAGTGCCACAGACAATGGGTCATTTCTCACTGCTGAGGGGCTGCGGGTGGATTGGGCGGGCTTGGTGAGGCGCGCCGTCGAAGGAGTGGTGAGCATTGCTCCCGGAGCGCCTCTGCCGAGCACAGGACGAATCAATGATAGGGAAACCACGGTCCAGATTTCGAACGAGGGCACCTTGGCTTCAGCCCTACGATTGAGGAACGCTGGAAAGCGTCCGCTAGCTCTGAATTTTGCCAATGGGGTTTCGCCTGGAGGCGGCTTTTTGCAGGGCGCACTCGCCCAGGAAGAATGCCTGTGCCGTTCCAGCGCTTTATACCGGACTCTGGCCGGAGACCGCATGTATTCATTTCATCGCGAGAGACCGCTGCCGGATTCCTCTCCATGGGCAATCCTGTCTCCAAGGGTGCCCGTTTTCCGTCAAGAGGACGGCACGACATTGGATGCCCCATGGCTGCTGGATTTCATCAGTTGCGCGGCCCCCTATGCGCCAAAGCTCGATGGGAACGAAGCGGCCGAGCTTCTCAGGATCCGTATCCACCGGGTGCTGGCGATTGCGCAAGCTTGGGGATACGAAACTCTGGTGCTGGGGGCGTGGGGCTGCGGTGCCTTTGGGAATGACCCGGCGCGGGCGGCTGCGGATTTCAGATCGGCCTTGGGAAATGAGTTCCGGAATGTGTTTTCCGACGTGGTTTTCGCCATCGCGGATTGGTCTCAAAATCGGCGGTACTTGGGCCCATTTCGGGATGCGTTCTCGAAATTGTGAAGTGCCTTGGGGCGGGAGCGGCTCTGTAAAGGACTCCTATGCAGCAGGGGCCTCCAGACTTTCGGCTTGCCAAGGGGCTCTCCGGGCCTAGTCTCGCGGCCCGTTTTTCTTTCTCTGGCAAGCGGTTGGCGCCCCGGTGCTTGTCAGAATTCCTATCGGGGCAATGTCGGAAGGAAAACGAAACCATCAACCAACCCCAACCCCACAAACCATTATGAGCAGCGCAATTGCCGCTCCAACCAACCAGGAACTGAGCGATCTCATCGATTCCAAGTTCCGTGAGTTCCGCGAAGGAACCATCGTCAAGGGCACGATCCTTGAAATCCGCCCGCAGGTCGTCCTCGTCGACATCGGCTACAAGTCCGAAGGCGCGATCCCGTCCAACGAGTTCGAAGACGACGAAATCGAAACCGGCGACGAAATCGAAGTTCTCCTCGAGAAGCTCGAGAACGACGAAGGCATGGTCGTCCTCTCCAAGGAGAAGGCCGCCCACAAGCAGAACTGGGAAAAGATCGTCAAAGTCTATCAGGACGGCGGCCTCGTCCGCGGCAAGGTCAAGTCCGTCGTCAAGGGCGGTCTCACCGTCAACGTCGGTGTCGAAGCCTTCCTTCCCGGCTCCCAGGTGGACATCATTCCGCCGAAGGATCTCAACGAGTACGTCGGCAACATCTACGAATTCAAGATCGTCAAGGTCAACGACGAGCGGAAGAACATCGTTCTCTCCCGCCGCGAAGTCATCGAAGCCGAGCGCGCGGAACTCCGCCAGCGCTTCCTCCAGACCGTCAAGGTCGGAGACAAGGTCATCGGCGCAGTCAAGAACATCACCGACTTCGGTGCGTTCGTCGACCTTCAGGGCATGGACGGCCTTCTCCACATCACCGACATGTCGTGGGGCCGCATCAACCACCCGTCCGAGATGCTCCACATCGGCCAGTCCGTTGAGGTCATCATCCTCGACGTGGACCGCGAGAAGGAGCGCGTCTCCCTCGGCCTCAAGCAGATGTCCGACAATCCTTGGGAAGACATCGAGCGCAAGTACCCGATCGGCCAGCGCGTCAAGGGCAAGGTCACCAAGCTCCTCCCGTACGGTGCGTTCGTCGAAATCGAGCGCGGCGTCGAAGGCCTCGTGCACGTTTCCGAACTCTCCTGGGTCAAGCGCATCACCCGCCCGTCCGACGTTCTCGAACTCGGCCAGGAAATCGACGCCGTCGTGCTCGGCATCAGCACCGAGGAGCAGAAGATCTCCCTCGGCGTGCGCCAGCTCGACACCAACCCATGGGACGAGATCGAGCTCCGCTACCCGGTGGGCGCCACGATCAAGGGCCCGGTCCGCAACCTCACCGCCTACGGTGCGTTCGTGGAACTGGAAGAAGGCATCGATGGCATGATCCACGTGTCCGACATGTCCTGGACCCGCAAGATCAACCACCCGTCCGAAGTCCTCAAGAAGGGCGACGAACTGGAAGCGATCGTGCTCGCCATCGACAAGGCCAACCAGCGCGTGTCCCTCGGCATGAAGCAGCTCGAAGACGATCCATGGTCGCTCATCGACAGCCGCTTCAAGGTCGGCGACCTCGTCAAGGGCACCGTCGCCAAGATCGCGTCCTTCGGCGCGTTCGTCAGCCTCGATGGTGACATCGACGGCCTCATCCACATCTCGCAGCTCAGCGAGGATCACGTGGAGAAGGTCAAGGACGTCATCAAGGTCGGCGAAGAAGTCGAAGCCCGCGTCATCAAGGTCGACAAGGTCGAGCGCCGCATCGGTCTCTCCATCAAGGCGGTCAACTACAACGAAGACCAGCTCAAGAAGGAGAGCGCCAGCTTCGAGAGCCTCCGCCCGTCCTCCGAGATGGTCGGCCTCGAGCAGGCCTTCAACCTCGCCGCGGCCGCTGCCGAAGAGTGGCGCCCGGGTCAGGACTGATCGTCCCTGCCAGACAGATAGATTCACGGAAACCGGCGGAGGCAACTCCGCCGGTTTTTTCGTATGGAGTGCGGCGATTGCCCGCTGCGCTCCATCCTATAAGTTGCCGTCAAAATCTTGATGCGGGTGCGGATTGCGGGTAGGGGTGCGGATCATGAAACTCCTCGTCCTACCCGGCAGCATCCGCAAAGAGTCCTACAATCTGAAGCTGGCGGCTCTGGCTGCGGAGCATGCACGCCAGGCCGGAGCGGAAGTGGATCTGGTGACTCCGGCTGATCTTGCTCCGATTCCGCTCTACAATGGAGATCTGGAGGAGTCCGAAGGTTTGCCCGCCGCAGTGAAGGCCCTGAAGCAGCGCTTCATCGCGGCCCAGGCCATCGTGCTGGCTTGCCCAGAGTATAATTCCTCCGTCACGCCATTGCTGAAGAACACGCTCGATTGGGTCAGCAGATCGGAAACCGATGAAGAGCCATCCTTGGCCGCCTACAGGGGCAAGGTCGGGGGCCTTCTTTCCGCTTCTCCGGGAGCGCTCGGCGGCATGCGCAGCCTCTTGACCGGTACGCGGCATCCTGGTGAATTGCGGTGTGTTGGTGATTCCGTCGCAGCTCTCGGTCGGCAAGGCATACGAGGCCTTCGATGAAGGCGGTAAACTGAAGGATGCCGGACAGGCGAAATCCCTTGGGAGAGTGATCGATGAGGTGATCCGTATCACCAAGGCGCTGGCCGCTTCTTGAAATGGATTTACATCCAAGCCGGGGATGATATGTGCTGACTCCAATAGCCATGCAAAGGTATCACGAAAAGCTCGGCCTCTCGGCGTTCGTCCTTTCTCTCTTCGGAGTGCTGACGGCGGGTCTGTTGGTGATCCCCGCATTGATCTGCGCGGTCCTTTCGAAGCGGGCTGCGGATCGGGCGGGGCTGCCTCGTGACGGTTTCGCCACTGCGGCGGTGGTCGTTTGCGCCTGTGTGCTGCTGGTGTGGGCCGGTCTGTTGGTGACAGGCAGCGTCGTGGCTTTGGGCTTGGGCCTGAAGGCAGGACTTCCCCGCTTTTCCCAAGAGGATCTCAGGAACATCGTCATTGGCACGGGTGTCGCGATCACCTTGGTTTCCGCACTGGTGATCGGAGGCCGGGTTGCCGGGGCCCGTCGCATGCGCCGTCTTGCCGGACGCGGCTGAAGGAATCTGCGGGAGGCGGTCGTATCGGTCGCGCGCCAGATGGGGCGTGGCGGGCAGCAGGTAAGGCACACGAACTGCTTTACGGTTGCGCTCGTTCGCCACGTTTCCTAGTTTGCGCGTCGATTTCTCCAAAGTATCCCGTATGAAACCCGGATTCCGATTTTCCTCAGCTGCCGTTTCAGTCGCCGCCCTTCTCAGCCTCGGCCTCACCGGCTGCAAATCCGGAGGTGGTGATACCATCAAGGTGGGCGAATTCGCTTCGCTGACCGGCAAGGAAGCAACTTTCGGCACCTCGTCGCACGAAGGCACCCTGCTTGCGATCGAGGAAATCAATGCCGCCGGTGGTGTGCTCGGGAAGAAGCTCGAACTCCTCACGGAAGATGACCAGAGTAAGGCGGGCGAGCCGGCCAATGCGGTCAACAAGCTGATCTCCAAGGATGGCGTGGTGGCGGTGCTGGGCGAAGTTGCCTCCAGCCGCTCACTGGAAGCCGGCCCGATTTGTCAGCAGGCGGGCATCCCGATGATCTCCCCAGCCTCCACCAACCCGGCCGTGACCAAGACCGGCGACTATGTCTTCCGTGTCTGCTTCACGGATGCTTTCCAAGGCGCGGCGCTGGCGAACTTCGCCACGGAAAAGCTCAATGCCAAGAAGATCGCCGTCTTCACCGACGTGAAGAGCGACTACAGCAAGGGCCTCGCCGCCAACTTCAAGGAGCGCTACCTCAAGAACGGCGGCCAGATCGTGACCTCGCTCGACTTCAATGGTGGCGACAAGGATTTCAAAGGCCAGCTCACCACCATCAAGAGCGCCGGTGTGGATGCCATTTTCCTTCCCGGCTACTACACGGATGTTGCTCTGATCTGCAAGCAGGCCAAGGACCTCGGAATCACGGTTCCGCTCTTCGGTGGTGATGGATGGGAAAGCGAAACCCTGCTGAGCATCGGCAAGGAAGACGTGAACGGAAACTACTTCTCCACCCACTGCGCCGCCGACCAGGGCACCCCGAAGATGACCGCCTTCGTGGAAGCTTATAAGAAGAAGTTCAACGGCAAGACTCCGGACGCGATGGCCGTGCTCGGCTATGACTCCGCCATGGTCCTCGCCGAGGCGATGAAGCGTGCGGGCACCACCGAAGGTGCGAAACTCCGCGATGCCATCGCAGCCACCAAGGACTACGAAGGTGTCAGCGGCAAGATGTCGCTCAATGCCGACCGCGATGCTGTGAAGGCTCTCGTCTTCATCAAGATCGAGAACGGCGCATTCAAGTATTCCGCCACGGTTAATCCGTAAGTTGGAGGAAGTGATTTGAAGGGGAGCGGTATCCGCTCCCCGTTTGCTTTTCATCTCTCGACACCATGATCTACATCCAGCAGGCGATCAACGGGCTCGGACTGGGAGCTATCTACGCCTTGATCGCCCTTGGCTACACGATGGTGTATGGGGTGCTCCGCTTCATCAATTTCGCGCACAGCGATGTGCTGATGCTTGGAGCCTTTGCTGCGTTCTTCATCGCACCGAAGATTGAGAAGGTGTTCGGTCCCCAGTCGGTGTTGGGAGCTATCATGGTGTTCATCCTGGTGGCGTTGATCTGCGCGCTGATCGGCATGACGATCGAGCGTCTGGCCTACCGTCCCTTGCGACATCGCCCGAAACTGGCGGTTCTCATCACAGCGATTGGTGTCTCCTTGTTCATCGAGTATACCTGCCAGAATCCGCACGTCTTTGGTGCCGCCACCCGGCCTTTCCCGAAACTGGTTTCGGAGACCCAGTATCACCTCGGCAAGGCGGTGATCAGCAGCACCGACCTGCTCGTCATTCTGGTCACGGCGGTCCTGCTCGCAGCGATGTGGCTCATCGTCCAGAAAACCCGCATCGGCACCGCCATGCGGGCTGTTTCTTTCAACCAGCAGGCTTCATTGCTGATGGGCGTGCCGGTAAACTGGGTGATCTCTTTCACCTTCGGTCTCGGGTCCGCGCTCGCGGCGGTGGCTGGCATCCTCTACTCCATGAAAGCGCCGGGCATCGAGCCGCTCATGGGGATGCAGCCGGGTTTGCGGGCCTTCATCGCCGCTGTGCTGGGAGGCATCGGCAACCTGCAGGGAGCCGTGCTCGGCGCTCTGCTGCTCGGATTGCTGGAGACCTTCGCAGGAGGCAATGAGCACCTTTCCACCTACCGGGATGCCTTCGCCTTCGGCATCCTGATCCTGATCCTGTTGCTCAAACCCGCCGGCCTTCTCGGCCGCGCCACCATCGAGAAAGTCTGATGCCGTTTCCCGGAGCTAAACGCTGGCTGTTGGTCGGGATCGCCCTCGCGGTGATCGCCACCTACCTTGCCCCGCAGTTCAACCGCTATTATCTCGGCATCATCATCGATGTCGGCATCGCAATCATCCTTGCGACCAGCTTGAACCTCATCAATGGCTACACCGGCCAGTTCAGTCTCGGTCATGCCGGGTTCATGGCGGTGGGCGGATACTTCTCTGCCTGGATCTCCCTGCAGATCGGGAGTTCTCCGAACGCCCAATGGTTGTTTCCACTGTCGTTGCTCGCAGGCGGATTGCTCGCTGCGGTGGTCGGCCTGATCGTGGGCATCCCTTCGCTGCGGTTGAAGGGGGACTATCTGGCCATCGTCACGTTGGGCTTCGGTGAGATCATCCGCGTGGTGTTGCAGAATACCGAGGCCGTGGGTGCTGCCAGTGGCCTGAAAGGTATCCCGCAATACACCACCATCGGCTGGACCTTCGGTCTCGCGGCTGTGACCATTTATGTCGTTACGGCATTGGTGAATTCCACTTACGGTCGTGCGTTCATCGCGGTCCATGATGATGAGATCGCCGCCGAGTCGAACGGGGTGAACACCACCGTCACCAAGGTGATCGCCTTCATCACCGGCGCGTTCTTCGCAGGAATCGCGGGCGGCCTCTACGCCCACCACAAGCGGTTCCTCTCCCCGACCGGCTTCGAGTGGCTGAAGTCGATCGACATCGTCGTGATGGTGATCCTCGGCGGCATGGGCAATACGGTGGGCGTCATCCTCGCCGCGATCCTGCTGACGCTCATGCCGGAGTTCCTCCGCGAGTTCTCCGAGTATCGGATGATCATCTACGCGCTGCTCATCATCTTCCTGATGCTCGTGCGCCCGAACGGCCTGTTCTCCTTCAAAAAATTCAAACGCCGCGCGGCATGAGTTCTCCTCTTCTCGAACTCGAAAACGTGACGATCAAGTTCGGCGGCCTTACTGCCGTCAGTGATCTGACCACCACGATCGGCGAGGGTCAGCTCGTGGGCCTTATCGGCCCGAACGGTGCGGGCAAGACCACCGCCTTCAATATGATCACGGGCGTCTATCAGCCGACGTCCGGAACCATCCGCTTCGGCGGGAAGTGCACCCGCTCCATCAAGCCGAGCAAGCTCGCGGGAATGGGCATCGCCCGCACCTTCCAGAACATCCGCCTGTTCGGTTCGTTGAGCGTGCTGGACAACATCCGCGTCGCCGCCCGCCTGCACAACAAGCAGGGCTATCTCGGTGCCCTCTGGCGCGGCAAGGCATGGAAAGCTTCCGAGGCGGAAACCGAGCGCCATGCCATCGAGCTACTGGAGATTTTCGACCTCGCTGGCCAGCGCGACGAGGAGGCGAAGTCGCTGCCCTACGGTGATCAGCGCCGCTTGGAAATCGTCCGTGCTCTCGCCACCCGCCCGAAGCTGCTGCTGCTCGACGAGCCCGCCGCCGGCATGAACCCTTCCGAGAAGGAAGACCTCATGCACCTGATCCGTTTCATCAAGGAGCGCTACAATCTCGCGGTGCTGCTGGTGGAGCACGACATGAAGGTCGTCATGGGCATCTGCGAGCGCATTGCCGTGCTCGAATACGGCCGCAAGATCGCCGAGGGCACCCCGAAGGAAATCCAGTGCCACCCGAAGGTCATCGAGGCCTATCTGGGAGCCGCGGCCGCAGGAGGTTGATGGTTGTGAGCTGATGGTTGATGGAAAGAGAAGAAACGATGTTCGGTTTTGAAAAACTGGAAGTTTGGCAGAAGGCAATTGAGTTCGCGGATGTCGTGTACTCGGTCACCCGTTCATTTCCTTCCGACGAACGTTTCGGGCTCACGAACCAAATGCGGCGTGCCGCCGTTTCGATTTCTTCGAACATTGCCGAAGGCTCCGCTCGGGTTTCGAAGAAGGATTTCGCCCGTTTCGTGGAAATTGCGACCGGGTCGCTCTTCGAGGTGATTTCCCAAGCCCATATTGGACGGAATCAGGGATTGTTGTCGGAAGAACAATTCGAAACGCTTTACTCGTCGGCGGAAACTCAAGGCCGGATGCTGAGCGGCCTCCGTCGTGCCTTGCTCCCGGATGCGGATGGCTGAGTCTTCACCATCAACAATCAACCATCCACCATCAACTCCCTCCGGAATGCTCGAAGTTGAAAATCTCCACGTCTCCTACGGAGCGATCAAAGCCCTTCACGGAGTTTCGTTGAAGGTGCCGCCGGGGAGCATCGTGACGCTGATCGGAGCGAACGGCGCGGGCAAGTCGACCACATTGCGCGCCTTGTCCGGTCTGGTGAAGCCCGCCGGTGGCTCGATCCGCTACGACGGTCACGAGATCGCGAGGATGCCCGCGAACAAGATCGTCTCGCGCGGCCTCTGCCACGTCCCGGAAGGCCGGATGGTATTCGCCAATCTCACGGTCCGGGAGAACCTCAAGATGGGGGCGTATCTCCAGAAGGACCGGAAGTGGATTGCCGAGCAGACCGATTACGTTTTCGGCTTGTTTCCCCGTCTCAAGGAGCGGGAAAACCAGGCTGCGGGAACCATGTCCGGTGGCGAGCAGCAGATGCTGGCGATCGCCCGGGCCATGCTCTCCAAGCCGCGGTTCCTCATGCTCGACGAGCCCTCCCTCGGCATCGCTCCTCTGCTGGTGAAGACCATCTTCGAGCGGATCGTGGAGATCAACCGCGAGCAGGGCCTGACCATCCTCCTCGTTGAGCAGAACGCGAACCTGGCCTTGGACGTTTCCAGCTACGCCTACGTGTTGGAGACCGGGAAGATCATCCTGGAAGGGCCCTCCGCCGAATTGAAGGCGAACCCACAGGTGCAGGAAGCCTACCTCGGAGCCTGAGCGCTCCGGGGCTTGTTTGACTCAAGCCGGAACTTGCGCGCTTCAGGTGCCTGCTTCAATGTCAGGCATGCTGAGACGCCTGTTCTTCGTCCTCTTCGGCTGTGCCACCCTGCATGCTGCGGAGATCCCGCTCACGGATGCCACCGTGGTGCCGGGGGAACGCGTCGGTCCGATCGAGAAGGGCATGACGCTCTTCGGCCTGAAGACCCTCTTTGGTGCGGACAAACTGAAGTTCGTGGATCTGCCGGGCGCGGAGGGCGAGACGACTCCGGGAGCCATCGCCTTCAAAGGTTCCGATCGCGAGGTCCAGGTGGTCTTCAATCCCGAGGGAGATGAGAAAGAGATCGTGGAGGTTCGGATCATCGGCAAGGGCTGGAAGTTTCCGGATGGCCTCGCCAAGGGCATGACCGTCGAGCAGGTGGAGAAGGTGAACGGCAAGCCTTACAAGGTGTCCGGGTTCGATTGGGACTACGGCGGCTATGCCGACTTCACCGGCGGCAAGCTGGATGGCAAAGTCTCCGTCCGCTTCAACCACCGTGCCAAGGATCTCGACAAATCCCTGACCGGCGAGAAATCGATTTCTTCCACCGACAAGAAACTCCGCGAAGCCAAAGTGACGGCGGACGAAATCAGTGTCATCTTTCCTCTCAAACCCTCCGTACCCCAAAAACCATGAGCGAAACCAACCGTGAGAAAGCCTTCCGATGGATGGAAGGAATCTGGAACCAACGACAGTTCAGCGTGATCGACGAGCTGTTCGCACCGAATGGGATCGGGCACCACGAGGGCATGGAGACGCACGATGTGGAAAGCATGCACCACTTTGTCGCAGGAATCCTGGAAGCCTTCCCAGACATCCGGGTGGAGGTGGATCATGCCATTGAGGAAGGCGATCACGTGGTAGTCCGCTGGACCGCGCATGGCACCCACCATGGTAACAACCTCGGCGTGCCTGCGACGGAGGCCGAGGTTTCCTTCAGCGGCATGACCTGGATGACCTTTGATGTGAATGGCCAGATCATCGAGGGCTGGGATTCCTGGAATCAGGGAGCTCTCATCCAGCAGCTGGCCCAGGCCGCGCTGGTGCGCTGAAACCGTGGCGGCGTTTCCAAGCGCCAAGCCTTTGTCTTCCGACCGCGCAGAGGGCGCGGAACATAGCCGGTGTGTCGCGTAGCGACCACCGGATAGGTGTCTCCTCAATTTTCTCTTCGACCCCCGAGCGGTTCGCACCAAGTAGCGCGAAGTTCCTGCTTTGCGTGGATGTCATGCCACCTCATCATCCCCGCCCGCGGACGATGGCAGGGACAGGGCTGGCTCTTCCGCAAGAGGAGCCGGAGGCACACGCGCCTTCCACGCGAACAACGCATACAGCTTGTCCCAGAAATCCCCACCAAGCACGAACAAGCCGCCGATGCAGATGACGTGCGCAGCCACCATTGCCTGCCAGCGGAATGGCGAGCTGTCCGGCAACCACTCCGGCTTGAAGGCCTGGAGATAGGCGGGCACCAGCGGCAGGAGAAACATGCCGAGGCCAATGTAGTGGCGGGTGAGGCTCACGTTTCCCGCCGGGCGGATGCGCCGGATGATCGCGGCGGCTTTGAGGCGGAACATCTCGTAGTTCTCTTTCCCCATTACCGCCGCGCCGATCAACGTGCCGACCTCCGGGGTGAAAAAGAAGATGGTGAAGAGCGTGGCCTTCACCGCGGCAGACCAGGGCATCCAGTAGATCCACCCATGGGTCAGGAAAAGCAGGTTGCTGCCCAGGATGAAGGCGATGCCGATCTTCAGCTTGGTGCGCGCGTGCATGAAGCTGCATCCCCCCATCCGGCTTGCCTGTCAATGCGTCGCTCCGGAGACCTTCGTCTCCACCACGAATGCGCTGCGGATCGGCTCGTGATCTCCAAGTTCGATCAGCCAGTCATCCCCGTAGGCTTTTTCGATTTTCAATGCCTTCCCTTCCCAGGTGGCGGATTCCAGAGTCTGGTTCTTGCCCAGTTGGAGAGTGAGCGTGCGACTCACCGGCACGTTGAAAACGATCAAATGGAAGGAGGGATCCGTCTCCTTGCGGGTGATGTATCCCCAGTCCTGTTTGGCCAGCCCCGAGCTGCCGCATCCGATGATGGAGGATGCGTTGTCCTTCATCCAAGTTCCGATCTCCCCGGCGAGCTTCTGCTCGTAGTCGCGGATCTCGCCTGTTTCGGTGGGGCCGAAGTTCAGCATGAAATTGCCACCCAGCGAGGTGCAGTTGGCCATCATCGCAAGGATCTCGTCGCTGGTCTTGAGATGGCCCTGCCAGTGCTTGCTGTAGCCCCAGCAGTTCTCCGGCACCGTCATGCAGGCTTCCCAATCGAATGGGATGCTCTCTGCCGGACTCTTGCGCTGGGGCAGCTTGCGCTCATAGCTGGAGTCGAAATCTCCGAAGTGCCGCCCCGCATTGTCACGATCCAGATGCCCGGCGCTGTCGACCCTCAGCCGGTTGTTCAAGATGATGCCGGGTTTGATTTCACGCAGGTGCTTTTCGAGTTCCAACCCGGCCCGCACGCTGGCTGCGGTCTTGTTGGACGCCTCCCATTGTCCGTCGAACCACAGGCCTTTCACGGTCGGATAGGTGGTGAGAAGTTCATCGAGCTGGTTGCGCATGTAGGCGAGGTAGCGGTCGAACTTCTCTTGATCGCCGGGGTTCTTGATCTCCGAAACATAGTCGGGATGATGCCAGTCGATGATGCTGTAGTAGAAATACACATCGATGCCTGCATCGTTGAAGGCTTTCACGAAAGGCCCTAGAAGGTCCTTCTGATAAGGAGTGGAAGCCACGCTGTAGTCCGTGTAGCGGCTCGGCCAGAGGCAGAAGCCCTCGTGGTGCTTGGTGGTGATGGTGACGTAGCGTGCGCCTGCGCTTCTGGCCATCGCAGCCCACTTTACCGGGTCATAGGCGGTCGGATTGAACTGCTGGACCATCTTCTCGTAGTCCGCGTTGGAGATTCCTGCATAGGCTTTGATCCACTCCGCGGCTCCGGGGTATGGCTTGCCCTTCCACTCTCCTCCCGCCACGGAGTAGAGCCCCCAGTGGAAGAAGAAGCCGAAGCGGTTCTGCCGCCATTTCGTCATCGCGGCGTCCGCCCGTGGCGATAGCACGGACGCCTGGAAGCCTGTGTTGTCGTAGCGGAAATCCTCTGCGGCGGAAAGCGGCGAGGCCAGCGTCCAAGTGGCGGCCAACAGGAAGCATGAAAGCGTGGATGGGATCATCGTGATGAACGGATTTGCGATCCGGATGCTCTCGGGAAGGGGCCTGGTTCCGCCAGTGAATAGGACCGGAGGAAGCGTGTCGAAAAATGGTACACCTGCTTGCTCCAGCAAGATCTACCGCGTGGAATGCCATCATGGAACCGCTTCGGAAGCTGACAGTCGCAGGACAGGTGGCTGGACAGATGAGGGACGCGATCCTCGCCGGGGAGTTCCGAGGGATATTGCCGGGCTCGCGGGATCTGACAAAACGGCTGGGAGTGAGTCCCACTTCGCTCAGGGAGGCGCTTGCGATGCTGGTCGCGGACGGAGTCCTGCACCGCGCGGGCTCCTCCCGACGGTATGCGGTGGGTGCGGAGAAAGGGGGTGCCCCTGATGGTGTTCGGGCGAGAAAGCTCTGGATTGTGGAACCGGTGGATATTCCCCAGCCATCTGCCCTGCCGATGGCCATGTTGAAGTCTCTCGAAAGTCGTGTCGCGCGGAGAGGTTGGACGTGTGAATGGAGCATGGAAGTGGCGGAGCAATCCCGATCCCACCGCAAGCGCTGGGATCAGCTGCTCGCCCTCCGCAGGCCTGACGCGGTGTTGATGGTCGGGCCGCATCGCAAGACCGCGACATGGGCGGCGAACTGCGGGGTGCCCGTCTGTTGCTTCGGCGGGGATGTGGGCGGCCTCGGCTTGGACACTCTGGCATTCGACACCTCCCACATGCTGGTGACCGCCCTGGAGGAGCTTTTCAAACTCGGGCACCGGGAGATCTTCCTGCCGCTCACTGTTTCCACTCCCGGATTCGTGGAAAGGGTGCACGGCACCATGGGGGAGATGCTTGCCCGTGAGGGTGTCACTTTTTCCCGCGAGTGGCATTCGCCGGTGGCGGTTTCCTATTCGCCCGATGCTTTGTTGGAGACCGTGGTGCGGAGATTCAGGAAACGACGTCCCACCGCAGTTCTCTCCTTCGGTTCGTCGGTGCTTACTCTGATGGGATATCTGCTCAAGCTCGGCATCCGCGTGCCGGACGAAGTTTCGGTGGTCACCTTGGGCGGGGATCACGATATCGCGTGGCTGCGCCCTACGGTGGCTCATTTCGATTTCGCCTGGCATGAGGCGGCCAAGCGCATCGCCCGATGGCTGGAATCCGGCCCCAAGGCATCCGGCGGAAACGAGTGGAAGATCGTGCCGGAATGGGTGAAGGGGGCCACCCTGGGACGGGCGACCGTTTGATAGGCCTAGTACTCGGGCGGATTGAGAGGTTCACGCCGGGGTATGGTCTCGCCGAGGACCATCGAATCGCTCTTTGCTTTGTGAGCGGAGGCGGTCGGTGCGGCGGGCATGCCCGGGACCACCCGCTGAACTTCTTTCTCCTGCTTCTGGGGAAGCGGCACGGCTGCGCCCATGAGAGCGTTCCGGCAGGAGCCCAGCGCGGCAGGGAGCAGCAGCGCGAGCATGGCGGCGACCCTTGGAAGGCGGGCGGACAACCATAGCAGTCTGCGCTCGAAACCATTCGGAGAGTGGATTTTGCCCTCTTCCGCCGGCACATAGGCGACGCATTCGCGGCCTTGGGTTTCCTCCGCGAAGGTCTTCGCTTCGCGTTCGGTCATGGCGGATAGATTGAAAACGTGTTTGCCGCATTGGGCACAGAACCGCTTCCGCTCGTCTCCACTCATGGAGCCCCAATCGGCCGAGCAGGGTTTGACGATCCGAAGGGCTGGTTCGACCTGTTTCATCAAACGGGATACGATTTCGTGCCGGAGCCTCTGTCGAGATCCGGGAACTGACAAAAACCTTCCGCGCGGGAAGCGCGGAGAGTCTTTATTTTCAAAAAGATAGAACTCAGAAGCCGGTTCTTCCCTTCGGGACATGGGCTCCGTCCCCACCGATACCCATGGTCATTTTGCCATGGAATGCGGGAGCGGTGGAGTTGGATTGGGCGACTGAAGAGTCCGATGAATGGGCGCAGGACGCGAGGGCGATCGAGGCCAGAACGAGACAGATTTTAGAGCGCATGGGCAATGGGGGAGGGTGGATATGGAAACCCCGCCGACCTTGCGGGCGGCGGGGTTGAGATTGGAAGGAGGTCAGGCGACTTCCTTGATATCCAGTGCCGCGGTACTCGCCGTCTTTGCGGCGGTAAACCAACGTCAGGCAGCCACGGCGGGCGCTCTTGTAGAGGACGAACGGACGGTCCGAGAGCTCCAGTTCCATCACCGCATCTTCCTTGTACATGGTTTTCACCTTGTACTTGTCCGGATGCACAATGAACGGCTCCGGGTCGTGCTGCGAATCTTCCGGGTGATCCAGCACTTCCTCGGTGAAATAGCGTTCGTCGAGATGGCGGATCGATTCGTTCCGGTGCGGCCGGTTCTTCTTCAGGAGGCGGGTCTTGTGCTTGCGCATGCGACGCGAGATCTTGTCGATCGTCTCGTCGAGGGCTGCGTACATGTTGCCGTTTTCGGTGTGGGCTTCGATGGTGATGTGGTTGGCGCAGAAGAGAATGATTTCAGCGATATGCCGGTTTTTCTGAACGTCGAGAATGGCCTTCGCTTCGATGATTCGCGGGTAGTCGAGGTGCAGACCCTCGATCTTCTTTTGGGCGTAATCCCGCAGGGCGTCGGTCACTTGCTCGTGCCGCACCGTCACGGTGATCGGCAGATTGACGTTGGCAGTTTGCATGGTTCTGTTTCGGTTTGATTTCAGCAGTAAGGGACGGCGGTTCCATCCGCCATATCCACCTGACACCTTGGGCCAAAGGTGTCGAAAATGCCACGCAGAACTTATTAAAAATTTTTCATGCGGGGTGTCGCCGTGGAACACTTGGAAACACGACAAAGCCCTCCGTAGAGGGCTTTGCGAGCGAAGAAGTGGATTGCAATGCGGGCGGCTTTCCGTCACATCTTGAAGTCCTCGCCGAGGTAATACTTCTTCGCGATCGGGTCGTTGACCAGTTCTTCGGAAGCTCCCTCGAGGATGACGCGCCCATCGTGGATCAGGAAGGCCCGGTCGGCGATCGCGAGGGTCTCACGCACCGAGTGGTCGGTGATGAGGATTCCCAATCCATCCCGTTCGCGAAGGTCGCGCACGATCTTCTGGATGTCCTCCACTGCGATCGGGTCGATGCCGGCGAATGGCTCGTCGAGCATCAGGAGTTTCGGATCGGTGCACAGGGCGCGGGCGATGGCCAGACGGCGCTTCTCACCACCCGAGAGGGTGATGGCGAGGGACTTCGAGAGCCGGGCGATGCCGAAGCGCTCCAATAGGTCGTTGGCGCGCTCATAGCGCTCCTTGCGGCCGAGGTTCGGGCGCGTCTCCAGAATGGCGAGCAGGTTGTCCATCACGCTCAGCTTGCGGAAGACGGACTCCTCCTGCGGCAGGTAGCCGAGACCGAGGCGGGCGCGGCGGTGCATGGGCAGGCCGGAGATGTCCTGACCGTTGAAGTAGACCTTGCCCGCGTCCGGCGGCACCAGGCCGGCGATCATGTAGAACGACGTGGTCTTGCCCGCGCCGTTCGGCCCCATGAGGCCCACGATCTCACCCGGTTGGACGGTGAGGGAGACACTGTCCACGACCGCGCGGCCGTCGTAGACCTTGCGCAGACCTGTGGCGGAAAGAATCGCCGAGGCGGCATTGGAGCAGGTGGAGCCGGGCTTGTGGGTACCGGACTGGGTGGCGATGTCGGTCATGGCGGGCGGGTGCCGGGGCTCAGGGCTGCTTGCGTCCGATCGCTTTGGCGACTTCACCCGCCAGGATCTTGCTGCCTTTGGAATTCATGTGGGCGTCGTCCTCGCGCTCGGAGGTGAAGCCGGAGCTGATCGGGCGCACGTCGCAGATCTCGATGTGGTTGCGCTCCATGATCTCACGGGCGGCCTGGTTGTAGATCACGAGGTCCTTGTCCTTTTGGCTGGCTGGGTCGCGCAGGGCGGTGGAGGTCACCCAGATCAGACGGGCCTCGGTCTTCTTCAGCCGGTCGACGATCTTCTGGAGGTTCTCACGGTAGGTTTCCAGCGGGGTGACGATCGCGCCATCCACGCGGTTGGTGTCCCAGTGGCCGCAGTTGAAGGTGATCACGGACCACTTGGTCTTGCCGAGCCAGACGTCCATGTTGGCGAGGTACCTGGTGGAGGTCTCGCAGTTCACCGGAGCTCCCTTCTTCTCCATGGCACGCACGGTGTTGTACTTGCCGTCCAGCAGCTTGCGGAGTGGCAGGGTATACCCGATGGAGAGCGAGTCACCGAGCACCAGCAGGTTCGGCAGCTTCGGATTGATCGTAGTGCGGAAATCGGTGACCTTGAGATCGGTGGTCGTGTAGGTTTCCCACTGCTTCGGGTCCTTCAAAGTGGAACCGCCGGTCAAGCCGCCACTACCGCCCGGAGTGCTTTGGAGGGAGCCACCGGAATCCCATACACCCTCGGTGACGAAGCTGAGGTCCTTCTGGATGCGGAGATAAAGGTCCGGCTCCTTGGCGCGCATGAAGCGATCACCGCTCTTCACCCACGGATAGCCGCCATGGAGGATGGTTTCGCCGGTTTTGACGTTGTAGTTGAGCACGGCGGCGCTGGCTTCCACAGGAGGCTTGCCATCCACGCTCTTCATCAGCACCCGCACGGCACCGGTGGCGGTGATGTGGTCCACTTCCCCGAAGCTGGCGGTGGCATCACCGAGGCCGGAGGCCTTTTTGGCGTTCGGATCGGCGGCCTTCTGGGCATCGTCCGGCTTTTTGGGGTCGGTCTTTCCATCACCGGTCTTCGGATCACCCGGCTTCGCCTCCTTCTCCTTCTTGTCGATGAAGATCTTCAACTCGTTGGCCCCGGTAAGGGTGAGCTTCGGATTGTTGAGACGGACGTCCTTGAGGTAGACGAAGATGCCCTTGGCGGCATCAAAGTACATCCCTCCCTGGGACTCGATCACGGTGTCATCCGGCTTCTCCTCAACTTCCAGCGGTTTGGTGGGCGCTGTGTAGACGGGAACGGCGGCGGTTTCGGGTTTGGTAGCAGGAGGGGCGGATGGAGCGGCCTCCACCGCGAGGGAAGTGAGAGCGGCTTTTTGGAGAAATGCGGCCACCTGCTGGTCGGCGGCATTCGCGGCTTCCGTCGCCTTGGCTTCCAATTCGCCGATTTCAGCGGCTTTCCTGGCGGCGTCCGGAGCCGCGCTGGCGGTATCCGCCAGCATGCGGGCGCGCTCTTCGGCGGTCAGTTTCGGTGGCACATCTCCCATGGCGGGGAGAATGAGGGTGGCGGCCCCCAGCAGGGATAGCATGGCGCGGGCGGGAACGGGGAAGCTCATGAATCAGGGCTGCTTGGATTTGGCTTGGAAGCGCGTTTTGACCGGGCCGATGAGGAAACCCTCCGATTGGCCGAGGGAGTAGGAAAGGCCGTTACCGGTGGCGTGGAAGCCCTCGTTGATGATTTCGACCGGCTCGCGGCTGTCGATCGTGCCGTTTTGCTGGTCGTAGCGGGCGAATTTCAGGTCCACCCGCCCTTTCTTGCTGCGGTCGGGATTGAACAAATCGATCCGGATGTTCTTTGCCTCAAGGATGTGCTCGTCCACCACCGTCATCTCCGCGGCATGGAGGGACGACGTCAACCGGCGTCCGGCATCGTAGCGCGGGATGGTTACCTTGGTGAGCACGCTGCCCGCCGGTAGCAGGGTGGGAATCGGCACCTCATTTTTCGCAGAATCCGCGTCGGTGGCCGGCGCGGGAGGCTCCGCAGCCAGCGCGGCGGAAGCGATCAGGATGGGGAGGATCGGGCGCAAGGTGGAGGAGGATAAGAAGGATTCAGCGGATTCCAACCGGAATCACGGCCTCAGCCGTGCGCCGCGTGGTGAATGGCGATCAGTTTGACGAGAACGTCCTCCATAAATTCGAGCGGAATTTGGTTCGGGCCGTCCGACATGGCATTGGCGGGGTCGGAATGGGTTTCCATGAACACCCCGTCCACTCCCGTGGCGACCGCCGCGCGGGCCAGCACCGGGGCCAGCTCGCCGTCTCCGCCGGTGGCACCGCCGAGTCCGCCGGGGCGCTGCACCGAGTGGGTGGCATCGAAAATGACCGGCAGGCCCTCCTTGCGCATCCAGTAGAGGGAGCGCATGTCGGTCACCAGGTTGTTGTAGCCGAAGGTGGTGCCCCGCTCGGTGAGCAGGAAACGCTCGCAGCCGAAGGAACGCAGCTTGTCGGCGATGTTGATCGTGTCCCAAGGGGCGAGGAACTGGCCCTTTTTCACGTTCACCGCCCGGCCGGTCTTGGAGGCGGCCTCGAGAAGGTCCGTCTGGCGGCACAGGAAGGCAGGAATCTGGAGCAGATCGATGTAGGCTCCGGCGATCTCCGCGTCCTCGGCGGTGTGGATGTCGGTGGTGACCGGCACGCCCAGCTCCTTGCCGATTTCCGCGAGGATCCGGCAGCCTTCCTCGACACCCGGGCCGCGGAAGGACTTCACCGAGGTGCGGTTGGCCTTGTCGTAGGATGCCTTGAAAATGAAGTGGATGCCGGTCTTGTCGGCGATCTCCTTGAGCGATTTCGCCATTTCCCAGGCGAACTCTTCGCTTTCAAGTGCGCAGGGGCCGAGGATGAAGAACGGGGCGGGGCCGCCGACCGGGACGGTGCCGATGTTGAAAGGATCGAAAGACGACATGGTGGGAAAGGATCAGAATTATTCCTCCGAAGCCTGCAGGTAGAGCGGGCGGAGGTTGTTCAGGGCTACGGCGAGGAGTTTCTCCTCCTTCTCCGTGAGGTTGCCGCGGGTTTTGTTCTCCAGCATCTCCAGCGAATCGAGCACCGATTTCGCGGCCCGCAGGTTGATGTCATTGCGGCCGGTCACCGGATTCGGGATCTGGCCGAGGAACATTCCGGCGTTCTGGGCTTGGAGGAACAGGAATTCGCTGAATCGGGGATCGGCCTGCGGCTCGTCGGGCATGCGGGGGTTCTAATGCAGGACCGGCCGGGTGTCCAAGCGGGAAGACGGGTGCCGGAATCTTGGAAATTCGCCTCATGCCAGAGACAGGGCTGGCCAAGCTCTGACGTTATATCGTCACTGATATGAAATTGTTGCTGGGCTGGGTGCTCGCTTGTTGTGCTCCGTTGTGGGCGGGGGAATTCGCGTTGGATGGCAGGTTCGATTCTCCGAAGGCGTTCGTGGACGCTGCCAAAGGATTCGAGCCGGTGAAGCACCCGGGAAAGATGGCGGCGCTGTTGGCCTTCCTCGAGATCAACGGAGATGGCAGCCCCCAGACCGTTCAGGCAACCAAGGTGGAATCCGCTGCCGTCCTCTGGAAATGCGAGGATGAATCAGTGGTCATGGTGGAGACCAAGCCTCCGACCGAGGGTTCACGTTCTGCGGTCTGTGTGCTCTTCATCCTCCGGCAAGCAGGTAAAGCCTGGAGTATCCAGGGACATCAGCGGTTCACGGGCTACGGCAAGTATGCGGGGGTCAGCGCAGGGCTGACTACCGAGTGGGGCACGGTCTCCAATGCGGAAGAGGAAGGAGGCAAGGATCCCGTTTTCACCGTGGTGGAATCTCACGGAGGGCGGGGGAAGTCGTATCAGGTCTCCGGTTCTTTCAAGTTGGCGAAGTCGGGCTTTGTTCGGATGGAGCTCGGGTCGGCTGAAGACGAGTGGACGAAGAATGTATCCCGTCGCAAGGAGATGGAGCTGGCGGACAGAGGCAGGGCGGAGACTCCGCGCCAGTTTGCATCCCGCTTTTACCGCTCCCTTGCCCGGTTGAAGATCTCGGGAATACCCGATGCGGAAAAGCGCGCTGAACTGCGACCCTTTCTAAAGAGCGAATGGCTGGATCTTTTGGAGGCCAGCCTGGCGAAAGCCGAGGAGCAGGCTCGCGAAGACTCCGGCGAGAAGTCCGCGTTGCCGGAAGGGGATATCTTCACCGGGAATTCCGAAGGTTTCACGTATTTCGCGATTGGGAAAGCCGTTGTGAAAGGTTCCGCTGCATCGGTTGAAATCCATCTCGAACACGTGGATCCTGGCAGCAAGAAGAGCTATCCATGGACGGACACCTTGATGCTCCGGCGAGATTGCGGCTCTTGGGAGATTGCGGATATCGACACCCATCACGTTGGATCGTTGGAAAAAGAGCTGCAAGGCCTGTCGCAGCCGCTGAAACCATGAGCCAATCTCCCAGACCCAACGACTGGATCAACGGATGCGTCGGAATGATCTCCGGCGTATCTGTGGTGATTTCATTGATCGTTGGCTGGATACTCTTCTCGGGCGGCGGATTGTATGGAGGCACGCAGCTTATGCTGGGCCTTGTGCTGGGTGTTCAGGACCTCGCCCTGTTTTGTGCGGTGATCCTGCCGATTCTCATCCGGATGATCCGGAGGAAGCCGACTCCTTCCCGGTCCGTCTGGGTGCTGGTAATGTCGGCCGTCCTTCTGGCTTCCGTTGTGACGGTGGCTGTCTTCTTTATTCCGACCGGCAGCAGTTGCTGAGTGTTCCGGCGGTGAATGGGGACGATCTTTCAAATTGTCATCCCAAGGGCTCCCGCATCAGATGGTAATATGTCAATGAAGGTGACCCTTCGCCCCGGCGGCACGGGCTTATGCCCGCTGTGCCGGGAGGCGATCTCCCGCCAAGCCAGCGTTTGCCCCCATTGTCGGAGTGATCTGACGGGACGTGACGATTGGAAGGTGGAGCCGGTCCAGCAAGGAGGCTGTGCCGCCATACTGGTCGTCGGTGCCATCGGGCTCAGCGGCCTTGCTGGGGTAGGGCTTTCGCTCTTCTGCTGAGTTACTCTTCCGGCAGCACCGTGATGGTGGTGGCGGCCACGCTGAAGATGCGTTCCGCGGTGGCGCGGACGCTATCCGGCGTGAGCGCCTTGTAGATGTCCGGGAGCTGGCGGTGCTGGTCGGCGGGTTGGCCGAAGAGAAGGTCGATCGCGGCCTGGCGGGCCGTGCTGGAGAGCGATTGCTGCTGGATGGCGAGGCTGCTGAGCACGGTCGAGCGCACGCGTTCGAAAGCCTCATCCGGGATGCCACGGGTGGCGATCTTGCCGATCTCCGCCATCAACTCGGCCTTGGCGAGTTCCGCCTGACCCGGCGAGGTGGCGAGATAGAAGGCGAACATGCCGGTATCAAAGCCGAGGAACTGGGTGGTCCCGACTTGATAGGCCAGTCCGAGATCCTCACGGATGCGCGTGAAGAGCGGACCGGCCATGTCATTGCAGTATTCCTGGAGCATCGCCAGGGCATGGCGGTCCTCGGAAAGCGCGGCTGCGCCCGGGTAGCCGATCGCCAGCACGGCCTGCTTTTTCGGCAAACGGAAGGTGAGATCGGAACCGTGATAGAGGTAGCTGTCCGGTGGGCTCCACGGTTGTCCGGATGGGATGGCGGACAGGAGCGGCGCGAGCGTGTCGATGGCGGCGGAGGGATCGAAATCCCCGGCCACAGCCAGCGTGAGATTGCCGCCGGTGAAGTGGCGGTGGTGATGGCCGACGAGCGCGGTGCGGTCGATCACGTCGAGACTCAGGCGGGTGCCCAGCGAATCCCGGCCGTAGCCCGAGCCATTGAAGAGCGCACGCCGCAGTTCCCCGAGGCCGGTGTGGAGCGGATCTTCCAGCGCTTCTTCCAGGGCGGTGCGCTGGCTGGCTTTTTCACGCGCCACGGCATCGGATGGCAACGACGGTGCGCGTAGTACTTCCGCCAGGACATCGGACAGCACGCCGAAATCCGGTGAAAGTCCCGCGGCCTGGATCAGCAGCGCGTTGTTCCCGGCGGAGGCTCCGATGGAGGCCCCCAGGGATTCAAGCTCCAGTGCCAGCTCCTCCGCGCTGCGGGTGGCGGTGCCCTGCGGCAGGGTGGAGGCGAGCAATTGGTTGATGCCGTTGCTGACCTCCGTTTCAGCGGGCAGACCGGCCCTCACCGCTGCTTGGAAATGGAGCAGCGGCACCCGCCGGTCCGGCAGTAGTGCCAGCGTGACGCCGTTCTCGAGAATGTGGGTCCGCACTTCCTCGCGGACACGGCGGCGCTTCGTCGCGCGATCCGCTACTGCGGCTCCTTCCGGATCGAGCACGGTGAGCGTCATGCGCTCTTCCTGGAATGAGGCGGCCACGCGCTTGATGTCCTCCTGGGTGACCGCATGCAGGGCCTTCAGGTAGTGACGGGTGAAATCGAGGTCACGGGCTTCGTGCCAGTTCGAGGCCAGATCGGCCGCGCGGCCGGAGGCACTGGTGAGCGAGCGGAATTGGCTGGCTGCGATCTGGCGGCGGGCCTTGGCTATCTCATCCGTCAGGTCATCGGCCTGGAGCTTGGCGAGTTCCGCCATCACTCCTTCGACAAGTGCGTCCCGATTGTCCGGCCGAACCTCGGCGCTCACGGCGAAGAGTCCTTCACGACCCGGGCCATTCCATGACCAGGCGGAGATTTCCAAGGCCAGCTCGCGTTCCTGCCGGAGATGGCGATAGAGCCGCGCCGAGCGGCCGCGACCCAGCAAGGCGGCGAGAATATCTGCCACCGGGGCATCCGGGTGGGAAAGGGGCGGGGTCTTCCACGCCAGGGTCAAACGGCTGGCCGGAACTGCGAAGGTGGCACGGGCGCGGCGCGGGCCGATTTGCGGAGCATCCTGGGGCACCAGTGGGTCGGGACCGCCGCCCAGTGGGATGCCAGCCGTTGCCGCTTGGACCTGGGAGCGGACCTCGTCCGGATCGAAATCTCCGGAGATCACCACGAAGGCGCGGTCCGGCGTGTAACGGGAGCGATGGTAATTCCGGAGATCCTCGTAGGACAGCGCGTCGAACAGATGGCGGTGGCCGATCACCGGGTGGCGTCGTGGATCGGCGATGAAGCTGGTGGAGATGGCAACCGGCTGGCCACGTTGTCCGGGTCATCCAGCCCCATGTCGATCTCGCGGCGGATCACGTCCTTCTCCTTCTCAAACTCCGCTTCCGGCAGCGTTGGGAAAAACACCAGGCCTGTTAGGATTTTGAGAAATTCAGGGAGCGATGATGAGGGGCCGTCGATGTAGTAGACCGTGCGGTCGAAGCTGGTGTAGGCGTTCCAGTGGCCGCCCGCAGCCTGCACGGTATTGGCGAGCGTTTCGCCATCGTAGTCACGCGTGCCCTTGAAGACCATGTGCTCCAGGAAATGCGAAATGCCGGAGCCGAGGCGATCGCCTTCGTGCATGCTGCCGGTCTCCACCCAGATTTGCGCGCTCACCACCGGGGCCGAGGGATCTGGGTCCAGGATCAGGGACAAACCGTTGGGCAGGGTCTCGGAAGTGGCGGTGACAACTGGGTATTCCATGGATTTCCGGCTTGGAGCTCATTGGATGCGCGATAAAGAAGCGGTATGCAACGATGGATTGTGATCGCGGTGATCGCCTTGGTTCTCGCAACCGCGGGCGGTGGATATGCGTTGTTCAATTACCGCGCGAACAAGCCCGAGCGCATCTGGGTCCCGCTGAAGCTGCCGGAGGCAGATCTGAAGCCGGTCTCGAAGAAACTGGATGAGGCCCTGCGCAAGCCCGCGCTGCTCTCCTCGATCGTGAAGGATCTGGGGCTGGTCTCGAGATTCAACGTGCCGACTGAAGAAGCAGCGGTGGCGGAGCTCTCGAAGCGGTTGTTTGTGGAAGTGGGAGAGGCGAATCCTCCGTCCGACCGGACTCCGGCACTCAATGTGGGAGTCGCAGGCAAGCGGAAGGAGCGCGCGCTCCTCAATGAGATCTCGTCGCGAGTGATGAAGGACGTGATGGCGCTCTTCGGAGTCAGCCAACCGCCGGCTCCGGTGTTCTAACAACGGGTGGGTGGCCTGGGCAGGATCGACATTTAGAACAGCCCTGGAGGGGCGTCATGGGATAGCCCGGGGCGTTGCCCTGATCTTTATTATCGGCTGGTCAGGGTGGTCTTCTTTCTTTGCCCCGGCAGGGGCATGAGATGTTAGCCGGTGGCAAGTCGCGCAGCGACGCCCCCACCGGACAGGATGGAATGGAGTTGATTCGCATGCCGGAGGTATGCGGGAGACGTGCGATGCCGGAGGGAACTCGATCGTTTCCGACGCGAATGCCCCCTCCCGCGCCCCTGCCGGGGTGCCATCTTTTCATCACGCGTATCCGGTGGGGTCGTCGCCAAGGCTCCTCCGCCACCGGCTACCCTCTCATGCCCCTGCCGGGGCAAAGACGCTCTGCGTTCAAAGATCAGGGCAACACTCCGGTGGAGCTTGAAATGCTTCGGACGTTCTTCCCTCCAGCGAAGAGCTCTGACTGAAGGTCGATTCAACCGGGACTGCCTCAAACGATCCGCCGGATCACCGCATCCGATTCATAGCGCGCCTTCGGGCGCAGCGCGCTGTGATCGTTCGCGGACCGGTAGCCTGCGGCACAGGCCACGGCCGTGGTGAAACCACTGTCCTCCAAGCCGAGGATCTGGTCGTAGGATTTCGGATCGATCCCCTCCATCGGGCAGGTATCGACTCCCAGCAGGGCGGCCGTGGCCATGAATTGGCCGAGGGCGATGTAAACCTGACGAACGTTCCAAGCATGGCGTGCCTCCGGCGGCATCGAGCCGACGAAACCCTCGATCATGCCTTGAAGGGGTGCCAGCGAGGTCGGATCGGTGCTTTGCACCTCCGCCATCCGGGCGATCCAGGTGGAGATATCTTCCGGCGCCAGATCGGTGCGGGCGGCGAAGACGACGAAGTGCGATGCATCCGTGACCTGCCCTTGGCCCCATGACTTCGCCAGCAGTTCCTTCCGCACGGCGGGATTCTCCACCACCAGGAACCGCCATGGCTGGAGGCCGAAGGAGGATGGCGTGAGAACCAGGGATTGCTCCAAGGCGCCCCAGGTTTCCGCGGGGATGGTAAGGGACGGGTCGAATACCTTGGTGGCGTAGCGCCAGCGCAGGGCGGCGACCACGGAGTCGGGAGAAGGCGCGGACATGGAGTGGATTATTGAGCCGAGTCGGTATCGATCTCGAAGGGGATCGTGACGTCGGGGAAATCCTTCAAGGTGAGGCTGAAGATCACGCCGTATTCGTCATGCACGCGGTTGTCGCGCTTGGTGAAGCCGACACCGGCGACCCAGTTGCCGAGATCGTGGCTGATGGTGTATTGCTGGAGTTCCAGCGTGTTGTCATCCAGTTCCCAGACTTGGAGCATGCCGAAGCCCCAGTCCTCATGCAGGCGGGCGTAGGCGCGGAAGTCGATGCGATTGGAGTCCGGCAGCACCGGATGGCTGTTGAGCAGGCGCTCGCCGATGGAGAACTCCAGATCCGGCGTCGGCATGAAGCGGAGCCGTGGTGAGAATTCACTGTAGCCGTTGCCATCGCTCACGACCGGGAACTGAGTTTCCAGATCGACGGACATCCAAGGCAGCGGACGCCAGCGGGCATCGTTGTAGAGGTTCGAGACATTGCGGCCGAGCCCCTGTGGATCATCCCCGATGAAGGCGTCCATGTAGGTATCGAGGTAGAGCCACTCGTAGCTCTGGCCGTCCCGGTGGGTGATCAAGCGGTTCCGCATGCCGAGACGGATGATGTTCCAGTCGGTGATGTCATCGATGGCGGTGAAGCGTCCGAGATCCAGCGTTTGCGGGCGGGTGGAGAAGGAAAGGCGGTCGATCTTCGGGAAATTGGCGTCGAGATCGTCCGCATTGACCATCGACCAGCGGGCGTAGGGTTGGATCACGTGCAGCAGCCCGTCGATGCCAAGCGAGCGGTTGTTATACTCGGCGTAGTCCTTGGAGAACTTCACCGAGGCTTCCGCTCCCGTTTCGACATAGGCGCGGGTGATCGAGCCCTCCGGGCCGCTGACATCCCAGTAGCGGCTGAGGCCGGCACCGACTTCCGGCACGATGGTCAGCCAGCCGCCGACATTCAGCGGCAAGGAGAACTCGTGATAGGTGTGGAAGCGGGAATAGGATGGATCCAGAAGCTGGCTGGACAGCGAGGGGATCAGCGGGCTGCCGGGTGGCAGGGCGCGGATCTGCTGGACCAGCAGGCGCTCGTAAGGCGGAAGCTGGGCGAGCAGGCCCGGAATGCGCGGGTCGCCGGGCGGAAGGCTCAGCAGCGGCAGGATGACGGCATCGCGGGTCGGGTCACCGGCTTCCTCACCATACATGCCCACGGAGGTGGAACCCTCATGGAGAATCTCGGTGCCGAAGATCGGCTTGCGGGCCTGATCGTAGGCGAGCTCGACGCGTTGGTCGCTGCGGTAGAAGTCATTGACCCGCAGGCGTGTGAAGAATGAGGCGAGCGAGTCCCCGTCATTGCGGAAGACACCGAGGGTGTTGTCCGGGAAGGGATTGGTGCGGAAGGTCTTCGGGTCGAAGTCTTCCAGGTAATATTGATCGCTCAGGCGTGTGAGGTTCGCATCCACATACCACTCGGCGTCGTCACCCGGCTTGAAGGGGATGCGGTACTTCAACTGGGCCTCGTAGCGCTCGGCATCGATCGGCAGGCGCGGGATACCGGAGCGCTGGATCGAGGGATCGAGGTCGTAGAGGTAATAGAGGCTCAGCCACCCGAGGTTCGGGTTCTTCTTGATCCGGGTATCGATGAGGTCGACGCCGGTGCCGACGCCACGGCTCTCACGCAGATCGAGGTGCCACTTCGAAAGCAGCCACTCGTCCTTGGTCTCGCCGGTTTTCTCATCGCGCTCGCCGCCGAGCATGATGCCGTAGGTATTCAGGAGGAACGGGCCCCAGTTGGAACGCGCACCCGGTACGATGTGGTAGCCGAGTTCCTTGCTCAGCGGCTGGCTCAGATAGGGCAGCCAGAAGACCGGGGTGTCCCCGGCGTAGAAGCGGAGGTTTTCGAAGACGACCTTGTCACCGGGATAGATGGTCGTTTGTTTCGCACGGATCCAGTAGTTGGGATCCTCGACATCGTTGGTGGTGATGCCGGCGTCCTGGCCGCGGAAGACCTGTTTGCCTTCGGCATCCGTATCCACGCTGAACTTGTCGGCTTCCAGCAACAGCGGATCGACGGACGAGCGCAGACCGGACGCATCCAGCGCCTTGTGATCGTAATCATACACGGCTCGTTCGCCGCGCTGGAGCATGTTGTGTTGATAGACGCTGACGTTGCCGGTGATGGTGATCGTCTTCGCGTTGGTATCCACCACCGCATGGTTGCCGAAAATCTCGATCTTGTTGTCGGTGACCGCCTTGATGGGGCCGGTCAGCTCGATGGTTTTGGCGTTGATGTTGGCGACAGCGGCCCGTGCGTCGACGGTCATGCCGTTGTCCGTGGTCACGTGCACCGCCGAGGAATAGGTGAGGAGGCCGGCCGGTTGGTCGTATTGGATCTGTCCGCCACCGACGTTGGTGATCACCACGTCCTTGGGCATGGTGGGGGTGGAGGTTTCCGGCTTGCTGAAGTCGATGGAGGGAGCCGGTACCGGCGTGATCTTGTCGACAGCCGGCCCGTCCCCCGCGTTGGGCAGCACTTCCGCCTCCTGAGCCATCAGGGGCAGGGCGAAAAGAAGCGGTAGAAGGGGCGCTCCGGCTTTGATCCTCATCGCGGGCGATCTCACGGGTTAGACCCGGTGAAGTAAAGGTCAAAGCCGGGTTGGCGGGTGGGCCGGGGGCGGCTAGATTGATCTCATGGAGAGCGCACCGGTTGCCATTTTCGGCGTCACAGGCTTCATCGGCAGGCATTTGGCCGCGCGCCTGGCGTTGGAGGGTATTCCGGTGACCGGAGTCAGCCGTTCAAGCGTGGGTCCCGTGCCTGGAGTGAACCGCTGGCAGACGACCGGAACACTCGATCTAACCGGCTGTCGGGCGGTGGTGAATCTCTCCGGGCACCGGGTGGATTGCCGGTGGACGGAGGCCAACAGGCGGGAGATCGAGGGCAGCCGGGCCGGGCTGACCCGCCAACTGGTGGGGCATCTCCGCAGCCTTCCTCCCGAAAAGCGCCCTCCCGTCCTCCTCAATGCGTCAGGGATCGGCTTTTATGGAGATGGCAGTGACACCGTGCTCGATGAGACGGCTCCGGCGGGAGGTGACTATCTGGCCCGTGTGTGTGTGGAATGGGAAGCCGAAGCCCGCGAGGCGGAGGCGTTGGACATGCGGGTGGTGCTGCTCCGCACCGGGGTGGTGCTCGGCAAGGGCGGAGCTGCTTTTGACAAGCTCCGCGCGATTTTCCGGCTGGGACTTGGTGGCAGGATTGGTTCCGGTCGCCAATGGATGCCGTGGATCCACTTGCAAGATGAAGTGGAGGCCATGGTGCACCTGTTGCGGTCGCCGGAATTGCGCGGACCCTTCAATCTGGCCGCCCCACAACCGGAGCGGAATGTCGATTTCACCCGGAAATTCGCCGCCGCTTTGCATCGTCCCGCGCTCCTGCCGGTGCCGGGATTCGCGCTGAAGCTGGCGCTCGGGGAATTCGCGGGCGCCGTGTTGGGAGGGCAGCGGGCGGAGCCTGCGGCATTGGAGCGCTCCGGGTTTCGATTCCAATTTCCTTCGTTGGAGGGTGCTTTGGCCGACCTTCTCGCCGGAGGTTCCTGAGCCTCCACTCTTGCTTCCCGTACCCACAACCGGGATTCTCGGCGCATGGCCGCCCCGCAAAACGTCATCGCTCTGGTCTATGACTATGACCAGACCCTGAGTCCCCGCTATATGCAGAATGACGTGCTGTTTCCCGAGTTCGGCATCGACCCGGCGCAGTTCTGGAAAAAGTGCAACGCGCTGGTCAGCGAGCAGAAGTGGGACGGCGAGCTGGCCTACATGAAGTGCCTCCTCGATTACCTGGGCATGGACAATGTCTCGAACGCCCGGCTTTCCGAGCTGGGCGCGGGCCTGCGCTTTTATCCCGGCCTTCCAGAAGTGTTCACGGAGCTTCCGAAGGCGGTTCTGACTCCCGAGCATGAGTTGGCCGGGATCAAGATCGAGCACTACATCGTCTCCTCGGGTCTGAAGGCCCTGCTCGATGGCTCCAGGCTGGAGCCATACGTGAAATCGATCTTCGGCTGTGAATTCGGCGAGGACAGCGAGGGCCGCATCAGCTTCCCGAAGCGCGCGATTTCCCACACCACCAAGACCCAGTTCCTGTTCCGCATCAACAAGGGCATGCTCCGCTACGATCAGGACGTGAACGATCACATGCCCCATGACCAGCGGCCGATCCCCTTCGAAAACATGGTCTATGTCGGCGATGGCCCGACCGATGTGCCCTGCTTCACCGTAATGAACAAGAATGGCGGAAATGCCATCGCCGTTTACAATCCGGAGGATGCTTCCGGCCGCAGCTTCCGGAAGTGCTTCCAGCTCTCCACCCACGCCGGCCGGGTGAAGCACATCGCCCCCGCCGACTACCGCCAGGGTTCCCACCTGTGGCTGCTGCTCTCCGAAATGGTCCGGGAAATGGCGGATCGCATCCTCTACCGCCGGATCGAGGAACGGGAGAAAAGCACCGTGGCGGCTCCGACGTTCTGAAAATCCGCTCCTGACGGTTGTTAGGTATTGGAGAGGAACGGATGATTGACGGCGGGGCATCCGCGGGAAAGATGGCTTGATCCGGCCCGCGCGACGCAAAGGCGGCCGATTCCCATCCTCCACTGAGATTTTCCCCGTGTCCGAAAAGAAACGATTCCACTTCACCGGTGTCTGCGGCACCGCCATGGGCGCTGTCGCCGCCGCGATGAAACAGCGCGGCTACACCATCACCGGCTCGGACACGAACGTCTACCCGCCGATGTCCGACTTCCTCCGGAACCAGGGCATCACCATCACCGAGGGCTATCGCACCGAGAACCTGCCTGCGGATGCGGACGTGATCGTCATCGGCAACGCCATCTCCCGTGGCAACCCGGAGGCGGAAGCCGCCCTCGACCGCAAGCTGCTCTACATGTCCCTCCCGGAGGTGCTGAAGGAGTACTTCCTGCGCGGAAAGCGGAACTTCGTCGTCTCCGGCACCCACGGCAAGACCACCACCACCTCGATGCTCGCCTGGCTGCTGCGGAACGCGGGCCGCGACCCGGGGTTCCTGATCGGCGGCCTGCCGAAGAACCTCGGCCAGGGAGCCTACTTCACGTCCTCCGAGTTCAATGTCCTCGAAGGCGACGAGTATGACACGGCCTTCTTCGACAAGCGCTCGAAGTTCCTCCACTACCTCCCGGAGTGCGTGGTGGTGAACAACATCGAGTTCGACCATGCCGACATCTACAACTCGATCGAGGAGATCAAGCTGACCTTCAAGCGACTCCTCAATGTGGTGCCCCGCACCGGTGTGGCCTTCGTGAATGGTGATGAGGCGAACTGTCTGGAGGTCGCGGCCAATGCGCCCTGCCCGGTGAAAACCGTCGGCTTCGGCGCTTCCTGCGATCACCAGATCGTCGATATTTCCTACGATCGGGATGGCAGTTCATTCACTCTGGATGGCGAGCGTTACACCATCCAGATGGCCGGTGAGTTCAATGTCCGGAATGCGGCCATGGCCACCGTGTCCGGTCTCTTCGCCGGACTTTCCATCGCGGAGATCCGCGAGGGTTTGGCATCTTTTGAAGGTGTGGCCCGTCGCCAGGAAGTGCGCGGAGAGATCAATGGCATCCGCGTGATCGATGACTTCGCGCACCACCCGACGGCGATCAAGCTGGCGGTCCAGAGCCTGCGCCAGCGCTACAATGGCGGCGGCCGCCTGTGGGTGCTTTTCGAGCCGCGCTCGAACACCACGCGCCGCGCCGTCTTCCAGAACGAATTGGCCGAAGCGCTGGCGTTGCCGGATTTCTCCGTGGTGGCCGCCGTGCCGGACCTTCACAAGGTTCCTGAAAACGACCGCCTCGATCCGGACAAGCTCGCTGCCGATATCGGTCGCCATGGCGGTCACGGCCGCTACGTGCAGACGGTGGACGAAATCGTGTCCATCGTGGCTGCGGAGGCCCGTCCGGGCGACACCGTGGCGGTGCTCAGCAACGGCGGCTTCGGCGGCATTCACGGCAAGCTGCTGGAGTCGCTCAAGGAAGGCGCTCCGGTCTGAGCCGCGCTTACTTTTTCCGCTTCGTGCCGCGCTGGCGGGCGCCGAATTTCACCTTCTTCGGATCGAAGGGGATCGGATCGTAGCCGGGGTTCATCCACTCGATGTCTCCGGCCAGCGCCTGCATGAAGGCGAAAGCTCCGCCGAAATCCTCCGGCGGGCACGCGCGGTCGCCGCCGATCATTTCCGGTCCACCTGCCTCGCCCTCGATCTTTTTCTCAAAGACCACCTCGTGGATCCATTCATCCGCGAAGTCATAGCGGTAGAGGATGCGCACCGGCGGCCGCTGGCGGCCGATGAACTGCTTGATGGTGATACCCAGCTCGTCCTGGAATTCGCCGGGAACCAACTCCTGCAGGCCGACAGGTCCGATCACATCGACCAAACGCTTGCCCTTGCCGTGGCGGAATTCGTGCGGGTGCTTGGCCTCCCAGCCCATCGCGTCCTGGATCGCCTCGTGGAGATCGCGGAAGGTCGCATCCTCGGAGATCGAGAAGCTCCGCCAGATCTGCGGGGTGATCTGATAGAGGAAGACTTTGATGACGTATCGCGCGGCACTCACGGCGGCAGCCTATCCAATTTGGAATGCGTACTGCAAGCCTGCGGGATCTACGTGATTTCCCGTGTTGGGATGGATCACTCCGCTCGTTTCAACAACGGCCTCGCACCGAGCCAAAGCAGAGCCGGAATTGCCAGACTCAGCACCATCGCCCATCCTGGAGCTTGTTGCCCCGCCGCTCCGATGCCGGCGAAGATCAAGCCCGTGGGAACACTGCCACACGCCACCGCCGCCACGAATCGACCGAACGGCATTCGTACGACGCCCGCCGTACATGACAGCGCCTCCGGCAGGACCGGCAGCGCCCGTGACAATGCGATCATCCAACCACCGCCACCACTGAAGAGCCTGCGGCTTCTCTCGAAATCCCCATCGCCGATCCACCGCCGCGCGATCCGCTCCGGCAGTAGACGCCCCACGCCATAGCCCGCGATCCCCGCACCGATCGATCCCGCTACCGCGAACAAACCGCCCGCCGCGATACCATACACATAGCCAAGCGCGGACATCACCACGGTCCCGGGCACCGGCAGCAGCAGGTCGGACACCAGCAATCCCGCGCCCGCAAGACCGCCCCAACCCGGTCGCGCGCGCAACCACGCCACCGTGGAGCCAAAGCCGAACGTTTCCTCAAACCCGCCGCCCCACAACAACCACACCCCGATCACCAGCGCGGCGAAGACCAGGAACACGATCACGATCCGGTTCATCGCGGATCAATCCTTCCGGGCGAGCTCACGGCGGAAATTTCCCACGTCAACCTGTTCCAGATAGCGACGCAGGTTCGGGTAAAAGGAGGCATGATAGCCGTAGCGCGGGTCGGTGAACTCCGCGATCGCCTGCTCGCGGGTCCAACCCTGCACCGCCATGCGATAGAGCGCCACCACGGTGCCGGTGCGATCGGAGCCGTGCCAGCAATGCACCAGCACCGGACCCGGCGCGTCCTTCAGCAACTTTACCGCGCGGATGAGATCCTTCTCCGGGATCGATCCAGCATTCATCCGCACCCGTTGGAGCGAGAGGGTGGAGGAGTCGGTTTTCGATGCATCATTGTGCCACTCGCGCAGATTCAGGACGGTGGTGATGCCCTGCTGCCGCAGCTCGGTGAAATCGGCGGCCGTTGGCTGCGCGGATCGCCATACCTTGCCGTCCACCCGCGCGAGGTTCGCCGGCAGGGCGTGGGCCACGCCGGTCAGGCATGCGATGAGCGCGGCGGTTCGGAGAAGGCTTGGCACGGCCCGATCCCTAGCCGCAAATCCCTCCATGGACAAGGAAGTGATCGTGCGGCATCCGGACGGTGCGGACTCACCCGACCACGTGGCCGTGGAGGAGCCGCTGCAGATCACGGTCGATGGCCATCCGGTGGCGGTGCTGATGCGCACTCCCGGCGATGATGCGGACCTCGTGCGCGGCTTCCTCCTTACCGAGGGCGTTCTTTCCCAGGGAGAGGAATGGCGGAGGCTGGATTTGGAAGCCCGACCCAATCACGCCCATGTTTTCTTCCGCGATGACACGGATTGGGATGTATCCCGGCTCTCGCGAAACCTCTTCAGCGCCTCCTCCTGCGGCATCTGTGGAAAGGCCACCATCGAGGCGGTGATGGGTGAAAGCCCGCCGCTGCCGGAGGGACCGGTCATTCCCCGCGAATCGCTGCTGGCGGCTCCGGAGCGGATGCGGGAGCGGCAATCGGTCTTCGCCCGCACCGGCGGGCTGCATGCCTGTGCGTGGTTTACGGTGGACGGTTCGCTCGGGCTGATCCGGGAGGACGTGGGGCGCCACAATGCCATGGACAAGATGATCGGCGCGGGAATCGCGGCCGGATTGTCGCTGCATGAGGGTTTTCTGATGGTTTCCGGGCGGCTGTCCTTCGAACTGGTCCAGAAGGCGCTCGCAGCCCGGGTGGCGGTGGTGGCCGCAGTTTCCGCGCCGTCCTCGCTGGCGGTCGAATTCGCGGAGCGGGCGAACCAGACACTGGTCGGGTTCCTGCGCCCGCCCCGTTTCAATCTCTACACCCACCCGCGCCGGATCAGACAGAATTGACAGAATTTTTCAGGATTTACTTGGAGCCACGAGAATGGTGCTTACCTCACATTGAGGCGCCTCCTCTCTTCATTTTGTAAATTCTGCAAATTCTGTTAATCCTGTAAAAACAGGCCGCCATGACGTCGGAAGCTGTTTTTACGGACTGCCTCTAACGCCCGGTTTTGCGGATTGATCGGCCGTGGGAGGCCGGGTAGCGTCCGCCGCCCAGCCCCTTCCAGCGATGCCCAAGGTCCACATCCGCACATACGGTTGCCAGATGAACGAGCGCGACTCGGAACAAGTCGCGCGCATGTTCAGCGAAGGCGGCTACACCGTCACCGCCGACGAAGCGGACGCCGATGCCATCCTCATCAACACCTGCTCGGTTCGCGACCAGGCGGAGCAGAAGGCGCTCGGCAAGATGGGCCTCATGGGCGCACATCGCCGCAAGAAGCCGCACGTCGTCTACGGCTTCATGGGATGCATGGCCCAGTCGCGCGGCGAGGAGCTGTTCGAGCGCGTGCCGCACCTCGATGTCGTCGTCGGCACCCAGAAGTATCACAAGGTCTTCGAATACGTGGACACCATCCTCCAGCGCCGCCTGGAGACCCGCATGGACGATCCCGCGTGGTCGCTCATCGGCACCAATGTCTGCGATACCGCCGAGGAGGAGGGCTCCCAGAACGCCATCCGTGACCACGTCCCGAAGGATCTCCAGGCCACCGCTTTCGTCTCCATCATGCAGGGCTGTAACATGCGCTGCTCCTTCTGCATCGTTCCAGACACCCGCGGCAAGGAGCGCGGCCGCCCGATCCAGGACATCGTGGACGAGGTGAAACGCCTCGCCGACCGCGGCATGCGCGAGATCACCCTGCTCGGCCAGATCGTGAACCTCTACGGCCGCACCGAGTTCCCGAAGGTCGATGGCAAGAGCCCGTTCGTGCAGCTTCTGGAAGCCGTGCATGAGGTCCCCGGCATCGAGCGCATCCGCTTCACCTCGCCGCACCCCATCGGCTACCGCGACGATCTCGTCGCCGCCTTCACCTACCTGCCGAAGCTCTGTTCGCACATCCACTTCCCGATGCAGAGCGGCTCCGACCGCATCCTGAAGCTGATGCGCCGGCCGTACAAGAACGAGAAGTTCGTCGAGATCTGCGAGAAGATGAAGGCCGCCCGCCCGGGCATCGCCATCACCACCGACATCATCGTCGGCTTTCCCGGCGAGACCGAGGAGGACTTCCAGGCCACGGTCGATACCGTGAAGCGCCTCGAATTCGACAACGCCTTCGTCTTCCGCTACTCGAAGCGCAAGGACACTCCGGCCGCCATCATGGACGGCCAGCTTGAGGAAAAGGTGAAGGAGGAGCGCAACCAGCGCCTCCTGGATGTGGTCAACGAGTTCGCCCGCGCCAAGAACGACGCCCTCGTCGGCACCGTCCAGCAGGTCCTCTGCGAAGGCGTCTCCAAGCACAACAAGGAGCGCCTCCACGGCCGCACCAGCCACAACAAGATCCTCATCTTCGAAGGCGACCCCCACAAGCTCACCGGCCAGCTCCTCGACATCCAAGTCGAGGAAAGCACGGGGTTCACGCTGTATGGGAGCGTGATGTAAGCAAGGATGAAAGATTCCTATGGTAGTAGGAGCATCTTGAATGATGCAATTTCATGAAAATTTCACCAATCCCAGTCATCTTTTGATACGGGCTGAGGTTGTCCGATTTCTGTGATTTCTAGATCGAACCAAGAGGAGCTTGTAGGAAGGTCCAGCTCGCCTTTTTTGAGTGCCACGAGGCGAGTGGCGACGAGATCGCCTTTTGGCGTGAAATTCAAATAGCCGTATTGCTTCTTGGCAATGATGCCGAGAGCGAAAAGCTGATTTTCGACCTTCTCCATTTCATCACGAGGAATTGAAATTTGGGGGGATTTTTTATAGGAGAGATCCGGAATCAATTTGACTGCATCTGCGACAGCTCGCTCGATCGATTGTCGAAATGTCGAAATTTCCCAAGATCCCTTCATTGCATTTTTGGAAAAACGAATGATAGAATCCCAAGTCGTCAGAAATCGAATTTTGATGGAAACGGAAAATGTTCCGTCACCATTTTGGCACGATCCACTTATCCTAAGAAGCAGTGGATCGGAGCCGCTCGCTAATGTTTCGTTCGAATTTTGCGCACTCTTTAGATGATCTTTAATTATTTTTTCTTGGGCTTCGATCTTTCTCCTTAATCTAATGATCTCATCCTTGGCGTCTCCTGATGCTAAAGAATCGGACCGAACCCAGCCGGGGCGAGGTTTGTTCTTAATTTGCTTCGTGAGACTCGATACTAGCTCTGCGGAAAGCTGGTCGGCAGTTAGCCAAAATCGGCAAAGCTTTCGTGATACTTCATTCCTGAATTTATGAAATTTCTTTCGCGCTTTGGCATCATGTTCGCAAAATTCAGCGGTCAACTTCATGGGTGCGCCATGAACCAAACCAAGGATTGGGATGCCGTGCTTCAATGCCAGCTCATATTCTTTATGTGTATAGCTCTTGCTTTCCCCTGGAGGGGTGCTTCCATAGCGACCGGCTAATATGATGACATAATAATCGCATTCCGGAATTAGTCGCTCGATGCATTCCCACGCTTCTTCGTCGGCAGCAGGGAAGTATTCCATGCCGCACGGAATGCAATCTATATTTAGGAGGGCTGTAATGGCCTTTGCTCTTTCTTCTTTGAGATCATCATAAGTGGAGCTTATAAAAACTTGGTATCGCCTATCCATCTATATTTAATTTTTAAATTTGGATTGTTAGTGATGCATTCGAATCTAAGGAATGAGGATGAGCCAGAAATGCGACGGACAAAGTGAATTTTTTCGACCCCTTAGATAAAGCCCTGACGTGTAGTTGGCCTTGAATTCAGTGACACTGATCCTTTGCGCCGCCATTTATGCAGGGTAATATGCTCCCGGGGAATGGTCAAATTCCAAGGATCTGCTCTATAGCGCCTGTTTCCACATCACACCAAGAGCTGAACACGCACCGAGTAACGGAATCACGCCGACCTTGAAGCGTTCCATCGCGATCCACGCCCCAAGGCCGACGGTGGCGATGAACCAATCGTAGCGACCCGGTTCCGGACGGATGGCATGGAGGGAGAACCAGATGGCGAGGTTGAGGATCACGCCGACCACGGCGGCGGTCACCGCGGTCAACGTGGTGGCGACGGCGGGGCGCTGGCGCAGGTGATCGACGTGGGGGGCGCCGAGGAAGACGAAGAGGAAGCAGGGAAGGAAGGTGGACCAGGTGGTGATCAAGGCACCGAGCACGGCGGCGACCGGGGAGGAGAGGTTGCCGGGGTGTTGCCAGGCTGCAACGAAGCCGACGAATTGCAGCACCATGATCAGCGGTCCCGGCGTCGTTTCGGCGAGACCGAGTCCGGCCATCATCTGGTTCTGGGTGAGCCAGCCGTGATGCTCCACCGCCATTTGGGAAACATAGGGCAGGACGGCATAGGCTCCGCCGATGGTGACGAGCGCCGCCTTGCTGAAGAAGAGGCCTTGTTGGAAGTGGATGCCGCTCCAGTTCGTCAGCCATCCGGCGACGAGGATCGGCAGCCACCATAGCGTGAGGCAGACTGTGGCGACCGTAAGGGATCGGCTGCGGCTGGCGGGTGGTGGTGGCGGGAGTTCCACGCAGCTTGCTTCATCGATGTCCGCCATCCGGGCGTGGCCTTTGCCTGCGGGGAATTGCTTGGGGAAGCGCTTCGCCACCGAGCCAACCGATCAACGCGGCGGATAGGATAATCAGCACGAAGGAGACCTTGAAAAAGAAGATCGCGATGAACGAGGCGAGCGCGAGACCCCAAAGCGCCGGAGTCTTCAAGGCCTTCGAGCCGATCCGTTTCACCGCCGAGGCGACGATGGCGATCACCGCCGCTGTCAGTCCGTAGAAGATGCCGCTGATCCATGTGACGTTCGCGCCCGTCACATACAGCCAGCTCAGACCCATCAGGATGAAGATGGATGGAATGACGAACAACGCCCCGGCTGCGATGCCGCCCTTTGCGCCATGAAGCCGCCAGCCGAGATAGGTGGCGAGCTGCTGGGCTTCCGGGCCGGGCAGCAGCATGCAGAAGTTCAGCGCGTGGAGGAAATGATCCTCGGACAACCAACGGCGTCGCTCGACGATCTCGCGATGCATGATCGCGATCTGTCCGGCAGGACCACCGAAGCTGATCCAGCCGAGCTTCCACCAGAACCGCAGCGCTTCACCGAAGGTCGGCGGAGCGGGGCGCGGGTTGGGTTCGTTCGTCTCCGGAGCAGTCATCCGCCGCGAGCATCGCATGGCTGTCCAGCCAGGAGCGGATTGAACCGGGAGACGGAAATGTAACCGCGGATGAGGGGAGATGAAGAACCGCAGATTTCACAGATTACGCGGATTTTTCAGAAGCAGGAATCCGGGCATCTTCCTCTTTTCCATCAATCTGTGTAATCCGCGTAATCCTTAAAATCTGTGGTTTATGGGCACGTAGTCCCAGGCGTTGCTTTGGACCACGAGTCGGGCTGGATCGAAGACAGAATTTCAACCACAATCGAGCGAAGCGAGATGGACCCACACTTTGTTCCGAGATACCTGGGTCAAATGGACTCAGATGAACGCAGATAAGAGATGAAGAGCGATGGAAGCTTGAAAGGCTCCCCTCTAAATCCATCCCTTCTTCCATCTGCGTTTTTAACGTCCATAGGCGGTTTCATTTTTGAATCCGCATCGGCCCGTCCGCTCAGCACTCCACCACGTTCACGGCGAGGCCGCCGCGGGAGGTTTCCTTGTACTTCGACTTCATGTCGCGGCCGGTGTCGCGCATGGTCTTGATAACCTTGTCGAGGGAGACGAAGTGCGAGCCATCGCCCGCCATCGCGAGACGCGCAGCATTGATGGCTTTCACGGAGGCCATCGCGTTGCGTTCGATGCAGGGGATCTGCACCAGACCGCCCACCGGATCGCAGGTCAGACCGAGGTTGTGCTCCATGCCGATCTCGGCGGCGTTCTCGACCTGCTTCGGCGTGGCACCGAGATACTCGGCGAGACCGGCGGCGGCCATCGAGCAGGCGACGCCGACTTCACCCTGGCAACCGGCTTCCGCGCCGGAGATCGAGGCATTGCGCTTGTAGAGCAGGCCGATCGCGGCGGCGGTGAGCAGGAAGCGATGCACGCCATCCGGATAGGGCGAATGCTTGAAGCGCACCGCGTAATGCAGCACCGCGGGAATGATGCCGGCCGCACCATTGGTGGGCGCGGTGACCACGCGACCACCGGCGGCGTTCTCTTCATTCACGGCCAGCGCGTAGAGGTTCACCCAGTCGAGGATGGTGAGGGGATCGGAAAGCGCGGCTTCGGGTTTGGCGCAGAGATTGTCGAAGATGGTGGCGGCACGGCGTTTCACCTTCAGGCCGCCGGGAAGGATGCCTTCCTGGTTGCAGCCACGTTTCACGCAGCTCTGCATAGCGGCCCAGACGGCATCGAGGCGGGCACGGGTTTCCGCTTCCGGGCGACGCGCATTCTCATTGGCCAGCGCGAGGCAGGAGATGGAGAAATGCTGTTGCTCGCAATGCTGCATCAGCTCCGCAGCACAGGTGAAGGGATAGGGCAGGGCGCTGTCGTCCTCCGGCACCGCCGCCTTCAGATCCGCCTCTGCGGCGATGAAGCCACCGCCGAGCGAGTAGATGATGTTTTCCCGACCAAGGTGCCCGCGGCATCATAGGCTTGGAAGTGCATGCCGTTCGGATGGAGCGGCAGCGGCTTGAGGCGCTTGAAATCGAGATCCTCCTTGGCGTTGAACGGGATCACCGTGCCCCACGGCAGCGTCAGCGAACCGGAGGTGGCGACTTCCGCGAGCAACCCATCGATGGCATCCACATCCACGCACTCCGGGTCCTGCCCGAGGAAGCCGAGGATGAGCGCCTTGTCCGTGCCGTGGCCTTTACCGGTGGCGGCGAGCGATCCATAGGTATCGCAGCGCACGCGCGCGACACGCTCGGCGAGGCCACGCTTCTGCAGATCGAGCACGAATTCGCGCGCGGCATGCATTGGGCCGACGGTGTGGGACGACGACGGGCCGATCCCAATGGTGAACATGTCTAGGGCAGATGGCATGACAGGCGGACAAACAACAAAAAGCCGGGGGATCTGAAGACCTCCGCGCGGCTGCTGTCAACGGGAGGTTTCCAGAATGCCGAAATCATGGCCAAACGCAGGGAAATCACACCAAGAACCTACCTCATGCAGGGAGAAAGCACCGGGGGATTCTGCTTTTCTCTTTCGATATCCCGCAGGTTCCGTCACGGTCATGGATGTGACCACGCTGAGGATCGGGCTGGTTTCGGACTACTTCCGGGCAGGAGTCGCGGAGGGTGCCGCGGCCTATGGTCGTGCCCATGGGGTGGAGATTGATCCGCGCTGGTTCGTCCGTGGCGATTGGATGGGCGATCACCCGGCGTGGAGCGCGGTCATCACGGAGGTGGTGAACATGCCGGAGTTGGCGGACCGGGTGCTCTCCTTGGAGCTGCCGACCGTGCTGATGGCGCCGATGGCGCAGGCGCCGCCCGGGTTCCCGGTGGTGACCGCCGATTTCCGAGCCTGTGGGATGATGGCCTTTGAAGAGCTCGCCTCGACCGGAGTCCAGACGCTCGCAGTGCTTCGCACCAGCCCGCGCAATATCGATCATGAAAGCTGCGATGGGTTCGTGGAGGCGGCCCATGCGCGGGGGCGGCGGGTGATCGACCCGGAGCCGGCGCGGCGGATGGCGCTGACGCATCACCTGGTCTCCCATTTCAATGAGAGGGTTTCCGCTTTTGTGGATCTATTGGAGGAGATGCCAAAGCCGGTGGGGCTGTTCCTGGCCCATGCGGGGCTCACCTACTCGCTTCAGATCGAGCTCCGGCATCGTGGTTTCCGCGTGCCCGAGGACTTCGCCATCGTGGTGATTCAGAAGGATGTCCAGGGAACTGCGGAGATGGCTCCCGTGCCGATCACCACGGTCGATCCTGACAGCTGGCAGCAGGGCTACTTCGCGGCCCAGCTTCTTCATCGGCACTTGCTGGGAGAGCAGCTCGCTGCGGCGGTCCATCACATCCCGCCGGTGGGAGTGACCCGCCGTGACAGCACCGGCTGTCCGTTGGCAAAGGATCCGGCGGTTGCCAAGGTGCTGCATCTGATCCGGGAACGTTTCGCCTCGGATCTCAAGGTGGACGATCTGGCCCGCCTCGCCGCGGTGGGCAGACGCAGCCTGGAGGAGCGTTTCCGCAAGGAGATGCACATGAGCATCCACGAGGCCCTCACCCGGCGGCGGATGGAGGAGGCGAAGAAGCTGCTGCGGTCCACCCCGCTTGGGATCGGGGTCATCGCGGAGGCTTGCGGCTATTCCTCGGTCCACTGATTTCTCCACCGCCTTCAAGCGGGAGACGGACAACAGTCCGGCTGCGTTCCGGGCGGTCGGGGGAGGGTCGGCAGGCAGAGGGGGTGATTGAGGAGGCGGGGGGGGCGGAGGATCGTGGTGTCCGGGTTACGTAATTTCCGAAGTCTTTGCTTAAATATTGCGCATGGTTTTTGCGCAAAAGTTCCAGCCGCCAAAAGGAGCAAAATGCACGAAACCCTTGCTGTTAGAAGGATTGCGGGTTTCCGGCCGCCCATGGCCGGCTGTCGGCTAACAGAATTCCCCCCGCTGGAGGGAGGTGGCCGCAAACCCTGTCTCCAAAGGGGTTTCGAAGCGGCGGATCGCACTGTTAGAGTGCGGGGTGCAACTTGGGAACGGGAGCCGGGAGGCCGGAAATGTTGGCGTTATAGGGCATTTGGGAAATGCTTAAGATCTTTCAAAGAGAGTCCTAACCGTTGGATTTTCAGGTTGCCACACGGATGGAGGGCCCGCTTAATGCGCCAGTCTCCGATAAGAGACGCTGTCCCAACACCACTATCCCACTCCCGAACCGCATGCGCCAAAGACTCCTTCCGCTTGCTGCCCTCGTCGCGGTGGCTTCCCTTTTCTCAAGCTGCGCCTCGAAATCCGGCATCAACGTTCTCTCGAAGAACTCGATCAAGAAATCTTCCTCCTCGTCCGGCTGGGCCTTCGGCCTCGGATCGACCGAAAGCCTTCCCATTGCCTCTCCTTCCGCCTCCGTGATGGCGGCTGCTTCTTCCCACACCAAGGATAAGCACGGCATGCCGGTCTATGCGTTCAGCGAGCGCAGCCGCCTCGTCCGCACCACGGCCTATCACCCGAACGAGAGCGATCACCTCATCTACGGCAGCTCGAATGCCACCGGTACTCCTCTCCGCTACACCAACCGCGTGCGCAGCGCCGCCGCTGATTGGTCGTTCTATCCCGTCGGCACCGTGTTCCGCGTGGCCGGTCTTCCCTACCTCTACGTGGTGGACGACTACGGTTCGGCTCTGACCGGCACCGGTACCATCGACATCTTCACTCCGAACAACGAGTCGATGCAGCAGTGGGGCCGCCGCAATGTGGAGATCACCATCGTCCAGTGGGGTTCCTTCACCCGCAGCGCCGAGATCCTCACCCAGCGCACCAGCTACCAGCACTGCCGCTCGATGCTTGCGAACATCGTCCGCCAGCGTCCGGACCTCGCCTCCACCAAGGGCGGCTCGTCCAACAAGGGCTGAGATCTTCCCTGACCGTTTTACAAAAAGCCGCGGTTCCTTTGGGAATCGCGGCTTTTGTTTTGAGAGGATGAGGCGTGGTGAAGTTCCTTTTTACTTCCTCACCACACGGATGAACGCACGGCCGGTATCCAGGGGCAGTTGGAGCGTTTTCGAGTAACCGTCCGCCGTGAACCGGCTGCCGGGCACCGTTTGGAACGAGGCGAGTGTGGAAGAGGCCTCGATCTCGTAGGTAAGCCCGGGGAAGGTGGCGAAGGTGAAGGTGTAGACCGGCTTGCCGGTGCCCGCATCCGTGGCGACCTGATGGAACCCTTCGACCGCGAGACGGGAGGCCGGGTTTTTTGGGTCGGTCATGTTGGCGATTTCGAAGGCATCCGACTGGCCGTCACCATCGCTGTCGTGCGAGCTGTCGTTCGTACCCACCAACAGTCCGAGGGCGGGTTCGAGGCGGTCATCGATGCCGTCGTGGTCGGTATCGATCATGGAGAGCGTGCCGAGCGCGAAGGATTCGCAGGCGCCGATGTCCGGGAGTGATCCCAGGGTGCGCGCCACACCGCGTTGGTCATTGGCCAGTGCTGAAGTGCCGGCCGCATCAATCGCCGGACTTCCGGGCAGGGGAGGAGCCACCGGCGTTGCGCCGCCATAGTTGGCGAGCGGGCCCAGCTTCGGGTCGCCGGTGGTCAGGTTGTTGCCTCCTGACAGGGTGCCGGAGACATTGGCGGAGCCGTTGTTCCCCGCGAGGATGGAGTTGCCCGCGTTCGCGCTGCCTCCGCTGGTGGCGAGGCCGGAGCCGGTGGGGGCGGCATTGGCGGTGACGGTGGCGTGATCGAACGTGATGGTGCCGGAGGCGCTGTAGAGGCCGCCTCCGCGATTGCCGGCGTTATTCCCCGAGACGGTGGTGTTGGCGAGCGCGAGACTGCCGGAGTTGTTCGCGATCGCCCCGCCATCGGTTCCCGCATGGCTGTTGGAGAGCGTGCAGTTCAGGAGCGAGACGTTTCCGCCGTTGTTCGCGATGAGGCCGCCTGCGGCGGAGGTGCTGCCCTTGGTCAAAACAAGTCCGGTGAGGGACACCGCGTCGCCCGCGCCGATGTTGAATACGCGGCTGGCATTGTTGCCGGAGACGGTGATTCCCGAGCTGAGCGTGGACGCATCGATGGAAAGGCCGGAGTCCACTGCGAGCTCACCGTTGGTGAGCGTAAGGGTCGCTCCGTTCAGGGTGGACGAGAAGCCGATCGTGTCCGGCCACAGGGCGGCGGCGACCGCTTCCCGCAATGAAACCCCGGTTCCCGGCACGACGTTGTTTTCGTCGGTGGCCGTGGTGACGACACGGTTGAGGCCGATGGTGAGCACGTCGCTACGGGACTTGGCGTAGGCGCGGGTCGTGAGATCCTTGCCGACAATGCCATCGCCGTAGAATTCCGTGGTGCCATTGTCCTGAATCACCTGCACCTGGCTGCCATTGGAAAGCTCGGCTGGTGGATCGATGATAGCTTCGGGGCTGCCGCCGCCATTCGACGCCACATCGTCGAGGGAAGAGGACACACGCACGGGGGCCGAGGCGGAGTTTCCATCCCAGCGGTAGAGAGCGAAGGCGGGGACGAGTGAGGCGCTGGGATCACCTACCGGACCGGCGAGGATGAGGATATTGCCGGATGGCAGGGTCGCCATGCTGCGGATCGCGCGGCCACCCAGATCGAGGAAGACCGGGCTGCCGAATTGCATCGTGCCGGAGCCCGCACTCGCGATGGTCTGGAAGTTGGTGACCGGAATGACGAGCGCCTTGTTCCGTGCGGACTTGTTCATCAATGGCGCGCGGAAACCCAGCAGCACCTGGCTGCCGGAGTTCGTGGCTCCTTCGATGTTGAAGCCATCGGGATCGGTCGGCAGCATTCCGGATGCAGCGCTGGCTTCCAGTCCGAGCGCCTTCGCGCCCAGCCCGTGGCCGTTGGCATTGTCCCACGAGATGAGCTGGCTCTTGAGATTGGTGAACTTGTTGACGTAGGTCAGCGTGGTGCCGGTGCCGGTGCCCGTCACATCATAGGCGCAGACCATGTTGCGGGTTGGCTCGGTATTGCCGTCCTTGTCGTTGCCGTGCGAGCCGATCCAGTAGATGCGGTTGCCGAAGCGGACGGAGGCTTCGAAGTCGGCCTCCTTCGCCAGCCCGAGATTGGCGTTCAGATCGAAGGTCTTCGCAGGCTGCCCGGAGTGGTTGCGGTCGTAGAGGCGGATGATCTGATCCTCATCGTTGCCGACCAGCATCCAGTCCGAATCCAGTGCGATGGCGGTGGACGCGTCCGAGGCTCCGGCGTGATAGCGGGAGGTGGCGGGCGTGGAAGAAGCGGCGGACACCGCATAGTTCACGACATACGTGGCGGAGTGGCTTTCCGGATCGGAAACGGTGACCGTGATCGTGGCGTAGCCGGTCGAGACCGGATTGAGCGTGAGCGCGTAGGTATCCTGGCCTCCGGAGGTCTGCTTCGTCAGCGTGGCGGTGGCCACGGAGGGCTTGCTGCTGGTGACGGTGGCGGTGAGGCTGGCATCCGCCGTATCGGCATCGGCCGGGGAAAGGGTGATCGCGGTGCGGGCGGCATCCGCCGTATCGCCCACGGCTCCGCAGAGCGAGACCGGGTTGTCGGTCGGGATGCTGCTGGAGGAGGATGCGATGGTAAGCACCGGTGAGGCTTGGCCGCCTCCACCGCCGCCGGTGGAGGCATTGCCAGCGAGCTCGATGTTGTCGAAGTAGAGCGCCTTGTTGACCTCGGTGCTGTTGGTGTCACTCGCCCACTTTTCGATACGGATGACAACATTGGCCTGGCCGTCCACTGCCGCAGGCAGCGTGATGGATTTCGACTTCCAGGTGTTGTTGTCGGTGACGGTGAACTTGGTGGCCGTCGCCCAGCTCGATCCACCGTTGGTGCTGTAGGACCATTGGAGTTCCTTCTCGACGCTGTTGTTGTCGTTACTGTGCTTGTAGTCGAAGCGCAGCGTCATCGACGAACGACCGGTGGCGTTGAAGGCGATGTCGAGCTGGCCGTCCACGGACTGTCCGCTTTTCTTGAAGTCCGACCAGCCGAGGGCCTTGTTCGCCGCCTGGGAGACTCCGGCGATGTCGGTGTAAGCCGTGCCGGTGGTACCGCTGGAGGCGACATCGGAATTACGGATCGTGACCGTAGGCGTGCCGGTGAGCACCTCGGTGGTGGCATTCACCGATGAGCCGCTGGCAAGGCTCGATAGTGAGGGGAAACTCCAGATCGCAAGCTGATCGGCGGCCGAGGCCTGCAGAACTGTTAGAACGGAGACGGCAAGGAGACGCGAGGGGGTATGGATGACCATCATTCAAGTGGGGGCGGGGGTCCGGCATTGATGCGGAAGCCTCTGCGTCCGGGGATGTCTTCTGAGTGACGATTGTGAAACAGGGCCGCCAGGTGTCGCGATGGTCACCAAGAACTCATCGCGGAGGAGAGGCCCGGTCCGTTTCAGTTGCACCGCTCCCGGTCCCCCACCGCCCCATGTTCCTCCCCTCCCGCTCCCACGGCACCTTCGTGCCCGGCTCTTGCCGTCTCGCCTTTGCACTGGCTGCCACCGCTGTGGCAGCCTTGTCGTCCGCCAACGCGCAGACCACGCTGTCCGCAGGGGATATCCAGATCACCGGCGTGACCTCGGATGCCAACGACTCCTTCACCTTCGTCCTGTGGAAGGACATCGAGGCGGGCACGGTGATCCGCTTCATGGACCAGAGCTTCACCAATGCCTCCAGCAGCGTGATCGGCTCGGAGACGGATATGTCGCTCACCTTCACCAGCGGACTTTCCGCGGGCACGGTGATCCGTGTGGAAGACGGCGGCACCACCGTGGTGAATGGCGGCACCTTCAGCGGGACCAAAACCGGAACCCTCAGCGGCATCTCCGCCAGCGGCGACCAGGTCTTCATCTACCAGGGAACGGCCATAAGCACCGGCACCAACTTCTCCGGCCGGACGCTGCTCTATGGATTCAACATCGCGGACACGAGCTGGATCTCCAGTGGCACCGCCGACTCGAACACCTCCTATCTTCCCACCGCGATCTCCGGCCAGGACCTGAATTTCGACTCGGGCAATTTCGACAATGCGGACTACTCCGGTGCCCGCGCCGGCATGACCACCGCAGCCTATCGCGCGGCCGTCGCGAACATCGACAACTATACCCAGAACGACAACCGCACCGATCTGGCGACCGGTGGCTTCACCAGCACCACCGGCGTGGATCTGACGTGGGATTCCAATGGCAAGACCGCAGGCACCGGTGGCACCGGCACCTGGGATACCACGACCCAGAGCCGCTTCTCGAATAGCGCGAACACCACTTTCCTGCATTGGGTGGATGCCTCGGCAGGCAATGGTCAGAAGGCGGTCTTCGCAGGTACCGCTGGCACGGTGAGTGTCGCCTCCTCCGGGGTGAAGACCTCCGGTCTCCAGTTTGGTGTGACCGGCTACACGCTTCAGAACAACACGATCACCCTGCTCGATTCCGGCACCGGCACGCCGACGGTGAATGTCGTCACCTCCGGCCATTCCGCCACCGTCAATTCCGTCCTCGCCGGGACCTCCGGCCTGCGGAAAACCGGAGCGGGGGATGTCGTGCTCGGGGCTGACAACACCTACACCGGCGGCACCACCATTGACAGTGGCAAGGTCACCGTGGGCAGTGGCGGCACCACCGGCTCCCTCGGGGGAGGAGCGATCACCAACAATGGCGCGCTCGCATTCAATCGCTCGAATGCCTTCACCGTTTCCAATGGCATCTCCGGCACCGGATCACTGACGAAGTCCGGAGCGGGCACGATGACTCTCTCCGGCATCAATGACTACAGCGGAGCCACCACCGTGGGAGCCGGGCGTCTGGCGATATCCGGGAGCGCTGCCAACAGTGCGTTCACCGTCAGCAACGGTGCGGCCCTTTCCGGGGCGGGCACCATTGGTTCGGTCAGTGTCGCCAGTGGGGGCACGTTGGGTGGGGATGGAGTGGCCGGGCTTCTCGCCACCGGTGCGCTTTCCCTGCAATCCGGCAGCACGCTTTCCCTTGATCTGAACGGCGCGACCGCAGGTCCCCTGCATGACCAGCTTGCGGTCACCGGCACCGTTTCGCTGGCAGGAGCGCTCACCGCCACGCTCGGATATGCCCCGGTGAATGGGGACATGCTTTTCATCCTGACCAACGATGGAACGGATGCCGTCACCGGCTCCTTCACCGGATTGGCCAACGATTCTGTCTTCAAGATCGGGGGCCAGGATTTTCGCATCAGCTATTTCGCGGACAGCGGGACCGGCAATATGACGGGGGGCAATGACATCGCCCTGCAAGCGGTGCCGGAACCCTCCTCCGCTGCCGTGCTGGGAGGCCTCGGGTTGCTGGCCCTGCTCCGCCGTCGCCGTCCCTGATCGGTTTGTTCCTTTTTTGGGGGAACAACTTGCACGAATGAGCCCGATTTCGCGGATCGTCGGCCGATTTTTTCCGCCGCAAACGTCGAATTACCGCCATTTGGCAAGATTGTTGCAGCCGAATCGCGCCGTTTCCCTTGCCAGCGGGCCAAAAACCGGGCATAGCGCCCCGCCCGCATCGCCACCGTAACCCGCTTATGTCGCTCAAGATCCGCAACCTCGCCATCATCGCCCACGTTGACCACGGTAAAACTACCCTCGTCGAACCAGCTTCTCCAAGCCGGCGGCACCTACCGTGAAAACCAGGCGACGCAAGTGCGTGCCATGGACTCGATGGACCTCGAGCGCGAAAAGGGCATCACCATCAAGGCGAAGAACACCTCCATCCACTGGGAAGGTTACACGATCAACATCGTGGACACCCCGGGCCACGCCGACTTCGGTGCGGAAGTGGAGCGCGTGATGAAGATGGTGGATGGCGTGCTGCTCGTGGTGGACGCCTCCGGCGGTCCACAGGCCCAGACCCGCTTCGTGCTGCGCAAGGCGATGCAGGAAGGCCTCAAGCCGATCGTCGTGGTCAACAAGATCGACCGCCCGCTGGCCACCCCGCTGAAGGTTCACGACCAGGTGCTCGAACTCTTCCTCGACCTCGATGCCGATGAAGAGCAGTTCAATGCCCCCTTCTGTTACGGCTCGGCCCGTGACGGTTACTTCATGGATCATCCGGATGACGAGCGGAAGGACTGCATCCCGCTTCTCAAGAAGATCGTCGAGCACATCCCGGCCCCGAAGGCGGACCCGGAAGCTCCGTTCCTCATGCTCGTCTCGAACATCGAGTGGGACGACTACGTCGGCCGCGTGGCCATCGGCAAGGTGCTCGGCGGCTCCGTCACCAAGGGTGACACCGTCTGGCTGCTCCGCCAGGACGGCACCAAGGTCCAGTCGAAGGTGATGAAGACCTTCACCTACTCCGGCCTCGCCACCACCGACTCCGAAGGTTGCGGAGCGGGTGGTATCGTCGGTGTCGCCGCCGGTATCGAGAACATCGAGATCGGTGAAACCATCGCCGGCAGCGCCGATATCGAGCCGCTGCCGTTCGTCGCCATCGACCCGCCGACGGTGTCGATGCAGTTCTCCATCAACGACGGCCCGCTGGCCGGCAAGGAAGGCAAGCACGTGACCTCCCGCGCCATCCGCGACCGCCTGATGCGCGAGTTGAAGACCAACATCTCCATCACCGTGGAGGACACCGACGTTTCCGGCGTCTTCAACGTTTCCGCCCGTGGCTCGATGCAGATCGCCGTGCTCGTGGAGCAGATGCGCCGCGAAGGCTTCGAAGTGCTCGTCTCCCGCCCGGTAGTGATCTTCCGCCGCGATGACGCCGGCAAGCTCCTCGAGCCGTTCGAAACCCTCTACGTGGAAGCCCCCGGCGACTACACCCAGGGCATCCTGAAGATCCTCATGAACCGCAAGGGCATGATGGAACACATGGACACCGAAGCCTCCGGCCGCGTGTTCATCCAGGCCACCATCCCGACCCGCGGTCTGATCGGCTTCGAAACCGAGCTCGTGAACCTGACTTCCGGTCACGGCATCATGTCCCACCTCTTCAAGGAATACGCGCCGCACGCCGGTGAAATCCAGAACCGCACCACCGGGACGCTGGTCTCTATGGACTCCGGTGCCGCGACTCCTTATTCCCTCCAGATGCTCGAAGAGCGCGGCGTCCTCTTCGTCGCTCCCGGCGATGCGGTCTACGCTGGCATGCTCGTGGGTGAGAACCCGCGCGTGGGCGACCTCCCCGTCAACCCGGTGAAGGAAAAGCACCTCGATAACATGCGTTCCTCGGGCAAGGACAAGACCTCCAAGCTCACCCCGGCCGTCCGCTTCTCGCTCGAGCGCGCCATCGAATACATCGATGCCGACGAGCTCGTGGAAGCCACTCCGCAGAACATCCGCCTGCGCAAGCGCATCCTCGACGCCAACGCCCGCAAGCGCGCTGCCAAGGGTCCGAACGTGGAAGACCGCTCGAACCGCGGTTGATCGTTATACACCTCTACATTTCCAAGAAGGCGGACCGGCAACGGTCCGCCTTTTTTGTGCTGCCGATGTTGTGAGGCTTTGGACGAAGAGGATTCGCAACCTAACCCCCACCCCAGCCCATGACCTTCCCTGCCCGGGAGAAGAAGATGGGGTAGCCGTTTCCAACCTCGGCATCCAGATCGACCGTCCAACCAGCCCACGTCCGGTGCGCCTGGAGCTTCGAGACATTCCCCCATTTCTGGTCCACCGCGATCCGTCGCGCCGCGGCCTCCACCTGCGTCCGGGGCGTCCACATGAAATGAGCTACGATAAAAGCCGTAATGGAAATGCCGACCAACGACGGGAATAGATTCCGTGCCAATGTTCCGCCTTCGAAGCGGATCCGCATCTTCTTCAGCAACCAGTAGATGCCAACCCAGACGCCGAACACGGGGAGCAGATAAAACCAGCCGAGGAAGAAGGTCACCATGGCGCCGAAGCCATTGTCCGGCGGTTCCGCAACAAGCGCGAGGTTCAAGAGCAGCCAACTCACTGCCGGAGCGATCGCCCATAGGATTTTCCAAGGAATGGCGCTCCAGCGCAGCTTCACGGACAACAATGTCAGGGCGGAGAGAAACCACACTCCGAGGAGAGCGTTGGCCAGGTATTCGTTCCTCGCGTTACCCGGGTAGCCCAACCATAGCAAGCAGGCTGCGAACCCGAGGCAGACCCAATGACGCGTGCTGAGATGCATCGTCAGAGCGTAAAAGAAACGCGCTCAGGCCCAAGTTGGAAGCGGTGCTTCACCTATTCTTCACGGTGTCTCCATCAGGAGGAAGACTGCTGGCGCTGCGTAACCGCCATTTCCTCCAGCAGCCTATACCCAATCCCAAAACGGTTGCTCCCATCAGTGGAAATAACCATCCGCGTGCACCCATGATGGAGCGTTCCCAGCACCTATCGAAGCGGATGGGCCGGGCCGGTAGATCCGGCCATTCCACGAACGGTGCGATTCCACCCCGGTACCGCTGGGATGGGTCGAAGAGATCTTTCCCATCTATCCGCACCGTGCCATCGGGCTCGATGGGCTCGTAGCCCGTGGTTCCATCCGAATTCACAAGGATGGCTTTCCCTCCCAAGGGTTCCGGGTCGAACTTCAACATGCCGGGAACCAGAGGAGCAACCAATACAGGGCGCTTCGGCCCGGACGAATCGTTCCGGGCACCGACGATATAGGAATAGCCGCATTGCCCTTCTGCCAGAATGAACTCATCCAGCTTTGCCGTGGGTGGAGGCGTGCTTGTACAGGTGGGCTAGGATTCCCGATTTCGGGAAAGTGCTTTTGGAGCCGAAGCACTCCAAATACAAAATCGTGGGATCTGAGATGATGCCACTGACAATAAACTGGCGCAGCCTGTCATTGGAAACCTTGCCGATGAGCTTCCATGTATTGCCGGTGCTCTCCAGCATGGTCTCGCCGGTAGACGCCTCAGGGAATTTACCGTAGTCGGCTTCGAAGTTGTGAAGTGTCTCTCTGATGATCTTGGCGCGGGAGAGAACAAGTTGGTCGCGCTTGGCCCATCCGTTCACGCAGGCGGCCAGCGACGCTCTGGCGAGAATGCTCATCACCAGAGCGATCTCAATGGTGTGGCGGGACAGTAGATCCCGTGCTGTCGAGCAGGTAGAGTGTTGCATGAGTTGATGGCGGGCCGATCCACGCATGGAGCAGCCAAGCTAGCATCTCGAAGTGCGGCCGTGCAATCCCTTGGATCAGGCTTCCCGGAATGCAGCGAGCGGATGCTTCTTGCGAGACCGCGTGCGGACCCAGATGAAGAGAGGAATCACCACGATGGGAATCAGAGCCACGCTCCAAGCTGCCGACTGCTCAATGGATGGCGCGGGTGGTGGCAGATCCGCCCACTTCACATCGGGTGGTGCGCCGACCCAGTAGGGTTGTGAGGGATCGAACAAATCCTTGCCACCGGGAGCGACCACAGTGCCGTCTTTTCGAATGATATAGCTCCCGGCCGAGTTGTCGGCACGCAGGATGATTGCCCTGCCATCGAAGGGCTTGGGATCGAATTTCAGTGTTCCGGGAATGAGCGGAGTCACCGCCAGAGGGCGCATCGGATTACATTTGCTGGTCGCTCCCGCGATGTAAGCGAATCCGCACTCGCCGCGCTGGAGTATCTTGGCATCGCTGGAAATCACGTTGTCCGGCTTCCTGGCGCCTTCGACCTTTGCATAGAAGATCTCCTCTGAGGTGCAAATGTCCGTGGCGATGATCTGCTTGAACAGATCGTTGGAAGTCCCGCTCTTGAGATCCAAGGTCGTGTGCGTTGCGCTTTTGACCAAGGGGATAGTCGAGGCATCCGGGAACCTTCCGTAGTCTGAGTCGAAATCGTAGAGCGCGAGACCGATCTGCCGGGCATTGGAGAGAGCCTGGGTGCTGTTTGGCTTCTTCTGGGATCTCAGCAGCAGTGGCGCAACGAGTCCGCTGAGTAGAAGCAACGCAATGGATCCAACTCCGATCCAGATGATCGATTTCATCCAGCGCTTGGAGCGCAGGGCCTCGGCTCCCGGTGGTGGGGCGGGAATTCCAGGCGGTGGTTGAGGCAGGACTTCCATGGGATGAGAATACGGAACCTTATCCGCAGCCGCTGCGAATGGGGATTTTGCCAGCAGCATCTTCCTTCCCCGCAGGATGGAAATGATCAGGCCGCCCACTACCAATCCGCTGACCACAGGCACCCAGGCAACGTTGGTCTTGGTGAGATGAGGCGGCACCGGTAGATCGGCCCACTTCACATCGGGCGGCGCGTCCTTCCAATACGGCTGCGCAGGATCGAAGAGGTGCTTGCCATCGGGAGTGGTCACCCTGCCATCTTCACCGATGAAACGAGTGATGACCGAACTGTCCGCACGGAGAATCACCGCCTTGCCCTTCAATGGAGCAGGATCGAACTTCAAGGTGCCGGGAATGAGGGGTGTGACTGCTACAGGTCGTGCTGGATCCGACTTGCTTGTTCCTCCCGCGATGTAGGCGAACCCGCACTCGCCGGGCTCCAATGTCTTCGTCTCGCTGGAGATGACATTGTCCGGTGTGTGTGAGCCAAAAGCTGCGGAGCGAAAAATCTCTTCGGTTCGAACGATGCCCGTCACGAAGAGCTGCTTGAATAGATCATTGGAGGTCCGGTCCTTCAGATCCCAGGTGGTGCCGGTGCTCTCTTTTACCGTCGTGATGGTGGTTGCATCCGGGAACCTCCCGTAGTCCGAGTCGAAATCGTAGAGTGCGAGCCCGATCTGGCGCGCATTGCTCAGTGCCATGGTGGTAGGCGATTTCTTTTGTGCTTTCAGGGGTAGAGGTGACGTCCGGGCAAGCAGCAGGAGCACCAATGCGCCCACAACGCCATACAGGATCGACGCCATCCAGCGCCTTGAACGCCGACCTTCGGCTCCGGGCGGAGGTGGAGAAATTCCGGGTGGTGGTTGGGGTGGAGTTTCCATGGATTCAGAGGGCAGACTGTAGGATGAGGGAATACCAATCCGTGGTCACCGTGGCGAGGAAGGAGCGGCCAGATCGGCCCACTTCACTTCCGGTGTGACTCCACCCCAATAGGGCTGCGTGGGATCGAAGAGATCCTTGCCGTCGGGCATGAGGACACGGCCATCAGGCTGGATCTTCAAGGCCTTTGCTGAGTTGTTCGCGAGCAGCACGACTGCCTTTCCACCAAAGGGTACCGGGTCGAACTTGAGGGTGCCGGGAATGAGTGGCGTCACGACCAAGGGTCTGGATGGATCGCTCTTGCTGCTGCCACCTGGAATGTAGGCGAATCCACATTCCCGAGGTTCCAGGATCTTGCTCTCCGGAGAGATGACGTTGTCCGGTTTCTTTGAGCCGTTGATCCTGGCGTAGAAGATTTCCTCGGAAGTTACGATGCCCACGGCGAAGAGCTGCTTGAAGAGGTCATTTGAAGTCCGGTCCTTCAGATTCCAGGTGGTGCCGGAGCTCTCCTCCACCACTGCCATGGTGGAGGCATCGGGGAACTTCCCGTAGTCCGAGCCGAAATCGTAGAGGGCCAATCCGATCTGGCGGGCGTTGCTCAAGGCTTGGGTGTCGGTGCAGCATCGGGTTTGGCGCAGAAGAAACAGCGGTCCAAGCAGCACCATGCCGATGGCTGCCACTCCAGTCGCGACAATGCCGGTCATCCAGCGTCTGGAGCGCATGGCTGCTTTCCCAGGCGAAGGAGCGGGAACGCCGGGCGGAGGCTGAGAGAGGGTTTCCGAGTCCATCGATTCGGACAATGTATCCCCGGTCGACACGGCGCGGAAGAAACGAATGACGCCTCTTCAATTCTTCACCTGACCTTCACGGTAGGGCTTCAAGAACGGCTCTGCCGGAGCAGCTCCATTTTGAAATTCAGCAGCTGCACATCATGGATGGTCACGATGTTTTCCCGGATGACGGTGAATCCCAGCTTCTCAAATAGAGGTCGAATGAGAATGGAGGCATCGACAGTCATGCGCTCCAACTTCCACTGGAAGCAGGTGTCGATCGCGTGACGGACGAGTGCCGTCATGATTCCCTGACGTTGGTCGTCCGGGTTCACGTAGGCGCAGTCGATGTGCCCATCCGGATCGAGCTCCAGGAAGCCGGTGATCCGGGAGCCGGAGACCGCCACGAAGGGGCGCTTCAGCTCGCAACGTTTCTTCCAGTGTGCCGGATCCGGTGCGCGGCCTGCCCATGCCAGACACTGCTCCGGTGTATAGGCCCGCGAAGCGATCTCGTGGATCGCACGGGTGAAGATTTCCGCGATGGCAACGTGATCGCCGTGTTGGAAGATCCGGATCACGTTGATGATTTCGGGCGGCGATTCCGGTTATTTCCGCAGCCACGCCTTGAAGGCCTCTTCATCGGCGGCCATCGGAATGGCGACCTTCTCGCGATCGGCGAGGATGGCGAGACGTTCGGGGATTTCCACGGCATCTTTGCCGAGCTCCTGCTCCATGACATCGAGGAACTTCGCCGGATGGGCGGTGCCGAGCGTGATGGTGGCGCTGCCCGGGTGGGCGGAGCGCCACTTCTGGGCGGCCAGCCACCCGACAGCAGCATGCGGATCGAGTTCGTAATCGAGCATCGCCTTCGCCGTGCGCATGGCGGCGCGGGTTTGCTCATCGGTGAAGGAGTAGCCGCTGATCATTCCGCGCATCGCCTCCCATGAGCCGCCGAAGAGCGCGTGCATGCGGGCGAAGTTCGAGGGAGCTCCCACATCCATCGCGTTCGAAATGGTGGCGACGCTCGGGCGCGGCTGGTAGTCCCCGCTCTTGAGATATTGGGGAACCACGTCGTTCGCATTGGTGGCGGCGACGAAGTGCTCCACGGGCAAACCGAGCTGCACCGCGAGCAAGCCGGCGGTGAGGTTGCCGAAGTTGCCGGACGGCACCACGAACACCGGCTTCACGCCTTCGGGCAGGGAACGCGCTGCTTCGAAGTAATAGAAGCTCTGCGGCACCAGTCGCGCGAGGTTGATCGAGTTCGCGGAGGTGAGGTTGAGCGACTCGGCCAATTCCCGATCGAGGAACGCGGACTTCACCAGGCGCTGGCAGTCATCGAACGTGCCGTCGATTTCCAACGCGGTGATATTGTCACCGAGTGTGGTGAGCTGCTTTTCCTGGAGTCCGGAGACCTTGCCCTTGGGATAAAGGATCACGACACGGGTGCCCGGCACGCGATGGAAGGCGGAAGCCACCGCACCACCGGTATCGCCGGAGGTGGCGACCAGCACGGTGAGCTCGCGGTTGTCGCCACGGACCAGCCATGCCATGAGGCGGGCCATGAAGCGTGCGCCGAAATCCTTGAAAGCGAGCGTCGGGCCGTGGAACAGCTCGAGGATGTGATCCCCGGGTGCGATGCCGATCACCGGGGCCTCGAAGGACAAGGTGCCCTCGACGATCTCACGCAGCGCTGCGGCAGGCACATCCTCGCCGAAAAAGGCGTCCGCGATGGCGAAGCCGATTTCCGGGAGGCTGAGGTGGCGCCAGATTTTCCAGAACTCCTCCGGCAGCACCGGCAGGGTTTCGGGCATGTAGAGGCCGTTGTCCGCAGGCAGTGAACGGAGGATCGCCTCTTTCAGATCGACGGGAGCGACCTGATGATTCGTGGAATGATAGAGCACGGCGGTGGCGGGTCGGGGGCTCAACCGTAGGCCTTCGGGTCCTTGTCACCGATGACGTGGACGCCATGCGGATTGATCTTCGAGATGTAGGCCTGGTTGCCGAGCGGCACGGCCGAGAACACCTTGGAAATCGCCTCCACCACCTTGCGGGCGCTGTCCTTGCCCTCGCACAGCGCGAAGACGGAGGGACCGGCACCGGAGATGGAGAAGCCGAGGGCTCCGGCACCCATGGCGGCGCGCTTCGCCTTGTAGAAGTCCGGGATCAGCTTCTGGCGGCGCGGCTCGGCGATCACGTCGTGGATCGAGCGGGCGATCAGGCCGTAGTCTTCCTGAATGAGGCCGCACAGCAGGCCGCCGAGATTGCCGATCTGCTGGGTGGCGTTCTCCAGCGGGATCTCCTTGGGCAGGATCTCGCGGGCCACCTTGGTGAGGATCTCGATGTCCGGATGGACGACGGCGGCCCACAGATTCTTCGGCGCGGCGATCTGGGCGACATCCAACTCGTCATTCGAGCGGATGAAGACGATGCCACCGAGCAGGCAGGGCCCCACGTTGTCCGCGTGCCACGCGCCGTCGGCGGAGGCTTCACCGGCCATCGCGAAGGGCAGGAGCTGTTTCTTGGTGAGGGGCTCGCCGATGAGCTTGTTCACCGCATAGGCACCCGCCACCGCGGAGGCGGCGGAGGAACCCAGGCCGGAGCCGAAGGGCATCTTCTTGTGAATCTCCATCTCGATGCCGCGGTCGGTCATGCCGAGATGCTTGAGGAGATCCAGTGCGGCCACCCCGGCCGTATTCTGGGCCGGGTTTTTGGGGAGCTTGCCGTTGTCCCCTGTAATCTTGGTAATGTGCAGGCCGGGTTTTTCGCAGAATCGGACCACCACCTCGTCACCGGGGGCGTCGATGGCAAAGCCGAGGACGTCATAGCCGCAGGCGACGTTCGCCACCGTGGCAGGGGCGAAGACACGGATTTCATGGGAAGAGCTCATGAGCGCGCGGAGTGTGCACATCCGCCCCCCACCGGCCAACCCCGCAATTGGCGGGTTTCTAGAACAAATGTTCTATCTCCGGAGCGTCTGGAGACCGATCAAAAGTCATCTTCATCGCCCGGCACCGGCGGGATCACATCCTCGCGCATCAGCAGGCGTTCCAGATCGAGATCATCCAGCAGATCCTCCGGGGTGCGGACCACGATCTGGCTGTAGGGCGTGATCCGATCCAGCTCCGCCACGGCGCAGTGGATCATGGAGCTGACGATGTCTGGATCGTATTTCTCCCGCTCGAACAGGTTGGTGATGCGGAAGACGAGCTTTTCGCGGTCGATATCGAATTCGAAGCCGCCGAGCGTGAGCTGCTTGTTTGCACGGGCCAGCAATTCCAGCACCGTCTGGAGATGCTCCTCGGAGGGGGAAAGCGGGCCTTCCGCCACCACCACCAGGGCATTGAGCTGGGGGTAGGCCTGGGCGTGAAGCTCCACGCGGGTGTGGTGGGCATCGAAGACGGCCCGGAGAACATCGCGCCCCTCCACCAGTTCACAGTGCCAGCCATTACTGCCGAAGGTGTTTTCCACGGATTGGATCTGGAGGGATGGCGGGCGCATGGCGGGAGAGGTAGGGGAGCGTCGGGCCGGAATCAAGACCGGAGGTCCGGAAATCGTCCGCTCAGCGGGAGAAGCGGCCTTCGATCGCGGTGACCAGCAGGGCGCGGCGGTCGCTTGGGATCGGAGCCAGGGAGAGATGGATTCCGGACGTTTTCTCGGCGTTGAAGTGCAGGGTCAGGCGGGAATGGTCGATCTCGACGGCCGCGATCTGGGCCCACGGGATCACATTCAGGCCTGTGGAGGGCAGGTAGAAAGGGAAAATCTCGATGCCGATGGGGCTCAGCAGCAGGTAGACGTGGCGGATGCAGTGGATGGAAACCCATGCGCAGACAGCAGCCAGAGCCAGGGGGAGGCACCCCCACGCGGGGTGGGGCAGGGCGGGATTTTCCGTGCGATAGTTGGCCAGCAGGAAAAACAGCAATCCGGTGATGGCCAGCATGGCCGCAGCCACCGCGAATCCGGCCCCCTGCCGGGAACGGGTGAAACGCAGCTCCTTGTGAGACTCGGCGACCGGCATGCGGGCGGAGTTTCCGCGTCCGGCGGAGGCATGAAAAGCCGGATTTCGGAGGTTTCGCCGAGCCGGTTGGAAAATTTTTCCGCAGGAAGATGAAATTTTTAGGGAATAATGGCCCCCCGTGGTGTTTCACAGGGGAGGTCCGGCCGCCAGGACCACCGATAACCCGAACCACTACCTCAAAATGAAACTGTTCTACACCGCTGTTTTCGCTGCTCTCTTCGCCGCTCCTGCCTTCGCTGGTGCCGATTGCGACAAGTGCAAGAAGGGTGACAAGGAGAAGGAGCAAGGCACCGTCCTGCTCGCCGATTGCGACAAGTGCAAGAAGGGCGACAAGGAGAAGGAGCAGGGCACCCTCCTCGCTGACTGCGACAAGTGCAAGAAAGGCGACGAGAAGAAGGAGCAAGGCACCCTCGCCTGCGACAAGCACAAGAAGGATGACTCCGGCAAGGAGCAGGGCACGCTCGCCGATTGCGACAAGTGCAAGAAGGGCGACAAGGAAAAGGAACAGGGCACCCTCGCCTGATTCCCGCCTGATCCGATTTCATGAAAAAGCCGCCGGTTCACACCGGCGGCTTTTTTGTTTCGGAAGTGGATTGGAATCAGCGGGTCCTGCGGCGGCGCGCCAGCAGCAATACCCCTCCGCCTAGAGCGATCAGGCTGCTGGAGGCCTCTGGAACCGGTTCAGCCGGCACCGTCGAGTAGACGGACAAAAGTGAGAAAGGGTCGTGAATCGTCACACCATCCGAGTCGGAAGGATTGAGGTTGGTGAACTCGACCCCCTTGATGCCGAGAGGTCCGGTGTAGAGGGCTGAAATGTCGATCGTTTGTCTGGCGACGTATTTTTTGGCCTGGGTATCGAGAGTTTTCACACTGCTGGAGACGTCGACGGTCAGCGTGTCCGTGTAAGAGCCATCCGACAACAGGAGCCGGATATCGAATCCGGAACCCGTAGGATCCGGGTAGAGGCGCAATGTGGAGTTCACGATGATCTGGCCGGTGCCGTCATCGAAGAAGGCGGTGCTCCAAGTCAGGGTTAGTGTTTGGCCTTCCTCCAGTTCGACACCGCTCCAGCCGGTGCTGGCGGTCTGGTCGGTGACCGGATTCGAGTCGCTCAGGTAGGTCGAGGGAGCGTCGAGCACTCCATCCACCCAATAGGTGGCTCCGGAGGCGGAGGCGCAGGCAAGCAAGGGAAGAAGGGCGGCGAGCGCGCCCTTCATTACGGGTGTTCGTTTCATGGGATAAGGGTGTTCAGAGATGTAAGGGAAGGGGCTCTCCGGAAGCGGGGAGTGGAGAGGCCATTTTGCAGAAAGGGCCACCGGGGGGCGCCGGCGGCTTTTTCTGTTTCAGAAGCGATCCAGGTGATCAACGGGCTCTGCGGCGGCGTGCCAGTAGCAACGCTCCACCGCCCAAGGCCAGCAGGCTGCCGGAAGGCTCCGGAACGGGTTCCGCCGGAACGGTGGCGTAGACGGATAGGAGTGAAAAAAGCCCGTTGGTCGGACCATCCTCGCTGTCCACGTAAGGGTTCAGGTTGGTGAACTCGATCCCCTTGATGGCGAGAGGTCCGGAGTAGATGTTCCCGATGTCGAAGGTCTGCGTTGAAACGTATTGCCGCAGTTCCCGGTCGAGCTTCTTGACGCCGGTTGTGGCGCTGATGGTCGTCGTGTCCGAGTAAGAACCGTCCGACAGAAGGAAACGGACATCGAACCCGGAACCCGAGGCCATCGGGTAGAGGTTCACGTTGGAGACCACGATGATCTGGCCGGTACCGTCATTGAAGAAGGCATCACTCCAGGTCAGCGTGATGGTCTGGCCTTCGTCCAACTGGACGTCGGTCCAGCCGGTGAGGGTGGTCTGGTCGGTGACCGGACCGGTATTGCTCAGGTAGGAGGGAGGAGCGTCGAGCACTCCATCCACCCAATAGGTGGCTCCGGAGGCGGAAGCGCAAACAAGCAAGGGCAGGATGGCAGCGGCTGTGCACGCCATGGCGGGTGTACATTTCATAGGGTCAGGGGACTTCTGGTGATGCGTCTAACAGCGCGATCGCATCACCGGGTGTAGGGATTCAGCAGGACCGCTTTATCTGTTAGATAAATTTGATCAACAGGAAATGTTGAGGGCTTTTCGAGGTTGGAATTGTTTGATGATCAATGAATTAAGTGATTTTACGTAGTGGCCGAAATTGATGCCTGCCGAGTGCACTTGTTTGAAACAATCTAACAGATTCAAGCTCCGGTATATGCGCGAAACTGCGATCGCAGGGAGCCCAAGGATGGTGGAATGACCAGGCGCGGGGAGGGGCTCGCAAAAAAATGAGAAGGACCGGCCCGGCGGATCACCAGCGACCGGTGATGAAGCGCAGCCTCAGTCCGGCGAAGGCTCCCATGAAGCTGCCATAGGCAGCGCCGGAGAATGCCATCGCCCCGAGCTGCAGCAGATCTTTCCGGAGTGCAAAGTTCCACTCTTTCCCCAGCAAGCTCAGAAGTGCGATTCCACAGGCCGGTGTGGCGACAAGGCCGAGGGCACACCCTCCCATTGCCAGGACCAGCAAGCGCCGGGATTGGACCCGTGCACAAAACCAAGGAATGTGTCTCGAGAGCAATGAGGCGGTGATCATCAGGCCAACCCAGGAGAGAAGGCAGGAGATGACGTAAATGAGGACGCCGCCCCATCCTTGGATCCAGCCCAACCCGTAGGTCAAAAGAGCGGGTGCGAGCGAGCCCGCCGCGCTCGCGTATGAAGCACTGTCAAACGCCGTATCCCGCAGGGCCCGCTTGGAAATAGGCTTCATCTCACCGATAGGATTTCCACCCTTCGGATGGTCAGGGAAGATCCTTCCGCGTCTTCACGCGGATTTCACGGACTCGGGTCGTGCCCGGCAGGATTCCGCCCGAAGGTCATGCGGGAGGAGAAGTGGATGGTGGCCAGCATGATGAGCCAGCCCATACCGCAGACCATCCATGACCACCACCAAGCGGAGCTATACCTGGGTGCCGAACAATCGAGACCGATGTCCACATCCGGCCCGTAGGGGCAACCGTGAGCGGAGATGGACATCATCCCGGAAATTGCTTCTCGGGATTTCAGTTTTTCCGCAACTCTCTCAAACGCATTCCCGCAGCTTTGCCTGCTGTCCGCAGCGACCTGTTGCCCGCTGAGGTCTTCCAAGACCGCGACCAGCGCCTCCCCATCCAAGGGTATCGTTCGGCCATCCTGCTCATGCATGAGTTTGTTTTCACTCACCAAGAGCCGCCAGCCGGGTACATCGGACCGTCCGATGGGATACCAACGGGCCGATGTGATTTTTGCGCCCGGCTGGATTTCTCCCGACCACTTCATACCACCTGATCGTTCCCATTGCTCGAAGCCACATTGCCTTTCTTCGGCGTCCGGGTCGTCCCCTGTTGCCCGGCAGGAGATGGTCCCGGAAATCTGTCCAAGAGCCGCGCCAGGGATGTAGCGCTGATAAGAGGGTTCCAAGCAGATGAGCAAATGGATGATCGGGGCCATCCAGGCGCTGATCCGGAAGACCCACGGAATCCGGCCGATGGACGGTAGGAAAGCCCTTCGCAAGCGCTTCTCCCAGATGCGGGTAATGATCAGCATCACAAGACTCAGCACCCACGCTATCGCGAAGGGAGCGAGCGCGACCGGACCAGATTTTCCGGAAAGCGCGGCCACGGCAGGCAGAATCGCCACCAGCCATCCGATCGAGCAGCCGACAACGAAGCGGCGGCGGTATTTGGCTGGGACGTGGGTCATGTGTTCCCGGACATCGGTTCCTGTTCCTGTCCCATAGTCGCCTTTGCGGTGAAGTGGATGGCGAGTCCGAACAGGCAGGCGGTGGCGATTGCGATCAGCGCGGAAGCGGCAGGAGTGTAAGCCTCGGTCTTAGTCGATGAGCCGGAGAAGCTGAAGTTCCGGAAGCTGTTTGTGGCACCCGTTTTCATGGGAAAGCCTTGCTGGACGGCGATGCGATCATACCAAGATGCCACCATCGCCTCGTCCTCGGGTGAAATCTGTTTTCCGTAAAGGTCTTCCGTCATTCGGGAGAGACCTTCGGGAGTCCATGCGAAGGTGTGGGTTCGCGTCTTTTCGACCAGAGTGCCGCCATTCTTCAGGTCGCACACCCACGTGGATTTTTTTCCGGCTTGCAGGAACGTCAATGTTTCGGGACGCGGTCCTACCGAGGTAGTGAAGACTCCATCTGTGGAGACGGCGGTGCTCTGGTAGTGGATGTTGAGGTTCTGCTTGGATCCGCCGGTGCCCCAATCCAGTTCAAGCTGGCCGGTGGTGGTGTATCGCATCATCCCCGGCACGAAGGAGCCGTATCGCGAGGCCAGTAGATGGCAGGCAGCCAAAGCCACACACAGAGTCAGGCAGACTCGCCAGATCCAGTTCTTTTGTCCGGCTTCGGGAAGATCGCGTTTCCGCAGACGCGATTCCCACCCGCATTGTAAAAACAGCAGAACCAGTGAGGTCAGCACCAGGATGACTCCCGACAGGAAGATGCCCAGTGCCGCGAAGCCCGCCCACGCGCAGACCCAGGTGATGACAAACCGTCGCCGCTGCGAACTGGGAACCGCAGGTGGCGACAGGTCATGCATCGGCGGAGCGGATCAATACTCCCGATCGAGCAAGTAGTGGGCGATCTCGCTGAGGCGCTCGCCTTTTTTGCCGAAGGGCTTGAGGGCATCGAGAGCCTCCTTGGTGAGGCGGGCGGCTTCCTTGCGGGATTTTGCGAGGCCGAAGAGGGCGGGGTAGGTGGTCTTGGCCGCTTCCGCATCCTTGCCCGCGGTTTTGCCGAGGACCTCGGTCCACTGCGTGACATCAAGGATGTCATCGATGATCTGAAAGGCCAGGCCGAGCGCGTGGCCGAAGGTGGTGAGGGCTTCGAGCTGGGCCGGAGTGGCATTGGCTGTCATCGCGCCGAGACGCAATGAGGTCGTGAGGAGAGCCGCGGTTTTCGCTTCGTGGATTTTGAGCAGGCGGGCCTTGGATGGCTTCTGGCCTTCACCTTCGAGGTCGAGCACCTGGCCGCCGATGAGGTGGCGGGAGCCGCCGGTGAGGGACAGCTCGGCCACGTAGTGACGGACATCGTAGCGTTTCGACGCGGGAGTCTGGGCGAGGATGTAGAATGCCTCGGTTAGCAGGGCATCTCCGGTGAGCACGGCCATGCCTTCGCCATAGACCTTGTGACAGGTCGGGCGGCCGCGGCGCAGGTCGTCATCGTCCATGCACGGCAGGTCATCATGAACCAGCGAGTAGGTGTGCAGGACCTCGACGGCACAGGCCGGAGCAAGAGCGTGCTCCGCCTCGCCTCCGCACGCTTCCGCAGCGGCGAGGGTGAGGATCGGGCGCAGGCGTTTGCCCCCGGCAAAGACGGTGTAGCGCATCGCCGCGTGGATGGTTGCGGGCGCGGCGGTCTTTTTCGGGAGGAAGCGGTCGAGGGCGGCGTCGACCTCCTTGGCGCGGGTGGCGAGGTAGGGTTTGAGTTCCACGGCGCGGCGTTTCAGAGGATTTCAGCGATCTGCACGGCGTTGAGCGCGGCACCCTTGCGGACCTGGTCACCGACGACCCAGAGGTCGAGGGCGTTGTCGAGGACGAGGTTCTTGCGGATGCGGCCGACGAGGCAGTCGTCCTTGCCGGTGGTATCCAGTGGGACCGGGAAGACCTTGTTCGCCGGATCATCGACGACGTGCACGCCGGGCTTGCCGGTATAGGCGGCGCGAGCAGCCTCCGGGGTGATCGGCTTGTCGAAGACGGCGGTGATGGACACCGAGTGCGAACGGTAGACCGGCACGCGGACACAGGTGCAGGAGACCTTCAGATCTTCGTGACCGAGAATCTTGCGGCCCTCGTTGAGCATTTTGAGCTCTTCCTTGGTGTAGCCGTTCTCGGTGAAGGCATCGACCTGCGGGATCACGTTGAAGGCGATCTGGCGAGGATAGACGCGCGGTGTGAACTCACCGCCGGTGGCGATGGCTTTCACCTGCTCTTCGAGCTCCACGATGCCCTGCGCACCGGAGCCGGAGACGGCTTGGTAGCTGGAGGCGATGATCGACTTCAGGCCGAACTGCTCGTGCAGCGGGGCGAGCGCCATCAGTGAGATGATGGTGGTGCAGTTCGGGTTCGCGATGATGCCCTTCGGGCGGTTCTTCGCGGCTTCCGGATTGATTTCCGGCACCACGAGGGGCACGCCCGGGTCCATGCGGAAGGCGGAGGAATTGTCGATCACCACGGCACCCGCAGCTGCGGCGGAGGGGCCGAATTCCAGCGAGATGCCACCACCGGCACTGAACAGCGCGATGTCGACCCCGGCGAAGGACTCGTGGGTCAGCTCCTGGACAATGATGTCTTCACCACGGAACGGAATGCGTTTGCCAGCGGAACGGGCGGAAGCGAGCAGGGTGAGTTTCCCGATCGGAAAATTCCGTTGTTCGAGACAGAGCAACATTTCTTCGCCGACAGCGCCGGTGGCGCCGACGATGGCCACATGGGGTTCCGCATTCATGATCAATGCCGGGCGACGGGCCCGGGGCGCGGGAGTCTAGAGCCTTTCCCGCGTCTGGCAATCGAATCCTCCCGCCCTTGGGGAATGCCTAGAAATGGGGCATCGGTGGGATTGATTACGCAAATGCTAACGGATTTCTCCTTGCGCCAGATGGCAGTACAGTTAGAGTCAAGTTGCCTTTGGGCGCTTGCTCCGAGGCCCATGAAACCAACTCAACCGATAAACAGATGAAACTCCTCAAGATCGCCGCCCTCGCCGCTGCCGCCGCTGGCACCCTGCTTTCCGCTTCCTGCTGCCACAGCAAGCCGGCTCCGTCGCCGGGCTATGTCGCCCCGACCAAGTAAGGTCGACTGAGCCGGGAGCGGGCTCTGACCGCTCCCCATAGATTTCCGGGGCGGGTTGCGAATCCAACCTGCCCCGGTTTTTCTGTGGACAGACCCAAACCCTCTCACTTTATTCAGAACCCATGATTCGTATCCTCCTTGTGTCGGGCGCCTCCCTCATCGCGCTTTTCTCCGCCTCCTGCTGCTGCACCAGCGAGTCCAAGGCTCCGAAGCTTCGCAAGCTCCCGAGCTTCCAAGAGCTTCCGGCTGCCCAGCCTCAGGAAGTGATTCCGACCAAGTAAGAACCCAGTCGCGCTTCCAGCGCCAATTTTTACAAAGGCCTTCCGCTTCACGGCGGAGGGCCTTTTTTTGTAAAAGTTTCGTAAAGAATGGGGCACGGGATTGACATTTGATGGCCGATTTTGTGCATCATGCACTGATTGGTTTCCTCCAAGCCTACGAGTGTTTCCCCCCATGAAACGTTCCTTCCCCTCCTCCTCCAGTGATGACGCACGTTTTCGTGCAATGCGCCATTATCATCGTGGCAGCCACCAGCAGGGGGGCTCGTGGGATGAATGGGTGGGCGGCAGCCAAGGCGCTTCGATGCGCTTCTGGTTCAAGTTGGGCCTCTCGGTTTCGGCGGTGGTCATCGTGGCGCTGGTCGTGATCGGGGCGCTCCGGATGGGCGGGATCTGAGTGGATTCGCCGGGTTCCGGTAGGACGATTGTTCTAGACCAGCCGCGTCCCAACCCGGGATGCGGCTTTGACATTTAAACGAGGCAGGTGCAGCTTCGCCTCCCCGCCAGAGGGCGTTTTCCAGCCATGGGCAAGAGTCTGTATCAGAAAGTTTGGGATGCTCACACTGTGGGCACGTTGGCCGACGGTCGCACGCAGTTGTTCATTGGAACCCACCTCATTCACGAGGTTACTTCCCCGCAGGCCTTCGGGATGCTCCGCGATCTGGGGCTTACGGTGAAGTTTCCCGGCCGCACCTTCGCCACGGTGGACCACATCGTCCCGACCGAACACCAGGACGCACCGGCCGATCCGCTGGCGGCGGAAATGATGGATGCCCTCCAGAAGAACTGCGAGGACTTCGGCGTCACCTATTTCGATCTCAAGTCCGGCAAACAGGGTATCGTCCACGTGGTCGGACCGGAGCAGGGCATCACCCAGCCCGGCACCACCATTGCCTGCGGCGACTCCCACACCGCCACCCACGGAGCCTTCGGCGCGATCGCCTTCGGCATCGGCACCACCCAGGTGCGTGACGTGCTGGCCACCCAGACGCTGGCCATGGAGCCGCTGAAGGTGCGCCGCATCGAGGTGAATGGCGAGCTGCGCCCCGGCGTGTATGCCAAGGATGTCACCCTGCATATCATCCGCCTGCTGGGTGCGAAGGGCGGCATCGGCTACGCTTATGAATATGCCGGCGACGTCTTCGACCGCATGACGCTCGAGGAGCGCATGACCGTCTGCAACATGGCCATCGAAGGCGGAGCTCGCTGCGGCTACGTCAATCCGGACGAGACCACCTTTGAATATCTGAAGGGCCGCCCGTACGTGCCGCAGGGCGCGGAATGGTATGCCGCCGTGGAGCGCTGGAAATCCTTCGCCTCCGATGCGGATGCCCACTACGATGACGTTCTGGTCATCAACGCCGCGGATATCGAGCCGACCGTCACCTGGGGCATCTCCCCGGACCACGGCATCGCCGTGTCGGAAAGCATTCCGGACCCTGCGCTGGCTGCGAACGCGTTGGAAAAGCAGTCGATCACCGAGGCCTTGGATTACATGAAGCTTCCGGCCGGCACCCCGATCAAGGGCGTGAAGATCGATGTGGCCTTCATTGGCTCCTGCACCAACGGCCGCGTGTCCGACTTCCGCGAGGTCGCCCGCTACATCAAGGGCCACCGCGTGGCAGAGGGCGTGAAGGCCATCGCCGTGCCCGGCTCCCAGATCGTGGCGGTGCTTTGCGAGAAGGAAGGCATCGACCAGATCTTCCGCGAAGCTGGTTTCGAATGGCGAGCGGCAGGCTGCTCGATGTGTCTGGCCATGAACCCGGACAAGCTCGTGGGCGATCAGCTCTGCGCATCCTCGTCGAACCGCAATTTCAAGGGCCGCCAGGGTTCCCCGACCGGTCGTACCATTCTCATGTCTCCGGTCATGGTCGCCGCTGCCGCAGTGGCCGGTTCGGTGGCGGACGCCCGCGAGGTGTTCGGCATCGCCCGTGAGGCTGCCGTGGCTTGAAACGCCGCCGGATCCCGGCAGGCGGAATGCTTCACTCACATCCCGACCCCATGAAAATCGCCTCCATCCTCCTTCCGTTGGTTCTGCTGACGGGTTCCTTGAATGCTGCGGAGAAATCCCCGGCCGAACGTCTGCTGGACACCATGGACTTCCAAAAGACGTCCCTGTCCGCCGCCAAGGCATCGTTCCAGCCCGCGCTCGAACAATTCAAGAAGCAAGGCCTCCCACCGGAAGCCATCAAGGAGCTCACTGCTGCTGCCGACACATTTTTCGTCAAAACCTTCTCCGATCCCGAGTTGGTTGCCGCGATCACGAAGCTCTACAGTGACAATTTCACCGCCGCCGAGCTGGAGGAACTGATCAAGTTCTACCATACCCCGGTCGGTAAGAAGGCGCTCACGACCCTTCCTGAGATCATGGGCCAGGCCGCGCAGATCGGCCAGGAGTATGCCCAGAAGAATGCCCCCGGCTTCCAGGCTGAAGTGCAGGCCATTCTCCTGAAGTACAAGCCTGCTGGCGCGAAAGGTGCCGCTGGTGCCAAAGAAGAGGCCGAGGAGAAGGACCAGTAAAGGTCTTCCCCGGTCCTCCGTATTGCCGTCATGAACTCCATCCTCCGTGCCGCCTGGCTCGCGATTGCGATCGCGGGGCCGGGCTTTGCCCGCGCGGAGGAGCCCGCCTGCCCGGCGAAGCCGATGCTGTGGCGGATCGATGGCAAGGATCTGGCAAAACCCTCGTTCCTCTTCGGCACCCTGCATGTGGGCAACAAGGCGGTCACCACCTTTCATCCCGCTACGGTCCGTGCCTTCAACTGCGCGGACGTGGTCTACACCGAGGTACCGATGGACGCCGCCTCGCAGTTGTCCGCCTCCACCGCGGTGCTCCGCACGGATGGCAAGACACTGACCGAGGCCATCGGCAAGCAACTCTCCCGCCAGCTCGAGGAGGAGCTGCGCGCGATCAAACCGCATCTGGACACCACTCCGCTCCAGCCGCTGAAAACCTGGACTGCCGCCACCGTGATCCCGGTGCTCCGGTTCCAGCTCACCGGCGGCAAGGCGCTCGATGCCCTGGTCTGGGACCGCGCCACCAATGCAGGCAAACAGACGGCCGCGATTGAGAAGGCGGAAGACCAGCTCGCCATCTTCGATGAACTCAGCGAGGACGAGCAGGTCATTCTGCTGACCGAGACCCTGCGCCAGATGCAGGAGGGGAGAAAGAAGGGTGTGGATCCCATCGACGCGCTCATCTCCGCCTACCTTGCCGGCGATGCCGCCCGGCTTGAAGCGGAAGTGGACCGCCAGCTTTCCGACATGGAAGAGGGCGAGCACAAGGAGCTCGGCGAGCGGCTGCTAAAGCGGATCCTCCACGACCGCAACCTGACGATGACCGAAACGATCGCCGGGTTTCTGGCCTCGAAGCCCGGCCAGTCCCATTTCTTCGCCGCCGGCACCGCTCATTTTGTAGGCAAGGACAGCATCGTCGATCTCCTTGCTGCCAAAGGCTACCGCGTCACCCGCACCACCGAATAACCCCTTTTTATCCGATCCCATCATGGCACTTGAAAAAGTCACCCAAGTCACCGGCCGCGCGGTTTTCATTCCCGGCGCGGACATCGATACCGACCGCATCATCCCGGCGCGTTTCATGAAGTGCGTCACCTTCGATGGTCTCGGCGAATTCGCGTTCTACGACGTGCGCTTCGACCCGAACACCGGCGAGAAGACCAATCACCCGCTCAATGACGAGCGCTTCCACGGTGCCACCATCCTGCTGGCCGGTGTGAACTTCGGTTGCGGATCTTCCCGTGAGCATGCCCCGCAGTCCCTCAGCAAGTACGGCTTCAAGGCCGTGATCGCCGAGTCCTTTGCGGAGATCTTCTTCGGCAACTCGACCGGCCTGGCAATGCCCTGCGTGGTGGCCACCGCCGAGGACATCGCCGCGCTGAGCGCCGCCGTGAATGCGGACCCTTCCGTGAAGGTGACCATCGATCTGGAAAACCTCCGTGTGCGCAGCACCGCCGGACAGGACTTCCCCGTCGTCATGCCGGATTCCGCCCGCGAGGCGCTCATCTCCGGCCGCTGGGACCCGATCCAGGAGTTGCTCGACAACGAGGCCAAGATCTCGGCCAAGGCCGAGGAGCTGCCTTACGTCTGATCCCGGTTCAGAAGAGGACCACGAAAGACACGAAGGTTCACGAAAATGTGGGCCTTCGTTTGTCTGCCATCGAAAGACGTTGGAAACAGGTGGAGGTTTGGGGTTCCTCCTTTCGTGAATTTTAGTGCCACTCGTGTTGATCTGATCGGGAAGTAATTTTTCCGGTTCGACGCATCCGTCGTTGTCCGTGACACTCCGCGCATGGCGATGATTGGTGAGCGGGCGGACCTGAAGGTGGTGAGGGAGCAACCCTTCGGCATCTTTCTGGATGGAGGGGATCTCGGGGAGATCCTGCTGCCCCGTCGTGAGATGCCGGTGAAGTGGGCGATCGGCGAGCCGGTGGATGTCTTCCTCTATCGCGATTCTGAGGACCGTCCGGTCGCCACGTTGAAGGAGCCCAAGATCAAGCCGGGGCAGTTCGCGTATCTGGAGGTGCTCCAGATCACCAACGTCGGAGCCTTCCTTGACTGGGGGCTGCCGAAGGATCTGCTCGTTCCCTTTCGTGAGCAGAAGGACCGCTTGGAGATCGGGAAGTCCTACGTCGTCTACTGTTACGTGGATGAGGACACCGGCCGGATCGTGGCCACCCGCCGCCTGTCGCGTCATCTCGATCAGACGAAGCCGCCCTATCGTGAAGGCGATGAGGTGGACCTCCTGCTCTATGGCAAAACCGAGCTCGGCTACAAGGCGATCGTCAATGGCCGCCACACCGGCCTTCTCTTTGCCAATCAGGTCTTCCGCCGCCTCCGCGCGGGTGAACGCACCAAAGGCTACGTCGCCTTGGTGCGAGACGATGGGAAGCTTGATCTCAGTCTTGAGGCACCCGGCCGCGAACGCATCTCTTCGCTGGAGGCGAAAATCCTCCATGAGCTGGAAGGCCGTGGCGGCTGGTGGGAAATCCACGACGATACCCCGGCGGAGGAGATCCACCGCGCCCTTGGTGTCAGCAAGCGTGCTTTCAAGCAGGCGACCGGCGCGCTGTTCCGGCAGCGGAAGATCCGCATCGAGCCGGGCGGGCTGAGGTTGTTGTGAGCGGGCGGCATTTCAGTGACGACGTTTGTCGTTTCTTTGTTGACGTGGTGACGACGTTTGTAGTCACCTCCGGGAAGCATGAAACGCCAGCCCCTGCCTCCTCTCTCTCCAGCCGAGCAATCGTTGATGGATCTGATCTGGAAGAGCCAACCGGTTTCGGTCGCGGACTTGTTGGAGCAGGTCAATTCGGAGAGGGATGAGCCGATCAGCCGGAATACGCTGCAAACCCAGCTCACCCGCCTGGCTGCGAAGGGATGGCTGGAGCCGGAGGAGGGAGGCCGGGTCAGGCTCTATCGGGCTACGGTGGCAGAGACCCGCGGCCGCGGCCGCATCCTGAAGGAGCTGAAGGAACGTTTCTTTGGCAATTCGACTGTTTCGCTCGTTCGCTGCCTCGTGGAAGAAGGCGGCCTCGATGCGGAAGAGGTGGCCGAGCTCAATGCTCTCATCCAACAGCACCGGAAGGGAGGCAAGAAGTGAACCTGTCATCACCACCGGCCTACTTCTTGAATCTCGTCCTGCACTCCATCGCATTCGCGTTGGTGGCTTGGATTGCGGTGCGATGCCTCCGCCATCCGCGGTTGCGGGCCGCCGCCGCGCTCACCGGCCTCCTTGCCGCAGGGATTCTTCCGTGGTTTTCCGCGATCCGCCTTCCTGAAAAGGAAATGCCCGCCGCCCTGCAAACTCCCGCCCGGGTATTGCCCTCGTGGCGGATCACTTTGAAGGATGCATCACCCTCCGGCTTGGATGCGACCTCCCCGGTGGCGGCAATTTCGACTTCCCCGCCGACTCATTCGAGGTTCCTTGCTGCTTCTCCTCTTTCTTCCTGGCAGGCGTTGGGCCTCCTCTGGCTCACCGGCACGGTGCTGTGGCTGCTGCTCGATGTCCGTGCCATCTGGCGTATCCGTGTCTGGAGGCGCTCGCTGGTTCCTCTCACGGATGAAGAGTGGTCCGCGCTTTCTTCAGAGCTCCCTCTGGATCGGTCCCAGGTGTGGCGGTCCAATGAAGTCGTCTCACCCTGTGTGACGGGCTTCTTCCGTCCACGGCTCGTGATCCCCCGGTTTCTGCTCGTGGAGAGCGAGCGCCAGCATCTGCTCTGGGCGATCCGCCACGAAACCGAGCACCTGAACGGCCACGATCTGCGCTGGCTCGCTTTGTTTCGCCTCATTCGCGCGGTCTTCTGGTGGAACCCGTTCCATCATGTGCTGCTTGCCCAGTGGACGGAAGCTCGGGAGCAGCTCTGTGATCTGCATGCTGCGGACTCGCATGACGAACGTGCCAGCTATGGGGAGTTTCTTGTCGCTCTCGGCAGCCGGTCCGCGCTGGCTCCCGCGGGAATTCTGGCCATGGCGGATCGTGGATTTGTCGTCCGCATGAAGCGCCGGCTCATTTCATTGCTCACCGGCACCACCGACCGACCGCTTGGCAAAGGCTTCGTTTGTTCCGCCGTTGCCGCCGTTTTCACCTGTGCCATCGTTCTGCCGTCTTTTGGGAAGGACGCTGCGGTGTCGGCTCCGGCCATCGCCTCAACCCCTCCGACTCCGCCTGCTCCGACCGACGAAGAAGATGGCTTGCCGCAAATCAAGATCAGCAGCCGGTTGGTGTTTTCTTCGCAGCCATTGGTGCGGAATGGAGAGGTCATCCAGGATGCGAAGCGCGAGGAATTGCTCCGGATGCCCGGTTCCCGGGTCGAAGTGATCCCCAGCATTGTCGCTCGCACTCGGCAGGAGGCGACCATCGAGATCATCCGTGGAAACCCTGCGGATGCTCCACCGCCATTGACCCAGCAGGATCTCGACCGTGACGATCCGGAGTTCGAGAAGAGCCGCCAGATCGATTATCTGGGTGATTCGGGTAAGAAATTCCTGGGGTTCATCATGAACTTCCACCCGGAGATACGGGGTAGTCGGCTGCACTTGAGCAACCGCCTCGCGTATTCTTTCGTGCCGGGCCTTGAGCAGTCCTTTGATAAATTCCCGGAACCAACGGCAGTCCAATGGGCGAACGTCCATCGCTGTGACACGTCGCTTGAAGGTGATCTCGAAGTCGGCGAAACGATCGCTGCGACGTTTGGCGAGATCGAACCAGGCAAATATCTGACCGTATTTGCGACCGTAGTCCCGATTGATGCCACCGGTCGGCCGGTGGGGCGATTTGACGAGCAAACTTCATTCCGAGCTCCAAAGCCCGCAAACCCAGCTCCCTATCTCCGGGTCAAAGGAACCCTGGTCGATTATCCGGCTGGTTCTTCTCCGGTGCTGCGGGTTCCGAATGAAGAACCGCTTCCTTTGGACGAGAAATCGGTGGGAACCTTCCTCGGCTTCTTCAGCGCCGAGCAGGTGGCTGCAATAAGGAGCGGTTCCTCCATACCGGCGCGCGACCTGCCTGAGATCCGTATTCTCTCGGGTGCAAAGCGCTCGCTGCTTTGGAAAGAAGATGTTCCCCGGTTTTGGCTCGGGGCAACGGCTCAAGAGAGCACGCAAGTCATCGACCTCAACTATCGTTTGGCCTCGTATCCCGGTAAGGAGCCCGCAGTTGCTGGGTATCAAACGGGTATAACGGTCTACAACAGCTATACGACCGTGTTGGCTTTGGACCCGCCGCCCGGCATCAAACAGCGGCTGCTTCTCCTGCAGGTGGAAATCGAGAAATCGGAGAAAAAGAGCGCCCGATGAAGCCTCCCTGCGCGTCCTCTTCCTGGCAATAACGGTGAAATGACCGGAAGCGGCGGCCATCGGGCCGCCGCTTCTTGCCGGGCCCTTTCCCGCACACGGATTCTTACTCTGGACTCTTCCCGCGCTTCGGCCTAAGCCCCTCGGCGTCATGAGCGAAGCCGCCCCGACCCCAACGCACTCCACCGAAGCCGAACTGATCGCCGTCCGCCGCGAAAAGCTCGCGAAACTGCGTGAACTCGGCGTCGAGGCCTTTGGCGCGCGCTTTGAGACCACCTCCACCCCTGCCGCCCTGCGCGCCGCTGCTCCAGCTCCTGCCGTGGAGGGCGAGGAAGCCGCTCCCGACACCTGGTCCGGCCAGAAGGTCCGCGTCGCCGGCCGCCTCACCGCGATCCGGGACATGGGCAAGTCTGTGTTCTTCCAGCTCGCGGACATCGAAGGCGGCATTCAGGGCCATGTCGGCCTCAAGAACCTCTCCGAGGAACAGGTTGCGATCTGGAAGTGCCTCGACCGTGGCGACTGGATCGGCATCGAGGGCGAAACCTTCGTCACCCGCACCGGTGAGCCGACCGTGAAGGTGGAGTCCTTCACCGTGCTTTCGAAGTCGCTGCGCCCGATGCCGGACAAGTGGCACGGCGTGGCCGACCGCGAGACGATCTACCGCAAGCGCCACCTCGACCTGATGGCGAACGAAGACAGCGCCGCGGTCTTCCTCAAGCGCTTCCAGATCATCGCGGAGATCCGCAATTTCTTCCAGTCCCGCGGCTTCCTCGAAGTCGAGACCCCGATGCTCCAGGACGTGTCCGGTGGTGCCGCCGCCCGTCCGTTCGAGACGCACCACAATGCGCTCGGCATGCCGCTCACCTTGCGCATCGCGCCGGAGCTGTTCCTGAAGCGCCTCCTTGTCGGCGGCTTTACCAAGATCTTCGAACTCAACCGCAACTTCCGCAACGAAGGCATCTCCCGCCGCCACAATCCGGAGTTCACCATGCTGGAAGCCTACTGGGCGTTCTCCGACTTCGAGGAAATGGCGGACCTCGTCGAGGAAATGACCTGCCAGCTTGCGGAGAAGTTCTGCGGTGGCCTGCAGATCGAGCAGAAGGATCCGGAAGGCAATGCCGTCCGCACCATCAATCTCGCCCGTCCGTGGAAGCGCGCGAACTACCACGACCTCATCGCCGCCGCCGCCGGTGACGACTTCTTCACCATCTCCGCACAGGAGCGCCGCGAGCGGTGCGAAACCCTCGGCGTGCAGATTTCGCCGGACATGGCGGACCACGAGGTCATCCAGCAGGTCTTCGAAAAGCTGGTGGAGGAAAAGACCTTCGATCCCTGCTTCGTCACCCGCGTCTCCAGCGAGCTCGTCCCGCTGGCGAAGCTCAGCCCCGGCGGGCGCACCGTGGAGGTGTATGAGCTCATCATCAACGGTCAGGAAATCTCCCCCGGCTACTCCGAGCTGAATGACCCGGACATCCAGCGCGAGCGTCTGGAACATCAGTCCGGTGAGGAAACGCAGAAGGTGGACTACGATTTCATCGAGACCCTCGAGCACGGCATGCCGCCCGCGGGTGGTATCGGCATTGGCATCGACCGTCTCGTGATGATGCTCACCGGCGCTCCCTCGATCCGCGATGCCATCCTCTTCCCGCTGCTCAAGCGGAAGGACTAACTGGGAGCAGGGACATTCTTGTCCCGTTTCCAAAGATCGCCCAGCTTCGCTGGCAAATATCGAAGAGACGGGACAGAAATGTCCCTACTCCCAGTCAGTGTTGGCCTCTCTCTGAGGTCGGACAGCTCTTCCGTATCCGTATGAAGGGGTTCTCCGACTCACTGTTGCCAACATTGCGGGTGATGGCATTGATCGGGTTGAGCGCTTGGGAGTCAAAGCCAAGTCTGCGGCCCGCGAGTTGTCTGCCAAGCCTCTCGAAAGCCTCAATGCGAACATCCTCGATCAGGAAAACGAGTGGCTGAGGGAAAGGATCAAGGCGCTTGAAACTTTGAAACCGGATCCATGATGAAGACTATGGTGCGGACGACGAGGCGACATCGTCGGCGAAGCCAATCAGAGTCCTCTCATTCCCGTCGATTTTGCAGGGAATGATCGGGATGTTGATCAATCCAGCCCAAGGAGTCCCGCAAATGAAACGCCGTTTCCGGCCATAGATTTGATACTCGCCGGGTTCGTAGGGGGAAGGTTGTAGCTCCACTTCATTGCGGCTTTCGCTCATGGCTTTCGTCAGTTCAGGCCCCATCGATTCCACTTTCAGAACCCTGCCATCCACCAGAGTGATCTGATCCCCCGATACCGCTGTGACCTGGATCGGATGGCTCAACACCGGATTGTTGACGATCTTCGGGTAAGTGATCCGGATCAGGCCGGAGAAATAGAGGAGATCGACGGCGATCGAGAACAAGATCAGAGCGATGACATACCGCTTCATGGGTCATGTAACATTCGCTGAAATTCATCCTGGTTCAAGTCTCGTCGGTGGTCACGGCCACAGGCGACGGATACCATGGATCAAAACGATACCCAACAGGATCAGGTTTCTTGGGATCATCCGCCAGGGTGACAGCCGTAGTGAGCGCGCATCCCCATCCCCGGCCATTTCCGAAGCGAGCTTTTCCAAAGCTTTCACGGATATGGGATGGTCGACAATCCCATTCAACCACCTCCGAGGAATGGTATCCTCACCATCCCTGAGGGCGAGCAAGGCGCCGACGATCGCTCCGACGCTGTCCGTATCTCCGCCAAGATCGAGCACGGCACCGAGGGCCTCTTCAAATGAGGCGTGATTTCCCAATACCGCATACAAGGCAACGGGTGCGGTGTGGTAGGCATAGCCGCTCACCCCCTTCTTCAGCCCCATTGCTTCCACAAACTCTGCGAGGGTGTGCTGGATACGCAGGCTTTCGCGGAGACGGAACAAATGAGCCATCCACTCCTCATCATCTGAAAGTGAGACGAGTTGCTCCAATAAATCGTCCCGGGAGTCCTCGCTCCGAACCAGCCATGCCGCTGTCCCAGCCACGGCTTGCGCTGCGATCTCCGCCCGTGGGTCGGTGTGGGTGATGCGGGTGGATCTTCTGATGAAATCGCGTCGCTTCTCCGCATCCCGGGCAAACCACGCACCGATGATTGGAGCCCGCATCAGCGGTCCGTTCCCTGCGGACCATACACCACTACGCTCCGGGCTCACACCCAGCCAGAGGCGGATGCATGACCGGGCGGTCGCCAGCCCGATGCCCGGTGGCAGGCAGGCGAACCACATGCGGATCCGCCGAGAGAGGTGGTGTTGGAAAAAGATCGGGTCGGCCTTGGATTCCAACAGCGCTTGAGCCGTCATCACCGCGTGCTCGGTATCATCGCTCACCATCCCCCGGCCGAATACCAACCGCATCCGCCATATGCCTTTCCATCGGCGGCGGATCCGTTGAGGTGAGAGACCCTCAGCGGGTAGCCCCAGAGCATCTCCCACCGCCGTGCCCAGCAAGACAGCCCGGAACGGATGATCCGATGGGGGCGTGCTCGCCTCTGGAGTTCGCATCATTTGCGACCTGTACCCGGGCTTGCGGAGGATACAAATCTAAAAGTGTAAAAAATACACTTTATGTGGACTGAGCGATCTGCTGAGGTGGGGGCATGAACGCGATCCAAGCCGACATCACCACGCTGGAAGTCGATGCCATCGTGAACGCCGCCAATTCGTCCCTGCTCGGGGGCGGCGGTGTGGACGGGGCGATCCATCGTGCTGCGGGGCCGGAGCTGGTTCACGAATGCCGATTGCTCGGTGGCTGCAAGACCGGCGATGCGAAGATCACGAAAGGCTATAATCTGCCTGCGAGGCACGTGATCCACACCGTCGGCCCGGTGTGGAACGGGGGCCACAAGGGAGAGCCTGAAAAACTCGCGAGTTGCTACCGGCGTTCTTTGGAGATCGCGGCGGAGCATGGCCTGAAGTCCATTGCTTTTCCCGGGATCAGCACCGGTGTCTACCGCTTTCCGGCGGATCAGGCCGCGCGGATCGCGGTGGAAACCGTTCGCGGGTTCCTAACAGAAAGCCACGCCGCCATCGACGTGACTTTCTGCTGTTTCTCGGCGCGGGATCTGGCGCTCTACCAAGAGCTGTTGTCCTGTTGAGAAAGGTCTATTTGGACTCCGATTTCTGGACTTGGATCGAGACGGCTCCGCCGTCGATGTCACTCACCGAAGGCATGCTTTCGTAGGCTTTCATTTGCTCCGGAGTGAGGATGGGGCTCAAGGCATCTCGGCGCGCCTGCTGGCGATTGATCATATTTTGAGCCATGGCCTGCGGGTCGCTTCCAGCGGCAGAGGGTTGCTCTTCTTCGCGCTGAGCCAACTCTCCGAGTGCCTGATAGGCACGATCCTTTTGGTCCGGCGTCAAGGTGAGTCCCTGTTGCAGACGGGTCATTTCGCGATTGGTCGCGATTTCGATCCGGTTTTCCTTTTGTTCCTGCTGAAAGGCTTCGAATTTTTCCCGCTGATCGGGTGTGAGTACCTTCTGCCACCTTTTCATCCGTCAGGGCTTGGGCTCTCTTGCCGCCGTCGAGCAGGCTGCTCAAGGCGAAGGAGTTGCCGTCTCCTGAAAAGATAGCCTCGACGCCGTTATCCGCAGGGTCCTTTTCCAGCTGGCTCCGGACCTTGGCGATTTGATCATCGGTTAATCCAAGCCGGGATTTCAGGGCGGCGAGGCGCTCATCGATCTTGCGGGCTTTCTTTTCCGCCTCCTGCTTCTTGAATTGCTCGGCAAATTTCTTCATCTCCGGAGATTCTTCTCCGCTGGAGAGACTGAAGGTCTTCACCTGCGGCTGATCCGGTTTCGGCGGCTTGGCAGGCCGGTTCGTCCGGGTTTCCTGTGGGCCATCAGAAGAAGATGGAGCAGGGGAATCAGACTTGGAACCGAGAGCAACTGCTGGAGAGCGTTCGTTCCGTGCGGTGGCGGCAGCCGGTTTGGAAGACTGGGAGCTGCCGAGCCAACCAAAGAGAAGGCCCAGCCCGAGGCCCGATGCGAAGATCAGTGAAAGTTTCATCGACCGTTACAGCGGTCGTGCTCCCGGAATTTATCATCCGGTTCGCTGGAAAAAACGGGCCTCAATACCCGCGCCAGAAGGCGAATGCGCACACCACGATCAACAGCCCGTAGGCCAGACCTGCGGAGCAAAGCGCCTTCCAGCGACCTTGAGAGGCGGTGGCCCACGTAACGGCGTCGCGGAACAGATACGGCATGCCCACCCAGAACAGCGAGGCGATGATCAGGCCGTAGGTGTAGATGGGAATCAGCAGCCGGGAGACGGGATCCTTCAGGAAGGCGGCCTGCAGCAGCGGAGCGGCCACCATCAGCCCCAGCACGCCGAGCGCACGGACCGCCAGGAAATCCTTCACGGCGATCGAAACCAGAATGATGGAGACCGGCACCACCAGACGGAGGGTGGATTTCACGTTGTTGAACTCCCCCAGCTCCATCGAGAGGGAATTGATCAATCCGGTCCCCTCCGGAGCCACCAGCAGCCAGAACCAGAGGAGTCCGATGCCGAGCAGGATCTGCCCGATCATCTGATTGCGCGGAAAACGCTTCAGAAAATCCTGCACCGGAGCGGCTTTCGCCAGCATGACCGCGTGGGACGCTACCAAGGATACTCCCAAAACCAAGCCCGTGCCGAACAGCGGCAGCTTCTCGTAAGGGTGCATCGAGTCCATGTGCGCGGGAGATTCGGCGAGGCGGGAGCAGGCGACAAGGCCAAACTCGGGCCCTCTTTGTTACGCCGGAACCCGCCCGAAAAGCACATCCAGCTCGGCCGGGGTGACTACCCGCCAATCTCCCTCTTCAAGGTCGTCCGGGAGCTTCAATCCGCCGATGGAGATGCGCTTGAGAGCCACCACATGGTTGCCCGCTGCCGCGAACATCCGGCGGACCTGGTGGTAGCGGCCCTCGTGCAGGGTGATGAGGGCTTCCTTTTCGCCCAGCACCTCCAGTTCGGCCGGGAGCAGCGGCTTTCCTTCGTTGCGTAGCGTCAGATTTCCACTGGCGAAAAGTTCCTCCTCATGCCCCTCCAGCGGGCGGTCGAGGGTGACGTGGTAGACCTTCCCGAGGTTGTACTTCGGGTGGATGATGCGGTGGAGCAGTGGCCCGTCGTCCGTCATCAACAGCATGCCGGTGGTGTCCTTGTCGAGACGGCCTACGGGGCTGAGCGTCGGGTTGCGGTGCTCGAAGCGCGGCGGCAGCAGGTCGTAGACGGTCACGTCCGGGTCTTCCTTGCTGCACGTGTAGCCGTCCGGCTTGTTGACGATGATCGTCAGGGGGCTCACTTGGTCGAGTGGCTCGCCGTTGAAGCGGATCTGGTCGTGAGGCGGGAAATCGCGCTCGCCGAGGACGTTGCCGTCCGTATCGGTCACGATACCGGACTTCAGAAAGCGTTCGACTTCGCGGCGTGAGCCGTAGCCGAGGTTGGCGAGGAGTTTGACGAGTTTCACGGAGGCGGGAAAGGGGAGGAATTTACGCGCGTTTCTCGGCGATGAGAACCTTGAAGGTCGGGTCCTCGCCGGCTTTCCGCCAAGCGAACCCGGCGGCATCGAGCTCCGCCTCGTAGGGGAGCTGGCGGTTCGCCACCAGATACAGTTTCCCGCCGCGTTTCAAGGCCCGTGCCGCGGAGTGGATGAAGGCCTTGCCTAGTCCTACGTCCGTGAGCTGCCCGGAGTGGAAGGGAGGGTTCGTCACAATTGCATCGTAGAGATGATGCAGGCCGGAAGCCACGTCATTCCAGAGGAAGCTGACTTCGATGTCGGAGTCGGCGAGATTCTTGCGGGCCAGATCGAGTGCGCGGGCATCGGCCTCATGGAGATCGATACGGGTCACCGCCGGGCAATGGTCGTCGATCCAGCGCGCGAGGTAGCCCCAACCTGCTCCCAGGTCCGCCACGTGGCCGCGCATGCCGCGTGGCAGAAGGGTGGTGAGATAGCGCGAACCGGGATCAACGTGCTCGGAACTGAACACCCCGGCCTGCACGAAGAAGGTCGTATCCGGAATGGTCCGCACCGCGCCAAGTGCGCGCCATTCCGCCACGGTGGCGGTGTTCCAGCGGGCGTCCTTCACGGCGTGGAAGGCGCGGCATTTGTTCTTCGAGAGTGTGGCGATGTGACCGGCGGCCTTCGCCAGCTCCTTTTCGAAGCGTGAGGCCCCGGCGGTGTTGGGCATCGCCGCCACCAGCGTGCCGCCGTCTTCGAGGAGATCGTAGGCCATTGCGAAGAGGGCGAGCGTTTCATCCTTGGACTTGCCCGGCAGCACCAGCACCACCGGCCACTTGCCCTCCGGCGTGTCCACGCGCTTGAAGCCTGCCGTTTCCCACGCGTCCGCCAGCGGCTTGAACGGCTGCCAGCCGGTGATGTCCGGCCACTCCCTCAACGCCTCATGCGGCTCCGCGCCCAGGAACAGGGCATGGGTGGGGACCGGCAGGCCATCCTCTCCGGCGAAGACAAGCATCAGGGGTTCGAGGGCGGGATTCATGGTAGCATCATTCGCTATCCAGCGGGTCCGGGCAACGGTCGCGCAGGCGGCAGCGCCCGCAGTAGTCGCCGATGAAGAGTTCGTCCACCCATTGTACCAGCTTGCGCAGGTCCTCGGGTTCGTCGGTCAGGAATCCTGCCTCGAAATTGCGCTTATCCGGGTGCTTCGCGCCCATGCCCGCTCCGGTGAGATTCGGAGAGCCGATGAAAGCGCGTTTGCCATCCGCGATCACCGCCTTGGTATGGACCCGCGGGCATAGCACACGTTCGAAGAGATCGCTCTCGATCAATGCGGGATGGCGGTCGAAGTCCGCGCGGAACCGTGGGCCGGGTTCCTTCGCGTGGATCAAGCGAACCGCCACACCCTGCTCCACCAGTCCGGCGAGCACATCCAGCAGCGGCACCGAGCGTTGCCCGCGGATCACGTGCAGATCCTTGATGTCCGCGGTGATGATCCACAGGAACCGGCGCGCCTCCGGCATCAGGTCCTCGATGACCCGGGGGTAGATCTCCTCGTTGAGGATCAACTCGCGCACGTCCCGGTGTAACGCAGCAAAAGGGTTGTGAGGCGATGAAAATCCAAGAGCGGACTTATTTCACAATAACCATGCCACAGGCATCGGAAGCATTCTTGATCGAGGGAGTGGGATCCGCAGGCAGGGAGATATCGATGCTTTTCGAACCGAGAATCCGCTTAACCTCCCTGGCCTTGATCGCGTAGTTCACATTTTGGGGAATGGACCCGGTCACACTGGCAACGGCGATTTGATTGAGGCCGGATACGATCACTCCCACCAGATTGCCGGAAGTGTCGCACAACGGGCCTCCGGAGTTCCCGGGTTGGATGGCGGCATCCACTTGGAATTTTGAGTCGTCATCCGCCATGCCCTTGCGGCTGCTGATCACTCCTTTGGTCAGTTTGACCTCCAAGCCCTGCAATTCCGGTTGAGGAAAGCCGATGGCAAAGATGTCCTGCCCCAGGTCTCCTTCGCGGGAGGCAAACGCCAAGCCCTTCTTGATTTTTTCCACCTTCAGGATCGCCAGGTCGGCCACCTTGTCTGCCACGATCACCTCCGCATTGAGCTTCTCTCCTCCGTGATAGACCGAGACGGCCCGGCTGTTTTCAACCACGTGGGCATTCGTGACAAAGTAGCCTTGGTTGCCGACGAAAAAGCCTGAGCCAGATGACTTGGCTCCACGCAGGCATTCGGGGAGATTGGGATTCGCCGCCACAGCAACGCTTCCCGGCGAACCGGGAATGTCTTCCACGCCGAGTTTCTTTTTCACCAAGGTCAAAGCATCTTCCCTTTTAAGGCAGTAGGCATTCACGGTGCGTTCGGCACCAGCGAGGTTTTGGTAGCTGTAGGTTCCGCACCAATAGAGATTCCCTTTGTAGGTATCCCCGTCGGCGGTGAAGCCCTTGGCTCCTCCGATCACGAAGATGACGGTGGCGTTGACGCCTCCCTGCTTCATGGTGCCTTGTTTCACCGTGACCAGACATCCGTCGTCCGTGACCTGGAGGATGGAGAAGATGCAGTTGGTGATGGATTTGGCATCCACGGCTGAGGCTGCGTCCTTGGTGGCGATGGCTCTCTTTTGAAGTTCGGCCACTTGGGCTCGCGGCAGCCAGCTGCCCTCGTATTCTTCGAGGCCCTTTTCCCGCTGGGACAATTCGAATTGCTCCCGCTCCCTGCGACGCTTTTCGGATGACGCGGTCATCTCGGCGTCTTCTTTTTTGATTTGAGCGGCTTTCTCCTCAAGGTCCTTCTGGATGCGTGAGAACTCTGCTCTGGTGATCCAAGTGCCGTTGAGGCGGATCTTGCCATCGTCGAACTCCTTCAGATGCTTTGAAAAGGATTCGATGTTGGCTTTGAGGAGCGGCTCGCTTTTGGGGAAGCGGCTTGCGAATGCGGTCATCTGTTGGATCGTTTGCCGGAGGATGGTCGCCTCTTCCTCATTCCGGACGTTGGCTGGAATGGAGGACGGAACATCCACATATCCGGCCAGTTTCGAGCGATCCACCACGGACTCGCTGGTGGAAGTCTTGAATTTTACAAAGGGCGCGCCCGAGTCGATCCTTTCAAGATACACGAATGCCGTGGCGGACTCATCGCGGTGATAGTTTTGTTCCTTCACCACGGCTACGCCCGCCGCGTCAACGATGGCCAGGCAAGGGAAAAGGAGTATTCCGGCGCGAAGAAGGTTGGAGAGCGCTGTGAAGGGCTTGCTGGTCATATCTTGGGGAGGGACGGAAATCCGGGCGACGCCATCGTTCCCGGCCAAAAAATCGCAACCTTCCCGAAAGGGCAAGATATCTCAGTAGTCTCTGGGCTGACGATTACCGCCGCTTTCCTCCGCGCCGGCCCTTCGGATAGTTCACCGGCTTCGGTGATTCCGGCTGCTTGCCATCGCCCTTGAGGGCGGCGATCTGGTCGCGCAGATGGGCGGCGCGCTCGAACTCCAAGCGACCGGCGGCTTCACGCATTTCCTCCTCCAGTTCGGCGATCACGCGGACTTTGTCGTAGGCGGCTTCGTCCTCCGCCACGAGAGACGAGGCCATTTTCTCCGCACCTTCGCGCTGGTTCGAGTAAACCTGAAGACTTTCCTGCACGGCGCGTTTCACGCTCTGCGGCGTGATACCATGTTCCTCGTTGTGCTCCCGCTGGCGGGTGCGGCGGTGCTCGGTGACATCGAGCAGTTTCTGGATCGAGTCGGTGACCTGGTCGCAGAAGATCACGCACTCGCCATTCAGATGACGGGCGGCGCGCCCCGCAGTCTGGATGAGGCTGGTCTCATTGCGGAGGAAGCCCTCCTTGTCCGCATCGAGGATGCAGACCAGCGAGACTTCCGGCAGGTCGAGACCTTCGCGGAGCAGGTTGATGCCCACGAGGATGTCGAAGGCGGCGGCGCGGAGCTGGCGCAGGATTTCCACGCGCTCGACGGCATCGATGTCGGCATGGATGTAGCGGACCTTGAGGCCGGTCCCCATGAGATACTCGGTGAGGTCCTCGGCGGTTTTCTTGGTGAGCGTGGTGACCAGCACGCGCTCGCCGCGTTCCACGCGCTGGCGGCACAGCTCGATGGTCTCGTCGATCTGGCCTTTCAGCGGACGCATGATCACGACCGGATCGAGCAGGCCGGTGGGGCGGATGATCTGCTCCACGATCAAGGGCGTGCCGCGCTTGGTGGGATCGAAGGCTTCGATCGGTTGGTCGCTGCCGCTCGGGATGATGCGGAGCTTCTTCAGATCAATGAGCTTGTTGCCGCGGCTGTCCTTCTCATTGACCGGGATGAAGCCTTTGTTTTCCGGGCGGGAATTCACCACCTCGAACGGTCCCGGCGTGGCGGTCACGTAGAGCCGCTGGTCGGTCATGTGCATGTACTCGTCGAAGCGCAGCGGGCGGTTGTCGAGCGCGCTGGGAAGTCGGAAGCCGTGGTTCACCAGCACCGTCTTGCGGCTCTTGTCGCCTTCGTACATACCGCCCACCTGCGGGATGGTGGCGTGGCTTTCATCGACCAGCAGCAGGAAATCGCGCGGGAAGAAATCGAGCAGCGTGTGCGGTCGCGCGCCGGGTTCGCGGCCGGTGAGGTGGCGCGAGTAGTTCTCGATGCCCTGGCAGAAGCCCATCTCCTGCATCATCTCCAGGTCATACTCGGTGCGCATGCGCAGGCGCTGGGCTTCGAGCAGCTTGCCCTCCTTCTCGAACTCCGCGATGCGGCCATCGAGTTCCTTGCGAATCTCCACGACCGCGCGCTTCAGCTTGTCGCTGGAGGTGACGAACTGCTTCGCCGGGAAAAACGTGATGTTTATCGATGCGCTCGATCACCGCGCCGGTGAGCGTGTCGATGGACGACATGCGGTCGACCTCATCGCCGAAGAACTCCACGCGGATCGCCGTTTCATCGAGATAGGCGGGATGAATCTCGACCACGTCCCCACGCACGCGGAACTTGCCGCGGCCGAAGGCGATGTCATTGCGCTCGAAGAGCATCGAAACGAGCGACTCCAGCAGCTCGTCACGGCGAATCTGCTGGCTCACCCAGATGGGCAGCATCGCGCCCTCGTAGTCCTCCGGTGAGCCCAAGCCGTAGATGCAGGAAACCGAAGCCACGACGATCGTGTCACGGCGCGTCAGCAGCGAGCCCATCGTCGAAAGCCGCAGCCGTTCGATCTCATCGTTGATGGACGAGTCCTTCTCGATGTAGGTGTCCGTCCGCGGGATGTAGGCTTCGGGCTGGTAGTAATCGAAGTAGCTGACGAAGTACTCGACCGCGTTGTGCGGGAAGAAGTTCTTGAACTCCGAGTAGAGCTGCGCGGCCAGCGTCTTGTTGTGGCTCATGATCAGCGCGGGCTTGCCGAGCCGCGCAATCACATTGGCCATGGTGAAGGTCTTGCCCGAACCGGTCACGCCAAGCAGCGTCTGGTGCTTGTTCCCGGCTTCCAGGGATTTCACCAGTTTCTCGATCGCCTGCCCCTGGTCGCCCCGGGGCTCGTAGTCGCTGACCAGCTTGAAAGACACGCCCCTCTGTAATGGCGGAACGGCGGGGCTGCAAGGGGGCGGGTAGGCCGCTTCTTCACTCCTTGAATTTCAGGGCTCCGTCCGCCGTGAATTCGAACATCGGGCCCCACACGACTTCCCAGTGGTAGCCGTTCGGATCGCGGAAGTAGCCGCTGAATCCGCCCCAGAAGGTATCCTGCGCCTCCTTGTCGATGGTGGCTCCGGCGGCGCGGGCCCGATCGAGGATGGCGGTCACTTCTGACTGGCTGCGGGCATTGTGGGCCAGGGTGATGCCGCTGAAGCCGGAGCGTGTTCGGGGTGTGTCCTCCGAAATGTCCTCGGCCAGCTTCTCAATCGGATAGAGCGAGACCCAGCAACCGGGCAGGGGAAAGAACACCACCCCCTCGTGATCTCGGTTCGGCTGGGTGTCGAAGATCGCGCTGTAGAAGCGCGCGGAGGTTTCCAGATCGGCCACGCCAAGCGTGACCACGGTGAGTCGGTTCATGGGTCAGGCTTTCTTGTTCCGCATCGCGAGCACCTGCTGGAGGTCCTTGCGTTTTTCGAAGGCTCGGTATTCCGCCGATCCGGCAGGGACCACGGCGATCTTGCCGTCCTCATCGAAATGAAAGCCCCAGCCGTAGCGTTTCGCCAACGAGGAGCAACGCAGGCATGGGATCGGCTTCGAGCGCACCCGCTTCACGATCTCCGCCCGGGTCTCTTTCTCTTCCGGGTCGCGGCGCAGTTCGCTTTCCACCACCAGCGCTTCGTGGCTGTAATGATAGGGGGCGTCCCGCAGCAGGCCGAGCTGGATGGTGTGCACCGGCATGGTTTTGCCGCGGGCGGGGGGCTCGATGGCGTGATTCTCCGGGCAATCCGCCGCGATGCGAATGAAGGTGTTCGTGTAGCTCATGGCTTCGGCGGCAGATACTCGAAGCTGGAGGCGCGCAACTCGGCCTCACGCTGGAGCACCCAGGGGCGCAGCGCGATCAGATCCTCGTCCTTCAGTGCCATCGCGATGATCTGCTCCGGGTCGGCATGAATCGTCCGGTTCAGGAAATCCTTCGCTTCATCCATCCGGCCCTGCACGCAGGCATAGCAGGCCAGGTTGTAAAGGACGATGCCTTCCGGCGGGTGATGGGCCAATGCCCCGCGCAGGATTGCATCGGCGGCTTCGATCGAGTGGGCTCGACGCTGGGCGTAGGCTCCCTGGATCCACCAGAAGATCTCGCCGGGTTCCTTTTCCAGCATCGGCAGGCACAGCGCCGCCGCGTCCCCCCAGCGACCGAGCCGACCCAGGATCTCCACCCGGAGCTGGCGGACCGGCGAATGCTCGTCGTGAGCTGCGGGCAGTTCGGACATTTCATTCCAAGCATCCTCGCTCATGCCGAGCTCCAGAAAGCCCAAGGCGCGTTGACAGGTGGCAGCGGTTTCGGGTGTCACGGAGGATACGATCCTCCGGAGGGTAGGAATGGCAACCATTATACACGGCCGGGCGCACCATGGCAAACGGTCCTGAAAGTTCTGAGATCCCACTGGCAGATCCGCCGGAGATGGGGGACACTGCCACGGTCATGATTGAACTATTCCGCGAGAGGGACTTCACCATCATCGGCTTTTACCAGAGTCTCTTGGAGTCGGAAGGCATCCAGACATTCGTGCGGAATGAAAACCTTTCCGTGACCGAGGTCCAGATTCCGACCTTCTGTCCCGCGCTTTGCATCCTGAATGAGGACGACTACCCACGGGCCGTGGAAATCCTCAAGGCACACGCATTCCCCGAATCGGCGGCTCCGGCGGGTGGCGATTGGATCTGTCCTTCCTGCGGGGAAGAGAATCCCGGCAACTTCGATCTGTGCTGGTCGTGTGAGAAGTCCCGTGGCGAAATGGAGGGCGCATCGGTTTCCTGACATGGCTTTCTCCCTCCATCCCCGCCTCGCCGCCGGCTCCTTTGATTTGGGCCGCCTCGGCATCTGCCGCCTGCTGCTGAAAAACAACGCGATTTTCCCCTGGTTCCTGCTGGTGCCGGAGGTGGAGGATGGCATCGAGGATCTCCACCAGCTTTCCCCGGAGCAACACGCCGAAGTCACTGCCGCCATCCGCACGGTGTCCACCTTCATCTCGGAGCATTTCCAGCCGCGGAAGCTCAACGTCGCCTGCATCGGCAATCAGGTCCACCAGATGCACATCCATCTCATCGCCCGCAACGAGAACGATCCGGCATGGCCGGGTACGGTGTGGGATTACTTCGGCAAACGCGCCTATGAGGACGCGGAGGTGGAGGAGATCCGGAAGGCGATGGCGGTAGGCCTGAGACTCGCCTGACCGCCTTGTGGCGCTTCCCTGACAGTCAGCGGGAGATTGGCGGCGGCTGTGGAGCGTGCTAAGCACGGTTTGTGCGCATGGTTCCAAGAAGCCTCAAATTTGCCTGGGAGTTCTTTGTCCAACGGAAGCACCGGATGGCTCCGCTGCCAGATCTGGGCTACCCACCGGTGAACGAGAAACTGATGGGGTTTCTCTCCGGGATGTATGAAGCCCATGGCACGTCGGTGGTCCGCTCGGGCAACTGGCTGGTGTTGGGTGACGGTCGCCTGCTCTCCCGCGTGGCCAGGTTCGATTCCCCGGATGAAGAAGGGAGGTCGTCGCTTCAAATGGACGTGGTCACCGTGGTGTCGCGGGGGCGGCATATCGTGGAGTCGTTTGCGGGTCTTGGCGCCACGCCTGATGAAGCCCTTGAGGACGCCTGCGTGAATTTCCGGGATTCGACTTTCCATGCTCTCTATTCGGCCCTTCTGGACCCGGCCTGCGATCACGTGGATCGTGATTCATGGATCATTGACTCGATCCCCCGCGAAGTGACGCTGGGGTGGCTCCGGCTGCGAGGTCATTTCCCCAAGGAGCATTGGGAGCCGATTTACGCGGCTATCCGTGGCCAGATGGAAGGGGCGTCCATCGGGAGAGGGCTTCACTGGGTCCGTTACTTCTACGCTCACATTCCGGGGCGGGAGCCGGCGACGGAGGTGCTGGTGGACAATGAACCGGTCGAAGCCTTCCAGGAGCAACTGGCAGCCTTTCCGTGGCCGGATACCGAGGCCACCTACACCGCACGCCTATTCTTCATCATCCAGGACGCTGGTTTCGCAGAGGCATGAGCGTCCGCCCGCAGGTGCGGGGTGATCTTCATGCTGGCCGGATGTTCGAAACAATGGACTCCGGTCCGCGTATCAGGCGTGATGAAATCCCTGCTGCCGTTGCTCGCCCTGCCCATGGCCGTCACCGCCGAACCCGTCTCCCTCTTCAACGGCAAGGACCTCACCGGCTGGCACGCCGATGTGCCGGCGGCGGACAAGGACCCGCAGATCGCGCCGAGTTTCATCGTGCGTGACGGCATGCTCGTTTCCCTGGGCAAGCCGGGTGGCCATCTCATCACGGACAAGGAGTTCTCCAACTACAAGCTGGAGGTGCAGTACCGCTTCGCCGCCAAGCCGGGAAACTGCGGCGTCCTGGTTCATGCCTCGAAGCCGCGGATGCTCTACAACATGTATCCGCAGTCGATCGAGGTGCAGATGATGTCCGGAGATGCCGGGGACTTCTGGTGCATCGGCGAGAACATCGAAGTGCCGGACATGGAGAAACGGCGCCCGAAGAAGGATGGGCAGGTTTTCGGTGGCGGGCCGAAGGATGCCCGCCGGATCCTCAATCTCACGGATGGCTCGGAGAAACCGCCGGGAGAGTGGAATACCATGACGATTGAGTGCAAAGGTGACACGGTGAAGGTTTGGGTGAACGGCGCATTGGTGAACGACGGCTCGAAGTGCACCGCCACCAAGGGCCAGATTGCCTTGCAAGCTGAAGGGTCCGAAGTGGAGTTCCGGAAGCTGGAATTGACCGAATCGAAGTAAGGTTTTTTGGGGCTTTCGATTGTCACGATACCCAGGCCCGGGTAATTCACGATCATGACTCCGGTCCATCGAGTTCCCTGCACTCAATGCGGCGCCATGATTTTGCCCACCACCGCAGCTGTTGCGGGAGGGCGATGCATGCCCTGTGAAAACACACGGTTGAGGGAGGCGAATGACGAAGGCGCGGTTTTGGAACGGGTTTCGGTGACTTATCAGATATGGCATCACCGGGGAGGTGGCGTTGAAACCTACGAGCTTGCCCCGCCTTCGCCAAAGGCCGGTGAGGCTGTCGTGCGCTATCAGAAATCCGCACGCTTGCCCGTGCGAAGGGGATTCCAGCAGCCCATCGAAGAGAAAAGTCCCTTCCAGATGGTGTCCATGAATGCGGAGCAATATGCTGGCATCGTGGCTCATCTCCAGAGCCTTTCCCTACCTCTGGTCGGAGAGAGGACCGCCGTCCTGGACGGAACCACCTATTCGCTCGCTGTATCGAATTGCATGACCTGCGTGGAGTTCGTCTGGGGCCATGATGTTCCAAAAGCTTGGAAAAAGGCTCTCCGTCCGGTGATCCACGCATTGGTTTCGGTATTTCCCGCGGAGGATTCTTGATGGATCGGGGTGCCATGCTGTTTCAAACGCATCGGCCCGCAACTGCGACCTGCTAACACATGAAAGTTGTGCATCCTGTCGGGGCGGCTATCTTCGTCGCGTCCGATGAATGCCCTCGCGCCCTCTCCACTTTCCACGGGTGTCGTGTTCCAGGCGAAAAAGCTGCGGAAGGTCTATCACACCGGTGAGCTGGACGTGGTGGCGCTGCACGGCGTGGACATGGAACTCAATGCCGGAGAGCTGGTCTGCCTGTTGGGCGCGTCCGGCAGCGGCAAGTCGACCTTGTTGAACATCCTGGGTGGCCTCGATATCCCGACCACCGGCGAGCTGCTCTACAAGGGCTGGCCTCTGGATGGTTCGGACGAGAATACCTTGACCTTGTTCCGCCGCAATTGCGTCGGCTTCGTCTTCCAGTTCTACAATCTCATTCCCAGCCTCACCGCCCGCGAAAACGTGGCTCTCATCACCAGCATTTCCCGCGATCCGATGACACCGGAGGAGGCGCTGGAAATCGTGGGTCTTGGGAAGCGCATGGATCATTTCCCATCCCAGCTTTCCGGCGGCGAGCAGCAGCGTGTTGCCATCGCACGGGCCATCGCCAAACGTCCCGAGGTGCTGTTGTGCGACGAGCCGACTGGTGCGCTCGACGTCACCACCGGCATCACCGTGCTGGAGGCGGTGGAGCGCATCAATCGCGAGCTTGGCACCCTGACGGTGGTGATCACCCACAATGCGGCGATGGCGGACATGGCGGACCGTGTCCTCCACCTCTCCGACGGCAGGATCGTCGATTCGCGTCGCAACGAGACCCGCCTGCCGGCGGCGCAACTGAAATGGTGATCCCGCCGCTGCCCGCATGATTTCACCGCTCGACCGGAAACTGCTGCGAGATCTCGGCCGAATGAAGGGCCAGGTCATCGCCGTCAGTCTGGTCATGGCCTGCGGGCTGGCGATGATGATCATGACCCGCAGTCTGATCCTCACGTTGGAATCCACGCGGGATGCCTACTACGAGCAGTTCGCTCTGGCGGACGTATTCGCGTCATTGAAACGTGCGCCGCTCTCGGCTGCGACGGAGTTGGAGAAACTGCCCGGGGTTTCCGTCGTCGAGCCCCGGGTGGCGGTGGATGTCACGCTGGACCTGCCCGGTCTCGCTGAACCGGCCACCGGGCACATCATCTCACTGCCGGAGGATGGTGGTGCGCCGAAGATGAACCGGATCTTCCTCCGTACCGGCCGCATGCCGGAGATCGATTCACGGCGGGAAGTAGTGGTGGGCGAGGCCTTCGCCACCGAGAATGGCTTGAAGCCGGGGGATTCGCTGGTGGCGGTGATCAATGGCCATCGCGAAACGCTCCAGATCTGCGGTATCGGACTGTCGCCGGAATTCGTGTTCGAGGCCCGCGCGGGCGAGACCCTGCCGGACCACAAGCGCTTCAGCGTGATTTGGATGAACTACCGCGCGTTGGCGGTGGCCTACAATCTTGATGGAGCCTTCAATGACGTCGTCATCGATCTGGCTCCCGGAGCCGCCGCCGAACCGGTGATGGAGGCCATGGATCGCATCCTCGCACCCTACGGTGCGGGTGGTGCCTACACGCGGAAGGATCAGGCATCGGCTCAACGCCTCGGGGATGAGTTGAAGGTGCTGCATGCCCTTTCCGTGGTTTACCCATTGGTATTCCTCAGCGTGGCTGCGTTCATGGTGAACTCCGTGCTCTCCCGCATCGTGCGGCTTCAGCGCGAGCAGATCGCGCAGATGAAGGCGCTGGGCTATTCGTCGCGGCAGGTTGGCCTTCACTATCTGAAGTTCGTGGTGGTGATCGGTTTTCTCGGTACCGTCATCGGAGGAATTGCAGGGCGTTGGATGGGCGGCGGGCTGGTGAATCTTTACACGATGTTCTTCCGCTTCCCGTCGCTGGAGTTCCGCATGGACTATGGCGCACTGCTGCTGGCCCTGATGGTGAGCGCGGGTGCGTCTGCCGCAGGCGTGATCACGGTGGTATGGCAGGCGGTGAAGCTGCCACCGGCCGAGGCGATGCGCCCGGAGCCTCCTGCGGATTTCAAGCCCTCGCTCTTTGAGAGGATCGGCCTCACGCGCTTCTTCAGCCCGGTGTTCCGCATGGCCTTGCGGAATATCGAGCGCCGCCCTTGGCAGGCGGTTTTTACCTCGGCGGGTATCGCACTTGCCACGGGGTTGATGGTGTTGCCCGGCGCGATGGCAAACAGCATCGACTACCTGCTCACCTTCCAATGGAACCGCCAGCAGCGTCAGGATGTGGCCGTGTTCCTGGTGGAGCCCTCTTCTGAAAAGGGGCTTCATGATCTGGAGCATTTGCCCGGTGTGACTCTTGCGGAGCCGATCCGTAGTGTGCAGACACGCCTCCGATATGGTCATCATCACCGGAAGCTCGCCATCACCGGGCTTCCACCCGGCGCGAATTTGAACCGCTTGCTGGACGAGAACGGCGACACGATCACCATGCCGGAAGAGGGCCTCATCATGTCGAAAAAGCTCGCCGAAGTCATCGGCGCGAACGTCGGCGATGAGGTGCAGGTGGAGGTGATGGAGGGGCGCCGTCCGGTATTGAGCATCCCCATTCGCGGACTGGTCACCGATTATGCCGGGGTCGCCGCCTACATGGACATTGCCGCGTTGCGACGTCTCATGCATGAGGGCGATACGGTGAATGGAGCTTATATCACCCTCGATCATGCGCGTTGGGATGATTTCATGCGGGAGGTGAAGGATACGCCGCGTGCCGCCATCGTGATGGTGAAGCGGGACCAACTCGCCTCGTTCCGGGAAACCACGGCGAAGAGCATTGGCCTGCTGCGCACACTTTACTTCGTGCTCGCGGTGATCGTGGCCTTCGGGGTGGTCTACAATAGCTCCCGTATCGCCTTGTCGGAGCGCAGCCGCGAGCTGGCCACGCTGCGGGTGGTGGGCTTCAACATGGCGGAAGTCCGCGGAGTGCTGTTAGGCGAGCTGTCGCTGCTGGTGCTTTCCGCCATTCCCGTCGGACTCCTATTGGGCAAGGGCCTGGTGTTGCTCATCATGTCCTCCTTCAGCACGGAAACGGTGCGCATGCCGATCGTGGTGGAGAGTTCCACCTACTCCATCGCCGTGCTGGTGGTGCTTTCTGCCGCCGCATTCTCCTTCACTCTCGTCAGCCGCATGCTCGGCAAACTCGACCTCGTCGGCGTCTTGAAGGCGCGCGATTGAACCTTCATCCTCACCCCGCGTTCCCATGTCCGATTCCCAAATTCCAACACCCGCCCGAGACAAGGACGATCCCCCGTGGGATCCGAAGGACGGCCGCACTGCGAAGAAACGTTTCCGGAAGCTGCTGCCATGGCTGGGCGTGGCGGCTCTTGTCGCGTTGATCGCCTTTGGCATGAAAGGAAAGCCGGTGGAGGTGGAGACCGGAGCGGTCACCCGTTCCGCGCTCACCGTGCGCGTGTCGGAAGAAGGCAAGACCCGCATCCGCAACCGCTACGTCGTATCCGCGCCTGTGGCTGGCAAGATGCGCCGGGTCACCCTCAAGGCTGGGGACGAGGTGAAGGCGGGGGAAACCTTGCTGACTGCGATCGAGCCGGTGGTTTCTCCGTTGCTCGATCCACGGGCCAAAGCCCAGGCCGAAGCCGTGGTGGCGACCCGTGAAGCAGCCCTGCGACAGGCTCATGAGTCCATGGATGCAGCCCGTGCGGCCTCCGATCTGGCCAATGCCGATCGAGATCGTGTGCGTTCGGTACAGATGCCGGGCTCGATTTCGAAGAGTGATCGCGACCGGGTCGAGGGCGATGCCAATGTGAAGGGAGCCCAACTGCGGGCTGCGGAATTCAGCCTGAAGGTGGCGGAGTTCGAGCTGGCTCAGGCCCGCACTGCGCTTGAGCGCCCGAAGCCGGACATCACCGGCAATCTCGCCGAGGTGAAGTCACCGGTTTCCGGCCGGGTATTGAAAGTGATGCAGGAGAGTGAAGGCGTAGTCACACCCGGCACCCAGATTCTGGAGGTGGGGGATCCGGCGGACATGGAGATCGAGGCCGAGATTCTTTCCCGGGATGCCGTGGCGATCCATGAGGGCGACGCCGTGGACATCGAGCAATGGGGTGGTGAGCAGGTCTTGAAGGCGCGTGTCCGTCGTGTCGAACCGGCAGGTTTCACCAAGGTTTCCGCCCTGGGGGTGGAGGAGCAGCGGGTGATCGTGCTGAGCGATCTGGTGGATCCGCCGAAGGAAGCGGCTCGGTTGGGCGATCGCTTCCGGGTGGAGGTGCGGGTGGCGGTCTGGCACCGGGATGATGTCCCGGTGATACCGGCCGGTGCCCTGTTCCGTGAAGGCAATGCGTGGAAGACCTTCGCCTACCGGAGTGGGAAAGCGCACAAGGTGACGCTGGAAGTGGGCCACACCGACGGCCGTTTCACGGAAGTCCTTTCCGGCCTGGAGGTGAACGACGAGGTCCTGCTCCATCCTCCGGACACCGTGAAGGACGGCACCGAGGTGAAGAAACGGGAAGAAGGGAAGTAAGGAGCTGAGCTTTCAGGCGAGGAGGGCCTTCAGAGGGAGGCGGAGTCTCTCGATAGCGACGGCCGACAAGCCTGGAATCGGCTTCCATTTTCTTCCCTTGCGATTTTTACGCTTCTTTGCGGCTAAATTCTCAGGGGGCCGCCTCCGGGAAGACCTTCTTCGCCTGAAGGCTCCACTCCATAGGCCCTTTTCGAGACAAATCCCCCCGTGGCCCGCGCTGTCGGCTTGTCCTCCCGAGGGATGGACGCTCAGATCCTATTCCGATGTTCCGCCACGCCTTCTATCTGCTTCCCTGCTTCGCCGCCCTCGGGCCGGCGACGGCCTCCGCCAAAACCGATCCCCAGATCGAGGCGTCCGTTCAGTCCGTTTATCCTGCGCTGGTCCGCATCCATGTGGTGGCGGAGGAAGGTGGCGGCGGGCGCATGCAGAAGATGCGTGCCAGCGGCTCCGGCACCATCATCCACCCGGATGGCTACATTCTCACGAATCACCACGTGGCTGGCCGCGCGACCCGCATCGTGGTGCGCCTCGCCGACCGCCAGGAAGTGCGGGCCACGCTGGTAGGCACCGATCCACTGGCGGATCTCGCGGTCCTCAAGATCGACAAGAAGGACCTCCGCGATCCGAACGCGCCGCTACCGGTGGCGAAGTTCGGGGACAGCTCGGCCTTGGAAGTCGGTGATGTGGTGCTGGCCATGGGTAGTCCGGCCGGCTTGTCCCAATCCGTCACCCAAGGCATCGTCGCCAATACCGAGATGATCGCGCCGGGAGGTTCGATGCGCCTCGATGGTGAGGCCGTGGGTGAGCTGGTCCGTTGGATCGGTCATGATGCGGTCATTTTCCCCGGCAATTCCGGTGGTCCGCTGGTCAACCTCAAGGGTGAGATCATCGGCGTGAATGAAGTCGGCATCGGCAGCCTGGGTGGTGCGATTCCTGCGAATCTCGCCCGCAAGGTGGCGGACGAACTCATTGCCACGGGCAAGGTCCGCCGCAGCTGGTCCGGCCTCGTGGCCCAGCCGCTGCTCAAGACCAGCAAGGAAACCGCAGGCATCCTCGTGGGCGGAGTGATCGAAGGATCTCCTGCGGAGAAGAGCGGGCTGAAGGCGGGAGACATCATCACCGCCTGCAATGGAACCGCCGTTCCCGCGTCCCGTTCCCCGGAGGACATTCCCGTGTTCAACCGGATGGTCCTTGAGGCGCCGGTAGGTTCCGAGGTGAAGCTCGAAGGGCTGCGGGACGGCAAGGCGATGTCCTGGAAGCTGGTTACGACCGAGCGCGAGCCTGCGGAACCGCGTGAAAAGGAGCTCCTTTCCTGGGGCGTTACCGCCCGTGACCTCACCCAGCTTCTCGCCAAGCAGATGCTGCGGTCAGACAACCGCGCCGCCATGATCCAGAGCCTGCGGGCCGGTGGTGCCGCTGCGGATGCGAAGCCTGCGATTGCACCGGGCGATCTGATCGTGGAGCTCGATGGCAAGCCGATCACCAATCTTTCCGATCTGGTCACCGTCAGCGAAGACATCACCAAGGACAAAACCGAGCCGGTGCCGGTGCTGGTGTCTTACGAGCATGACGGGCGCAATTACCTCACCGTGGTCAAGATCGGTCCCGAGCCCGATCCGGACAAGCCGGGCCTCGTCCGCAAGGCATGGATGGGCGTCGACACTCAGGTGATCTCCGCCGATCTTGCTTCCGCGCTCGGCATCTCCGGGTCGAAGGGCGTGCGCATCACCCAGATTCATCCGGGCAGCAATGCCGACAAGGCCGGTCTCAAAACCGGGGACCTGCTGCTCAAGTTGGATGGGACGGTGATCCCTTCCTCGCGGCCGGAGGACTCGGATGTCTTCAACTCGCTCATCCGCCAGTATAAGATCGGCAGCGAGATCTCGTTGGACGTTCGCCGGGGCAAGGAAAGCCTCACCATCAAGGTGCCGCTGGTCGCCAGCCCGGAAGGCACCTCCGAACTGGCCTCGCACACCTGCGATCCGCTGGAATTCACGGCTCGTGATCTCGGTCAGGCGGACCGGGTCCGTGAGAAACTGCCGGACGACCTCAAGGGCGTGCTGGTCACCGCCGTCACCCCATCGGGCTGGGCGGGGCTGGGAGGTCTTTCCAATGAAGACATCCTGCTTTCCCTCGACGGCAAGCCGGTGGATTCCATCGCCAACCTTAAAACGATTCTCGACGACCTGGAGAAAACCAAGCGCACTCCATTCGTCATGTTCGTCCGTCGTGGCATCACCACCCGCTACATCGAACTCGAACCGACCTGGTGACCTCCACACAGGATCCGTCGCCCGATTCTCCAATCTATATATCCACCTCTTATCATGAAATTCGTCCCCTTTGCTCTCGCCGCCCTGCTCGCGGTCCCTCTCGCTTCCGCGGCCACCGGCCCGCTGAAGGACAAGGCTCTTGCCCTCCAGACGTCCTACAAGGAGTCCGTCGTCTTCATCAGTGCCGTGGTGGAATTGGAAGTCACCGCCGGTGACAATCCGAGCCGCAAGGAAGAGAAGAAAGTCGAGGTCGTCGGCACGGTGATTGGCAAGGACGGTCTGATTGTCGGCCCCTTGTCCGCATTGGACGTGGCTTCCGCCGTGGACGGCCGCACCGTGAACACTCCGAAAGGTCCGGTGCTCCTCTCCGCGAAATCCAACACCAAGGAAGTGAAGATCATCCGCGCGGACGGCTCGGAAGTTTCCGCGAAGGTGGCTTTCAAGGATACCGACCTCGATCTTGCTTTCATCCGTCCTGAAAAGCCGGAAGAAGCGAAGCTCACCCCGGTGAACACCGAAGACTCCGCCAAGCTGGGCCTGATGGATGACGTGATCGTGCTTGGTCGGATGGGCAAGGATTTCAACCGCGAGCCCCTGGTGATGACCAGCGAGGTCATCTCGATCCTGACCAAGCCGCGGACCTTCGGCCGCATCGGGGCGCCTTCACTGGGCATGCCGGTTTTCAATGGCGATGGGAAGTTCATCGGAATCGGCATCAACCGCTTCCCGCCGAAGAGCGACGAGAGCGGTTCCACCCAGGCGACCAACGTCATCCTGCCGGCGGCCGACCTTCTTGAATCCGCTTCTCAGGCGAAGTAACCCAGTCTGATTGCTTCCAAAGCCGCCTCCTATCCGGGAGGCGGCTTTTTTTATGGGGTGGGGCAGGACAGGTTCAGCGCCTGCGTGGCCGGGCCACCGAGCCGCCCTCGATCCAGTCCGATTGGATCTTGGTGGTGCGGGCGGCTTCCGGCTGTGCCAGCCAGCTCAGAATGAACTTCACCATCCGGTTCCACTTCAGATCGAAGTGGGCGATCTGGGGGTCCGCCCAGCGCAAGTCCTCATAGCCGCCGAGAACCACCAGCGAAATGTCATCGGGCACCCGGTAACCGTTTTTCAACAGGTAGCCCATCGGTGGGAGAATGGATGAACCGAAGGCGACGATCGCAGAGGGCGCTTGGCGGGAAAATCGCTTTTCCAGGAGTTCTCCCAAAGAGGAAGGACTGTGGAAGGGGGTGCTCGGACAGTTCCATGCGGAAGCGTAGGGGACGCTGTGACGGGCGTGGACGATGCTGCAGGCAGTGCGGATGCGTTTGACGAATCCCGGCGTACGCACCGTGAGCGGCAGCAGCACATCGCGATGCCCGAGCTGGAACAGACGCGTGAGCGCCGTTTCCACCATCGAGGTGGCATCGAAGCTGACGGTCACGATGCCGGATTCATGGGTATCACCCCCCAGAGCGCATACGGGAACCCCACAGTTGGCGGCCCAGGCGGCGGTGGTGGCATGTGGTGCGATGAAGATCAGGGCATCGGGATTCCGTGCTTTGAGGAGCTGGTCCCAGTGTCTCCGGTGCGAGCGGCTTTGATCGACCTGCTCCATGGTCCATTCGCAAGTCCACCCCAGCTTGCGGGCTCCGCTTTCCAGAGCCTCCATGGCATGAGTCGGGAAATTGGATTGCTGGATGAACTCCACGGGTTCGACCAGCCACAGCTTTTTCATCAGTCGCGCGGGTCGGTTCAGGCGGCTTGCGGATGGGATCGCCTCATGGCGTCCGTTGTGGGGGATCTTGCGGATGATCCCTTCGTGACCGAGCTGCTCCAAGGCTTGCTTCAAGGTGCCGGGACTGATCCCGAGTATCCTGCTCAATTCACGTGTGGCAGGCAGCAGACCGGAGAGCAGACCGGAGTGGATTCCGGTCTCGATCCTGCGGGCGGCAGCTTCACCAAGGCTGGTTTTGCGTATTGGTTCCACGATACGAGTGGAATGAGGCTAGCCACATTTGTACCAAAATTTGGAGCAAAATTATTGGAGGGATTGGCTTCCGCACAAAGCGTCTAACTGAAACATGGAATGGTTTTTTCGTAATTGTAGAGACCCATTCTTATGAAACCCAAATGCATGTTATCCGGTGGACTCGTTGGAGTTGCCTTTTCTTCGATTTTCTTTTGTTCCAGTGCCGTTGCGGCGGACATTTATTGGGATACGAACGGTTCAACCGCTGGTTCCGGGAATGCCAATGGCAACTGGGATGCTGCCACGGCGAATTGGACCACGAGTAGTTCAGGTTCCGCCGCCACCCAGGTGTGGGCTGGAGGTGGTGATACCGCGATCTTCGCGGCAGGCACGGACTTCATCGGCACCCATACGATCACCGTGGCTGGCACCCAGGCTCTGGCGGGCATCACGGTGCCCGTACCTGCATCCGGAACGACCAGCCTCACGTTGTCAGGCACGGGCAGCAAGCTCGACTTCGGCGCGTCCACGGGCGTGATCAATACGTCCGCGCTGGGCCAGGGTGCTTCCACGACAGCCCATGTGGTGACAATCTCCAGCAACTTGCTTGGAACCGGCGGACTCATTCTCAATGCGAATGGCAACACGGCCGCCGGCAATGGCGCCGGAGCCGGAGGACGCCTGGGTCTCAATGGAGACAATACCAACCTCAGTGGTGGAATCTCGATCACCGGTGGTCTTGTGGACGCGGGGACGGGTGCGGCGTTCGGCCTGAATACCATCACCTTGAGCAATGGCGGCGGCATCCTGGATGCGAGCCACAATGTGATCCTTCCGAACGACATCGTGTTGTCCACCGGCGGCGGCACCATCCGCACTTACGGGAGCACCACCACGATTTTCAGCGGTGCCATCTCAGGCACCACCGGTCTGACCCACACCGATAGCGGCACTGCCATTCTCAATGGAACCAACAGCTACACCGGTGCCACCACGATCGCCGGTGGTTTCTTGCAGGTGAACTCCATCGGCACGGTTTTCTCCAGTAGCAGTGGCCTTGGTGGCCCCGGCGGAGACGTGACGAATGCAACTATCACCATGGGATCGGCCGCCGCGCTTGGCGGACTCATTTATGCGGGACCGGGCGAGACCACCGATCGTGTTCTCAACTTCGTCAGTGGCAATGGTGGCACCGTCACCCAGAACGGCGCGGGTCTCCTCGCTTTCTCCTCACCGATGACGCTGACGAACAGCGCCATGCTCGTCACTCTTTCCGGAGCAGGTTCGGGTGAGATGACTAGCTTCACCGGCAATACCAGTGCTCTGCTGAATATCAACAAGGCTGGAATCGGAACATGGACCGTGACCGGTAACATCACTCCGAATGGAGGCGCCATTCGCCCGCAGTTGGGGGTATTGGTGTTCTCTCCCACGGCAACGACCACCGGCACCGCGGCGCTCACCTCGGGTCGCGTCGCGGGCGGTGTCGTGCAGTTCGAGAATGGTTCTTCGATCATCACCTCCTCAACCAACACGAATGGAATCCTCGGTGGTTGGGCCGTGTTCGCTGGCACCGATTGGGCCCAGGCGAATGGCAGCACCGCGGTGACTGCCTATAGCGGCGGCTATGTGGCGGATGCGTGGTCCGCCACGAGCAACACCAACGTGACGGTGGCGGGAACGGATCCGGCGTCCGGGTCCACCACGAATTCACTTCGCTTCAATGATTCGTCCGGAGCCAAGACTCTCACGCTCACCGGAACCAATGCCCTGACCACCGGCGGTATTCTGGTGACTTCCAATGTGGGAGGAAACGTCACCACTATTGGCGGGGGAGGGACGTTGACCACTTCCAACCTGAACAAGATCGCTGGCGATCTGGTGGTCTTCCAGAACAACCCGTCTGCGGATGTGACCATCTCCTCGTTGATCTCCAACGCGGTGATTCCCAGCCAGACCGCAAACTTCGCCACCGGGCAGAAGGTCGTCACCGGTCTGACGTCCACCGCCAATCTGTATGTAGGCATGGCAGTCAGCGGCACGGGAATCGCGGCCAACAGCACGATTTCAACCATCGACAGCGCCACCCAGATCACGCTGAACAACAACACATCCGCACCGGGCACCGCCGTCAGCCTCACCTTCACGAGTGTCAATGGTTTGACCAAGGCAGGTCCGGGGCGCCTCAACCTGATATCGGCGAATACCTACACCGGTGTCACCAACGTGCTGGATGGCGTGCTGTCCGTGGATGCGAAGAGCGGCGCGGGAGTTTATGCGCTCTCGAACAAAGCCACCTTCTACATGGGCTATGCGGTGCCCTCGAGCTACAACTTCGGCGTGACCGTCAACGGCGCGGGGACCTCCGCCACCACCGGCCTATATCTCAAGGGTGGAAACTCGGTGAATGCCCAAGGATCCGGCGGCATCACGCTCGCCTCGGCTCCGACCACCGTCCGTACCTACGGCACCGGCAATGCCATCCTCTCCGGTTGGGATAGCAATGGTTACTGCATCACGGTGAACCGTGAAGCCTCCGGTTCCATCCTGTCTCCCACGATCAGTTTCACCCACGGCACCTACGGCTACCGTATGAACGTGCTGGCGGGTGCGCAGAACGCCACCGGGGACGTGACCTTCCAGGGTGTTCTGGATGGGGCGGGGAACCAGCAGCAGACTCAGAACGGCATTCAGACCAACTACTACAAGTGGGGTAATGGATCGCTGCTCCTGACCGGTGCCAGCACCGCAACCACAGGCCTGTGGGTGCGGGAAGGTGCCCTGATCATTGGCGCGGATGACCGTTGGTCGCCCAATTCCAACGGGATCGCGCTGGGTGACGGAACCACCGTGGCCAAGATCATCCTCAATGGACACAGCCAGACCCTGAAGGATCTGGCGACCAACAATGCCTCCACGGGCAGCCGGGTCGTTGGTGGATCGGCCACTCTTTCGAACCTCACGCTCGGCTACAGCGGAACGGGCCGAACCTTCGATGGTGTGTTGGGCGGAACCGGCGCGAACGAGAACAACTTCACTCTCACCAAAAGCGGCACCGGATTGGTCACCCTCACGGGTGCCAATACCTACGACGGCGGCACGGTGGTGCTGGCTGGCACACTTGGCCTGGGCAGCACCCAGGCGCTTGGCACCACCGGCACGGTCTACATGTCGGGAGGAAATCTCCAGCTCACGGCGGCGAATTCCGATCCCATGGTCGGAGGCCGTATTGTCTTCGCGGACAATGCCATCTCCGGATACGATACCAATGGTCTGACGGTAACGCTGTCCCAGACTCTCCCTACCGGGGTGATGGGCACCGCAGGGTTGCGCAAACTGGGCACCGGCACGTTGATCATTGCCGAGGCACAGGCCTTCTCCGGTAGCACCGTCCTGAGCGCTGGTGTGTTGAATCTCGACTACGCCACCTCCGACTACTCGAAGCTTTCCGATACAGGCACGCTGACTCTCGCCGGAGGAACGCTGCGCCTTTCCGGGGGCACGCATGTGGAAGTCGTGGGTAACACGGTGGTCTCCGGCGCGGTTACCATCGAGCGCACCAGCGGCAGCGCCAAGATCGAGCTGAGCGACATCAGCCGATCCGGCACCGGGTCACTCGATATCGCGGCTCCCAACATCGCCCGTACCACGCTGTCCAATGACGGCAGCGGCAAGCTCCCGAGCTGGATCACGGTGGCCGGGCAACCGGCTTCCAACGATGGCGCGGGCAACATCATTCCCTACAGCGACTTCACGGATGTGTTCCGCCTTGGCGGTCTGATTCCGGACGTCCCGGTGGCGAACATCCGGATCATCGATGGCGGCACCTCCGGGGACATCACCTTGTCCACCGTTGGCGCTCCGACCAATATCGCCTCGCTCAGCCAGACGGCCACCGCAGGTCCTGCCACGGTGAATCTTGGCACGGAGACCCTCCGCCTGGCTGCGGAGGGTGTGATCCAGGTTCCTTCCGGAGCCGGGGCTCTGACGATCAACAACGGTGCGCTGACTGTGGGCGGCGGGGATGATACCGCAGGCACTCTTACGGTGGACACCGTGCAAGCGGTCTCCGTAGGAGCGTCGATAAACGACAATGGTTCCGGCGTGGTCTCGCTTTTGAAGAAAGGAGCGGGCAGCCTTGCTCTGAACGGTAGCAACGGATTCTCCGGCGGCGTCGTCCAACTTGCAGGCCAGATCCAGATCAATGATCCGGGTGCACTGGGGGCCTTCAATACCTATGACTTCAGCGGTGGTTCGTTCGACAATACCAGCGGTGGTCCGGTGGATGTTACCAATGCAACCAGCTTCACTTGGAATGCCGACCCGGTCTTCACCGGTTCCAGTGACCTGATCTTCGAGAACGGCAGTGTCGCGATGACTGCCGCCCGCACGGTGACGGTGAGCGGAAGTTCCCTTACCTACGGAGGAATCGTCAGCGGCAACTTCAACCTCACCAAGGCTGGAGCGGGGACATTGATCCTGAATGGCGCAAATACCTACACCGGTCTGACAACCGTCAGCGCGGGCAAACTCGTGATCGGGAACAACACCCAGTTGATCAACACGTTGGTCAACACCGGCATCACGGTTGCGCCATCGGCGGCACTCCAACTCAATGGGGGTGCGGGCAACGGCATCTACCCGAAGTGCCCGATCACCATCAACGGTGCGGGTGTGGCGTCCACCGGTGGTTTGTATATGAATGCCGGTGTGGCCCACAGCACGCAGGGTGGACTCACCTTCGCGACGGCACCCTCCACGGTGCGCGTGGTCGGCACGGGTTCGGCTTCGTTCGGCGGGTTCGATACCAACCAAACGATGATCACCGTGGCGAGTGCAGCCAGCGGCACGGTCTTCGATCCCGGTATCAATCTCGGAGGTTACGGCTACGGATTGAACCTCGCGGTTACCGCGGGTTCGGCCACCGCCACCGGTGACCTCATCGTGAATGGCAATCTGCTGAACATCGGTGTGGATGATTTCAACATCAACTTCAGCGGCACGGGTTCCGTGGTTCTGAATGGTGCGAGTGCCGACTTCACGACCAATCTGCGGAACAACATTTCCGTTGCGACCGGGTCCCTGACGTTTGCCGGGAACCAGGACTTCGCGGGAGGCACCTACACCGGGAAGCTGAAATTGTCTTCGAATGCGAAGGTCACCTACGCCCGCACCAACACCGCGCAAACCTTCTCCGGTGTGATCAGCGGTGCGGGTTCGTTCGTCAAGAGCGGCTCCTCGGTGCTGACGCTTTCGGCGGCCAATACCTACACCGGCAATACCACCGTTACGGGAGGCGTGCTCAGCCTCACGCTGCCGTACCTCGCGGATGCGTCGGACGTGGCGATCTCCACCGGTGCCACCCTCGACCTGGCGACTGGGGCTTCGGATACCGTTCATTCGCTCTACATCGATGGCGTCCTCCAGGTGCCGGGTGTGTGGGGTGCCGTGGGTTCGGAGCAGCTCACCAGTCTGCCCTGATCACCGGCACCGGCACGCTGACGGTTTCCGTGGGAGCGGCTTCCGCCTATGACACATGGACCACGAACAGGGGCCTGACCGGTCCCGCCGCAGCCTTCAATGCGGATCCGGACAACGATGGTGTCATGAATGGCATCGAGTTCGTGCTCGGTGGGGAACCGAATCCGGCCAATGCGGGTTCGAATTCCGTGGCACTGCTGCCCACGATCACGGACACGGGAAGCAGCTTCGTCATCACCTATCACCGGCGTGATGAAGCAGCCTACCTGAATCCGGTCATCCAGTTCAGCACCAGCATGGATACGGGTTCATGGACGACCGCCGTGGATCCCACGAACGCAACCATCTCCGTGGTGGATGGCACGCCTTCCGACACGGTGACCGTCACCATTCCGAAGAATGGAAATATCCACATGTTCGCCCGCCTGAAGGTGACCCAATAATTGGCGGGGGCATTTCCCTCCTGATTTCCGGGGTCCATGCAATAAAGGCGAATCACATGCCGGTCTCACCAACCGGCCGGCATGTGATTCCTGCGGTTCGTCCGCAGGCGCCGCTTCTTGAAGAGAGCTCCGGCTTATCCCCGGTGATCCGGCAATTTGTTGATCAGCGCCCGCATGGCGCCGAGCCGGTGGGCCTTGTGCTCATGCTCGGATTCCATGCGGGCGATCAGTTTAGAGAATCCTTCCTGGATATCGTTGTCCTTGAGGAGTTGCTCCAGGGTTTCGAGCGCATGGGTTTGGCCGGGCACGTCACCCGTGCGGATCAATTTCAAGGTCGCTCCCAACAGGTTCTGTACATTGTCGATCCGGCCATGCAGCGCTTTGACCTGCATGAGTTCGATCTCCTCGTGGCTCTGGAGGGATTCCGCGAGATTGAGGAGATGAGTGAGGATTTCCTTGTCAGTCATGGCGGATGGAGGGGATGTACAACATCCCTCATCTTTGCCGTCCGTCAAAATGGAATCCTGTAAACGAAACGACCCTAACAGCGCCACGTGACGCTGTTAGGGCCAGGGAGGAGAAACGGATGGCGATTACTTGCCCTGCGGGATGGCTTCGAACACCAGCACCTGGAAGGGCTTCAGGGTGATGGCCAGCGGCTTGTCGGCCGCGATGGTGCCATCGCCGGGAATGGAGTCACCTTTCGGCGAAACCAGCTTGTAAGTGCCCGCAGCTCCGGCCGGGAGCTCGAACAGGGAGGCCGGGGTGGCGGAGAAGGTCTGCTCGCGGTCGGACGGATTGCGCAGGCAGAGAATGCCCTTCTCTTTCGACCAGGAGGCCCAGCCGTAGCTTTCGAGCTTGGCTGGATCGCCACCGACCCAGTGGGTGTCCACCAGGGTGGCGGCGTTGCCACGCGCCCATTTCGCGGCTGCGGCGATCGTGTCCCAGTTCTCCTTGGTGAGGAGGGATGGGGTGATGTAGAGCTCCTCCATCTGCGTGCCGTAGGCGAAGCCGGACCAGATTTCCTCAGGCAGGTTGTTGCCCGGGTCTTCGTTCAGCCAGCGTGCGTGTTTGGCGTAGATCACGCCATGAACCATCAGCGAGTTGATCGGGAACAGCGGCGAGACGGCCACGTTGTTCTTGTAGATATTCGCATCACGGAAGGTGATCCACTGCTGGCGGTGGGTGCCGGTGCCGATGAACTCGTGGTCGTAGTTGCCGCGCCAGATCGAGTCCGCGGTGCCGAACCAGAACGGGGACGCCCAGGTGCCGGTGGTCAGGTTGATGTAAAGGTCCGGGCGCTCCTTGCGCAGTTCGCTGATGAGCGAGATGACAGCTTCGAAGTCACTGCCGAAGTCGGAGCCCGGCTGCACCTTGCCGGCATCCCCGGTGCCGTCGAACTTGAAGTGGTTGATGCCGTTGTCGCGGATCATGCGCAGGCACATGTCGCGGAAGAGCTTGTAATAGTTCTTTCCGGAGAGGGCGAAGCCGGTCTCATTGGTCTCGTATTCCTTGCCCTTTTCGCGACCGGTATTGGCAGCGGCGATGCGGGCGTCCTTCGGCGGGCCATAGCCGCCCCACGGCGAGAACCACACTCCCGGACTGGCTCCATAGCTTTCGGCCAGCTTGCGGACTTCCTTGAACTCGTTCGGCATGCCCTTGTTGAACTGCCAGAGGGTGGCGGGGTCATCCCAACCATCGTCGAAGAGGAAGCTGTCCACCTTCACACCACGCTTCTTCACCAGCTCCTCGCCGTAGGAACGGACCACGTCCAGCGCGGCCTTTTCATCGTAGCGGCTGAAGTAGCCGATGTCGTACCACGTGTTGTAGTTCAGGAACGGCTCGTAGGGGCGGGCGCGCTCGACGTTGACATATCCGAGCTGGAACTCGCGGCGGAGCTGGCCGGGCTGGGTCACGCCGATGATCGAGGACACGGCGAGCGGCTTGTGGTTGCCCACCTTGGTCTTGCGGGTGAGCAGGCCGGTAACGCGACCGTCCTTCACGCTGTTTTCGGCCATCGGGTGCTCCACTCCGCAGTAGAGCGTGTCATTGATGGTGACGGGCACGCCTTGGACGGAGCCAACCGCGCGGGCGTTCTCGGCGGCGAAGTCGAGGAGCTTGATCTGCTTCACATCACCATTGCCCATGTGAGGGGTGAAGGTGACGGTCTGACGGAGGTAGGAGCTGTCGTCGCGGAGTTCCGCACGCCAGACGATCTCATTGCCGGAGGCGTCCCACGCGAAGCGGATTTCCAAGGTCTGTCCGGCATGGCGGTCGGCGAGACGGCGACCGGAAGGCTGTGCCTCGATTTTGCCAGCGACAGGCTTCGAGGCGATCCAGTAGGCGGAAGTGCGGACGTAGGTCTGCGGCTTGCCGTATTCGTCGTCCGTTTCCTCTCCGGAGAATTCGAAGAGTTTGGTGCCGAGGTCGTAGGTGCGGCCATTGACCTTGTCGGCGAGACGCACGCCGGTCACGCGACCTTCATCGAGGATCACGGTGAGGGCGAGCTTGTCATTGGCGATCACCGCGCGGCTGTCGGTGACGGTGGAGCCTTGGGTGACGGCCGGTGCTTCCGCAGTGGCGGAATGCAGGGGCAGGGGGGTGAGGGCGAGCGCGAATGCGGCAAGCCAGAACGGGCGGAACGGTTTCATACGGAACGCCGAGAGGATTCCGCCCGAATGGCTGAAAGACAAGCGGTGAGGCGGAAAACGGCGGCGGCGTTTGTAACGGCTCAAAACAGCAGGGACATTTCCGTCCCTGCTGGAGCAGATGTCAGAAACAGGGACGGGAATGTTTGCCTGCGGCTATGTCCGCTTCGCTCCCATTCTGTTCCTTGGGGATTACTCCTTCCGTGGTTCTTCCTGGGTGGTCGGAGGCGGCAGGAGATCCGGGTCGTGTTCCACCGGCGGCTCATCATGGTCCCCGGCGATTTCGGATGGCTCCTCGGCGGTTTCCGTGTGAACGGCGGGCCGGACCTGTGGCACGATGCCTTCATCTTCGCCCTCTTCCGTGGCGTATGGATCGGGCTGTTGCTCGGCATTGAGAAGCAGGTTCTCCATGCGTTCGCGGGCCTCGGCCTCTTCCATCTTTGCCTTCTTCTTCTCGTCCCACCAGGCCAGCCAGATGCAGGCCTCGTAGAGGATGATCATCGGCGCGGCCATGAGCGTCTGGGTCATCATGTCCGGGGTGGGTGTCAGCACGGCGGCGATGATGAAGATGGCGACGATGGCGTAGCGGCGCGTCTTCTTCATGGTCTCGTAGCCCAGCAGGCCGAGCTTCACGCAGACCATGACCACCACCGGCAGTTCGAAGGAGGCTCCGAAGAGCAGGGTGAACTGGGTGGTGAAGGAGATGTACTCGCCGATCCGCCAGTCATTCGAGATGCCCATGTCCTTGCCCCACTCGGCGAAGAACAGCAGCGCCTTCGGCAGCACCAGAACGTAGGCGAATACCACCCCGAAGAGGAACAGGCCGAAGCCGATGCCCAGCGCCGGCCAAAGAACCTTTTTCTCATGGCCGTGCAGTCCCGGCAGGATGAACTGGAGCAGGAAATAAAGCAGGAACGGGAAACTGACGACGATGCCGGCGAAGAACGCCAGCTTCATGGACAACATGAAGGATTCGGTCGGCTTCAGGGTGGACATCGCTCCGCCCTTCGGGTCGATCTCCGGGCTGGCCTTGGTGGTGATCAGCGCGCGGAGCTGCTTTTGCATGTCCGTCCCGGGGTAGGCGCTGCCTTGCGGCGGTGGCGGAATACTATTCAGGAAGGCCTCACGTTTCTCTCCCTCCGGTAGGGCCAGGGCGGCTCGGAGCAGGGACACGGTGCGGACATGGAAGGGCATATCCGCGTCCTTGGTGGCGGAGTAGAGTGCCGCGAGGTCCGCTGGGGCGAGGGTGGGAGTGGCCCGCTCGATTTTTTTCGCCTGCTCCCATTGGTCCACATCGACTGCCTTGGCCACCTTGTCCTTCTCCGGGATCAGTCCTTCTGCGTGCAGGCGGCCGACCTTTTCCGCCGGAGCCCGCAGGATGTCCATCAGGCGGGCTTGGAAGGAAAAGCAGGCGATCATCGAGATCGCCAGGGTGATCACCATCCGGGTGATGGTCGTCCGCAGGTCCTCCAGATGGTCCAGAAACGGCTTTTCGGAATCGACGTTCGCGTGGTCCCGGAGCTGGAACAGTTTTTTGAGGATGAACATGGCGGCGTGGCAGCGGCATTCAAGATGCGGACCCGCCCGCCCGCAAGGCGGATGAAGGCGGGCCGGGAAAACGCCGGCACCCGTCCCGGTCTGTCACCAAACCACGGTCCGGGCCGGTTTCCCGGTCGGCGCCTCAAGCAGAGCGCCACGCCGGGCGCGAAAATCGAAAAAAGTTCCAAGAATCCTCCTCCTGCCGTGTCTGATGGGATAACGAAGCATGAGCGCGAGTGCCGTCATCCATGGAAATCCGGATCTCCACCACCCTGATGCCGGTTGAACGGGCCGACGAGGCGGACGCGCCTCCCTGCCCGGTGACCGGCGGCAGACCGACCTTCCGCCAGATCTTCGAGGCGGAGGAGACGCCTCTGCTGCGCTTCGCCCATGGGTTGACCGGCGTCCGGGAGACCGCGGAGGACCTCGTCCAGGAGTCCTTCCTGCGCCTCCACCAGCATTGGGCGGACGTCCAGCAGCCCCGGGCCTGGCTCTACCGCTGCCTCCGCAACCTCGCCATCAACCACCTCCGACAACGCAAACGGGAAACCCCGCTCGAGGACAGCCACGAGTGGCAGGCTCCCACCCCCGCCGCCGATCACGACCTGAGCCGCATGGAAGCGGTCGGCAGCCTCCGGTTGCTCGTCTCCGAGCTGGATGACGACGACCGCCAGCTCCTGGAACTGAAATACCGGGAAGAGCTGAAATACGACCAGATCGCCGCCCGCACCGGCCTCAGCGCCGGGAATGTGGGCTACAAACTCCACCATCTTCTCAAAGGCCTGGCCGATTCGCTCCGCCGGATGGGCGTCGAAAGCGCGGAAGGCTGAGAGAACCCACCCATTTCCATTCTGATAAACGATCCATGAAAGAGGAAGATTCCAACCCGCTGGAGCCCGTCGGCGATGAGCCGATCGAAGCGCGCATCGTCGCGTGGGTGCTCGGCGATGCCTCGGCGTTCGAAGCCGCGGAATTGGAACGCTTGTGCGCCGAAAGCCCCGAACTGGAGGTGTTCCGCCGCCGCATGATTTCACTCCACGGTCTTCTGGCGGAGGCCGGGGCCACCGGCCCGGAGGATGCTTGGAAGCTGCCCGCCGACAAGCGCGAGAAGGTCGAGGCCCTGTTCGGCACGGCCCATGGGCCTGCGACCGCCACCCTGCTGAAACCGAAGCGCAAGGGCCAGCCATGGATCCGGCAGGCCCTGATGGCGTCTGCTGCCTGTCTGGTGCTGGCGGCCGGCTTCCGCTACGTGTTCGAGCCATCGAAGGAGTCCTCTTCGCAACTGGCGGCGAACAGCTCCATTTCCGTCATGAGCGCCCGGAAAACCGCGGCGTGGTCCAGCGCCGGTCGGGATCTGCCCATGGCGGAGGGTTATGCCTCCAGCCAGCCGGTGCTGCCGGAGATCGCGGATCTGGAATCGGAATCGAAGAGCCTTCGTTCGGAATTGCTTCCTGCCCGTCCGTTGGAGGGGGGGATTGATATTGTCGGAGGCTCACCTTTCAAACTCAGCACGGACAGCTCTTTGGCGAGCAATGACCGGCAGAGAACCGCCGGGCGGAAACGCCAGGATGCCGCTGCGGATGAACGGGCTGGCGCGGTTTCCGCGCAGGATGCCTCGCGGGTGCTGGCGAAAGGGAAGTCGTTTGCCGCTCCGCCCGTGGCTTCTGCGGCGCCTGCCCCTCAACCTTCGGCCAAGCCGTTTGGTGGCCCCGCTGAACCGGATCCCGCAGCGGCTGCGGCTGATCCATTCGCGGCTCTTGCTGCCAAGGATTCTTCCAACACCGTTTTCAACAGCCCGATTGAGGGCACGACGGTGCCTGCCATTCCCGCTCCTGCGAAGGAAGGTCCCAATATCGTGGCTGGTGGCCTCCGTTCCGGTGATGGCGCGATCACCCGCAACAACATTGATGCGGTATTGAACAATCCGAACCGCGTTGCCGAGATGGAGGCACGGCGAGGAGCGACGGAGGCTCGAGCAGCGAAGGCGAAAACAGCCTTGGATCAAGATGAAGAACAAGCGGTGCCCGAAACCCCTGTGGCAAAATCACTGACCGGGCTCTTCGATGATGTGACCCGCGCTGACATGGATAGAGGGCGCTCCTTGGGGGAAGCATCTTTGGGGACGGATGTGGCCGCCGAATGGCCGGGCCTCACTCTCAGCAATGGGGTGTGGTATGGATCATTGGGAAATGGGAGTTCGCTTGATTACGGATATTCTCGAATTCCAGACCACTACAGTGAAAGGGATGTGTATGGGGAGGTTTCCGAGGATCTCGGCATAGCATCAATGACCCCGCCTTTCGTGGGTGCTTGGTCTAATGCCGGAGCGCCCCATGATGCGCCTGCGGATTCTCTGTTGGATTCGGACAAGGATGCGGCTGCTGGAGAGGGTGTCGGTGGCGGAAGAGCCTATGGAGGAGGTCTGGCCCAGCGTGAAATGGTGCGTCGTCGGGAAGCCGTGGCGGAGGGCGATAAGCTCGCTGCCGAAGGACAGGCTGCTCTTGATCGAGGAGATTACCAAGCGGGAGTGGAGCAATACAAAAAGGCGCTCGAAGCCACGCCGGATGCACCGGTCCTGGGGGATCGCCGTGAGACCCTGACTGGGAAATATGCGGATGGAGTAGTGGCCTTGGCCGAGAAATATCGCAAAGGCGGCAAATATGACGAGGCCAAAAAGGTCCTCGACGAGGCGGCCAAGTCCGGACTCGCCGAGGCCAACCCCAAGCTGCAACAGGAGCGCAACTATTTCAACGACCCGATCCGAAACAATCCGGTTCCGACTGTCGAGGGAACCCAGAATGTTGAGAAGCTCCGCAAAGAAATGTACGTTGGCGAAGGTGCCTACAATCTCGGCAAGTACGACGAAGCCAAGCGTCATTTCGAGGATGTGCTTCGCATCGATCCCTACAACAGCGCCGCGCGTCGTTACATGGAGAAGATCGCCGAGGCGAAGTCGGACTACTACCGGGCTGCTTATGACCACACCCGTGCCGAGTTGCTCATGCAGGTGGATCGGGCTTGGGAAGCGTCAGCTCCCGATGAATCCAAGCCAGCTTCCGTTGGGAGTCTCAAAAAGTCGGTCCAGGATCAGGAAGACAATGTTGAGGAAAAGCGCAAGTTGTTGACCAATATCGTTCGCACGAAAGGCATCATCCTCACTGACCAGCAGAGTTTATTCCGTAATGAGCTTGGGGATGACGATCGTGGGGCGACGAGTGCGCGTGATACAGCGAACAAGCTGGAGCAGGAGAAGATCCAGCTCGAGAGCCAGATCCAGACCCTCTCGAAATACGACAGCGATCAGCTTCTGACATACGCCGCAGGTCTCAATCTGCCGGAAAACGTCATCAAGACTCTTTATCCGCAGTATCTTGAACAGCAAAAGTTGGTGAGCAAACTGAAGGCGGATGGCTTGGACAGCCGTCATCCGGACGTGGTCGCGCAGAATGAGGTGCTGAAGAAGATGAAGCAGCAGTTGGATGAAGGGACCACCAACGTGAAGGAGACGCTCCGCGCTCAGCTCACCTTGGCGGATGATCGCCTTGCCAAGGTCCGCATGCTCAGTGACGCCAAGCAGGAGAGTGCGATCAATCGCGCGATCGACTCCACCGATTATCTCCAAGCCAAGAATGACCTGGAAGGCGCTCAAGCCAAACTCGCAGCGCTTAAGAAGCAGCTCGCCACTGCGGAAGCCGCCACACCGGCCGCTCCAAAACCCGCCCCCATTCCCACTGACGAAACTGTCGCCGCGGCGGAACCCTTCTCGACGTTCTCGCTCCACGTCAGCGATGCCTCGTTCAAGCTCGCGAAGGCGGCGCTGGATCGTGGTGAACGCTTGTCTCCGGATCAGATCCGCACCGAGGAGTTCTACAATGCCTTCGATTACGGTGACCCCGCGCCTGCTCCGGGTGAGGCGGTGGCCTGCACCATCGAGCAGGCGGCACATCCGGTGCTGCCGCAGCGGAATATCGTGCGGGTGGCGATGCGTGTTGGTTCGGCCGGGCGTGGCCAGGGGCAGCCGCTCAACCTCACGCTGCTGCTGGATAATTCCGGTTCCATGGAGCGGGACGATCGCCATGAAGGCCTGAAGGCCGCCATCGCCCAGCTTGCCTCGCTGTTGCAACCGGGTGACACCGTAACGCTCGCGGGCTTCTCACGGACGCCGCATTTGCTGGCGGACCGCTTGCCCGGCACGGATGCCGCGAAGCTGGTCGAGCTGGTGGACAAGCTGCCGAGCGAAGGCGGCACCAATCTGGAAGAAGCGCTCAAGCTCGCCGGTGAACTGGCGGTGCAGCGGAAGAATCCGGCTGCCCAGAATCGCATAGTCCTGCTCACGGATGGTGCTGCCAATCTTGGCAATGCCCAGCCGGAAGATCTCGCGGAGAAGGTCGCCGCATTGCGCCAGCAGGGGATTGCATTCGATGCCGCAGGCATCGGTGCGGGTGGTCTGAACGACCGCATGCTGGAAGCTCTTACCCGTCACGGAAACGGCCGCTACTACATTGTCAATGATCCGAAGGATGCGGATGCCAACTTCGCCAAGCAGCTTGCCGGAGCCTTCCGCCCGGCCGCAGGCAATGTGAAGGTGCAGGTGCATTTCAATCCGAACCGGGTTTCCCACTACAAGCTGATCGGCTTTGAAAAGCACCGCCTCAATACCGAGGACTTCCACAATGACGCGGTGGATGCCGCCGAGCTGGCTGCGGACGAGGCCGGTGTGGCGCTCTACCAGGTGGAGACCCTGCCGGATGGCAGCGGTGAGATCGGCGAGGTCAGCGTGCGCTTCCGCGATACGGCCGCCGGCAAGATGGTCGAAAACACCTGGACGATCCCGCACGATGAGAAGACGCCCGCCTTCGATCAGGCGCGGCCTTCGATCCAGCTGGCGACGCTGGCCATGCTCGCCGCCGAGAAACTCCGTGGCGGCCCGCTGGCGGATGTCATTGATTTCACCAACCTCAGCCCGGTGATTTCCCGGGTGAAAAACTACTACAAGACCAGTAGCCGCGTCGGCGAGCTCACGGACATGACCGGGAAGCTCCGTTGAATTGACGCTCCATTTACACAACGCGCCGCGGGACCGTGATATCCCGTTGGGAGAACCACGCCCGCGACGCACCGCCATCACCTCAAACCATTTCCCGCCGGACCCGGCCGGATGGGCACGGAAGAGATCAGGAACACCCCGCTCATGACACTCCCCTCGCCCGTGTCCATCCGCTCGCGCCTGGCGCGAACCCTCTCTTTTCCTCATGAAAGCCATCTTGTTGATCCTGACCCTCCTGCTCGCCATCGCCGCCGCGCAGGATGAAGCGCGCGTGGATGTCGGCGACGGTGTCGCGCTGGTGCCCGTGGAGAAGATCCAGAAGCCCGTGCCGTTGTTCTTCTCCGCCACGGCCACCACCCGCACCCACGTGGGCCTGGATTCCGCTGACGGCCATTTTGATCTGACCTTCAAGATCCTCCAGGGCAAGCCGGAGACACTCTCCCTCTCGTTGCTGGGGCAGGGGGAAATCACTGCGGTGACCGGGGATGCCCTGAAAGACTGGTCGGTTCGCACGGAAGCAGATGGCAGCCGTTTCCTCGATCTGCATCCGGATGTGGATGAGGTAGAGGAGACGTGGGCGGTGCAGGTCACCGCGAAGACCGATCTCCGCGCCATCCGCAATGAGGCTCCGCTGCTTTTGCCCGGTATTGGCAAGGCATCGGGATTTTCCATCACCTCCATGCTGGAGACGGCTGCGGATGTGGACCTGCGGGTTCTGAAAGCGGAAGGTCTGGTGCCAGTGGAGGGCGGAAACAACCGCCAGTTCCAAGGAAGCGCATTGCCGCTGCTGACGATCGCCGTTGCCCGTGGCGGCACCGCGCCTCGGGAGCTGGAGCTGGTGAATGCCTCACTCAATGGAACCACCACCACGGAGGGGGATCATGTTGCATTCACTCTGACGGCGGAGGCGCGTTCCACGAAGCCCGGAGCGGTCTGCGAGTTGCTGCGCGGCGCGGCGGCGCTTGCCGGAGAGGCATCGGGCGATGGTTGGCACGTGCGGTTGAAGCGGCAGGGTGAAAGCTTCGTTCACGAACTCGTGGCGGATCGTGCCGGGAACATTCCGGTGAACCTCCTTTTCCAAGTGCCACTGAAGCGAAAAGGGGACTGGCGGTTGGCGGACTTCTCGTTGCCGGCCGGAGTGGTGGTGCCGTTGCGTTTGGAAGGGCTGGGAGAGAAAGTTTCATTTGATCGCACGCTGGCGGTGGCTCCGGAGCGGGATGCCGCGAATTGGCGCGGTTTCCTGCCTGCGGATGGCCGCGTGAATTTCGCGTGGAAGGGGGCGCGTGAGGAGGCGGAAGGCGCATTGTTCTTCTCCAGCACGGAAGTGACCGAGGTGCGTGTAGGCAGCGGCTTGCTACGGGAGCTGTCGTCGCTGCGCTTCCGCGTGTTGCAGGGGAAACTCACGGCGGTCACCTTGAAGCTGGATGGTCCTGGCGAAATCCTTTCCGTCCAAGGCCAGCAGGTGCTGGGCTGGAGCGTGCGGGAGGATGGCGGAGCACGCCGGCTGGAAGTGACGTTGAACCGCCCTATCGAAGGAGAGGGTGAACTGCGGGTGGAGGCGCAGTCGGCCTTGGGAAGCTTTCCGGTGAAGACGACTCCGCTGCGGTTCACCCCACAGGGCACGCTACGCCATAGCGGCTGGGTCCGCGTGTCCAGCCAAGGAGCGGTCCGGTTGGAGGTCTTGAATTCCACCGGCATGATGCAGTTGGCTCCGGGGCAGTTCCCGGCAGGGGGTGGAGAAAATCTCCGCCAGGCATCGGTGTATCGGTTCCCATCCGCCGAGCGTTCTTTCGAGATCTCTGCGGATCAGGTGCTGGCGGAAGTGGGTGTGAATGAAGTCACACTTTATGAAATCGCAGAGACCGATCGCCGTATCCTCGCGGATCTGGAGCTGGATATCCGTGAGGCTCCGTTGCGGGAGTGGGAGCTTGCAGTGCCCGAGGACTTCGCGGTGGCAGGAGTGACCGGTGCGGCGGTAGCGGACTTCAATGTTGCTGGCACCTCCGTGGGAGGAAAGCGGGTGGTGAAGGTGTTGTTCAAGCAGCCTGTGGACGGCCGCCAATTGGTGAGCATCCGCTTGGAGAAAAACGAGGCTGCCAAAGCCGGAACGTGGGATCTGCCGGTATTGGCATTTCCGGGGGCGAAGTCGCGCCGTGGATTCGTCGGTGTCATCTCTGCGCCGGGCTTCCGTGTGACTCCGGCGAAGTCCACCGCATTGGCAGAGGTGCCTTTGACGTTCTTCCCGAAACAGGCGCAAGGCTTGCAACAGGCGTTCCGCCTGCGTGACGCCGCATGGTCCGCCTCGATGAAAATCGAAGCCCTGGGCCAGAACGTGCAGGCGGATGTGTTCCATCTCTATTCGCTCAAGGCGGGTGCCGCCTATGGCAGCGTGCTCGTGAACTACTTCGTGGTGGGGGCACCGGCTACGGAATGGCGCATCGCCGTTCCGGCTGGCATCGGCAATATCGACGTGACCGGTCAGAACGTGGGCAAGGATTGGCGTCGTGAGGGCGATGTGGTGGTGGTGCCGTTGTCGCGCCCGGTGTTGGGAGCGGGCACGGTACTGCTGACCTTCGAACAACCGATGAGCGCGCGCGGCGGCCTGCTCTCTCCCGGCGCGGTGCGTCCGCTGAATGTGCAGAGCGAGCGTGGCTACGTGCAGGTGGTGAGTCCGCTGCAGGTGAATCACTCGGTGGTGAAAAGTGATGGGCCTTTGCTGAAGCTGGAAGCCAATGAACTGCCGCCGGAATACCGCCTGCTCACCAGCGCGCCGACTCTCGGCGCATGGCAATACACGGGTCGCGATTTTATCATCGATCTGGATGTGAAGTGGTTCGCGGCGGGGGAAACCACCGATCAGGTGGTGGACTTCGTCAAGCTGGCCAGCCAGGTCTCGCGTGATGGTCAGATCGTGACGGATGCCCGGTTCTTCGTGAAATCCCGTGGCCGTGCCGCCCTGCGCTTGAAGATGCCGGAAGGCTCCCGTCTGTGGGAAACCCGTGTCGATGGCACGGCGGTGAATGCACGCGAGGATGGCGCGGATACCTTGGTGCCTTTGCCTGCGAAGAATGATCCGAATGATCCGGTGGAGGTGGTGCTCCGCTATGGAGCGCAGGCGAAGCGTGCCTCCGCGCCGGTATTGGCGGCTCCGATTCTGGACGCCCAGGTGGTGATCGGAGAATGGCTGGTGGGTGGAGATGAGAACCGTCGGTTGCTCCCGGATGGCGGCAATGCGGAACTGGTGAGGCAGGTGCGCGAGCCGAATGGCTTCCAGCGCGTGTCGGTCCATGCGCGCAAGCCGGTTGCCCTTGTCACGTTGCTGGCGATTGCTTCGCTGGTTATCGGTGTGAAGAGCGGCGGTCGCTGGCGTGCCTTCGCGGCACTCGTCAGCGGATTGGCTCTCACGGCGGCGTGCGTGGGTGCGGCGATGGTGCTGTGGCGGCATGCCGCCTTCAATCCTCCGCCTTTGGAATACGCGGCGCCGGTGGTGGCACCAGGCCAGCAGGTTGCGGTCACGCTGTCCAATGTGGCACCGTGGAGAGCCCACGTCTCATGGCTTGGTGTGATTGGGATGGTGGCAGGAGTGGTTGTGCTCGGAAGAGGAATGCTTCACGCGAACCGTCTCGTGGTGGCTGGCGGCGCGATGTCGATCGGTGCCGGTCTGTTGGCCCAGCGGGGCGCTGCTCCATGGTTCTTCGTCCTGCTCGCATTGCTTGCGCTTCTGCTGCGGGTGATTCCGGTGGTGCCGCGCCTGCGCCTGCCTCGTGCGACCCCTCCGGCAGCCACCGCCTTGCTGGCGGGACTGTTGTGGTTTGCTCCTGCGGATGCGAAGGCGGCGGAGCCGGTGGCGGCCGAGTCGATCGTGCAGCAGTGGAAAATCACCGATGGCCGTTTGCAGGGAGAGATCGATCTGACCGTGCGTGGCGAGGCGGGCGACCGGTTCCTGTTGCTGCGCCCCCCTGCGGTGCTCACTGCTTTTCAAGGCACCGGCTTGCGGGTGGTAAAAGCCCCCATGGATAACAAGGACACGTATTTCGTGGTGATCGATGCCGCAGGCAAGGCGACCGGCAAAGTGAGCTTCGAGATGCCGTTGGCCAAGCCGCAGGACGGTTGGCCGGTGCCGACCGGACCTGCGGTCAGCCAGCGCGTGACCGTTCGCTGGACCGAGCCGGGTTGGGACTTTGTCTCGGACTCCGCGGCATCCACCACGCCGCTTGCCGGGACCTCTGAAAAGGAGAGTGGCGCGACTTTGGTGCTGGGCATCCAGGCCGACGCCGTGATTCAGGCCCGTCCGCGCCAGCGCAATGTTAGCGCGGAAAGCACCCGCTATTTCTCGGAAGTTTCCAACTTGTTCCTACCCGGGCCGGGAGTGGTGAATGGCCGCCATCGTGTGACCATCCGTCCAACTCAAGGGCGTGTGACCTCACTGGTGCTGCGTGTGCCGGAGGCCTTCACCGTCGGTGATGTGAATGATGGCCCGGTCGGTGGTTGGCGCTTCGATCCCCGCACCAGCGAGCTGCGGGTGGCGGTGGAGCCTGCCCAGCAGGCGGCCTTCTCCTTCACCGTGGAGAGCCAGCGCGGCACGGAAGCGCTGCCGGTGGAGCTGGCCCTTTCGCCACTGCGCGTCGCGGATGCGGCGGGTGAGGTTGGGCTGCTGGCGCTCGCCTTCGGCGATGATGCCCAGCCGGAAGCAGTGACTCCGAAGGGGCTATCCGTGGTGAATCTGGAAGATTTCGATGGACGATTGGTTCCTGCGGATTCAAAGGGGCGCCCGCTGGCATTGGTGCAGCGCGTATTCCGCTATGGCACGGAAGAAGCGGCTCTGAATGCGCGGGTGACCCCGGTTGCGCCGGAGTTGCGCGCCGAGTCCCGGCAAGTGCTGTCGCTGGGCGAGGATCGGTTGATATTGGCCGTGGACCTCGCAGTGACGATTACCCGCACAGGTGTGTTCCGGGTGGTGCTGGAAGTTCCGGATGGCTTGGAGATCGAAGCCGTGACCGGTGATGCGTTGAGCCACTGGACGGAGGCCAAGGATGGCGGCAAGCGCTTGGTCACCCTGCATCTCAACGGTCGTACGCTTGGCCGCCAGAATTTCTCGCTCTCGCTGGCATCACCGCCTCCCGGAGCCCAGGCATCCTGGAATATTCCACGCGTGGTCACACGGGAAGCTGCCCGCGAAACCGGCACCTTGATTGTGGTGCCGGAGCGTGGCTTGCAGGTCCGCGCAGTCTTGCGCGACAAGGTTTCCCAGCTGGATCCACGTGAGTTGGGGGATGGCCCGCAGGCTCGCGATGCGATCCGGCCCGGCGCGCTCGCGTTCCGTCTGCTGCAATCAGATTGGAAGCTCGCGATGGCGGTCGAGCGTCTCGACCCGTGGGTGACAGCACAGGTGCTGCATGATGTTACCCTGCGCGAGGGGCAGATGCTCCATCACGTCTCGCTGCGCTACAAGATCGAGAATGCAGCGGTGAAATCCCTGCGCGTGTCCATTCCCGGGCTCGATGCCGCAGCCGCCGGCACCGTGCGCGCCACCGGTCCCGGGGTGGGGGATCTCGTGCCGGTGGCGGATATGCCCGGAACCTGGGACATCCGCTTCCAGCGGGGTATCGCCGGAGATGCGGCGATCGAACTGGAATACCAGAGCCAATCAAAGGGCGGTGGATCGGAGACCGTGACTCCGGTGGCTCTCGATCAAGTACGTCAGGTGTCGTATTTCGTGGCCGTCCGGGCAGGTGGCCGACTCGAACTGAAGGCCCCCTCGCCACCGCGTGGATGGGAGCGCACCGATTGGGCGGTGGTGGGCAATGCGGTTCCGCAGGCCGCAGGGGCGGCTGCACCGGCGCTGTCCTACCGCGTGGCGGAGGCCGAGGGGCCGCTGCCGGTGGTCGTGGAGCGTCATGATCTCGCGGGCTCGCTGAAGCTGCGCGTCGCCTCGGGACAATTAACCACGCTGCTTTCGCCGCAGGGGGATGCTCTCACCGCGGTGGACTTGAAGATGGAAGTGGTCGAGAAAGGAACCTTGCGGCTGCGCCTGCCGGAGAAGGCGAATCTCTTCAACGTGCTGGTGAACGATGAAGGCGCGCCACTGGTGCGCGAAGGCGATCACTGGTTGTTCTATGTCTTCCCGGCTCCCGAAGGCGGCCGCCCGGCATCCGTGCGATTCGTGTATTCCGCGGGTTCCGGCAAGGATCTGAAGTTGCAGGGGCCCGCGCTGGAGGTGCCGGTGGAGAATTCCACCTGGCGGGATGTTCCATTGGAAAACCTCACCTGGCGGGTGCTGGTGCCGGATGGTTGGAAGCTGGCGGGCCATGATGGAGACTTCGACCTCAAGGGTGAGGAGTCGGTCGGCATCTTCCGGTTGGAAGACTATCAGTCCTTCGTGCGCCGCAAGCGCGCCTCCGATGCCAAAAATGCGGTGGCGCTGCTGGATCAGGCGAATACCTGGCTGGCCCGTGGCGAACAGGATAAGGCCGGGCAGGCACTCAGCAAAGCCACCCGCACCAATACCCTGGATGCGGCCTCCAACGAGGATGCGCGTGTCCAGCTTCGCCAGCTCAAGACCCAGCAGGCGGTGCTCGGCCTCAATACCCGCCGCCAACGTCTCTATCTCGACAACAAGGCGGACGCTTCCCAACTCCAGAATGCCCAGATCGAGCAGGCGGCCAATGACAACCCGGTGCTGCAGGGCAGTTACAACTTCAACCCGCAGCAGTTCGACCAGTTCATGGCCGGCAATACCGCCGACGAGAACTCCGCGCTCAAGGCGATCGCGAACCGCATCGTAACCCAGCAGCTTGCGGCGGAGCCCGCTCCGGTGGCGCTGGACGTGACGATCCCCCAACGCGGAACGGTGCTGACCTTTGGCCGCAGCGTGCAGGTCGATGGCGGCAAGACCATGACCCTGAACCTTGACCTGAAAAAGAAGAGCAGCGGCGGCTTCTGGCTCGGCGGGCTGATGTGCGTGGTGCTCGGCGGGCTGGTATGGAGGAGGAAATCGTAGGTCTCCGATTTGAAGCTTGGGCGGGACGTTCCGGAATGGATAGATCCGGAGCGTTCCGCCCGTTGCATTCATGGCCGCCCTCACGAAACCACCAACCCGCGTCCCGATTGAAGGGGGAGCTGTGGTTTGGGAGATTCCCGCGTTGGGAACTGCGTCCCGCCGATTTGCCTTCGTGCCGGTGATGGTATGGCTGATCGGGGGTGGCATTCTATTTTGTTCGGATGTGGGGGAGTTCCGGACCTTGCTGCTTGTCCCGCTCGGCGTGCTTGGCCTCGGTGTCCTGCTAACCGGGCTCGCCTTCCGGTGGTATCAGAAGCGTCGCGCTTCGATCACCCGCAGGCTGGTGGTGGATGGCGAGGCCGCGATTCTTTTCGAAGAACGCTCCGGGTGGATGAGGGAGACCCGGCTGCCGGTGGAGAAGATCCGGAGAGTCCGCCAGATGAGATTTCATCATTCGTTTTGCTGGGGCGTGGAGATCATCGGGCCGGGGCAGGTATCGCTGCGGGTTGAGACCCCTTGGTCACAAGAGGAGGTGATGGAGTTCACCCGCGAGGTGAAGGCGGAGATTTGGGGACCGAATGATCCGCGTGCTTCTTTGCCGTGAGCGGTTGAAAACCCGGCTTCATTTTCGAACCGCCTGATGCTGGTCATCGTCCGTGCATGCTGTTAGCTCGTGGCGTGTCGATGTTTAAGAAGATCATCTCTGGATTCGAGAAAGCCCAACTCAACAGCTTGGCCACGAAGGGTGGTTTGGCCTGTCCTGCGTGTGGAACGTTGGCGATGCAGGTTCCCTCCGAGATGAATGCGGTGATCACCTGCCGGTCGTGCGGGCATTTCGGTTCGGCCTCCGAGTGGGCACACGGCAATGCCGAGGGCAACCGCGTGGGACGCGCCGGACATCCGCCTGCGAATACGCGCATTGTGCGTGAGGGGGCGGGCAGCTTCACCACCTGGCACATCCCGCCGTCTGGAAATGGCGGAGGCTTGGTCAGCTTCGGCTGGATTTGGACCATTTTCATGGTCGTGTTTTCGATCGGGTGGAGCACGCCGCTCTGGATCAAGAAGGTTGCTCCCGCGATCGAGGTTCATTCGAGCAAGGGCTCGGCAGGGCCGATGGGCGCCCTGTTGCTGGCGGGTTTCTTCACCCTGTTTTGGGCGATCGGGTTGAGCATGCTTTATTTCGGCTACCGGATGAAGAACGCGAAACACCGTGTGATGATCGGCAATGGCACGGTGACCCTGTTGCGCGAGTGGCGAGGCCACAGGAAGGAGAAATCCCTGCCGCTGGCGGACCTGCAATCGATCTCGCAGGTGGTGTTCTATTCCCGCAACTATCAGCCGGTGCATGGCGTGGAGCTGAAAGGCAAGTCCGGCAAGCTGCGCTTCGGCAGCGGTCTGAAGCCGGAGGAGAAGGCGTGGCTGGTGGCGGACTTCAAAGCGGCCGTGTGGCCGGAGAAAGCGGCGGGGCCGCGAACGGAATCCGGTCGGCAGACCGGCGGCACCGGTTCGAAGGCGGTATTCAGCACGGTGGTACCGGGGTCGGCGGTGGGTGGAGTGATTTTCGGTATCTTCTTCGCATTGATGGGAGGAGCCTTCGTGGCAGTGGGGATTTGGTTGATCCCTGGTTCCCATGCTGGCGCATCCGGCTTCGGCATCTTCAAAACGTTGGGAATCGGCTTCCAAACCATCTGGACCGCGATGAGCAGCGTGTTTTTCCTCGCCGGTTGTGGAGTCTCCATCGCCTCGATCCGCAGGCTCGGCACCGAGATGCGCATCGAAGGAACCGCCCGCCATGTTGCGGTGCGGACGATGAAGAAGGGAGCTGTGCTGAAGGAACAGCTCTTCGACCGCGCGCAAGTGAGGGACATTCGCGCCAGTGAGAGCGGGCAAACAAACGGCAAGCCGATGAAAAAGCTCGAGTTGATCGTCGGCGACAAGGCCGAGCGGATCGCTTGGTGGGTGGACGGAGAGAAGGCGGACGCAGTGGTGGATGAGGTGCGCGCCGCACTTGGTTGAGAACATCCTTAGTCCTTTGGAAATTTCGCGCTGCTTTCGAATCGCTGCATGCTGGCTATTTTCGGGATGGCCGGTTAGACAGGCGGTGTTCTGATGTTCAGAAAGATCGCGTCCGGGCTGGAGCGAGCCCACTTGGAATCCGTGACATCGAAGAACGGGCTGGCATGTCCGGTCTGTGGCACAGCGGGACACCGGGTTCCTGCGGAAGTGGATACGGTGATCACCTGCCGGTCCTGCGGACATTTCGGCTCGGTCTCGGAATGGGGGCGGGCGAATCTTGAGAAAATGCGTGTCGGTCGTGCCGGGCATCCTCCCGCGGATACGCGCATCACCCGCAGCCAGAGCGGCTCGCTCACAGTCTGGGAGATCCCTCCACCCGGCCGCTTGAATTTCATTCTCTTCTTCGGGTGGCTTTGGACGGCATTCATGTGCTGCTTTTCGCTCCTGCTCGGCATCAGCATGGCTCGTGGCCACCCGTTGCAGTCGGATGATGGATCCACCCTCTCGTGGCTCTTGTGGGTGTTGTTCCTGGTCGTGTTTTGGGCGATCGGCCTCGGATTGCTTTATCACGGCTACCGGATGAAGAACACAGGGCACCGGGTTACCATCGGAGACGGCAGAATCACACTGGGCCGCCATTGGGGTGGCAGTCGCAAGGAGAGAGGGCTGCCGTTGGCCGGCCTGCAATCGATCTCGCAGGTGGTCTTCTACTCGCAGAACTATCAGCCGGTCCATGGCATCGAAATCCGGGCCCGTTCCGGGAAGCTCCGTTTCGGCAGCGTATTGGAGCCGGAGGAGAAGGCGTGGCTGGTCGCGGATTTCACGGCCGCGGCGTGGCCGGATCGGATGCCAGCCTTGAACGCGACGGGAAGCCATGTGTCCAGAGCTTCCCATTCAAAGGAAGCATTCCATGCGGTGCTGCCAGCTTCTCCCGTCGCATTGTCCGCCAGCCTCTTCCTCTCCCTGTTGGCGGCGGCGTTCTTGGTCATTGGCTGGTTTGTGCTGCCGCATCATTCCTCGGGAACCGGTTTCACCGGGATTCCGGATCTCGGATTCCGCGGGGTGTGGATCGGGATGAGCGGCTTGTTTCTTGTGGGCGGATGCGGCTGGGCGATCGCGTCGATTGTCAGGCTTGGCTCCGAGATCCACATCGAAGGGGACGCCCGTCGCATCACGGTTAGAAGGATGAAGAAAGGTGTGGTGTTGAAAGAGCAATTTCTCGATCGGGCCCTGGTTCGCGACATTCGTGCGAGCGGGATGGGGGAGGCATTTGGCAAGCCCGTGATGAAGCTGGAGTTGATCGTGGGTGACAAGGTGGAGCGCATCGCCGGGTGGGTGGATGGCGATCATGCCGATCAGGTGGTGGATGAGGTCCGCCGGGCATTGGGATGAGGTGGCACCGTTTGCCCCTTGGCGAATTCAGCGGAGTCGGCCACAGTCGCGGCATGCATTCGATGACGGGATTCGGCCGCGGCTCGGCTACCACCGACCATTTCACCGCCACCGTGGAAATCACGGCGGTGAATCGCAAACAGTCCGAGGTGGTGGTGCAGGGCACCCGTGATCTCGCGGATCTGGAACCCCGGATCCGCCGGGCGGTCACGCAGGCAACCTCGCGTGGTCGGCTCCAGGTGACGCTGAAACTCGATCCCACCGCCAGCGGAGCGAAGCCCGCGCGCGTGGATGCCGGGCTGGCTCTGGCGATGGAAAAGGCTTTCATCGAGCTGTCCCGGTTGCTGGACCGAGATGTGCTGCCCGTCGCCGCCGACTTCATCCGGCAGCCGGGTGTGATCTCGTTCGAGGATGGCGGCATCGATGCGGATCTGGCGTGGCAGGCGGTGGAGCGTGCGCTGGAAGCGGCGATGTACCAGTTGCTGGCGATGCGGGCTGCGGAGGGCGGTCATCTGAAGCAGGATCTGTTGGAGCGGCTCGGGCTCTTGGAGCGCTTCGCCGCGAAAGCTTTCCGCGGAAGCTCCGGGGCGCCCGCAGCGGCAGAAGGAAATGCTGCTCAAGCGCCTTCGCGAGGCCGGGCTGGAGCTTGATCCGGGCGATGAGCGCGTGCTCAAGGAGCTGGCGGTTTTTGCGGACCGCTGCGACATCACCGAAGAGCTGACGCGCCTCGACTCCCATTTCCGCAAGTTCCGCGACTATCTCGATGCTTCCGAGCCCGCAGGACGCGCCCTGGATTTCCTCTGCCAGGAATTGTTCCGCGAGTTCAACACCATCGGATCGAAGGCGAATGACGCCTCGATCGCGCAAACCATCGTGGAGGCAAAAACGGAACTCGAAAAGATCCGCGAACAGGTGCAGAACGTGGAGTGATGAAACGCGCGCTTCTCCTTTTGCCGATCGCGGGCCTGCTGGCTTCCTGCGGAGTCTCCCCCACTACTGGTGGCGATGCCGCGCTCAGTGCGCCCTCTTCATGGGGGAACATGCAGGTGACTTCGGCGCTGGTGCCGAAGGGATCGTATGGCCGCCACCGCATCCGGCCGATGACGCCGCGCTACATCACCATCCACGCGACGGAGAACTTCTCCGCAGGCGGCACCGCCCGCGCTCATGCTGAGATGCTGCGCACCGGCAGCCTGAAAGGTGAGCACAATTCCCTCGGATACATCATCTGGCACTTCACGGTGGACGACCACTCGATCTACCAGACGCAGCCGTGCAACGAGCAGGGGCAGCATGCCGACTACGAGGGGCAGGGCAACCGCGAGTCCATTGGCATCGAGATGTGTGAAAACCGCGGCAATTCCCGCGAGGTCACGCTGGATCGCACCGCGAAGCTCGCGGCCCTGCTGATGAAGCGTTACGGTATTCCGCTTTCCCACGTTGTTCCGCACCAGCACTGGTTGATGATCCGCTACGATGACCATCGCGATCTCGGCCACAAGACCTGCCCGCATTTCCTGGTGAAGGGCGGCGAGTCCGATCCCGCCTGGCAGGCATTCCTGGCACGCGTGGCGAAATATCGGGCGCAACTCTGACCGGCACACCCCGGCGGTTCACTGCATGTAGCCGCCGTTGCGAGGCTCTTCCTTTGCGTAGACCGGGGCGCTGATGATCACGCAGCCCACCGCGGCCAGAAACATCCACAGCCGTGTTTGAGCAAAGCCGTGGGGAACAACCACGGCGGCAGCGATTCCCGGGGCTTCCGCCAGAGCAAGGCTGATGATCATCAGCGGCAGCTTTTGTTCGAGGGACTTCTTCGACGGCAGGATCAGGAACCGAACGAGCAGCGAGGCGAAGGCTGCCACGCTCCCCGCCGCGATGAACACCAGCGGAGCCTGTCCCTGATCGGGGCCTTCCGGAATGCCGCCTCCCACGAAGAGCTGGATCACGAACAGTCCGGAGAGGATGGCGAACCAGATGACCCAGAAGACGATGGCTTTCGCGGGAGCGGGGGAGGGATGCAGAGACATGAGACGGAATCAGGCGTGGCCGGTGAAAAAGTAACGGGCGCTTTCCAGGATGCCGGTGGCGATTTCACTGGAGTCGAGGCCCTCGGTATCCACGGCCTGATGGGCGGTGGCTTGATACCATGGGGTGCGGAGTTCCAGCATGGCCTCGATTCTGGAGCGCGGGTCTTCGGTATGCAGCAGCGGACGTTCGCGGTTGCGACCGGTGCGTTCGAGAATGGTATCCACCGGAGCATGCAGCCAGACGACGTAGCCGAGCTGGTGCAGGAGATCGCGGTTCTCGGGGCGGACGACTACGCCACCACCTGTCGAGATGATGCGTCGCGGAGCATCCGGGGCCGCCAGTTCCTGGAGCAGGGAGGTCTCCATGTCGCGGAAGGCCGCTTCTCCCGCCTCGGCGAAGATCGCGGTGATCGGCTTGCCCGCGCGTTGCTCGATGAGGTGGTCCATATCGACCAGTGGATAGCCGAGCCGCTGGTGCAGCTCGCGTCCGACCGTGGTCTTCCCGCTGCCCATGAAACCAATGAGCACGATGCTTTTCGGGACGCTGACCACTTCCGTCATCGGAACCAGCCTAGCGTCTCCTGACGATACGGCGAACCGTAAAATGCGGCGCGTTACAAACAAGGACGCCGACCCCGGTTGTCATGGGGTGTCCGGGAAGGCAGGTTCCGCGGGTGACGACAGCGGAGCGCGATGCGACAGAAGTGGGCAGCGGCCTGAATGAAGAGGAGGTGCGACGCAGGCATATCCTGCCAAAGGCGCTGGTGGTCGGATTGGTCGCAGGTCTGGTGGCTTCGGCATTCAGGTTGGCGCTGGCGTGGGCGGAAGCACTGCGGAACCAACAGCTCGGCGGATTGCACGGCTGGCAGTCGTTGCTCGCGTGGAACGGGCTTGGGAGCGGCAGCGGGTGGTTTGAGTCTGTGGATGGTCCGCCGCCTGGCTCCGGAAACGGCAGGAAGTGGCATTCCGCATCTTCAGGCGGTCTTGTTAGGCAAGGCGGTCTTGAATTGGAGACGTCTTTTGCCGGTGAAATTCATCGCCGGAGTGATCGGGATCGGTGGCGGGCTCACGTTGGGAAGAGAGGGACCGACGGTTCAAATGGGAGGCGCGTCCGGGTTGATGGTCGCGGATTGGTTCCGGGTGAAAGCCGGCGGCGGAGAGCGCAAGGCGCTCATCAGTGCGGGCGCGGGAGCAGGCTTGGCTGCTGCATTCAATTCGCCGTTGGCCGGAATGATCTTCGTTCTGGAGGAGCTGCAGGGGAACTTCACGCCGGTCGTGTTCGTGGCGGCTTTTCTGGCATCCGTGTCGTCGGACGTGGTGTCGAGGTTGTTGGTCGCGGACAAGCCGGTGTTCCATCTGGAGGCGATGCCATCCATGGGAGTGGACGAACTCCCATTCGCCCTGTTGCTGGGGCTCCTTGCGGGCTTGCTGGGGGTGGTCTTCAACAAATGCCTGCTGGGCAGCTTGGATGGCTTCGATCGGATCACACGCTCGAAGTGGCTGGGTGGAGTATTGGCGGGAATGGTGGCCGGGATCGCAGGCTGGTGCACATGCCCCACCTTTCCGGTGGAGGCGGCACGCTGGCGGATCAGGCCATCGCCGGAGAGATCGCGGTGGGCATCCTGCCGTTGCTGCTGCTCGCGCGCTTCATCCTGACGATGACCTGCTACGGTTGCGGCACGGCGGGCGGGATCTTCGCGCCGCTGCTGGTGCTGGGTGCGCTTGGCGGCCTGTTGTTCGGTCATGGCATCGCCCATGTTTCTCCGGCCTGGATGCCTCATCCGGAGACATTCGCCGTGCTCGGCATGGGTGCGCTTTTCACCGCCATCGTCCGTGCGCCGCTTACCGGGATCGTGCTGATGGTGGAGATGACCGGGAAATACGATTTCATGCTGCCATTGTTGGCCTCATGTCTGGCGGCCTACGGGGTGGCGGAGTGGCTTGGCTGTGCGCCGATCTATGACCAGCTCAGGCACCGGGCCGAACGGAAGGCGGCTTGAGGATCCGGGTCTAACTTGCTAGCAATCCTCCGCAGCATCATGGCGAGTATTTCCTTCCAAGTCCTCCGGAGCCGCATCCTGCCTCCGCTGAGGTGGTTTCTATGGCTGGTGCCGATGGCGATGGTGGTGGGCTCGGCCTGCGCGTTTTTCCTATGGAGCCTCGATGCGGTGACTCGGCTCCGATTCGAGCATCCGTGGCTGTTGTTCCTGCTGCCGATCGCGGGGGCATGGATGGTCTGGCTCTACAAACGTTACGGCGGAACAGCGGGCGGGGGGAACAACCTCATTCTCGAGCAGATCCATGAACCGGGTGGCGGCGTGCCGAAGCGGATGGCTCCATTGATTCTCGTGGCCACGGTGCTGACCCACCTTTGCGGTGGCTCGGCTGGCCGTGAAGGCACGGCCGTGCAGATGGGTGGCAGCATCGCCGGCGGCTTTGCGAAGCTGTTCCGTCTCGACAAGGCGGCGCTGCGAATCCTGCTGATGGCGGGCGTGGCCGCAGGGTTCGGAGCGGTATTCGGCACCCCGTTGGCGGGAGCGGTCTTCGCGTTGGAAGTGCTGGTGATCGGACGGGTGCAGTATGAGGCACTGGTGCCGTGTCTGGCTGCCGCGTTGATCGGAAACTGGACCTGCATGGCATGGGGGGCGACCCACACGCATTACCACGTGATGTTTGGTGAGTTTGCCAATCTGCCGGGTCAGGGTTTCCAGTTCGATCCGGTATTGTTGGCGAAGGTACTGGCCGCGGCGGTGCTGTTCGGTCTCTGCGGCAGCGTGTTTGCGAAGTCCTGCCATCTGCTGGAGCGGCTCTACAAATGCCTCTGCCCGAATCCGCTCTGGCGCCCGGTCATCAGCGGCGTGATCGTCATCGCACTGGTGTATCTGCTCGGCACACGGGAATACCTCGGCCTCGGCGTGTTGGCGGAGCATCCAGGTGACGTCACCCTGCCTGCCTTTTTCGATGGTCGGATCTTCGCTTGGGCATGGTTCTGGAAACTGGTCTTCACGGTCATCACGCTCTCGGCAGGCTTCAAGGGCGGCGAGGTCACGCCTCTGTTCTTCATCGGTGCGGGGTTGGGCAATGCGCTCTCGGGGCTGATGGGAGCACCCACCGATCTCTTTGCCGCGCTCGGGTTCGTGGCGATGTTTGCGGCTGCTGCGAATACGCCGCTGGCATGCACCCTCCTGGGCATCGAACTGTTCGGCGCTCCGAACGCCATCTATCTGGCGATCGCGTGCTTCGTGGCCTATGCCTCCAGCGGCCACGCCGGGATCTACAAGGCGCAGCGGATCGGGGTGCCGAAGCGGCTGGGCGATTGACGGAACTTCAACTCTTTTTCGGCGGCGCGATGCTTTCTCCTGGCATCCATTCCGCGGCGACTCCCACGCGCATTTCGTCCGGGTCCCATTTGCCATCGAGCCATGCCTTGATGCGGCGGGCCATGCGGGCGATGGGAAATTTGAACCGGGCCAGCGGAGGCAGGAACCACTCCGCATTCGCCTGATCATTGAGCAACACGATGGAGACGTCCTCCGGCACTTTCAAACCGAGGTGGGATAGGAAGCAGGTGGCAGTGACCAGCTCCCGCCAATCCAGCAACACCAGAGCGGTCGGACGCTCGCGTTTGAACAGGCCCTCCATGATGCTCCATGAGACATCCGGCCGCAGATATTCGCTCTCCGGTGTATGATAGGCGGGTGAATAGGGCAGCCCGGCTTCTTCAAGCTGGGCGCGTGCGGCCTCGCGCATGGTCTCGATGTAGCTGGCGGGGCGGTCGCACAGCGGCGTGATGATCCGGCGGTGGCCCAGTGCGATGAGCTGCTGGTAGGCCTCGGCCAGCAACCGGGCGGATTTCACCGCCACCACCGGTAAGTCGAAACCATCCGTCACCCCGCCGAGGAAAATGATTTTCACTCCGCGCTTCACGGCCCACTCCGCCAATGCGGGGCGTCCGAACAAGGCCACCACCTGCTCGCCGGGCTCCGCACCGATGAGATCATCCCAACTCCGGTGCGGGGTGCGGGCATGCAGGAAATCCACAATCCGGTATTCCACCTGCCAGTTCGATCCCGTGAGCATCCGGTGCAGTGTATCCAGCACCTGGCGGCCGGATTCGGCCGTGCGTTCGATCGCCTGGTGGGTCAGCAGGATCACCCGCTTGGCCTTGGGTTCGTGATGGAGGGACGACCGGGTACCGCGATCCTTCACCCGATAGGCTTTTCGTTCGCCCGGTGATTCCAGCACGCCTTCCTTGGCCAGCTCCAGCAGCGCGAGCTGGACCGTCGGCTGGGAGACTCCCAATTGGCTTGCCAGCACCCGCGTGCCGGGGAGCCGGTCGGCCCATTTCCCGGCTGCGACCATCTCCCGAAGGGCGGCTGCGGCCGCCTCCACGGCTCCCACTCGTTTGATCACACTCACGTTCTCCAAGTTGACTGTCATGCTGCCGAAATCAAGTGGGCAGTTTCACGCAATTTCTTCCGACCCGTCCGGTTGGGCCATTGGCTCTTGCTTTCCGGCCGTTTCCGCCGTTCTTCTTCCCGCCCATGTCTGAAGCCCACACCGCCGACCTCCTGGCGCTCGACACCGACGGCCTGAAGAGCCGCCTGTCGAAGCTCAGGAGGTATCTTTGACGTCCCGGCCCTCGAACAACAGATCGCCACGCTTGAGGAAGCGATGGGATCTCCGGCCTTCTGGAACGATGCCGACAAGGCCAAGGAGGTCAGCTCCAACGCCGCAACGATGAAGAAGAAGCTCGGGGCCTTCCTGGCTCTCGAGAAGCGCATCGGCGATATCGAGGAAGGTGTGGCTCTGGCCAAGGAGTATGACGACAACGACATGGCCGCTGAGGCCACCGCGGAGTTCAAGGCGCTGGACGCCGACCTCGCGTCGTTCGAACTGCTCACGCTGCTCAACCAGCCTGCCGACATTTCCCCCTGCTATCTGGTGATCCAGGCGGGCGCGGGCGGTACCGAGGCCTGCGACTGGGCCCAGATGCTCCACCGCATGTATACCCGCTGGGCGGAGCGAAAAGGCTTCACCGTGGAAACGATCGACTGGCAGGACGGCGATGAAGCCGGCCTCCGCGGCGCCACCATCAAGATCACCGGCGAATACGCCTACGGCTACCTGAAGAACGAACGTGGTGTGCACCGCCTGGTGCGCATTTCCCCGTTCGATTCGGCCGGTAAGCGTCACACATCCTTCTGCGCCATCGACGCGACTCCGGAAGTCTCCAAGGAGATCAAGATCGAGATCAACGAGAAGGACGTCGAGATCACGACCACGCGGTCCGGCGGCAAGGGCGGCCAGAACGTGAACAAGGTGGAGACCGCCGTTTTGCTGCGCCACCTTCCCACCGGCATCCTGATCCGCTCGACTGCCGCGCGCTCGCAGGGACAGAACCGCGTGCTCGCCTTCGAGATCCTCAAGTCGAAGCTTTACCAGATCGAAGAGGACAAGCAGAAGGCCGAGTCCGAGCGTGCCTATGGTGAAAAGGGCGACATTTCCTGGGGCAACCAGATCCGCTCGTATGTCTTCCAGCCGTATCAGAAGGTGCTCGACCTTCGCACCGGTGAGGAAACCGGCAACATCCAGTATGTGATGGACGGCGATATCGACAACTTCATCGAGGCCAAGCTCCGCGGCAAGGTCCGCGTGAAGGGAGCGAGCAACGACGAGGATTGATCCTCTCTCCGGACTTCCAGTGGTCCTCCGCTTCCGAAGAGTTCGGAGGGCCACGGTATCCGGATGGTGAGAGAGGGATTTGCACAAGCATTCCACTTCCCTCTCCACCGATTTCAGTTAAGGTGCGGGAGCTGTGAATTGCCCGCGCTGGTTCCGTTTTTCGGTGGTGTGTTATCTTGCTGTTTGTGGGCTCGGGCTCGCTCAGGAAGACCCCGGAAGTGAGGAAACGGAGGATCCGGATCTGCCGGTCTATCGGCAGCCTCTGCTGCTGGACTGGGAGAAACTGGGGGAGCTCGATGACAAGCGGCTTGCGCAATTTGCAGCCGAACTCTCGGAGGCGACCCTGCTGGAAGGCGCTCATCCGTATGACATCACCAATCCGTTCAGCAACGTGATCGCACGTTGGACGATGTTGCAACCGGAGGCGGCATTGGATTTTGCGGTCAAGGTTCCCCGCGCGTTTTTCCGGAGGGTTGCGGTGGATGCCGTATTTTATGTATTGGCTCAGGATGATCCGGAAAAAGGCCGCCGCTTGATGGCGGAGATAAAGGATCCACGGTTAAAGGAGTTGGCCCGGGAGAAGATGGGTGCCGGTCAGGTGGAAGTGGCTGAATGGGTGGAAAAACTGCGGGTCGACTCCCGCCCGGAGATATGGAAATCCCTCCCGAATGGGACATTCGAATGGCTGGACGAACATCCAGCGGAAGGCATGGCGATATTCCCCACGCTGCCCGGCGACCTCCGGATCCATGCACTGCGGTTTGCCAAAGCCTGGGCCCTCAAGGATGAACCTGCGGCGATCGCATGGGCGTTTTCCCAGCCTCCACCCATTCGCGATTTCGCTCTGGGAACCATCTTCGGACTCAAGGTGGAGAGTGATCCGGAAAGGGTGCTGGCGGATCTGCCGTCCCTGCCTTCCGCTGTTCGTTTGCGGATTGGGAAGGTGGCATTGTCCGCCCTCGGGAAAAAGAAGCCCGAGGCAGTAGTGCCAACCTTGATGGCATTTGATGAAGTGGAGCGGTATCAGATTTTAAAATCTCTCTTGGAGGAAGAGGTTTCGTCGAACAATCCACGGCGCCCGGACGCCCAATGTGATCGGGCGATCGAACGCAACCAGACCTTGCTTGAGCGCCTGACGGATCCACCGACCCGCCAGCTTGTGGTTCAAAGCATGGTGGGGTGTCTTGCGGTCCAACCTCCCGAACGTGTCCGCTTGGAAATCCGGAACCTGCCGGAGGTGGAACGGATCACATTGGTTCAGAAGTTGCTGCCGCTCATGCAGGCTGGGCAACCGGAATTCGCGCAGGAGTTGATGGAGAGCATTCCTCCGACATTGCTGAGTGGCGATCTGATCCAGCGGCTTTTCAACGAGGCGATGGGAGGAGCACGGAAGGATTTCGAAAAGGGAATGCGCTTCGCGCTCGCTGGTCGATCCATTCGCGAGCGGGAATCCATGATCCGACAGTGGTTCGGCTTGTTTACCGACAACAACGTCGATGATGTGTTGGGCCGTGTGGACCGGCTTCCTTCGAATTTAAGGGAGGCTGCACTTCAAGGCATCGTGGAGAGGCGGAAGTTTGCTCCTGCCACGCTGCTCGTTTGGGCGGAGAAGCAGACGGGTCGCGAACGAATGGAGCTGCTGGATCTCGCCCTGTCCGCGCTCGCCCGTTCGGATCTTGATGCGGCTCGGAAGAAATTGGGGGAGCTATTGGCCGATGAGCCCGCGGACTCATTGGGAGGCCTGGCAGGTTCTGCCGGTTCTGTGACGCTGGAGTGGGCCAAACAGGATCCGGATGCGGCGCGAACATGGATGCTTTCCCTGCCGCGCAAGGAGCTCCGGTATTCCGGCATGCTCCGGGGGTTCATGGTTCTCTTCACACAGAAGGGTGCGGCGGATGCAGAGGCCTGGCTGGAAGCCTGCCCGGAGAGCGCAACTCGTGATCAGGTGATGGTGATGCTCTCGAAGCTGGTGGCACAGAAAGACAAGGAGCTCGCCGTGCGGTTGCTTGCGGGCGTCAAGGATTTCGAGGCGAACATGGATGAGCTGCAGAAGGCGGCCCGTTACGTAAGGGCGATGTATCGGCAGCCTCTCGAACCTCCGTTGGAGAAACTGGGTGTTCCGGCGGACACGGCCCGGAGAATCACATCACTACCAGGCTTGTGAAAATTCCGATCTTTATTTGCGGGTTCGCTCTGATCCTGGCGATTGCAACTGCGGAGGAATCTGTCGCGCCGCGCCTTGATCCGGAGGACTTCATCGGTCGTTTTGAGGCGCTTCCAGCAGCGAAGCGTCTGGAGGGAGTTGTCCCGATCGCCCGGTTGTTCGCCGTAAAGGATCCGGATGCGGCCCTGCTGTGGGCGAAGTCTTTGACTGATGTCGGCGAGCGTGCTGCGGCGTTGAACGGTGTCGCCTGCGGATCGAAGCTCGATCGGCCCGGAGCTCTGGTGAAAGCAGTTTGCGAGCTTCCACTGAAGGAACAAGGAGAGGTCGCCAGAGGCCTTTTCTCCAAATTGGCGGACATTGACCTCGGTCGCGCTCTGGATGAGGCGCTGGCGGTTTCCGATCCCCAGATAGCAGCCCGGCTGGTGGATGACATCTTCAGCTCATGGGAGAAGGTTTGGAGCCTTCCTGTGGAAAAAGTAAACGGGGTGTCCGCGGTGCATTTGGCCCCTGTCAGGATTCGCATTGTTCAGTCGTTCGCCCGGAAATGGTCCGAGGTGGCGGATGAATCGGAGACTCTGGATGGAGCTCTGGCCCTGATCCGGGATCCTGCGGATCGGAATACTTTCATGGGTGGAGTGGCCAATCACTGGTCGTATTCCTATCCGCGGGCTGCACTCGTTTTATTGAAGCGGATTCCGGCGGCGGAGAGATCGCGTGAGGATGTGTCGCGAGTTTGTAACGCGGCAGCAGCGGTGGTCCCGGCGGAAGCCCTGGCGGTGGTTTTGGAAAGCCCAAACGTGCCGTCCAAGGGCAGGGGAGAGGACATCTTACAGCATGTTTTTGGAGCGGCGGCGGAGCATGATCCGGACGGGGCGATGAAGTGGCTGCGCGAACATCCGGATGTGCCCGGGCACCGCGCGATGGTGGTCACGCTGGCGAAGTGTTGGGCGCATTTGGATTCAAAGACCACTCTCGGTTGGGCGGCTACATTGGCGGAGGACGAGAGAGTGGCGGCCCTCGCCACTGCTGCCGTGATACCGGATTCCTTTTATCCACCATACGTTGCAGCCCAGATCGGGCCGTTGATCACGGCTGCTCATGCGGATGAAGCGGAATTACAGGATTCCGCCTACAAGGTAGCGAACGAATGGGCCGGCAGCGATCCGGTCGCCACCGCAGCATGGATTTCCCAATTCGCCCCCGGGAAGGCGCAGGATCGGGCGGTGGTAGGACTGATGGAGAGATGGTGCCGTGGATTGGGAGAGACCGCTGCTGCGGCGCGATGGGTGGGCTCGTTGTCCGATCCTGTCGCCCGTGATCGGGTTTCCGCTGTGGCGATCCAGGTACATCGCTCCCTTTGAACCCGCGATGGCTTTCCAGTTGGCCATTGCTGCTCCTTCTTCGAAAACCAACCGGAATCCTCTGAAAACCGTCATGAGAGAATGGCTGAAGGCGGATGCCGATGCCGCACGCGAGGCGGTGGAGAAAGCCGATCTCGATGCGGAGACCAAGACCGCCTTGTTGGGGAAGTGACGTTCCAATCGTGCCCCCGGTGACGGAACCGTCACCGGGCGTGCGTTGTGATAGGGAGCCCGTGGCAGGTTCATGTCAGCCATGAGTTTCGTGGCCGAGATCGCGTCGCATCCCTCGTTTTTTCTAGTCGTTTTTGCAGTGGGGCTGGCACTGGCCTTTGAGTTCGTCAATGGCTTCCACGATACGGCCAACGCGGTCGCGACGGTGATTTACACGAACACCCTCAAGCCGGTGCAGGCGGTGGTATGGTCGGGCTTCTTCAACTTCCTCGGCGTGCTCTTTTCCACCGGTGCGGTGGCTTATGGCATCATCTCATTGTTGCCGGTGGAACTGGTTTTGAACGCGGGTTCCGGAACGGGATTTGCGATGGTGCTTTCGCTGCTGCTGTCCGCGATCCTGTGGAACGTGGGCACGTGGTATTTCGGCCTGCCTGCCTCCAGTTCACATACCCTGATCGGTTCGATTTTGGGTGTCGGTCTGGCGAATTCCTACATGGCTGGGCAGGGGCTTGGTGACGGCGTGAATTGGGCCAAAGCCAAGGAGGTGGGGTTGTCACTGATGATTTCGCCGGTGGTCGGCTTCGTGCTCGCCGCCCTGCTCCTGCTGCTTTTGAAGGTGTTGGTTCGGAAGAAGGAGCTCTTCGAGGAGCCGGACAAGACGAAGAAGCCGCCGATCTGGGTTCGCGTGATCCTGATGATCACCTGCACCGGTGTCAGCTACGCCCACGGCTCCAATGACGGACAAAAGGGCATGGGCTTGATCATGTTGATTCTCGTCGGACTTCTGCCTGGAACCTTCGCTCTGCAAATGAGTGAGCCAAGCGAGGGCCTCGCGGCTCTGGCGAAGCAGGCCCAGGTGGCGCAAACGGCTTTTGCCAAAAAGGCGGAAGGACGCCAGCTCGATCACGAGGCTGCCCGCAAGGAACTCCAGCAGGCGGCGAAGCCGGCAGGCAAGGTGAGCGCGGATACCTTCGCGGCTCTGGCTGGTGAGGCGGCAGATCTTCAGACGCGGCTCACTTCGCTCAAGTCCTTCAATGAATTGGCGGAAGACCAGCGCCGCGATCTGCGGACGGATTTGTTCCTCGTGTCCACCGTCTCCGCGAAGGCGATCAAGGCCGGACAGTTCTCCGATGACGCGGACAAGAAGGCGGTCAGCAGCTTGAAGGATCACGTGGATGGAGTGACCAAGTTCATCCCCACCTGGGTGAAGGTGGCGGTTGCGCTGGCGCTCGGGCTCGGCACCATGATCGGTTGGAAACGCATCGTGGTGACGGTGGGTGAGAAGATCGGCAAGAGCCACCTTACCTACGGCCAAGGCGCGGCCGCTGAAACCGTGGCGATGGCCACCATCTTCGCCGCGGATACGCTGGGCCTGCCGGTGAGCACCACGCACATCCTGTCATCCGGCATCGCTGGCACCATGGCGGCGAACCGCTCCGGACTTCAGGCGCAGACGCTGCGCAATATCCTGCTGGCGTGGGTGCTGACCCTGCCGGTTTGCATCTTCCTCGGATCGATCTTTTTCGCCTTCGCGAACTACGTGGTGCTCCACTGGTTCGGGATGAACTGAAGGCGGACGCTATTTCACGATGCTGAAGCCACGGATGCCTTCGAGCGGGGCGATGTTCTCGCTGCGGACGGTTTGGATATGATGGGACACTGCGGATTCACTGGTGATCTCCGTCAGGAAATCCTCGAGTTCACCGGCTTCCCCCATCACCTGCATCTCCACCGTTCCATCGGGAAGGTTGCGCACCCAGCCGCAGACATCGAAACCACGCGCCAGATCCTTGGTGGTGTAACGGAAGCCCACTCCTTGGACGCGGCCTTCGAAGATGACTCGTTTGGCAATCATGCGGCGCTCAACGTGCGGTGTAGGCCGCGAGCCCGTCGAGGAACATCTGCACCGCGATCAGGATGAGCAGCAGGCCCATGAGGCGCTCCAGTGCGGCGGTGCCTTTGTTGCCGAGCAGCTTCAGGATCAGAGGTGAAATCAGCAGGATCAATGCGGCCGCACCCCAGGCGACGCCGAGCGCCAGGGCCGATTGCTTGAGCTGGCCAGGGTATTTGTTGGAGAGCAGCAGCAGGAGGGCGATCGAGGACGGCCCGGCGATGAGGGGCACGGCAAGTGGCACGATGAACGGCTCCTCTGCGGTGGCATCGGTGAGCATGGACTTGGCGGGGAAGACCATGCCGAGCGCGATCAGGAACAGCAGGATGCCTCCTGAAATGCTCAGGGTGGCGGGGCGGACTCCGAGGATCGAGAGGATCGTGGAACCCGCGAGCAGGAATCCGAGCAGGATCAGCAGCGCGAACAGCAGCTCACGGATCATCACATTCCGCCGCCGTTCGGCCGGAACCTTCGCCAACACGGTATGGAAGATCACCATGTTTCCGAAGGGGTCGAAGACGAGGAACAGGGTGAGGGCGGTGGCCGCGAGGTTCATGCGTGGGAGAAAAAAGCCCGTGGCCGGACAAGCCACGGGCGGATGGTGTGGAATGGGCTGACCGCAGGGATCAGCGGCGGCCGGCCGGTTTGTTCTCCTTGTAGAACGGGTTCTGCTCCGGAGTGAAGGGGGCGATCTTCATCTTGCTGCCATAGATTTCATCCGCCGTTTTGCCTCCCAAAGTGGTGACAGCGGTGGGGGCGCTGCGCTTGTTGTTGGCGTCGTAGGTGTAGATCAGGTAGCGGACCGGCATTTCCTCTCCGGTTTGCGGATTGGTCCGCTTCACCCGGGCATCGAACATGGCCTCGGCGACCAATTGGCCGTCGCTCTTGCGATAGCCGTAGCGGACCTTGAAGAGTTCCTGATTCTGGCCGTCGTAGATCTTGCAGCTCAGCGGATTGGTATTCTTGTCCATCCGGTAGACGGTGCGGAGCTGGAGGATGCCGTTGGCGGTGACGTTGCGGGTCGTCAGGGTGGTGTTGTCCGGGCTGCGCTCGAAGACGGTGCGCGAGCCATCGTCCTGGCGCATCACGCGCACGTTCGGGCCGTCCACGGCGTCGATCCCCTTTTCGGCGGCGGGGCACAGGGCGGCGGTGGCAAAAACCAGAGCGAGAACGGAATTCCGAATTGTCAGACCCATCATGGGACGCAAGCTAGGGAGGGCCGCGTGTTAGGGCAAGCGGCACTTTTTCCCATGAATTGGAGGATCAAAGGGCGGCAGATGGACCTCCGGCGGGGTGTGGTGATGGGCATTCTCAATGTCACGCCGGACTCTTTTTCCGATGGCGGCCGCCATGCGGCGGTCGAGCAGGCGTTGGTTCACGCGCGGCGGATGATCGAGGAGGGCGCGGAAATCATCGACATCGGAGGGGAATCGACCCGTCCGGGCTCCGATGAGGTGCCTGCGGATCTCGAAATGGAGCGCACTCTGCCGGTGATCCGGGCATTGCGGCGGGAGTGGGATGGCTTCATTTCGATCGATACTTGGAAGGCATCCGTGGCTGCGGAGGCGGTGGCCGCGGGGGCGGACATCGTGAATGACATTTCCGGGCTCACCGGCGATCCGGCCATGGCGGCTGTCTGCCGGGACAGCGGTTGTGGAGTGGTGGTGATGCACATGCAGGGGACTCCCGGTACGATGCAGCTCGCGCCACACTACGAGGATGTCGTGCGGGAGGTGGGGGAGTTCTTCTGCGAGCGGCTGGAAACCCTCGCTGCGGCCGGGTTGGATACGGAGACCTTGTGCTTTGATCCAGGCATCGGATTCGGGAAGAGCCACGAGCACAATCTGGCGCTGCTGCGGCATCTGGGAGCTTTGGCACCGGAGGGCTATCCCCTCCTGCTGGGAATCTCCCGCAAATCGTTCATCGGCCGCATTCTCGGCAGCACCCGTATCGAGGAGAGGGACTGGCCCACGGTGGCGATTACCGCTCATGCCCGCGGGATGGGCGTGATGCTACACCGGGTGCATGAAGTGCGGCCCAATGTGGAGTCCCTGCGGATGACAGAGGCGATTCTGAATGCGCCCGTGATCCGGGAGGTGTGACCCGCTGCTTATTGGGCCGAGGTCTTTTGGCTGACCGCGTAGCGGTACCTCACCACGGCGTCCGTCAGGCCGGCGGCGACCGCCGTGCGATAGTCGTCGTTCTCGATCAAGCGGGCTTCGTAGGGATGGGTGACGAACCCGCACTCCACCAGAATGGCCGGATGCAACACACCGCTGAGCACGCTCCAGCGTGCGCGCTTGATGCCGCGGTCGAAGGTATTGGTGGGCCCAAGGCGGCGCAGCACGGATCCGTGGGCGGCGGTGGCGAGGGCGATATTGGCGGAGTCGTGCTCGTTGCCGTTGAACATGCTGAAATCGCTCGATTTCAGGCCCTTGCCGTAATGGGCCACCCCTTGGGGAGACAGGGCGAAAGTCTCGATGCCACGGGCGGCGCGGCTGCCGGAATTGAAGTGGATGCTGATGTAGATCGCGTTTTCCTTCACCGCGTTGGCCACATTCACCCGCTCCTGGAGGGACAGGTAGACATCGCTGTTCCGGGTCATCACCACCTTGAAGCCTTTCGCCTCCAGCATGGACTTCACCTTGGAGGCGACCATGAGGGTGTAGCCGGCCTCGGTGCCGAGTGGATTGGTGGCTCCATTGTCCTTCCCGCCATGGCCGGGGTCCAGGATGACGGTGCGGAAGTCGCCGCCGTTCTGAATGTAGTTCGGGCGGAGGACAGGATCGATCAGCTTGGCCAGATCCATCCGTGAGACGACGGTTTTCGCGCCGGAGCTCTCAACCGGGTAGCTGAAGACGAACTTCACGCCGTTCATGGTGCATTCCTGCGAGCCCACCTTGAGTTCCATGATCACCTTCGCATTTTCGAGCCGGATGGTGTCTCCGGTGCGGGTCAATTTGGCGAAGTTGTAGAAGTTCTTCATGCTCTCGACCGTGACGTAGTCGCGGTCGTTCATCTTGATGACTTCCCACGGGCCCTGCATCTCGCCGCGGGCGGCGGGAATGCTGCCGAACAACAGGGCGGCCGCGAGGCATCCGAGCTTGATGGCGGAGGCGAGGGATGGACGAAGCATGGAAAAAGGGATTTTCAGGGACGACGCTGAAAGGCCGTATACGCCCATTTTTCAGCCATGACAACGCCATTTCCGACTCCTTCGGATGACCAAAATGACAGAATCCGGAGGGCATCCGGCTCTCGACTCCGCCGCGTACCCGCCTAGTCTTTGCCCCATGCTGTATATCGAACCTGTCTCGTCCGTCCGCGCCCGCTGGGGTGAGGGAGCGATCTGGTGGAAAAACGCTCTTTATTACGTGGATATCGAGGGCCATCAGGTCCATCGCTACGATCCTGCCAATGGCGACGAGCGTTCGTGGAATATCGGCCAGCGCGTGGGCACCGTGGTGCCCCGGGATGGCGGGGGGCTGGTGATCGCGGGGGACCACGGGCTGTTCTTCCTCGATGATGAGACCGGCGAGTTGACCCCGATCGCGGACCCGGAACCCGACAAGCCGGACAACCGGTTCAATGACGGCAAGTGCTCGCCGGACGGCCGCTTTTTCGCCGGGACGATCAGCCTGGTGAAGAAAACGGGAGATGCGAAGCTCTACCGCCTCGATCCGGATCTGACGCTGCACGAGGCCTTCGGCCCGGTGACCAACTCGAACGGCATCGTTTGGTCCGCGGATGGGAAGACCGTCTATTACATCGATACCCCGCGCCGTGAAGTGCTGGCCTTCGACTATGACCACGGGCACCTCCGCAATCTCCGCAGCGTGGTGTCCACCGAGGCGATCGATGCGTCCCCGGACGGCATGACCATCGACTCCGAGGACCGCCTGTGGGTCGCCTTCTGCCACGGCGGCTGCGTTGCCTGCTACGATCCTGCGACCGGTGAGGAAGTCCGTCGCGTGGAGATCCCTGCGCTGGAGACCACCTCCTGTGCCTTCGGTGGCCCGGAATTGAAGGACCTCTATGTCACCACTGGTATCCACAAGTCCGTGCAGGAAGAGCACGGCGGGCGCCTCTTCGTGGTCCGCGGCCTCGGCGTGAAAGGCGTGACGGCGAATGCCTTCGCCGGTTGAAGGAAAAGTGAACTTCTGAAAAAGCAAAACGGCGCCCGGGAAACCGGAGCGCCGTTTTGAGTAAAGAGAGCAGAGGCTTAGTGGCCGCCCTGCGGGGAGGTGCCCATGAGACCTTCCGAGCCGCTGAGCTTGCGCCAGCTGCCGCCGTAGAGGCTGATGACGAGGAAGCACGCGGCCGGGACGATGAAGCCGTAGGACATGCCCTTCTCATCGCCGAGGTGGCCCATGATTTTCGGCAGCAAGGCACCGCCCATGATGGCCATCACGATGTAGGAGGAAGCGATCTTCGACTTCTTGCCAAGGCCGTGGATGCCCAGTGCGAAGATGGTCGGGAACATGATCGACATGAAGAAGAAGCTCAGGAACAGGGCGATCACCGAGATCCAGCCGAGCTTGGCAACGATCAGCACCATGAGCACCACGTTGGCGAATGCGTAGATGCACAGCGCCTTGTGGGCGGCCAGTTTGTTGAGCAGGGCGGCTCCCGTGAAGCGACCGAGCAGGAACAAGGAGAAGCCGAAATAGGCGAGCAGCTTGGTGGCTCCCTTTTCGGTGGCGAACCAGAGGCCGTCGCGCAACTCGGAACCGCTGTCACCGCCAAGCAGGAACGACCACGAACTCTTCATTGTCGCCGTGAGGGCGGGCATGTCTTCAACGATGTAGTTGATGAAGAAGCTGAAGATGCCGGCCTGTGCCGCCACGTAAACGAACTGTGCGACCACGGCACCGGTGAAGTGGCCATGCGCCCAGATCGACTTGGAGGACGCCGGCACGTTGTCGTCGAGGTGGTAGTCGTCCTCGTTGACGATGTCGGGGATGTCCGCCTTCAGGAAAACGATGGAGAGAAGGATAACCGCCCCCGCGATGACTGCGTAAGGAATCCAGACGGTCTGATGGGCGGAGGTGATGCAGATGTGGCACTTGTCGTCGACCTTGGCGAGTTCGCCAGCGAGCCACTTGTCGGCTTTGGCCTGACATTCGGCGCAGTTTTCCACCGGGCCGGCGGCAGGATTTTGCTCAAGATGGAGATGGTGAATTTTCGCCTTTTGATCGGGCTCCGCCTTGGTGAGTTCAGCCTTCTTCGCCTGACACTCCTGGCAGTTTTCCACGGACGCCTTGGCTTGGCCGGTGGCGATGTGTTCCTTGTGGATGCCGGGATCGGCGTAGAAGAAAAGACCCCCGATGATGGGGCCGAGGATCCAGCCGATGCCGTTCGCCGATTGGGCGAGGTTGATGCGAACCGCCGCGAATTGTGGAGCACCGAGAACGGTGGTGTAGGGATTGGCGATCGTTTCCAGGAAGGTGAGTCCCATCGAAACCACACAAACACCCAGCAGGAAGGCCCAGAACGCGGAGATCTTGGTGGCCGGAATGAACCAGAGACAGCCGATGGCGACGATCATGAGACCGGCGATGATACCGCCCTTGTAGCCGAGCTTGCGGGCCAGAAGACCGGCGGGAAGCGCCATCAGGGCATAGCCAAGGTAGTGGGCGAACTGGACGTTGGCGGACTGGGCTTTCGTGAGATGGAGGAAGTCCTGGAAGTGCTTGTCCATCACGTCGATCATCCCGTTGCAGAGCGCCCACAGGAAAAAGAGCGAACTGATCAGGGCGAACGTGACGGCGTAGTTCTTGCCGTCGGCGGTTCTAAATAAGCCGGTTTTCATCAGGTGAATTCGCGTTTGCTTGGGATATTTTGGGGTTTGGTGAGGGGCACACTATCAGTCTCGTCCCCGGGTGGAAGCAATTTCGCGAATCCGGATTCCAGTCTCTTATGACTAGGTTTCATTCCAAAAGCTCGTTCCGCCATTTCCGGAAATCGGCATTGGCGGCAACGGGCGAAGCCGGCTGGCGAGGGGACTTGCTTGAGGGCAAGGCCTTGCAAGAACGATGGCAGGGATCACTGGAAGGTTGGCGGCGGAGAGGTTCAGAAGGCGTGGCGCTCCGGGCGGATGTGATCCCGATGGAGGAGGGTGGTGGTTTCATGGGAAGGTGAAATTAGGTCAATTATCGGCATGTGGATTGCGATGAGTATCCGGATCGGAGGACGATGTCCGGGACTGCGCAGGTTCTTTGGTTTGAGAAATTGGCGCGCTGGCGGCGGGGATTTTTTGGCTTTCGCCGATCCAGTCGCCCCAGTGCTCGAGGAAGAACTTCTTCTCCTGCGTCACAAATTGCGGCGAATGGCCGAGAATCGGGCGCAGCGAGGTGGTCATTTGGAGGGTGACCAGCGCGAAAACCCCGCTCCAGAGCGCCAATGGACCGGTGCGGCTCGCCCCGGCGGCGAAGACGGCGGTTTTGAGGAAACGCAGGCCGAAAAGCAGCGCCACCAGCCATGCCCCGATGCCGAGGGCACCGACGAAGCCGTAGGAGTCGGTGGATTCGGCGAAGATCCAGACGGCCGGGGCGAAGCCAAGAAGCAACAGGCCTGCGAGCGCGAGAGCTCCGGCGAATCCCGCCGCGAGCTGCTGCACGGAGAGCTTTCCACCCGCCAGCGTGGAAAAGATATAGAGGCTGGGAAAGCAGATCGCGGCGGCGATCGCGAGTCCGGCGGTGATTTTCAGCGGGGCGGCCCAGAGTTGTTCGTGTTTGTAAAAACAGCCGATGACCACTCCGAAGAGGAGCACCGCGATGACGGTGATACCTGTGAAACGTCCGGTGGCTCCGTGGCCGGGAGCGGCGAGGCGGTGGACGAGCTCGTAAGGGCGGCGCAACAGCGCTTCGAACAAGGCTCGGAGATCGAGCTTGTCCGGGAGCGGAGCTTCCAGAGGTGGCGGGGTGGCTGGAGTGTTCATGGCGGGGTCAGGTGGGTTGGTTGGGACCGCAGGGCGGCGAGGATGGGGATGGAGATGAGGCAGAGAAGAAGCGTGAGGGCGCAGGTGGCGGAAGCGGTGCCACCGGTCAGGTTCACCAGTGAGTGCCAGACAGCTTGGTAGAAGTTGCCTTTGAGCGGCTCCGGACGAAGGAAGGCGACCTCCAGTCCGGGCGAGCCGAAGAACGGCCGCAGCACCCATGAGAACTGCGCGCCGAGAAATCCATTGCCCGCCAGCCAGGCGAGAAGCGTGGCATTCGCGGCGGCACGGTTTGGCGCACGGGCGGTGAGCAGCCGGTGGAGATGGGCATTCGCAACCACGCCGGCGAAGCCGATGAGAAAGGTATGCGTGATCAGATAGGCGGAGTGGGCCGTGCCCGCGCCTGCGGAGCCCGGGGACGGTGCGTTCCACGCGAGGAAGAACGTCACCGGTGCCAGGGACCCGAGGATCAATGCGGACACGGCCGTGGCCATGAGGAGAGCGAGAAACGATTGGCGGATGCCCAGCCCGGTGCCGAGCAGCAGGGCGAACAGGCCATTGAGCAGACCATTGCAGCCAAGCGTGAGCAGGATGAGCAGCGGCATCTTCACCGCCACATAGGCGCCCATCACCGGAGAGCGCCACCAACCCACGGTGAAGCCATAGAGGGCCAGTCCGGCCACGGTCATTGCGGCGGTTTGCCACACCCGCTTCGAACCGGGATCATCCAGCCACGTGGTGTCGGGTTGCAGAAATGCGCGCAAGCTCACGGTTCCCAGTGAGGCAGAGTGGAATGAAGGATTCATCCTGGGTTCGTGGGATTCACGTGAAGATTGGGAGAATGCGATCGGCTCCGCTGGCGGAAGGCGGCGACCACGAACGCTTGGCAACAGCCGCCGACCATGCAGGCGGCCAGCACCCCCAGCTGGGTGGGCGGGATATCCATCACCGTGCCGTATAGCAGCCGACGGGAGGCGAGCGTATGGAGGGCGGAAACGAGTCCAAGGGACAGGCCGACAAAAAGGATTGGAACACCCGAGATCCAACGATGATTGTAGTAGTGAAGTCCCGTCAACGCCACGACTCCGACGATGAAGGGGACGACTTCCAATTCGATGAAGTCTCCGGATGCCTGCGTCGTGCGGTCCCAGAGGAGATCCGCATGGTGGCCTTCCAGATAGATCCTGACCGAGCCCCTATACATCCACGCGAGGAGTCCGCAGAGCGTTGCCGAGGACATCATGAGGGCGCCCACCGTGGCCAGACCACTGAGGATGGCGGATCGGATCAAGGATGGGGAGCTCATCGTTCCTCAATCACGGTTTCTGCTCTCCATGGGCCGTTGAGCGGATGGAAGAGGGCGGACCAGAACCACGGGGATACATCGGTCCAGCACCTGCCATCGGCTTCGCTGATGATGCGCTCGCGGACGATCAGTTCCTGACCGGCGCGGCTGGCAGTGAAGCGCGACCAGCGGCTGCCATCGCTGTGTTCCTCGACCACCGAATCGGTGGTGAGAAATCCCGCCGCGCGCAGGCAATCGCGGGAGGGATGAAGGCGGCGCGTGGCCTGCGTGACACGCCGCAGGATCACCTGACGGTCGCTCCACAGAAAACTGCCGAGCGTGCCGGGGAAGCCGTTGGCGAACGCCTGCTCCGTGGGTGTCGGAGGCAGCGGCTGGAGTGGCAGTGTCAGATCTTCGAAGGTGAAGCTGGCGGGGATGACAGTGAGAGGTGCGGGAAGGATGTCACGGTGGGAGGCGATCGACAGCCATGGTCCGGCGATGGCGGCGAAGACCAACACCACCATGTCATGCCGGTGGACCGGAGATCCGGAGGCGGAGAGTGGCTTTGTCCCCCGGCCGCGCGCGGCGAACCAGCCCATCAGTCCGAGCACGACCGCAGTGCAGAAAAGGCCGGTGATTTCATGAAGGACTCCGGTGGGAGGCAATTTGCCGGACGTTTCGATGACTAGAAGCAGAGCCCGCAGGATATTGGCGGGGATGGCGAGTGCGGCGGCGAGCGCAAGCAGGGCGATGGAGCGCCCGGTCGACAGCCGATGGAACGCGGCGAGGGCCGCGCCCGCAGCCAGGAGATGCCAAAGCATGCGGATGCCGCTGCACGCCGGATCCACCTGGATGGTTTGTCCGTCGGTGAGGATGCCAGTGCCCGAGCGCATGGCGGTGATGCCGCTGAGGTGGAGAGCCTCCACCACCCCGCTAGCGGAAAGTACACGCAGCGGATATCCGGCCCAGAATTGCAGGGATGCGATCACCGGCAGGGACAGCATCAGCAGCGCGACAATTCCCGTTTTACGATGCATGCCGTAGAAGAAGGCCACTCCGGCCGTTGCGATCGCCGCCCGGATCAGCGGGGGCAGCCACGGCGTGGTCAGCGCGCTCGTCAGGATCAACAGTGCGCCGGCTCCCCGGGAGAGCGCGGTGGCATGGATCGAGTGCCGGTCCCGCCATGCCAGCAGCAGGGCCATCGCGAGCGCGACCAGTCCGAGAGGTTCATCACTGCCGTCATCCAACCGCCGGATGAACCAGACGATCACGGGCAGCAGTGAGACGGCGATGAGCCATGCGGGAAGCCATCGGCGGCGAGGGTTGTCCGGCTGTCTGGAGGAGTGTCCTTCCGTGATCATGGCCGGAGGCAGGGAAATGAGTGCATTCATGGCGGCTCAACGGCGGCGCTGCATGGCCAGCAGCATGACAAGCAGGGAGATCAGGCCGATGGAGCCGGGCTCGGGCACCGAGCCATTGGTGACGATCGGCTTGGCTCCACCGACTGCTGCGTTCGAGACTCCGGCCGGGAGTGGCAGGGGCTGCTTCACGGTTTGGGCCAGCCCTTCGAATGAGCGCGGTGTTTCATCCACCGCCAGGAATGACGTGTAGGGAGTGAGCAATTGGTAGGTGAGTCCCAGATGGGTGATCTCACGGATGGCCTCGGAATTCACCGGCTGCGTGGTCCGGGTGGATACAGGAAGCTCATCCGTCAGATGGCGGACCCGCTCGCGGGCCCACAGCACCGGCAGCGCGGGGTGATCGGTGCCCTTGGCCGCGGCTTCCGCCAGATCGACCGATTTCTCGAACGGCTCTCCATTGCCTGCAATGCCGCGCACCACAATGCGGCCTTTGGGTTCGCCGTTCCAGCGGCCGCTGATGACCAGCGGGCGGTTCGCGAACAGGTCCGGATAGGGAGATGGCTCGATGCCGGAGAGTTCCACGCCATCGGCTTCGATCCGGATCTTCGCAAGCACCGGGCTGGCGATCAGATCCCTGAAGCGAGTGACGGTATCCTTCACTTCGGATGGCTGCGTCACCACGAACGGTTCACCCTGGCCCGCGTGTGCCATGCCTTCGACCAGCTCACGATTCACCGACGAACCGATGCCGAAGGAGAACAGATTGGCCTGACCGAGACGCGAGCGGATGGTGGTGAAAACCTCGCGTTCAAATCCGACGAAGCCATCGGTCATGACCACGATCGAACGCGAACGTCCTTCGCCGCCAGGGAGCTTGAATGCCCGGTCCAGCGCCTGGCCGAGCTCGGTGCCGCCGCCTGATTGTTGTTTGGTGAGGAAGGCGCGCGCCTGCTCGACCATCGCGGGTGTGTTCGCCACCGGGTTCTCGGAAAGCACCTCGCTGCCACCGGAGAAGGTGACGATGTTGAAGGTGTCCTCTGCACGCAGCACCGAGGTTAGTTGGGAGAGCAGATCCTTGGCGGTCTGGAGCGGGAAGCCCTGCATGGATCCCGAGATATCCAGCACGAACACGTAGTCGCGCGGCGGAATGAGATCCGGTGTCACACGCTTGGGTGGCTCCACTTGTAGCAGGAAATGGTTTTCCTTCTCACCCTTGTGCAGCAGCAATCCAGCATCCACACGATCCTGTCCGAGCTTCCAGCGCAGGATGAAATCACGGTTGGCGGACTCCTCGCCCGCCTTGGTCACGAGCTTCACCGCGGCGGTGGTCTTCGATTGGAAGTCCACGTCGATCGGATGGCTGGTGCATTTCACTTCGGCCAGCGGCAGGGCGGTGGAGAGATTGACCGCGAGCTGGAATCCGGCGTTCGAAGCCTTGCCTTCGTGAAGATGAGGATTGGCCGACCAGTTCTCCACGGCATCTCCGCTACCGTGGCCGTAGCGGGGGCCGACCACCGTGGGGAAGACGAACTCGTAGGTGCCATCGATGGAGGGGATGCTCTCGGTCCATTCCACCGTAACCCGGATGTCCTCGCCGGGCAGGATGTTCGCCACCGACATCTGGAACACGTTCGGCCGGTGCTCTTCCAGCAAGGCGGCGGTCTTCTTCTGGGACTTCGCCTGTTCGTATTCCGTCTTTGCCGCGACCTTCTCCTTGATGCGGGCTGCGACCGTGCGACCGCCGGTGGTGAGGGTCATGCCGTGCACTGCGGCCCGGGTGGAGGCTGGGAACACATAGATGGCCTCCATCGGCTTGTCGCCGGTATTGGCATAGATCTGTTCGAGTGAAACGTGGGCGATGGCGGCATCGATCCGGACGCTGGCCGTGCTGGACTTCAGCGGCAGCGGGTCACCGGCTTTCTCGCCGTTCGCGGAAACCGTTTGGAAATAGGGGGCGGCGGTTGTTTGTCCCTGGGTGACGGCAAGGAACCCGAATACGGTGGCGAAGTAGATCAGGCGGAGCAGGACTTTCATGGCGGTTGTCGGTGTGGACGACGTGATGAAAGGACCAGCGTGTGAAATGCCGGTTCCTGGCCGGTGAAACGTGTGTGAAAGCGGCGTGAAGGGGGATTGGCCGTGACAGCGGAATGCCAGACATGGATATCTCCATCATGTCGGATGCTGTTGTTTCGAAGTCGGGTGCAGGTGGAGCGTTCCGCCGTTTGTGGTGGCTGGCCTTGATCGTGACCCCGGTGATGATGTTCGTGGGTCTGTTCTGCGGTGGGGTGATCGCGTATGTGATGCCGAAAAAGTACGACAGCGTGGCCGTGATCAACGTGGCGCCCGCGTCCGGGCAGTCCGTAGGGGTGGACGATGCCCGCGCGGCATTGGCGATAGAGGTGATGCGTTCCTCAGGATGCCTGGGGCGGGTGTCAGAGAAGCTGGAGCTGCCGAACCGCTGGGGCCTCCCTAAACAAGACGCCATCGATGTGCTCCGGTCGGCCACGATGATCCATCACGATGCAGGAACGGGGATTTTCAGAATCACCATACGCCACACGAACAAGGAAGATGCCCGTGATGCGGCGGATGAACTGGCGAATACCTACCGCACAATGATGGAGGAAGAGAACCCGAAGCAAAATGTCGTGACGATCATCGACCGGCCGGTGATGGCGATGTATGTATCCTCTCCAAAGGTGCCGCTGATTCTGGGATCGGGCGCGGGGATCGGGCTTCTGGTGGGTTTGCTGGTTTCCTGGCCCGTGATTGCGTTGGCAGGCCGTAGGCCGCCAAGGCAACCGGACGCTCCTCCCCGTATGCCGGAAAAGAACGAGCCGGTGACGTTTTGAACTAGGCGAGGATTTCCTTCACCACCTTGCCCGCCACATCGGTGAGCCGGTAGTGGCGGCCCTGGTGGAAGAAGGTCAGCTTGGTGTGATCCAGTCCGAGTTGGTTGAGAATGGTGGCGTGCAGGTCATGCACGTGGACCGGGTTCTCGGTGATGTTGTAGCCGAAGTCGTCGGTGGCGCCATGCACGACGCCGGGCTTGATGCCGCCGCCCGCCATCCACAGCGAGAAGCAACGCGGATGGTGATCGCGGCCGTAGTTGTTCGCGGTGAGGACGCCCTGTGAGTAGCTGGTGCGGCCGAACTCACCGCCCCACACGACCAGCGTATCCTCCAGCATGCCCCGCATCTTGAGGTCCTTCAGCAGGCCCGCGCAGGGTTGATCGATCTCCTTGCATAGTCGCGGGATATCCCTGGGCAGATTGGCGTGGTTGTCCCAGCCGGGGTGGTAGAGCTGGATGAAGCGGACACCGCGCTCGGCGAGGCGGCGGGCTTGCAGGCAGTTTGCGGCGAAGGTGCCCGCCTTGTCCACGTCCGGCCCATAGAGATCGAGCACCGACTTCGGCTCGTTCTGGATGGAGGTGGCTTCCGGCACGCTGGTCTGCATGCGATAGGCCATCTCGTATTGGGCGATGCGGGATTCGATTTCCGGATCGAGTTCCTTCTCGAATGAGGCACGGTTGAGATCCCCCAGCTTGTCCAACAGGGCACGCCTGCCGCTGCCGCAGACTCCATCGGGATTGGCGAGATAGAACACCGCTTCCTGGCCGGAGGAAAACCGGACACCCTGATAACGGGAGTCGAGGAAGCCGCTGCTCCAGAGCCGGGTGTAGATCGGTTGGTCCGTCGCCTTCTTCGTCACCAGCACCACGAATGCGGGCAGGTTCTCATTCATGCTACCGAGACCATAGTGGATCCAGGAGCCCATGCTCGGGCGGCCGGCGATCTGTGATCCGGTTTGGAAGAAGGTCATCGCCGGGTCGTGGTTGATGGCCTCGGTGAACATCGATTTCACCAGGCAGATATCATCGACCATCGCGCCGGTGTGCGGCAGCAGCTCGCTGACCATGGTGCCGTTCGACCCCATCGGGTTGAACTTGAAATTCGAAGGAGCCAGGGGGAAACTCGCCTGGCTGCTGCTCATCCCGGTGAGACGCTGGTTGCCACGCACGGATTCCGGCAGGTTCTCGCCGCGGCGTTGGTGCAGCAGCGGCTTTTCGTCCCAGAGGTCCTGTTGGGCGGGACCTCCACTCATGAAGAGATAGATCACCCGCTTGGCCTTCGGCGCGAAGCCGGGGAGCGAAGAAGGCATCAGGCTCTCTCCCAAGGCGCGGTCGCCCATCAAGGAGCTGAGAGCGAGGCCGCCGAGGCCCGCGGATACGCGTGAGAAGAAATGGCGGCGGGTGATGAAAAAGGGATCGGCCATGGGTCAGCGGAGTGTGATGGCTTCGTCGAGATTGAGTACGGCATTCGCCAGTGCGGCGGAGGCGGCGAGTTCCGGTGCGGGTAGGTCGGCCGGGGCCTGGAGATCGCCGACTTTCAAATAGGCATCGGCTTGTTTCGGGTCGGCTTGGAACGTCTGAAGCTGGGAGTCGTAGAGATCGCGCAGCAGGCGGGTCTCACGTGCATCCGGCTGTCGATCGACCGCCTCGCGGAAGACCCATGCCGCACGTGCGGTGGGATCGCCGCCGCCTTCCCGCATCATGCGGATGGCGAGGGCGCGGGAGGCTTCCACGAACTGCGGATCATTGAGCATCACCAGAGGTTGCAGCGGCGTATTGGTCTGCTGGCGGCGGACGGTGCAAAGCTCGCGGGTGGGGGAGTCAAACGCCAGCATACCAGGCGGCGGTGCGGTGCGGCGCCAGAAGGTGTAGAGGCTGCGACGATAGATGGCCGGAGCCGCATCCCGCTTGTATTCCGGCAGGAAGCTGTTGAGCGCACGCCAGGTGGCGGCCTCTGGCAGGTAGGGCTTCACGGAAGCCCCGCCGATGGTCGGTTGCAGAAGGCCGGAAAGCGCCAGTGCCTGATCGCGCAGTTCCTCCGCAGGCAATCGCTTCACCGGTCCACGGGCGAGCAGGATGTTTGCGGGATCCCGCTCGCGCAGTTCCCGCGTCGCCTTGGAGTCCTGGCTGTAGGTGGCGCTGAGGACGATCTGCTTGCATAGCCGCTTCATGTCCCAGCCATGGGCGATGAAGTCGCGCGCCAGCCAATCCAGCAGCTCGGGATGGGAAGGCAACTCGCCCTGCGCGCCGAAGTTCTCCGAGGTGGCGACAAGTCCACGACCGAAGAAATGCTGCCACACGCGGTTGACCTGCACGCGTGCGGTGAGGGGATGATCGGGTGCGGTGAGCCAGCGCGCGAGCCCGAGCCGGTTGCGCGGCAGATCTGCGGGCATCGGCGGCAGCGCCGAGGGAGTAACCCGTTTCAACGGCTCTCCTTCTGGAGCATCGTAAGCTCCACGGGCGAGGATGTAGGCGGGACGTTCCTCCTTCATCTCCTCCATGATGGGAAGCTCCTTCACTCCATCCAGAGTCTTGCGGAGGTTGGCGCGGAGTCCTCTGAGGTCAGCAGTGGCCTTGCGCAGATCGGGGTCGATGGCGGAGAAGTAGAACTCGCGAAGTCCGGCCATGCCGGCATCGTCCTTGGGTTGTGCGGCGATCTGATCGGATAGCGAGCGATCCGCAGCGAGAGCCGCTACTTCCAATGCCGTGATGTCACGCTTGTAGAGCCGCACATCATCGACCGCGCCATCCTTCAACCCCGAATCACGGACACGCTCGCCGAAAGCGAATCCATCGCCGCTTCCAGAATTCTTCGAGAGATGATCGCGGACGGTTTCCAGCGGAGCGGGTTGGCCGTTCAGATAGACCTTCAATCCGTTCGCGCGGGAAGAGCCATCGTAGGTCACCACCACATGCGTCCATTGCCCGCTCGGGACCACCGGCTGGGCGCGGACCGAGATGCAGTTGCCCGGCCATTCGCGTGAGACCTGCCAACGCAATCGGCCGTCTTCGAGTAGCAGCTCGAAGCCATTGTAGCCGGGGTCGTAACCCGCGCTGTTGTGGAAAACGACCTGCCGCTTGGTCGCCGGTCCGGGATTCACCCAGAATGCCATCGAAACCGGATCTTCGCGGTTCACCTTGTCGGCATGGCTCAGGTTCAGGGCGTCATCGCCGGTGAAGGACAAGGCTTGTCCGCGATGACCTGGAACCAATTTGTTCTTCGGATTGGTGTCCGCAGGCTTCTTTGGATCGGCTGAGTTGGCCAGATTGTTCCGGTCGATCGCATCGAGATCGCATGAGACCACAAGATCGGAAGAGGGACCGGAAGGTGCGGCCAGCCAGGCTTGGAAGGCGGTTTCCTTTTCCGTGCGTTGTCTGGTGAGCGCGGATTCCGCCTCCTGGATCGCGGCGGTCTGCGTGGATGCCGTCTTGTCCTGATCCGCAGTGGTCAGCAGCAGGGTGGGATTCGGCGGGATCGAGCCCGTGCCGTGCAGCAGGCCCCATTCATCGATCGAGTTGAAGAACGCTCCGAGCGAGTAGTAGTCGCGCTGAGTGAGCGGGTCATATTTGTGGTCGTGGCAACGCGTGCACTCCATCGTCAGTCCGAGGAAAGCCGTGCCGAAGGTGTGGACGCGATCGGAGATGCCTTCCTGGCGGAATTCGGACTCCACGCTGCCACCTTCCTGGGTCTTGCGGTGGATGCGGTTGAAGGCGGTGGCGATGCGCTGTTCGCGGGTGGGGTTCGGCAGCAGGTCACCGGCGAGCTGCCAGGTGATGAACTGGTCCCAAGGCAGGTTTTGATTGATCGCGCTGATCACCCAATCGCGATAAGGCCAGGCATTGGTATCGATGTCCGATTGGTAGCCGAAGGAGTCGGCATAGCGTGCGATATCCAGCCAATCGACCGCCATCTTCTCGCCATAGCGGGGTGAGGCGAGCAACCGGTCGATGGCTCGTTCCCGCGCGCCATCTTCTTTGTCGGCCAGAAAAGCGTCGAGCTCGGCGAGAGATACCGGCAGCCCGGTGAGATCGAAGGTGACCCGGCGCAGCCAACGTTCTTCGGAGGCTGGGGCCGAGGGGGAGAGGCCTTCCTGGTCGAACCGCGCGGCGATGAATCGGTCGAGATCCTGCTTCGGCCACGCCGGGTCTTTAGGAGTAGGGATGGCCACCGAGGCTGGGAGAGGAGTGAAGGACCAGTGCGGTTCATACTTCGCTCCACCGGCGATCCAGCGGGTGAGCAGATCTCGCTCATGATCGGTGAGCTGCCGTGGCGAATCCGGAGGAGGCATGACCTCCTTCGGGTCGTGCTCATGGATGCGCTGGATCAGATGGCTGGCGGCGGCATCGCCGGGCACGAAGGCTTTTGCGGCGAGCGCATCCTCACGCCGATCCAGGCGGAGATCTCCTTTCCGCCCCGCGGAATCGGGGCCGTGGCACTGGATGCATTTGTCCGCGAGAATCGGCCGGATGTCCTTGTTGTAGGTCGGCACCGGCTCCGCAGCATCCGACCACCCGGCACATGTGAGGGCCGCGAGAACGGATGCTGTGGAATGGAAAGGCTTGCTCATGATGAGAACGCCGCTTGGTTGTCGATTCTCCGGACGGCCAACGAACACCGAGAATTGAATACAAAAAGCGACGTTCCCTTCAACGCAGGGTTCTCCCGTCCGCTATCATCCTGACGCATTTGTGGGGCTCAGCCGATCGGCAGGCTGAAAGTCGCCACGGTGCCGCCGTCTTCCGCCGGGTCGAGCGAGATCAGCCCGCCGTGTAGTTCGGCGGCCTCCCGAACCAAGGTCAGCCCGAGGCCCGTTCCCTTGCGTCCCATCGTGTGGTGGCGCAGGGAGTAGAAACGGTCGAAGATGCGCTCCTGCGCGTAGTCCGGGATGCCGGGACCGTGATCCCGGATCGAAAGCGTGGCGCGATCGCTGGATACAAGAGTCGCAATTTCCACGGTCGATCCCTCCGGGGAGAAGTCGATGGCATTCTCCAGAAGATTGGTGACCGCTGCTCGTAGAATGAAAGCATCGCCCCGCAGTGGGATGGCCTCTTCCGGAGTGGTCCATTCAAGGTGGACTTCCGCCAGCTCGGCAAGCGGCCGGGCTTGGTCGAACCGCTTGCGACACGACCTGCACGAGGTCGATCGCCTCGGCGGACTCGAGACGTGTCTTGCTCTCGATGGCGGAGAGTTCCAGCAGCCGGTTGATGAGGCGTTCGGTGCGTGCGGACTCGGCGCGGATATTCTCAAGGAAACGGTGGCGGGTATCCGCAGGCATGTCCTCATCCAGCAGTTCCGCGGCACCACGGATGGCCGCGAGAGGGCTCTTCATCTCATGAGTGAGGGTCTGGATGTAGTGCTCCGCATAGGCTCGGCCCTCGAGCGCCTCACGCATCGATTCCAAGGCGTGGGCAAGGGTGTTGACCTCCCGGCCGATGCCGATCTTCGGCAGCTTCGGTCGCTCGCCGCGTTCGATCGCGCGGGCATACTCCGTGATCCGGCTGATGGGCCGGTACAGCCACAGGAACACCACCGTGATCAGGACCAGAGTGCCGCCGCCGATCAGGCTGAATGCCCGGTAGATGACCTGCTTGCGCTCCTTGATCATCGGGAGCGCGTCGGCCTGGGGTTTGAATACGGTGAGAACGCCGGAGGGGTGTTTCGCGTCCCCGACCGGGGCGGCCACATACAGGATGGAAGAGGTGGAGTCCGACTGGTCGTTGCGACTGCTGCGGGCACCGTATTGTCCCTGGAGGGTCAGTAACACATCCCGGAGCCTTGAAAAGTCCTGCCCCTCCCGTCTGCCTTCTTCGGAATCGAAGATCACCACTCCCTTGGCATCGGTGAGGTAGGCATTCATTCCCACGTGTTGCTTCAGGTGGTTGAAAATCTGGGCCCGGAATTCGCGTTCGTGCGCGCCATCGAACACCTCACGGAGTCGGTCGGTATCGAGTTTGCCGTGCTCCATTTCATTCTCCACCAGCTCGGCGAGCAGATGGGCGGAATCCACCATGACCTCTTCCGTGGCCTGAAAGGTCTGCGGCTCGACCCCGGAGAGGAAGTAGTTCGCGAGCTGGTAGAACCCCAGCACCATGATGAAGGCAATGAAGAAGAGGGTGACCCGGGTGAAACGCACGGAGAGAAGGGCGGATAGGTGACTATGATGGGTGGATCAAAATGGAGAAAAGAGAGGTTCAGACCAAGGAACAGCCGACACTTATGAAATGGAGAGCAGATAGCCGAGGCCGCGGCGGGTCTGGATGTAATCCTCCGCCCCGAGTCGTGCCGTGCGCAGCTTCGAGCGGATGGATTTCACGTGGGCATCTACCGTCCGGTCGGTGACGGCACCCGGGTCTTCCCAAGCACGGTCGAGGAGTTGGTCGCGGGTGAAAACACGACCGGGATGGGAGAGGAGCACCAGCAGCAGCTTGTACTCATGGGCGGTGAGATCGAGCGCCGTGCCGTGGCAGTGGATGCGCATGGCAGTGGTATCGTGGTGGAGCGGGGTGGCGGGCACCGCAGCCGCAGGAGCAGGAGCAGCGGTCGGAGCGGCGGAGGATTCTCCATTTCCTCCGGAACGGCGCAGGATCGCGCGGACGCGGGCGACAATTTCCCGGGGCGAGAAAGGTTTGGTCACGTAGTCGTCGCCGCCCAGTTCAAGGCCCAGAATACGGTCGATTTCTCCGTCCCGGGCGGTCAGAAATAGAATGGGAACGACGCTATTTTCCCGGAGTTTGCGGCAAACGTCGAGACCGGTCATGTCCGGGAGACCGATATCCAAGATCACAAAATCGTGTCGCTTTTCCGCAAAAGCATCCAGCGCCTCACTGCCGGTCAAGGCGTGGGTGACTTCAAGTCGTTCGGTTTCAAGGGCGTAGACGAGCGTGTCGGCGATCGCCGGTTCATCTTCGACAAGGAGGACGCGGGGCATGGAGTCATTCCAACCCTGTTCTATGAAATGCCAATGAAGAATGAGCGAAATCGATAGGATCAAGGAGTGTGCAGACTTGATCCGGTAAGCATGGGTCCGCTAGTCTCGCGCGAGTGAGCCGCTGCGTAATTTCCCTGATCCAATATCCGCCCTCCGGATCAGGGAGCTTCGGAGCCCGAACCAGACGAGGAAACCGATGATACAGGACTCCAAGGGGACACGGCCACTGAAGATGTTTTTGTCCGCCGGTGAGGTGAGCGGTGACTATCAAGCCGCCCAGCTGGCACGGACGCTCCAGCGCATCCACCCCGGAGTCGAGTTGGTCGGATATGGCGGAGACCATATGCGATCCGCCGGAGTTGAGATCCGCTGTGATACCGCAGGTTGGGGCTACGTGGGCATTCAGGAATCCCTGCGATTTCTTCCGGAGATGCGCCGTGCCCGTGCCCGGCTGGCGGAGCTGCTCAAAACCGAGCGCCCGGATCTGGTGGTCCTGGTGGACGGAGAAGCTTTCAATGAACGGCTGGTGACGGTGCTGAAGCGGGAGCGTATCCCCTTCGTCCATTACTTCGTGCCACAGGTGTGGTTCTGGGGACGCTGGCGTGCCCGGCGGATCGCCCGGCATTCCTCGCTGGTGATTCCGGCGTTCCCCAAGGAGCTGGAAATTTTCCGCGAATACGGTGCCCGCGCCGAATGGTTCGGACACCCGCTGCTGGACCTGGTGGAGAAATCCGATGACCCCGTGGCGGGAGATGAGGAAGATCGCCGGCCGGTGGCGCTCATGCCAGGTAGCCGGGTGCAGGAGATCGAAAGCCACGCTCCGACGCTGATTGCCGCAGCCAAGCGACTGCGGCAGATGAATCCGGGCATGAAATTCCTCCTGCCGGTGGCGGCGAAGCATCTGCGGGCTCCGCTCCTGCGCATGATCGAGGCTGCGGAGATGACCCATGCCATCGAGCTGCGGCCGGGTTGGTCGGAGCGGGTGGTGCCGAAATGCCGCCTCGCTCTCGTGGCGTCCGGAACGGCCACGCTGGAGACCGCGCTCGCCGGGGTGCCGATGGTGGTGTTCTACAAGGTGCGCCGTTTGACCTTCTGGGCGGCGAAGATGCTGGTGAAAAGCCGCTTCGTGGCGATGCCGAACATTCTCCTCGATGAGGGGGTAGTGCCTGAGCTTTTGCAGGAGAATTTCACCGTCGATTCAATCGTCACCGAAGCCTCCGCCCTGCTGGGTGACCCGGATCGCGCCGTTGAAATGCGCCGGAATCTGGCCCGCGTATCTGCCGTCCTCGGTGGCCATGGCGCGATCGAACGCGCGGCCTGGGCGCTGGTTCACCTGACTGCGGAAAGGGAAGCCCTGCCCGTGATGGCGTGCCAACTGAAATCCGCCTGACGAGCCGTGACCCGTTGCCGCCGGCTGCTGATTGACATCATCACCGCGTGCCTGATCCAGCTCGCGCGGCTGGTGGTCCGATTGAATTTCCTGCTGGCCCGCTGTCTGCCGGATCGCTGGCTGGCGAGGCTCGGTCATCCGGTAGCGGTTTTCATGCGGCACAGCCACAAGGACAAGATCCTAGGGCGGATGGAGGAGGTGCTGGGGCCGTTCCCATCACCGAATGAGCGCGAACGGGTCTGGAGGTTGCATCTGGAGCACATCGGACGCTGCGTCTTCGAGCCCTTCCAGATGTACTGGTCGAAGGACGAGGATCTGATCGCGAATATCCGGATTTCCGGGGAGGAGTTGCTCCAGCAGGCGTTGGCAGAAGGGAAGGGCGCGGTGTTGTTCCTCGACCATATCGGGAATCCCGGTTCGCTGGTGGCAGCCTTCGGCATCCGCGACTACGACATCGCCATCGCGGGCAATCCGGTGATCGCCGTGGAGGACATGGTCGCCCGGTTGTTCAAGCGCGGCCGGGTGGAACGCGTGCTGCTGGGTGAGCGGATGCCTGCCCGGATGGCAGAGATTCTCAAACGCAACGGTCTGTTCGGTATCTTCATCGATTTTCCCGTGGTCTTGAAACACAACGTCATCCTCCCGTTCGGCCGCACCGGCGCGAGTGTGAATCTCGGTCCCGGCCTGCTGGCTCTGCGGCAGGGCGCGCCGGTATTCAGCGTGACCAGCATCCGCACCGGCCCGAACCAGCACCGGGTCGTGATTGCGCCGCTGGCTCGACCCGCAAAGGGGCCCCTGCGCGAGGCTGCGGCGGAACTGGTGGAAGACGCCTTTGATTCGATGTTCCAAACCCTCCGTAGTCATCCCGACCAGTGGTGGCCATGGGACGAGGTTTGTCTTGAAAAGCCTCCCGCTTCCTGTCCTTCAAACGATCAACCCTCCCTCGCATGAGCGCCGCCCAGACCACTACCCGCACCCCGGGGCCATCGCGCCTGGACCTTCTGAAGCATTTCCTCCGTTCCGGGTTTCGCTTCGTGGAGGCGCTCACCCAGGAGGCGGACAAGCACGGGGATACCTTCGTGCTGCCGCTGGAGGTTCCAACCTACCTGATCCGCAATCCGGACGACATCAAACACATCCTGGTTTCCAATCCGCTCAACTACCACAAGACCGGTGGACTGACGGTCGGGGAGAAGCTGATCGGACAAGGCCTGGTGAGCAGCGAGGAACCGCTCCATGCCAAGCAACGGCGGACCATGCAGCCGATGTTCCACAAGGCATCGATCTCGAAGTTCACCGAGATGATGCTGGAGTCCACGGCCTCGCATACGCGGGATTGGAAGGAAGGCGACTCCATCGACATGTCGCTGGAGATGATGCACCTCACCATCACCATCGTGGGGCTCTCGCTTTTCAATGTGGATCTCTACCGCGAGGGGCGCGAACTGGGGATGGAGTTCAACCGCGCGCTCAATCTGGTCACCCGCATCCAGCTCATGCCCTTCCTGCCGAAGTGGGCGATGGGCTCGCTGCAACGCAAGCTCGATGCCAGCATCGCGAAGATCGACTCGGCGATGGTGAAGATCATCGCCGACCGACGTGCTCTTCCGGAAAGCGAGTGGCCGCATGACCTTCTCAGCATGATCCTCTCCTCCCGCTATGAGGACGGATCGCCGATGCCGGACAAGCTGGTGCGGGATGAGGTGATCACCATCATCCTGGCCGGGCACGAGACGGTGGCGAACCATCTCAACTGGACCTGGTATCTGCTGGCCCGCCATCCCGAGGTGCATGACAAGCTGCTGAAGGAATGGGACGAGGTGCTTGGGGATGAGGATCCCTCGATGGAGCACATGGGACGTCTGCCCTACACGCTGATGGTGCTCTCGGAGTCGATGCGCCTCTACCCTCCGGCCTGGACGCTGGCGAGACGGGTGGTGGCGGATGAAAAGCTGCCGAGTGGCCTGGAGGTCAAGAAGGACGATGAGCTGCTGATCATGCAGTACGTTTCCCATCGCAATCCGGCTTACTTCCCGGAGCCGGAGAAATTCATCCCGGAGCGCTTTTCCGCAGAGAACAAAGATTCGATTCCGAAGTACGTTTACTATCCCTTCGGTCTCGGCCCGCGCTTCTGCATCGGAGAAGGGTTCGCCCGCTTGGAGGCCTTGTTGCTGCTGGTGAAGCTGGGCCGCCGCTTCCGATTCGAGATGGCACGGTCCGGAGAGGTGATTCCCGAGACTTTGATCGCCCTGCGTCCGCGCAAGGGGCTGCCCATGATCATCCGCAATGCCCGTTGACCGCCGGTCCGTTCCCGCATGACTCCGAAGCCTGAAAGCAGGATGCCGGCGGGAACTCCGAACCCGCCGTGGCGGATCGCCGCCGCTTCGTCGTTGGTGGTTGGGTTGTTCCATCTGCTCCGTTGGATGCCCCGGCGGTGGATGTATGGAGGAGTGACCCGGAAGTTGGGAACGCTCATCCGCGGCCACCTCCGCGAGCAGACCTTGGATCATGCCGCCCGCGTGGTGGGGGATTCCGTGGTCGCGGAAGGGGGGGCTCATTTTGGGAATCGCACGTGGATCATCTCGGATGCTGCGTGCTGGAGCCGATCGATCTGAGCTGGATTCCACGGCAGGAGCTGTTGGAACGGATCGAGGTCGTGGGTGTGGATGCACTTGATGAAGTCCGTGCCGAGGGCAAAGGGGGCGTTCTGTTCCTCAATCATCTGGGCAGCCCTGCGGCGGTCATCGGCGGGCTGGGCGCACGCGGGTATGACCTGGCCATCGCCGGCAATGCGATCAACTATGCGGATGCGAATGGCATGTACCGGCTCGATCGGCTGGAAGGCCTGATCCAGCGCATGTTCCGCAGCGTGAATGTGGAGCGGGTGCTGCTGGGGGAGGAGCTGCCCAGGAAGATGTCCAGCGTGCTGTCCCGGAACGGGTTTTTCGCCATGTTCATCGACTTTCCGGTGGAGGAGAAACACAACGTGGCCTTCCCCTTCGGAGGCTGCCTGATGGATGCCCACATCGGCCCGGCATTGCTGGCTTTGCGCCATCGCGTGCCGGTTCTGATGGCGACGACCTATCGCACGGGCGAGAACCGCCATCGCTTGGAAATCACCCGGCTGCCACTGCCCTCCCCGGAGCTGCGGCTTCAGAAGGGCGCGGAAGAATTGCTTCGATCCGCGCTGGACGAGATGTTGAAGTCCGTGCGGCGTCATCCGGCCCAATGGTGGCCGTGGGACGTCGTCCGCCTTTCCCCTTATCCCGATTCCCCATGACCGAACCCGCCAAACCCAACGGCCGTGCCGGGCAGGCTCCGCCAAGCCGGCTGGAGATGGCGGCCCGGCATTTTTTCGGATGGGTTTATACCTCCACCTTCGCTGGCTTGCGGCGCCTTCCGAATGACAAGGCGATTGTCCGGGCGAGGATGTTCAGCAAAATCTTCATCCATGCCGAGGAGGCATTCGCGCGTCGGAATATTCCGCTGGCCAATGATCCGGAACGCGCGCCGGAGATCCATGCCGGGAGATTCGAATATCTCAGCCGCCTGCATGTCCACATCGCCAAGTTCCAAGGCACCGGCCGGGACGGCGTGCTCAAGCAGGTGAGAACGTCCGGAGTGGAGCATCTCGCGGCCGCATTGGCGCAAGGCAAGGGGGTATTGATGGTCTCCGCGCACGCGGGAACGTGGTGGCATGTCCCGGCGGCGGCGGCGGCCCTTGGACATCCGGTATCGTCGGTGCTGACCCAGCATTTGCCGAATGCCATCGTGCGCTATCTTGAGCAGGTCGCCCGTGAGCTCGAGTGTTCGCTGACTTTCGTGCGGATGGGAGCCTACGAAGGGGCCAAGGCGGCTTTCCGCCAGAAAGGAATCTTCTATCTGTCTTTCGATTTCGCGTCCCGCTCGGACCGGAGCATCTGGATGCCAGTAGGAGATCATGCCGTCCTGCCGGTGGATACCGGTCCGGGTGTCATGGCTGTCCGGCATCAGGTGCCGGTGGTGTGGGTGGACACTTGGCACGACGAACAGGGTCGCTCCAACGTCCACTTCCACCCCCCGATCCAAACCGGAAAGGGTTCCGCCTTCCCAACTGCGGTGTCCGTGCTCGATTATTTCCGCGCCCGCCTCGCCGATCAGCTCGCCCTCTATCCCCATCAGTGGTGGCTGCTCGGTCATGGCCAGTTGAAGCCTCTTTCGGAGGTTCCGGCCGATCCGGCATTTTCCTCTCCGCCCTCTGCTTCTCCCGACTCCCTTTCTGCATGACCCAGCCTTCCGCACGGCGAGCACCCGGCCCCGGCATCGTTCCGTTCATCGGGCATGTGATCCGCCATCGGCTCAATTTCGTCGATTATCTGGTCGAGCTCGCGGACCATCATGGTCACCTCTTCTCCCTGCCGATGGCGGTGCCGACCTTCGTCATCCGTGATCCTGCGGACGTGAAGCATCTCCTCGTCACCAATCCGCTCAATTACCACAAGACCGGCAGCCTGACCGTGGGGGAGAAACTGCTCGGCCAAGGGCTGGTCAGCAGTGAGGAGCCCCTCCACGGCAAGGAGCGGAAGGTGATGCAACCGATCTTCCACAAGTCCTCCATCGCCTCCTTCGGAGAAATGATGGCGGGCGCAACCGAGCGTCACATCGAGAACTGGAAGGACGGCGATCATCTCAACATCGCGGAGGAGATGATGCATCTCACGATCTCCATCGTCGGCCTCTCTCTGTTCAGCATCGACCTTTTCCATGAGGGCCGGGAATTGGGAAATGAGTTCCACCGCGCCCTGAAACTGGTGACCCGCCTGCAGCTGCTGCCTCCGAATCCGAAGTGGCTCACGGCGTCACTCCACCGGCGCTATGCGGAGTCGATCGCCAACATCGATGTCGCGATGGCGAAGATCATCTCCGACCGCAAGGCCCTGCCGCCGGACCAATGGCCGAACGACCTGTTGTCGATGTTGCTTTCCGCGCGCTACGAGGATGGCTCCGCGATGCCGGACAAGTTGGTGCGGGATGAGGTGATCACCATCATCTTGGCCGGCCATGAAACGGTGGCGAACCATCTCAACTGGACCTGGTATCTGCTGTCGAAGCACCCCGAAGCCCACGAGAAGATGGCAGCGGAATGGGAAGCCGTGCTGGGGGACCGTGCACCTGCGATCGAGGACTTCGGTCGCCTTCCCTACTCGAATGCGGTGCTGGCGGAATCGATGCGCCTCTACCCACCGGCCTGGACGTTGGCCCGCCGTGCGGCTGGCGCGGACCGCCTGCCTTCCGGCATGGAGATCCGGCCGGGCGATGAGTTCCTGATGCTCCAGTATGTCTCGCACCGGAATCCGGAATGGTTCCCTGATCCGGAGGCATTCCGGCCCGAGCGTTTCGAGACGGGAAACAAGGAATCGATTCCGAAGTTCGCCTACTACCCCTTCGGCATGGGGCCGCGTTACTGCATCGGCGAGGGCTTCGCCAAGTTGGAGGCGATGATCGTGGTGGTGCTTATGGGCCGCCGTTTCCGTTTCGAGATGGCCCGCAAGGGACCGGTCGGGAAGGAAACCCTCGTGACCTTGCGGCCGCGCAAGGGGTTGCCCATGATCGTGCGGAAACGTTCCTGATCTGACCGCGTCATATGATTCCCCCCCGTCATTTCGTGCCAGAAATCCACGATGTCCATCCGGGCATGGAGCGGGAGCTCGATGTGCTGTTGGAGGCTTTTCCCGAGGCCGCGCGTCCGATGGCGATGATGCTGGTGGTGCCGGACTGGTCGGGCTGTTACCCCCTCCACCGTCATCCGGAATTTGTCCGGCGGCTGAAGGAATTCGCGGGGCGCAAGGTGCTCCATGGTTATACCCACACCCTGGGGCGCAACCTCTTCAACACTCTCTTCTACGGCACCGAGAATCACTCGGAATTCGCTGCGCTTTCCCGTGAATCGGCGAAGGAGCGGCTGGCGGCTTCGAAGGAGAAATTCACCGAGGCGTTCGGCGAGGAGCCGGCGTGGTTCTGCGCCCCCCGTTGGGAACAGAATGCTGCGGCGCGGGAAGCTTTGGGCGAACTGGGCTTCGAGGGCTTCATGCTGAGCGGGCGCTATGAAACCGTATCCGGGCGGAAGGTGGATATGCCCGCCGTGTGCTTTGACGATGGCGGGCTTGCATGGCGGCATGTGGCGAACCGCGCGATCCGGCGCGGACAATTCCGCCGTTGGCTGGCGGACGGCACCACCTTCCGGCTCACTCTGCATCCTGCGGAGGTATCGGTGCCTGAAACCTGGCGTCAGGTGCTCGATCTGATGAAGGCGCTCCAGGACGAGGGGTGGAAACCGCTGGAATTTACCGAGACTTGGTTCGCATGAACGGCAATCCACGCGTCTCCATCGTAGTGGCTTCCTACAACGAGGCCGAAAGCATTGCGGCGTGCGTACGCTCGATCGCGGCCCAGCGTTATGGCGGTGGTTTCGAGATTCTCGTCGTGGATGATCGCAGGACCCGATGATACGGGAGCCATTCTGGCATCGTTGGATCTCGCGATGTTGAGGGTGATCCGGATCGATCATTTCGATCATCCGCTGCTCACTTCGCGGCAGGTGGCGCTTGATACCGGCTTCCGGGCGGCACGGGGTGAGATCCTGGTGGTCACGGATGCCGATGCGATCGTGCCGGAAGATTGGGTGGCAGCCTTGTGCAAGAGGCTGGATGAAACCGGTGCGGATCTGGTGGGTGGTCCGGTGCGGTTCTCGGCTGCTCTGGATCGTAGCAATGCTTCGAATGCCCTGATGCAGACGGTCGATGGGATGTTCTACATCGGCGTTTGCGCGGTGCTCAACCGGCTTGGGTTTGATTCCGGGTTCGTCTTTGGCAACTGCGCGTTTCGCAAGGAGGCCTATTTCAAGATCGGTGGCTATGAAGCGATCGGCTTCGGCTTGACCGAGGATCTGGTGTTCGGTCGGGCGCTGAGGAACGCCGGGGGTTCCATCGCCCTCGTGGCGCGACCTGCGGTTTCGGTCCGCGCCTGCGCCTCATGGGGCATGCTCCTTGATCGGGCCCAGAGAATCAGCGCGGGGGGAGTATCGGCACTCTCCGTGTTGCTCGGTATCTGGATGGTGCTGTGGGTGGTGACTGCGGCGGGGAGCTGCATTGCTCCGACGTGGTTCCTGGTCCCCTTTGTGATCCGTTGGTTGGCGGGGGGAGCGTTCGTGGCGTGGTGGCTCGCACGGGGAGGCCTGTGGCGGCTGATTCCGACTGCCTTGATATTCGAGCCTGCCGCGATTCTCGTGGGACTGGCCGTAATGTGGCGCGGCCGGAAGGTGAAACGGATCGAGTGGGGCGGCCTGGTTTATGACCGCTGATGCTTCGGCTTGCTGGAGCCCGCATGGATCTTCCGCCACAAGAAGCTCGGCCGGTGGATCCAGTGTTTCCAAGTTCCGGCGAAGCGGTGGTGGACGTGACCGCCGCTGAACGCCTTCTTGCGCAACAGCCTCAGGCCGTCCGAAACCACTGCATCCGTGTCCATGACCGCCTTGAAGCTGTGGCCGCCGTTTTCCACGAACTCGATCAAGGTTTCCGTGAACACCACCGGGCCGGTGCGTGACAGCGTGGCATAGCGGTCGGAGCCCTTCACTGCGAGAATGCTGGCAGCCACCCTCTTTAGCAATAGGGCGAGAAACGGATGCCGTGCCTCAGCGGCGAAGGTCCATTGGCAGTACCTGGGTGGGATGATCGCAGCGGAAGCGCTCGAACCCGACCAGAGCCCGGTCTTCCGGACGGATCCAATCGTCGCATGGCTCCAGGCAGGCGGTGTCCGCATCGGTGTAGATGCCGCCGCGAGTGTAGATCGTCACGTAGCGCCACAGGTCGGTCTTCTCCACCTGCTTGTCGAGACGGTGGTAGAGATCGAGGATGTCGATGCCCAGTTCATCAAGGATGCCCTGGCGTTCGACCTCGAACAACTCGTCGCAATCCCGGTCATCGAAGAGATGAAACCGGTGGCCGGGGTTCAGCGTCCGCCAGCCATCGAGGTATTCCCGCATCCATTTCGGCCACGTTTCCGGGTTCTTGTTTTTCCAAGTTACGTAGATGTCGCGCGGGATCACGGTCCGGGGAGAGTCCGTGGCGCGGGCGGAGCCGTCAAGGGTCGAGCAACGGGCGGAAGCTTCGTGAATTCTGCAACTTTCCGCCTGTCGGCTGTTTCATGTCCGGACGGAGACATCCGCCGTCCCATCCTGCATCATGAAACCACATCTCGCGATCCTCGCCGGACTCTCCGCCCTTGTCATCAGCACCCAGGCCGTCCGCGCCGAAGGGGAAACCGAAAAGCCCGCGGAACAGCGCGGCGGCCCGCTCAAGGAGCGCGTCCTCGGCAAGTACAACACCAACAAGGATGGCGCCCTCTCGAAGGACGAACTGGCGGCCATGCCCGAGCGCCTTTCCAAGCGCCTGCTCGAGCAGTGGGACACCGACAAGAACGGTGAGCTTTCCAAGACCGAGGTCGAGGCCATCAAGGCACCGGCAGGTGGAGAAGGCGGCCAACGCCCGAACCGCCCGAAGCGCGACGGCGGTGAGCCGAAGAAGGAAGGCTGAATCATTTTCCGTCAGGAAAGCTGCGACAAACGCCGGACGGTGACGTCCGGCGTTTGTTTTTCCCCCGGTGCAAAAACCGACAATTCTTCCAAAATCGCCGCGCAACTTTTTTCCTCCCGGACGCTTTCATCGGCACACGGGAGTTCCCCGTGGTTCCACCATCCACCATGAAACGATACCTCATGCTGCTCGTTGGTTCCGCCGCGTTGCTGGCGGTTTCCCCCGTGGCCTCCGCCGCAGATGGCTCCGGCCAACACAAGCACAAGAAGCACCACGCGCAAAAGCACCACAAGCATCGCCATCACAAGAAGCACCACCACAAGCACCACGCTTGAGATGATGCCAGGCGACCGCCCCTTGTGGTGGTCCTGACCGACGCCGGACGGAAACGTCCGGCGTTTTTATTTTCGGGGAACGGCCGGGTGTTTTCCGTGCAAACCGCCTCCATCTACGTGATTCACCGTATCTCGAAAGAGGATTTTCCGAGAGCAGGTGCAAGAATTGGGAATTATTGGGCGAAATGGGGGAATGGTGCCTTGACCCCTCCGGATTGCCACCGTAGCGGGAGAGCGCGTTTTGGTAATCAATCGTTCGTAATTGCATGAAACTCAGGAACCGAGCCCTCTACCTGGCCTTTGGCCTCATTCTCCCGCCTCCGCATCCACCTACAATTGGCAGGTGGCCGGAACCACCAACAATTGGAGCACCGATGGCGGTGACACCAATTGGTTCGTCGATGCGGGCGCCACGCTTTCGCCCTGGGCGGATGCGAATGACGCGGTGTTCAACGCCGCCACCGGTGAAACCGTCACCCTGTCCGGCACGGTTGCGCCTACTACCACCACCGTAGGAGACAACAATGGCACTTGGACCCTGGGTGGTGCGGGTGTCCTCGGTGGCACTGGCACCCTGGTCAAGAACGGCACGGGCACTCTCACCCTGGCCACCACCACCGCCAACACTTTCACCGGTGGCACCACCATCAATGGCGGCACCCTGGCGATTGGCACCGGCGGCACCGGCACGGCCACCTCGACGGTGGCGGCGCTGGGAACGGGAACGGTGAATGTGAATTCCGGAGCGGCTCTCAAGCTCTGGATCCAGAACGCTAATACCTACACCTATGCGAACGCCCTCTCCGTGAACGGCGGCACGGTCTTCAGCGAGGACGGCGTCAATGTGGTCTCCGGCAATATCGCGGTGGGAGCCTCCGGCATCACGCTCGGCGCGAAGTGGAATGGCAAGGATCTCGTCGTTACCGGTCCGATGTCCGGAACGGCCGCATTGATCGCCCAGCGGGCGCCCGGAGGAGGTGGTGAGGCGAGCGCGACGGTGCTGCTCCGCAGCAACAACACCGGCCTCACCGGCTCGGTCACCGTGAACTCCGGCATTCTCGCAGTGGATGGCAACCAGGAGGTGAACCGCCTGAAGGCGAACTCGATGGTGACGGTGAACAACGGCGGTGCGTTTGAGATTCGCGGAGTCAATGCGCTTCCCAACTCCGCCAATTCGCTGGACGTGACCGTTGCGGCAGGAGGCACCTTGCGGGTGAAGACAGGAGGCGACGCCGCCGCCACCGCCTATGGGGCCACCGGCACGAGTCACAGCCACCTGCGCAACATCGTCCTCAATGGAGGCACGATGAGTCTTGAATACTATGGAACGGGTAGCGCCTACAGCGGTGAGAGCTTCCAGCTGAACGGATCGATCACGGTCGGTGGCACGGCTGCTTCGACCGTGCAGATCGGCGCGAACACCACCACGGCGACCCAGGGGATTGCACTGGGTGGAGCCACCGCACACGTCTTCACGGTGGCGGATGTTACTTCCAGCTCCGCCAGCGATTTCATCGTCGCGGCAGAGATTGAAAATTCCGATACCGGCGCGGGCGCGCTGACCAAGGAAGGCCTTGGCACCATGACGCTGAACGGTGCGAACAGCTACACCGGCTTGACGACGATCAACGCGGGTTCGCTGGTGCTGGGTGCAACCTCCACGCTGGCATCGTCCTCCGGCATCGTCGTGGGCAATACCGGAACCTTCCAGACGGATGCGGCGGGCAAGACCTTGGCCGCGGTGACGGTGAATGATGGCGGAGCTCTCGGTGTGCCGGCCGTGACCGGTGGCACCACGAACGTCACCGGAGCATTGGCCTTCGGTGGGGCTACGGCCACGATCAATGTGACTCCGGGCAATCGTCTGCAAACGGGTGAAGTCTATGATCTCGCCACCGCAGGCAGCATCACCGGCACTCCGGCATTCACCACCGTGTTCCCGGCAGGCTCCCGTGCGACGGGAACCACGGCCATCAGCGGCAACAAGCTCCAGCTGACGGTGACGGCCGGTTCCGGCAACCTGGTCTGGAACAACGCGGCCAATACCGGCGTGTGGGATCTCAACACCACGGCCAATTTCAACAACGGTGCATCGACCGATGTGTTCAAGACCACGGACGCGGTGACCTTCGATGACTCCATCGGTGCGGGGACCCGCACGGTGGCGGTGACCGGGGCGTTGTCTCCCAGCCAGATTACCGTGAACAGCTCGGCCGGGGATTACACGCTGGCGGGGACCGGCAGTCTGACGGGTCCGGGCACTCTGGTGAAGGGTGGCTCGTCCAAGCTGACTCTTGGCACGGTTTCCTACGCTCTGACCGGAGCGATCACGGCCGGTGGCACTGGCACGCTCGATCTGGGCGCGAAGACGGTCAATCCGGGCTCGCTGGTCCTCTCCGGAGCCACACTTTCGAATGGCACGGTTTCTTCGTCCGGGACGTTTGATGTCCAGTCCGGAACCTCCACCGCTGTTTTCTCCGGCGCAGGCACACTCACCAAAACCACTTCCGGCACCGCGACGCTCAATGCCGCCAACACCTACACCGGTGTGACCACGGTATCGGCAGGCACGCTGGTTGTGGCGAATGGTTCGTCCATCGGCACCGGTGCGACCAATGTTACCGGTGGCGTGGTGAACTTCGACGTGGACTACTCGCTGAAGAACACGCTCACACTGAACGGCGGCACCATCGCACTGAAACTGGGCACGAAGCTTCACGCGGATTCGCCCTCCCTCAACATCAATGCCAGCGGCACCGTCATCGGCACCTACGGCACCGGTGCGAATGCGCGCCTGGAAGGCTTCGATATCAATTCCACCGACCTGGTGGTGGGGACCGGGGTGACCGGTGCGTCCGTGGCTTCCACGATCGACGTTGTGACGAACAGCTACGGTTTCAGCATCGGGGTGAACGGCACCAGCGACCTGACCATCAATGGTGCGGTCACCGGCGCGGGCAATGCCAACAATGCCGTGAACATGACCGGACTGTGGACCAGCACGGACTCCGGGGCTCTCTACAAGGTCGGCACGGGTACGCTGGTGCTGACCGGTGTTAGCACCTTCACTGCCGGGAGCAATGTGGCGGCCACCACCGTTCAGGGCGGTTCCCTTGTCCTGAGTGGCGGCGACAACCGTCTGCCCATCGCTTCGGCGATGTATCTCGGCATCGGGACCACGGGCGCGAAGCTGGTTCTTGGAGGAATCAGCCAGACCTTCACCGGTCTCAAGAGCGTGGGCACCGGTGTCTCCTCCGTGACCGGCGGTTCCGCATCGCCTTCCGTGCTGACGGTGAACAACACCAATGACTACATCTTCGCGGGTAACGTGGGTGGCGCGGGAACCAACGAGAACAATCTGGCCGTGACCAAGGACGGCACGGGCAAGCTCACGCTTTCCGGTGCCAACACCTACATCGGGGATACCACGGTCAATGCGGGCATCTTGTCCTTCAGCTCCGCTTCCCTTGGCGATACGTCCAATCTGCGCATCAAGGATGGCGCGGTGCTGAACTTGGCCTTCTCCGGCACGGATACCGTTGGCAAACTCTACATCAATGGAGCGGAAGCCAGCGCCGGGACGTGGGGTTCGAGTGATTCGACGGCGACCAATATCGACAACGTCCACTTCAGCGGTACCGGGGTCGTCAATGTCACCGGAATCGCGGCCACGGCCTATGACAGCTGGGCGACCTTGAAGGGACTCACGAGTGCGAACAACGGCAAGGCTCAGGACCCGGACAACGATGGCCGCAACAATCTTGAAGAGTTCGCCTTCGATGGTGATCCGATGTCGGGAGCTTCCGGTGGCAAGATCGTGGTGAAGGTGGCCTCCGTGAACAGCCAGCCGGTGCTCACACTGACCATGCCGATCCGCAATGGCACGGTCTTCCCGGGAACCGGAAATGTCGGCGAACTCGCTTCCGCTCCGGTGGAAGGCATGACCTATCACATCCAGGCCGGTTCGGATCTCGCCACCTTCTTCTTCAATGTGGATGAGGTCCAGGGAACGGATGTTACCAGTGGTCTGCCGACGGGCCTTCCGTCCCTGACCGCCGGTTGGAGCTATCGCTCGTTCTACGTGCCGTTCTCCGATCCAGCCGGTAACGAGCGCATCTTCATGCGGGCCAAAGTCACCGAGTGATCGGGCCGCTGCCGTCCATGAGGCGGTGATGGATTCCAAGCCCGCTCCGGCATTCCGGGGCGGGCTTTTTTATGGTCGCAAGGGGCGAATGGCATGGAATAAATGGCAGCTGAGTTCCGTAGTCCGATCCGCATGTACAAGCAGTTCCTCCTGTCTCTGGCCGTATCCACCGTCCCGCTCCTTGCGAAGGACGCCTACGAATTGTCATCGCCGGTGGCGGAGGGGTTGCTCGACCCCATCGAGCTGACGGTGCTGCCGGACGGCGATTTGTTCGTGATCGAACGGGAGGGTCGCGTGCTGCGGGTGCATCCGGCGACGGGAGCCACCTATGAGATCGCGAAGTTCAATGTCTCCGCGCTGCGCTCGAACGATCCGGACAGCCCGGTGGCGCGGGAAGAGGGCCTGCTCGGCATCACCCTGGATCCGAAGTTCGCCAGCAATGGCCGCCTCTATATCTACTACAGCGATCCGGTCAAAACGATCAACCGTCTGTCACGCTTCGTCTATCGGGATGGGAAGATCGATCTTTCCTCGGAAAAGATGCTGCTGGAGGTGCCGGTCGAGCGCGATCGGAAGGTCTGCCATCAGGGCGGATCGCTGTCTTTCGGTGCGGATGGATTGCTATACATGAGCACGGGGGACAACACGAACCCCTTTGAGAGCAACGGGGATGCGCCGATCGACAATCGTCCGGACCGGGTGCAGTTCGATGCCCAGCGCAGCGCGGGCAATACGAATGACCTCCGCGGCAAGATCCTGCGCATCCGTCCTACGGAAGATGGCTATGAGATTCCGGCCGGGAACCTCTTCCCCAAGGGCATGGCCAAGACTCGCCCGGAGATTTATGTCATGGGCTGCCGAAATCCCTACCGAATCTCACTCGATCCCAAGGTGGGCACGCTTTACTGGGGCGAGGTGGGCCCGGATGCGAATGCGGATGGCCCGCGCGGGCCGCGCGGCTATGACGAGGTGAACCAGGCGCGGGCCGCGGGGAACTACGGTTGGCCGTTCGTGATCGCGGACAACAAGCCGTATCCCATCGTCGATTTCGCCAAGGGCCAGCCGGGCGACATGACCGATCCCGCCGCTCCGAAGAATCCGGGTGCCCGCAATACCGGGCTGCCGGTGCTGCCTCCGGCACATTCCGCCTTCATCTGGTATCCCTATGCTGATAGTCCGGAATTCCCGGTGATGGGAGGCGGCGCGCGCAATGCCATGGCGGGCCCGGTGTTTTATTACGATGCATCCCGTAAGTGGAACATTCTCGGCAAGGAGGATGACCATACGCTGCTGACCTACGATTGGGCGCGCGGTCGCATCTGGAAGGCGAAGCTGGGCGAGGGAGAGAAGCTCGCGTCCCTCACCCCCTTCGTTGACCGGCTCGTTCATCCCATCGATATGGAACAGGCTGCGGACGGCACCATCTGGGTGTTGGAATACGGCACCAACTGGTGGTTCAACAAGGATGGCCGCATCCGCCGCCTCCGACCAGGCACGGACAACCATGCGCCGAAACTGGATGCCGTGGCGGGTCCGGGTGGCAGCTACACGGTGAAGAGTGCCACCGATCCGGATGGCGATCCGGTCGAGGTGCGTTGGTTCGTCACCACCGGTGGTGTGGAAAAGGATCTCGGCAAGGAGCAGGCGGTAACCGTGGCCGAAGGTTCTGGAACCGAACTCCGCGCCGTGGCCACCGATGGCAAGGGCGGCGTGACGATCAAGCGCTTCCCCCTGGTAAAGACCGACGTGCAACCCGCCTTGGCGGTCGAACTCGAAGGCAAGCCGAAGACGCTGGGATTCGGCGAGACGGTGAAGTTCAATATCAAGGCTCCCGGAACTCCGGATGCGAAGACACTCTCGGTCCGCGCCCGCTACATCCCGCCCACCGGTCATGATGCGGGTGGTCCGGAGTTCACACCTGAAATCCAGGACCTAGTGACCGCACGCCTTTGCCTGGCATGCCATCAGGTTGACCAGGCATCGGTGGGGCCGAAGTATGTGGAAGTCGCCCTGCGCAACCGGGACCGCGCCGACGCGGTGAACTATCTGAAGGATCGCGTGCTCAAAGGCAGCACCGGCGATTGGGGAGAGGTGCCGATGCCCGCACAGGCGGTCAGCGAGGCGGATGCGGAGAAGATTGTGAAGGCGATCCTCCATCTCAGCGATGGCATCTCGGCGACCAAGGGAACTCTTTCCGGCGAGCTGAAGCTTCCTCCGGCTCCCGCCAATGCCGCACCAGGCGGAGCGTGGGAAATATCGGCGGAAGCCACCGGCTATCTCACGACCCGCGTGCGTGTGAACGCGAAGTAGAACAAGTTTCCAACTTGTGAGTGCGTGCCGCGGACCTGGTCGGCGAAGATCCAGGCCCGCGGGGGTGACTGGCTCCTCACACTCACAAGTAGGAATACTTGTGCCGCTTATGAGAAATTCTGGGCATCCATATCGAACACCACCGTCACGTCATCCGGCAGCGAAGTCTTTTCCAAGACTTGCTGCACGTGACGTGACAGCGGTCTTGCGGCCGGTCCACGCAGGGTGATCTGGAAGCGGAACTGTCCGTGCGACTTCACCAGTGGGGAGGGCAGCGGTTCGCCAATGTGGAGATGCGGCGGTGCATTCTCCAACAGTCTCCGATGAAGGGTCTGAAGGGTGAACTCGGCGCGGCGTTCGTGGGTGGAGCGCGCAGTCAGCACGCCACAATGGGCAAAGGGCGGGAAGGAGAACTGTTGGCGGAACTCCAGCTCCTGTTCTGAAAAGCCGTCGAAGTCGTGCTGGCGTGCATACTGGATCGAGGGCGAGTGAGGCGTGAAGGTCTGCACGATCACTTCGCCCTCCAGTTCGCCGCGTCCGGCTCGGCCTGCCACCTGGGTGAGCAGTTGGAAGGTGCGCTCGCCCGCGCGGAAATCTGGCACGTGCAGCCCCACGTCCGCATTGAGGATGCCCACCAGCGTCACGTTCGGGAAATGAAGTCCCTTCGCGATCATCTGGGTGCCGATGAGGATGTCGATCTTGTGGGCTTTGAAGGCGTTGAGCGTGTCACGCAGGGCGTTCTTGCGGCGCATCGCATCGGCATCGATCCGCGCGAACTTCGCTTTCGGCAGCAGGCGCTGCAGCACATCCTCCACCTTCTGGGTGCCATAGCCCTGCAGGATGATCGCGGGATCATGGCACTCCGGGCACTTGCGCGGCACCACCGCCTGATGGCCGCACACATGGCAGACGAGCCGGTCATCGGTGCGATGATAGGTGAGGGAGACGGCGCAGTGCGGACACTGGCAGACGTGGCCGCATTTCGGGCACTGGAGTGAGCGGGCGAAACCGCGGCGATTCAGGAACAGAATCGATTGTTCGCCCTTTTCCAGGCGCCGCTCGAGTGCGGTGCGAAGGCGGTCGGAGAGAATCGGATGCGGCCCCTTCTGTTTGGTCGCTTCCAGCTTCATGTCGACCACCCGTACCAGCGGCATCGATTGGCCGTCGGCGCGTTGGTCGAGGCGGACGAGCTGGTACTTGCCGCTCCGGGTGTTCTGCCAGGATTCCAACGAGGGAGTTGCGGAGCCGAGCACGATCGCGCAGGGCTCGAAGGCTGCGCGGAGCACCGCCACATCCCGGCCGTGGTAGCGGGGTGGGTTCTCCTGCTTGTAGGAGTTCTCGTGTTCCTCATCGACCAGGATCAATCCGAGATCCGGCAGCGGTGCGAACACGGCTGAGCGCGCGCCGATCACGATGCGGGCGATGCCCTTGCGGATACGGTGCCATTCATCAAAGCGTTCGCCTTGGGAAAGGTTCGAGTGCAGCACCGCCACCTTGTCCTGCATGCTGGCGAAGCGCGCCTTGAAACGCTGCACCGTCTGCGGTGTCAGGGAAATTTCGGGCACCAGCACCAGCACCGTCTTGCCCAGATCGAGCGCGTGCTGCGCGGCTTGCAGATAGACCTCGGTCTTTCCTGATCCGGTTACACCCAGCAGCAGGATCGGTTTACCAGGTTGGGCGATGGATTGGTTGATGGCCTCTAGGGCATTTGCCTGCTGTGGAGTCAGTGCGAGTGGTTTGGACTCCAGGATTTCCTCCACGCCGTCGGCCTCGGGATCACGCCGGACTTCTTCGGTCTCGATCCGGATCAGTCCGGCCTTTTCGAGAGCTTTCAGAGTGGCGCTCGCTCCTTCGCCCAGATCCGCCACGGGGAGCCGATGATCGGGCGTGTGGGTGAGCAGGCTCAGCACGGCATGCTGGCGGGCGGCACGTTTCTCCAGCTTCGCGAGCACCTCTTCCGGTGGAGGCGCATCCATCACGGCGATGCGGCGCGTCTTCGCGGAGTTCTCCTCGGTGCGGACGGCTTCCGGCAGCAGCGAGCGCACCACGGATTCCAGACTGCATCCATAGTAGTCCGCGATCCAACGGCCGGTCTTCAAAAGCACCGGCGTGATCAGTGGTTCCGGATCGACCAAGGATTCCAGCTCCCGCAGCGCGAAATCTTCCTGCGGTCCTTCCGCCAAGGCCAGCACGGTGCCAGTGGCGGATTTTTTCCGCAGGGGTACCCGCACGCGGCAGCCCGGCTGGACGGGGAGTCCGGCGGGGATGGCGTAGTCGAAGACGAGCTCGGAAGGGCCGTCGATCAGGACGCGGGCGTTGGGCATCGGTGCCCGGGAGTTCTAACGCGGATTCGGTTCCTGGGGCGCGAAAATTCACCGGCAGGCGAGAACGTTCCGAACCCGTTGGCGCAGCGGCTCCGGAATGCCGCTGGAAAAGGTGTAGCGGCCTTGGCCGAAGGATCGGATGCTGCCGTTCAGCTCCGGATAGGCGGTGAATACGTCGCTGATATCGGAGAGGATCCGGTGGGGGAAGCTGCCCTTCACCGCAGCGGCCCGGCCTCCGCGGATCTCGATCCACTCGGTGTGGAGGAAGGACAGCAGCGGCTTCATGCGGTGGGCGCAACCAAGAAGCACTCGGCGTCCAGCGTGGTTCCGGCAGGAAGATCCAGCCCGTTTGGCGGAACGGATGGGCCATGCACGGACACCGCGCCATTCTCACCGTGGCGGAGGTAGAAACCGGGCAGCAGCTTGCCCCAGGTGCCCGCCTTGCGTCCGGCCTGTGGCTCGCTGGTGGCATAGGCCAGTGGCGGATCGGGCATCGACATCGCCACGATCGTTCCTTCCAACGCGAGGCACGGGCAGTGGATCAATCCCGGCTTCTCCATCGGCGTGAGTGCCTCCGCGCTGAAGTCATAGAAAACCACCGAAGCATCCGCAGCACCTGCGATCGCCTCGCGGAGCACTTCCCCCCCCACCCAATGATGGATGAACCTGGAATTGAACCGCAGCTCCAGCAGGCAGGTGGCGGCGAATTGTTCCGGGAATGAGGTGGTCAGGGCGAACAGGCCGTCCGGAAGCGGGTCTCCGGCGAGAGTGGCGTAGCTGCCGCGCCGTTGCAGAGCGTTGATCTGCCCCACCTGATAACCATTCGCCCACAGGAACCCTCGCGCGTCTTCCGGGCGGTGTCCGTTGTGCTCCTCGTGGAAATGCACCTCCACGGCTGCGGCGGATGCTTCCAGCATCGCATTGCGGGCGTCGTCGAGGTCGGTGGTCTTCGGGTCGAGAGGCGGGCCGAAGGCGACGTTCACTTCATGCGGGAGCTTGTGTGGAAGCTTCCGGAAGAAGCGGCCGCCTTCGTAGGAGAAGATCGAGCCCCACGATCCGGCGGTCCACACCGGAATCAGCGGGCATTTGGCCATTTTCGCGATCAACTCGAAGCCGCGCTGGAGCTCGGAGAGCGTGCCGGTGCGGGTGAGTTGGCCTTCCGGGAACAGGCACAGCACATCTCCTTCCTTCAGGGCATCCGAGGCGATGCGGAGAGCTTCGCGGGCGTTGCCGCGTTCGATCGGCACGGTTTGGAAGACCTTGCAAAAGGAGGCGACCCATGGATTGGCCATGAAGGTGGCATCCATCACGAAGCGAACCGGTCGCGGCGAGGCGGCGGAAAGGAAGAAGGCATCGGCCCAGGTGACGTGGTTCGGGAGCAGCATGACGCCGCCGTGCTTGGGCACGTTCTGCTCTCCGGTGACACGCACGCGGTAGATGGTCTTGATCAGGGCCAGACCGATCAACCGGATGAAGTCCGCACCGAAATGGCGGAAGGTGACGGCCGCCATGAAGAGCGAGAAGGCGGTAATGAAAAGGAACTGGACGCTGAACGAGACATGCGCGGCCTCGAGTGCCAGTTGCAATGCCACCGCGACGATACCGGCGAGGCTGTTGAGCAGGTTTGAGGCGGAGATCACGGCTCCGCGTCGTTCGTCAGAGGGCTTCTCCTGCACCATGGCTTGGAGTGGAACGAGGAAGATCGCCCCCGAGGCACCAGCAATCACCAGCATGACGAGCATCAGGATCGATTGCGGAGGGGAGAAGGCGAGGATCGCGGAGGAGATCGCCATCAGCGTGGCGCCCAGCGGAGCCAAGCCCAACTCGATATTCCGGCGGCTGATGAAACTGGCCAGCACGCTGCCACCGATGATACCGATTCCCGGCATCGCCCACAGTCCGGCGAAGGCTCCGCCGGTGCCCGCGCCACCATGGAACATGTGTTCCGCAATGGAGAGGATCACCAGGTTGATGAAACCGCCGAAGCCCCAGAAATAGGCTACTCCGAGCCCGTAGAGCAGCAGCGAACGGTCACGAAAGAATTCTCCCAGATCGCGGACGTGGCTGACGGCCTCACGGAATGAGAACGGGCGGTCGGACTTCGGCTGGCTCTTCTGGGTGACGTGCGCAAAGGCGATGGAAATCAGGCAAAGTCCGACGAGCGTCCACATGGGAACCAGGGCGGCATCCCAGCCGAGGCCCTGCTTTTTCAATCCATGATCGAACCATGCTCCTCCGGCGATCTGGCCGGCCAGAATGGCCAGCACGACGGTGCCTTCCATCACTCCGCTGGCGAAGCCGAGGCGGCGGGCTCCCACGTATTCCTTCACCACCCCGATTTTGGAGGGACTGAGGAGTGCCGCTTGAAGCGAGATGAAGAAGAAGGCGGCAATGCAGAGATCGAGATGCTGCAACTTCAGGCAGAAAATCAGAAAACCGAGGACGGCGAGCTGCATCCAGGAGGTCCAGCGGATGACCGCCGTCTTGGCGAAGCGGTCCGAGAGCCACCCGGCGGTGGGGGCGAAGAGCACGTAGGGAACGACCAGGCAAAGGGCGATGATGTGCTTGCTGGTGTCCGTCAGTGAGGGGTCGAGCGCGACCTTTTTGGAAAAGAGCCATGCCGCCAGCGGCATCAACACGAACTTGGCCGCATTGACGTTGAACGATTGCAGGATCTGCAGGAAGACCAGGGACCAGAAAGAGGCCCATTCGCGGCGCGTCGGTTGCTTGATGTCGTCTTCCAGCATGTCGGGGCGGAAGCTAACGCTTTCGGGCCGGGGAGAAACCCAAAATTGCCCGCCGTCCTCCCCAGTCGCCTGCGGGCCGGGCCGCAGGCGGGGGGAAAGTGCCTCAGCGGGTCGTGTAGCCGCCGTTCGCGAAGATCGTCTGGCCGGTGATCCACCAGCCATCCGTGACGAGGAATTTTACCAGCGGCACGATGTCCTCGATCCGGGTCAGGCCGCCGAGAGCGGAGGCGGATTTGTGGTAGGCCACGGCTTCCGGGGATTCCTGGCCATAGAAAAACGGCGTGTCCATCGGGCCGGGCCCGATGGCGGTGACGGAAATCCCGCGTGGGCCGAATTCCTTCGAGGCCGCCCGGGTGAAATGTTCCACCGGAGCCTTCATGCCCTCGTAGGTGGAGTATCCGCCGGTGTAGGCGGCGAGCAGGGAGGTGACGATCGAGCAGATTTTGCCTCCGTCCTCCAACTGTCGACCGGCCTCCTGAATGAAGAAATAGGCGGCCTTGGAATTGATGGCGGACATCGAGTCATATTCCTCCTCGGTGGTGTCCACGAAGGGCTTTTTCAACACCTTGCCCACCGTGTTCACGGCGATGTCAACGCGGCCGAAGTGCTGCTTGCTGGCGGCGAAGACCGAGCGGACGTCTTCGACCCGGGTGAAGTCGCCCTGGATGGCGAATGCCTCGCCGCCTCCGGCCAGGATGTCCGCCACGGTTTTTTCAGCATCCGCCCGGGTGGCGTCGCTGTTGTAGTGGACCACCACCTTGGCCTTGTCGGCGGCGAAGGTGCGGCTGATCAGGCCTCCGAGGTTTTTGGCTCCGCCGCCGATGAGGGCGACTTTTCCGGAAAGGGTATGTGGGTTCATGCGATGGATGTCTTGGGATATTGCATCCGTCGTCTATCAAGGTGATCCGTCCACCACAAAGTCGGCAAATCTGCCGAGGGGTGTCTTTGCGGGCTGGTCGGATCGAACGGAACGTGGAGAGTCGCGGTGGTGAAACTGGTGGTCCTGGCGGTGCCGAATGCCTCCCGTAGTGAGATCTGCGGTTGGGAGGACGATCCGCGGGCAGGCCGGGTGCTGAGGGTGCGGATCGCCGCGCCGCCGGTGGAGGGGAAGGCGAATGCGGCGCTGCGCGATTTCCTCGCGAAGTCGCTCGGACTTTCCAAATCCGCCGTGGTGCTGGAGAGAGGTGACGGCTCGCGGGTGAAGACTTTCCGGCTGCCGGCGGGGACGGTTCTGCCCTGAGCCAGGATCGAAGTACTATGACCATCGGATAGAGGCGGCGGCCCTTCCAGGCTGATACAATTTGTCACATGCCATGTTCGTCACTGCAACGGAATGGCGGCCATCCGGGGCGGTGATGAGAGTGTCGGCCAAGTCCCTGCATGACGAGGTCACCTACTTTTTCGTTTCGAAAACGTTTCGCGCCTCGGCCCTCCCAAGGGCTCAGCCCGGTCATGCAGGACCCCTCCCATCCGGGAGTCCCACGTCGTCATACCAATAGTCAAAGGGATTATGAAATCCACAAGCGTAACCGCGTCCCGCAAGGGACTGTTCCCAGTGGCCGCCATGCTTTGCCTGGCAGCCATGTCCGTGGTTCCGGCCCGTGCCGAAATCACTACCGTGTTCTACATCCTTCTGGAAAACCGTTGCTTCACCTCGGGCACCGACACCAGCTACAGCAACGTCCTCTACAACAACAAGAACGGCGGCTCGCCCTACCTCACGAGCCTCTGCACCCCGGGAAGCACGGCCTACAGCGTGAATTACCAGGGGAATAGTATCTCCCAGACCGCCCAGAGCTCGTTCTGCTCGGCCTACCACCACGTTTTCTCGACGTACAACAACACCAACGTCTCGCCCTACGGTGCCAACCAGCCCTCCGGCACCAGCGTCCACCCGTCCGAGCCGAACTACATCTTCATGGAAGCCGGTTCGAACTTCGGCGTCCTGAACGACAACGAACCGTACGCGGCCAGCAGCCCGTCCGTGGGCGCGATCAGCAGCTTCCTCACGGCGCACCCGACCTTCACGGGCGAGTGCTTCAGCCAGTTGCTCCAGAACCAGGGCATCGGCTGGACCTCCTACACGGAAGGCACCGGCCTGTTGAACTCCAACGGTCTGGACTTCAACAAGAACACCACCTCCGGCGGCGCCACGCTGACCAACAACATTTCCCCGATCGGTACCCGCACCGTGCCGTATGCGAGCTTCAGCGGCACCAGCGCGACCTACACCAACGCCTACAACGGCAGCCACCAGTATAACTTCGCCACCAAGCACACCGGCCAGTTGTTCTTCCCGGCGACCAATGGCGGCACCACCACGGCGGGCAATACCGCGACGACCAATCCGACGGTGTCCCACTACGCGCCGCTCGAGCAGCTCGCATCCGATCTGGCGAACAACACGCAGGCTCCCTACTGCGTGATCACGCCGGACCAGTACAACGATGGTCACACCGCGCTTTCCAGCACCTTCACCTATCACAACTACGGCGGCACCAATTCCGGTGTGGATCGTACCTACACCGGTGGCAGCGACCTCGCCCGTGTGGCCCAGATGGACAACTTCTGCGCCATCCTCGTGCCGCAGATCATGTCCTCTCCGGTCTATCAGGCCGGTAACGCCGCGATCGTCATCTGGACGGACGAGACCGAAGGAAGCCCGATCAACGACTTCTACCACACCCTGACCGAGATCGTGATCTCGCCGCAGGCCAAGGGGAATGCCTATAACAGCACGCTGAACTACACGCACTCGTCCGACCTCGCGACGATGCAGAAGATTTTCGGCGTCTCGGCGAACACGGATTCCGGATTCCTCAACGATTCCGCGAACTTCTCGAACCCGACTCCTTCGGGCGTGTCCGTCACCGTCAACAACGGACAGGGCCTCCAGACCTCCACCGGCCAGCCGTTCTTCGGCTTCGGCACCGGCACCGCGCAGGACCTTTCCGATTTGTTCCAGCCGGGTGTCATCCCTCCGACGCTGCCGACCTTCGAGGTCACCCCGAGCGGCTACGTGTTCAACCGCAAGGCCAACACGGACACCCAGACGGTCACGGTGACCAATACCCTGACGAGTGACGTCAATGAGCCCATCTACCTTCTGGTCGGCAACTTGTCCTCGAATACCACGCTGCAGAATCCGAGCGGAACCACGGCGAACCATCTCGCTGGCACCCCCTACGTGCTGGTGGCGAATGGTCTCGCGGCAGGTGCCTCCACCACCGTCTCGCTGAAGTTCACGGCTCCGTCCACAGGCCTGATCACGGACTCGATGAGCATCCTGGCCACCACCGGTGCCCCGTAATCCGGCTCCCATTTCAACACACGGTTCATCATGAAAAATCTTCTTCTTTCCACGGCCCTTTTCCTCGGGCTCGCCGCCGCCAGCCAGGCGGCCCTGACCTACACGGTCACGCTGGACGTGACCTCGCTGGTCGGAAATACGAACGCGCCCTTCTCGCTGGATCTCCAGATGGCGACGGGTTCGGGCAATGTCGCCAACTCGGTGACGATCTCGAACTTCCAGGTCACCGGGGGCTCCTTCACCGGTTCTCCTGTGGCGGGGGGCAGCTACAGCGGCTCGTTCGACAGCACCCTGGTGATCGATAACACCGCGGCAAACACCTACTTCGCCCAGGAGTTCACCGCAGGCACCACGACCATCACCTTCGACGTGACCCAGACGACGATCTCCGAGTTCGTCGGCACCGGCACGCCGATCCCGGATCAGTTCAACGTCTTCATCGATGATGGCAACACCGCCGATGGTTACGTGCCCACCAACGATCCGAGCGGTGGTAACGCGCTGCTGGTCTCGACGATCTCCGCCGGTGAGACCGTGCAGGATATCAGCACCTACACCAGTGGTTCTCCGGACGCGGGTGTGCATGTGACGGTCAGCGCCGTTCCCGAGCCGACTTCGGCGCTCCTGCTGGGGCTCGGCGGTCTCGGTCTCTTCGCCCGCCGCCGCCGTGCCTGATCCGCTCGGCTGAGCAGTTTCTTCCGTGGAGCCGCCCGCGCGGTGGCTCCACGGATTTTCCCGGTTGTCCCATCACCTGTATCCGTTCCGTTTTTTATGAAAGCGACCCTCCTGCCGCGATTGTTCCCGCTCGCCTCCGCCGTGCTCCTCGCCACCCCGATGGCCTCCGCCCAAAAGCTCCGCACGGATGCCGGTTACTCCCAGACCGTTCTGGTTGCCAACAAAGAGGGATATCATCCCCAGATCGTGGATGAGCAGATGGTCGATGCCTGGGGAATCGCCCTGCGTCCACCCGGAGCGGGCGGTCATATCTGGATCGCGAATGCCGGAACGGGAACCTCGTCGGAATTCATCGGTGATGTGGGCGCGGAGCCGCTTCATCAGGATGGCCTGAAGACGGTCAAACTCGACCAGCCGAACTGGACCGACCACGGCTACGCCTTTGTGACCGGTCAGGTTTACAACTCGGCGAGTGATCTGCCCGGCCAACCGGTGGAGTTCCCGGTGTCAGGTCCGGCGGATAATCTCAAGGCGGTTCCAGCGGAGCCGATCAAGGACGGCTTTTCCGGTTCGGCGAAGTTCATTTTTGTGACCGAGGACGGCTGCATCAATGCGTGGAGCTCGAATACCGCGACGGCGATGAAGAGTGCGCCGGTGATGGTGGATTACTCCAAGACCGCGAAATATCCCCACGCTGCAAATTCGGTGTTCACCGGCGTGGCGATGACCAACAACCCCGCCGACTCCGACGCTTACAAGAAGAGCGGCGGCAATCACCTCTTCGCGACGGATATCCGCCACAATGCCATCCACGTGTTCGACAACCGTTGGAAGGACGTTACGGATTCATTCCATTTCCAGACGCCGAAGAGTGTCGGCACCCTCCATCCGTTCAATATCGCCAGTCTTGGCGGGCACCTGTTCGTGGCCTACGGCGAGTTCGATCCGAACAGCGACGAAGGGCAGGAACAGATCGCAGGTGCCGGAGCCGGGCACATCGTGGAATACAACGGGGATGGCACGCTGGTGAAAGACTTCTTCGCCGGGCACGGCGTGCTGAATCTGCCGTGGGGCATGGCCCTTGCTCCGGCTTCCTTCGGCGAATACAGCGGCGATCTCATCGTGGCGAATTTCGGCGATGGTACGCTCGCTGCCTTCGATCTGAAAACAGGCGATTTCGACGGCTACATCCGCGATGAGGAGAGCAAGATCATCTCCATCGACGGTTTGTGGGGGATCGCTTTTGGCAACGGGGTGAGCCTGGGGGACTCCGAGGCACTCTACTACACCGCCGGTCCTGACAGCGAACGGGATGGCGTTTTCGGCCGCATCAATTCCCTCGAGCCCAAAAGTGTTGTTAGCGGAAAGTCCGAACCCAAAACCGCTCCGAAGACTGCCAAACACGCGGTTCCGTTCCACAGAGGATCATGAAGCCGTAATGAGAGAGAATTCCCGTGAGGTTGCCACCGACCATCTTGCGTTTTCGCAGAGGTGGTGGTAACCAACGGTTCGATGAGTCGATGGCTGAGGCAGCTCGATCTGCGATGGAATTCCTGGCTGAGTGCCAGACCCTCGGTCGACCCTGAAAAAGGGCCTTTGCCGCATGAGGATACCGGTCTTACGGCATGGTGTCAGGAGACGGCGAAATCGCTTGATCTGCCCGAGCTCGCTCGTCGTGTACGGGTCACTTGGAATGCCCGGATGCAGACCACTGCAGGCCGCGCGTGGTGGCCGGATCGCTTGATCGAACTCAATCCCAAGTTGAAGGATTTCGCGCCGGAGGAACTCTGGCGCACCCTCCGCCACGAGCTGGCGCACCTTATCGCCTATGAGCGCAGCGGCCGCCGCCGCATCGAGCCTCACGGTGAGGAATGGAGGTCCGCCTGCGCCGAGCTCGGGATTCCGAATGAGCAGCCGTACCACTCCCTGCCGCTGAAACGCCGGCGGATGAAGCGGAACTACCTCTACACCTGCCCGTGGTGTTTCGACACCTTCCGCCGGGTCCGGAAGATCCGCCGCGTGGTGGCGTGCTACAATTGCTGCCGCCAGCACAGCGATGGCGCGTTTGATCCCCGGTTCCGGCTGGTGGAGGAGAAACTGGGCTGAAACGGGGCGGCAACCGCCCGGAGGATCGGTTGCAAAATCCTTTCACGATTCGAATTGATTGGGAGGCTCCGCACCACCAATCTGTCAGGCGAACTCGAACCACCACGACCATGGGCTTGATGGACTTTATCAAAGGCGAACTGCTCGAAATCATCGAGTGGCAGGATGACAGCCGGGACACAATCGCCTGGCGCTTTCCGGACGACGACAAGGCGATCAAGAACGGCGCTCAACTCATCGTCCGCGAGAGCCAGACCGCGCAGTTCCTCTACCTCGGCCAGTTCGGTGATACTTTCGGTCCCGGCAAGCACACGCTGGCCACCGAAAACATCCCGGTGCTGACCCGCATCCAGGGCTGGAAGTATGGCTTCCAAAGCCCCTTCAAGGCAGACGTTTACTTCGTCAACACCCGCCTCTTCACCGGCAACAAGTGGGGCACGGCGAATCCGATCATGCTGCGCGATCAGGACCTCGGCATCGTCCGGGCCCGCGCCTACGGCACTTATGATTTCAAGGTGACGAACGTGCAGACCTTCCTCAAGGAGGTCGCCGGTTCCGACCAGGATTTCCGCGTCGATGAGTTCGCGGATGCGATGCGCTCCCGCATTGTCAGCGTGTTCTCGGATGCTCTCGCCAGTGCCCATGTGCCGGTCTTCGACGTAGCGACGCGCTACATGGACCTCGGTGATGCGCTGCTGCCGCTGATCAATCCGGTGATGTCCACCAAGTACGGCATCGAGATCGGCAGCTTCATCGTCGAGAACGTGTCTGTTCCGCCCGAAGTGGAGGAAGCGATCGACAAGCGTTCCGCGATGTCCGCGATCGGCAATCTCAACGATTACGTGAAGTATCAGATGGGCCAAGGCATGGCCGCAGGTGGCGGCGGTGGTGCCGCTGGCACCGCGTCCGAACTGGCCGTGGGCTTTGCCGTGGCCAAGGAACTGATGCAGCAGAGCGGCATGACCGGTGGCGGAGCTCCGCCGCCCTTGCCGGGTGCGGTTCCTGCTGTCGCGGCGGCCGCCGCCGCACCGGCCCAAGGCTTGGATCTTCTCGACCCGCCGACGATCGCCCAGATGCTCGGTGTCAGTGAGGCGGACGTGATGGAGGAGATCAACTCCGGCAAGCTTCCCGCCAAGAAGATCGGCTCCAGCTATCGCGTGACGCGCGCCTCGCTCGATGCCTTCCTCGCCCAGTGATCCGCCGGTCGTGGACGCGCCTCCAGCAGGCGCTCCCATCGAGGTGCCGAAGAAGACGATCCCGCCTCCCTTGCCGGGCCGGTCGGGGTCGGCGGCGGAGGTGCGTTCACTCGATCGTCACGCCTGTCCGAAATGTGGCGGCAAGGGCGAGTGGGACCCCGCCAAGAAGCAACTCGTCTGCCCCTATTGCGGGAATATTTTCGATCGTGTCGGGCCGCCGCCGGATCCCGGTGCGGTGGTGGAGCACGATCTCGATCAAACGCTGGCGGAACTCGGCGCAGGATGCCGGAAGGGTGGATACAGCCACCCGCCGTGTGCAGTGCAACAACTGCCACGCCGTGCTGGTCCGCAGCGGTGAGACCGTGGCACAGCATTGCGACTTCTGCGGTTCGCCCGAGCTCCTCGATTACAATGACATCGCGGCTCCGATCAAACCGGAGTCGGTGCTGCCCGCGCAGATTTCCAAGGAGCAGGCGTATCATGCGCTGAAAAACTACCTCGCTTCGAAGTGGTTCGCGCCGGGTGACCTGAAGCGCCGCAATCTGGTGGACCGCATCAACCGCGTCTACCTGCCGTATTGGACCTTCGATTCGAATGCCGAGTGTCCTTGGACCGCGGAGAGCGGCACCTACTACTACGTGACGGTGCAGGATCGGGACTCCGAGGGCAGGTCGGTCACCCGCCAGGAACGGCGAGTGAGATGGAGTCCTGCCAGCGGACACGTATCGACGTTTTTCGATGACGTGGTGATCTCCGGCTCGGCAGGGCTGGATGGTGATTTGCTCCAGAAGATCGAGCCGTTCCCGACCAAGGATCTCGTGCCCTATGAGACGATGTATGTCTCCGGTTGGCAGGTGGAGCAGTACCAGGTTCCTCTACCGGAGGCCGCACGCCGTGGTTTCGGCACGATGCAGGGGATTCTTGAGCAGATGTGCGCGGGGGAGGTGCCGGGGGACACTTACCGGAATCTCCAGATCTACCCGGAGTTCTCGGGGAAGACCTTCAAGCACATCCTCGCGCCGGTGTGGCTGCTGGCCTACCAATACCGGGGAAAGACTTGGCAAGGAGTGGTCAACGGAGTCACCGGAACCACCGCCGCGAAGTTCCCGATCAGCCCATGGAAGGTGGCGCTGGTGGTCCTGGCTGTGTTGATCGTGATCGCTCTGATCTTCATGGCACAGCGGTAAAATCTGCGTTTACTCGCTCAAGCGTCGTCTCACCCATGCTGGACTCCTCCGGCAATCCAGAACGGCGTGAATATCCACAAAATCGCCATCGCAACGGTAGTAGATCGCGAAGGGGAAGCGCTTGCTCAATAGCCGGTGCAGGTCGCGGTACACCACCCGATGAATCCCTCCGGTGAGCTTGAGACCTTCAATATCGTCCCTCAGGCTGGCGGTAAAATAGGCGCCCAAGCCTGGCTCCTGGGTTTCATAGAATTGGCAGCCTTCCAGAAGATCATCCCAAGCCTCGTGGGAGATTCGGATTCTCATCGGACGTTCCGATTGAGCTGATCCTTCACGGTTTCCCAGTCAAGCATCTCGGTTTCGCGGTCTTCAGCCCGCTTCAGGCGCTCATCCAACAGGGTCTTGTGCCAGGCTGGTACTTCCACCTGATCCTCCACATGCCGGAGATCGTCCCACAGCATGTCCATGAGTCTCAATTTGTCGGCAATGGTAAGCGCTTTGACGTCCGCAGCCAGTGACATGGCCGGACCATAACGGGGAAATGATCTCCGGGCAAGGGAGAGCGATGCGGTGCACGCCGGTGCTTTCTTTCTGGATTCTGGATTCTTGAATCGGGACTCTCGCCCCGGTGCGCATCGACATTCTCACCCTCTTTCCTGAAATCGCCCTGGCTCCGCTGAGCGAGAGCATCCTGCGGCGTGCTCGTGAGGCCGGGATTGTGGAGGTGGTGGCACACAATCTCCGCGATTGGGCGACGGGCCGACATCGCAAGACCGATGACTATCTCGCCGGTGGCGGACAGGGCATGCTGCTGATGCCGGGGCCGATTTTCGACGCCATCGAGCAATTGCGGACGCCGGAGTCGAAGGTGATTCTGATGACGCCGCAGGGGAAGGTCTTCAAGCAGGCCATCGCCCGTGAACTCTCGGAAGAGAAGCACCTGATCCTGCTTTGCGGCCACTATGAGGGCGTCGATCATCGGGTGATCGAGGAGTTGGTCGATCTGGAGCTTTCGATCGGTGATTACGTGCTGACCAATGGCGCGATTGCCGCAGCGGTGGTCACGGATGCCATTGTCCGGTTGCTGCCTGGAGCTCTGGGAGACGAGCGATCGCACCAGGAGGAATCCTTTTCCGATCCGAACCTGCTGGAAGCACCGGCCTATACCAAGCCGGTGGATTTCCGGGGGATGATGGTGCCGGACATCTTGTATTCCGGCCATCACGGCAAGATCGCGGAGTGGAAGCGCGAGAAGGCGCTGGAGCGGACCCGTCAAAACCGCCCGGATCTGCTCGGAGAGTGACTTTCAGGCGCGCGTTTGACGGTAGGCCCGTGGTGAGCGGCCGGTGAGCTTCTTGAAGGTGCGGGAGAAATAGGCCTCGTCGCAGAATCCCAGCGTGCGGGCGATTTCGGCGGCCTTGAGATCGGTGGTATCGAGCATGCGGGCGGCTGAGTTCACGAGTTGCCGCAGATGGTAGCGGTGGGGCGATTGCCCGGCGTGCTTCTGGAAGTTCCGGCGGAAGGTTTCGTAGTTCAGCCCGAGGGCTGCCGCGACCTCCGGGCCTTCCGCTCCGGGCTGACCCAGCATCCGGCAGGCATCGCCGAACCATGATGGTCCCCCGTCCTTGTTGGTCCCGAGATTGACAGCTCCTTCAAGGGCTCGCGCCAGCAGCCCTTGGAATGCGCAGATTTTCTCCAGATTGCTGCGGGAGGACTCGATCATTTCGCGCAGGTCGTCGGTCCATTGGGCGGCATTCTCGAGACTGCCGGTGACGTGATCCGGCCCGATCAAGCCGCCGTCCCGCCACGCATCGAACACCGGTCCATCGAAGATCACATAGACCTCGTCCCAGCCGCCGCTTTCCCAGGGCCGGTAGCTGTGACCCAGCTCCGGCAGCACCAGGATCCAATCTCCCGCGCAGAGGCTGCGGCTCAATCCGCGCTCATCTTCGTAGACTCCTTCACCGCGGGTGATGACGACCAAGGCATAACGCTGGAGATAGCGGTAGCGCGGCATGCCGCCACGGGAGTGCCAAACCCCGCCGATTTCGACGAGGTTCCCCAGCGGTGAGCGGAGCTGTTGCAGCCAAACTTTCCAAGAATGTTGAGCCATGGGCCTGATTCTACGTCTGAAAATCCCAATTTGTGCAAATTAGAGCCGGATTATGCAAGTGATGGGGGAAGAATTCGGAATGGTTCCCACGTAGGATTGTCACGTTCATGAAGATCGTTTGCTCACTTTTGTTCACTTCCCTCTCGATGTCCGTGGCTGTGCGGGCTGCGGAAGATGTCTCGTTCAACCGCGACATCCGGCCCATCATCGCCCGGAGCTGCGTCACTTGTCATGGTGGCGTCAAGGAGGACGGCGGCATCTCGCTGGTCTACCGGGAGAAGGCATTGGGCAAGGGCGAGTCCGGCAAACCGGCGATCGTTCCGGGCAAGCCGGAAGAGTCGGAATTGATCCGGCGGGTCAAAAGCACGGATCATGATGACATGATGCCGAAGCCCAAGAAGGGGGAGCACGGCGAACCACTGCCCGCGAACGAGATCGCCAAGCTGACCGAGTGGATCCGGCAGGGCGCGAAGTGGGAGGAGCACTGGTCTTTCATCCCTGCGACCGAGCCTGCGGAGCCGAAGGTGAAACAAGCCGGTTGGGCGAAGACCAAGGCCGATCGCTTGATTCTCGCCAAGATGGAGGAGAAGGGACTCGCTCCTTCCAAGGAAGCGACTCCCGCCGAGTGGCTGCGCCGTGTCTCACTCGACCTGATCGGCCTGCCGCCCTCGCCGGAGGAGCAGGATGCGTTTGAAAAAGCGGTGGCGGGCGACAAGGAGGCCGCCATGGCCGCAGTCGTGGACCGTCTGCTGGCTTCGCCCCAGTTCGGGGAGCGCTGGGCTTCGATGTGGCTCGATCTGGCCCGCTATTCGGACACGATGGGCTTTGAGAAAGACCCCGGCCGTGAGGTTTGGCCGTTCCGGGACTGGGTGATCCAGGCGTTCAATGCCGACCTTCCTTTCGATGAGTTCACCAAGCGCCAGCTCGCAGGGGACCTGCTCCCGAATCCTGAGCCCGGCGATCTCATCGCTTCCGCGTTCCAGCGCAATACGATGTGCAATACGGAGGGCGGTACCGATGACGAGGAATACCGCACCGCTGCGGTCATGGACCGGATCAACACCACCTGGACGGTTTGGGAAGGCACCACCTTCGCCTGTGTGCAGTGCCACGGTCATCCCTACGATCCCTTCCCGCACGATGATTACTATCGTTTCATGGCGTTCTTCGACAACACCGAGGATGCCGACCTGAACAACGAGTTTCCCAAGACGAAGGCCGCCAATGATCCAACGAAGCAGGCGGATGCCGTGCGTTTGGAAAAGGAAATCCGCTTGGACCGTGAGGCGCTCAATGACGTGGCCCTCAGCGTGGCGAAGCAGGCGGGTGGCTGGACACCGGTGAAGGCGGACGAGATGAAGGCTTCCTCACCGAAGGGCACGCTCGAGCAGCGTCCGGACGGCAATTTTGTCTCCGGTGGCACGAATCCAACCCAGACCGTTTTCACCATCACCGCTCCGGCAACGCGTCTCGGCATCCTCCGGCTCGACATCCTGCCATTGAGCGATGACCCGGCGAAGTGGAGCGAGCTGGGTGCGGTGGTGACCAAACTGGAGATCGATCGCGTCCTGCCTGATGGGACGAAGCAACCGGTGAAGCTCAAGGAAGTCGTCAGCGACTTCCTTGCCGGACCATTCGAGCCGAATGTCGCCGTTCAAGGCGGCAGGGGAGGCGGCTTCGGCGATTACCCGGCGTTGCGCGGCCCGCGGCATGCGTTTTTCGTGCCGGAAATAGTGGAGAACGTGGAGCCGGGAGCGAAGTTCGAAATCCGTCTCCACCACGGTGTGACCTGCAACGAGACGCAGGGCTGCGTGATGCGGAAGTTCAAACTCTCCATTTCACCGGATGACCGCCTGTCCGCATTCGTAATGTCTCCGGAGCGAGCCCAAGCGTGGCAGAAAAATGCGCAACTCCAGAGGCAATACAAAGCCATTCCCGGCACCATGGTTCCGGTCATGCTGGAGCGTGATCCGGCCGCGCGCCGCGACACCCGCGTTTTCGACCGAGGCAACCGCACGACCAAGTCCACTCCGGTCAATGCCGGGCTTCCGGTCGTGATGCACCCGCCTGCCAAGAACGAGAACATGAGCCGCCTGGAGCTGGCGAACTGGATCACCGGAGACACGAATCCGCTGACCGACCGCGTGTTGGCCAACCGCCTGTGGGCCGAGCTTTTCGGCATCGGTATCGTGGAGACGCTCGAGGATTTCGGTTCCTCCGGCTTGTTGCCTACCAACCAGCCGCTCCTCGACCATCTGGCGCTGCGCCTGTCGAAGGATCAAAAGTGGCACATCAAGCCGTTCCTGCGTGAGATCGTGCTTTCGGCGGCCTATCGCCAGTCGGACAAGTCTACGCCGCTGCTCCTTGAAAAGGATCCCCAGAACCGCTTTGTCGCCCGTGGCCCGCGACAGCGCCTTACGGCGGAGATGGTGCGCGACCAAGCGTTGGCTGCGGCGGGACTGCTTTGCGAAGAAGCAGTTCGGACCGCCTGTCTACCCGCCGCAGCCGGAGGGTATCTGGAAATCGGTTTACAGCGGTGCGAAATGGGAGACCTCCACGGGTGAGGACCGCTATCGTCGCGCGGTTTACACTTACTCGAAGCGTACCAGCGGTTATCCCACTTTCCTGACCTTCGACGCACCCACCCGTGACGTCTGCACCGCCCGCCGCATCCCGACCAATACGCCGTTGCAGGCGCTCGTCACCCTCAATGACCCGGCGTTCATGGAAATGGCGCAGGCGTTCGCCAAGCGCATGGCCACTGCCGGGGAGGATGTGAACGCCCGCATCGCCAGTGGCTACAAGCTGCTCACCAACGAGGACGCCGCTCCCGATATCGTGAAAGCCCTCGCCTCGCTGCATGCCGATGCGAAGTCGGACTTTGAAAAGAACACCGCGGACTCCGCCAAGCTCGCACCGACCCCGGACGAGGCGGCGCTCGTGCTCGTCGCCAACACCATGTTCAACCTGGACTCCGCACTCGTTCGCTGAGCCCGCTTCCGATCATTGCCATGAACCTGTTTCAACAATACCGACACGACCGTGTGCAGCACCAGACGCGCCGCCACTTTCTCAGCCGCTGCGGGATGGGGCTGGGGGCCATGTGGCTTGCCTCCCAGGGACGTGCGTGGGGAAGTTCCGCGGGCGGAGTGCTGGTGAAAGACCCGGCCAATCCGCTGGCTCCGGATCTGCCGCATGTTCGCCGCGAAGGCGAAGCGTGTGATCTACCTGCACATGGCCGGTTCGCCGAGCCAGCTTGAGTTGTTCGACTACAAGCCGGAGCTGGTGAAGCTGGATGGCAAGGACTGCCCGCAGGAGTATCTGGCGGGCAAGCAGTTCGCCTTCATCCAGGGTGTGCCGAAGATGATGTCCTCGGTCTTTCCCTTCCATCAGGCGGGCAAGAGCGGGCAGTGGATCTCCGACCGTCTGCCCAACATCGAGACGATGATCGACGAGCTGTGCGTCGTGAAGTCGATGTACACCACCCAGTTCAACCACGCTCCGGCACAGCTCATGATCCACACCGGTGAGCAGCGGCTCGGCCTGCCCTCGATGGGGGCGTGGGCGACGTATGGCCTCGGCTCGGAAAATGCGAACCTGCCGGGCTTCATGGTGCTGACCTCAGGCGGCAAGAATCCCGATGCCGGAAAATCGGTGTGGGGATCGGGTTATCTGCCATCGGTGTACCAAGGCGTGCAGTGCCGTTCGCAGGGAGATCCGGTGTTGTTCCTTTCGAACCCGGAAGGGGTGTCCGGCTCGATGCGCCGCCGCACGCTGGATGCGATCTCCAACATCAACCAGAAGATCTCCACGGATGCGGGTGATCCGGAAACGCTCACGCGCATCGCCCAGTATGAAATGGCCTACCGGATGCAGATCCACGCTTCGGACGCATTCGACATCAAGCAGGAGCCGGCCTCGATTCACGAGATGTATGGCACCAAGCCGGGCGAGGAATCGTTTGCGAACAACTGCCTGCTGGCCCGTCGACTTGCCGAGCGCGGGGTGCGTTTCATCCAGCTTTTCGACTGGGGCTGGGACTCGCACGGCACCAACGCGGGGGATGACCTCAAGAATGCCTTCGTGAACAAGTGCAAGCAGACCGACAAGCCGATCGCGGCCTTGCTGAAGGATCTCAAGCAGCGCGGCTTGCTTGAAGAAACCCTGGTGATCTGGGGCGGCGAGTTCGGCCGCACGCCGATGCGTGAAAACCGCGGCGGTATGGACGGTTCGTTTGTGGGCCGTGACCACCATCCCAGTGCATTCACGATGTGGATGGCAGGGGGCGGAGCGAAGGGCGGGCTTTCCTATGGGGAGACCGACCCGATCGGATACGAGGTGATGAAGGACAAGGTCAGCGTGCACGATTTTCACGCTACCGTCTTGAAGCTCCTCGGTTTCGATCACGAGAAGTTCACCTACCCCTTCCAAGGCGCGAACCAACGCTTCACCAACATCACCAAGCCGGGGACGAAGGTGGTGGATCAGTTGATCGCTTGAAGGCCGCCGGCCCGCGAAGCGGTTACTTCCGCTTCGCGATCTCGGCCTTCACGTTCTCCGGATTCGGAGCGCCGGGATTGGTGCGGGCGGCGAGCGCGCGATCGAGCGAGAACACCGACTTGGCATCCTCCGTGTAGGCCGGGTCGATGGCGGTGAGGTCGAGCTGGTCGAGGGGCACGCCGCTGGCGATGGACTCGGCGACGGCCTTGCCCACCAGTTCATGTGCGTGGCGGAAGGGCACGCCCTGTTTCACCAGCCAATCGGCGAGATCGGTCGCGAGCAGCATCGGATCGCTGGCGGCGGCACGGCAGCGCTCGGTGCGGACTTCCATGGCGGCGATCATCTCGGCGTTCACCGCGAGAATCAGCTTGAGGGTGTCGATGGAGTCGAAGAGCGGTGGCTTGTCCTCCTGGAGGTCGCGGTTGTAGGTGAGGGGCAGGCCCTTCACGGCGACGAGGAGGTTCATGAGATTGCCGACGAGGCGACCGGTCTTGCCGCGGGTCAGTTCGCAAACGTCCGGGTTCTTCTTCTGCGGCATCAGCGAGGAGCCGGTGGTGTGGGCATCGGACAGCGAGACGAAGCCGAACTCCGCCGAACACCACAGGATGAGGTCCTCGCTGAGGCGGGAGAGATGCACGCCGCAGAGCGAGATCGCGAACAGCAACTCAGCGATGTAGTCGCGGTCGGCGATGGCATCCATCGAGTTGACCGTCACGCCATCGAAGCCGAGTTCCGTAGCGATCGCACGGCGGTCGAGATTGATGGTGGAGCCGGCGAGAGCGCCGGAGCCGAGTGGGGAAATATTGAGGCGCTTGCGGCAATCGACGAGGCGCGAGCTGTCACGATCGAGCATCTCGACGTAGGCGAGCAGGTGGTGGCCGACGGTGACCGGCTGGCCGCGCTGGAGATGGGTGTAGCCCGGCACCACCGTGGCGGCGTGCTTTTCCGCCTGGGAAAGCAGGGCGCTCTTCAGCGTGGCGATGCCTTCCAGCAGCTCGCCGATTTCATGGCGCGAGTAGAGGCGCGTGTCGGTGGCGACCTGGTCGTTGCGGGAGCGGGCGGTGTGGAGCTTCGCGCCGGCGGCACCGATGCGCTTGGTCAGCTCCGCCTCGATGTTCATGTGGATGTCCTCCAGAGAGGTCTTGAACTCGAAACGTCCGGCCTCGATGTCCGCGAGGATCTCCTTCAGCCCGGCCTCGATCTGGGAGAACTCGTCCGCCGTGAGCAGCCCGGCATTCAGCTGTGCCCGTGCGTGCGCGATCGAACCCGCGATGTCGTGCGGGAACAAACGCCAGTCATACGAGATCGACTCACCGAACTGTTGGACGAGCGAGGAGGTGTCTTGGGCGAAGCGGCCTTTCCACATGGCGGTAATCAGGATGGTGCGGGCGGCGTGCCCGCGCGCTCCCTGTAACCGCGAACGCTCCCGAGGAAACGCGAAAAATCAAACCCTGGCGAACGGGCGGAGGGAGTCCAAGGTCCGGGCGGCCGCCGCATCCGCATCCGGGCGAGGGAAAATTTCCGCTGAAACGTAGCCGGTGTAACCGATCTGTTGGAGCGCGGAGACCAGTGGCGAGGGATTCGTGTGGCCGGTGCCCATTGCCCGGCGCTGCGAATCCGCCCAATGGACGTGACCGAGCCACGGGCCGATGGAAACCAACGCGGCCGCGATATCGTCCTCCTCGATGTTCATGTGGAACAGGTCGGCGAGCAGTTTCACGTTCGAGAGCCCACGTTCTTGTAGGAATGCGGCGGCGGCGGTCTGGAGATTGAAAAGATTCGTTTCGTACCGGTTGAGCGCCTCGTAAAGAAAGGGGACGCCATGGGCCGCCGCTGCGTCCCCCGCTTCCTGCAGCGCCTCTGCCAGCCAATCGAGCGCTTGTTCCCGGCTCACTGCGCCACCGGATTTTCCCTGCATGGAGCCGAGGATCACCGGAGCGCCGAGTTGCCCGGCGAAATCGATCATCTCCCGGAGGAAGCGGCGGGCCCTTTGGCGCTGCTTCGGATCAGGATCGGTGAGGGAGAGTCCATGTTTCACCATTCCTGCGCCCGAACCCACCGCTGCGATAGCCAGGCGGTGATGCTTCGAAAGCGCCAGCACCTTTTCAGTCGTCACCGCATCCGGTCCTGCCAGAAACAGTTCCACGGCATCGAAGCCGTGGCCCGCTGCCCAGGCGAATCCATCTTCCAGTGAGCCGTGGAATACAAACGGACCGGCTGCTGCCTCCGGGAAGGTGCAGAGCGTGACGGCGGTCCGGAAGGGAGAGGGGGCCCGGCTCATCTCAGGCCGACTCCAGAATGAGGTTGCCGTAGGGCGTCGCGTCGCCGGTGCGGATCAGGCCGATCGCTCCGGGAACCAGCTTCTTGAAATCGATGTGCGGCAGCTTGATCACGCTCGCTCCCTCGATTGCGGCGAAGGCGGTGTCGAAACGGGCGACCGTCGCGGAGTCGTTCACTTTTGAGAACTCCTCGGCCTGCCAGATTTTCCCAATCTGGAAGTTCGGGGCCAGCACGTTGAGCACGTCCAATACCGTCGGGATGCCGTGGGTCAGCGAAATGTCCACCGTTTCGATCTCCGGCCAGAACGGGAAGGCCCAGTCGGAAATGACGAGGGTATTGGTGTGGCGGACGCGCGCCACCAGATCGAGCACGTGCGGATTGAAAATGCCGGATTTCAACATGACAGGCCGGAGCATGAATGCCCCGGTTGGTTTGTCACCCGCTAAAATTTGGGAAGAATCGCGTTTCGATTTGGGTCAAAAATCGCCATCATTGTGGCGCGCTGCTACTCCTTCAGCTTGATCCGGATCTGGCCGTCTTCGACCTGGATATCCTCCACTCCGGCGAGTCCACCCTGACGGCCTTGGCCGAGAGTGTCGCCGAGGAGATCGCGGCCCTTCAGGCCACCGAGCCAGTCGTTCGGAAGGGATACTCCCCAGACGGTCAGGTCATCCAGAACCAGGTGGGGATGGCCTTGGTCGTTGTTGACGAAGAACCGTGCCCGCGCCTTCAGGCGTTTCCCTCCGACCACCGGCAGGTCCTTGTCCAGATCGGTCTCGTAGCGGGCATGAACCGCGCCCGGCACCAGCTCGAACTTGAGGGTATTGCCGAGCTGGGTGTTCTCATTGAGCAGGCCGTTCAATTCCCGCTCGGTGAGAATGATCTCTTTGGCTCCCTTTTCGTAGGTCGGACGGGAGGGCGAGGCGGGCTGCTGAACGGCTTCCAGCTTCGCTTCCACGGCGGCCTTTTCCTGGGCGCTGAGCTGGACCGGCTTGATCGGCCGGTTGATCCAGAACCAAGCCCCGATCACCACCAGCAGCACCACGATGATGCTGATCAGGGCGGGCACGAGGCAGCCGCGCTTTTTGGCCGGGGCTGGGGCCGGAGCGGAAGGGGGGAGAGGAGGAACGTCGGACATGGCTGCGGATCAGCGTTTCTTTCTGAGGCGTTTGCCGGACAGGCGGGCGGCGATCAGGTTCGGGCAGCGCCCTTTCAGGCGGAGCTGCTCGCAGCCGGCTTCGATCTTCAGGGACTGCCGCACCGGGCGGAAGCCGAGGCGGCGGGTGACGCAATCGTTGATGAGCTCGATGTGGGAGTCTTCGAATTCCACGACTCGCCCGCAGTCGATGCACACCAGATGGTTGTGCGCCGGCTTGTCGACGAAGTTGGGGTCGTAAGTCTTGTGGTTGTCCCCCAGCTCGATCTCGCGCAGCAGCCCGGCTTCCACCAGCAGCGAAAGCGTGCGGTAGACGGTGGCGCGGGACGCAGTGGCGTCGGTGCGGCTGACCCGCTCGAAAAGTTCGTCGGCGGTGAAATGGTCATCGCTGGCGAAGGCGGCGCGTACAATCACATCGCGCTGGCCGGTACGGCGCAGGCCTTTTTTACGGATGAAGGTGTCGAGTCGGTCGAGGACGGCTTGGTCCATGGAGGCCAGTCTAGGCCTGTCCCGCGCCGATAGCCAAGAACCGATGGAACTTCGGTGTTGGAAAAGAACCGGCGGCTGCTTGAATGCGCGCCGATGAGACGATTGATCCTCCTGGCTGTGACCGCGCTTCTCGCGTCCTGTGCCAGCCAGCCGCTGGTGGTGAAGCAGACCACGCTCCGTGATACTGCCGTCGATTTCGGCCAGGATCCGATGATCCGCGGCGAAAAACTGCGCCGCCTGCATGGTGCGATCGGAGCGAATGAGCAGGCCCAGCGTCTGGGGCAGTATCTACACCGTGATCTGGCACGATGAAGCGGTGGGCACGCCTGCGGAAGTCCTCTTCGAATACCAGCAGGGAGCGTCCGGCAGCCTGGTGAAGAAGCAGGTCCACAAGTTCGACCCCTCCGCCACCTCCGGCAAAACCGAGTTCTCCATCCTCGGTGACAATTATACAAAAAACGGCAAAGTTCTCGCCTGGCGGATCTCATTGCACCGTGGTGGACGGGAAATCGCCTCCAAACGGTCCTATTTGTGGCAATGATTTGACACAATCGGGCGGATGGGCTGTTGACCCGCACCCGAGATGGAAGTTTAATAGCCTGCACCTCCCGCTTATTGTGGGTCGCCACCCGTGACAGCCGAAAATGCCATTCTCGTCGGAACCTTCGACGGGTTCACTTGGATTCGATGTGAAGGAAAGGGTTCGTTCCTGACGAGCCCGGCCCTGAAGGAATACGCCGAATCCCGGATCGCCGTAGGGGAGCGCTGTATCGTGGTCGATCTCGGAAGCTGTACGGGCATGGATTCCACCTTCATGGGCACGCTGGCCGGGCTCTCCGCCCGGCTTTCCGCACCGGGGGGCAAGGTTCAGGTGGCCGATGCCGGAGATCGCAACCGCCGCTCCCTTGAGGATCTGGGCCTCGATTTTCTTCTGGAGATTGATCCACCGGTGGCGCCGTGGCGCGGCAAGGTGGATGAGATCCGCGCCGCGCTTTCTCCTCTCCAGGCTCCGGGCCTGCCCGGGCTGGACCGTGCCAAGCATGTGCTGGAGGCCCACAAGGTGCTCTCATCCGCCAGTGGTGAGAATGCCAAGAAGTTCGCCGGTGTGGTGAGCCTTCTTGAGGCGGAGGTCGCCTCGAAACGTAGTCAGGAAGGCTGACGCCCGGAAGGTACGGGTGGTCGCTGAGCAACAGGAAACCGGATGTACACCACCATCGCTTTCATCGTCCTCGGGCTGGTGGTTTTGATCGGCGGGCTGATACTCCGCGAGTGGGCGTGGCGGCTGCGCCGGATGAAGGGCCGCCTGCGTGATCTGGAGGGTGAGGAGCACCGGATGTTCGCCTTCCTCCATGATTTGGGATGCGCCATCGAGAGCGATACCACCGTCAAGGCCCTCTCGCGCATGATCGTGGATGGCATCGACAAGGTGGTGACCGCCCGTGGCGGGGCCATCTACTACCTCAGTGAGGACGGCCAATATTTGGTGCCAGCGTATGTTTCCGAGAACTGCCCGCCGCTCATCGGCGTGCCGGTGGAAATCCGCAAGCGCGCCGAGCGGGATTCGCGGGTGCTGGAAAGTCATGTCCGCCTGGCCAAGGTGGGAGCTGCGGACGGCATCCTCGGCCACAGCTTGACGGTGGGAGAAGCGATCCGGGTGCCGGACGTGAAGAATCACGAGGCCTTCCGTGACGCCTTCATCAGTTACGATGGGGAAGTCGGAGCCTTGGTCGCGCCGCTGCGGCATGCCGGGAAGGACCTCGGCGTGCTGGCGGTCGCCCGTCTGCATGAGGACGGCCCGTTTTCCGGCAATGATTTCGCAGTGTTCCGTTCGGTGGCCGAGCAATCCTCGTTCGCCATCGGCAATGCCAACATCCATCGTGAGGCCCACGAAAAGCGCGCCTTCGAAAGCGAACTGAAGACCGCCCGGGACGTGCAGCACGTCCTTCTGCCGCAAGGCGATCCGGTGATCGCGGGGTACCGTGTCAGTGGCACCAACCTGCCCGCCCGCATCATCAGCGGTGACTACTACGACTACGTCGGTGTCGGTGAGGACCGGCACGGCATCGCCATCGCCGATGTTTCCGGCAAGGGCGTGGCGGCGGGACTGCTGATGGCCATGTGCCGTAGTGTGTTGCGTTCCGCGGCCCATGGAGAGAGCTCACCCGCCAAGGTGCTGTCCACCGTCAACCGGCAGCTCTTCCCGGATATCCGTGAGGATATGTTCATCAGCATGTCCTACTCGGTGCTCCATCCCTACGATGGCCGGGTGGTGACTGCGCGCGCGGGGCATGATCCGGCGCTCCTCTATCGCCGTAAGGCGGGCACCGTGGAGTTCCTCAAGCCACCAGGCTTGGCCGTCGGCATTGATGCCGGGGATGTTTTCGAGCGGGTCACCCGCGACTTCGAGGTGGTCTTGGAGAGTGGCGACTGCCTGCTCTTCTACACGGACGGGGTGAAGGAGGCGATCGACGCGAAGGAAGAAGAGTTCGGAGCCAAGCGCCTGTCCGATGTCTTTTTGGCCGCTGCGCCGATGGGCGCCGAAGAGATTCTGGCCTCCGTCCAGCGTGAGCTGAAGGCCTTCACCGGCGAGGCCCGCCAGATGGATGACATCACCCTCGTGGCGATCGAGAAAAGGTAGACGGCCGACGGGCTTTCAGCCCTGCCCGGCAAGGCGATGGTTCATGGCGATGGATGAACGCAGGGCGCGCATCACCTCCACGAGGCCGCGATGCTCGCGGGCGGCCTCCATGCAGGTCGGATTCCGAGGATTGCGGCTGACGTAGCGGCCGATCTCCGCCTGGAGCTGGCGCATCTGGGTATCGATCAGACCGAGCTCCGCGCGGTGGGTGGAAATTTCACGGTTGGCATCCCCGATGACTTGGAAGGCTTGGGAAGCCTGCTCGCGACGGCTTTGGCGTTGTTCGGAAAGCCGGGACTCGAAGGCGTCCAGTTCAGTGTCCCCGGCCTCGATGGCATCCGCCACCTCGGCGCGTTGCTGCTTCAGCTCGGCGAAAACGGACTTCAGACCTTCGAGCTTCGCGTGCTGCGACGGCGTCCGGTATATCCGCTCCGAATTCCTTGGTCAGCACTTCCAGCTTCATCTTGAGGCCGTCATAGCTGCGGCGGACTTCGCGGGCACGGGCTACGATCTCATCGCGCTTGCGGGCCAGGCTTTCCAGCCTGGCCATCACCGTGCCGCGTTCCTCCAGAGCCTCCTGCTGGGGTTCCGAGTGGCTGTTGAGAAGCGTGGAGCGCTCGGCGTGGGCCACGGAGAGCTGTTCCTCGCAGGCCAGCAGGCGCTCCCGGATGCCGTCGCGTTCCTTCACCAGCTTGCGCAGGTTCCGGTCCTCGACGGACAACTCGTCGATCTCGGCGACGTTTTCCCACACCGATCCTCCCAGAAATGTTTCGGCGTCCCGCAGGAGATGCATCTCACTGGCAGCGTCCGACATCCGCTTGGTCTTGCGGTGGATGCCGAACGCTTGGGCGACGCGGGCGACGAAAAATTTGGTGGGAGTCATCGTGAAAGCCTCATCAACGGGCGAGCGATGCCCGAAGATTGGCGATCACGTTGTGATCTTCAAGCGTCGTTGTGTTGCCGGAAACGTCACCTGTGGTGACGAGCTCCTTCAGCAGACGGCGCATGATCTTCCCGGAGCGCGTTTTCGGCAGGGCCGGGGTGAAGTGGATATCGTCCGGCTTGGCGATCGCTCCGATGACGGTGCCGACGTGGTTCCGCAGCTTGATACGAAGCTCCTCGGTGCCTGCAAAGCCTTCTTTCAGGGTCACGAAGGCGACCACGGCCTGGCCCTTGAGGTCATCCGGGCGGCCGATCACGGCGGATTCCGCCACGGCGGGGTGGGCCGACCAGGGCGCTCTCGATCTCAGCAGTGCCGAGGCGGTGACCGGAGACGTTGAGCACGTCATCGAGGCGGCCGACGATCCAGAAATTGCCGTCCTTGTCGCGGCGGGCGCCGTCGCCGGCGGTGTAGAAGCCGGTGAAGTCGGACCAATAGGTCTTCTTGTAACGGGCCTTGTCGTTGTAGATCGAGCGGGTCATGGACGGCCACGGCTTGCGGATGACCAGGCGGCCGTCCTCGTTGGCTTTGCACTCCTTGCCGGACTCATCGACGATCGCCGCGTCCACGCCGAAGAACGGCAGCGTGGCGGTACCGGGCTTGCACGGGGTCGCGCCCGGCAGCGGGGTAATCATGATCGCTCCGGTCTCGGTCTGCCACCAGGTGTCCACGATCGGGCAGCGGGAGCCGCCGATCTTCTTGTAATACCACATCCAGGCCTCCGGATTGATCGGCTCGCCCACCGAGCCAAGCAGTCGCAGCGAGGACAGGTCGTGTTTGTCTGGGAACTGATCGCCCGCTTTGATGAAGGCGCGGATCGCGGTCGGAGCGGTGTAGAAGATGGTCACGCCGTATTCCTCGATCATCTGCCAGAAGCGGCCGAAGTCCGGGTGGTTCGGTGCGCCTTCATACATCACCTGGGTCACGCCATTGGCCAGCGGGCCGTAGACGATGTAGCTGTGGCCGGTGATCCAGCCGACGTCCGCCGTGCACCAGTAGACGTCCTCATCGCGCATATCGAAGATGTACTTGCAGGTGGCGTAGGTGCCGACGAGATAGCCGCCGGAGGTGTGGAGGATGCCCTTCGGCTTTCCGGTGGAGCCGGAGGTGTAGAGAATGAAGAGAGGGTGCTCCGAATCGAACGCCTTGGCGACGTGCTTGGAGGAAACCTTGGCGGATTCGTCGTGCCACCAGACGTCACGGCCGTCCTTCATGGTGGCTTCGTTGCCAGTGCGCTTCAGAACGATGACGGTCTTGACCTTGTCATACTTGGCGAGCGCTTCATCGACCGTCAGGCTTGAGCGGGACGATCTTGCCGCGACGCCAGCCACCATCGGCGGTGACGATGGCGGTCGCGCCGGAATCTTCCAGCGATCGACGATCGCCTCGGAGGCGAAACCACCGAACACCACGCAATGCACCGCACCGATGCGGGCGCAGGCGAGCATCGCCACGGCGGCTTCGGGAACCATCGGCATGTAGATGAGCACGCGGTCTTTGGCTTTTACGCCATTGGCTTCCAGCACGTTAGCGAAGCGGGCAACCTCCGGTGGCCAGCTGGCCGAAGGTGATCACCCGCTTGTCGCCCGGCTCGCCTTCCCAGATGATGGCGGCCTTGTTCTTGCGCGGGCCTTCCGCGTGGCGGTCCACGCAGTTCTCGGCCACGTTCAGCTTGCCGCCCTGGAACCACTCCGCGAACGGGGCCTTCCAATCGAGCACCTTCTTCCAAGGCTTGCTGCCAGACCAGTTCCTTTGCCTCACGGCCCCAGAAGGTCGAGGGCTTCTCGATCGATTCCTTGTGGAGGGCCTTGGACCCGCTTGAGAGAGGATATACGGGCTTTCGAAGAAAACTCCTTCGACGGGGTGAAAACGGGATCGGCCGCGTGGCTAGTGGCGGGGGCCTTCGACGAGGCCTTCTCTTTTTTTGCGCCCTTGGGCTTCGCGTCCTTTTTGGATGACTTGCTCATGTTCGATGGAATGCGTCTGACAAATGGAAAATCGCAGCCCTTTCGGGCCTATGTTGGGTGGCAAGCTATGAAAACCGCTCTCGGGACGACAAGCGCCCGATGAGATTTTTTCGTCGCCCGTTTGAGGTATTCGGCAGAACTGTGAAGCTGAACCGGCGGCTCCGGGCAAGCTGGCTGGAAATCAGCGTGATGAATCCTCGTGCCAGCATCCTTGGATCTCTCCTTGGATCTCTCCTTGGATCTCATCCCCCCATTTCGACTGCATTCGGCCGAGGATTCCGCGGACCAGACCTGCAAGCGCCTCGATTTCCACTATCCCCTCCTCCAACTGGAAATAGTAGTCTCTGTCGTCCCCAACATAAATGCCCCATACAGTGGAGCCGATCCTCCACTGCCCTTCTCCCTGGCCATAGTTCAGCGCCTCTCCTTCGGCGTCTTCTGGAATAAGAGAACGCAAGTCTTCGGGCGATGTAATGGATATCGCACACGAGTTTCTGAGTGAGACCTTGAGCATTTGTGGCTATTGAAGCTCAAACATGAGCGATCCTTGGCCATTCGATCAATCTCAGAACTGTGCGACTTTCACCACCACGCTGGTCATGCGGGAACGGCAATCCATTACCCATGTTTACCACGACGAAGACGACCATGCGTGGCAGTTTCATGCAGCAGGCGGAGCTCAAGCGGATCAAATGATGATCGTAGCATTGAAGGAAGTGGTTGACCTGGATCCGACGGTTTTAGAAGTGGCCAACCTACCTATTGGTTGGATGGCCTTTCGTTCCTCCAGATTCGAGCCGTGGAAACGTGCGAGAATTCCTACAACCTAGCAGGATTCTAACTCCAAAGAAGTCCCGCTCCGTGAAAAACCGGTCAGGTTAGGGGAGTTTGGGAGATAGGCCTATTTCTGCCATCAGGATGCTGCGTGGTTCTCCATTGGACTCTCCCATTCATGAAATTGCTTCGTTCGTTGATTCTCACTGCTGTTGTTCTGGCGGGAGCGGCTTCTGCTTCCGCCGGTGAACCGTCGCCCCCTCTCGATCCACAAACGAAGAGCGTCTCCACACTCGGGGCCGTCCGGTTTCCGGGACCTCCACCAGGAGAGGCGGTCGGGGCCGGGGATGCAGGTCGGTTCACACTGGGAAACGCTGCACTCTCGGCGACCTGGCAGACCACGAATGGCGGATTGCGGCTGGTGGATCTGACCAGCAAACTCACCGGCAGGAGTTTTCCGCAGTCCGATGCCGAACTCTTCCGGTTGGCGCTCAAGCCAGTGGAAGAGAAGAAAGACCTGCTGATGGTGGGCATTCGCTTGGACCCGGATACCGTGACGGCGGTGGCCTCACGGGATGGCACCACCTGGAGCGACTTGGCGAGCTACCCCCGCAGTGAATTTCCCGGTGAACCGAAGCTGGTGAGGCTCGGGAAAATGAACCTCAAGGCTGAGGCCAAGAACAACCCGGGTGATGCGGGGCCCGCTGGCGAAGGCTCTATCAGTGAGATCACTCCGCCCTCCACTTCATTGCCGGACGGACGGTTCGCATTCAAAACCGGAGCGCACCAAGCGACCGTCACGGAGTATCCCTTCCCAGCCGGCAACGGGTTCGTGTCATGCCGTATTGAGAAAGGAACGGATCAGGGCATGTCATTCGGACCGGCGCTGGCGCTGGTGTGGGAGGACGGCAAGCGGTTCATTCTGGTGGGGATCCGCGAGAAAACCCCGGTGTTCAATGTCACCACCGGAGCGGGTGAAAAGATCATCGGCAAGGTGCCCGTTTTGGGCCCGGTGTTCGATGTCCCGGGATCATCGTTCCGTCTCTCCGGAGTTCCCAAGGTCGTGAACGTCGCCGCGCAAGCGGAGGGGATCCGGGTGGCGGACCGTATCCGCGGGGTTGCCTTGGAAGCGGATCTGGTTTCAGAACGTGGCATCCGCGCCCGATGGCGGGCGGAATTGCGGGATGGCTCGAACTACATTCGTCAAAGCCTCGCACTGGTCTCAGTGGACAAGACGGTGCCGCTCCATGGTGTTGAGCTGATGGACATCGAGCTTCCGGATGCCCGGACGATTGGCACCGTGGACGGCTGCCCGGTTTCCGGCAGCGATGTCTTTCTCGGCGTGGAAGTGCCCGGTGCACGGAATACGGTGGCAGGCAAGAAGGTCCGCACCGGATTCGCCTGCCAATTGGAGCTGACTTCTGCGACCGCCTACACCTTCGGCTCGGTCATGGGTGTGGTGCCCGCCGGGCAGCTCCGGAGAGGTTTCCTTTACTACATGGAGCGCGAACGAGCCCGGCCCACGAAGCCGTTCCTGCACTACAACTGCTGGTATGACCTCGGCTTCTCCGTGAATGCGGACAAGATGATGGATGTGGTGAACCGCTTCAACGAGGAGCTGGTGAAGAAGCGCGGCGTGCCGGTGCTTTCCTATCTGGTGGACGATGGTTGGGACAGCACCCGGAAGGGGCTGTGGGCCGAGGATACCGCTAAATTCCCCGGAGGCTTTGCCAACCTGAAGACGAGGATGCAGAAGGCGGACGCCCATCTTGGCATCTGGATCTCGCCTCTGGGCGGCTACGGTGGTGCGGAGCAACGCAACGCCCTCGCCACGAAAATGGGGCTGCTGCCGGAAGGCAGCGCCTTCGATCTGGCGCAGCCTGCGTATAAAAAATGGTTCGAGGAACGCTGCCTCCAACTGATGCGTGAGGGCGGAGTGAATGCCTTCAAATGGGATAGGGCCGGAGAAGGGGTGAGCCCTCATTTCATGGCGCTGCTCGATGTCGCTAGGAACCTGCGCAAGGTGGACCCCAATGTGTTCGTCAATGTCACCGTCGGCACCTGGCCGTCTCCGTTCTGGTTGAATCACGTGGACTCCACCTGGCGGATGGGGAGCGCGGACGTGGGCTGGGCCGGCAAGGGCGATGACCGCGAGAAGTGGCTCACCTTTCGCGATGGCTACTGCCGCTCCCTTTTCGTGGAAGCGTCGCCGCTTTATCCTCTGAACTCCGCGATGCATCATGGCATCGTCCACGGGCGCTGCTTCCAAGGAGAGCGCGTCGGTAAGAGCGGTGCGAACCTGAAGAACGAAGCGCGTTCCTATTTCGCCAATGGAGCGACCCTCCAGGAGTTGTATCTCACGCCTTCCATGATGACGGACTCGGCATGGGATGAAGTGGCCGAAGCCGCCAAGTGGGCTCACGCGAATGCGGACGTGCTGGTGGATGCTCACTGGATCGGCGGCGATCCTTTGAAGATGGACCCGTATGGATACGCGGCTTGGAACCGCCGCAAGGGCACCCTGATGGTGCGGAATCCAGACGATGCCGCCAAGACCATGACGCTGGATGTTGCCACGGTTTTCGAACTGCCAGCGGGCGCGCCACAGCGCTATGCCCTGCGCTCCCCCTATAAGGACCAGCGGCTGCAATCCCTCGACCTGACGGCGGGGAAAACCCAAACGATCACCCTTGAGCCGTTCGAGGTGCTGGTCTTCGACGCAGAACCGGTGGCGTCCAACTGAAACGCACAAACGGCGTCACCGCTTTACCTTTGTGCGTTGAGGCGTGCTCGGAGCGAGAGGGGCCTGTTATGCGGTCACACTCCGCGACGTGAGCCTGTGGGAGCTACGGACAATGGTTGTATACAACAGTCTTCAAGATGAAAGACCGGTTCCTCTGGAGGTAGCAGGGATCAAAGGACATTCCTACTTTCGTTATGCGAGCGTTTGAAGGCGCCCGCGCCAAATATTGAAATGGAAGGCAGTTTCTCAGGAAACTTCGAATGGCAGATCGCTGAAAAAGCAGGTTTCCACCGCATCGATTAGAAGGCTCCATCGATCGCGCGTGAGCGCCGGGATTCTGGGATCGCTGAACGCCGGATAGGCATTGCTGCCCTTCGCGGAATATCGAGTGCCTAGAATGGTGCCCTCGAATTGCCACTGCTCTCCATCGTCGATGGTGACAATCCTGTGGCAGGTAGGATTCGAGCCACTCCGCGGCTCCGAGCAATTCCAAGGCGTTCGCGAATCTTTGGATTCGCCCGGCATCCGTCTGCACTTCGGATCTCAGCGGCTTTGCATAAACGCCGGATGACTCGAACAAAACCACATCGTTCTCAAGGACCATGTGGTAGCGCGAGGCTCCAAGCCAACCGACCTGCTCGATGACGAAGTGCGCCGAGATCACGACACTCACCGGTGACGCTTGCTGCCCGGGCGCTTCGGGGTGCGCTCGGAGCGGGAGGTGGCCTGCGGGCGACCGCGCTTGGCGGGCTTCGGCTTCTTGGTCAGATCGACCTTGGCGCGGGATTTCGGGCTCGGAGCCGTGCGAGCGGCGGGTTTCGCCGTCTTTTTGGCTGCCGGTTTGCCTGCTGCTTCCGAGGCGGCGGCGCGGGCCTTCTGGGCTTTCTCCACGGCCTTGCGCTCGTCGAGGATCTCTTTGGTGAAGACCTTGGCGCTACCTGCAGCCTTCGGGTTCTTCAACAGCATGCCGATCTCGGTGGCATTGAGCTGCTGGAAATCGCCCGGCTCGAGGTCGCCGAGCCACAGCGAGCCGATGCGCACGCGCAGCAGCTTGGTGACCTGGTAGCCCATGGCTTCGAACATCACGCGGATCTGCCGCTTCGCACCGTGCTCCAGCACGATCTTGATGCGGCGGGCAGACTGGCGTTCGATCGACTTGGCCTTCAGCTTGCCCTCCGGCGTGTAGATGCCGACGAGGAACTGGTCGAGGTGCTGGTTCTCGAACGGTTGGTTCGAGGTGACGTGGTACTCCTTCTCCATCGACTTCGATGGATGCATGAGCTTCTGCGTCAGGTCGCCATCGTTGGTGAGAACGAGGAGGCCCTCGGAATCACGGTCGAGGCGGCCGACGTGGTGCAGATGGTGCAGCGCGGGCGGGAGGAACTGGTAGATGGTCTCGCGGCCCAGCTCGTCTTCCTTGGTGCAGACGAAGCCACGCGGCTTGTGGAAAACGACGACGACGGGCGTTTTCGCGACGACGCGGCGGCCGTCCACCTTCACGTGGTCCTCGGGGCCGATGCGCATGCCCGGATTGGTGCACGAGTGGCCGTTGACCTCCACCCGGCCGGTCTGGATGAATTCGTCGCAGCCACGGCGTGAACCGATGCCGCAGGAGGCGAGGAACTTGTTGAGGCGGATGCCTTCTTCACTCATGACCGGAAAGGATTACGCAAAAAAGCGCGGCCCCGCGAGGGATCCGCGCGTTTTGCGGAAAAAAGAGAAAGGCGATCAGCCTTCGTGCTTGGTCTTGGGCAGACCGATCGGGGTGCGACCGGACTTCCATTCGCCGCGCTCCTTGAGGAGCTTCACGCGCTCGAAACGCTTGAGGACGGAACGCTTGCCACCAACGGTGCCGCTGGCCTTGAGGCTGTTGTGCTTGGACATGACAGGAAAAAGTTCGTTTTTGAGACGCGGGGCGCGGAACCTAGGAAGGGTTCGCCCGCTTGGCAACCCGAAAATCTAAAAGTTCGGGCTGCTGGGAAGGAGAAATGCTTAAAAATTCCGTGAGGCGGGTCACTCGGGCTTGTCAGGATATTCGACTTTGGCGCCCTTGTCCGAGACTTCCGGCCCTTGTTCAAAGGGGTTCCAGGTCTGGATTCCATGGGCCTTCAGCCACTGCAGCTCGGCCGGGAGGCGGGATTCGAAGGAGGCGTAGTCTTTACGGTCGGCCGGGGTCCATGCGGCCTCGGCCAATGCCACCAGCCGCGGCCACGCCATGAAATCGCGGCGGGCCTGGGTTTTCATCGTCTCGGTCCACATGCAGGCCTGCATGCCCAGCACCTGCTTCTCGTCCTTCTCGGAGAGCTTGAGCGAGGCGGGGAACTGGTAGACGTCCGAAAGCGGGTTGAAGCCGCCCCAGACGCGGCCGTCCTTGTGGCTGCCGTCCTGGATGAAATCAAAATACAGGGGGCGGCGCGGGCACAGGATGACGGGGTAGCCTGCATCGAGGGCCTGTCGGAGAACGCCCGGTTTGTCGTGGCGCCACCAGAAGACGACGGTCTTGTCCTTGGGCAGGCCTTGGACAGCGATCTCGTCCCAACCGGCGGTTTTGAAACCGAGATCGTTCACGGACTTGGCCATGCGGCGGTTGAACCAACCCTCGACGGCGGCATTGTCCTTGAGGTTTTCCTTGGCCATCAGCTCCTTGACCTCGGGAAGTTCCGGCCATTTCTGCCAGCCGAAGTTCACCTCGTCCCCGCCGTAGTGGATCATTCCGGCGTCCGGGAAGAGTCCGGCGACTTCCTTCAGGACGTCATCCAGGAACGTGAAGACTTCTTTCTTGGCGGGATTGAAGGTGAAGTGCGGCCATTTCTTCGGGGGAGGCATACCGCCGCCATCGAGTTCCGGATAGGCGAGCACGGCGGCATCGGCGTGGCCCGGCATGTCGATCTCCGGGATGATGTTGATCTGGCGGGCTTTGGCATAGGCCACGATCCGTTTGATCTCTTCCTGGGTGTAGAATTGCACCGGAGCGTTCTCGCTGCGGTCGGTCTCGTTGCCACGGCCGCCGATGGTGGAGAGCTTGGGGTATTTCTTGATCTCAATGCGCCAGCCGGAAGAGTCGGTGAGGTGCCAGTGGAGGCGGTTGAGCTTGTAGTGGGCCATCGCGTCGAGCAGGCGCTTCACGGCGGCTTCTCCGGAGAAATGGCGGGCTTCATCCAGCATGTAGCCGCGCCATCCGTAGCGGGGGGAGTCCTCAATGCTGACGAGCGGCAGTTGCTTGCCGCCGGAGGCCGGGAGCATCTGGGCGATGGACTGGGTGCCGTAGAAGAGCCCGGCATCATCCGCAGCGCTGACCACGGCTCCGCGGGCGGTGATTTCCAAGCGATAACCCTCTCCCTTTGGAGCGGCTTTGTCCCGCATCACCACGATCTGCGGCACTTCACCCTCGGCTGCGACCTGCAGAGGGCGGCCCGCAGCCGCGGAGAGGTTCTGGAGGGCCACATCACTGCCGTTGAAAGGAGCGATGCGGACTTTGGTGGAATCGGAGAGGGCGAATGTCCCCTTCTTTTCCTCGGCTTTCACCGGACGGGGAATGAGCGGGATTTCCGCTGCGGCGGACCCGGCCAGAATCAACAAACAGGAAATCGGCAAACGGAACATGTCGCAGGGATTCCTGCAAAATTCATTGTTGGGTTCAATTCCGGACTTTCCACTGGTCTGCGGCCGGGCGTTTGGCAGATGGCGGGCGGTTGACGGACGGAGGTGGCCAAGGCAGGTTCCCGGCGTGAGCGTTCCCACGGTCAATTTCAAGGTCGGCAATGAAAAGCTGATCCGCGTCCTCGATGGTGCGTCGAAGCACCTGCGCGGCTTGCTGACGAAGCAGGGCCGTCCGGAGGGCGCGCTCCGCATCGCCGTGGTGGGCGGCGGATGCTCCGGTCTCCAGTACAAGATGGACCTCGTCGATGGTCCGCGTGACCGGGACATTCTCGTGCCCAGCAATGGGGTGAACGTGGTGATCGATCCGAAGAGCGCTCTTTTTGTCAGCGGCAGCGAACTGGATTTCTCCGACGACCTCCAGCAGGGCGGTTTCAAGGTCAGCAATCCGAACGCGGTCGTCACCTGCTCGTGTGGCGAGAGCTTCGCGGCGTAAGAGGTTGAGGCACCCCGGTTTTCAGCAAAGGCATGGATGCATTCGAGACTCTGGGGATTCCGCGGGCGCTGGTGATTCCCGAGGAGGAAGTGCGCGCGGCTTTCCGTGAGGCGGGCAAACGGGTGCATCCGGATGCGGGCGGCAGCGAGATGGAGTTCGCGGCGGCGCAGCAGGCTTTCGCGACGTTGATGAGTCCCTCGAAGCGGCTGAAGCATTGGCTGACGTTGCGAGGTGAGTCCGGGGATGATCGCGGCTCGATCTCGCCGGAGCTCATGGATCTCTTCGGCCAGGTAGGCGCGGCGATGCAGCAGGCGGACGGGGTGGTCCGCAAGCGCGGGGAAGCTCGCTCGGCGCTGGTGCTGGCGATGCTGGAGGGAGAAACCCAGGCCTGCCGTGAGGCCATCGAGGTTGCGATTTCAAAGGTGGACGCGGCAATCGGCGCGGAAGTTTCCGTCTTTCCGGCCATCGAGTCCGGGGCCGTGACGGCCAGCCAAGCCGCACAGCACGTCCGCAATCTCGCGTTCATGGAGAAATGGCGTGCGAACTTGCAGGAGCGGTTCGCGAGGTTGGTTTGAATCTTTGACCTGACCCTTGGGGGTGCTATCGAAAGGCATGGCTCTTTTGAATCTTCCTCGACTTGCCTTGAGCGTCTTCGTTGCTGGGGCTGTGACATCCACGTCTTGCCGGCAGGAGAAGGAGACGAAGGAAGAGTCCGGATCAAAAGCTCAGGATTCGACTGCCCGCCGTCGGTCGGCTACTCCATCAGCCAAGACCCGCCTCACCGAACTGGGTGGAGGCAAGTTCAAAGTCGTGGAGGGGGACCTCTTTGAAGCGGGTAGCTCGGGTCCCGTCACCGTGAAGCGGGATGAAGCTCCCGCGCTTGTGATCAAGGCAACCCGGATCGAAAAGCGGGCCGATGGGTCGATGTTTCTCGTTGCCCCCGTCGAGGTGACCCTGCCGGTGGGAGATCCTCATACGATTGAAACCGGTGGGATGATCATCAAATCGGATGGAACCATGTCCCGGGAGGGGACTCCCGGCCCTAATGAATTGAAGGCGTCGCGGACTCTGCCTTCGGTGCCGATTCTGCCTCCCCGTCCTCCGGTGTCGGGGGAGAATGGCAAGCAAGAGGATCATTGACGCCCTGCCTGTTGGGTGCGGTTCCTGGATGGTTTTCCTTGGTTCTGAAAGGTTTGCCAAGTAGGGGATGAGGATGCGAAGGACCGTGTTTCGGATCGGTGGTTGCGTGGGTTTGGTCGTGGCCATTTGGCTCGGCATCCGAGCTCATCGGGGCCAGACCCAGCGGGACGAAGCGAGGGAGAAGGGCGGTCTTCGGTCCACAGCGGGTCCCGCAAATCCGACTGGGGAGGAAGAGCGGGCCGAACTTCGGAAATCATCCCCACCGCGAGCCGTGCTGAAACCCGCGCCCAAGTTCATGGGTGACAAGGTGACCGTGCTGGAAGGCGCTCTCACCCCCGGAGGTAGTGAAGGGCCGCTGAAACTGAAAAAGCTGGATGGCACCGTGTTGGAGGCAGGCCGGATGGAGTTGTTGGAAGGCGGCTCGATGAAGCTGCTGCCACCGGTGAAGATCGTGGCAGCCAGCGGGGTTGTGATGGAAAGCGGGACTGGCACGCTCGACCTGAAGCCGGACGGCTCTTTTTCGACCGAAGGGCAGTTCAGCATACAGTCTCATATTCAGGTGGCGGGTCAGGACGAAGAGTGATTCCGGGCTTGCGCTGGACGCCTCAACGCGAACCCTGCCGCCCATGAGCGACATCATCCTGGGCATCGATCTCGGCACCACCAACTCCGCCGTGGGTGTGGTGGATTCCGGTTTTCCGATCCTGCTGGCGGATGAAGATGGCCGCCGGATCACGCCGAGCGCGGTATGGATCGGAAACGATGGAGACACGGAAATCGGCCGGAAGGCGCTGCGCCGCCGCGCGATCGATGCGGGGCGGGTGGTGACGAGTGTGAAGCGCCTCATGGGCCGCCGCTATGGAGAGGAGACCGAATTTCCAGTGGTGATGGAGCGCGGTGGTGATGGCGGCGTGACGGTGCTTGGCCGCACTCCCGAGCAGGTCAGTGCGGAGATCCTGGTTGAGCTGAAAAGGATCGCGGAGTGGCGTTTGGAAACAGTGGTACACAAGGCCGTGATCACAGTGCCTGCCTATTTCAACGACGCCCAGCGGGCTGCTACCAAGCGTGCGGGAGAGCTCGCAGGCCTGGAAGTCGTGCGGATTCTCAATGAACCCACCGCCGCTGCATTGGCCTATGGTCTGGACAAGCTGGAGGAGAAGTCGCGGGTGGCGGTCTATGATTTCGGCGGCGGCACCTTCGACCTTTCGATTTTGGAAATGCAGGATGGGGTCTTCCAAGTGCTGGCGACCCACGGCGATACGCGTCTCGGTGGGGATGACCTAGATCTGGCGCTCGCTCGCCGCGCGGCCATCCGGGGGGATATCGATTTCGAACTCCTTGGTGCTGCGGCCAAGGTGAAACTGGTGGAGGAGGCGGAGCGGGTGAAGTGCGCGCTTTCTTCCGCAGAAGAAGCCGCTTTCCGGGTGCCATTCTATGATGGCATCCACAGCTTGGAGATCGTGGTGACGCGGGCGGAATTCGAAGCAGTGGCGGCTCCCTGGGTTTCGCGGACCTTGCGGCACTGCCGTCAGGCTCTGGCGGATGCCTCCCTCACTCCGCAGGAGTTGGATGCCGTGGTTTTGGTTGGTGGCAGCACCCGGATTCCGGCGGTTCGCGGCGCAGTGCGTGAGGCATTCGACCGCGAGCCGGATGTCTCCCAGCATCCGGATGAGGCGGTGGCATTGGGCGCGACCATCCAGGCGGGGGTGATGAGCGGTTCGCTGCGGAAAATGGTGTTGTTGGATGTGACTCCGTTGAGTCTCGGGATCGAGACCTTCGGTGGACTGATGAATGTGTTGATCCCGCGGAATACGACCATTCCCTGCAAGGCGGGGGAGATGTTCACCAATGCCGCGGCAGGCCAGACCTCGATGCGTATCCGGGTGCTCCAAGGCGAACGGGAAATGGCCCGTGACAATTGGGAACTGGGAGCGTTCGAGGTGGGCTTCGAAGCACTGCCGAAGGGGCAGGCCCGCGTAGGGGTTCAGTTCCGGATCGATGAAAACGGGATTCTGGAAGTTCTGGCGCGCGATGTGGCGACCGGGCAGGACACGATTGTGAAGATCGAAAGCGCGGCGGTGGATGTGGACGATGCGGCGGTGGAGCAAATGGTCAGCGAATCCGTCGAGCATGCTTTCGATGACATGGCGGAGCGTGTGTTCACCGAGGCGAGGTTGAAGGCGGAGGAACTGCTGCCGGCTGTGGAGATGGTCCTGGCGCAGGGGCTGGCCACGGAGGAGGAGCGTGCGGAGATCGGTGCGGCGGCCGCCGCCGTGCGGGATGCTCTCTCCACCGGATCGGCCAATCCGCTGAAGGCGGCCGTGCAGCGCCTCGATCATGCCACCGAGGCTCTGGCAGCGCGATTGGTGGAGAAGGCGATGGAAGAGGCATTGGAACGCCGCCTGGCGGGCGGTTAGACTTCGTGGCTTGCCATTCCGTGGTTCCCGGATGACGGTCGGCGCATCCATCCGGTGGTATCCGGCTGAAAAGCGCATGAGCCGTCCGTCCGACGATACCCAGAACCGATCCGAAAAAATTCCCCCCCCCGAGGCGGAGCGGGTGCCTGTGTTGGAGGTCGAGGACGCCACGGCACCGCGGGTCGTGCTTCCAGTGCGTCGCAGTGCGAGTGGGGAAGCACCCGTGAAGGCTGAGCCCGGGATTCACATCCAATCCCGTTTCCACGCACCGCCGGAGGAGACGGTGGATGTCTCTCCATCATCGCGGCTGGAAATCAAGGAATTGGGCAAGGGTGTGGTGCGTCTTGAGGCGGAGGCTGCTTTGGCAGGTGCTTCGCGCCAGGAGCAATTGCCCGTGATGCAGCCCCGGCCGAAGCGGGAATCAGCGGTGGAAACGGCGACATGGGGAAGGTCCAAGCGCGGTCATTCCCACCGTTGGATGATCATGGCGGCGGCGGTGGTGGTTCTCTCGATTGTCACGGGGTTGGCGATCCAGCCGCTGCTCTCCGCCAAGTCCGATGAGGCGCGGTCGAGTTATTACGGGACCATCCAGTTGGCCGACGATGTTGTCGACGCGGATGACCCTACGGTCTATTTCAGCGATCATCCGGAGGAAATCGGAGCACAAATGACCTCGGCTCTTACCGCGTATGCGCGGGCGAGGACCGTGGATGAAGTCGTTCCTCTGATCCGCAATGGCGAACATCTGCGCGAGCAGTTGGGGAAGCACTGGCGACCGTGGGCGGTTCCGGCGGATTGGACGCCGGGACAGGAGGCCCGGCAGGGCTATGACTCCGTGGGCAAGCTTCCTTATGGGACGATGTCCGGGAATCTGCCGGATTTCCGCCATTATCTGGTTCATTTCGTGCGTTCGGGGGCCGGCATGCTGGTGGACTGGGAGGCGTCCATCGGAGAGGGGACCACGGATATGAAGGGATTGTCCGATCCGGACCGCAAGGAGGCGGTGGTGCGTGTGGTGGTTTCTCCGGAGGCCTATTACACGGCAGCATTCCCCGAGGCGTCCTATCAGGCGTATCGGGCAATGCGTGACGATGCCGATGAGATCGCTTGGCTTTATGTGGAGCGGAATGGCATCCCCGCCGAAACCCTCGGTAAAATGTTTGCGTCCGGAGACATTCTTGGGGCGGCGAGCAAAGAACCGGTGCCGGTGCGTGTCAGGTTGCGGCGGGGGGAGGCAGCGGGCTTGGCAAACCAATGGCTGGTGCTCGACGTGCTTCACAAGGGCTGGGTATCCCCCTAGAACAACCGGCGTGAGCGACGAAACTCTGGGATGGTTCCACTGCGGCCGGTGTGGGCGGATGTTTCAATCCGTCATCGGCGGCGGCAGCCGTTCATGCCCCCACTGTGGGAAAGAGCCTTCGATTTTCGGCGAGGCGCTGGTGAAACTCCACCAGGTGGCGAGTCTTCCGGAACGCAGGCCCGCCCAGAACGGCGAAAAGCCGGAGCGGAAGCGAGCCCCGTATGCGCGAGGGCGCAATCTGATGATTGCGAAGATTCTGGTGGGCTGGACGGTCGCCATGGTCCTGATCGTGGGAATTGTCCGGCACTTCAGCGGCACGGATGACGAGCGGCAGAGCAACAGTCAGAGCATGGTCGCGCGGCCTGGTGCCTACGCGGAGGAGGATTCCGTGTTTCTTGAAAAGGCGATCCCCACCTGCGGGAACATTCTGGTCAGGTTTCTTGCTGCCGGTACTCCCGAGCAGCGGAACCAATTCGTTCGCAATCCGATCGCCACGGTCGGGAAGATGGCCCGCTTCTACACGATGAATCCGATCGTGATGGTGGATGTGACGAGCCTGACGCTGAAAAGGCAGGAAGTCATCCGGCTGGTCTCTGGTGAGAGGCTGGTGGGTACGGTCTGGTTGACGGCGGATGGCAAAACCTTCGATGCGGTGTTTTTCTTCGAGGAGGGCGAGTGGCGGCTGGATTGGGATCAGTTTGTCAGATTCAGCGATTATCCGTGGCCGCTCTATGCCTCGGGCGCGGGAGGGGATGATGGAGAGTTCCGCATCCTTGTCCGGCAGCGGGCTTCATCCGCAGCCACGGAGACCGGTCCGCTGAGCCTGACCTTTTACGGACCTCGTTTCGGTTTTCCGGGAGAACCCGGACCCGGGTCTCCGGAGGTCGAGGTTGCGCGTGCCAGCGAGGCGGGACAATTGCTGCTTGCCGCGTTCCGGGAGGCGAAGAAGGGAGCGAAACCTCTGGATGGGAAATTGGCCGCGGAAGAGCCGGAGGGGCTGGTCAGAATGCGGCTCAAGGTCCATCGGTGGAAAGACGAGCATGACAATTTCCACTTCGAGGTCCGGAAGGTAACGGCCTGTCACTGGGTGTCCACCGATGAGGTGGGAGTGGCCCGGGAGGCTTCGCCGATCCAATAGATGATACGTGGAGTGCGCCAGTTTGGCGTGGTTCGCGAGCTGGGGACTACGGGATTTGCGTAGGCCCCGCCACTCTAACAGAGCAATTTGCATTCATCTTCGATCTCGAATGGACATTCGGGAAAGAGCGGCTTGGTTGGGCGCGTCTTCGCCTACGTGAATCCCCACGCCGTGCCGGCGACGCCACGGCCCCTCCTGCCATGTGGATTGTTCTCTTTGCCCTCCGCTACAAGTATACCATCGGAGTCTTCGCCATTCTGATCCTGTTGTTCGGGGTGATGTCCGGCAAGAAGATGTCCACGGACATCCTGCCGCGCGTGGAGAGCCCGGAGATCACCTTGGTCTGGAGCTACACCGGGCTCAATGCCACGGAGATGGCTTCGAAGATCACCTCCTTCTCGGAAATCGCCACGCTCAACAACGTCGATGACCTCGTTGAAGTCCGTTCAGAGACTTCGAATGGCGTGGGCTTGGTGAAGTTGAAATTCCAGCCCTATGCGGATATCAACACCGCTCTGGCGCAGGTGACTTCGGTTTCGCAGACGATCCTGCGTCGCATGCCCACCGGCACCACGCCGCCGCTCATCGTCCGCACCAGTCCGTCCAGCGTGCCGATCGTGCAGTTGGTGATGTCCTCGGACTCGATGACGAACGGGCAGCTCTTCGACTATGCGCGTCTTTCGTTGCGCGCGAAGATCCAGAGCATCCCCGGCTTGAGGCTTTCGCTGCCGTATGGCGGTGCCGCACGCCAGGTGATGGTGGACCTCGATCCGGATGCGCTCAATGCCTTCGGTCTTTCCGCAGCGGACGTGACCCGTGCGATCAGCACGCAGAACCTCACCTTGCCTTCCGGTTCGCTGCGCGAAGGTTCGCGCGAACTGCCGGTGACGATGAATGCGAGTCCGGACAATGTGCAGTCCTTCCTGGACCTGCCGATCCGCGCGGTGAACGGCAAGATGATCCTGCTGCGTGATGTGGCGAACGTGCGTGACGGCGAGGCGCTTCCCACCAACCCGGCCCGTCTCAATGGCCAGAACGCGGTGATGGTGTCCGTGCTGAAGCTCGGCAGTGCCTCCACCGTGGACGTGGTCAATGGCATCCTCGAGCGCATGGAGGAAATCCGTCGTGAAGCGCCTCCCGGCATGACGATCGAGCCGATCTTCGATCAATCGGTGTTCGTGAAGTCGGCGGTGGATGGGGTGCTGAAGGAGATCGTGCTCGTTGGCGGTCTGGTCGCGATGGTGGTGCTGCTGTTCCTCGGTTCGTGGCGTTCCACGTTGATCGTGCTCACTTCGATTCCGTTGGCCCTGCTGTGCTCGATCATGGGGCTCTATCTGATCGGTGCGACATTCAATCTGATGACACTCGGCGGCTTGTCGCTGGCGATCGGCATTCTGGTGGATAACGCGCTGGTGGAGATCGAGAATATCAAGCGCCAGATTTCTCTCGGGAAGGGCGTGAAGCAGGCGATCATCGATGGCGCGCGGCAGGTGGCGTTCCCCGAGTTCGTGTCCACGCTCAGTATCTGCATCGTGTTCCTGCCGATTTTCCTGCTGAGTGGCACGGCCTCCTACGTCTTCCGCCCGCTGGCGCTGGCGGTGGTGTTTTCGATGATCGCGAGCTACCTGCTGTCCCGCACCTTGGTGCCGACACTCGCTTCGCTGATGCTGCCCGCGGAGGCGAAGAAGGAAGCGGAACTGCGCGCGCGGACGACGAAGCGCTTCGGCTTGTTCAGCATTCATCATGGCATCGAGCGCGGGGTGGACAAGATCGGTGAAGTCCAGGGCGGCATCCTCGGCTGGGTGCTGCGTCATCGCTGGGTGATCCTGATTCCGGTGCTGGTGGCGGTGGCGATCGGGACCTTCTCCGGTCTGCATGCGGGTCGTGAATTCTTCCCACGCACGGATGCGGGCTTGATGCGTTTGTTCGTGCGCGTGCCCACGGGGGCTCGTGTCGAGGACACCGGCATCGTGATGGCGGAGATCCAGAGGGAGATCCGGAATGTGATTCCTGCGGAGGATCTCGCCTTCGTGGTGGAGAATATTGGAGCGCCGAACTCGGTGAACCTCGCGTGGGTGGAGAGCACGGCCATCAGTTCCTCCGATGGTGAGATCCTCGTCCAGCTGGCCGAGAACCATCGCCCGACGATGGGTTATGAGAAGGCGGTCCGTGAGATGTTGGCGACGAAGTTCCCACAGGTGCAGGCATTCTTCCGCCCGGCGGATGCCACTAGCCAGACGCTGGCCTCCGGGTCACCCACCACTTTCGAGGTCCGGTTCTCCGGGCGTGATATTCCGGGGAACATCGCACTGGCAAAGGAGCTGCGCGAACGCTTCACGAAAGTGCCCGGGGCGGTGGATGTGACATTGCGCGAAGTTCTCGATCAACCCGGCTATGTGATCCGCGTGGATCGCGCGCGGGCGGCCTACCTCGGGGTGACTGCACAGGATGCCTCGAATGCCCTGCTCGCCGCACTCGGCAGCGGCGGCACCGTGGCTCCGAATTTCTGGGCGGACCCGGAAAAGGGGGCCTCCTATGACGTGCAGATCCTCGCCCAGCCGAACGCGCTGAACTCCGCCGAGCAGCTTCTCAATCTGCCGATCCGCCCGAGCGCCGGTGGTGAGCCGGTGCTGCTCCGCGCTTTCGCTTCATTGGTCGAACAACGCACGCCTGCGAGCGTATCCCGCTCCACACTCCAGCCGACGTTCACCGTGGTGGCGAACGTGCAAGGGCGTGATCTTGGAAGCGTGACCGTGGAGCTGGAGAAAATTCTCAATGAGATGAAGCAGCGCCTGAAGGAGTCGAAGAAGGTCGGCACCGATATCAAGCTCCAGGGACAGGCCGCCCTCATGGAATCGGCATACGCGGAACTCATCGGTGGCCTCGGCCTCGCCGCCGTGCTGGTGTTCCTCGTGATGGTGATCAACTTCCAATCGTGGTCGCTGCCGTTTGTGGCGATCAGCGGCTTGCCGCTGGCCGTCTCCGGTGCCGTGGCCGCGCTCTATCTCACCGGCACTCCGCTCAGCGTGCCCGCGCTCATGGGCGTGATCATGGTGGTGGGTGTCTCCACTGCGAACAGCGTGCTGGTCAGCAGCTTCGCCCGCGACCGACAGGTCTTGGAAGGAGCCACCGCTGTGGAAGCTGCCTTGGATGCCGCGACCACCCGCCTGCGTCCGGTGATGATGACCGCGCTGGCGATGATCCTCGGGGTGATCCCGATGGCCCTCGGCCACGGTGAAGGCGGGGAACAGAATGCACCACTGGGACGCGCCGTCATTGGTGGCCTGATCTTCGGCACGTTCGCATCCTTGTTCATCGTACCTGTCATGTTCGCCATCGTGCGCCGCCGTTGGCAGCCGCCGGTGGAAGAAGCCGTCCACATCGAGCCATCTCCGCTCGCCGATCCGACCTGAACTTTCCGACTCCTTTTCCACCGTGAAACGCTTCATTCCTCTCCCGCTCGTCATCGCCTGCGCCGCACCGGCCTTCGCCGACAAGGTGCAGGTCAAGGTGATCACTCCGAATCCGGCCACCACGCCGCGCGCTTTCGAAGTGCCTGCGCGCACCGAGCCTGCCGAGTCCGCCACGATCTTCAGCCGCGCCACCGGAGTGATCCGTGAGCGCAAGGTGGACATCGGGGACCGGGTGAAAGCCGGTGACGTGCTCGCCATCATCGATGCGCCGGAAATCGCGCTTCAGATCGAAGCCGCTGAGGCAGCGATCGACCAGGCCGCCGCCAAGGCCAAGGTCGCGCGGACCGTGGCCGACCGTGCCGAAGGCCTGCTGCGTGAAAAAGCGGTCTCGAAGGAGTCCTCCGAGCAGCAGACCGCCACCGCCGATGAGCTGGAGGCCTCCGTGAGAGCTTCGAAGGCCGAACTCGGCCGCCTCAAGGAGCTCCAGGGCTTCATGACCATCCGCGCGCCGTTCGATGCCACCATCGCCGCGCGCAAGATTGATCGTGGCGATCACGTCAATGGAGACCCTTCGTCCGCCGATGCATGGTTGTTCCAACTCTATCGCATCAACGAACTGCGGGTGGTCGTCCAGGCGGCTCCGGATCTTGCGTTGCGGGTGGCGGAAGGCACCGAGGGCAAGGTCGGCTTCCCGGAACTGCCGGGCAAGCGTTTCTCGGCCAAGGTCACCCGTACCAGCCGCGCCATCGAGACGACTTCCGGCACCATGCGGGTGGAGCTGATGCTGCCAAACGAAGACCGCGCGCTGCCTTCCGGTCTCACCGGCACCGTCACCTTCGATATGGCCCCGGCTCCCGGCACCTTCCTGGTGCCGAACAATACAATCCTGATCCGTGGCGGCCGCACCTACGTCGCCGCCGTGCAGGATGGCAAGGTGAAGATGGTGGAGATCGCTCAGGGACGGAACTTGGGCGAACAGGTGGAGATCACGTCCGCCGGTCTCACCGGCCAGCCGGTGATCGTCAGCCCGAATGCTCTCATGCGTGAAGGAGATGAGGTGGATGCCGTGCCGCTGCCACCGAAGAAGAGCTGATCATTCAACTCTGAAGCATACGAAATAGACGTGCCAGCCATGCCCGCTTCGGGAATGGTCCGTGTATGACGGAGTCACTGGTGGATAGACCTCATGTTCCAGAGCCCGCACGACGGAAATTCGTGCGGGTGTGGACTGTCTGTTGGATGATCGTCGTGGGTGCCCTCGTGCCGTTGTTCCTGGTGAAGCAGGAGCTGGCAGGGCTGTTGGTGGTGTTCGTTCTTGTCGCTTCGCTCGTGCTCGTCCTGACGCAGTTCATGGCGGAGAAGTATCTGCGGAGGATGCATCTCCCCTTTGAGGGGCGCAGACCCTGGTGCTCTTTTTCGTGTCTGGCGGTTCTGGGTACGATGGCGGTGATTCTGATCGCCCTGATAGGCTACCGGCAGAACCTGCCCGGGTTCGCTTCCAGTGTGGGGGATGGCACCTTGAGTGCGGCATACGATGGACTCGCTCAAACCAGACCGGTAATTGGCTTCGAGGAGCGTGGCATTTCGAGAGGTTCACGGCCCCTGTTTTTCCATCCCGGATCGATCGGCATTTATGCACCGGTGTCGCTGAGGTTTCATCCCGTCGATCGACCGAACCTCCCGGGGTGGTCGATCCTGAGAGGAGAAAAGGTGATGCGCTTGGAGGGTTCGGATCGGGTGCTGAACTGGGATGGCAGAGGCCTGCGCCAGGTGATTGGTGAAGCGGGCGCGCTTCAAAAGGGTTTCGTCGACGAAGCGGGCATCCAGTTCGAATTGCAGGATATCTGCACGCGCTGGTCGGCAGGGAGGCCGTTGGACACGATGAAATACAGCCCGAGCATGCCGGTGCACATGCATCTCACGCGATCGGGCATTCCTCCCGTGTGGCTCATGCCGGTGCTTTGTGGGGTGACGATCCTGCTATTGGGGATCGCCTTACACGTCACGTCGAAGGCGACGATGGGGGGCAGCCAAGAATGACCGGCTTGCCCTTTTTTCAGGGTCTATCTCCAAGGGCCGCTTCCCATGCGAGATGCTCGCCGGGCAGGCCGTGAACTAACAAAGAAGCCCGCACTTCATCGAAAGAGGGCTCTTGGATTCCTTCGCGCTCGATTTGCAGTTCATCCGCTTCCCAGTCGGCATTTGCCCGTCTGGCGAGCACCCAGCACGCCCAGGCACGGGCGGTGCGACGCTCGATCTCATGACCGCTCATGCGGGTGGCGAGGTGTTGGTAGTGGCGGCGCGGGTTGCCCAGAAATCCACCCGGATCCTCTTGGCTGAGAATCCATGCGACAGCGCGGTAGGGGATCGGATGCTCCGTGAGAACGTCCGCATCCCGCGAGGCGCAGAGGGTGGCTCCCATCGCGCGATTGAGCATCAGCAGCGCTTGGGCGGGCAGACCTTCCAGCCAACGGGATTGCCCGCAGAGTAGCGCTTGTTTGTAGAACTCCGTCCCCCGGTGGGTATCGCGGTAGGCTGCCAATCTGGATGCTGCATGGCTTACGCCTCCAATATCCGGCAGATGCGGACAGGGCGGCGGTGCCAAGGTTTCCGGGGATTCGGACATCACGGATAGTTTCTCCGACATGAGCGTTCCCTGCAAGCGGAGGTGGCGGGCCACCTTGACGAAAAGCCGGGTTGGCTTCCATCATCGGCGCATGGAAGCCACCACGTCCTATGCCGTGCCGGATGCCATTCGCCGCCGGTTCTTGATCGGGTCGCTCACGGCGGGAGGATTGTGGGCGGCATTGGCCTGCTGGTTGGGATGGCGGGATGGCAATGCTCTGGTATTGGCGGGTGCGGCACTACCGCTGCTGCTGGGATTGGGATGGTGGGAAGTACGATTGCGGCGGAGGTATCTTCCAGCGTGGGGACGACGGCCATGGTGCTTTCTCGGCTACCTTGGCTTTTGCGTGGGAGTGGGGCTGCTGTCGTGGGGCGGGTTGCGCTATGGTCCCTATTTGCCTGGAGTAGTGGGGCAGACGACCCGGGGATCTTCCACCGTGGTTTTCGCTGACGCAGTGACTGGTTCGCAGCCGGTGACGTTCGCGATGACCTATGAAACCACAGGAACTTTCACAGGGTGGCAACCGTCCGCCGGGTTCATGTCTTTTGGGTTCGAGCTGGGCCCGATTCATTTTAACCCGGTGGGAAGGCCAAGAGTTCCAGGTTGGACGGCTCGTCCTGGAACTTCAACGCTGATCCGGGATGACGGTGCTCGCATCGAAGAATGGGTCATGGCCCCGGGGGTGGTGAAGATGGCCGAGGATCTGGCGGGGAAGCGGGTGCCAACTTCGACAGACGAGGTTACACTCGTTGGAGAATATGGACCAATCCTGGCGCGTTGGGGTGGAGGGACGCCGGTTTCATTCCCGACATTTACCATGACTTGCCATAGGCGACCAGCGATGAGCATTACAGAGGAGCACACGGTCGTGAGAAATTTCAAGCCTTGGGTAGCACCCGTGTTTCTGGCGGCGATGTATGGCTTGTTCGCGCTGTCCGCCGTGTTCTTGTCGCGGACGATGGGGAGAGCGCTTTCAGATGTGAGGGTATCTTGACGGGAGGCAGGGCGGATTTCCAAGATCGGGGAATGAACGCAGCCGGGCCGCACGCTGTCCCCACCGGGATCCGAAGGAGATTCGTAATTTGGATGCTCAGCGTGGCCGTGGTTTCCGCAGTGGCCTGCAATACTACCAGAGGGCAGACACCTTACCTGGCTCTAGCGGCATGGGGCGTGTGCCTGCTGTTGTTGCTGATCCTGGTGAGGAGGAGCGAGCGACGGCTGCGGATGGAATACCTCCCTCCACATGGGTGGGTACCGTGGTGCTTCCGGATTGCGATGCTGGTTTGGCTGTTGGGGGCGATGCTGGTGACGGTGCTGGTGTTTTTCGGTCAGTTGCTGCCGGGAGTGTATCTCTCGCACCAATATGGGCGGATGGGCTGGTATGCCGATAAGCCGGCAGGAAAGGATTATTCAGTCCACTACACTGCGGGTTATACCGAAACCCTCACGCCAACGTGGAAGCGGGGCATCCTCGCTGAAGGTCAATCCGAGCCGGTCGAGTTGCGGTTCCATCCACGCGATCAGCCGCTCGCATCCGGGTGGATCATCCGTGCCGGGGAGAATTTGATTCGCCGGGAGCAAGACGGACGGACTGTGCCATGGAACGGCCAGGGCGTGATGGAGGTGCTCACAGACATTGCGGGAAAGGATCTTCCGGTGGTGACGCGGGATCGCATCGCAGCCGAGCTCGATGCCCATTGCGTGCAGTGGAGTAGTGGCCGGGCATTCGCATCCGGCAGATCGACCAACACGATCGACATTGGAGAAAGAGGAGAAGGCAGCCTCCCTCCGATGTGGCTGGCATGGGTAGTGAGCGGAGGCGTGTGCGGATTGCTCGCTTGTGGCGTGGGAATCACCGCAAAGCTGACGATGGGGGATTCAGACGGAAAAACGGAAAACCGTCCTTCTTGACCCCGCAGGTGGTTGCTTCCCAAGATGGGAAATGGAGCCAGGTGAATCCCGTATGGTTCCATCCCGGCTGCGCCGCCGGTTCGTGTGGAGCACGATCGGGATTGCGGTGGGGCTGCTTGTTGCGGAGTTGCTCGTCCGGAGATCCTACGAAGGATACGGTCGGCTGATTTCCATGTGGACGCTGGTGGCGTGGAGCATTTTCCCGTTTGTCATGACCTACCGGGAGTTTTGTCTCCGGCAGGTCTATTTGCCCGCCCCTGCTGGACAATGCGTGTGTGCAATGGTCGGGAGGCGCGCTATTCAGAGTTTGGACGGGGTCCCATGCCTACTTCCAGACTGAGTCCTTGCAGTCACCCGTGTGTCCAGATGTTCATCAAGGAGAGTGGGTGTTGCCGTGGCTGGAGTGGGGATTTTGCCGAGGATTGCCGCTGCTAGGAGGCGTGATCGGATGTTGGATCCTTGCCAGATGGACGATGGGCCGGGAAGAAGCACCGGAGTAGGCCACGAATGCTTGTAGGCGGCGGACTGTTCTGATGAACTGTCCACCGCGCCATGAACCGTATCGACCGACTCACCGGGATGATCCTGCTGTTGCAGAGCCATCGCGTGATCACGGCGGAGCAGATTGCCGCGCACTATGAGATCAGTGTGCGGACCGTGTACCGGGATTTGGCCGCTCTGGGTGAAGCCGGGGTGCCGATCATTGCGGAGGCCGGGATGGGCTACAGCTTGATGCGCGGCTATCACATGCCACCGGTGATGTTCACGGAGGATGAGGCGGCGGCCTTGTTCCTGAGCGGGGAAATCGCCGGACAGATCGCGGATGAATCCCTGAGGGATTCGCTGCGAGGAGCCTTGCTGAAGGTGCGGTCGGTATTGCCTGCAGACCGCCGGGATTATCTCGACCGGCTTTCAGAGCGGACACGGGTTTGGTTGAAGCGCCCTTCCCAACAGGAGCATGAGGAGTGTCATCAGGCTCTGATGCGGTTGCAGGAGGCGGTGGTCCGCCGTCGCTGCACCGCGCTGCGCTATGATGCGGGGAACCGTGGTGAGATCACGACGCGGGTGGTGGAACCGCTCGGTGTGGTGTTCTATGCGCGGCAATGGCATCTCATCGCGTGGTGCCGGATGCGGCAGGCGATGCGGGATTTCCGGCTCGACCGGCTGGTCGATTGGGAGGTTTCGGAAGAGGTCTTCGAAGGGCACGAGGGATTTTCACTGGCGGAGTTTCTGGAGGAAGCGATCCGCGGGCGGGAGCTGGTGCCCGCCACGCTCATTTTCCAGCCGCAGGTGATGGAGCGGGTGCGTGGTGAGATGATGTGCGCGCGCACGCGGGAGACCCGGCTGCCCGACGGGCGCTATCAGGTGGATGCCCTCACCGGGTCCTTCGAGTGGCTGGCGGGGTGGTTGATGAGTTTTGGTCCGGTGGTGGAAGTGGCGGAGCCGCTGGAACTGCGATCGCTGGTCCGGAATCTGGCTTTCCAGATTGCGGAGGCCCATGCCGGGGCATTTGAAAATCGTGAAACGCTCCTGACATAGGGTTGTCAGTGGCATGGGTTTGGATGCGGGTGTCCTCCGATTCGGGGGACGCAATCCTCACTTCAACTACATCCAAACCATGAAAAAGAACGCCCTGAACTGGTTCGAAATCCACGTCGCCGACTTCTCCCGCGCCAAGCGCTTCTACGACACCATCCTGGACACCACGCTCCAGACCATTGAATCCGAAGGCGGTTGCCAAATGGCGATCTTCCCTCATGAGCAGGGACAGGGCGTCGGTGGCGCACTGACGAAGATGGAAGAGTGCGGCCCTGCTGCGGGCGGCACCGTGGTCTATCTCAATGTGGAAGGTGACCTCGATGGCGTGTTGTCGCGGGTGGTCGCGGCAGGCGGCAAGATCGTCCGCGAGCGAATGGCCATTCCGCCCCATGGTTTCATCGGCATCATCGGTGACACCGAGGGCAACGTGGTCGGCCTCCACAGCATGGAGTGATTTGCCACACCCCCACGGGCCCGGATGCTCCCCTACCGGGGGGCGTTCCGGGTGTTCCGGGGCGGAACTTCGTCCCCCTAACACAAAACCCGGTGACTCTGTCCCGGAACCGTGTATCACTGTTCCGGGATGCAACATTCGCTCAAGTGGCTCATGCTCGCCGTGGTCGGCGCGGTTTCGTTGCAGGCGTGTTCGGCCCCGCCGCCGGACCCCACCATTCCCGGTCATGCCGCGCGCCATGCCGCCGCACAGTGTCTCACGGCGGTGGTGGTGACGAGCCGTCAGGTGCTGGCGGGTTCTCCGGGCAGCCGCTTCACGCTGGTCAGTTCGCCGGGGGATACCGATGGCGGCTCGGCCACGCCTGTCAGTGATGACGGCTATTTCGTCACGGCGGATCATGTCCTGGCACAGTCCGCAGGCCGGAAGGTGTTCGTGGTCTATCGGAACGGCGGCGATGTCCGTCTGGCGAAGGCCCGCATCGTCTGGCGTTCCTACGGCGGGGATGTGGCGGTGCTTCATGCGCCGATCCGCACGCCCTACTATTATCAATGGAGTTCTCCGGAAAAATGGCTGCCGGTGGGCACGCCGGTGATCCATGCCGGGATCGCCACCGGTTTCCGCTCTTCGCCGGGCAAGCTCTCCACCGAGCTCACGCCGGAGACGCCCTTCACCGGCAATCGCAAGTTCAAGATCGATGTCCCTCTTCAACCCGGCGACAGCGGTGGTCCCGTGCTGGATGCGAATGGTGATCTGATAGGCATCAATTCGGCCGTGGAGTATCTTGTTCCGATGGAGACGGCATTCTTCATTGATTCCGAGTGCAGCAGGCCGAATGTTCGCAGTCTGGCGGCTATCATCGAGAGAGACCGCCGCAGCCCTCGCTCGAAAGACCGCCGCTCCGACTCATGAAAGCTTTCTGCGCCGCCGCCATCCTTGCTCTGGCCTGCCTTTCCGGTTGTGCGCCGGTCTCAAACGCCTGGGTTGCCGGATGGAGTGCGCGGGAGGCGGACGATCGCATCATGCTGGTGCGGAAGGATCCGCCGAGCTTCGGCATGCAGCGGTTGGAGGGACACGCCAAGTTGTTCCCGGACGTGGCCGTCTTCGTCTCGCAGAAGGGGCTGCCGGATTTCATTGCGGAGATGTCCAACAAGGATCGCCACTATCTGATCCTCTACTATCTCCAGAGCCGGCACGCCTACGCCTGCCGCACCAACATCTCGAACCGCCATGAGGTGGAGTTCGCGGGACCCTATCCGATCACGCCGAAGGAATACCGGACGCTCGATGGCTTCCGCCGCAAATCCCAGATGGTGAACGCCGCCCAAACCACCGACACGCGGTTGTAACGGCGGTCTTCAAGGTGTGGGGCGCTCGATCCGGACGGAATCGGTGCCGAGGAGGTCGCGGAGGCGCGTCTTCAGGGTCGATTCGGCGGTTTCAAGGATGCCGCTCTTTTCCGCTTCCTGGCGCATCTGCTCGCGCAGTTCCCGGAGCACGGCGGCCCGGTCGATGGGGGTGACCTTGTTGAGCAAGCCGTTTTCCTCGTTGAGCACGTCGAAGTCCACCAGTTCCACGGAGAGGATCTCGGCGCGCGGGAAGCTGGCCACCGGCTCGTTGCGGTCCATGCGCAGGGAAATACCGGGCTTGAGCTTGTAACCGGCCTTCACCCGGTAGTGACCGCGGAGGATCACCTTCTTGGTACCCAGCGGGAAATACTTCAGCATGTAGTCCTCCTTCTCGAAGGAGCGGGTGGCGCTCATGCGCATCTCAAGTAGCGCCAGCTCGGTGATCTCGGTGGTTTCCGCGATTTCGGCCCGGCCCTCCACCACGCGGGTGTTCGAGTTGGTGATGGCGGAGAGCACTCGGTCGAGGCTGTGCTCGAGGGTGGCACGGGTGCCGGCGGCGGCACGTTCGAACGGGCGCAGGACGAGGAGGTAAAGGGCGGCGGTCAGCACCGCGGCGATTCCGATCCAGCGCAGCGTGCGCCACATTTCCACGCGATGGGGCATTGGGGCGAAGATGCCGCAAGCGGGTGGATGCGCAAACTACAATCCGGAGAGGTGATTCCACCGGACCGGTGGCGGAGATGCGGGTGTGCCGGAACTTTTTTCCGCCCTTGCCACGGGCAGACGGGCTGTCTTGACTGCCGGACCGAATTTCCCGCCGTGAGATCCCACGAACTTTACACCGCAGTCGATCCCGCCCTCATCACCCAGATGCTGGACTGGTTCCGCGCCAACGACCGCAACGTCTACCGTTCCGCCGTGGCCACCCTAGCCCAGAACCGCAAGCTGCGCCCGGTCTTTGTCGAGAAGAAGTCCATGGTCGAGCAGTATGCGTGGATCGCCAAGACCCTCCAGCTCAAGGCCTGCGACACCATCGGCGAGCACCTTCTCCAAGCCTGGCTGATGGCTGGAAACCAGGGCATGCTGGCGGCGTTCTGCGATGGCATGGGCATCCCGCACGACGGCAAGGGCTCGGTGGTGGGCGACCTGCCGAAGAAGATCGATGCCGAGCGCCTCAATGCCTCGGTGGATCGTCTGGTGGAGGCGGGTTTCGACCCGCGTCTGGTGGCTCTTTACCTGCACTGCTTCAACATGCAGGTGCCGGGCGGCTGGCCGGAGCTCAATACCAAGCTGGCCGAAGACGAGCGCTTGAAGCTCGCGTAATTTCTGCGACGCCGGGTTGCATCGGCACCGGAAAGCGGATTGGTTGCAGGGATGCGACTCCGTGGCTGGTCCGTTTGCGCTCTGGCGTTTCTTCCTTTTGCTCCGGTCGGGGCTGCCGTTGGTGAATGGCGGCAGCTCAGCGACGGCCAGGGGCCGAAGGTGGAAGTCCGCTTCGAAGGAAAAGCGGACGGCATCTACCTGCTGCGGCGGCGGGCGGATGGGAAACTTTTCGAGGTCAAACCGGACCTCCTCCTTCCTGCGGACCTGAAATACTTCGACGAGGCCGCCGGGGTGCTGGAACAAGAGATCGGCAAGATCAACGGGGCCGCGGCACACAAGCTGTTCAGCGGCGCGCCATTCGAGGCACGTCCGGCCGGAGAGATCGCCACGGCGCTGTCGCTGCGCGAGGAATCGTCCACGAATGACAGCAAGAGCTGGCGGCTCTATGCGAATGACAGCTACCGGCTGTTCGATGCGCGACCTTATTCGGTGGCGCTGTATGCGGATGGAGACGGCCATGCGACCAGCCTCTCGATCGTCTATGCGAACAAGGGCGACTTCGGCAGCAAGGCGGGAACCGGCCAGGATCATTTCCAAGGGGGCAATGACGCCACGGCCAATTCTCTGGAGGCGGCGATGAAGCGGGACGAGGCGGCGATCGAGAAATCGATTTCCTCAGCGCTCGGAGCACCGGTCACCCAGCGTTTCGGCGAGGGGAAATCCCGCCGCCAGATCAAGCGGTGGGATTGGAACGGCCAATCGCTGCTGCTGTCCTCGGAAGACGGCGAGTATGTTTCCTTGCAGGTGGTGGCTCTGGAATTCGCCGCCGCAGGTGGCAAGACCGGCATGACCAAGGGCGAGATCGTGCGCAAGCATCGCAAGGAAAGCGTGGTCCGGGAGGAGAACGGCGATGTTTACGCTACCCAGATCCCGATGGTGGATCAGGGACCGAAGGGCTACTGCGTGCCCGCCACCTTCGAGCGGGCGATGCGCACCATGGGCATCGATGCGGACATGTATCTGCTCGCCATGATCGGCGGCACCGCTGCGGGCGGTGGCACCTCGGTGGAGAAGCTGCTCGGGAACGTCCGCAGCGCGGTCTACAGCAAGGGCCGCCGCACCAAGGACGAACCGGTGAAGGAGCTCCGCATCCGGGATGTGAAGCGCTATCTGGATGAAGGCGTACCGGTGATGTGGACCATGCACGCGGTGGAGGAGTACGCGAAAGCGGCCAATGACAACACGTCGACACGCAAGTCCGTGTCGGACTGGAACGCCTACACCGCGCAAATCGCGGCCAGGGCCACCGAGATTTCCAAACTGCCGAAGCCCGACAAGAACGGGCACATTTGCATGATCATCGGTTACAACGAGAAGACCGATGAATTGGCGGTGAGCGATTCCTGGGGCCCGAGCTTCGAGCGGCGCTGGGTGCCGGTGAAGGTGGCGAACTGGGCCAGCAGCGGCGGCCTTTTCATGATCCTGCCATGACCGGACGACCGAGCATCGTGATGGTCCGGTAGCGGATCCGCACCTGGCCGGATTCGGCGAAGTGGTCGAAGACCCGGTTGGTCTCTGCAATCACGCGCGCGCCTTCGGGGCTGTCACGGCGGGGCATGTAGGAGCGGGAGAACATCAGGCCGTGCAGGCCCTCGCGGGTCAGCATCTGCTCGTTCGGGCACTCCAGCATCCGGCAGGGACCGTTGAAGAAAGCGGGCACTCCGGCTTTGTTTGCTTGAGACAGGACGGCATTGCGGGTGACGCCACCCAGCTCCTCCATGATCTCCGCCAGTTGTTGTTGGAGCGGGTCCTTGGCGATCCGGTCGTTCCAGACCAGCGCGACCTGCCCGGTGGGCTTGAGGATGCGCAGGAACTCGTTCCGTGCTTCCTCGATCTGGAACCAATGGAAGGCCTGGGCGGCGGTGATGAGATCGATGGAGCCATCCGCCAGCGACGTGTTTTCCGCCGTGCCAGCCACGCTGCGATAGCCGGAACGATGGCCGAGTGCGGCATCGCAAGCGGCGCGCATGGCATCATTCGGCTCCACCGCGGTGACAATCGCGCCGTGATCGAGCAACCCGGCGGTGAGCAGGCCGGTGCCTGCGCCGATGTCCGCCACCACGGTTCCGGCGGCGAGCAGGCCGAGCCTCTCCAAGGCAGAGAACCAATCCGCCGGATAGGACGGGCGTGCGGATTGGTAGTCCTCGGCCTTGCCGGTGAAGGCGGTGGTGCCGTGATCGCGCGGAATGGTGGGGGAGGCCGTTTCCATGGCCGTGACTGTCGTAGCATGCGGCGACCCGTCAAGATGCAGAGCGGTACGGGTGGAAATGAAAATGCGGCCATGGCGACATGCCTCTTGCGTTATATCGTAATACGATATAATTCACCCCCGCCATGACCGAGCCGTTGCTCACCGATTCCGATTACAAGCGCCTGGCGGACTTCCGATACGCCCTGCGCCGGTTCCTTCATTTCAGCGAACGTGCAGCCGCACAGGAAGGGCTGAAGCCGCAACAGCATCAAGCCATGCTTGCAATCCGCGGGCGCGAGGCCGGGACCACCACGGTGGGTGTGCTGGCGGAGCGGTTGAAGCTGCGCCATCACACGACCGTCGAACTGGTCCAGCGTCTGGAAACGGCGGGACTGGTGACCAAGCACCCGGCTCCGGCCGACCGCCGTGCGGTGGTGCTGGCGCTCACGGCGGAAGGGTCCGCACGGCTGGAGCGCCTGACCCACGTCCATCGAAACGAGCTGAAGCACCTGGGGCCGGAGATCGTGAACTTCCTCTCCACGCTCGATCCCTCATGAGAGTTTCCTTCTGGTCCCGAGCCCGGGTGCCGGTGCTCTCGGTATTGCTCGGCGGCATCGTCACGCTGACAGCCGTCGGGCTGATCGCTCTGATCCGGTTGTGCACGAATCTCGCTTTCCATGGCATCTTCTCCACAGCGGAGGCGAAGCCGGACTTCTCGACGTGGGGTGCCTGGGGCATCGCGGTGCCGGTCATTGGTGGATTGATCATCGGCGTGATGGCGCGTTGGGGCAGCCCGGCGATCCGTGGGCATGGCATCCCGGAGGCGATGCAGGCGATCGGGACGGCGGACAGCCGCATTCCGGCGCGGGTGGCGATTTTCAAGCCGCTCTCGGCGGCGGTTTCGATCGGAACCGGTGGAACCTTTCGGTGCGGAAGGACCGATCATTGCCACGGGAGGCGCGATCGGCTCATTGCTCGGCCAATGGCTGCCGAGCAGCCCGGTGCAGCGGAAGATCCTGCTGGCGGCGGGTGCTGCGGCGGGGATGACGGCGATTTTCGGCACGCCCTTGGCGGCAGTGCTGTTGGCGATCGAGCTGCTGTTGTTCGAGTATCGCGGGCGGAGCTTCCTGCCGGTGGCTCTGGCCACGGGCACGGCGATGGCGCTGCGATCATTCTTCCACGAACCATTGCCAATGTTCCCGCTGGCGTTCACCGGGACGCCGGACCTCCCGCTTTCCGGGGGCTCGTTCCTGATCGGCGGCATCTGTGGCCTGTTGGCGGTGGGCATCACCAAGGCGGTCTACGCGCTGGAGGATGAGTTTGAAAAACTGCCGGTCCATTGGATGTGGTGGCCGGCCATCGGTGGAATTTTCGTGGGGGCGATCGGCTGGATGGAGCCACGGACGTTGGGGGTGGGCTATGACAACCTGCGTGAATTGCTCGACGGGCAGATGGCACTCAAGGCGATCGCCACATTGGCGGTGCTGAAGTTCTTGTCCTGGTTGATCGCACTGGGTAGCGGCACTTCGGGCGGCACGCTCGCCCCCTTGATGACCATCGGCGGCGCATTCGGCGCTCTCGTGGCCCATGCGTTGCACGAGGTGCCGGGATTCGAGGCATTTCCCGTCGGCCTGGGCGTGATGATCGGGATGGCGGCCACCTTCGCGGGAGCGTCGCGGGCGTTCCTCGCTTCGGTGGCCTTCGCCTATGAGGCCACGCATGCGGTGGGGGCCTTCGGTCCCCTACTACTCGGTTGTGGCGCGGCAGTGCTGGTGTCCCGGGTGCTGATGCGGGAAACGATCATGACGGAAAAGCTGGCACGCCGAGGGGTGCGGATTCCCAGTGACTACGAGCCGGACCATCTCCACGCGCTGCAGGTGGAGGCGGTGATGGAGCGCCAGCCGCTGACGGCCGCACCGCAGCATACGGTGGCGGAATTGGCGGCCCGCCTCGGTACGCCGGGATCGCCGTGGCACGATATGCGGCTGATCCCGATCACGGCTGGTGATGGCGCGTTGCTCGGCATCATCACCCGCGCCGATCTTTTCGCCGCGTTGGAGTCCGCTCCGCACAGCAGCGTCTTGGAAGCGGGAGTGACCCGGCCGGTCACCATTCATGCGGAGGAGCCGCTTTCCGAGGCAGCCGACCGCATGATCCGTCATGGGATCGGCCGCCTGCCGGTGGTGGATCGTTCTGAAGCGCCGAAACTGATCGGCCTGGTGACCCGCCGTGCGATTCTGGAAGCGCGCGGTCGCGCTTTGGTCGGGGAGGGGTGAGGAATGGCGAGTGGAGGAACCTTGGGAAATTGACGCCGGTCCGGCGGTTTTCATAGCTTCCCGATGGTGATGACCCACAACCGCTGGCTTTGCGTTCTGGCGATCCTGCTGCTGCTCGGAGTGGCGGGATGGGTGTGGCTCGGTAGGAAAGGTTCAGCGGAGGCACAGAACGGGAAGCGGGTTGAAGCCTCGCCATCTGCGACCGCCCGGACCGACGATGCCGCCTCGGCCAGCCGACGCCCCAAGCGTGAGCGGCCGCAGTCAGGAGAAGGGACCGTGATCCGTCAGCTCATGAAAGGCGAGTTCCCGGACTCGGAACTGACTGCGGAGCAGATCGAACGATTCCTGAATCTACACGGGCGGACCGGCGAGAATCTGGTGGTGGCGTCCCGGCTTTCGCGCGAGAACGGCTCCGATTATCTGCGGGAAGCGGCGGAGAAGTTCCCGGATCACCCGATCGTGCAGCTCGAATTGGCCTTCAAAGCCAGCGATCCGGATGAACAGCGGAAGGCTCTGGATCATTTCCGCAAACTCGATCCGAATAATGCGCTGGGTGATATCCTTTCTGCCGCACTGGCGTTCCAGCAGGGGGACCCGGAGCAGGCGCAGAAGGATCTGGGCGAGATGGCATCCCACTCGCGCTACGATTCCTTCACAAAGACGTTGGGACTCCAAACGGAGGCAGCCTATGGCTCGGTCGGTTTCAGCCAAGTGGATGCACGGACATTGGGCACCTTTGGTGTGGCCATGCCCGAAATGTTCCTGATCGTGAAAATTGGCTCGGATGGGGTGAAGGCGAGGCAGGATCTGGCCACCGGGGGAGACGTGGAGGGTGGGGAACGTTTGGCCGCAGCTGTCCTGAGTGCGAGCCAAAGGTTGCAGTCGGAATCCAGGACGGTGGTTTCGGAGTTGGTCGGGCTTTCGATGGAACAGAAGCTGTTGAAAGCCTCCGATCCGGACGAAGGGTGGCCGGATGGGCGCACCACGACCCAGGCGCTTGCGGATCTCAACGACCGCCAGCAGACGCTCCGTACTTTGAGTAGCGATTCCAATCGGATCCTGCTCTCACTCTCCGATGAGGAAATCACACGCTATCTGGCGAAAGCCCGGGAAAGCGGCGAACAGAGGGCCTTGGAGGACCTCATGAACGGACAAAAGTAAGAGCATCAAGCGGCTTTGGGTATCATCGCAGGATGCAACGGGCTGCTGGATGCGCGGGCATATTGCAGAGTGGATGTTGGTTATTTGTTCTATTTATCAGCGAGTTATGTGGCGGCATGAGTCCTGCGATTGGAGGTGTTGGCGGGTGCAGTGCATTCCGCCAACCAACCAAACCGCTACTGCCATGAAAATCCTGCGTCCTACCCTGACCATCCTGTTGGCCGGTTCTTCGATCGCTTTCGTCTCCTGCAAATCGCAGGAGGAAAAGCGCGAGGACAAGGCCCTCGAACGCCATGCCGACGCCCTCGAAGACCAGGCCAAGGCCACCCGCAAGGCTGGCGAACGCCAGGCCGAGGCGATCAAAGACGACGCCGCTGCCGCCAAGGAAGCGGCCGATCGCAAGGCCAAGGAGCTTGAGGAAGCTGCGAAGGAAACCCGCGACGCGAAATAACGTCGCTCCGGGTGCGGGCGGCCGACCCGCGCTGGACTCCCGGCGCGGCGACCGGTAAACCGCCCGCATGTCGTCCGTCCGCACCCGCTTCGCCCCCTCGCCGACCGGCTACCTCCACGTCGGTGGAGCGCGCACCGCGCTGTTCAATTTCCTCTTCGCCCGCCATCACGGCGGCACCTTCGTGCTGCGCGTGGAGGACACGGACGAGGCCCGCAATACCGAGGCCGCCCGCGAAGCCATTTTCACGGGCATGCGCTGGCTGGGGCTCGACTGGGACGAAGGCCCTCAGACTGGCGGCTCCTACGGCCCGTATTTCCAGAGCGAGCGGCAGGCGATCTACGACAAGTGGTTCGATGTGCTCCAGGCCAAGGGCCGCGTCTATGAGGACGGCGGCGCGTGGCGGTTCCGTTTCGATCGGAAGAAGATCGTCATGAACGACCTCGTCTGCGGCGAGGTGACGATCAACTACGAGGACGAAAGCAACACCCCGGACATGGTGGTGAAGCGTTCGGACGGTTCCTACGTGTTCCATTTCGTCAACGTGGTGGATGACCTCGAAATGAAAATCACCCACGTGATCCGCGGCGAGGATCACCTGATGAACACGCCGAAGCATCTCCAGCTTTTCGAAGCCCTGGGTGCTCCGGCTCCGCTGTATGCCCACATCCCGCTGATTCTGAACCAGGATGGATCGAAGATGTCGAAGCGCGACGAAGGGGCTGCGGTGGGCGATTACCCACGTCACGGTTACCTTTCCGAGGCGGTGATCAATTTCATCGCCCTGCTCGGCTGGTCCTCGAAGACCGATGAGGAGATTTTCACCCTGTTCCAACTCGTGGAGCGGTTCTCGCTGGAGAACGTCAACCGTGCGCCGGCGCGTTTCGATGGGGAGAAGTGCACGTGGATCAACCAGCAGCATCTGGTGAAGCTGTCCAACGATGCCTTCGCGACTGCGGCCAAGCCGTTCGTGGAAGCTGCAGGCCTGCCGGTGGGTGACGATTTCACCGCCGTGGTGGCCACCGTGAAGGAAAAGGTGCGTCTGTTGGAAGAAGTGCCGGAGGCAATCGGCTTCCTGCTGCAGGACGATTTTGCCTACGAGACCGATGCCTTGGAAAAGGTGAAGGGCAATGCCCAGGCGCCTGCGTTGCTTTCCGCTCTCGCGGCGGCTTTCACCGCCACTGCGGACTGGTCTGCGGACACGGCCAAGCACGCCATCGGGGAAACCGCGAAGGCGGCGGGAGCCAAGCCCGGCCAGTTGATGTTCCCGGTGCGCGTGGCGCTGAGCGGGAAGTCCGGCGGCCCGGATCTGGGAGACATCCTCGGCTTGCTCGGACGCGAGCGCGCCGCCGCCCGGGTGGCCCGCCTCGCGGAAGTGCTGGCGATTTGATGTCCTTCCCGGTTGCGAAACCTCCATTGCGCGCCTTCTTGTCGGCAGACCGCGATCTGCTATGAAGGCACGCGCCTCATTCCTACCCATGAGCCAGCCCTATACCCTCGACGATCTTCTGTCCCGTGACCGCCTCGATTCCGGCCATTCCAAGCCGGCGCGCCTCGCCGTGATCGGTCACCCGGTGGCTCATTCCTCCTCGCCGCGCATGCACCAGCCCGCGCTGGATGCGGCGAGGATCGATGCCCGCTACATCAAGGTGGACGTGCCGGTGGGACAGGTGGCGGAGGCGTTCGCCCGGATGAAGGCGCTCGGGTTCATCGGCTGCAATATCACGGTGCCGCACAAGTTCGATGCACTGGCAGCCTGCTCGGTGATCCACCCGGATGCCCGCTCGCTGGGCGCGGTCAATACGGTGCGCTTTGATGCGGATGGTGGCATCCATGGCTTCAATACCGATGGCCCCGGCTTCGTGCGGGCGATCGTGGATGATTTCGAATACCCGCTCTCAACCTTCAGTGTCATGATCGCCGGAGCGGGCGGTGGGGCCGGCCAGGCGATCGCCACCCAATGCGCGATGCAGGGTGTGCCGATGCTGGTGCTGGTGAACCGTACGATCGAAAAGCTCGGCCCGCTGGTCGAGCGGCTGCGGGCATTGGGACCGACCACGGAAGTGATCGCGCTTTCCTTTGATGATCCGCAGCTCGAAAGCCTCTGCCAGCGCTGCGATCTAATCGTGAATACCACCTCGGTGGGGCTGAAGCCGGAAGATGGTTCGCCTCTGCCAGCGGAGTGTTTGCGTCCGGGGCTGTGCGTGTATGACACCATCTATCAGCCTGCGGTGACACCGCTGCTGGCGGCGGCGAATGCCACCGGCTGCCGCACTGCGAACGGAATCTCGCTGCTCCTTCATCAGGGCGTGCTGGCCTTCCAGCACTGGTTTCCGCACACCGACCCGCTTCCATTCATGCGGGAGGCGTTGCTGCATTCCGCCGGGTCAGGAGCCTGATCCTTTGGGTCAATCTTCCGCCAGCAGAGCCTCCGCCGCCTTCCGGTAGGGGGAGGGCATGGCGAGAGTCGCGATGGCATCCGCCGGTTGCCAGGATTCGTCCTCACGGGCGATGGCATCCGGAGCTTCGTGGATGTGCATGGTCACGTGGAAGCGGGTGATGCCGTAGGTGCGGGTGGCGATTTCCGGCAGGCTTTTGGCTTCCTCCGGTGATCGCTCCGGGAGCTTCCAGAGTCCTTGGCGACGCTTGCCCTGCTCCTGATGAAGGAGGATGCGGCCCTTGCGGTCACGCGCCCACAGCACATGGGTGTGGACGCGTTCGGTTTTCGGCTTCGCGGTTTTCACCGGTAGGACGGAGGGGTCGGGAGTCCGGCAAAAGTCGGACACGGGGCAGGCCAGGCAGTCCGGCACACCGGGTCGGCAGCGGGTTTGGCCGAGCTCCATCAGCGCCGAGTTGTAAATGCGCGGGCGTTCCGGATCTGCGAGGTGATCGGCGACTTCCCAGAGCTGCTTCAATCCGGCGGGAGAATCGACCGGCTGGTGGAAATCGAGCAGTCGGGCCAGCACACGGGCCACGTTTCCATCCACCACGGCGGCGGGTTGGTTGTGGGCGAAGGCACGGAGGGCATTGGCGGTGTAGCGGCCGATGCCGGGGAGCTTCTGGAGTTCTTCCAACGTGTCCGGGAAGCCACCTGCCGCAGTCACCGCGCGTGCCGTCTCCCGCAGCATGCGGGCACGGCGATAGTAGCCGAGGCCTTCCCACGCTTTCAGCAAGGGCTCGTCTTCCGCCACCGCCAGAACCGCCGGTGTAGGGAAGAGCGAGAGGAAACGCGTGTAGTAGCCCCGCCCCAGCACCGTGGCGATCTGGGTCTGCTGAAGCATCACCTCGGAGATCAGGATCGCCCAAGGGTCGGTGGTGCGCCGCCACGGGTAATCCCGGCCGTTCTTCCCGAACCACTCCGCCAAGGCATCACGGAAGGCCTGGGGATTCTGGAGTGGATCGCGGGTGGCACGGGGTTTCAGCACGCGGCGACGATGGCGCGGAAATTTCGGATTTCGATTTCCGATTTCAGGAAGGTACGCTCGGAGCCATGTCGCCGACTTCCTACACCGCCCCGCTCACCGCCGCCCAGGCGAAGACCTTGCGCGAGGTGTTGGAGCGGCAGGGCTTCGATTTCGAGCCCAAGCAGTACGCGCTTTACTCCGCCCGCAAGGGTAAGCTGAACGTCACCGTCTATGAAAAGGGACCGAAGGTGCTGGTGCAGGGCAAGGAGACCGCGGACTTCATCACCTTCACGCTGGAACCGGAGGTGCTCGGTGAGGCCAAGCTGGGCTACGAGGAAGTGAACGATCCCGAGATGTTTGCCCCGCACTTCGGCATCGATGAGAGCGGAAAGGGGGACTTTTTCGGCCCCTTGGTCATCGCGGGGGTGTATACCGATGGCAGCGTGGCGCGGAAGCTGATGGAGGCCGGGGTGATGGATTCCAAGCGCATCTCCAGCGCCGCGAAGATCCGCAAGCTGGCGGAAATCATCCGCAATACTCCCGGCTGCCAGTCCGAGGTCGTCGCCATCGGTCCGGAGAAGTACAACGAGATGCACGCCTCATTCGGCAATCTCAACCGCCTGCTCGCGTGGGGCCACGCCCGGGTGATCGAGCTGCTGCTGGCGAAGCGCCCGGACTGCCCGCGTGCGTTGAGTGACCAATTCGCGCGGCCGGAAGTCCTCCAGCGAGCCCTCAAACAGAAAGACCTTTCGATCCAGCTCGACCAGCGGACCAAGGGGGAGTCCGACATCGCCGTAGCCGCCGCTTCGATCCTCGCCCGCGAGCGCTTCGTCACCTGGATGGACAAGACTTCCGAGGCTTGCGGAGTGACCTTGCCGTTGGGTGCATCCGCCGCCGTGATCGCCGCTGGGAAGGCACTCGTGGCCGCCCGCGGGGCCGAGGCGTTAGGGAAGGCGGCCAAGCTCCATTTTCGGACTACCGGTGCCGTTCTCGGATTGTCAATGGCTTCTGACGATGAATCTGCTGAGGATGGCACGGAATCCGCATGATTTTTTCCGTTTTTTTTAGCGGGACAATCGAGCCCGCTCATGTAGTCCTCCCCCCGCAGCTTTCCTGACACATCCCATGGCCACCATCACCAAGCGCGAACTCGTCATCAAGATCACGGACCAACTCGGCGAACGGGGAATCGAAGTCACCCAGCAGGTCGTCTTCGATGTCGTTCAGTCGCTCATCGACGAGATCACGGAGTGCCTCGCCCAGGGAGACACCGTCGTCATGCGTAACTTCGGCGCCTTCCAGGTGCGCGAAATGAAGGCCAAGATCGGCCGCAACCCGAAGAACCCGGACAAGGACGTCCCGATCCCGGCCCGCGCCGCGGTCAAGTTCAAGCCCGGCAAGGAGATGAAGGAGAAGGTGGCCGCCACCCTCCAGGTCATCCGCGAGCGCGACAAGGCGTGAGCACTTCCCGGCAAGCCGATCCCACCACCCGTCCCGATCCGCGGACGGGCTGGCGGCTTGCCCCCCTCCTGCTCCTTCTGGCGCTGGCGGCGTTTTTATTCCCGTCCTGCGCCTACCCGGGCGGCTACCGCGGCTATCAAACCCGCGGCTACACCACCCGGGGACAGTATTATCAGCCGATGGGCGTCGAGGAGGCGCTCAACTATCAGGAAAGCGGCGTCGCCTCCTGGTATGACGAGTCCTCCTTCCTCGGCCTGAAGCGCGGCACCACCTCGCTCGGTGAGAAGGTCATGCCGTGGCACCTCATTGGCGCGCACAAGACCCTGCCGCTGCCGTGCATGGTCCGGGTGACGAATCTGGAGAACGGCCGCAAGGTGAAGCTCCGCATCAACGATCGCGGCCCCTTCATTCCCGGCCGTCTGCTGGACGTCTCCCCGCGCGCAGCCCGCAAGCTGGGCTTCCGCGAAAAAGGGCTGACCCGCGTCCACGTCGAGGTGCTCTCGGTGGGAGACGGGTCGTATGAAAGAAAACGCTCCCGCAAGTGGTTCTTCGGTCTACTCTAACACCGATGAAAGCCCTCCTTGCTCTTGCCGCCGCCCTTTCCCTGGCCTCCTGCGCGACCACCTCGCTCGCTCCGCCCGCCGGGCCCGGCACTGTGGACCACATCGTCCTGATCTGGTTGAAGCGCCCCGGCAATGTCGCCGACAAGCAGGCCATCAGCGCCACCGCCGATGAGCTCCGCAGCATCCCCGGCATGAAGTTCTACGACAAGGGCACCGCCCTGCAGAGCGACCGCCCGGTGGTCGACGACTCCTTCGACTTCGCGCTGGTCTCCCGCTTCGAGTCCGCCGCCGCCCTCCACGCCTACGAGAACCACCCGCTGCACCAGAAGAAGGTCGCCGAGGTGCTCAAGCCACTGTCGAAGAAGATCGTGGTGTATGATGTGACACGGTGAGCGCCGTTTGTTTCTCACGACCCAAGGAGGAGGGACATTCCTGTCCCTCTTCTTTGCCTTGGATCGATGACACTCAACGTTTGAACGGATCGAGCGTTTTGGTCCCAGCGGTCTTGAAATCGCGGATATTGCGGGTGACGACCGTGAGATCATGAACCAAAGCCGTGGCAGCGATCATGCTGTCCTTCACCGGCATGGGTGTGCCCTTCTTTTTCAAGCGAGCGATCAGTTCCGCCCAGCGCAGGCCGGTTTCACGGTCCCAAGGCAGACAGAGCAGCTTGTTGGCTCCCGCGTCGAACCAAGCTTCCAAGTCCCTCCGCTTGCGTCCTGCGGGTAGAAGTAGAATTCCATAGCGGAGTTCCCCGAGAATCACGGGATCGACAGCGATATCGCGGGCATTCTGGCCCAGCCATCCGACCACTTCGGGTAAAGGATCCGGCCGGGTGACCTCACTCAGCACGTTGGCATCGACGAGGTATTTCACAGGCTGTCCGTGGACTCGGATTCAACCGGGACGAAATACCCTTTGGCCGGGCATGCCAGCAGCCAATCCACGACGCCTTCGTTGGCCGGGGGCTCGACCCGGACGAGCCGGTATTCGCCGCGATCGAGGCGCTCGATTTGGAATTCCTGGCCGGGCTCGATGCCGTCCAAGTGCCGGAATTCGGCAGGAAGGACGATCTGGCCCTTGCTGGAAATGCTGGTGGTCACGCGTGTAAGATGCCGTCTTACGCCGTAATAGTCAAACAAACAGCCGGGGACTGGCTCCGGCTGTCTCAGGGAATCGGCGCGTTGGCATGCGCAAGTTGGAAACTTGCGCTACTACGCGAATACCTCGGCGATCGGCTTGCCCTTGTCGGCGATTTGGAAGGGGCGCTGGCTGGGGGACATGACCGTCAGGTTCCATGGCAGGCCGAGGGCGGCGGCGATGGTGGCGTTGAAGTCCTGCACGTTGACCAGCTTGTCCTTCACCTTGGTGCCGGTGGCGTCGCTTTCGCCGTATTTGAAGCCACCCTTGATGCCGCCGCCGGCGAGCAGGCAGGTGAAGGCCTCCGGATGGTGGTCACGGCCCATCTTGTGCTCGGTGTTGATCGTCGGGGTGCGGCCGAACTCGGTGGCGACGACGACGAGGGTGTCCTCGAGCTTGCCGCGCTTGTGGAGGTCTTCCAGCAGCGCGGCGTAGGCTTGGTCGAATTCCTGGCAGCGGCCTTGGATGGCGGTGAAGTTGTCGTAATGGGTGTCCCAGCCGCCGAGCTGGACCTCGACGAAACGAACGCCGTGTTCCACCAGGCGGCGGGCGAGCAGGCAACCCTGCGCGAAGCGGCCGGTGCCGTAGAGTTTGCGGGTTTCCTCGGTCTCCTGGCGGATGTCGAAGGCGGCGAGGTCCTTGCTGTTCATCAGGCGGATGGCCTCGCGGTAAAGCTCTTCGTAGGCCTTCACATCGGCGTTGGCATACTTGTCGTGGAACTGCGTGTTGAGTTTGTCGGCCAGCGTCAGGCGGCGGTCGAAATCATCCTGCGCCACATCCGCCGGGCGCTTCGAGTCCTGCAATCCGTCGGTCGCATTCCCGACCAACGCCGCGCCGAACTTCGCGCCGAAGAAGCCGCCGCTGGCGAATTCCGCGGAGCTGTCCACGGCCACGAAGCCGGGAATATCCTGGTTGATGCGGCCACCGAGCTGGAGCACCCACGCCCCGAGCGCCGGGTGCTTGATGGTGCCGCGCAGCGCGTAGCTGGTGTGCATGATGTAGGTGCCCTGCTCGTGAGCCCCCTGGGTGGAGTTCATCGAGTTGATGACGGTGATCTTGTCCATCATCGCGGCGGTCTTCGGCAGGTGCTGGCCGACCTGGATGCCATCTACCTTGGTCGGAATCACCTCCATCGGCCCCATGACCTCCTTCTTCTTCGGTTTCGGATCGAAGGTGTCGAGGTGGCTCATGCCGCCGTTCATGTAGAGATAAATGACGTGCTTGGCCTTGCCCTTCGGTCCGGCAGCCTGCGCGTTGTTCGTGCCAGCGGCGGAGGCCATGGCGGCGCTGAAGAACGGGAGCACGTGAACGCCGAGGCACATGCGGGCCGCGGTGGCCATGAAGCGGCGGCGGGTCGGCTCGTCGCCGTGCGGGATGTTGTCGGGCAGGTTCATTGCAGGAAGAGGAATTCGGAGGACATCACGAGGGCGGAGACGATGTTGCGGTAGCCCTTCTCGGGAGAGGACTTCACTTCATCGAGCATCCAGCCCATCTCCTCGTCGGTGGGCGGGCGGTTGAGAATGGAGATGTAGAGGCGGCGGATCTTCTCCGGATCGGAGGAGGCGCCCTCGAGGTTCTTGTAGAGCGCGGCCTTCGGGTTGTTCACCAGTTGCCGCTGGACGAAGCCGTTCATGAGCGAGAGCACCTGGCCCACGTTCGGCTCGCGGCTGGAAGCGTCCACCACCTCGCGGTTCGATTGGCCGAAGAGGTAGAGGAAATGGTCGCCGGGAGCGGGGGAGGGCAGCTCGGAGGCGCGGACCTGGGCGTCCTTATTATAAGTGTGGATCGCGCCGGCCATCATCATCGAGTCCCCGCCGCTGCCGCCGTCCGACTTCACTTCCTGGAGGAGCTTCTGGAAATAGGCGCGGACGTCGGATTCCTTCTGGAGGGCGAGTACCTCCTTCGAGAGCTGCACCATGTTCTTCTTCCCGACGAGCACCGGCTTGCCGCCGACGTAGATGCGGTCGTCGAGCGTGCGGCGCGGCTTCAGATCCGGATTGCCACCGGCGAGGGTGATGAGGGAGTCCCAGATCTGCTCGGAGCTGAGGCGCTCGATCTTGCGACCGTGGAAATCATCGCCACCGGGGACGATGGAGTTGTCCGGGTTGGTGGCGAATTGGAAGGTCCGGGTGTAGAGCAGCACGCGCTGGTAAGCCTTCATGTCGAACTGGAGGTCGACCATCAGCTGCTGGAGGTAGTTCATCAGCTCCGGGTAGTTCGACTTGTCCGCCTCCACGTAGGTGTCCACGGGTTCGTAGACGGCCTTGCCCATCACCCGCTTCCACAAGCGGTTCGCGATGTTCGAGGCGAACTGCGGGCCGGTCTTGGAAACCACCCAGTCGGCCAGCTTCTCGCGGCCGTTGTTCTCATCGCGGCGATCGGACATCAGCACGATCTTGCCGAAGGGCGTGCGGCCGCCGACGAGGTCGCCGGGTTTGCCATTGTGATACTCCGCCTGGTAGTCCTGCGGCAGGGAGATTCGGCCGTTGCCGCCGCCATCCAGGCTCATGCCGTAGACGCGATCCCACATCACCTGGGCGACGGCGTATTCCGGGCCGCGGCGTTCGTCCTGTTTCGTGACCTCGTTCCAGAGCGGCTGCATCAGCTTCTGGTTGTATTCGCCCTGGCCGTTGGTGAAGGCGGCGAGCTGGTAGAAGTCCTTGCGCTCCGGCTTCTCGTCCGGGCTGGCGTGGTTGTCGTGGCACTGGGCGCACTCCATCCGGGAGGCGAGGAAGATCCGCATCGAGTTCGCGATGTTGTCCAGCGGCATGCCGCGGTCGCGGGTGTAGTAGCCTACGGAGGCCGTCTGTGGGTCCCAGCCATCGCCATTGCTGGAGAGCAGGCGGCGGACGAATTCATCCCACGGCATGTTGCTGTCGATCGCGCGGCGCACCCAATCGCGGTAGGGGGCGGTCGAGGCCCCGCCGCCGCCGATCCGTTGGTCGGTGAGGCGCAGCAGGTCGAAGCTCCAGTTCGTGAGGTGGCTGCCGTAGCCGGGTGAATTGAGCAGGTAGTTCACCAGATCCTGCCGTTTGCTCGGATCGGAGATCTCCAGGAAATCGCGGGCCTCCTCACCGGTGGGAATGCGGCCGATGGTAACGAGGAAGGCGCGGCGCAGGTAGGTGGCGTCGTCCGTGGTGGCGGGGACCGGCAGCTTCTGCTTCCGGTACCAGTTCGCCACATACTGGTCGATGGTCAGCGCGGCCTTTTTGGCGAAAGCCGGGTCGTCCTTCGGCGCCTTCACACCTTGGGCGCAGGCAAGGGGAATGGCTGCGACCAAGCCGAGCGCGGCGACGGTCCATCGGACGAGAGAGGGTTTCATGGGTTTCAGGGCTTTTCCAACTTAGGCAGGGCCCTTGTTGGCGTCAACCAGACCCTACGGCGGAAGGGAGGTGGGCATTTCGGGTTTCTGCGTATAATTTGCGGACGATCTTTTGTGACTGCGCGTCAGGACGGCGCTGACGAGATCGTCGCAGTGCCGAAATGGACCGTCGTTTCCGCGGCTCTCCTTTTTCGCCGTGGGACCTTTCTTCATGCCGAAGGCATCCGGTGACGGGGAAGCGTCCGGTTCGATGTTGAGCGAGTCTCAAGGTTGTTTCGCGCATTCAGAATTGGCGGTTCGAACAAGCGACGGAGTGATTCGAATTCACCTTTGTTGCGCGCGGGTTGACCAGGTGAAGATATGTCGATTTTTCGAGTTATGTGTTCGTTCGTGAAGGCTTCCCGCGAACGCTGAAAATATATTTTCAGAAAGTGAAAGCCGGTGTGCGGCGATGCGTAACGCCCACTGAGGACCACTCCCGTGAAAACAACACTCGCCCCCTTGAGGGCACTGGTAGGAAAAGCCGGCCAATTGGCCGGCTGTATCGTTGGTAACATCAATTGGTCGGCACCACCGTGGCTGCGGTGGACCGGCGGAAGAGCCCGGGCACTGGGCCGTCATGTGGCGGCGCATCCGCGGGGTTGGGGCATCACCGTGGCAACACTCGCGGCGATCGTCGGAGGCACCTTGGGAGGCATGCGATGGTGGGAATCCCACCGTCCGCGATTGGTCGCCTACCAGGTGGAGCAGAAGGCACAGGTCACCTTCCAGATGCCGCTCCCCGGAGCTCTCGGCATGCCGGATTCGAACCTCTCGCCGTCACCGGTGATCGTTCGCTTTTCATTGCCTGCTGCTCCGCTCGACAAGGTGGGAAAGGAGCCGGGACCCGGTGTGAAACTGGAGCCCGCGCGCAATGGCAAGTGGAAGTGGACCGACAACCGAACGCTGGTCTTCACTCCCGATGACCTGCATTGGCCCGCCTCCACCCACTACACCGTGACGCTGGCACCGGAGGAAACCGCGCCACTGCTGAAGCTCGACAAGAGCTCGGTGGAATTCATCACCCGTCCCGCCAGCGCGGCCCTCATCGACTTCGCCTTCTACACCAGTCCGGCGGACCCATCGGTCCATCAGGTGGTGGGCGAGTTGAGATTGCTCTACCCGGCCACGGAGGAGGAGGTCAGGCAGCATGCGCGATTGGAAGTGCTTGGCGGCGCTTCCGTGTTCGCACCGGCTCCGCAAGGCACGCCGGATCTTACGATCCATCCGGGGCAGGATGGACGACAGTGGTTTCTCCGCAGCCGCAACCTGCTGGTGCCGGAGCACGAGCAGTTCGTGAAACTGAGCCTCTCTCCCGGACTGACATCGATCGCCGGAGGAGAGCCTTTGAAGAATAGTGCTGAAACGAAAGCGCGGGTGCCGGACAAGTTCAGCCGCTTCAATATCACCAGCGCGGACACCCGGATGATCCGCACTGACGAAGGCGAGCCGCAGCAGTTCCTTTTGGTTGGCACCAGCGTGGATTTGGAAAGCTCGGAGGTCGCCTCGCACATCCAGGCATGGTGGCGTGAGGACGGCTGGAGCACCGACGATCGCAAGAAGCTGGAGGAGGAGCTTGGGGTCGCAAAACCGATCAAGCTGATTCCGATGGAGAGTGAGGCCCCTCTTGCCGGGGTGCACTCGTTTCGTTTCACCGAACCTCGCCCCGGCACCCTGCTGGTGCGGGTGTCTCCCGGCGTGAAGGCTCCGGGCGGCTTCGAGCTTGGCAATCGGTTTCAGGATACCACGGGAGTGCCGGAATTTCCCAAGGAGGTGGAGATCCTCGGTAAAGGGAACATCCTCACGCTCGGCGGAGCCCGCCGCATGGTGGTGCAGTCCCGCGGCATCGATCATCTGCGCTTCACCGTCGGCCGCGTGCCGGTTTCCCAGATCCAGCATCTCATCACCCAGAATGACTACGGCGATTTCTCCAATGTGGGGATGAACAGCAGCTTCCGGGAGACCAGCCTCGTGCAGCGCTGGCGGAAGATTGTGAAGGTTCCGCATGACAATGATTGGCAGGCGGTGAAGACCGAGCTCGATCTCCACGAAGCGCCCGCCATGACTACTCCGGATCACTTGGAAGCCGGGCACGGCATCTTCGTCGTGGAGGTGGAGCCGGTGAAGAAACTCACGCCCGTTGCCCCGGACCAGACCGTCTTCGGCCGCATTGAAACTCCGGATGACGACAATGTGCCCTCCAAGCCGTACCGCTATGAAGAAGACGAGTCCTCCGGCGAGGTCGATGGCTGGGTGCGGGACAGCAATGTGCCGTCCAGGAACGACGATGAGGACGGAGGTGCCGGCAGGCGCTTCGTGATGATCACCGATCTCGGCCTGCTGGTGAAGACCGGCGCGGACGGGAAACGGGACGTCTTCGTCATGTCGCTGGGAGCGGGTCAACCGCTCGGTGGAGTGGCGCTGAAGGTGCTCGCCCGCAATGGCACCGTGCTGGCAGAGTCCACCACCGGCACCGATGGCAAGGCCACGCTGCCCTCGCTGGAGGGCTACAAGGATGAACGCCAACCGGTGGCGGTGATGGCGTTGAAGGGAAGCGACGTGAGCTACCTGCCGCTGCGAGAGCGCCAGTTGCAGTCGATGGATTTCTCCCGCTATGACACGGAAGGCGTGCTCGCCTCCCGCCAGAAGGCGGTGGAGGGCTTTGTCTTCACCGAGCGCGGCATCTACCGTCCCGGAGACACGGTGCATGGCGGGTTGCTCGTGCGCCGTCGCGATTGGAGCCCGGTGTTGGAAGGATTGCCGGTGCGGATCACTTTGACCGATTCGCAGGGTCGCAATGCCGGTGAGGAAAAGATCCGCCTGCCCTACGATGGGTTCGTCGAAACGAAGCTGCCGCTCAGCGAGAGTGCCGTGCTCGGTCAGTATCACCTCGCCGCCGCCGTGCTCGACAACGAGGATCAGGAGTTGTTCCGTCTCGGCCGGGCATCGTTGAAGGTGGAGGAATTCCAACCCGATCGGATGAAGGTCGCCGCGGTGATCGATCCCGCGCCCGGCGGTCGGCTCGGATCGCACCCACCGATGCGGTTGCGAAGGTGTCCGTGGATTCGCTGTTCGGTGAACCGGCTGCGGAACGACGGGTGACCATGCGGCTGGAATATTCGCCTGCGGACTTCCAGTTCGAGGGGTGGGACGGATTCACCTTCCACGATCCGACCGCGCAGAAATCGAAATCCCAGGCCGGTCGGGTGGTGGACCTCGGCGAATTGAAGACCGATGAGAAGGGTGTGGCGGAATTCAAGCTGCCACTCGCTGCCGTTCCGGATGTGTCATTCCGCATGGCCGTGCTCACGGAAGCCTTCGAGCGTGAGGGCGGTCGCAGCGTGCGCCATGCGCTTACCCAGCTCGTCTCGCCGCTCGAGCAGGTCATCGGATGGATGCCGGATGGTGATCTGGATCACCTCGGCAAGGATGCGACTCGGACAGTGAAATTCATCGCTCTGGACCGCTCCGCGAAACCGGTCGCCATGAGCGGCCTGCGCCGCCGTCTCATCGAGACCCGCCGTGTCTCCGTACTCACCAAGCTGCAGAATGGAAACTACGCCTATGTCTCCGCCGAGCGGGAGAAGACCGTGGCCGAGGAAGACCTGTCGTGGACGGTGGAGGGGACGGATGTGACCATCCAGACCCATCAGTCCGGATCGTTCCGACTGGAAGTGCTCGATGGAGCCAAGCGCCTCATCGCCTCCGTCCCCTACCGGGTGGCGGGCAAGGGCGACCATAACCGCAGCTTGGACAGCGAGGCGGAACTGGAACTGGTCTTGGACAAGGACGAGGTCAACCCGGAGAGGAGATTGAGATCCATCTCACCGCTCCCTATTGCCGGCTCCGGTCTGGTGACCTTTGAAGCGGGATCGCGTGCTCGCCCACCAGTGGTTCCACACGGATAGCACGGACACCACGGTGAAGATGAAGGTCCCGGAGGACACCGGTGGCACGATGTACGTGAATGCCGCCTTCGTGCGTTCCCCTTCCTCGCCGGAGGTATTCCGCAGTCCGTTGAGCTATGCCGCCGCCCCGTTGAAGGTCGCGCCGCTGCGTCACCAGCTTGCCGTGAAACTGGAATCCCCGCAAAGGTTCGTCCGGGTACCGAGGTGAAGTTCAGCTACAGCAGCGACAGCCAGCCCGCGTGCTCGTCTATGCCGTTGACGAAGGCATTCACCAGATCACCAACTACAAGCTGCCGCGCCCGCTCGATTACTTCGCGCAAGCAGGCGCTGGAAGTCGGGACCCTGCAATGGTTTCGATGCTGCTGCCGGAGTACCAATTCCTCGAAGACGGCCCCCGGCGTTCGGTGGCGATGCGGACTCGGCGCTGTCGATGCATGTCAATCCGTTCAAGCGCCGCCAGGAAGCCCCGGTGGTGTATTGGTCCGGCATGGTCGATGCACGGGCCGCAGGCGAAGGAGCTGAAGTGGCAGGTGCCCGGATTACTTCAATGGCAACGTGCGGGTGATGGCGGTGGCGGCGCGGCGCCGATGCGGATCGGCGTGGCCGAGACCTCCACGCTGGCACGTTCGCCGATCATCCTGTGCCGAACGCGCCGCTCTTCGCCTCGCCCGGCGATGAATTCGAGGCGTCGCTGGCGGTCACCTGCAATCTCGGTCGCGGCTGCCGCCACCGACATCCTGGGTGAAGGTGAACCGGGCTCCGGACTGGAACTTGTCGGCACGGATGCAGGCGGTGGTGAGCTCGCCCAGGCAGGAAGGCATGGACGATTTCCGCTTCGGGCGAGGACGAGCTCGGTGGCGCGGACCGATCAAGTTCATGGCCACCGGAGTGGTGAAACCGATCCAGCGCACCATCACGCTCAGCGTGCGACCGGCCTCCCACCACCTCACCAAGGTGACCTCCGGGTGGTTCCGCACCAGCAGCTACCACGGTGAAGCCGTCGCGCGTGCTCTACCCGCAATTCCGTCGCTCGGAGGTGATGGGCAGCGTGCTGCCGATCGGGCTTGCACGTGGGTTGGAAGCCTATGTCAGCGATTACCCGCACGGTTGCAGCGAGCAGATCACCAGTCGTGCGATGGTGAAGTTGCTGGCCTCCACGGAAGCGGACTTCGGTCTGCCGCCGGAGGTCGCGGCGGAACACATCCGCAGTGACGATCGCGCAACTGGCCAACCGCCAGCAGTCGGACGGTGGCTTCGGCTACTGGACGGCAGGGTCCGGGAGGCCGTTCGAGTTCCATTCGCTCTACGTGCTCCATTTCCTCACCGAGGCGAAACTGCTCGGTCACCCGGTGCCGGAGAATATGATGAAGTGGGCGGTGCGTTATGCCGCCGACCACCGCGCGCGCGGCGGTGAGCTCGCTGCGTGAGGCGGATCTCCAAGCGTATGCCATCTACCTGATGGCGCGCAATGGGGGAGTCGCGACGCCGCAACTGCTGAACCTCCGCGATACCCTGGTGAAGCAGTATGCCGGGAAGTGGGAGGGTCCAGCGCCGCCGCCTGGATGGCCGGAACCTACCGCCTGATGAAGCAGGACAAGGAGGGCTCGAAGGCGCTGATGAACGCGGACTGCGTGAAGTCCGGCCAAATCCGCCGAAACCCGAGACTTGGTATGACCGCAGGCAGATGCCGAAGCACTGAAGATCTTCTACATCCGCTGCCGCCACTTGCCCGGAGGATACCGCGAAGAGCTTCGGCTATCGACGATATGGATCCGGTGATGACCGGCCTGCGCGAAAGAAGGAGAACTTCGACACGCTCACAGCGTCCTTCATGATGCTCGCGTTGAAAGCCTACAGCGATTGCCACGGCCCAGCACTGGCCTGCAACTGGTGCTGTATGCAAAGCCGGCGACTGGTAAGGAGGCGCTCCTCGCCGGACCGAGGCAGTGGTCCACACCGAGTTTCCCGATGGCTACGCTGGCGATCTGAATATCCGCCGCAAGCAACATGGCACTGGAGACATCGGCGTCTTCTTCCAAGTCACCGAGCAGGGCTTCGAGCGCGGCAAGATGCCCGGTCCGGAGACCAGCGGCCTCGGGGTGTTCCGAGAGATCAAACCGGTGAATTCGGACCAGCCGGTGCGCCCCGGGGACTCGATCAAGGTGGAGTTGCGGGTGCGGAATCTTACTGAGCGGCGTTCGCTGACCAATGTGGCGGTTGTCGACCTGTTGCCTGCGGGCTTCGAAGTGGTGGCCGGTGACTTGAAATCGGGCAGCGGCACCGTGCCGGGCACGACCTTCGCGGAACTCCGTGAAGACCGCAGCCTGTTCTACCTCGAAATCTGCGGGGGAACGGGGAGTGGAGCGTCACCTACCGCATGAAGGCGGTGTGCCCCGGCGCGTTCACCGTGCCGCCTGCGATGGCGGAGGACATGTATGACCGTGGCCGCTACGGCTTGTCCCGCAGCCGGGCCGCATCGAGGTGAAGCCCGCGCTTTGATGCCGCCGATGCGTGCCTGGTTCGTCACAAATTGAGATCGCTGGAGGACGGCCGCGTCCTGCCGATCGGTCGTCCTCCTCTTCCTCGGGCTCGGTGCAGGCTGGTGCCTGTTGCCGCGGCCCGCGACTGGTATCCCGGAGGGCATGGGGTGGTCGCGCGTGGTGCGCGACCGCCATGGGATCGTGCTCCACATCTCGCCTGGCTTCGGATGGCCGTTACCGGTTGCGGACACCGCTCGCGGAGATCGATTCCGCGATGGTGCGCGCCGACCTTGGAGAAAGAAGACCGCTGGTTACCGCTGGCATCCGGGGGTGAATCCGGTGGCGGTGGCTCGCTCCACCTGTGGGGCGTTGCCACCGGCCGACCGGTCGGGCGGCGCGTCCACGCTCACCGATGCAGGTGGCGCGGATGCGCTGGAATCTCCAGACCCGGAGCGCGGGCGGGAAGCTGGTGCAGATGTTCCGCGCGATCCAACTGGAACGACATTACTCGAAGGACCAGATTCTGGAGGCTTACTTCGACCTCGCGCCCTACGGCGGAAACGTCGAGGGCATCGGCGCGGCCGCGCGTTTGTGGTGTGGGAAATCACCGGGCGATCTCAGCGAGCGCGAAGCCTTCGCGCTGGGCATCATTCCCCAGAGCCCGGCCACGCGGCATCCAGGCCGGGCGGGAGACCAGTCCCGGATCGCTGTGGCCCAGGCCCGTCTGCAAGCCGGACTGTCCGGCTCGCAGGCGTTGCGGGAATTGCATCCGCTGGCAGCTCCTTCACGCTGGTGCCGCCGGGCGATCCGCCGCATCGCGCGCCGCACTTCTGTCGCCGCATGATGGCGAGGATGGCGCCACGGTGATCGATACCACCCTCGACCTGGAGATGCAGGACGCGCTTGAGCGCGGAATCACCGATTGCCTCGCCCGAACTTCGGAGACCGGCATCAACAATGCCTGCGCGGTGCTGGTTCACGCGCCGACGCGGCAGGTGCTCGGCTACGTCGGTTCCGGAGATTACTACGATCGTGGTATCCGGGGCATGGTGGATGGTTTGCGGGCCCGCCGCTCACCCGGTTCGGCATTGAAGCCGTTCATCTATGGTCTGGCGCTTCAGGAGGGCTTGATTCATCCGCGCAGCCTGCTGGTGGATGCGCCGATGGCTTTCGGGGACCCCGACCCCCGAGAACTTCGAGGGCGAATTCATGGGGCCGGTCACTGCTTGTGAGGCCCTCATCCGGAGCCGGAACATTCCGGCCGTGGACCTCGCACGGCGGTTGCGGGGAGATGGGCTCTATCGACTCCTCAAGCGCGGAGGCGTCCGTCTCGACAAACCCGAGTCCTACTATGGACTCAGTATCGCTCTCGGTGGCGCGGGCGTCACGCCGCTGGAGCTGGCCCGGCTTTATGCCGCGCTGGCGGACGACGGAGTGGCCCGCCCGTTGGTATCCCGACCGGGAGTCGCACCGGCGGAAGCGGGCGCGGCCTTGTTAGGGGAAGCCTCCGCTTTCTGGTGCTGGACATGTTGCGCGGGGGTGGCGGGCTTGGAACCGATTACGGGTTCGCGCGCACGGATCCGGCGGTCGCTTGGAAAACGGGCACCTCGCATGGATTTCGGGATGCCTGGGCGGCGGGCATTCGTGGAGACTATGTGCTGGTGGTGTGGATGGGGAACTTCGCGGCCGGGGTAACATATGCCTTGGTGGCCCGCCGCAGCGCCGCGCCACTGTTGTTCGATCTGTTCGCGCGTCTGCACCTGCCGGACCGAGCTCCCAAGGTGCCAGCTACGGTCGCACAGGTGGACCTCTGCGCTCTCTCCGGCTACCTGCCCGGTCCGCATTGTCCGCATCTCGTGCACGGGTGGTTCGTGCCCGGTGTGTCTCCGATCGGGATGTGCGACCTGCACCGGGAGATTCTGGTGGATGGCACCACCGGAGCGCGCGTCTCATGGGACGATGGTCGAGTGGGTCTGCGGCGTGAGGTTTTTGAATTCTGGTCACCGGACATGCTGGCGCTGTTCCGCAAGGCCGGGCTGCCACGGCGTGTACCGCCTGCGCCCGAGAACGGCACCGGCGGTCTGGACGGGCTCGATCCCGGTGACCGTCCGCTCATTCTCTCGCCGCTGCCGAACCGCCTCTATTTCACCGGCGGGGATGAAATCCTGCTGCGGGCAAAACCGGCGGCAGGAGTGAACCACGTCTATTGGTTCTGCGATGGGGCCTTCCTGGGCAGCAGTTCCGCTGCCGGTGGGCTGGCCTGGCAACCCGCGCCGGGGAAGCGGAACGTCCGCGTCGTGGATGATCACGGGCGCTCCGCAGGCACGACGGTGACCGTCAAGGTGCCTTAGATGGTGGTGGAGCCGGTGGTGTCTGCTCCGCCACAAGCTCGGAGGTGAGTGCTGGCAGGACATCGGCATACCAGGCGCAGTTGAGATTGAGCCGCTCGTCCTCGTTGAGGTCGCGGTTGCTCACATCCAATCGCGCGGCGTGGATGCCGAGCAGCCACCATGGCAGGCTTTTACGACCGGAAGTCCGCCCGGGTTTACGCAGCACCACGGGGGCGCCGCTGCTACCACGATGCATGCGGGCATCGGTGAGGAAGTAGCCGTTCCCTTGGAAGCGGATGCCGAACGAGGAGGCGATCATGGCCCGTCGGGCGATGGGCAGGTAATGGAAGGTGTCGTGGAAACCCAACGGGAAACCCGCGACCATCGCCGCCGTGCCGATCTCGATCTGATCGAGGTTCTTCACCAGTGAGGCCGGGGAGAATGCCTGATAGAGGAATGGATCCGGCAACTTGTCCCGTTCCAGTTCGATCGCGACCACGTCGATCAGCCCGGTGGCGTCCGCAGTTTCCCGCCATTGGGGCACGCCTTCCACATACAGGGGAATCACATATCCGGTCACCGCCGCCACGTTCGCCGGATCGACATGCAGCTCGATTTCCAAATGCTCCGGGCGATGGCCGGAAACCTGGTCCACCACCACATGGCGGTTGGTAATGAGGAACAGGTGGCCGCGGGCTTCATAGAAGAAGCCGGTGGCGTTGGTCAGCGGCCCCAGCGACGTGGCGGTGGTGACCCGGGTGACGGCGAGCAGGAGAGATTCGACCATGCAGGCCTAACATATCGCACATTTCGGGCCGGGAAACCGGAGGATTTCACAAATCGGAGACCGGTTGCGCTTCGAGGTTCCTGCGTGTCTTCCCCGGCGATGCTGATGCATAGCAGCGCCCAGAAGCAGCAAATCAGGTTCGCTACGGGGAGCTGCAAGAGTGGCGGCAGGCTGTAGACCACGGCGACTCCGGGGATCCAGACCATCCAGTTTGGCAGCAGATTCGGCAGCACGATCCGCCGATACCAGCCCGGGGTGAAGATCCGTCCGCGGAGTGGGAATCCGCGCGCTTTCCAGAGATGCAGCAGGGCATTGGCCGGAGCCGCCCACAGCGGCGTGTAGACGCCCATGTCGATGAGCATCTTGAGGAAGATCGTGCGCAGCGAATGATCCGTCCCCCACCAGCGGCCTTGGGCGGTATAGAAAACGTCCGAAATGATGCCGGAGCAGGCCCACCACACGAGGCCGAAGATCAGCTCCGGCAGCGGCGAGCGTGGCCGCAGAGAGGGAATCGCCATTCGGAACAACCACGGCAGCAAGCCGCAGAACAGGGCTCCGCTGGCCGCGGAATACGCGTAGCCCCACGTCGCCTTCCACTGCTCCACATGCGCGAGAGAGTCTCGGAGGGCGGCACTGCGGTAATACGTCACCAGCAGCGCGATGGCCGCCGTTTGCAGGACCAATCCCGGAATCAGATTCGCCTTGGCGGCGTGCCAACCCGCCCGCCATGGCGAGTCGGCCGGGATTGCGGGATGGCTCATCGCGGCGGATGCCTGCGGGTCAGGCGGAGAAGGTGTGAGTGAGGATCAGGGTGGCCACTGCGGTGCCGATGGCGATCCGATACCAGCCGAAGAGCGCCAGCCCGTGGCTCTGCAGGTATCCGACCAGCCATTTCACGGCCAGAAAGGCGGAAACCATGGCGGCAATTCCTCCGATGGCGAGATTCGCCGCTCCGAACTGGTGCAGCATCAGCTTCGCCGTGCCGAAGTGGTGTTCGAATTCCGGGCCGCTGGCGTGGGCCTTGTCGAGAGCGGTTTTCGCAGTGGCTGCGGTCAGGGTGAGCACGCCGAGCAGGAAGGAATATTCCACGGCCGCCCGCACCGTGAGCCCCACCAGCAGGCCGCCCGCGATGGTCATTAGGCTGCGGCTCGTTCCAGGCCACATGGCGATGCACTGGAGCAGGCCGATGATGAGGGCGAGCTGCCAGGTGAGTTGGCCGAGTTCGCGCTTGTTGCCGGTGACGGGGTTCTTTCTCCGCCACCAGACGGCGGCCAGGATGGCCACGCCGCCAACCACCCAGGAGGTGACCACCGGCCAGAGCCCGAACAGCTTGTCTTCGATCCAATGGTGCAGCGCCAGCCCGACGACGGCGGCAGGCAGGAATCCGACGATGAGGTTGATCAGCAGCTTCAGTCCGGCGGGATCACGACCGAGCAGGCCGAAGAGCATCTGCTTCACGTGCTTCCAGTAGAGGCCCAGCACCGCCAGAATCGCTCCGCCCTGGATGCAGATGGCGAAGGCGTCCGCCGCTTCCTTATCCGTCGGAGAGAGTGTGCCAATGCCCATGAGCCGCTGCGCGACAATCAGATGGCCGGTGGAGCTGACCGGGAGGAACTCGGTGATGCCTTCGATCAGACCGAGGAGAAGCGATTGCCAGTGTTCCATGCGCGTTGGCACCGTGACGATGTTGCCCGTCTCCGGCAAGGGATTTGCGGTTGCGTCCTCGTCATGTAGGGCGGATGTTCCGCGGCGTGCGAACGGGAATGAAACACCGCTACCTCCGGATGGTCCGGAAGATGTATCGTGCCCTGCGCCATCCCAAGCTCCGGCACCGCGGATGGTGGCGGAAAATTATCCAGGCCTCTCTTCGAACGGCGGCTGTGGAAGCCCTGCCGCGACTCGGATGCCACGGGGCTCGCCGTCGGGCTGTTTTTCGCGGTGCTGCCGATCCCTGGCGCAATCGCTGTTCGCGGCCCTCGTGGCGCATGCGATGATGGGACGCACGTTCACCTTCGCCATGGCTGCCTGCTGGCTCAGCAACCCCTTCACCACGCCCCAGTGCCGTGTCCCAGCTCTTCCCTGGGGAACTGGGTGCAGAAGCACTTCCACCTGCCGCTGCCGAGGAAATCTGTCTGGGAAAATGCAACTTCCCCGTGGGTTCCCAGGCAGCGTGCATGCTAGGACTGATCTGGCGCGATTCTCGGATTGCTGCTGGCACTACCACCTTCCCGCCGATCCACCTGTTCTCTGCTGCTGATGCCGCATCACTCTGCCGGTGCGGAAGGATCGGAGTCGAGGGTTGCTCCGTTGGGATGGGGTGCGTGAAAACGCGGCGCGAGCTCACCATGCCCCGAAGCAGGTGCCCCAGACGTTGCTGGTCGGGTGCGGGAGGTAATGGAAGACCTGGCCCGGCCGATTGGCTCCGCCCCGGCCGTTACGGCGGAGAACCACAGGACGAGACGCCGCCCGATGCAGCACGCCACGCCCAGAGGAAGAATTTTACCAGCCAGACATCTCCGGGGCTCCGGCTGGCGCCCGGCTCCAGATAGAGGGATCAGGTCCCGAATCCGCACGAAGAAGGGAAGGTCAGACGGTCGAGCAGGGCGGCCGAGATCCGAGGCCGTCTCGCGCTGGTTCACGGAGAGCTGGTCACGGATGCGCTCGACGGCTCCGGCCGCGACAAAGGAGGGGATCCGCACGCCCTTGCCGGGGCGGGTCACGTCTCCGGCATCATACGGTCGCCCCATTCCGAAAGCGCGTGTATCCACCTCGTAGACGATCACCACGCCATCGCCATCCGGCAGCCATATCTGCTGGAGCCGTGCTGCAAGATCGACCGGAGTCGTTCCGATCACAACCGACTCGATCAGGACGTACATCCGGAAATTGTGCTTCTTCTCCAGGGAGCGGAGGCGATCGGAGATCACGCGGAGCCCCTCCGGATTGCGGGTGAAAAGCCCGGCATCGTCCTGCACGTTGAAGGCCGGGCGCGGCAGGGAGCCGCGTCTTCGGAGAATCCGGCCATCACCTGGCCATGGGCCAGTGGCACCACGGCCAGAAAGAGCCACAGCCATGCCAGCCATCGGAAGGTTTTCACGCCGGTCACCACCACAGGAACATGCCCTAACAGATCCGAAAACTGGCAAGTCAGGCCGATTTCGCCGCCATCTTGGCCTTTTTCTCCTCCCTCACGCCACCGATGAACAGGAAGCTGGCAGCAACGAAGATGCAGGAGTCCGCGACGTTGAAGGAGGGCCAGCGGTAGTTGATCACCGGGATGGTGAAGTCGAGGAAGTCCACCACATAGCCAGCCTTCAGGCGCTCCCAGCAGCGGTGCACCCTCCATGCTAGGAGAGCTTGAAGCCCTGGGTCAGGACGGTCGGTGAGGTTTCCGAAGATGCCGCAGAGCAGCAGCCCCACGGCGACCTTGCCCCAAGTGCCGTATTGAAGAAGTCCTTCTTCACCCACAGCGTGATCAGCACCAGCGCGATCACCGGCACGGCACAGGAAAACGACCGGCGCCCAGTCGCTGCCATTGCCCAAGCCGAAGGCCACGCCCTGATTGTGGACGCGGACGATGATTGAAAAAGCCCTCGATCACCGGCTTGCTGCATGTCGGCGGAGAACTTCCCTCAGGCTCGGAAATTCCCACGATCCACAACTTCGACCACTGGTCGAGGATGTAGAGCGGCAGGGTGATGAACAGGACCACTTGAGCTTCCTTCAGGCAGGTGCATGTTCCATGAGTCACGCGTGGGAAACGGCTGCACCACTGACTCGCAGCGGCGCACAGGCCGGACTTGCCGAGCGTGGCTCATAACGGCGGCAGCGCGGGCACATGCAGAGATGGTCTTCGCTGCGTTCGCGGAGAGTACCTCGGTGACATTCAGATCGGCGATGATGAAGAACTCCTTGGCGAACTCGCGATCCTGCAACAGATCAGTACGGCTCCCCGTCGGGGACAGCGAGATCACCGAAGCTTCGTTGTTCCGGTGAAGGCCTTGGCCTGGATACTCTTCTCGACCGCGGTCTGGATGACAGACTTGATCTGGAACAGCGGTTCACTCTTCCGTCGCCTCGCCGGAAGCGAAAGCCGCATCCGGTTCGGGGAAGTCCTGCTCGTGCACGCTCCTTCGGAGAAGCCCGCATGCTCCCACGCTTCGTCAGCGGTGTAGACGAGGATCGGCGCGAGCAGCTTCGCCAGCGCGACTGAAGACATCGAACATCGCGGTCTGGCGACGCACGGCGGCGCAGCGAGTTCTGAGCATCGCAGTACATGCGGTCCTTGGTCGCATCCACGTAGACGGCGGACAGATCGGTGGTGCAGAACTGGTTGAGTGCGTTGAAGACCTTGCGGAATTCGTACCCTCATAGGCCTTGCGGCACTCGCCGACCACGGCGTGGAGTCGCTCCAGGATCCATCGGTCCAGCAACGGCATGTCTTCCGGCGCGACGCGATCGGCCTTCGGATCGAAGCCATCGAGATCGCCGAGAAGGATGCGCAGCGTATTGCGGAGGCGGCGGTAAGGCTCGGCGACCTGCTTGAAGAGATCTTCACAGAACGGCACTTCGTTCTGCCAGTCCACGGAGGACACCCACAGGCGCACGATGTCCGCGCCGTATTTGTTGTAGAAGTGGGCGGCGTCGATCGGCTTGCCGGCCTTCTCGGCCTCGGACTTGGAGAGCTTGCCCTTCTTGTCCTTGTCCACCACGAAGCCGTGGGTGAGCACGGCCTTATACGGCGCGGCCTTGCGCCAGGCGATGCTCATCATGAGCGAACTCTGGAACCAGCCGCGGTGCTGGTCGGTGGCTTCGAGATAGAGATCCGCCGGAGCGTGCAGCTCGGGGTGCTTTCTCCATCACGGCGACATGCGAGCAACCGGAGTCGATCCAGACATCGAGCGTGTCGCTTGCACTTCTTCACGCCAGCCGGGAGACCCAGCATCTGCAGCGAGTTCGTCATCGGTCTTCTCGAACCACACGTTGGTGCCTTCCTTTTCGACGAGATCGGCGACCTTGCAGGCGAGATCGGAGGAAAGGATGGCGACGTTGTTTTCATCGAAGAACACCGGCAGAGGCACACCCCAGGTGCGCTGGCGCGAGATGCACCAGTCCGGGCGGGCCTCCACGGTGCCGTAGATGCGGTTGCGGCCCCACGCGGGCAGCCACTCGACACCGTCGATGGCCTTCAGCGCATTACCACGCAGGGTTTCCAGCGAGATGAAGAACTGCTCCACCGCGCGGAAGATGATCGGCGTCTTCGAGCGCCAGCAGTGCGGGTAGGAGTGGCTTGTAGCTCTCCCGCGCCGAGCAGCACGCCCTTTTCCTCGAGGATCTCGATGATGCGGTCGTTCGACTTGAAGACGTGTTGGCCCACGAGCTCGGGCACGCCGACCTCGCGGTGAAGTTGCCATCGTCATCGACCGGCGAAAGCAGGCCGAGGCCATATTGCTGGCCGACGACATAGTCGTCCGCGCCGTGCCCTGGAGCGATATGAACCGCGCCGGTGCCGGTCTCGGTGGTGACGAACTGGCCGAGAATGATCTTCGAGGTGCGGTCGAGGAACGGATGGTGCGCTTCGAGGTTTTCGAACTCGCGGCCCTTCACGCTCCTGGAGTGTTTCCACCAGCTTCACGCCGGTCTTCTGTTCGAAGGTTTCCACCAGTTCGCGGCACCACGACGAGGGTCTCGGAATGTCCATCGCGTTCGAAGCGGCCGACCACGTAGGTGAACTCCGGATGCAAGGCCACGCCCAGGTTCGCCGGGAGCGTCCACGGAGTAGTCGTCCAGATGACCATCGAGGCACCGGCGACACCGAGGTTCGACGCGGCTTCCGCGGTCAGCGGGAACTTTACGAAGATCGCAGGACTTTCCTTGTCCTTGTACTCCACCTCGGCTTCGGCCGAGCGCGGTGTGCGCGCCGTAGGACCACTGGACGGGCTTCTTCGATCTGGTAGACGCTGCCGCTCTCCACGAGCTTGGCGAAGACGCGCAGGATCTCCGCCTCATAGCTCGGAGCCATGGTGAGGTAGGGATTCTACCAATCTCCGAATACGCCGAGACGGCGGAACGAGCCGCGCTGGATCTCGATGAACTTCTCCGCGAATTCGGTGCAGCGGCGGCGGATTTCTCCGGGCTCCAGACCAGCGGCCTGTTTCACCACCTTGAATTCGATCGGCAGGCCGTGGCAGTCCCAGCCGGGGATGAAGGGGGACTCGTAGCCCGCCATCGTCTTCGACTTCACGACGAGATCCTTCAGCACCTTGTTCAGGGCGGTGCCCATGTGGACGTCGCCGTTTGCGAACGGCGGGCCGTCGTGGAGGATGAACTTCGGAGCCTTCTGCTCCCGGCGGCGGGCGATGATTTTTCTGGTAAAGCCCGGACTTCTCCCATTCGGCCAAACGCTTCGGCTCGTTCTCGACGAGATCCCCGCGCATCGGGAAGGTCGTCTGCGGCAGGGTCAGCGTGTCTTTGTAGTTAGGGGCGTCCGCGCTCATGGGAAGGGGGCGGAAGCTAGCAACGCCCCCCCGGCGGGTCAACTACCGGGGAAAGATGGGCCGGGAGGAGTTCGCCGCCTACAAACTACGTCATTCGCTCCACTTGCCAACGGCGGGCTGTTTTTCCAGCATCCCGCCGTGATCCGTCGCGTCGCCTTTTGTCTTACTCCTCTTCTGCTGGCCTCCTGTGCTTGGAAAAAGCCCCTCCCTCCGGAGCCGCCGAAACCGTCATTCCATGTGGACCAAGCCCGTTACGATGCCCTCCGGCCGAAGGATACGCGGGTCCGGATCGACCTGACGGAGCAAAAGGCGCAGGTCCTGGACCGGCACGATGCCGTGGTGCTGGAAACCGATGTTTCCACCGGCAAGCCCGGCCACGAAACTCCGGCGGGCTCGTTCCGGATCACGGAAAAAATCGCGGACAAGCGCTCCAATCGCTACGGGCGCTACAAAGATCCCAAGTCCGGCGCGGACCTGGGGGCCTCGGCCGACCTCCCCAAGCCGCCGAAGGATGCGGTCTACGAGGGGTATTCGATGCCTTATTGGATGCGGCTCACCTGGGATGGAGTGGGCATCCACGTCGGCTACGTGGTTCCACGGTCCGCCCTCAGCTACGGCTGCATCCGGGTGCCGCAGGCCGTGCAGCCGTTGATCTTTGAGAAATGCAGGGTCGGCACCCCGGTGGAGATCACCGGCGATGCGGGTGGCGGTCTGAAACCGGCTCACCCGGCGCGTTGACATTCGGCGGAGGCCCCACCACCTTCCCCCGCCATGGATACGATGAAAATCCTCCTCGGCGCCACCGTGGCCCTCCTGATCGGGGCGCTGGCCATGTCGTGGAATGGCATGAAGCAGGGCGTGGCGAACGCTCCGGCGGACGAACAGCTCCGCATCAAGCAGCAGATCGAGGACTTGAATCTGGAAGTGCAGCGGCTGAAGGCCGAGAAGGAATTGCGTGCGGCCCAGCCGGTGGCTCCGGTCCCGGCCCCCATTCCTTCACCCACCGCAGAGGAGCTGGAAGAAGCCAAGGCCCAGCTTGCGGCGAAGGAGGCCGAGCTGAAGCAGCTTGAGGACGACAAGAACAAGTCCGATCGCAAGGCCCGCCTTTATCGCAATGAAGCGGATGAGCTGGGTGATCGCGAGATTTCGAACCACGACAACGAGGTCCGCCGCTCCAAGATGATCGCCAATGCCTTGGTCAAGGCCGTGGTCCGCGAATACCAGGAAGACCCGACTCTGGGCGGTGTGGTCGTGATGGAGCTCAAGATGCCCGAATATGTCCGGGTCAACGACGTGCTGGCCATCCGCAAGAACAATGGCATCCTCGGTCAGGTCAAGATTACCGACATCACCCAGGAAGGTGCCGTGGGCACGCCGCTGGCGGGCTTCGGCAACTTCAAGCCGCAGGTCGGTGACGAGCTGATCGAGCCGCCCCAGCTCTGAACTGTTGGATTGCCCGGGGACGAGATTTCCCCTTTCATCCGCGCCCGCGCCGGGACATTCCCGCCGCGGGCGGTTTTTTGCCCCGTTTCCCGAACCCTTTTTCCTCACCATGTCCACCACCGTTGGTCTCATCTCGCTCGGTTGCGCCAAGAACCTCATCGACTCCGAAGTCATGATGGGGCATCTCGCCGAAGCCGGCATGACCCTCACCTCCGAGGCCGATCTGGCGGACGTGCTGATCGTGAACACCTGCTCGTTCATCGACATGGCGAAGCAGGAGTCGATCGACACCGTTTTCGGAGCGGTCAACGAGCGTGGCACCGACCCGGAGCGCGCGCGCCAGAAGATCATCGTGGCGGGCTGCCTGTCCCAGCGTTTCGCCAAGGACCTGCCGGGCATCATGCCGGAAGTGGACGCCTTCATCGGTCTTGACCAGATCACCAAGGTCGCGCCGATCATCCGCGAATCTCGATGGGCGAGCAGAACGCCACCGAGGTCGAAGGAAGACCGAAGGCCCTGCCGCCACCGAGGACCCGCGCGACTTCGTGACGCTGAAGCCGCAGTATGTGCCGGACTACACCACGCCGCGCTTCCGCCTCACGCCCGAGCACTTCGCCTACGTGAAGATCGCCGAGGGCTGCAACCACACCTGCACCTTCTGCATCATCCCGCAGATCCGCGGCCGCCATCGCTCCCGCACGCAGGAGTCCGTGGTGAAGGAAGTGGAGGCGCTGGTGAAATCCGGCGTGAAGGAGATCAACCTGATCTCCCAGGACACCACCTACTTCGGAATGGACAAGTGGACCGAGTCCCGCCCGAACCCGAAGTCCCCGGTGGATTCCTCCAGGGCGAATCGCTGGCCACGCTGCTGCGCGAGATCAACAAGATCGAGGGCGAGTTCTGGGTCCGCCTGCTCTACACCCACCCGGCCCATTGGTCCGATGAACTCATCCAGACCATCGCCGAGTGCGACAAGGTCGCGAAGTACGTGGACATTCCGCTCCAGCACATCTCGGACAACATGCTCAAGCTGATGCAGCGCCAGACGCAATGGCGACTACATCCGCGACCTGCTCCGCCGCATGCGCGCGGGCATCCCGAATCTGGGCATCCGCACCACCTTCATCGTCGGCTTCCCGGGCGAGACCGAGGCGGACTTCGAGGAGCTGCTGGAGTTCATCCGCGAGTTCCGTTTCGAGCGCGCCGGTGTGTTCTCCTATTCAAAGGAGGAAGGAACCCGCGCCTACAAGATGGGCGATCAGGTTCACCACATGACGCGGAAGAGCCGCTGGTCCCGTGCCATGCAGGAACTCCAGAAGATTGCCGGAGAAACCAATCAGGCCCAGGTCGGCAAGCAGGTCCGCGTCCTCGTCGAGGAACCCGGCATCGCCCGCACCGAGTGGGATGCTCCGGAAATCGACGGCTCCGTCCATGTCGACGACGCCATTCCGGTGGGCGCCTTCGCGGATGTCACCATCGGTGACTGGCGCGGCTACGATCTCGTCGCCGCGCGCTGAAGCAGGGGAGGGGAAGTGATGACTTGCTCACCACGTCTCGTGGTGGACCGGCTCGTGGCGGTTTTCATCGCTCTCGTGCGGGCATTTCACCACCAGTTCACCAACCGGCGGGATGGTGGAGCTCAGGGTATAGGTTCCTCCGGTTGGGCATCCTTTGCGACCCGTTGCCGCTGCTGATGGATCCAGCATGACCTTCGACCAGTCGATGGGATCGCCGGGCTTGAGATGGTTGTCCGATTCATACTGACGCACCGCCTGTTGGACGGACCGGTGATACATGATGCAATAGGCGCGATCGGAGCCTTTCTTCCAAGCGCGGGCACCGATGAAGAGGACGGGAATCGCAAGGATGCCGAGGGCGATGGTGATATAGCCGATCGTCAGTCCTGCGATGGCGATGCCTCTGCCTTTCAAAAGGCCGCCGGATTTACGGATCTGGGACAGGGCAACGTGTCCGCAGATCACGGGGATGATCCCGAGCAGGAGAAAGGACGTCACCAGGCTGAAGATCGCGAGCCCGGAAGTCCGGGGCGGGAGAGATTGTTGGGATGGTGGCTCCATACGCGATTCATTCGTTGATGAAGGCGGATGGTCAAGATTTGCATGGTTTCAACTGCGCCGCATCCCGATCTTCCATCGCTGACAGTTGTGGTTAGGGTCACCGCAATGAAGCTTTCGATCATCGGCCCCGGGAAGGTTGGCATGGCCCTGGCATTTGCGGTCACGCTGCGCGGCTTCGCACGGGAACTGGTGTTGGTGGGGCGTGATCGCGAGCGCATGCATGGCGAGGCGCTGGATCTGGCCCATGGCGAATCCTTTTATCCGGCACCGGTGAAGATCCGTGCAGGCGAGGTAACGGACACGGCGGGTTCGGATGTGATCGTTTTCTGTGCCTCGGCCACGCAGGAGGTGGAGGACCGGCTGGCCTTGGGCCCCGCGAATACGAAGCTGCTGGAAGCTATGCTGCCGCCACTGATGGCGGCATCTCCGGATGCGTTGTTGCTGATGGTGACCAATCCGGTGGACGTGCTGACCTGGCAGGCGCTGCGGATCACGGGGTTGCCAGCATCGCGGGTCTTCGGCACCGGCACACTGCTGGATTCGATGCGATTCCGGCACCTGCTTTCCCGTGAACTGGGAATCTATCCGGATGATCTGCGCGCCTATATCCTGGGTGAACACGGGGACACCCAGTTCCCGGCGATGAGCATGGCCCATGCGGGCGCGGAGCGGATCGCGGATACCCCCGAGCGGCGGGAGATGTTCCAGCAGGCGGCGACCATGGGCCAGGAGATCTACCGTCGGAAAGGGCACACCAGCTACGGCATCGCCATGTCCGCCGCCGCGATTCTCGAATCCATCGCACTGGATGACAAACGGACCATGCCGCTCAGTGTGAGAGTAGAGGGTTATGCGGGCGTGAGTGATGTTTGCCTGAGCTTGCCGGTGGTGGTGGGCAGGGGAGGGGTGGAGAAGGTGTTGCGGCCGGTCCTCAATGAAACGGAGTCCTCCGCATTCCGGCATTCCGCCGAGGTGGTGAAGGCGGCGATTGGGATGTGCGGGAGCTGAGCCCTCCTCTTCTGAAGGCTCGACTCCTTATTTCAGATGAGCCTTCCAAGCGGTTTCAAAACGCTTCTCGAAGGTCTGCTCGTAAGCTTTCCGCCAGTCTGTTGCCTCATCAATCCCGAGTTGGGCACGGGTCCACGGTTCGGTGGTCCACTCCTGTTCGTAATCGAGGAACTCCCCGGGGACGAATGATTCCGCTCCCAGACTGCGGCCGTCCTTTGAGAACGTCAGGCCGATGCCGCGCTTGCCGAGCGTTGGCAGCACGATCGATGGCTCGGTTCCGTCACCTCTCCACAGGCGCACCTGACCGTCTTCTCCGGTCGACGCGTGGAAGCGTTTGTCCGGTGAGGATACCTTGATCAGCGTTCCCGGTGGGACTCCCGGGGCTACCGGCAGTGGACCTTCATCGGAGTTTTCCTGCGTCAGCTTCGGCCAGGTGTCCGGATGCCCTTTGAAGAGGGAATCCTTGATCGGCTCCGTTTGCGCGCCCATCCGCATGTGGGTGCCCGGTGTCCAGTAACGCAGGGTGCCCTCCGTGCCGACACTGGCGAGCAGATCCGGGAAGGTGAAGCGCACGCCCGATACCGTGCCGGAATGTCCGCGGAAGCGCTGGACTTCATCGAGATGATCGGTGGAGGCGATGGCGATCGAGCCATCGACCAAAGTCACGGCGATCCAATCCTCGCTCACCGCCAGATCCACGGTGGTCTCGGCGGGGAACTCCCACACCCATGGAGAGATTTCCTCGCCCTTGGCGGCCCGATCGCGGAGGTCCCATCGGCGAATCTGATGGGCGGTGCGGACAAAGAGCCGTTTCCCCACCCAGCGCAGGGTGCAGCCACTGGCGAGGTGGGAAATGGCTCCCTCCCCTTCCTCGCTTGTGACCAGCTTGCGGTGTTTGCCATCCGGCATGCGAAGTTCCACCGTCTCGGCGATATCACCCACGGCTACGGTGCCGTCTTCGGAGATGGCCGCGCTGCCTTGCCAGACGCCGGGGAACTTGTCGACGACCTTGCCTTCCTCGTCATACACGGTGACACCGGTATCCGAGGAGGCCGCGAGCCAACGGTGCCCGTCTGCCGAACTGCCGCAGAAGCGCTCGGACTCGAAATTTTCCCCGATGCGGGCCGACTCGAACAAGCCTTGGCCGGAAGCCCGGACGATGCGCCAGGATTCACCCGATTTCACGGCCAGCATCGTGCCCGCATCATCGAGAAACGCGAGTGGAGGGAAGATTTCCTCTTCCTGGTCGGCGAGTTCCAGCGCTTTGGTTTCGCTGCCATCCGGTTGGATCAACCGCAGCACGTTTCCATCGAAGAATGCGAGTGCTCCGGAGCGGCTCACCACCGCCTGCACCACGCCGTTCTGGACTGTCACGGTATCCATCGTGGCACCGCCATCCGCCTGGATGCGGATTCGTTTCAGAAGATTCCCCTCCCAGAACGCCGCATTCCTGCCGGAAGGATCGAGGGCGCAATCCCGGGCTGCAACGGGGAGTCCATCCGCATCCGCGATCTGGAAGTAACCGGTCTCCGGATACGCCCGCCCGAGCAGATAACCCCAGTCCCACTGGCGCTCGTGCTCCGGCACCTCCCAGAGGGCCGTGGCGGCATCGAGGGTATTGCCCTCGCGGGTGAGGCGGTCGGCGAGCAGGATGTTGCTTTTCGCGAGGCGGGCTTCGGATTCGATGCGGCGTTGCTCGGCGAGTGTCTTCGCCTGCTCGGCTTCGGTGCGACGGGTTTCCGCCACTCCACGGGCATCCTCCGCCTCCACGCGGCGTGACTCCGCCAAGGAACGCTGTGCGGCTTCGGCATCACGCGCGGAGACCGCCGCCTGACGCTGGGTTTCCGCCTCCCGCTGCTTGATCGAGGCCAATACGCCGCCTGCGATGGCTGCGACAAGCAGCACCGACATGGCGGCGGTGACCCGGCGGAAAATGCGGGCGCGGCGGCGCTCTTTCTCCAATTGGTAGACTTTATCCCGCTGCGTGAGCGTCCCCAGCGGCAGGCCGAGCACACCGGCGATGATCTTGAGCTTCCCGAGTTCGAGCCGGCTTCTGTAGTCGGAGACGAGACGGTCGATCTCCTTGCGGGCGACACTTTTGCCTTCCAGTGCCTGACGGTAGGCCTCCGGGCTGGTCCAGCCCTGCGTGTCATCGACGAGACGGAAATCCGCAGCGATGGGTTCGGCGTGCTCGTTCTCGATCAACGCGCCATTCGCATCGACGGGATGTTGCAGTGGCTTGGGGAAACTGTCGCGCGGATCGCCATCGAGAATGGCGGCGAGCACCCGGTCGCTGCGGCCGATCTTCTTGTAGTAGAGGATTTCATCCGCGACGTAGCTCGACTGCACCGCACGCGGCGAGCACAGCACGACGAGGAATTTCGAGACATCCAGTGCGCGGTAGATCGGTGAGGCGAGATCGGCGTTGGCTGGCAGTTCATCCTCATCCCGGAAGACAGGGAAAATACGCTCTGGAATCGTATCGCCACGACCGTTGACCGTGCCTACGAGGTCGGAAGGAACCTCGTAGGTTTCGATTTGCTGGTGGAGCCAGGTCGCCCATTGGCGGCCGGGCTCCTTGTTATCGGCGTGGCGGTAGCTGATGAAGCACCAGAACGAACGCGCAGGGGGTTGCGTCTCCATGATCCGGAAGACATGCAAGCGGACCACGCCCGCCGGGTAAAGCGGTTAGGATGGCAATGGGAAACAACGGGCCGGATTGGCATCACCCCGGACGATCTTCTATCATGACCGATACGCCGGGGTGGGCGGGGAGTTGGAGTTACTTCACCTCCTGAGGCAGAGATTTCGCACCTTCGATCATTTTCTTCACGCCTTCCATCATGGCTTTCGTGGAGGTGAGGGTCTGGTCGAGTTTCTCCAGCTCCATCGGCTTGAAGGTTTCCGTGAGATCGCTTTCCTGGGCTTCCTCGGCCGGTTGGGCGGCAACCATGTCCTTGAACGAGGCCGCCTGGGTGGGGTCGAGCAATTGCTCGAAGCCGGTGCGGGCCACCGGATCACTCATGAGGAGATCATGGCCGCTGTCTCCGCCCATTTGCAGATTGGGAATCGAACTGCCGATCGAAGCTTTCAAGGCGGCATCCGTTTCCTTCGCCTTCGCCTGATACTCCTCCTGGGTGATCTGTTTGCGTGCGGCGGCATCGGCGGCCAACGTCAGCTCGACCAGCGGGCGGGGTTCCTTGCGGAGCTCGGCGGACAGCTTGCGGAGTTCCTCCAGGCGGCGTTTTTCGCTGTCCGAGACCAGCTTGGAAGCTGCGGCCTTCTGTTCGGCGGTGAGGTTGAGTTTCTCGGGAAGATCGCCGAGATTGCCATCGCCTGGCGCCTTGCCGGCCAGCGCGCCGAGATCATCGGCGGATTCCCCGAGGACGAGAACTTCATCGAGCAGGCCGAGGAAACCGTCGACGACGTGGCGGGAGAGATTGGTACGGGATTCACCGTATTTCTGGGCCAGGTCCGGCCAGATGGCTGCGGGTGGACGCTCGCGGTTCGGGCGGGCGGCGGTGGAGGTGCCGTCGGCCTTGGTGTCGGCAGCGGTGGATTTGCCTTTGCCGGTGGCGAGGGAGGCGACTGTGTCGTTCTGCTTCGAGGACGATTGGTGGATGACGGCGTAGGTGCCGGCTCCGACGAGGAGCACGGCCGCGGTGGCGATGAGGGCGGTCTTCTTGGTCATGAGAATCAATCCCGTGAGGGTGGTGAGAGGTGTGGTGGCCGCTGCTGCCGCGATGGCCTTGGTGCCCAGCGCGGGGGCCAGCGCGACTCCGGCCTTCGCATCACCGGCGAGTCCGGCCAGGCCTGCGGCGATGGCGGTGGCGGTGAGCGTGCAACCACGGGTGGAAAGCCTCAGCCGCAGGCGATCGGTGGCCCGCGTCAGCCGTTTTTGAGCGGCTTCGACGGTGAGGCCTAGCAAGCCGGCGATTTCCTTCACACTGAGTGCCCGGTAGTAGCGGAGGAGCAGTGCTTCACGATCCGGCGTGGAAAGGGCGGCCATGGCCTGATCCAGTTCCGGTTGCATGTGGCTCCAGGCTTCGCTGCCGGTGGTGTCCGGCTGGTCGCTGAGGCCTTTTCGTTTCCGGAGTTCGCGCATCTGGCGTCGTTGGAGGTTGCGGGATTGGTGGACGGCGGTGACGTGGAGCCAACCGGCGAGGGAGGTGCGGGCGGTAAGGGTGGCGGCCTTGCGGGCGAGCAGGATGAACGTGGCCTGTGAAGCTTCTGCGGCGATCGTCTCATCCCCGCTGCGCCGTTTCGCCGCGTGATGGACCAATCCGGCGTAACGCTCCACGAGGAGGCGGAACGACTGCTCGCAATGATCACGCGACCAGCGGAGCAGCAGGGTCGGATCGTCCGGGGCGGATTCGTTCATGCTTTTCCCTTCCATGTGCACTTTCCCCCAGAAGCGGACAGGAAGGGACGAGATTTTTCGATTTTTGTTTCCGGGATGCACGATGGCGAAGCTCCCGAGCATGCAAAAAGGGCGGATGGTTTCCCATCCGCCCTTGGATTGATTGATCGAATCCGGAGATTCCGCAAATCAGCCTCCCACGGCCTTGAGCGTGGAGAGATACTCGATCAGCGAGGTGAATTCCTCGACGGTGAGATCGGCGGCGAGGCCCGGGGGCATCATCGACTCCGTCATGTGCTTCTCCTCCTTGACGTCATCCCGCTTGATCTTGCTGACCTGGCCGGTGATGTCGCGCATCTCGATGACGCCATCCGCCTCACCGGTGACGAAGCCCATCTTCGAGGTGCCATCCTTCATCTGGAACATCGCGGTTTGGAAGCCCTGGGCCACCACCTTGCTCGGCTCCAGCACGGAATCGATGAGGTAGTCGCGCGTGAACTTCGCACCAGCGGCACCCAGATACGGGACCCTTTTGTTCGGCGCTCGGATCGATGCTGTGGCAGGCGATGCAGCCACGGGAGGTGAACAAACCCTTGCCCACGGTGGCGTCGCCCTTGCCGCTCATCGCGGCTTTCACGACAGCGTCGTGAGGCAGCTCGGCCACCTTCTTGCCACTGGCATGGGCGGAGGAGGCGGCTGCTTCCTTTGCGGCCTTGGCGGCGGAGATTGTCTGCTGGTTGTCGCTATGGTTGATGCCCGCGTCGATCTGCTGGTCGAAGCCCGGCAGCTTGAGGTCCTTCAGCGCGAGGAAGAAACCGACTTCACGCGGATTCTCATCGACGAACTTTTTCGACCTTCGCCTTCGGATCGGCTTTGGCCAGAGGGCTATTCATGACGGTAAGCAGCGCCTTCCACGCGATGCGGCTGGCGGCATTACCTTGCTTGGCGGCGTGCTCACGGAGCTTGACCACTTCAAGGCCACGCTGGGATTCATTGACGAAGTCCGCTTCCAATTGGGCGGCGGCACCGGAGCGCCGGGTTCTCGGTCGACCAAGCGGCGAGCACGGCGAGGCGCAGTGTGCTGGACTGGTCGCCCGGGAGCCCTTCAACAGGGCCTGATAGGCACCATTGCGCTGTTCCCAAGGACGCTTGGTGTCCTTGGCGGCGGACGAGCAGGATCTGGACCTGTGCGGGATTCGGGCTGGTGGAACCGAGGGCCACCACGACCGGGTCGAGGCCACCGAGCTTCAGGTCGCTGACCTGGATGCGGTTCACGGCGAGCAGTTCGATGAACGCCTGGGAGCCGGTTTCCGGGATCTTGGTGAAGTTCCGCTCGATCGCCTGCTTCACCTTCGGAGTGGCGCTCCATGCGATGGGCTCGAAGTACGGGGCCGCGGTCATCCGGGCGGGTGTTCCACCAGGAGGTCAGGTCCCAAGGCTTCTCCTGATTGTAGAGGCGAGCGAGGGCTCCGAGGGTGCCGGTAAGGATCGCCGGGTCCTTGGTACCGTCTGCAATCTTGATCAGGCCGTCCACCACCTCGTCGGAGTGCATCTCCTGCAAGGCACGCAGGGCGATGGTGCGGGTGGCCGGAGTTGCCACGGCTGCGAGGCAGGCCTTGGCATTGCCGATCTTGGCCAGAGCCTTCACCGCGGTGTGCGGCAGGCGATAGTGGGCACCTTCCTCCAGCTTCGATTCATCGGTCGGCCAGGTGCCTGCGGCGGCAAGGATCGCCGGGGCGGCGTCCTTGGCTCCGAGTCGAGACAGGCCGATCAGGGCCTGCAGGCGGACACGGGCGTTCGGGTCCTTGAGACCGTCGATGTAAGGCTGCACCGGCACGCCTTCCAGCTCGCTGAGTCGGTCGGCCATGGCCCGTAGCACGAATTCGCGCACGGTGGTATCCGCCACAAGATCGGAAAGGGCCTTGGTGCTGCCTTTTCCGTAGAGCTGCTTGAAGGTGAAGATCGCGGCGACACGGGCGTAGAGCGGCTGCTTGGGATCCTTGGCAATGCCGTAGACACCTTCTGCAAAGGCCGGCTTCTGGCCGCGCTTGATGATTTCGCGCTGGGCTTCCAAGCGCTGGACGGCGCTGCGGGAGGCCACCAGAGCGGGAAGATCCGCGTCCTTGGCCTTGGTCACATCCACATACTGCGCGGGCTTTTCACCGGGCAGATGGCCTGGTGGATCATGCCCACGTTGTCCTTGCTGTAGCTGAAGCCGCCGTTGCGCCAGTCCACCATGTAGAGGCGGGAGAAACCGTCGACATCGATGTCGATGGCGTGCGGGTACTTCTCGAATTCCTCCTGCGGCTTGCCGTCTTTACCCGGAAGCAGCACGAAGGAGGCTTCGAAAGGCTTCATCGGGTGGCGGTAGATCGCGCCCACCGTCCAGTCACAGCTGTAGACGGAATCGCCGAAGTCCTTCGGGAAACCCGGCTCATGGAGATAGAGGGCACCGGTTCCGGACCCACCACCGTAGTCGGCCATCGGCTTGATCGCCTCATCGGCGAACTTCTGGTAGAGACGGGGATAGCCGTGGTCTCCGAGCTCGGTGAAGTGGTGGAAGCGGGTGTTCCAGCCCTTGCCGTCGTTGGTGTTGTCCCGGGAGAACATGTCCAGGTACGGCGAGATGGCGATGTCACAGATGTTACGGGTCATCACCGCGTAGGGCTCCATTTCGGAACCATCCGGACGGACGCGGACCACGCCGCCGCCATTGAGGATCAGGTGCTTGCCGTCTGCTCCGACGGCGTCCGGCATCCCGAAGTCACCGACGGCCACGTAGAGCCAGCCATCGATGCCCATGCGGACGCCATTGGTGGTGTGGTCGGCACCGCGGGGGTGCTCGATGCCCCAGCCGAAACCCTTCACCAGCTGTTTGTGCTCGTCGGCCACACCGTCACCATTCGTGTCGCGGTAGCTGTCGAGATAGGGTGGGTGGATCAAATAGAGGGTGCCATTGACGAAGTGGCCGCCACGGGGGCTGTCCACGGACGGGACGAAATCCTGGAACTGGTCCGCCTTGCCGTCACCATCGGTGTCCGTGGCGCGGACGATCTTCCCGAAGTCCGGCTTGTGGCCGAGGGAGCCGTTTTTATCAGAGGAGATGTAGACATCGCCATTGGCGGCAGCGCTGGCGGCGGTGGGATACATGACCTGTGGCGGTCCTGCGAAATCCCGAACGGTAAATCCCTCCGGAACAGCCATGGCGGCTGGAGCGGAGAGGGACAGCAATAGAACAGAAGCGTGCCTCATGAGGCATGCCGATACGCGGTAAAAACGCCGATTTCTCAAACAAAATCCGCGCCGGGCTTGCGGGTTCCCACGCGGACCGGCAAATCGCGTCTGTGCATCAGGCCTTCATCCTCGGCGCGGGACTGGGAACCCGCCTGCGCCCACTGACCTCACGGCTTCCCAAGCCGTTGATTCCGCTGTTCCACAAGTCGCTGGCGGAGCGCGCCTTGGATACCTGCGAGACGATCGGAATCCGCCGCTTCGCCATCAATACGCACCATTTGCCGGAGTTGTGGCGGGATGAAACCTTCGGGATTCCCAACGGCGCGTGGACCAGACCGGGCCTTGCGGGCGGAAATGGGCTTCCTGCCGAATTCGGCCATTGGCACGACCGCCCGGTCCACCTTTTCCAAGAGCCTGATCTGCTGGAAACCGGCGGCGGCTTGAAAAATCTCGTCCACTGGATCGAGGACGGGCCGTTGTTGATCCACAACGGGGACATTTTCACCACCATGCCGCTCCAGCGTCTGGTGGACCAGCACCAGGCCTCCGGGCTGCCGGTCACGCTGGCGCTTCGCTCGGTCGGCGAGGCCCAGCACATTGCGATTGATGAAAACGGCACGCGGGTGACGGATATCCGGAATAAGCTCGGCCGGAGCGATGGCACCCACCTGTTCAGCGGCATTTATTGCGTGAACCGGGAGTTTCTCGATTACCTGCCGGCCGGAGAAAAGGTCTCGGTGATTCCCGCGTTTCTGAAGCTGGCGGAAGAAGGCCGCCTCGGCGCGGTGGTGCTGGACGATGGGCACTGGATGGATCTCGGCGACCGCGCGAGCTACCTGCAGGCGCATCGTGAGCTCGATCTGGGACCGCTGATTCACCCGGATGCCAAGGTCGATCCGCGCGCAATCGTGGAACGCAGTGCGGTGGGGCCCGGCGCGGTGATCGAGGCGGGGGCGGTGGTCCGCGATTCGGTCGTGTGGCCGGGAGCGACCATTCTGGGGGATGCCGCCATCGACGGTTGTATCGTGTGGTCGGATCGCCCGGTGAGCGGTCCCCACGCGGACGCGGATCTTTGAGGCGGGCAGAGGCATCTTATGAAATGCGTCTAAGCCTTCCGGCTCCATTGAATATCGTCTTTCCTGCGAAGGTTTTTTGATTGCCCCGACGAAGGTGGAGGCATGCAATCACCCCGATGACTCATAGCGGCAACCGAACCGGTCTCCGCCTCGCCTTCCTAATGGCGATGGTGGTGCTGATGCTCTCCGGAGTCGCGCGCGCGCAGTCCACCGTGAAGGCTCCCTTGGCCGATGGTTTCGATTTCCCGGTGGGGAAGCCGAACGGGGCGGGGTACTGACATCGCCCGCGGCGTGCGCCTTACTTCTCCCATTCACTTCGGCGAGGACTGGAACGGCCGCAATGGCGGGGATACCGATCTCGGCGATCCCGTCTATGCCTGCGGTGATGGCGTGGTGACCTGGGCCTACAATGTCCACCAGGGCTGGGGCAACGTGGTCATCATCCGCCACGCCTACCGCGAGCCTTCCAACGGACAGGTGAAGTACTGCGACTCCCTCTACGGCCACCTCAATGAGATCATGGTGAAGGTGGGCCAGCAGGTGAAACGCGGCACGCAGATCGGCACGATCGGCAGCAACTTCGGGATGTATCCGGCGCACCTCCACTTCGAGATCCGGCACAATATCTCCATCGGCATGCAGCGTGAGTCGGCGAACCGGGATTGGGTGAACTGGGCGGTGCCGAGCGATTTCATCAACAAGTACCGCCGCCTGAACCGTGAGTGGGGCCAGGTCGCCGTGCCAACCGGCACCTACACCGAGTACCAAGGCTTCAAGGGTCTCTGAGATGGCGGCCCGCGGCAGACAAACCACGCTGAAGTCGCTGCTTCTCGTTGTGGTCGCGGCTTGCCTATGGGGCTGGGACCTGTGGCAGAAGCCGAACTCCACCACTTCCCGCAGCCAACCGGGGAAACCCCGGGTCGAGCAATCGCCGACGGAAGCGCCATCGTCCTCGCCGGCTGGTCCGTCGGCAGCCACCCAGCGAGAGGGCCGTTATGAGGTCTACCGCGGCTGTACGCTGGCGAATGAGAAGCACAACGATGGCGACAGCTTCGAGGTGCGCCTGCCCGATGGCCGCACGGAAGTGTTCCGGCTTTATTTCGTGGATACGCCGGAGAGCGAGTTCCGCACCTACCGCGGCGGGGATGACAACTACACCCGCATCAAGCAGCAGGCGGAGTATTTCGGCGGCATCACCTCCGAGCAGGCCGTGGAGATCGGCCACCGGGCGAAGGAGTTCACCCTGCCGCTGCTCGCGAAGCGTCCGTTCACGCTCTACACGCTCTGGGACAGTCCTTTCAACGACCAGCGGTATCACGCATTCATCCAGGTGGAGGACGGGGGTAAATCCCGTTGGTTGGACGAACTGTTGGTTGAACGCGGCTTCTGCCGGATCTTCACCAAAGGCGCGGACATGCCGGACGGCACGCCGCTGAATCGCCGCAAGGATCAGCTGCATGCTATGGAGCGTGAGGCGAAAGCCCGTCGTGCCGGGGCTTGGGGATTGCGCTGAGCCACCCGGCCCGGTTGAGTCGCTGCGTGTCCGCTGCCGCCTTGATCGAATCGTCCCGCCGTCTGGCCGCCGCTCTCGATGGAGTGGTTTTTTCCGCGCCGGTGTCCCATGTCTACAACCCGCTCGATTACGCGCGGGAACCGCATGAGATGTATCTCCGGAAGTATGGCGCAGGGAAAAAGCGCGTGCTCTTTCTCGGCATGAATCCGGGGCCCTTCGGCATGGCCCAGACGGGTGTCCCCTTCGGGGAGATCGCGGCGGTGCGGGATTGGATGGGCATTGAGTCCCCCGTCGGGAAGCCGGTTCCGGAGCACCCGAAGCGCCCCATCGAGGGCTTTGCCTGCCCGAAGTCCGAGGTCAGCGGCCGCCGGTTGTGGGGCTTGTTCGCCGAGCGCTACCCGGATGCGAAGGACTTTTTCAAAGAGCACTTTGTGGCCAACTATTGCCCTCTGGTTTGGATGGGTGCGACCGGCGCGAACCTCACGCCGGACAAACTCTCTTCATCGGAAATGGAACCGGTTGAAAAGGCCTGCCTCGATCACCTCGCGGAAGTGGTTGCGATCCTCAAACCGGAATTCCTCATCGGCGTGGGAGCCTTCGCGGAAGAACGCCTGCGTCGTGCCGCCGCCCAGACCGGTGGTGAATTCAAGATCGGCAAGGTGCTGCATCCTTCCCCGGCCTCTCCTGCCGCCAACCGCGGTTGGGCGGAGGCGGCCACCAAGCAACTGGTGGCGCAGGGCGTGTGGGCGGAGTAGCCGTACAAAAGCAGAGCCGGGCGATTATCTCGTCTCCACTCCTCCCCTTATCATCCAGCGGGATTTTGTGTTTTTTGTGAGACTGATTTCGTCCGACTCTTGGAAAGAAGCTCGTCCGGAATGACGACTTCGCAACAGGTTTTTCTGACGATGATTCCCATGTCCGGGCAACCTCTTCATTCCTCATCGGAATCAGAGCCGGAGTCCCTACGGCCTTTCTGGTAGATCCAGTTGCAGATCAGCCCGATCAACCCTCCGACGACGAGCAGCATGATGGCCCCGCCGAGATCGATGTGCATCCTGCCGCCAAAGGCCACCACGAGGAGGCCGCAAATGATAAACACGGCGAGACAGCCGAAGCCGCCTTTGAAAAAAGCCTTCGTCTTGGTGGCCATTGGCATCCTCTAACAAGGAGAAGGACCTTCTGCAAGATGATGCGTGCCGCGTGAAAAGCAGAACCGGGCGAAATCCTCATCTCCACTTCCTAGGATTCACCATCCACGGTCGCTTTTTATTGGAGACAGGCTCGTCCGGTTCTTGGGTGAAAACTCGCTCTGAATCCCGATTCCGCAACTTCTTTGGATGAACTATTAGAGTGTTCGGAAGAGTGCCTCTAGCTCTTGCAGATGGCGAGACCGGTACAAGAGGAGAGCCGGGCGATTGTTCTGATCTTCACTCCTCCCCCTCAACCAGAGTTTCGGGATTCGTGTTTGGATAAGACCAGTTCGTCCGGCTCTTGGAAACACAGTCGCGCGGAAGTGCTTCCGCGCAACTGGTTTCAATGAACTATTCCGCTGTTCAGCGGAGCAGGTTCCACGCGCTGACCAAGGCTTTCAAGCCAGCCATCTCGATGGACGGATCGACTCCGCAGCCCCACACGATGCGGCCATCGTCATGCTGCACCTGCACATAGGCGGCGGCGTTCGCATCCGATCCGCCGCGCACGGCATGGGAGCGATAGTCGGTCACCTTGAAGTCCTTCAGGCCGGTGCTTTCCAGCGCGTGCACGAAGGCGTTGATCGGACCGTTGCCGATGCCCTTGATCTGCTTTTCATCGCCATCCAGGCGGATGGTGGCATTGCACTCCACGTTGCCGCGCGGCTCGGTGTGGTGGACCAGTTCGTAGTCCACCACCGTCAGTGGCGAAGTCAGGTTGGTGAAGCGCAGGTAGAAGGCGTCACGAATCTCATCGGGCGTCAGTTCGCGACCCAGCTGATCGGCCAGATCGTAGACATACTTGCCGACCTGCGGATGCATGGTCTTCGGCAGATCCAGACCGTGCTCGCGATCGAGGATGTAGGCGATACCACCCTTTCCGGACTGGGAGTTGATGCGGATGATGGCTTCGTAGGAACGGCCGATGTCCTGGGGGTCGATCGTCAGGTAGGGCACACCCCATGGAGTCGCAGGATCCATCGCGGTTTCCTTCTCGCGGCGGTCGAGACCCTTCTTGATGGCATCCTGGTGGGAACCGGAGAAGGCGGTGAAGACCAGTTCCCCGGCATAGGGCTGGCGCTCGGACACGATCATCTTGGTGATGCGTTCATAGACCGCGCGGATCGCAGGCAGATCGGAGAAATCCAGACCGGTCTCGATGCCGTGGCCGTTCATGTTCAGCGCCACGTTCACAATGTCCAGGTTGCCGGTACGCTCGCCATTGCCGAAGAGCGTGCCTTCCACGCGGTCCGCGCCAGCCATCAGGCCCAGCTCGGTGGCGGCGGTGCCGGTGCCGCGATCGTTGTGGGTGTGCAGCGAGACGATGACCGAATCGCGGCGGTCGAGATGGCGGATCATCCACTCGATCATGTCGGCATGGATGTTCGGCGTGGTCCACTGGACGGTGTCCGGCAGATTGATGATCATCTTCTTCTCCGGGGTCGGCTCCCAGACGCCGATCACGGCGTTGCAGATTTCCGCGGCGAAATCGAGCTCGGTATCGGAGAAGGACTCCGGCGAGTACTGGAGAATGACCTCGGTCTGAGGGATGGTGGGGATCAGCTCCTTGACCAGCTTCGCGCCATCGATGGCGAGTTGCTTGATTTCCTCGCGGGAGGCATCGCTGAAGGTCACGCGGCGTTGCAGCGGCGAGGTCGAGTTGTAGATATGAACGATCGCGCGCTTGGCTCCGGCGATGGCTTCGAACGAGCGGCGGATCAGGTGCTCACGGGTCTGCACCAGGATCTGGATGGTCACATCCTCGGGGATGCGATCTTCCTCGATCAGGCGGCGCAGGAAATTGAACTCGGTATCCGCGGCGGAAGGGAAGCCGACCTCGATCTGTTTGAAACCGATCCGGCACAGCAGATCGAAGAACTCGAGCTTCTCCTCCACCGACATCGGCTGCGGGAGCGCTTGGTTGCCGTCGCGGAGATCGACGGAACACCAGATCGGAGCATGGGTGATGGTCTGGTCCGGCCAGGTGCGGTCAGGCAGTTGGACGGGTGGGAAAGGTCGGTATTTGGAAATCGCGTTGGAGTTCATTGAACAAACAGAAAGATGGAAATGGAAAGGGTGCCGTGAGGCGGAAGAAAACCCGGTCCGCGAACAAATGCGGGCGACGGGTGACCAATGTGGGTAGGAGGTAAAATTCAGTGGGAGGCCACCCCTAGAAGGAGGAGGCCGAGCAAAAGGAGCTCGCTGAACTTGACGGTCACGGCGCGAACCTGTCCGGCGTGGCCGCTGCTGTCAAGCCATCCGCTCCGGAGCGCTTTGGAGCAAGGTCACTCTCCCATGATCTCCCGCACGACTCCATCCGCATGGTAGATGTGGCGGAGGGCTTCAAGCATGCCGGCGGAATGCACCGAGACGGCGCGGGCGGTTTTGTCCGAGTAGCCGTAGCCCATGGCGAGGCTGGGGGCATTGCCATCGAAGATCAGGCCGACCAGTTCGCCCTGCTTGTTGACCACCGGGCTTCCGGAGTTGCCGCCGGTGATATCCGCGGTGCTGATGAAGTTGAACGGCGTGTCCTTCGAATAGGATTTGCCCTTCCAGTTGGCCGGAATGTCGTAGGGTGGCAGGGCTTGCTGGGACGCTGACTTTTCCTCCAGGCCGCCGAGAGTGGTGGCCCACGGGACTTTTCCGGCGGCGGTCTCATAGCCCTTCACCGTTCCGTAGGCGAGACGTAGGGTGCCGGTGGCATCCGGGTAGATGGCATCTCCTTCGAGAGCGAAGCGGGCGGTCGCGATGCGTTGGCTCGCGCGTGTGATGGTTTCGCCGGTGGTCTCGCTTTGCTGGCGGAGGGAGCGGGCCTCGGAGTCCACCAGGGCGGCAAGCGCCAGCATCGGATCGGCGGAGGCGGAGATGGCGGCAGCTCCTCCGTCGTAGAGCTGGTGGCGGACGGTGAGATCCTCCAAGCGGGTGCCGTTGATCAATTCCGCAGCGCGTTCGTGCGGAGGTTTCCCCGCCATCACCTTGACCACGAGGGGATCGTCCGCGCCGAGCGCGGTGCACAAGGATGTCAGGGAATTGGCCAGCTTTTCCGCTTCGAGATCCTTGTAGATGGGACGTTGGGAAAAGAGGCCCAGTTCCAACTGGCGGCGGGCGGCGGTGCGGAATTCCCGCAGGCGCAGCCCGTCCTCCTTCGGAGTTTCCTGGCTGGAGCGGAGAAGCGTTCTCGCGATGCTGAAGAGGCTGCTGCCGAAGCCTTCTCCCTCCTCCAGCATCCGCGTGCGCAAGGCATCTGGTTGCTGGGCGGCACGTGCGGCGGAGATCTCATCGAAGGCGGTGGCGGCGGAGCGGCATTCCGGGTCGGAGCTGGAGAGAAAGGCCGCGCGCAATGCGTTTTCCGAGGCTGCTTTTTGGGCCATGAAGGCCGGATCAAGAAGCGCTTCCAATCTCGCCTGGGTGGCTTTCCGGCCATTCTGAATGCCGGTGATCAGGCCGTTGGTGCGGCGGCGGTTTTCATCGCCGCGTGAGCCCCAGTTGCTCATCAGCGTTTCATTCCGCAGCAGGCCGTTCAAGCGATCCGGAAGCCGGTGGTCGCGGTCGTTGACCAGCTCCGCATAGGTGTCGTTGCGATCGGTGCGGCCGGGGTGGCCGGAGACGAAGATGAGTTCGCCGTCCTTGGTTCCTTCGGCACTCCACCGGAGGAAATCCGGAGTCTTGGCGGGTTGGCCGTTTTCGTAGGCGCGGAAGAAGCACAGATCGAGGCAGTAGCGGGGGAATTCGAAGTTGTCCGGATCTCCGCCGAAGGCTCCGGCCTGCTTTTCCGGGACAAAAACGAGCCGCACATCCGTGTAGCGTTTGTAGCGGTAGAGGTGGAAGGCCCCGCCTCGGTGGAGACTGATCACATCACTGCGCAGTCCGGTGGCGGCGAGGGATTCGCGCTCGATCTCCGCCATCACCAGCCGACGTGCGGCGGCACCCTCGCGGGGCGTTTTCGTGGCGGCCACGGCGGCATTCACCCGTTGGGTGACGTCCTGGATGCTGACCAGCACGCTCAGTTCGAGGTCCGGGCAGCGGAGCTCCTCGGCGGCAGTGGGGGCGGAAAATCCGTTTTTCAGGTAATCGTGCTCGGCGGTGCTGAGCTTTTCGACAGTTCCGGCTCCCACGTGGTGGTTGGTCAGAATCAGTCCATTCGCGGACACGAACGATCCCGATCCGCCGCCGAAGTTCACCGAAGCGCGCTGCAAATGATCCAGCCAATCCTGGGTGATCTCGAAGCCATACGCTGCCTGCACCTGGCGGACGGGCGGATGGTTGAACAGCCACATGCCCTCATCGGCCGCTGCCGTGAAAGTCGTGACTCCCAGAAGGGCCGCCATACGCATCGATACTCCTGCCATGGCGCGGAACCATAGAAGGCGGGGCCCGGCGTGCAAGATCCTGCGGTGGAGAAGAGCGTTTTCCGCTGCCGTTCGGAACTTGATCCCGGCGCACCGGTCCCTACGCTCCGCCGCGTGTTCCAGATCGTCTTCAACGAAATCAGCGCGGCCGAGATCTCCCAGCTCGGGACGCTCGAGCAGCTCGAGCTGCTTGATGAATTCAAGGTTTCCGAAAAGGATCTGGAAAATCTGGACGGCGAGCGCTTCGGCAAGATCGAGCGCGATGGCAAGACCCTCTACCGCTTCCGTTCAAAGGACTACCGCTTCTACTTCGTGGTGAAGGACGGCTCCGTGATCGTCCACCGGGTGCTGCACAAGGGGACCCTGTCCGATTTCCTGTTCCGGTCGAAAATGCCCGTCGGAGAAGACGAGGAACTGGCGAAATCGAAGCACTTCTGGAAACTGATCGACGAAGGGCGCAACGCCAAGCGGGTCTGAACCGGAGATAGATTTTCCTTTCGCCGCCGGGAAGCCGTCCGATAGGTTCCCCGGAACATGAAATGGGTGATTTATCTGGTGCTGGCGGTGCTCGTGGCGGGCGGGTGGATGTATCATTTTCAGCCGAGCTCCGAGGTGCAGGCTCTCCAGAAGAAGATCGAGCAGGCCAACGCGACCAACGAGGACATCGACGAGGTCCCGAAGTGGCAGGATGAGATCGAGGCCAAGGCCTCGGAAAACAAATTTTCCGGCATGATGTGGGCCTTCCTCACCGCAGGCCTGGTGGGGGTGATCGTGGTGGTCGAGGTGCTCCCGGCCATCGCCCACCGTTTCACCCACGCCGTGTATGACAGCGGCGAGGAAGTGGAAGTGGACGTGATGCACGACGCCCGCTCGAAGGTGGCCCAAGGGGATTACCACGGCGCGATCGAGGCCTTCCGTCAGGCTGCGGCTGCCGAGCCGATGAATCGCCTGCCGTGGGTGGAAATCGCGAAGATCCAGCGCGAGAACCTCGATGACCCGACGGCGGCGATCCAGACCTTCCGCACCGCGCTGGAAGGCCAGGAATGGGAACTCAACGACGCGGCTTACCTGCTTTTCCGTCTGGCAGAACTCTATGACGAGGATGCCCAGGACCGCACCACGGCTGCCTCCATCCTCAATCAGGTCATGGAGCAGTTCCCGAACACCCGCCACTCGGCCAACGCCCGCCACCGTTTGCACGAGTGGGGCTTGATCTGATGCCATGCGACGGCGGTTGGGCGGCTTTTTCCGGCTGAACCCGCTGTTCGGTGGTGCTCTGGCCGTGGTGATCGTCATCGCGGCTTGGAATTCGGCCCCGATCTGGGGTGTTGCGGCTGCGGCGGGAATCGCTGCGGCCGCTTGGTGGCTCACCAGTTGGCGTGGAGCCGTGTTTGTCCTCTTGGGCGGGCTCGCAGCGGGGTTTTCCTATGGCAAGCGGGAGGCGGATCGGATCTCTGCTACACGGAAACTCCAGGAGTTGGTGCGGCCGTTGGTATCCGGCCGGTTGTTGGCGGACGCGCGTGCCACAACCGGTGGTTGGTCCGCTCCGGTGCGGCTGGAAAGCGGTGCGAAGGTCTGGTGGCTGGGGGAGGGGGAGCCGCCCGTCGAGGACGCAAAGGTGCGTGCCCGGGGAAAATTTTCAGGCGCTGAGGCCCCGCGAAACCCGGGGGAATTCGACCAGCAGGCGTGGTTCAAGCAACAGGGGCTCTCGGCAATGTTTGCCGCCGAGCGAGGTTCCACCGTCACAACGACCGGGGTATGGGCGGAGCATGCGGCATGGTGGCGACGGAAGCTCCGGGAAGCGGTGACGGTGGGGCTACCGGAAGACAGCGAGGAAGAGGCGGTGATCCGCGCCGTGATCGTCGGCGAATATCCGCGCGGCGAGGATGATCTGATCGCGGCCTATCGGGACAGTGGTGCGCTGCACGCCTTCTCCGTGAGCGGCATGCACGTGGCGCTCGCGGGCATCATCGCGTGGTGGGGCTTGGGCCGGCTGCGGGTGAGCCGTCGTGCGGCGGTGCCGCTATTGATCGTGCTGATGTTCGCCTACTCATGGATCAGCGGCAACAGCCCGCCTGCCTTGCGGTCGGCATGGATGGGTGCGGTGTTCCTCAGCGCGTTTCTCTTCCGCCGCGAACCGCGTCTTCTGAACGCACTCGGCTTGGTGCTGCTGGTGACCGCGATCTGGGAAGGACGGCTGCTGTTCCTGCCGGGCGTCCAACTTTCCTATGGCGTGGTGGCGGCGATCGGCCTGCTGGGTGGTCCGCTCTGCGAATGGCTGGGCGGGTTCGTGAAACACGATCCCTATCTGCCGGGAGTGCTGCTTTCCGGCGGGCAGCGCCGATGGTTCTCCTGGCTCCGCAAGGGAACCGATAACGTCGCCGTGGCGGCAGTGGCTTGGATCGGCTCGACGCCGCTCACCGTCTGGCATTTTCGCATGACCACGCCGGTGGCGGTGCTGGCCGCCATCCCGATGTCCCTGTGCATCCTCGTCCTCATGATGTTGTCCGCAGTTTCGGTGATCCTGTTTCCGTTTTCGTCCGAGGCGGCATCGCAAGTGAACCGTCTCAATGGCGAAGTGGCACGGGGCTGCACGGCGACAGCGGAATTCTTCGCCGGACTTCCCCTCGGAAGCGCTCATTTCGACCGGGTGCCGAAGCCGTTTCTGCTGGTCTATGACCTGGAATATGGAGCGGGCGCAGCTTGCTTCGCTTCGGATTCCGGATCGGTGTTGATCGATTGCGGGGACCGCCGCGCCTTCCATCGGACAATCTCCTCATCGCTGAAAAATCTGGAGGTGGTTCCGGACGCGGTCGTGCTCAGCCATGCGGATGGCGGGCACGTCGGCGGCGGGGCGGAGCTGCTCCAAACCGGCAAGATCCGTCAGGTCGTGATGCCGGTCGAAAAGGCCCGCAGTTCGCTCTACAAGGCTTGGCAGACGGATGCTCCCGCAGTCGGAGCGACGCTTCTCAGCGCCAGCGAAGGCATGCGATTGCCATTCCCCGCCGGAGCCGAGCTCGAAGTGGTATCCGTCCCGGACCCTGCTGCGAAGGACGGATTGGCCGATGACCGGGTAGCGATCTATCGGCTGCATTGGCAGGGTTGGAGAGTCCTGTTCGTGAATGATGCCGGGGAGAAAACCGAGCGCCGGTTGTTGGATGCGGGCGCGGACGTCGGAGCGGATGTGTTGATCGCCGGACACCATCGCACCGATCTCTCGCTAGGGGATGCCTTCGTGCGCGCGGTGGCACCGAAGGTCATCATCGCCAGCAATGCGGCCTATCCGGTGACCGAGCATCTCGATCCGGACAAGGTCGCATGGTGGCGCGGGCAGGGGATCACAGTATTCGACCAGCAGCAGTCCGGTGGCGTCACGCTGCGGGTGGAAAAGAACGGAACGCTGGTGGCGGAAGGTTTCGCCGACCACTCGCTCTGGCGTGGCACCCGGTGAAGCGGCGATCACGCGGTGGCAGGCTTCCGCACGCGCAGTCGGTGCATGCATTTGCCCTCCGCCTCCCACTGGATCTGGAAGTCGGTCTTCGGGTAAAAGAAGCTGTCTTCTTCCCATTCCAGCCGCTCGAAGCGCTTGAACTTGGCCATCTCCTCGATGCCCCATTCGAAGTATTCGGGGTGGTCGGTCATGAAGAGGAACTCGCCGCCCGGCTGGAGTGCGGTCCAGACGGCCTCCAGAAACGGTTGCTGGATCAGGCGGCGGCGGTGGTGCTTCGCCTTCGGCCACGGGTCCGGGCAGAGCAGGTGGAGCCGGCTTACCGATGCGGGTGGCAGCAGCCATTCCACGGTGTAGCGGCTTTCTAGGCGCAGTACCTTGGCGTTCGGCAGTCCGGCCTTGGTGATTCGTTTGCTGACCTTGCGGACGCGCCCGAGCAGACGTTCCACTCCGAGGAAATTCCTTTCGGGAAATTGCTCCGCCATTTCCAGCAGGAACGAGCCATCCCCGCAGCCGAGGTCGATCTCCAGCGGATGGCCGTTCTCAAACACTTCGCCCGGATTCCAGCGCTGGAAATAGTCCGCAGGCACGAACTCGGCGGCGAAGGCGGTGCGGGATCGGAGTGGCTCGGCAGCGGTCACGGCGCGAATCGCAATCCAAGCGAGGGCGTTCCGGCAAGCGAGAATCCTCACCGGCCGGGATACGATTGCGGCTTGCTCCCATCCCTGCTTTCCCGGCTGATCCTCTCATGCGGAAAGTGATCTTGGGATTTCTGACCTGTTTGCTGGGCATGGGGCTCGCCCCGGCGGGGGAGGCTTGGTGGCTCGAAATGGGGGTGAAGCACGCGGATGCACTCCTGGCACGGCATGAGTCCGGGAATCCAGCGGCATGGAAAGAAGCCGTGGCCAAGCTTCCGCAGTTGATCCAGAGCGGTGCGGTCAAGGAGGTCGAGCGGGTGGGGGAAGGGGGTGGCACCAAGTTCCCCCGGGTCAATGTCAAGCTGAGCAAGGGTCAGGAGGCGGCCACCGGTTCCTTATACCGTGCGGCCAGCTCTTCGGAGCGGTGCTTTCAGATCGTTGGTCCGCTGCCAGCCTTCAACGTCCTCAGTGTCTCGACCACCGGCCCGCTCGCCAAGGAGTGGGCACCCGTATTCCTTTATCGGAAAGGCGATGTGATCCGGTTGCTCATGGAGCGGGATCCGGCGGCTTCAGGTGACTTCGGGGCCGCTGCTGGTCGACTGACTTTCAAAGTGCCGGATCCTGTGGGTATTGAAATGACCTGGCTGCTGACTCCGGAACAACGCCAATGGGTTGAATCCGGGCAACCGCCCGCCAACCGGACTCCCCAAGCCCAGGGCGGTTCTCCCGAGCTCTTCCGGTTTTCCGATTCCGCGGACAGCGGCGATGTTGAGGAGGGAAGTCTCAAAGGGATGGGTCTCAGCTTCGGATGGGCTCCCGATCCGGCGGGTGGATTGGCCTACGACTTCTATCAAAAGGCTCTCAAGGGGAAATCCAAGGACACCTATACGGTTTACATGGCCCGGGCAAAGGTTCCGGTGGGCACCAAAGAGGGCAAATCGGTCCTCCAGCGCAATGAGGAGAAGGTGACGGCCTTCGGCTCGGGAAGTGATGAAGGCAAGGAGGTCGGAGAAGTGACCTGGAGCTTTTCGAGCGCCTCCGCTCCGGCCAAAAACGGTCGCTGACGCCCCGAACCGGACGATCGGCGTTCTGTTGGAAAGGTGGGTTCGACTTGACGCTGTTTCCCGTGGGTCCCTAGCCTAGCGGAACGCAAGCGGGCCCGCCGCCCTCCTCACCCGATCAACCAAACCACCTTTCCGACCGTGGACCTTCAGGAAATCCGCAAGATCGTCGAGCTCATGAACGAGCACGGCCTTACCTACTTCGACCTCACTGGTGAGGATTTCCACATCAAGATGAAGAAGGGCCCGGATCTCGAGGCCCTGCGCGGCCTGATCGGCTCGATTCCTGCGGCCGCTCCGGTCGCCGCCGCGCCTGTGGCCGCCGCCCCCGCTGCTGCCGGCACTCCGGCCGCTGCTCCTGCTGCGGAAGGCGCGGAAATCACCTCACCGATGGTCGGCACCTTCTACCGCAAGCCCGCTCCGGATGCGCCGAACTTCGTGGAAATCGGCACCGCTGTCTCCGAAGGCCAGACCCTCTGCATCATCGAGGCGATGAAGGTCATGAACGAGATCAAGGCCGAGCGCTCCGGCACCATCTGTGCGGTGGTGGCCGAGGAAGGCAACCCGGTCCAATACGGCGACGTCCTCTTCCGCATCAAGTGATCGGTTTCCGCCCGGAAATCTGAATCCTGCAACTCGCAAAACTTCCTCATGTTCAAGCGCGTCCTGGTCGCCAACCGCGGCGAAATCGCCCTCCGCATCATCCGCGCCTGCCGTGAGCTCGGCGTCGAGTCCGTGGCCGTCTATTCCGAGGCGGACGTGGATTCCATGCACGTCCACCTTGCGGATGAAGCCGTCTGCATCGGGCCCGCATCGAGCAAGGAAAGCTACTTAAAGCCGGACCGCATCATCGCCGCCGCCGAGATCACCGGTGCGGACGCCATCCATCCGGGCTACGGCTTCCTTTCGGAGAACGCCCGCTTCGCGGAAATCTGCGCCACCTCCGGTATCAAGTTCATCGGGCCCTCCGCCTCCGTCATCTCGATGATGGGAGACAAGGCCACCGCCCGTGCCACCGCCGTCGCCAATGGCGTGCCGGTGACTCCGGGCTCCGGCATCATGGTCGATGCCGAGAGCGCCCTAGCAGAGGCGAAGAAGATCGGCCTGCCGGTCATGATCAAGGCGACCGCCGGTGGTGGTGGCCGCGGCATGCGCCCCTGCTTCAAGGAAGAGGATTTCATTTCCCTGTTCCGCGCCGCCTCGAACGAAGCCCTCGCGGCCTTCGGCAATGGCGAGTGCTACCTCGAAAAGCTGGTGCTCAATCCGCATCACATCGAGTTCCAGATCATCGCGGACACCCACGGCCACTTCATCCACCTCGGTGAGCGCGATTGCTCCATGCAGCGCCGCAACCAGAAGATCATCGAGGAATGCCCCTCGCCGCTGCTTTCCCCGGAACTGCGCGCACGCATGGGCAAGGCATCCGTCGATCTCATCAGCGCCATCGGCTACGAGAACGCGGGCACCATCGAGTACCTCGTCGATGAAGCGGGCGAGAACTTCTACTTCATGGAGATGAACACCCGCATCCAGGTGGAGCATCCCGTGACCGAGGAAGTGATGGGCTGCGAGCTCATCAAGGAGCAGATCCGCGTCGCCGCCGGCGAGCCGCTGTCCCGCCACGTGCTGGATGCCGCCCCGCGCGGCCACTCGATCGAGTGCCGCATCAATGCGGAAGACCCCTACAACAATTTCTGCCCGAGCCCGGGCAAGATCGATCTCTGGTATGCTCCGGGTGGCAAAGGCGTCCGCGTGGACACCCACGTTTACTCCGGCTACACCGTGCCGCCGCACTATGACTCGATGATCGCCAAGCTCATCGTGACCGGCGCCACCCGTGAGATCGCCATCGCCCGCATGAAGCGCGCCCTGAGCGAGTTCATGATCCGCGGCATCAAGACCACCATTCCTTTCCAGCTCGAAATCATGAACCATCCGGATTTCGTCAATGGCACCTACGACATCGGCTGGGTGACCCGTTATCTGGAAGAGAAGACGGTCTGAGCAGAGGACATGCTCGCCACCGCGAAACTCTACGCGATCCTCGATCTCGGCTACGTACAGCCGGAGGATGCCGCCAGAACGACCGCCGGGCTCCTGTCCGGCGGTGCCCACCTCCTCCAGCTTCGCGCCAAGGGGCGTGATCGTGAAACGATCCTCTCGGTGGCCCGGGAATTGATTCCCCTTTGCCGTGCTGCCGGAGTTCCATTCATTCTGAACGACTATCCGGATCTCGCCGCCGAGCTGGATGCCGATGGCGTCCACATCGGCCAGGACGATGGTCCGCTCGCCACCGCCCGCGCCATCGTGGGAGAGGGGAAGCTTATCGGCCGCTCCACTCATTCCTTGGAGCAGGCCGAGGCGGCCTTGGCGGAAGGGTTCGACTACATCGGCTTCGGACCGCTGTTCCCGACTCCTACCAAGCAAGGGCGTCCCGGCATCGGCATGGAGAACATTGCCGAAATGGAAAAGCGTGTGGGCTCGCGGATCCCCGCCTTCTGTATCGGAGGGATCAAGCGTTCCAATCTCCCGGAAGTCATCGCCGCAGGCGCGCGGCGGGTGGTGATCGTCTCCGATCTCTTGACCGCTACCGATGTGGCGGAAGCCACCCGTGAGGTGGTCGCCCGGCTTTCCTGAAGCGTCGCGGAGAGTCTTTCGCTCTTCCGAAGGGTTTTCCCTTGAGCCTTTCGCCCGCGTGTACCTCTCATGCTGCCCGCATACCGGTTAGATCCGGTTGGCGCGAACTTCTCCCATCATGTCCACTCCCTCTGCAATCCTCGTCGGCGGCACTGTTGCGATCGACCATGTGAAAACACCGACGGCCGAGGCGGAGAATTTGCTGGGTGGTTCCGCGTCCTATGCGGCCCTCGCCGCGTCCTATTTCACCTCTCCGGTGCACTTGGTCGGCATCGTCGGCCAGGATTTCCCGCCACAGCATCTGGCCATGCTTGAGAAGCATGGAGTGACCTTGGAAGGCATCGAGCGTTCCGAAGGCGACTCATTCGCCTGGTCCGGCGAGTATCATGAGAACATGAACGACCGCACCACCCGCAGCGTCTCGGTCAACGTACCTGGAGAACTGGGAGGTGAAGGTGCCGGCCGCGCTGGCCGCCAGCCCGATTGTCGTGCTCGCGAACATGTCTCCGGACAACCAGCTCCAGATGCTCAACCAATGTACCGCACCCGATCGATTCGTGGTCGCGGACACCATGGATCTCTGGATCAACATCGCCGGAGAGCGCCTGCACGAAGTGCTCAAGCGGATCGACCTTCTGGTTATCAATGAAGGAGAAGCCCGTGACTTCGCCGGAACCTCCAATCTGATCCTGGCAGGCCGCCGCCTTCTGGAAAAAGGACCGCGCAATGTCGTGATCAAGCTGGGTGAATTTGGAGCGATGCTTTTTTCCGAACAGGAAACCGGCGACGCAGAATGGCAGCTCTCCGAGAATACCTTCTTCCGTTGCGCCGCCTTCCCGCTTCGGGAAGTGGCTGACCCGACCGGAGCAGGGGATACGTTCCTCGGTGGCCTCGCGGGACATCTCGCTTCCACCGGCAAGACCTGCTTCAGCTTCGAGGATATCCGCCGCGCGGTCGTCCAAGGTTCGGTGGTGGCCTCGTTCACCTGCGAAGCCTTCTCCACCCGCCGCTTGGAAGCTCTCGATGTGGCCGAAATTGAGGGCCGCTTGGATCTCTTCAAGCGCATGAGCGATTGGTGAACTCCGGGGCGCGAATCGCGAGCAAACCGCGAAGTTCGAGACCGGATGCTTATCGCCTCAAATTCGGCCGCAGGAAGTCTTTTTGGGGGCTCCCCAGTTGACGGAGAATGTGCGATTTTTGTCCGATCGGGCATAAAATTTTTCCTGCGGATTTAAAATTTATCAAAACTGCAATTGGTTCATTTCGAGCGAATTGCGTGGGGATTGGCTGTTGGAGAGGGCATTGGCACAAATCGCACCCCGGGAATCCGCAGAATTTCCTTGCGCTGACGCCGCCGTCCCTGTTCTTTGGCTACGAAACCTACCGCTCTGTAGTGGCCGTGCGCGTGACGATTACGTCACGGGGCTGCGGGGCAAAATCCTCGACGTCCCTCCAAACCGACCTTAAATCCAACCCGTCATGAAACCATTTCACTCCTTCGCCATGCTCGCCGTGATCGCCGCGGCTAGCCAGGCATTCGCTGTCGACGCCACCACCACGCCGGTGGGGTATGAGACCTTGGGCATCATTCCCGGCTACAACTTCCTCGGCCTGCGCCTTCAGCGGACCCCTGTTGCCGCTGGAAAAATCAGCGCGGTGACCACCTCCTCGATCACTGTAGGCAACAGCTTGGACTTGGGCGCTCTGCTCGATGATAACACCACCTACATTCTGGAAGTTTCGAATGCCAATGGTGTTACCCAGGAAGTGCTGGGCTCCGCTGCCACGGGTTCGGTTCTCACGACTCCCAACCTTTCCACTGTGGTTGCTGTCAATGACAGCTACATCATCCGCGCTGCTGCCACGCTGAATTCCGTTTTCGGCCCCAATGACGAAGCTGGCCTTGAGCAGAGCTTCTCGGGCCCAGGTGGCGATGTGATCTACCTCCCGACGGGTGGCGGTAACTTCAATCTCTACTACTTCGACACGCTGAATGCTTCGTGGTCGGACTACAATACCGGAAGCGCGGTCAACGGTAACGCGATCGCCGTCAACTACGCGGACAGTGTTCTGATCTACTCCAACGGTGCTGGTGCCACCGCGCTGACCGTTTCTGGCGAAGTGAAGAAGGGTGCCACGGGCTACGCTCTCGATCCTGGCTACAACTTCCTTGGCAGCATCTATCCTGCCGGTTCCACTCTTTCGTCCGCGCTGGACGCTGCTGTGACCGCTGGTTCTCTGGACCAGAGCTTCTCCGGTCCTGGTGGAGACGTTGTTTACGTTCCCGATGGTGCAGGTAGCTTCGGTCTCTATTACTATGATACCCTGAACGCTTCTTGGTCCGATTACAACACCGGCAGCCCCGTGACAGCGACGTCGATCTCGCTTCCGTCCGGAGTCCTGATCTATAACGATGGAGCGAGTGCCAATGTGGTGGCCAACGCCCCAGCCTCCTACAGCTCTCTCTAATACTTCAGATACCTTTAAGAAAAAAGAGCATGAAAAATAAAATCGCGTCGCTTTCGCTGTTTTCGTTGCTGGCTTTCAGCGGAATGGCATCCGCAACCGTGACTGTCGTGGAGAAGAACTTCACGAGCGCCAGTGTCGGTATTCCGATCGTCAATGCTGCCGGGGTTCCCGCGGCTTTGAATACCGTCTACGCTTCCGCTGGTATCTTCACCACGGTGCCTAACTTCTCGACCGCGACCGCTGCTCAAATTGTCGCCGCTTTCGCGCCGATCGATTCGACTGCGGCCACCACGGGCGCGGGTCCGACCGCCGGCAGCTATGCTGGTTCCACCCCGATCTCGAATACCACCTACACTGGTCTCTTCACCGCCACGGATTACTCCGCCGCCAACTACTGGAACGGTACTTCCGTTGGTGCGGACATTTACATCCTCGTTGGTAACAATGCGGATTTGTCCTTGGCCACTCAGGTTGCGGTTTACAAGGGCGGCACCTTCCAGGCTCTTGTCGCGGGTAACGCTGCCAATACCGTGAATGCGACCACTCTTGGTAGCTGGGTTTATGGTGTCCCGACGGCTGTGTCGACTCAGACGACTGTTCCGGGCTCAGCTTTCACCCAGGGCATTCAGCTGACGGCGGTTGCCGTTCCTGAGCCTTCCGCTGCTCTTCTGGGCGCGTTTGGTGCTCTCGCTCTTCTCCGCCGCCGCCGCTAATCCGGCAGTTGGCTGAAAAGCTGAATCTTTAAGAAGCGGGCGAAAGCCCGCTTCTTTTTTGTTTTGGAGGATCACTAAAAAGGCCGGAGAAAACTTCTCCGGCCTTTTTCCGATGGATCGTGGTGAGTGCCGTTCAACTTGTTCGTGAATCGCCCAGCTTCCGGGTGATTGTTTCCAGAAGACTTGGATTGGTGACCGGCGTAATTGCTTCTTCCCACCCTTCCGGAGGAGCAGGGAGGTTTACCCAGCTTCGGCAGCCGCCGTATTTAGGCGCGTAGGGAAACTCCCAAGGGGCGGTCAATTGGCTGACTTGGACCAGAGCGACGTGGATACTGCCGGTGGACATGCCTTTGCCTTCCCAATCGAAGCGTTCACGCACCAGTTCCGGAGCGTAGATGTGATAGGGGGCCAGTGCTTCGACCTGCGACCAATCGGTCAAAGTCTTTGCCCACAGGGCCTTGGCGTGGTGGGTGATCCGGATGGTATCACCTGTTTGCCATTCCGGCATGGGGGTGATCAAACCCTCGGTGACATGGTCGCCTTGGGCGTGGAAGCGGGTGGGAAAAAGAAAGAAGGAGTCGTGGGCGAAGGAGAAGCCGGCACGGCCTTCGTGAATTCCGCCTTTGCGGAGAATCACCGTTTGGCGGCCGGCTGCGAGAGCATCGCAGACCACCTGCCATTCCTTGAAGCCGATTGCGTCTGACATGACTGGAGGGTCCCGGATCCAGATGGCGGAATCCAGCGAAGAAACCGCCGGCTTGGAGGCGGAGTGGATTACCGGAGGCATGCGCTCTGGACTCCGCGGGGCGGGGCTACTAGCGTCCCGCGCATGTCGAACCTTGTCACCACCCGCTTTTTCCAAACGGGAAGCGCCACCGATCCGATCCGTTTGCGAGACGGTGGGGAGATGGAGGAGGTGACCTTGGCTTATGAAACCTGGGGCGAGTTGAACAAGGATGGCTCGAATGCGATCCTGCTGTTCCACGCCCTTTCCGGCTCCCATCATGCGGCGGGATTCAATCCGGACATTGAGGCGATCGATGGAATCTGGCAGCCGGAACTCCACGAGGGTTGGTGGTCCGACATGATCGGGCCGGGATTGGCTCTCGATACCAACCGCTACTTCATCATCTGTGCCAATTACCTCGGAGGCTGTTACGGCTCCAGTGGTCCGGCTTCGAGCAATCCCGAGACCGGGAAGCCTTGGGGTTCGAAATTCCCTCATGTGACCGCTGCGGATCAGGTGGAGGTGCAGGCCCGGCTGTTGGACGACTTCGGGATTGAGAAACTGGTGGCCGTGATCGGGCCGTCGGTCGGTGGCTTATTGGCGCTGGCGTTTGCCACCCGCTTCCCGCACCGGGTTTCGAATGTGATTTCAATCGCCTCCGGCTACAAGACGACCGTGCTGAACCGGCTGGTGTTGTTCGAACAGATCCTGGCGATCGAGAACGACCGCAATTTCAACGGCGGCGATTACTATGATGGGGCGCCTCCTCTCTACGGACTGGCTCTGGCCCGTATGATCTCCCACAAGACCTTCGTGCATCTCGATGCGATCGAGCGCCGCGCCCGGCAGGATGTGGTGCAGCCGGATGACGTGCTGGCATGGTACCGGGTGCGGGACCAGTTCCAGAGCTACATGCTGCATCAGGGGAAGAAATTCGTGAAGCGCTTCGATGCGAACACCTACCTGCGGATCAACGATATGTGGTCCCGCTTCGATGGGGCTTTGGAGGGCGACGCCGGATCTCCGGAGGATCTTTTCGCCAGGGCCAAGGATGCCGGCCAGAAGTGGCTGGTGTTCTCCATCGACTCGGATTTCTGCTTCTATCCTGAGGAGCAGGCGGAGCTCGTCAGCCATCTGGAGAAGGCCAAGGTGGACGTGATGCACATCACGGTGCACTCGGACAAGGGGCACGACTCCTTCCTGCTGGAGCCCAATCTGTATACCCCGCACATCGCGTGGGTGCTGGGGCGCCCGTGAGCAGGGGATGAGGTTCTTTCCTCGAATATTCCACGGCATTATCCGACTCGACTCCTGCATGGAGTTTGTTTCGGGCCGTGGGATATACGGGAAGAGCCGTAGTTCGTAGACGATGTTGAAATGCCATTCCGCGGATATGGTTCCCGGATAGAGCTTCATGCCTGGATCCGGGACATCCGGTATGAGGCTGATATCTGTTAGATGCGCGCATGATGCTCCTGTTAGAAGGGAGCGGGCTTCTGATCCGTTGTCTCCGGAGCATGAGTCAATGGGATTCCATGGCTCGGCTACGATCGGATCGTAGGTGGAGTGGGTGCGCTTTTCTTCCCAAGCTGGCAGAACCGGAGAGTTGCACAGGATCACCCTGAGACAGGGATGGGGAATTGGAGAAGGTTCGTGGATTGAATGGGTTACGCGATCGGATACACGCGATCTCGTTAAGGCTCCTTAACGAATTTTGATTGTTCTTGAGGTCATTATGGCCGATTTTATGCCCATGCGGTTCGGGTCCCCCAAACTCCCCTACTTCCGGGCCGCTTGAAGTTCATCCCCCTCCCCCTTATGAAAACTATCTCCCTCGTGGGATCCTTGGCTCGCCGTGTCTTCGTTCTTCTGGCCCTGAGCCCTGCCGCCATGGCGGCTACCGTGTTCACGGAGAATTTCTCCAGCACGACCTTGGTCGACAAACCGAACTCCTACCTGGGTGGCTATTATGGCAATCAGGTGAACTTCGGCGATTGGGAGCGCTCCGGCCCGACCGTAGTCCTGTCCTCCGGCACGCTGCAGGTTGCCAGCGACAGCGGCTACCGCAGCGCGGCCATCCTGCTTTCGCCATCCCTGTTCCCTGCGGCCGGCGAGTATACGCTTTCCTTCGATATCGTCGGCTACACGGGCGATGCCAATGACACTGCCACGGTGTCGGTGTGGAGCGGTTCCGGTTACGATCTGACGAAAACGAGCGGTAATTCTTTGATCCTGAATACCCAGACGGGTGTGCTGCAGGCTCTGGGTAGCGCCAGTTCGACGCTCCTCACCTCGGCGAACTACAATGCCACTGGCACGGGCATCACCATGAACTTCACCTATGATGGCGTCAGCACCGTGGCTCTGTTCTTCGGTGCCACCACCGGTGGTTATCCGTTCCCGACGGTCCAGTATGACAACGTCAGCGTCAGCCAGGCGTCCATGAGCGTGGTGCCGGAGCCATCGACTGCCGCGGTTCTGGTGCTGCCGGCTCTGGGCTGCCTGTTGCGCCGTCGCCGGGCCTGAGATCAGTGATTGTTTTTTGGAGGGCGGGCCTGAGAGGGCCCGCCCTTTTTATTGGGACGGAGAATCCGCCGGGATCACAGCCGCCAGCGGGCGAAGGGAGCTTCGAGTGTGCAGAGCTCCGGGGTCTCGGAAATGCGGGAGCAGGTCAGCCAGCCGCAGTTGATCTCGGCACAGGTCGCCTTGCCGGGAGGCAGGAAGGCGCCGGTGTTGATGACGAGCTTGCCCCGTCGCTGCCAGATTCCGCCGAGATGGAAGTGGCCGATGATGATGATCTCGGCCCTTGGGAAAAACTTCTCCGAGAACTCCGCCGCCGCATCGGCTTGGGAAAGCCATGCATGGAGCATGTTGAGGGCCCGTTGGGGCGGGTGGGCGGCTTCCCAGACCCGCTGCCACAGCTTCTTGCCCTTTGGGAAAACGCGAGGCACCAGATTGCGGGCGATCTTCCGGGCGAGGCGGAGCCGTTCTCCGGCATCGCATGCGGCGGCGTGGTGTTCGCGCCACAGCTCACGGATCATCTGTTGGCCGTGAATGGCCTCCCGGCTCCAAGGCGAACCATCGAAGAACAGCGCATCCCCGTGGGTGACCAGGATGCGTCCGCCATCAAGTTCGAGCCAGCCGGTTCCCGGCCAGCCGGGATCGTGGTTGCCCGAGAGAAAAATGGCTTCCGCTCCCTCGTCCGCGCACATCGTCTTCAGCTCCTGCAACATCGCAGCTGAGCGTTCGCGGAAGGGAATCGCAAGCTCCTGCCAGGTATCGCCATTGAAGATGACAGTGCCCGCTCCCGAGATGAGAGGGCGCAGGGCCTCGACCCGGCTGATCCGCGAAACACGGTGACCGAGGTGCAAATCAGACAGGATGCGGATGGGCTCCTTCATTTGCCGCTGCCACGACGCTGGCGGACGGCTTCGAAGAGGCACACACCGGTTGCCACGGAGACGTTCAGGCACTCGACCTTTCCGGCCATGGGAATGGAGGCGAGGAAATCGCAATTCTCCTCGGTGAGTCGACGCATGCCTTTTTCTTCGGCGCCGAGGACAAGGCCGAGCGGGCCCTTCAGATCGAGCTCATAGATCGACTTGTCCGCACGATCAGAGGTGCCGACGAGCCACAGTCCGGCGGCTTTCAACTTTTCCATGGTCCGGGCGAGATTGGTGACCTGCACGAAAGGCACATGATCGGAAGCGCCCACCGAGACACGGCGCACGGTATCGGTGATACCCACGGCCTTGTCCTTGGGCGCGACCACCGCATGCACGCCGGCCCCATCGGCGGTCCGGAGGATGGCACCGAGATTGTGGGGGTCCTGCACACAATCGAGGATCAGGACGAAGGCATCCTTCTTGTCCGCCAGCAGGGCGTAGAGGTCCTCCTCGTCGAGCGAAGGGGTGGTTTCCTCGGTGGTGCGGACATGACGGTTTTCGCGTGCCTGGTGTTCCTGGCGGGCCGGGCCGCGCGGGCGCTGTTTCATGGAGCGAGCATGGGGAGAGTGTGCGGGGCGGGCAATCCCGGAACGGTGTCACGAGTCGCGACTTGCCGAAATGCGCGGAACCAACGAAGATGCGGGAAACCGGAACAAGTCATGAAACTGGACGATCTGCGGGAGAGCGAGAATGTAGAGGACAACCGTAGTGGTGGAGGGGGGCGTGGTGGCCTGGCTTTGGGCGGTACCGGGACGATCGTGGTGGTGATTATCCTGCTGCTGATGGGCAAGGACCCGCGCGCGTTGCTGAATATGGTGGCGGATCAAGGCGGACCCGCCGTATCCGCCCCGGCCTCTCCGGCAGATGAGAAGATGGTCACGTTCGTGAAGAAGGTGCTGGGCAGCACGGAGGACGTCTGGACCGTGGAGTTCCAGAAGCTCGGCCGGACGTATGACAAGCCGCACCTGGAGATTTTCACCCAGCGTACCCAGTCCGGTTGCGGGCTGGCGGATGCCGGAATGGGACCGTTCTATTGCCCGGCGGACCAGAAGGTCTACATCGACCTGTCGTTCTATCGGGAACTGAAGGAACGTTTCGGAGCTCCCGGGGACTTCGCCCAGGCCTATGTGATCGCCCACGAGGTGGGGCATCACGTCCAGCACGAGCTCGGGCTCTCGCGGCCTCTGGATGAGGCGCGGGCGCGCGGTGCGAGCAAGACCGAACAGAACGCGCTATCAGTGCGGCTGGAGCTCCAGGCCGACTTCCTGGCCGGGATGTGGGCGCGCAAGCAGGATGACCGGAACAAGTTCCTCGATCCGGGGGACGTGGAGGAGGCCATGCGCTGCGCCCAGGCGATCGGAGACGATACCCTGCAGAAGCAGGCCCAGGGGCGCGTGGTGCCGGATTCGTTCACGCACGGTTCTTCGGCACAGCGGATGAAGTGGTTCATGAAGGGCTACCAGACCGGAGATATCCGGCAGGGGGACACCTTCAGTGCAGGAGATCTGTAAGAGGACGATTGGGTCGGGAAACGGTTGGGGCGCGGTGGATTAACACCTTGCCTCTGAACCCTTTCCCCTTTTGTCTCCCCCCATGCCGACCGATTCGATCCTCTCCACCGCCCGACAGTACCTCGGCGTGGACCCGACCGTTTCCGTGACGCTGGAGCCGATCAAACGGGGTGCTTCCGGCAGGACCATCGTGCGGGTGAAAACACCCGGCCGCGATCCGTTCATCGGGGTGCATTGGACCGATGAGCGGGCCGACAACGCCAATTTCGTGCCGGTTGCCCGGTTCCTGAAGAAGGCGCGCATCCGGGTGCCGGAGATTCTGCATGAAAATGCCAAGCGCCATGTCGCGCTGGTGGAGGATCTCGGGAATACCGATCTTCTGACTCTCAAGGACCGGCCCTTTGCCGAGCGCGAGCCTCTGTATCGTTCCGCTTTGGGGCAGATCGACCGGCTGTTTTACGCGAAGGCTCCGAAGGAATTCGAGCTGATGCCTCCTTTCGATGCGGCTCTCTACCGCTGGGAGCAGGAGTATTTCTTCGACCACTTGGTGGAAGGATTCCTCGGCCTGGATGCCGCCGTGTTGCGGGAAGATCCGGCGTTCATCGCGCTGGCGGAACGCCTCGGTTCCGGAGCCCGGCATCTGGTGCATCGTGATTTCCAGTCCCAGAACCTGATGGTGAAGGATGGGGAGACATGGCTGGTCGATTTCCAGGGCCTGCGCCGCGGACGCCAGGAATACGACCTCGCATCGCTGATTTTTGATCCTTATCTCGATCACTCGGAGGAAGAGCGGGAGCGTTTGCTGGAGATCTGGGAAGAGATCGCGGACGAGCGGCCTGAAACCTCGATCTTCCATGAATGCGCCGCCCAGCGCCTGATGCAGGCCTTGGGTGCCTATGGCAATATCCTCAAGAGACGGGGTGATGAATGGTACCGTCCCCATATTGCGGTGGCCTCCCGGCTGCTGCTGGAGGTGGTGACCGGTACTCCGTTGGAGAAGCCGCTCTCCGGTGTGCTGGCGGCGGCAGTGGCCTGATTCTTCCAAGATGGCGAAGCTGTTCCATCGCCGGGTCCGGGTCTTGCTGATGGCGTCTCTCGCCGGATTCGGCATGTGGAAGCTGGCGGATGCCGGCCCGTGGTTGAGGCCGGTGGATCGCGCTGCTTTCCAATCGGTCGCGGGGGCATTCGCCAATCCGCCGTTTTTCATTTCCGGAGAAGGCTCCCATGAACAGCCATGGGGATTGCGGACCTTGGCCAGCACCGATGGCAGGACGAAAGGGCGGTTGCCTACCGTGGTATCGATCGGAAACAGCTCCGGAGAGGTCTTCCAGAGCTCGCCGCCCTCGCCGGTGGATTATGCCGTGATCCTGCGTAATCTCGAGCGACTGGGGACCAAGCATCTCGCGATCGGCGCGGTGATGTCCTGGGATACTTCGGATTCTTTCGCCGTGGAGGCGTTCAATTCGCGGCTGAAGTCATTCGAGTCGGTCGTCACCGTATCTCCTTTGAGCCGGGCCGCCACGGAAGACCGCATGCCCATGGAGTTCCTGCGGGCTTCGCTGCCGGTCGATCGTGTTCGCGGAGATATCAGCAAGCTTCCGGTGGTCAATCATCTGCCCCTGCCCCGTACGGTGCTGGGAGAGGGCCCGGCGCGGGCCGGGTTTTCCGTTCTGGAATCGGAACCAGCCTCCAATCTCATGCCACTGATGGCGCGCTGGGGCGACCGGGTGGTGTTTGCCTTTCCGGTGGTGGTGGCGATGGCGGAGAAGGGACTGACGATGGATGACGTGGATCTACGTCTCGGGTCGTATTTGAAGCTCGGTCCGGAAGGGCCGGTGGTGCCGGTGGATGAAGCCGGGCGTATGACCACACCTTCGGCGGGCAAGCCTGAGGTGATCCCGGTGGAGACGGTATTGGATCTGGAGTCCATGGCTTCGGACGGCAGTGTCCTGATCCGGGATGACCGGAGCGCTGCGGACCAGACTGCATCCCGTTTTTCCTCTCTGGCTGCGGCTTCCATTGCGGCGATTCGTTCGGAATCGGGTTTGTCCGCGCCTCGTGAATTTCCGCGCCCGTCGTGGCAAGTGGAAGCCTGCCTGATCGGGCTGTTGGCAGTGGTTCTGACCGCCGCCGCCAGCCGGGGCACGTTCCGGTTGAAGCTGTGGTTCGGTATCGTGCTGGCGGTCGCCGTGGTGGCGCAGTTGATCACCATGAATTTCGCCTGCTGGCTGCCGGGGATGGCGTTTCTGGCGGCCGTTCTGGCTGGCTATCTTGCAGCTTGGCCGTTTGGCGCGTCCGCCTCGCCCACTATGGTGGCGGCATCCGTTGCCCCCGGGCCGATTGCTCCCGTGGAGGTTCCTCCGGTGTCTTCTCCGGAGGAGACATCTTCGGAGATGGCTTCCGAGACGGTGGCCTTTGATGAACCGGTGAAGCCTGCACCCGCCAAGAAAGCGGCGAAAAAAGCGGCGCGAAAGACCGCCACGCCAGCTCCCAAAGAGCCGAAACCCGAGCCCGCACCCAAGGCTCCTCCGGCGAAAAAGGCGGCCAAGAAGGCGGCGAAAAAGGCCACCCGGAAGAAAAAATAGCCTCGGGCAGCTCCCGCTTTCCAAACTTTCCAGAACGTCTCAGAGTTCCCTTCCGTCCATGAGTCTCCAACAAACCATCGACAAAGCCGACGCCCTCATCGAAGCTCTGCCGTATCTCCAGGCCTTCCGCGGCAAGACCTTCCTCATCAAGATGGGTGGCTCCGCGATGGAGGATCCGGATCTTGTCGCCAAGGTGATGCGGGACATCGTTTTCCTCGAGGTGGCAGGGATCAACCCGATCGTGGTTCACGGCGGTGGGAAGGCGATTTCCGCCGCGATGAAGGATGCCGGCCTCGAGGCGAAATTCGTGGGGGGCTTCCGGGTCACCACCGAGGAAGCCATTGATATCGTCTCCCGCGTGCTCTCCGAGGAGCTGAACCCCGGCTTGGTCCGCATGATCCGCGACTTCGGCGGCAAGGCGGTCGGCATTGCCGGCACGGATGTGTTCATCGGCGAGAAGACGAAGGGCATCGATCCGGAAGGCAAGCGCGTGGACATCGGCCGGGTGGGGGAAGTGGTCGGCTGCCACCTGGAGCACATGGATGCCGCCCATAGCGCGGGCATCGTGCCGGTGATCTCACCGCTGGCTGCGGAGCTGGCCACCGGGAAGCCGCTCAATATCAATGCAGACCTCGCTGCCGCCGCGTTGGCGAAGGAGCTGCGGGTGGCGAAGCTCGTTTATCTTTCGGACGTGCCGGGCCTGATGAAGGACCCGGCCGACCCTTCCACTCTCATCAAGTCGGTCAATCGCAAGCAGGCCGACGAACTGATCGCGGATGGAACCATCTCCGGCGGCATGATCCCGAAGATCCGCAGTGCGGTGGACGCGCTCAATGCCGGTGTCCGCAAGGTCCACTTCGTGGATGGCCGCCTGCCGCATGCGTTGCTGCTGGAGATCTTCACCGATGGCGGCATCGGCACCGAGGTGGTGCGATAATCGGGCTTTCTTCGGAGGATTACCACGAATCCACACGAATGTTCACGAATGCCAGGAAGAGCCCGGCCCTTCCATGCATTCGTGCCTATTCGTGATCATTCGTGGTTTACTTTTCAGTGCTCGAATCGGCCTTGTTGGAGGAAAATTGCGGTTTGGCGCATCGCTTCGCGGTTGGTCATCAGGAAGGGATGGGAGGTGGGGAGCACGAGATGATCGGCCATGCCTTCCAGCCGGGTGCTGGCCACCGAGACCTTGCCATCGTCCGGCCCGGGAATCATGAGGCTGTTGATCCAGTTGATGGAACGGTTCCCAGCGATGATGCCCGTGTGGAATGGCAGCGAGCCGAGCTGTTTCGGCGTGGAGGCTTCACCAGTGCCGAGTTGTGCACCGGCAGGACCATTGATCCAGGTGAACAGCCGCAAGTGACCGAGGCGATCCACCACTTCGCTGCCGGCGTTCGGTGGACCTAGCATGACCACATGGCCGATGGGCGCGTCCGGGTGCTTCGCCGCGTATTCGCGCACCAGAATGCCACCAAGCGAATGGCAGACGAAGTGGACCTCCGTGGCACCGGTGGCGCGGCAGTGCTCCAAGGTTCCGCCGATCACTTCCTCGCCCAACGTGCCGATGTCCGCCATGCGTGACGGGTAGCCGACGTTCAGCACCCGATAGCCAGCTGCTTCAAGGAAGCGCTGCATCGGACGCATCGAGCGCGGCGTCCTGCATAGGCCGTGCAGCAGCACCACCTGGACGTGCGCGGGAGGAGGAACCTCGGCGGGCATGGTGGCGGAGCATAGCCCCGGCCGCCTTGCGGGCAAAATCGATCCTTTTAAGGCGATCATCGATTCAAGCGATGACCGTTTAGTATATCAGGCTCGTTTCAATTCGCGTTTCCTCGCCACCGGCAGGATCGCGACGCAGGACAGAATGGCGAGCACGATGAACGCCACGAAGACCGAATCCCAGCCGTAGTGGTTCTTCAGCCAGATCGGCAGGAAGCCGGCGAAGAGCTGCCCGGTCGAGCCGATTCCATTGATGATGCCTGCTGCGGAAGCCGTGCTCCCCGCGCCTCCGATGTCCTGGGCTGCGGTGCCGGACACGATCGAGTCCGCGATGTAGAGGAAGAAGCCGATCGAAGCCAGTGAGAGCACGTTGGCTCCGATGTGGCCCTGCGAGCTGACGCCGCGATACACCCCGAGAGCGATGGCCATGCCGATCAAGGCCACCAGTGCGAGCCGGGCGCGGTTCTTTTCGAAGTAGCGGTCCGCGAACCAGCCGCCGATCAAAAGGCCGATCACCCCGCCGACTTCGAAGCCGTTTGAGACATAGGCGGACTTCGCATCATCCAGATGGATCACACTGGAGAGATAGTAGGGCAGCCACACGAAGAAGGTGTAGCGCACGAATTTCATGCCCGTGTAGGAAAGCCCCAGCAGGATTACCGCGGGTTGGCGGAGCATGGTCATGAAGCCCTCCGGTTTGTCCACGGCGGTTTCTTCCGTTTCCTCACGCTCCACGGTGAAGCCCTTGTCCTCGGGACGGTTGATCAGGAAGAGCCCCTGCAAGGTGCCGATCGCCAGTACTGTCAGGCCGGTGAAGAGGAACATGTGCTTCCAGCCGTATTCCTTCAGAAGGAATCCGGCGGTCGCATTCGCGGCGAGGCTGCCGAGGATGTAGCAGGTCATCCAGACGCCCATCACCCGGCCGCGCTTGGAATGTCCGACCCAGGAGGAGATGACCTTGCAGGAATTCGACCACCCGGAGCCTTGGAAAAGTCCGTTGAGCGTGGTGCCGATCACCAGCACCCCCATGAAGGGGAAGATCCCGAAAGCCATCGAGGAAATGGCCGAAAGCACCATGCCGCTGCACAACGCGATCCGGGGGCCGAGACGGTCACCCAGCGCACCACTCAGCATTTGCCCGATGATATAGCAAACGGCGTAGCCGGTCTGGGCGGTGGCGATCAGATCCTCGCGGTAGCCCTCGCGCACCAATGCCGCAGTCGCCACCCCAAGGTGCTTTCGGGTGAAGTAGTAGAAAAAGTAGGCCAGATAGGACAGGACGACCATCCGGGTCTGGAGCGAAAGAGGAGCCCTGCGTTCACTGGGAAGGGCTTTGGCATCCGTCGCCTCGTCGGAAATCGAAATCGTCTGATCCATTGGAAGCTCGCACGTTGAGTGGCGGGCTTGTTTCAAGCAATGGCAGGAATGCAAGGAGAATGGAGGATTTGACAAGCTCCGGGTGAAACATCCGGCAGGAACCTGCACTCAAGGCCGCCCTTACGGCAGCTGGTGCCAGGCATCGATGCCGCCGGTGACGTTCTTCACCTTGTCGAATCCGGCATCGAGCAGCGACTGGACGGCGCGGGCTGAGCGGCGGCCGGACTTGCAGTGGATGAGGATCTCCTGATCGCGGGGGAGCTCCGGAATCACCTGGTCGAAGGTGCCGAGCGGGATCAAACGGCTGCCGGGGATGCATGCGGCGGCGTATTCGTCCGGTTCGCGGACATCGAAGAGCAGGCCCGTGAAGCCGCTGTCGAGGCGGAGCTTGAGTTCTTCAACGGTGATGGCGGGGAGTTCCGGATTCATGGCGCAGGAGGTGGAGGCGAGGGTTTCAGGACTGCGGACGGAGTCGATGGTGGGATGATCGCCGCAGAGCTTGCAGGCCGGGTCGCGGCGGAGAGTCAGGGTGCGGAAGGTGCTGCGGAGTGCATCGTAACACGTGAGTTTTCCCAGTGGAACCTCACCGAGGCCGAGCAGAAGCTTGATGGTTTCCATCGCTTGGAGCGAGCCGATGATCCCCGGCAGCACACCGAGGACTCCCGCTTCATTGCAGGATGGCACGGATCCTTCCGCCGGGAGCTCCGGCAGCATGCAGCGGTAGCAGGGGCCGCCGAGGTGGGGCGCGAAGACGGTCATCTGGCCATCGAAGCGGAAGATGGAGCCATAGACGTTCGGCTTCCGGAGGAAGAAGGCGGTGTCGTTGGAAAGGAAGCGGGTGGGGAAGTTGTCGGTGCCGTCCACGATCACGTCGTAGGGGCTGGCGATCTCCACCGCGTTGTCCGGGGTGAAGAGAGTGGAGTGGAGGTCGAGCTGGATGTCCGGGGCCAGTTCGCGCAGGCGGGTGGCCGCGCTTTCGAGCTTCGGTTTCCCGACCCAGGACTCACCGTGGAGGATCTGGCGCTGGAGGTTCGAGCGGTCCACGGTATCCGGGTCCACCAGACCGATCCGGCCCACGCCTGCGGCGGCCAGATACAGGGCGGCCGGGCATCCGAGTCCACCGGTGCCGATCAGCAGGACGGAGGAAGCCTTCAGCTTGCGCTGGCCCTCTTCGCCGACCCCCGGAATCAGCAGATGGCGGGAGTAGCGTTCGCGGTCGTCGGCTGTGAGCGGAGGAAGCATCGCTGGGGAGGAATGAAGGGCTTTCCGGGCTCCGTGCAACCGTAATTTCCCCGCTCCAACAGATGGAGATTCCTCCTTTCGAAAAGGCCGATCCGGGGTTATCCGTATGTCATGGCCGAAGTTCTCTCGACGTTCCTCATCCAGCCGGGCGATCCGGCACCAAATTTCTCACTCCCGTCTCCTGATGGTGGGACTTATGAATTGGGAGACGTGCTGGGCACCCACGGATTGCTGGTGGTGTTTGCCTGCAACCATTGCCCGTATGTGGTGCATCTGGCCGATGCCTTGGGCAACTTCGCCCGTGAGATCGATGCGCGCGGCGTGGGCACGGTGGCGATCATGTCCAACGACTTCGTGAAGTATCCGCAGGATGCTCCGGACAAGATGTTGGAGTTCGCGCGCGAGCATTCCTGGGATTTTCCTTATCTGGTGGATGAAGACCAGAGCGTTGCGACTGCCTACCGCGCCGCCTGTACGCCGGACTTCTTCCTTTTTGATGCCGAGCTGAAACTCGCTTATGCCGGGCAGTTCGATGATTCGCGGCCCCGCAGCGGTCTCCAGCCTCACGGCGGTGATCTGGGGGAAGCCGTGCGGCGCATGCTCGCAGGAGAGGCGCCGATGTCGCGCCCCTATCCGAGCAGCGGCTGCAACATCAAGTGGAAACCCGGCAACGAGCCGGCGTGGTTCTGATCGCGTGGCGCGGAGGGAATTACGATCCGTATCGTACTTCCTGCAGATAGAGTCCGTCGGAGGGCGCGCAGAGCGGGGATTTGCCGTGAGGCAGCCCCGCGGGCTGATCGAGCAGTTTGAGAAGATCGTCCAGCCGGATGCGGCCTTGTGCCGCATGCACGGCAGCCCCGGTCATCAGGCGGACCATCTTGTACATGAAGCCATCTCCGCACCAGGTGATGCGGTAGCCGTCCGGACGCGCTTCGAGCTCCGCGGCGGTGATGGTGCGGTGCCAGTCCGTCTCCGCGGTTTCATTGCCACGGTTGGCGGCGAAGCCTTGGAAATTGTGGCGGCCGGTGAAGAGGTGGAGTGCTTCTTGCAGGACATCGGCATCCAGCAAGCGTGGCACATGCCACGCCATTCCCGCTTTGAAAGGGGAAAGCACCGGGTCGGTGCAAAGGTCATAGCGATACACCTTTGCGACGGCGCTGAAGCGGGCGTGGAAATCCGGGGCGACCTCTTCACACTCCAGAATGCGGATGGTCGCGGGGAGCTTGGTGTTCAACGCAGGCACCCAGTTGTAGGGGTTCATCGTGAGATGCTCCGGGGCGTCGAAGTGGGCGGTCTGGGCGAGCGCATGGACTCCGGCATCGGTGCGGCCGGAGCCTTGCAAGGCCACGGGCTCCTTCGCCGTCAGGGCCAGCGCTTCCTTGATGTGATCCTGTACGGTGTTGTTGCCGACCTGGGATTGCCAGCCTTCATAGGAACGACCGTCGTAGGCGATGGTGAGTTTGAGGCGCACGTGGGAAGAAATGACTAAGGACTAAATCCTAATGACTAACGCAAAAAGAGAAGGAGTCAGTCCCCTTCTTCCATCCACGTATTGAGGATTTCGACGGCGGCTGCCTGGTCGATGATGGACTTCTGCTGCTTCGCCTTGCGGCCTGCTTCGCGGAGTTTGCCGGAGGCGGCGCTGGTGGTGAGGGTCTCATCTACGAATATCAGCGGCAGGTCCGGCAGCTTCTCCTGAAGCTTTCCGGCGAAAGCCCGGACTTTTTCCGCAGAGGTGCCTTCACTCCCATCCATGCGCACGGGAAGACCCACCACCAGTGTCCGGATGCGGCGCTGGGCGACGATCTGCGGGATGCGCTCCAGCGGATCGGTCTTCGCCCGGTCGATGGTTTCGACCGGGTGGGCGAGGATGCCGAAATCGTCGGTGGCGGCGATGCCGATGCGGGCGTCGCCGTGGTCGATTCCGAGCGCAGGATGAAGGGCGTCGGTCACGGCGGCTCAGAGCAGTTCCGGCGGCAGCAGATCGACGAGCTTCTTGATGCCATCGGCCTGGTGGCGGTTGGCGATCAGGAGCGCATCCTCGGTCTGCACCACGATCAGATCATCCACGCCGAGCAGGGCGACGCGGCTGCCCTTGCGGGCGTTGAAGACGATGTTGTTCTCCGACTCCAGCTCGGTGACCGGTTGGTTGACGCGGTTGTGCTCGCCGGATTTCTCAAGGTAATTCGCGACCGAGAGCCACGAGCCGACGTCATCCCAGTCGAAGGTGGCCTCGATGTTCAGCACGCGGGCTGCCTTTTCCATGAGCGCGTAGTCGATGGAGATCGGCGTGAGCTTCGGGAACTGGGCGGCCACGGTGGCGGCGAGATCGCCTGCGCCGCGCATCTCAGAGATGAAGCGTGCGAGCTCGGGGGAATGTTTCGTCAGCTCGCGGATCACCGTGGGCAGGGACCAGACGAACATGCCCGCGTTCCATGAAAAGCCGCCGTGGGCGAGGAATTGCTCGGCCAATTCGGGGGCAGGCTTCTCGCGGAAACGTTTCACTTCACGGGGCTTGTGCTCCAGCTCCACGCCGGGGATCGAGGCCCGGTCGCCGCGCTCGATGTAGCCGTAGGAGGGGCAGGGCCAGGTGGGACGAATGCCGATGGTGACGAGGCCGTCGGAATGCTCCGCCACACTGACGGCATCACGCATCACGGATTGATAAGCCTCCACATCCTGGATGAGCTGGTCGGCGGGCAGCACCATCATGGTGGCATTCGGGTCGCGGGCAGCGACGAGGCCGATGCCGAGCGCCACGGCCGGAGCGGTATCGCGCTTGGCAGGCTCGGCGAAGATATTCTCCGCTGGCAGCATGGAGGCCACTTCACGGACCCCGGCTTCCTGCTGGGCATTGGTGAGGATCAGGATGTTTTCCAGAGGGACGAGGCCCTCGAGGCGGCGGATCGTTTGCTCGAGAAGGGTTTCTTCTCCGAAGAGCTGGAGAAGCTGCTTCGGGCGGGAATTGCGGCTCAGGGGCCAGAAGCGCGTGCCGGATCCCCCGGCGAGGATCAGGGCGTAAGTGGCTTGGGAAGATGGCATGCGCGCGCATCCTACCGGTGGGGAGGCGATCGGGAAGCGGGAAACGAGGTTCCTTCGTTTCCGGGGTTGTCGCGGGGGGACAAGTTGCTAGATTGTCACCATGCAGACTGACTCCGCGGACACGCAGCGTGACTGGATCGAAACCACGGCCTTGGTGGCGCCCGGCCTTCTTGGCGCGGCTGCCGGCATGCTGTTGTCCGATCTCATGCACCGCAATGCGCGCCGTGGCGTGGCTCTTGCGCTCGGCGGTCTCGGTATCGCCGCGCTGGTACCGCTGCTCGTCGGCGGCATCGCCAACAAGGTCAATGGCCCTCAGTCCGCCCGCGGCGCACGCCGCCGTCTGGCCGGGATCCGCGATGCGGGTGACGGCCTCTCCGATTTCCACGATGTGGATGCGGATCTGCGCGAGCAGGGCGTGATCTGAGCTGAATGCCGGCTCAAGCGAGCTCGCGTGCGAGTTGATGAACGGTGGCGGTGAAGTCCCGTTCGAATATCGCGCGCGGGACCCAGCCCAGTTCCCGCTCCGCCTTGGAAGGATCGACGGCATAGCGAAGATCATGGCCGGGGCGGTCGGTGACGTGGCGGATCAGCGAGAGCGGCTTGCCCAGCGTCGTAAGAATCAGCCTTACCAAATCTAGGTTCGGCCGCTCGCAACGAGCGCCGAGGTTGTAAACTCCTGCCGGGGTTCCCTTGAGAAACGCTGCGATGATGCCGCTGCCGTGGTCATCGGCATGCATCCAATCCCGGACTTGCAGGCCACTGCCGTACACGGGGAGCGGCTCGTCGCGCAGCGCGCACTGGACCATGCGTGGAATGAGTTTCTCCGGATGCTGGCGGGGGCCGTAGTTGTTCGTGCTGCGGGTGATCACCACATCCTGCCCGTAGGTCGTGGCGGCGGCGAGGCAGAGCAGATCGGCCGAGGTCTTCGAGGCGGAATAGGGAGACGACGGCTTCAGAGGAGACTCTTCAGTGAAGACTCCGGGAGCGGCGATCGAGCCGTAGACCTCATCGGTCGAGCAATGCAGCAGCGGAATCCCCGCGTGGCGGCAGACCTCCAGCAGGCAGGCCGTGCCGACGATGTTGGTGCTGATGAAATCTTCGGACCGTTCGATCGATCGATCCACGTGCGATTCCGCAGCGAGGTGCAGCACTCCGGTGATGCCGTGGAAATCAAGGAGATGAACCAGCGTTTCCCGGTCGGCCACGTCCCCGCGGATAAAGGTGATCCGCGGGTGGCGGCCGCCTTCCGGCAGGCGCTCCATCGAGCCCGCATAGGTCAGCTTGTCCAGTACCACCACGCGCTCCACTTCCGGTCTGGCAAGCAGCAGACGGACGAGGGCGGAGCCGATGAAGCCGGCACCGCCGGTCACGAGCGGTCGGGTGAGGTTGCGTGGCACGGTGGTGGACTATCGTGGAAAAGCCGTGGGTTCGGCAAGTGCCAGCTGGCAGGGAGGCTCGGAACCGGCTTGTCTCCGGAGCATGAGAGTAGCGGTGACAGGAACAACCGGACGCGTGGGCGAGGCTCTGGCCCGATATTTCCGCCGCGAGCATGAAGTGATCGAGCTTCCCCGCCGGGAGTTCGATCTGGCGGATTCGCGGCAGATGGCTGCGGTGCTGGATCGCTTGGAATGCGATGTGTTCCTCAATCCAGCCGGGCTCACGGCCTTGGAAGCGAGTGAGGATGATCCGGCTCTGGCGCGGCGTCTGAATACCGAGGCTCCCGGAGAGCTGGCGGCTTGGGCGGCATCGCGCGGGGTGCATCTCATCCACTTCAGCACCGACTATGTTTTCTCGGGGGAGGAACCCGGATTCCGGACCGAGGAGGAGGTCCCGCAGCCGCTCTCGGTCTACGGAAAGACCAAGCACGAAGGCGAGCTCGCCGTGCTCCGCCACCCCGGCACTTGTGTGCTCCGGGTGTCCTGGGTCTTCGGTCCGGAGAAACCGTCGTTCTCGGATTCCATCATCGCCGCCACCAAGGAGGGACGTCCGGTTTCAGCGATCGGAGACAAATGGTCGCTGCCCACCTTCACCCGTGATTTGTCGGCATGGGTCGGACGGCTGGTGGAGATGCGGGCGGAGGGTGTCATCCACGCCTGCCATTCCGGTGAACCCGCCAGTTGGCATGACATGGCCACGGTGGTTGTGGACGAGCTGTTCCGGGAGGGCCGCATCTCTTCCATTCCCATCATCGATGCCACGGAGTTGGACTCGGTGGCTGCCTTCCGCGCGCCTCGTCCGCGTCATACGGCGATGGCCACTAACAAACTCGCCGGACTGCTAGATAAGCCGCCGCGACCATGGCAAGATGCACTGCGGGAATACGTCCGTGAAAGCCGTTGACCCCTATACGACCCCGTGCCAACTTAATGGCGCAAATGAATTATCGACTGCTCTTGCCGGTAGCTGCGGCCCTTGCCGTGGTTTCCTGTGAAACCCTCAATCGTCCGCTCAGCAGCAGCGGAGATTTCGATCCTTTGACCGCACCGGGATCGATCAAGAAGAGCGACCCCGGCATGGCCGGAGGCGGTTCCTTTTCTCCCGGGCAATTCGTCACCGCCGTGACTGACAACACGGCTTTCTTCAAACAACGCCCCCGTGGTGAAGCGGATGCGGACAAGCTGCTGAAGCTTGGCACCCGCATGAAGGTGGTGGCCACCGATGGCGCTTACGTCAAAGTGGAGCTGGATTCCGGCGAAGTCGGTTTCGTGGCCTCCGTGCTCGTCAGCGATCCGGCCGCTCCAGCGGCGGGGCTCCCGGGCGTTCCCGGCGAGATCCAGGTCTATCCACCACTGCCAGGTGGTGCGGTGCGACCCGTGGACCAGACCCTGCCCGTGATCCCTCCCGGCGAAGCGCCTCCCGGAGGCGCCGTCCCGACCGTGATCGATCCGGCGGCCACTCCGAACGAAGTGCCGGCTCCGGCACCAGCGGATGTGAAGTCGCCGACCGAAACAAAAACTCCGGCCGAGGCTCCCGAGAAACCCGCTGGCAACTGAGCCAGTCCTACAACGAAAAAAGCCGCGGTCTCCCGCGGCTTTTTGTTTGGAAAGAAGTGGATCAGAGCGCCTTGAGGGCGGCCTTCACGGCTTCGAAGTCGGGCTGATCCTTCGGGGATTCCAGCACTTCGGCGTGGCGGATGACGCCAGCCTTGTCGATCACGAAGGCGGAGCGCTTGGCCACGCCGCCCATGATCAGATTGAGGTCCGGTAGGAATTGCTCGTAGGCGACGCCATAGGCCTTGGCCACGGCGTGCTCATAGTCGCTGAGCAGGGTGAGGTGGATGCCTTCCTTCTGGGCCCAGGCTTCCTGGGCGAAGGGATTGTCACCGGAGATGCCGTAGACCGTGGCATCCAGCGCGGAGTATTCGTCCAGAGCGTTGGTGATGCTGCAGAGCTCGGTGGTGCAGCCGCCGGTGAAGGCCATCGGCACGAAAAGCAGCAGAATGTTCGATTTTCCGATCTGTTCGGAGAGTTTGACGAGGGCGGGGCCGTTGGCCGTTTTCGTGACGAGAGTGAAATCCGGAGCTTTGTCGCCGACTTGGAGTGCCATGGTGGTATTGGGGTTGTTCGGAAGCGGGGGCGACTATAGAAGCGCCTTTCTTCCGGTCAACCAACGGCATTTTCCATCATGGCATTCGAATTCTCCAATATCGGCCGTCATCTCGGCACGGGCAGCGGCATCGAGGAACTCATGGATGATCTCGGCCACGCCCTCGCCAAGGGTGGCCCGAACATCAAGATGCTCGGTGGCGGCCAGCCGGCCCGCATCCCGGAAATCAATGCTGTCTGGCGGCAGCGGCTGGAAGAGCTGATGGCGGAAGAGGGCGGCCTCGAGCGCTCTCTGACTCGCTATGATTCGCCGCGTGGGAATCCGCATTTCCTGGAGGCGATCGCGAAGCTGTTCCGCGAGTCCTTCGGCTGGAACATCGGCCCGGAAAACGTGGCCGTCACCGCCGGTGGGCAGACGGCGTTCTTCTTCCTGTTCAACCTGTTGGCAGGGGCGATGCCGGACGGTCGTCGCAAGAAGATCCTGCTTCCGGTGGTGCCGGAATACATCGGGTATGCGAACCAATCCGCGTCCGAGGAGCTGTTCCGCGCGGCACCACCGGTCATCACCGAGACCGGCCCGCACGAGTTCAAATACGGCGTGGACTTCGACAATCTGGAAGTCGGGGACGATGTCGCCGCGATCTGCTTCTCCCGCCCGACCAACCCGACCGGAAACGTCCTCACCGACGCCGAGGTCGCCCGCCTGTCCGGCATTGCGAAGCAGCACGGTATCCCGCTCATCATTGACAATGCCTACGGCGCTCCGTTCCCGAACATCTTCTTCGCGGACGCGAAGCCGTTCTGGGACGAGCATGTCATCCTGACCTTCAGCCTCTCGAAAATCGGCCTGCCAGCGACCCGCACCGGCATCGTGATCGGGCCGCCGGAGATCATCAGCGCGCTCGGCTCGATGAGTGCCATCGTCGGCCTTGCCAATACCAACATCGGCCAGCAGATCGTGCTGCCGCTGGTGGAATCCGGGAAGATTCTGGAGCTGTCGAACGACATCGTCCGCCCCTATTATCAGGAGAAATCCCGCCTCGCGGTGAAGGCTGCGGAGGAGATTTTCGGCGAGGCGTTTCCGTGGCGGGTCCACCGTTCGGAAGGGGCCTTGTTCCTGTGGTTCTGGTTCCCGGGTCTGCCGATTACCTCAAAGGAGCTCTACGAGCGCCTGAAGCGCCGCGAGGTGCTGGTGGTGCCCGGCCATTATTTCTTCTTCGGGCACGACGATCCGTCCTGGCGCCACCGCGAGGAGTGCATCCGGGTCAGCTTCGCCATGGACGAGTCCGTGGTCCGTGACGGCTTGAAAATCATCGCGGAAGAAATCCAGTCCTGCCTGTCCGGTTCCTGATCCCGCCGGACAGAATCCCCTAGACTCCGGGCACTGCCCCATCCACGGTGCAGGCACATCAGCCGACGCTCATGAAATTCAATATCACCACCTGCGCCGCCATTGTGGCGTTTCATTGCATCGGTTCCGCGTTCGCCGGAGGCGAAGGCTGGACCAGTGATTTCGAAGCCGCCAAAAAGAAGGCGACTGAGGAAAAGAAGGATCTGCTCCTCGACTTCACCGGCTCCGACTGGTGCGGCTGGTGCATCAAGCTCAACGACGAGGTCTTCTCCAAGGACGCTTTCAAAGCCGGCGTGAAGGATAAGTTCGTCCTCGTCGAAGTCGATTTCCCGCAGGACGAGTCCAAGCTCAGCGAGGCCACCAAGAAGCAGAACGAAGGTCTGCAGGAGAAGTTCGGCATCGAAGGATTCCCGACCATCATTCTCTGCGACTCCACCGGCAAGCCGTTCGCCAAGACCGGCTACGAAGAAGGTGGCCCGGAGAAGTATGTCGCCAGCCTCGACACCCTGCGCGGCAAGAAGGCCAAGCGTGACGAAGCTCTCGCCGCCGCCGGCAAGGCCGAAGGCGTGGAGAAGGCCAAGAAGCTCGTGGCCGCCCTCAAGGAGATGGATCTGGAGGACGCCACCGTCACCAACTTCTATGGCGATGTCGTGAATGACATCAAAGCCTCCGACCCGAAGGACGAAACCGGCTTCACCAAGCAGATCGAGTCCAAGGCCAAGCTCGCCAAGTTCGAGGAAGATCTTAATGCCTTCGCCGAGAAACAGGACCATGAAGGCGCACTGGCCTTTGTCGACAAGACTCTCAAGGACGGCGGTTTCGATGGTGAGACCAAGCAGGAGATCATGGCCACCAAGGCGATGATCTACGCTCACATCAAGAAGTACGACGAGGCGATCAAGACCGTGGAGGAAGCCAAGGCCATCGCTCCGGACAGCGAGTTGGGCAAGAACATCGATGGCTTCAAGGCCAAGCTTCAGGAGATGAAGGCCAATCCGAATGCCAAGGAAGATGACGACGAAGGCGAAGAGCCGGAGCCCGATCAGAAGGCAGGCGCGGACAAGAAGGCCGAGCCCGAAAAGAAGGGTGAGCCGGAGAAGAAGTGAGTCACTTCGCCATCCGCTGATTTTTCAAATGCCGCTCCGGATTCCGGGGCGGCATTTTGATTTTCGACCGACCGTAGCAGGGTCGGATTTCCTTGTTTCCGGGTACCTGATGACATGGAGTGACGGATCATGGACCTCTCTCATTCCGGTTCCGAGATCCTGCCGCAGATCCGCACCATTTTCGGCATGGTCTTCGGGTTGAGCGTCGCCCAGTTGCTAGGCGGCATCGCGAGGATCGTCCAGCATCCGGGGAAGGTGAAGGTCTGGCCGGTGCATCTGGCCTGGGTATTGTCGACGCTGCTGTTCGTGATCCACTTCTGGTGGTGGGAGATGGGTATCACCCATGTGACGGAGTGGAACTTCGCGCGGTATCTCTTCCTCGTGACCTTCGCCAGCCTCTTCTATTTCCTCTCGGTCCTGCTGCTGCCCGCGCACATGGAGGAATACAGCGGGTTCCGGGATTATTTCTTCTCGCGGAAGAAGTGGTTCTTCGGCGTGCTGGCCACCATTCATGCCGCTGATGTCGTCGATACGCTGGCGAAGGGTCGCGACTACTTCCACAGCCTCGGTACCGAGTATCCCATCCGCGCCACCGTGCTGACACTGCTGTGCGTGATCGCGATGTTCGTGAAGAGCCCGCGTTTCCACGCATGCTTCGTCGCGGCCTACTTCATCTATCAGGTTTCGTGGATCGCCCGCTATTACTGAGCAGGGTCTGCCGTGAGTTCTTGCGGAAGTCACGTGGGCTGCATCCCATCTGCCTCCGGAACAAGCGGTTGAAGAATGAGATCTGTGTGAATCCGCAGTCGATGGAGATATCGAGGATCGAGCGGTCTCCTTGTTCCAATTCACGGCAGGCGGCTTGGAGTCGGAGGTGATTGAGGAATTCGGAGAAGGTATGTCCGGAGTGCCGCTTGAACTGGCGGGCAAAGGTCGTTCTGCCCATGTGCGTGAGGCGGAGGAGATCCTCGATCCGGACCTCTTCGCGGAAGTGATGGATGAGGTGGCTTACCGCGGATGAGATCGCTCCCTGTTGGCTGGAGTTCCCGGGAAGGCTGAAGCTTTGACCCGAGAGAGCAGCCCTTTCATTCTCCGGTGCCGCGTGGAGATCGGATAGCAGTCGTATGAAGGCTCCGAGTTTCGCCGCGCTGCGGGTGGTTGTAAGCTCCTGCATCTGCCGTGCTGCCTCCCGTGCGGCAGCACCGGAAAAGCTCAATCCGCGGGACGCCCGCTTGAACAGGCCCATCAATTCGCGGTGCTCTGGAAACAACCAGAAAGGATGCCCGGCGGGGAAGTGCCACTGGATCGAGAGTCCGCTGGAATCGTCCCGGGTATGCCAGTAGTGCGGCAGGTGAGAACCCATCAGGACGAGATCACCCGCCTCGAAGGGCCCGAGGTGATCGCCGACAAAGCGCGTGCCAGACCCCGAGCGAAACCAGGTGAGTTCCATTTCGGGATGAAAGTGCCACCGGGTGCCTTTGCCAGGGAAACGGTTGAAGACCCCGGGTTCCAGAACAGACTCCGCTTCTCCCAGCGAATGAGCCCATTGCAGAACCCGGAAGGAATGTCCCTCCGGTAGCTGGATCGATTCACGGTCTCCGATCATGAGGACTATAAGTCCGCGACAGGGCGCCTATTTCACGAATTTATCGGCACGATAAACGCATTATTTGGAGGCATACACGTAGCAGGTTTTTGGGAGCTCTGTAGAAGTGGAGCGTATACGTTGTCTGCCCCTTTCTGATGAAAGCACCGCCTTCCCGCCGTTCATGGCTTCATTGCCTCTGGTTTGCCGCGTGCATGGGTTGTGCCTGGGCGGGGCCGTATGACCCACTGCCGTTACGTTCGAACTTGAGCCCGCTGCCCTTTGCTGCAACCGAGGGAGGCAGGGAGGGCAAGCGTTTCACGGATGCGGAGGTCAACCGCTACCGATTGTATGATTTCTATCGCAGGCAGGCGGATTACCATCTGGCGAACCCATCCGATGACTCCACGAAGCTTCTGGCATTTCCGGGATTGGACGGTGGGCGGCGCGGCCATTGGGGCGGGACCAATGAGAAAGACTCCGCAGCTTATTCCCGCTCGCAAGCTCCCGATTTTGGCCCGTTAACCGGCCGTAAGGGCGCCGGTGAACTTTACCAGCTCACGGGAACCCGGCAGGCTCCGGGCATCCTGGTTTTCGATTCCCTGCGCGCGCGGGTGAAGACGATCTATGGCGACGGGTACTTGGCGGTTCCCGAGCATCCCTTCGGCCTGGCCGTGGATCGTTTCGGGTTTGCCCTCGATGTCCAGGGAACGGCGACCTTCACGATGCCGCCCGATGAGTGGACGCGGGATGGAAAGGCCGCTGCCCGTTTCGCCGGATACTACCTCAATGGGGAGAGCGTCGTCTTCCGCGTGGAGGTGGACAAGGCTCCCGTGCTCAATGCCCCGGCAATCCGCGTATCGGCGGATGGGAAGCAGCGTTTCTTCGTAAGGAACGTCGAGTTCTTGGAGGAGGTTGCTGGCGCGTTGGATCTGGCCTTGCCGATCCCTGCTGGCGAATCGTCCGAAACTTCTGGTGAGACAATCCTCTCCCATGAGCAAGACGGCGTCATGCTGGTTCGCCGTGCCTATGCGCATTCCGTCGTTTGGAACGCAGTGAGAGGATGGAATGGTTTGTCCTGTGAAGTGCCGAAAGAGGGGAAAGGCATTTCGATTTCAACGGTACCAGCACACGGGCGTCTGGTGGTGGCCAGTTGGATTGGAGATGAGAAGGACGCGGAGGCGGCTCATGGATCCTTGCTTGAAATGATCCGACAGGTGCCGGAGCCATCGACTTTGATCAAAGGAGGGGGAAGCCGGTTTCCTCAAATCGTGAAGGTTTCCGGCCATCTCAATGCCGATCCCGAGGCCAGCGGCGGCAGCTATGAGGTGGATGATATCCCTGTGCCGTCTGCCAATCCCTACCGCGTTCCCATGACGCTCAGCGGCCTGGCATTTGATCGTGAGGGTACGGCGTTTGCATGCACGCTGGTCGGTGATGTGTGGAAGTTGACGGGCTTGCAGGGCGACCTGAGCCGAGTCGAATGGAAGCGCTACGCCACGGGTCTTGATCTGCCGATGGGGATTGAGATCGTCGATGGGGTTCCTTATGTGAATGTGCGGCGGAATATCCTGCGCTTGATCGATCTGAATGGCGATGGCGAGGCTGACTTCTACGAGCGCTTCAATCAAACGGATCTGCCGACAGCGGATGAATGCGGACGCGATCTGCGCCGCGATGCCACCGGGAACTTCTACTTCAATACGACGGCTGCGATCTATCGCCTGAGCGCGGATGGGAAGGATCTCCAAAAAGTTGGCCACGGAGCGCGGAATCCTCTTGGGCTGGCGGTGCGTGAGGATGGGCTCGTGTTGTCGGATTCCTCCGAAGGTAATATCGGCAACGGCACGTGCACGATCTATGAGTCCGATCACCCGGAGAATGCAACGACTGCCGGGAAGCTGCGGCGCATCCTCTATCTGCCGCGGGGAGTGGACAACTCGCCGGGCAGCCGTTTGTTCATGAATGAACCGCGGTTCGGTCCGTTGGGGCACGCGGTTCTCGGCACCAGCTTCGGAATGGGAAGGTGGTACTATCTGCTTCGCGATGTGGTGGAGGGATCTCCGCAGGCGGCACTTGTCCCCATGCCCGGGAGCTTTTCAGCGGGTACGTGCCGCATCGCGGCCCAGCCGCTGGATGGCCAGGTCTTCGTCGCCGGGCTGGATGGCTGGGGCGACTACGCCACCTCGGAAGGCTGTCTGCATCGGATCCGATACACCGGGAAGGACCAGGCCCGGTTGTCGGGCTGGGAGGCATGCCGGAATGGAATGATGCTTCACTTTGATCACGAGCTTTCGGCTCAGGTGCCAGACGCCGGTTCTTTTTTCGCCCGGCAGTGGAACTACGTGGATTCTAGTAAAACGTATGGCTCTCCCGAGTATTCAGTCGCGGACCCCGGCGTCATCGGCCATGACCGGGTGAAGATCACGTCCGTTACAATGGGGGATGACCGTCGGTCCTTGTTCCTGGCGATGCCATCGCTCCTCCCTGCCATGTGCACCCAGATCCGGGGTTCGATACGGGACGCCAGCGGTGTTGCGGTGTCTGTGGATTTCTACGCGACCCTCAACCGGCTGCACCCGGATAGCGGATTGGCTCCATCCGCAGATGCCGCCAAGGCTTCAACGCTGACGGTGCCTGAGAAGGATAGCAATGGAGACACCTATCAAAATCTTGTCGCCTACTTCGATCGTTTGGTCGGAAGGGACACGGCTCACAGGCAGGTTGCTGCCGAGATTCCTTATCGCAAGGAGGATCTCAACTACCGGTGGATCCGTGAGAATCTCGTGAACCGTCAGTGTCTCCCGTGCCACGCCTCCGGCACTCAGCACGATTTCACCACCTACGAAGGGATGATGAGAAAGGTCAATTTGAAGGAACCATCGAAGAGCGTGCTCCACGGAATGATCAGCACCAGCAGCATGCCTCCTTACCCCTTGGCGGAGGTCTCTCCAGGGATGCGGCGGGCCATTATTGAATGGATCAAGGCTGGCGCACCGGAGTGAAGTTTTGTCGCGGAACTTCTGAAAGGTGCTGATATGATCCGCATCGTAATGAGTTACGTGATGATTGACATCGAGGCGGACGGACCGATTCCCGGCGACTACTCGATGGTGTGTTTCGGTGCTGTGGTTGTGGAGGCAGGGTTGGCGCGGACGTTCTACGGCAGCCTGCGTCCCATATCGGAACGCTGGGTGCCTGAAGCTCTCGCCGTGAGCGGATTCAGCCGGGAAGAAACCTTGGAGTTTCCTGATCCTGCATCTGAGATGCATCGGTTTGCAGAATGGCTGGCGGGATTGGGCGGCGGACGTCCGATGTTTGTTTCGGACAACAACGGCTTCGACTGGCAGTTCATCAATTGGTACTTCCACCACTTCACCGGGAAGAATCCCTTCGGATTCTCATCGATGAATCTTGGATCGCTCTACAAAGGATTGGTGGGCGATGCCTCGAAGAACTTCAAACACCTCAGAAAGACCCGGCACACGCATCACCCGGTCGACGACGCGAAAGGGAATGCTGAAGCGTTGCTTGCTTTGAAAGAGCAGTTTGGGCTCCGGATCGGCTTGTGATGCGTCCGGAGTAAAATAAAGCATCCCGGAGCCCTTGCGAGCCCCGGGATGTTTGAGCCAATGAAGTGGATCACCGGCGGCGGCGCAGGAGTGCCAGCATGCCGAGACCCGCAAGGGCGGCGGCTGTGGGCTCCGGAACCGACTGGGCCGTGAACGACAGGTTGTCGTAGAAGGCTCCGCCCGGCAGGACGATCTTCGAGACGTTTTCGTAGGTGCCCGTATCGGCAACTGTGAAACCGGACACCGTCTGGTCGAGGGCAATGTAGCCAATCAGGTTGTCCGCCGCGTCATAGAACAGGATGTTCGTGCCGAAGGCCGGATTGCCGCCGGTGATGGGGATGTTGCCGAAGGTGCTGTTGTCCAGCACCACACCGAAGCTGCCGATGTTCAGCGCGCTGGCGAAGGTGAACATCACCGGACCGTTGGTGCCGTCCAGGGCTTTGCCGGAGATGGGAGCACCGTAGCCGGAGTCGAGGGGATTCGCCGCGACCGTGGGGCTGCTGGTATCCGCGCGGAAGCCGGGAGTCGCCAATGGATCGCCGAATTCATCTTCGGTTTCCCAATAGGCGTTCTGGATCGTCACCGTGGTGGTCAGCGGGCTGCCACCGGTGGTGGTGAGGTCGTTGCCCTCGAAGCCGAAGGTGGTGGCGGCATGGGCCGTCTGAGCCAGGACGGTAGCGAGCGCCAGGGAGGTGAGGAGAGACTTCATGTCGAATGATGGCGCGTGTTACTTGGCTCCTCCGATCGCGGCCTGCATGGCTTTGAAGAACACTTCGGTGTTGTCCATGGTGCCGGCGTAGAGGGCGCTGCCACGGCCGAAGGCGTAGACCGGCACGTCCGATGCGGTGTGCACGGCGGTGGTTCCGGGAACCTGACCGGTGATGGTGAAGGCACCGGCGGCATCACGGTTGAGCGGTGCGGCCGGATAGGTGTTGAGCGGAGCGGCACCGTTGAATGGCTGCTGGCTGTCGCGGAGCGGCAGCGGGTTGGTGAGCCAGTCTTCCTTGCGGTCGCAGTTGGCGGCGTAGCCGATCAGCATGCGGTAGTCGATGTCGGTGGTCACCGGGTAACCATCGGCGGCCATCGTGTAGTTCGGGAAACCGGCGAGGTCGTAGGTCCCCACGATCGGGTCGCGCAGCGAAGCCGCACCACCACCGGAGGTGCTGGCGGTGGTGAGCTGGGCGTTCGTCACCGTGGAGCCACCGATGATGCTGATGCCAGCGCACTCATGGTCGGCGGTGACGATCACCAGCGTGTTCGGGTTCGCAGTGGCGAAGTCCTTGCAAACGCCGATCGCGTTGTCGAACTCCATGGCATCGAGGATCCAGCGCTCGGAGTCCATGTTGTGAGCCTGCTTGTCGATGGATGCGCCTTCCACCATCAGCACGAAGCCGTTGGCGTTGTTCTTGAGAACCTTGAGGGCCTTGTCCGCCATCTCATCGAGCATCGGCTGGTCGGGGAAGCCGTAGTCCTGCACGACGGTGTTGCCGGTGGCGGGAGCTACGACGCCGCGGCGGCCGTTGATCTTGTCGAGCGAGACATTCATGTTCGACAGCGAGAACAGACCGATGAGCTTCTGGGTGGTGTCCGGCACGGCATTGAGCGAGGCGCGGTCCGGGGCGTAGGTGAAGCCGGCGGTTTGGAAATCACCGAGCAGATCGCGGGTCGGGTCGCTGGCATTGCCGGAGTTGGCGATGTTCCAGGCGGTGGCCAGTTCGCTCGGCAGGGCGTAATCGGTGCCGGCGGTGGCGCGGGCACTGCCTGCGGTGGTGGAGGGAAGGAACCACTTGCGGCCACCACCCAGCAGCACCTTGAGACCGCTGGTGTCAGCGGTTTCATCGAGGTACTGGTCGCAGATGCCGGTGCCCGCTCCACGGTCGGAGGTGTGGGTACCGAAGGCGCCCGGTGTGGCGTCGAAGACATCGGAGGTGGTGACGATGCCGAGCGCCTTGCCCTGGGTGCGGTGGAGATACTCGCCGATCAGTTCGACACGCGGATTGTCGAACTTGTCGGTGGTGTCATCCGGGAACACGCCCTGCTGGTTGTTGTTCGCTTTGTTGCCGGAGGAATAGCAGGCTGCACCCGGAGAGGAGTCGGTGACGATCGAGTTGAGCGAGCTGGTCTTGACGATGCCGGTGTTCGGGAAGGTGTCGGTCACCAGATCGGCCACGGCTTTGCCCTGCTGCACGCCACGGCTCATGATGCGGGCGGCGGTGCGGTGGCCGATGCCCATGCCATCGCCGATGCAGACGATGATGTTTTTCGCCTTGGTGCCGCCATTGGTGTTGATGGAGACCACCTCGAAATTGCCGGTGGCGGTCACGGTGGAGGCATCACTCTGGGTGGCCTCAACGGTGAGGGTGTGGACACCTGGAGTGGTGGAGGCGAAGGCGCGGAGAGTAGGGGAGACCGTGTTGGCAGGAAGGCCTGCCGCGTTGGCGGTCACGAGGGTGACGGTGCCCGGGACGGTCACGCCGTCCACCTTGAAGGTCGCGCCGGTGATGGTCTGTCCGGAGTCCGGGCGCACGGTGGCCTGGAGATCGAAGCGCTGCCCGGGCAGGAAGCGGGCGATGATGGGCGGAGTGGCATCACCGAAGGTGAAGAGCGCGCTCGGAGGAGTCAGGCGGGAGATCACCGGTGCTGCGGAGGCGGTTCCGGCAAGGGCGACCGCGGAAAGAGCGGCCAGGCAGAGGATGTCGGTTCTATTGGATTTCATATGCATTAGGGAGGTGGAGATTCAGAGCAAGGTGGAACAGTTACTTGGCGGGAGATGCGGCGGGGAGTGGGGCATCGAGCTGCATTCTCACGAATGAGGCGGAGCCGTCCGGAGCAGGCAGACCGACGCTGAGGGTGCCGGTGAGAAGCATCGGTCCCGGAGTGAGCGGGACCTCCACGTTCGCGTCGCCCGGGGCGGTCACGAGGACGTGGGTGCAGGGAATTTCGTCCGCATCACCATATTCCTCCGGCTGGGGCTGGAGCGGGACCGTTGCGAAGATGAACTGGCGTTTGTTGGCCAGGCGGATGGCTCCCATGTAGCCGAGGATCCGGACCTTCTTCTTGTCCAGCGCGAGCAGGCGGGAGGTGGGCTCCAGTCCACGTGGTCCCACGGGCATCTTGTAGAAATCCGCGAAGCTGAGGGCTTCCACACCCGCTGGCAGCGGCGGCAGTTCGGGTTTTGCTCCCAAGGGAGTCTTGCGCTCGGTTTCAGCCTTCAACTGCCGGGCCAGCTCTTCATCGCTCACCACCGTGTGGCGTTCGGCGGGTGGGGGTGGCGCATCGTGCTCATGATCGTGTTCGTGTGCCGATGCATTCAACAAGGCCAGGCAGGCTGCTGCACCGGAGATGAATGTGACGAGCGGGCGGGAGATGAGTCGTGCCATGTTCGCAAGGATTGGGTTCGGTCCTTGCTCCACCCATGATCGGCATGATCACGGCAAATGAGCTCGGACGTACCAGCTTCATGCGTGTTGGCGTCCGTCCGCGCGAAAAGATCATCGCCACGACATCGTCACGTGACGATGCAGCCACATGGCACGATCGTCACATGGTCGGATATATTACTATAAAAATAGTAATATGTCGATGCTCCGGCCTGGTCAGGGCTGTGGCCGCGGATTACCCTCGATCCGCAGACCGGCGCGCAGCAATTCCAGGGCGCGCCCACGGAACAGGACCGCATCCGTCCGCTCCGTGGCGGTCAGGTCATGAGTCCAGCAACCATTGGCATCCATCTCCTCCTGACCGATGACACAACCGGGACCGAATGCGACCTCCGGTTGTCCCGGAGCCGTGCCGGTGATTTTTCCGGTACGGGACATAGAGCACGGCCCGGCATGGATCCCCCTTTTGCACGAAATTCTCCCCCTGTTCGAAATGCACGGATGGCATCGGGTCTTCCTGCACCGGCAGCACCACGCTGAGATCGCGTGGGAAGAACAGCTCGAAGGTCCAGTCGATCATCACCCGCAGCTTGCGACCGAGGCCGGGGAGTTTGGAGAGATAGATCGAGCGCCACATCCACCATGCCAGGAAGCCGCTGAAGCGGAATCCCAGAACTTCCGCCACGGCCTCGTGTGCCCCAACGGTGGCGAGTTGGCCGAGGTAACGGTGGGTGAATGGCTGGAGCGGTTTGCCCTCCAGTGCGCGCAGGATGTTCGCTCCCAACTGACGGCCCTGCCTCAGTGCGAGCTGGGCGGTGGGCGGCGAGGTCTTCAGTTCGCCGTTGTCATTCCATGGAACGGCGGCGCAATCGCCTGCGGCCCACAGTTTCTCCTGCCCCTTCACCCGCATGTCGGGCTCGGTGGTGAGGCGGCCTTTGTCCGGCTCGATCCCCAGTTGCTTGCAGAGATCCATTACCGCCGGGTTCGGGGCGTTCCCGATGCTGGAGATGATGGTGTTCGTCTCAATGCAGCCGCCTTCTCCGTGATGGATACGGTTGGAGGTCGCCTCGCTGACACGGGAACTCAGGATGATCTCCATCCCCCGTCGCTCCAGCACGCGCTGGGCATGATCGCCCAGGTCCGGGCCGATTTCCTCCAGCAGGTGCGGACGGCTGTGGATCAGCACCACCCGCGTCTTCTTGTCGCGGAGGTTCGCGTAGAAACGCTTGGCGGAATTGACCAGGTCCAGCACCTGGCCCGCGGTTTCCACGCCGGTGTAACCACCGCCCACGATCACGAAGGTGAGCAGCCGCTGCCGGACTTCCTCGTCCTCCACCAGATTCGCTTCTTCGAGACGGTTGATGATTGCGGAACGGATCCGCATCGCGTCCGCGGCGCTTTTCATTGGGAAGCCGTATTCGGACATCCCCGGCACCTTGCTCAGATCGGTCACACTGCCGAGGGTGAGCACCAGTTGATCGAATTCGATCTCGTGGTTCCGGGTGAACCGGCCGCCATCAACGATCACCTTCTTGGCCGCCCAGTCGATCCGCTTCACCTTGCCCTGGAGAATGTCGGCGGTCTTGCAGAAGTGCCGGAGTGGGTGGACCACATCGAGTGGGGAAAGAGTGGCTCCCGCAACCTCGGCGAGCATTGGCTGGAAGACCAGCACGTTGCGTTCCGCCACCAGTCCGACCTTCAGCGAACGGTTCGCACCGAGGGCCTTCGCGCAATGCGCGCCTGCGAATCCACCGCCCAGAACAAGGATGTCGTATTTCATGCAGCAGCCGGCAACGGGCCGCATGCACCATGACACCTGTTAGCCGTGGTGCAACTCCGGAAGGCGTATGGGAAAGCGATGGATCCGGAGTGGATTTCAGGATAATCTGCAGGAAACCGATGAAAGCGAGCTCCACCCTGGTGATGATCGTGGCGACCGCGTTGGGAGCCGGAGTTTGCCATGCCAAGCGCAAGGCACCAGCCGAAGTCAAGCCGGTGGTCTACAAGGACTATACGCTTTCCGCCGTGAACCAGCCTGCGAACGCCGGTCAGGTGATGATGACGGACAACAAGGGCAAGGAGGTCCGGCACGTGCTGAAGATCTATCACTACCCGGTCGATCCGGCGTTGGAGAGGGATGTCCAGTGGGTGTTCATCACTGCTCTGAAACTGGAGGGCGACGTGCTCACGGTCACCGACGAGAAGAGCAAAACCTACACCGTGGATTTGCAGGAGCATTTGAAGAAGTGCACGGGATGCAAGTGAGCGTGAAACAGGTTGCCGAGGAATGACGGGGGATATTCCCTCTTGCGTTCGATCAGCTTGCCGAATGATATCTGTCTCGTTGCTTTTGCTGCCAGACCGCCCTTTTTCGAAGATGATTTATCAGAAATTCCCCTCCATCTTGTTGATCGTCGGTGCCACAGCTTGTGTGGCGCTCGCCTCTTGTAGGGGAATGGTCAATAAAGGAGCCGTGATCCACGCACAGGAATTGTTCGACAAGGGAGATTACGATCGCGCGCTACATCAGTTGCAGGTGGCAGATTCCTCCTACCTTGAAGCCAATCTCCTCAAAGCCCGTTCCTATGAGGCGAAGGGCGACAAGATGACCGCCCGTTCCTATTATAGCGAGCTGGTTCGATCTCATCCGGACAGTGCTGAAGGGATTGTCGCCCGCAATCGCCTGAAGGCGCTTTGATTTTTTTATCAAACCATGAAAGCCATACGCTGTTTCCTGACCGTCACTTGTTTCGCTATTGCTGCCACTTCGTGCTCGCAGACTTTTCAGGCCAAGGTGCCCCACCCTGAAACGATCCGTTCAGCCAAATCCGCCCACGTCGTCAGGCATGAGAATTCGAACCGGGACATCGATCTCTATCTGAAAAATGCCTTGGTGTCCAAAGGGGTGCGCGCGACCAATGGCCCGGGATCTCGCCCGGCAGATCTCGAGGTGACCTATGTGGACCGCTGGCACTGGGATCTGGCAATGTATCTCCGCACTTTGGATGTATCCGTGACCGATCCCAAGACCGGCAAGGAGGTAGCCTCGGCTATCTACCGCAACAGTTTCATCCACGTCTTCCCGGACGCCGAGAAAACCTCCCAGCACCTGGTGGATGATATTTTTTCCAAGGCGGGTCATTGATCCGCTTTCAGCGTCAGGGTCAACTCGACCACGCGTTTTTCAATAAGGCTTGCGTCTCCTTCGGGAGAGGCGGGCCTTTTGATTTCGGACCGATCAGGCCGTGGGATTGCCTGCGCTGCGCTCGGGAGGATTCCCATCCACCAGCCCTTGATGGGTGTGGAAAGCATCGTCCGACGGACGGTTGCGGGATAACCAACGCACCATCAGGTGATTGGTCGGGCTGGCGGATTGCCTGCGCTGCGCTTCGGCCATGCCAGTCAGCGGCTTTGCCGATTTGAGGCAGGTCGCGAAGCTCCCGCTGCATTCGAACTTTCGCTTCGCTCAAAAGTTCTCACCCACCAACCCTTGGCGGATGAGCGGAGGATGCGTTTCAGGGGAAACGGACGCGGAGGAGAAAAACTCCCTCTGCGGGTGATTGGTCGGGCTGGCGGATTGCCTGCGCTGCGCTTCGGCCATGCCAGTCAGCGGCTTTGCCGATTTGAGGCAGGTCGCGAAGCTCCCGCTGCATTCGAACTTTCGCTTCGCTCAAAAGTTCTCACCCACCAACCCTTGGCGGATGAGCGGAGGATGCGTTTCAGGGGAAACGGACGCGGAGGAGAAAAACTCCCTCTGCGGGTGATTGGTCGGGCTGGCGGATTGCCTGCGCTGCGCTTCGGCCATGCCAGTCAGCGGCTTTGCCGATTTGAGGCAGGTCGCGAAGCTCCCGCTGCATTCGAACTTTCGCTTCGCTCAAAAGTTCTCACCCACCAACCCTTGGCGGATGAGCGGAGGATGCGTTTCAGGGGAAACGGACGCGGAGGAGAAAAACTCCCTCTGCGGGTGATTGGTCGGGCTGGCGGATTGCCTGCGCTGCGCTTCGGCCATGCCAGTCAGCGGCTTTGCCGATTTGAGGCAGGTCGCGAAGCTCCCGCTGCATTCGAACTTTCGCTTCGCTCAAAAGTTCTCACCCACCAACCCTTGGCGGATGAGCGGAGGATGCGTTTCAGGGGAAACGGACGCGGAGGAGAAAAACTCCCTCTGCGGGTGATTGGTCGGGCTGGCGGATTGCCTGCGCTGCGCTTCGGCCATGCCAGTCAGCGGCTTTGCCGATTTGAGGCAGGTCGCGAAGCTCCCGCTGCATTCGAACTTTCGCTTCGCTCAAAAGTTCTCACCCACCAACCCTTGGCGGATGAGCGGAGGATGCGTTTCAGGGGAAACGGACGCGGAGGAGAAAAACTCCCTCTGCGGGTGATTGGTCGGGCTGGCGGATTGCCTGCGCTGCGCTTCGGCCATGCCAGTCAGCGGCTTTGCCGATTTGAGGCAGGTCGCGAAGCTCCCGCTGCATTCGAACTTTCGCTTCGCTCAAAAGTTCTCACCCACCAACCCTTGGCGGATGAGCGGAGGATGCGTTTCAGGGGAAACGGACGCGGAGGAGAAAAACTCCCTCTGCGGGTGATTGGTCGGGCTGGCGGATTGCCTGCGCTGCGCTTCGGCCATGCCAGTCAGCGGCTTTGCCGATTTGAGGCAGGTCGCGAAGCTCCCGCTGCATTCGAACTTTCGCTTCGCTCAAAAGTTCTCACCCACCAACCCTTGGCGGATGAGCGGAGGATGCGTTTCAGGGGAAACGGACGCGGAGGAGAAAAACTCCCTCTGCGGGTGATTGGTCGGGCTGGCGGGATTCGAACCCACGACCCCTTGCCCCCCAGGCAAGTGCGCTACCAGACTGCGCTACAGCCCGTAAATCAACGGGGCGCCAAGCAAGCAGGGGAAATCCGGATTGGCAAGCCCGTAAAATCGTGCGATTGCCCCTGCGGGCATGGAACGTATCAAAACCGCGATCGTCGGAGCGAGTGGCTACACCGGAATGGAGCTGCTGCGCTTGCTGTTGGTGCACCCTCAGGTGGAACTGGTGGCCGCGACTTCCCGTCAGGAGGCCGGAAAGCCGATCCACGCCGTGTTTCCGCGCTTCCGCCACGCCCCTGCCGCGGAGCTGGCGTTCATCGAGCCGGATCCGGACGCCATTGCCGCCACGGGTGCGAAGGCGGCGTTTCTCGCCCTTCCTCACGGAGTGGCGGCGGAGATCGCCCGCGCCTTGCTGGAGCGGGGCTTGAAGGTGATCGACCTGAGCGCGGATTTCCGCCTCCGGGATGCCGCGGTGTACGCGGAGTTCTACGGCCACGAGCACCCGGCGCCGGACCTGCTTTCGCAGGCGGTTTATGGCCTGCCAGAGGTGCGGGCGGAGGAGATCGCGAAATCGAATCTCGTCGCCTCGCCCGGCTGCTATCCCACCAGTATCATCCTGCCGCTTGTTCCCCTGCTGCAGGAGAAGCTCATCGATCCCACCACCATTGTCGCGAATTCCTACAGCGGCGTCAGCGGTGCGGGGCGGAAGGCGGATATCTCGCTGCTGTTCGTGGAGTGCAACGAAAGCGTGCGCGCCTATGGCCTGCCGAAGCATCGCCACCTCTCGGAAATCGAGCAGGAGCTGTCCCTTGCCGCAGGAGAGCAGGTGACCATCACCTTCCTGCCCCACCTCATGCCGGTCACGGCGGGCATCCATACCACCACCACGGTGAAGCTGGCACCCGGCATCGATCCGGAGGCGGTGGGACGCAGCCTGGAGGCGGCCTATGCCCGCAGTGCCTTCGTGCGCGTGCTCGGCCGGGGTGGCTATCCGGACACGAAGAATGTGACCCGGACCAACTTCATCGACATCGGCTGGCAATACGATGCCCGGACCGGTCGGATCATCCTGCTCAGTGCGGAGGACAACCTCGGCAAGGGCGCGGGCGGTCAAGCCGTGCAGAGCTTCAACCACTTGTTCGGTCTTGAGGAGACTGCCGGATTGCAAAACTTCTGAGTTTTCCGCACGTTGCGCCCGTTCAAACCCCAGTCATGGATTTTCCCTTCTCCCGGATCAAAGGCGGCGTCGGCGCGCCGAAAGGCTTTCTGACCTCCGCAGTCTCCTGCGGTATCAAGAATCCCGCCGTTGAGCGTCTCGATCTGGCCCTGATCTACTCGGAGCGCCCGTGCGCCTCCGCTGGCACCTTTACGACCAACCGCGTGAAGGCCGCTCCAGTGAAGGTGAGTCATGCCCATCTCCGCAAGGATGACCTGCGCGCGATCATTGCAAACTCCGGCAATGCCAATGCCTGCACCGGTGTGCAAGGGATTCACGACGCCAATGCGATGTGCGATGGCGTGGCGAAGCCGCTTGGCCTCAAGCGTAATGAAATCGGCGTTTGCTCCACCGGCGTGATCGGGCTGCCGATGCCGATGATGCGCATCGAGCCGAAGTTCGGCGAACTGGTCTCGAAGCTGAATGCCAAGAACGGCCCGGATGTCGCTGCGGCGATCATCACCAGCGACACCCGCCCGAAGGAGGTTGCGATTTCCTTCGATCTCGGTGGCCACCGTGTCCGCATCGGCGGCTGCGTGAAGGGTGCGGGCATGATTTCCCCGAGCATGGCGACCATGCTGTGCTTCATCACCACCGATGCGAATATTCCCAGCGATTCGCTGCGGAAGTCCGTGCTGGAGTGTGTGGAGAACAGCTTCAACCGCATCACCATCGATGGCGACATGAGCACGAACGACACCGTGCTCGTGCTAGCGAACGGAGCCAGCGAGATGCCGTCGATCCGCCGTGGCAGCGCCCTGTGCAAGCAGTTCCGCGCCGCCCTGCAGTGGGTGATGCTGGAGCTGGCCAAGGCCGTTGTCCGCGATGGCGAGCGGGTCACCAAGTTCGTCACTGTCGATGTGAAGGGCGCCCGCACTTATCTCGATGCCAAGAAGGTGGCGGAAGCGGTGTGCAAGTCCGCGCTCGTGAAGTCTTCCTGGAATGGAGGTGATCCGAACTGGGGCCGCATCCTCCACGCGGTCGGTTACTCCCGTGCGCGCATCCGTGAGGAGCTGGTGGACATCCACATCGGCGGAAAGGCCGCCTGCCTCGGCGGTCTGCAGACCACCACTCCCATGGACGAGCTGCGCGCCGTGGTGGCGGAACCCGAGTTCAACATCGTGATCTCCCTCAATCAGGGGGACGCGGATTACACCATGTATTCCAGCGATCTCTCGCCCGAATACATCGACTTCAACCGCTCCGAATACGCCTACTGGAAGCAGGCGCGAAAAGACGGACTGGTTTGAGTCACTCCATGCTTGATCCCCGCCGTTTCCCGGCAAACCATCCCGGCACGTCGCACGAGTAGCTCAGCGGTAGAGCAACCGGTTTACACCCGGTTGGTCGGCGGTTCGATCCCGTCCTCGTGTACCACCTCCCTTTTTGCGCGCCCCGAACGAGGACTTGCGCGGCAGAGCATCGGGTGGTTTCTTCGCGCCCCGTCATGCATCTGCGTTTCACTGAAAGCGAACTCGGCACTCTGATCCAGATGGTCAGCTTGGCTGCGAATGTAGCATCGGTGAACCAAAAACCCGGTGCGGAACACGGCATTGCGGCCTTCGAGGATTTGGAAAACAAGATCCTGGAGCGCGCCAGCCACGCTGGATTCGGGGAAATCATCGAGTTCGATGAGGAAAAGCAGGCTCACCGGGTGACGCTGGAGTATGAGGGAAACTCGTTTTTCCAGGAATGCTTCGAGGAATTCCGGGAGGAGAGCTTCTGGGAGGAAATGGTGATCCGCCTCGCCGACCGTGATCTGATCCGCTCGATCGGCCTGCCGCTGTGGGAAAAAATGAGCGAACAGGAGCGCCGATCCCGCACCCAGGATATTGAGAAGCGCTATTGGGAGGAGTTCACCAAGCACGGTATCGAGCGCGTGGCGGTGATCCATCCGCCCGGAGAGGGCTGATGGGGGTGGTGCCTCCGCGTGCGTTTTCTCCCATTCTTGACCCTCGAGGATGGCAGGGATTTAGTCGGCGCCGATGGATGTTCTGGAAAGCGTTTCCGGCGGTTGCGGCCAGGTGGTGGAAAGGCCGATGCTCTTTTTCTCTTCCATCTGGGTGGGGGCGGTTACGGGGGCTTTGGCTGTCAGTGCTGGCGCTATCATTTCGGACCCCTTGTCGAATTGGACGGAAATTCCAGGCGCGATGTTGGCGGCGCCTTTGCTCCTGCTCTCATCGTGGTTCCTTCTGAATCTCATCCTTGTGGTGGGCGGTCTGGTGTTCTTCCTGCGGACGGAGCGGGACTTGACCATCTGGTGGCGCAATAGCGCCGCAATCTTTTCGCTCATGGCCGTCCTCGGTGGCAGCCCGATGGTGGACGGATGGGAAGAAGTGGCGATGTGGGTTTGCTGGCTGATCGGCGTTGCTTTGATTGTAGCCGCAGCGGTGTTTATCGAGAAATGGCAATCCAACCGGCGGGCTGGAGAGCTTGCGCACATCGCCGCCCACAATGCGCAGCGGCGGGCGGAAATGCAGAGCAGGGGAATTGCGACTTTCGATCCCGAGCCATCCGACGACTGATCTTGGAAGACTTTCCCGACCGTGCCGCGATGAATTTGCCCCGAATCGCGCCGGTCTGGCACGCAGGACATTGAGAAGTGCTATTGGAGGAGTTTACCAAACATGGCATCAACTGCGTCACGGTGATCCACCTGCCCGGAGAGGGTTGATGAATCGGTCTGTGTCATGATAAGGTCCCATCATGATCCCGGACTTGGATGATTTTTCGGGCTCCCTATTCAGTCCGGTCAAACGGTTTGCCGGATTCATTGTCGCTTTGTGGGTTGGCGCTTCCATGGGAATGATCTGTGCGAGCATGGTGCATTGCCTCTTTTTCCTGCTCGGAGGGAAGGGGTTCGCGCTCGTGGATTTCTCCCGTTTGCTCGAATGCGTCATGATCGGGACGTGGACGGCATTTCCGGTATTTGTCGGCCTGCTTGTCGCGGCTTTCGTAGGTTGGAGATACGCATGGGTCGTCTACTCCGCTGCGGCCCTGATGATTCTGATTGTTGCGGTGATTATGGAACCATGGAGCTTGGTCGTGGCCTTTCCGTCGGCGGTGATGCTTGGGATCGGGGTCTGGTGGTGCCAGAAATTCCATCAGAACCGCTGGGCCGCCGAGATGGCGGCATTGCGGATCGAAAATGAAACGCGGCGGCAAGCACTGCGGAGCCGCGGAATCGCTGTTTTCGATCCCATGCCGCCTGACGACTGATTCTCGAAAACTTTTCCAATCGTGCTACGCTTTACGGATGATGGACTACGCCCGGGCGAGAGAACGGATGGTGAGGGATCAAATCGAAGCGCGTGGCGTGCGTGAGCCGCGTGTTCTGGCTGCCATGCGAACGGTGCCCCGGGAGGACTTCGTGCCGGAGGCTTTGTTGCCGTGGGTCTATGAGGATCAGCCGCTGTCCATCGGACGGGGGCAGACCATTTCTCAGCCGTACATGGTGGCTCTGATGACAGAACTATTGGAAGCAGCGCCCGATGCCACCGTGTTGGAAATCGGTGCCGGTTGCGGCTACCAAACGGCGATCCTGTCGCGGTTGGTGGGAAAGGTGTGCTCGATCGAGCGGGACGAAACGCTTGCGGCCGAAGCCCGCAATCGTCTCAAGGCCATGAATTGTTCCAATGTGGAGCTTATCCATGGTGATGGCTTCCTCGGGTGGCCGGAAGAGGGACGGAAGTTCGAACGCATTCTGGCCGCCTGTGCGGCTGAGGAATTGCCTGCGGCGCTGTTGGATCAGTTGGCACCCGGCGGGCGATTGATCATCCCCATCGGCCCTGCGGAAACGAAGCAGGAGCTCACACTGGTGGACCGTGATTTGGACGGCGTGCTGCATACGCAGGTGATCCTGCCGGTGCGTTTCGTGCCGATGGTTCACGGCAGCGTGTGAGCCGCAGCGCCCCAACAAAAAAGGGCGGCCTCGCGGCCGCCCTTTTGGGAGATGGAATAACAGTTCTATCAAGCTTCGTGGCCGGAGCCATCGATGTGCACGACCTTGTAGCCGCCGATGGCCTTGAAGTAGATCAGCAAGAGCAAGAAGATTGCGGCCATCGTCAGAGGGATCACCGAGTCCGCCTTGAGGGTCAGACGGGAACCGTCGATGTCGGCCTTGTGCGCTGCACGTTCGGCCGGCGTAAGGTTCTCGACTGCCTTCTCGGGAGTGGTGCCCTTGGCAACATCGTCCTCGATCTTCTTCTTGATCGCGGAGATCTTGTCAGAGTCCACGGTCTTCACTTCTTCGAAGATCAGCCACTTGCTGGTCTTTTCTCCGATGTATTCGGCACGCTGTTCCTGCGGCATCGAGCTGGCAGCAAAGCGGTCCTTGGCGTAGCCTAGACCAGGGGAGCCGATCAGGCCGGCGGACATCATGCCGAGGCCGCCCATGATCGAGATGGCGACGGCACCTGTGCGAGGGAAGCGGTCGGAAGCAACGGCCAGCATGGTTGGCCAGAAGAAGGTCTTACCAACGGCATAAACCGCCACCGCCCCGAATGCTCCACCGAAGGCGGTGATGGCGCTGATCATGTTCAGGCCGAGGCACGCGATCAGCGCGCAGATGAGTAGCAGACCCACTGGGGAAAGCTTGAGTTTTTTCTCAATGAAGTCCGCGCAGAAGCGCAAGGCGAACATGATTGCCGAGGTGAAGATGAAGAGCTGCGTGCCTTGCTTCGGCGTCAGGATGTTGCCCGTGATGTTCTGGATCCAACCATCCGTGCCGAGTTCGACTGCGCCCACGAGAGCATGGGTGGCAAAGAGAAGAACGAGCAGCCAAGCACCTTTGGACCAGCCGCTGAGGTTCGAAAAGATCAACCAAACCGCCACGCCGACGGCGACCGAGATGTAGAGCCAGATCTGGCCGGTGAAGAAGGCATCACCTGTGAAGCCGTTCAGAAGCGGTCCAAGGCCGTCCTTCACGAAAAGGCCGATGAACAGACCGATGATGGCAGCTCCGCTTGTTCCCACATCCTTGAGCATCTCGCCGAGGCTGAGGCCCTTTTCGGATGCTTCCGAACGCGGGAATTTCTGACCGAGGAACATGATGCCGTAGAACACGGTCGGGACGAGATAGAGCAGGATCTGGCCTTTCCAGCCCCAGTGCAGGGAGCCGCCGAAGAACTGGGCGGCGAAACCGCCAAGCACCATGCCTGCCGGCCAACTCGCGTGGAGGATGTTGAGATAGTGAGCGCGGTTATGCGGGAACAGCGTCGCCACCAACGGGTTTGCCACAGCCTCAAGGGTGCCATTGCCCAGTGAGAAGATGAACACGCTGGTCCAGAGCAGCGCGAACGCGGTTTTCGGATTCATCGTGTCCGAAACGAAGATCAGAATCACCGCAGAGAGCGCGTGGAGCAGGAACGCGGTCACCACCAGCTTGCCGTAGCCGATCTTGTCCGCGAGTACGCCGCCGATGATGATCGCGAAACAGAAGCCGGTGAATCCCGCTCCGTTGATCAGACCTGTTTCAAGGCCGGTGAATTTGAAGATCGACTCCCAGTTTGCGAGAATCGCGCCACGAATGGCGAAGCCTACGCCGGTGGCGAGGATGGCGGTGAAACCGGCCCACAACAGCCGCATGGCGTTGGAGGCAATCGGTGGATTGGCGGTGGTACTGCTCATGAATGGAATTCAGGGGTAAGGACTGGACCGATTAACGGTTCTCGTGGGTCCTGACAAGCAAGAGCTTCTACTACAAAAAAAGGAGGCGTTTCTGATAGATGAGTTGGTTTTTGGCGTGGGTGAGGTCACAGTCATCGGAGGGAAAGGGATCGCGAATCGCATATTGGGGAATATCTTCTCCGAATGAGTCTGGAAGGGTGGATCCGGGATATGAAAAAGCCCGGACTCCTTGCGGAGACCGGGCTTTGGAAAACGCGAAGATCGCGGGATCTTACTTGGAGGAAGACACGTAGGAGGCCTGGGAGGCGCCCTTCTTGAGTTTCTTCTGCTTGATCCAGCTCATGGTGGAGCGGAGCTTTTCACCGGTCTTCTCGATCTGGTGGGCGGCCTCTTCCTTGCGGATGGCGTTGAAGCGCGGATAGCCGTTCTTGTACTCCTGGATCCAATCCTTGGCGAACTTGCCGGACTCGATTTCCTTGAGCTGCTTCTGCATCCGCTTCTTGACGGAGCCGTCGATGATCTTCGGACCCACGGAAACATCACCCCACTCGGCGGTTTCGGAGACCGAGAAGCGCATGCCGGCGAGGCCGGACTCGTTCATCAGGTCGACGATGAGCTTCAGCTCATGGAGGCACTCGAAGTAGGCCATCTCCGGCTGGTAGCCAGCCTCGACAAGCACTTCGAAGCCGGCCTTCACGAGGGCGGAAGCGCCGCCGCAAAGCACGCACTGCTCACCGAAAAGGTCGGTCACGGTTTCCTCGCGGAAGTTGGTTTCGAACACGCCGGCACGGGTGGCACCGATGCCACGCGCCCAGGAGAGGGCGATTTCCTTGGCCTTGCCGGTGGCGTCCTGATGGATCGCGATCAGGCCGGGAACGCCCTTGCCGTCCACGAACTGGGAGCGGACGGTGTGGCCCGGGCCCTTCGGAGCGACGAGGATCACGTTGATGTCCTTCGGCAGCTTCAGCTCGCCGAAGAGCACGGCGAAGCCGTGGGAGAAAAGGATGGTCTTACCGGCGGTAAGGTTCGGAGCGATGTCCTTGGCATACACTTCCGGGATCACGGTGTCCGGAACGGCGACGAAGATCACGTCCGCGGCCTTCACGGCATCGGCGGTGTCCATCACTTCGAAGCCGAGCTTCTTGGCGACTTCGCGGGACTTCGACTTCTTGTAGAGACCGATGACGACCTTGAGGCCGGAGTCCTTGAGGTTCAGCGCGTGAGCGTGGCCTTGGGAGCCGAAGCCGATCACGGCGAGGGTTTTCTTCTTCAGGGGCACCAAGGAGGCGTCCTTGTTGGTGTAGATCTTCGCGGCCATGGCGTGTCTCTAGATGTTGATTTGGAAGGAGCCACACCCCTTGTGGGTGCGGCGAGGCGACACGCTGCACACCTCGCCGGAGCGGGTCAAGTCTCAGAAACGCCTGAATCGCTCAAAAATGCGGAATTATTCCCGCATTCTGCAAAATGCTGGAGGGGGTTTCGGGTGAAAATTGCGGTTCAAAGCCTCAAATGCTGCTCGATGGCTTAAGGTGGCAGTCTAAAATGAGGTCCAATTTGCCAGTTAGTCCCTTCGGGTAGCGGGATGCTGGCCGAAAAACAGCGTTCAAGGCGGAGTTCGACCTAACGCATGCGCTCCCTTCGGGATTTGAGTGCCGCTTTCAAGGTTTTCTCCAGGCTCTCCAACCTTTCAGACAACTCATTCTCCGGGAGTTGGGAATCGAAACGCAGCTGCTGGTGCAGTCCGATCGCTTCCGAGAGGATGGCAGGATCCGGGAGATGGGACTTCAGCCCCTCCAACCAGCGTGGGTAGGTCATTCCGATGGGGCGTGGGCCGAGGATCTTTCTCGCCACGGGTTCCAGGAAATGGAGGGGGGTCCGGACCGTGGGAATGCCGCTGCGGACCGAGGCCGGGCCTTTTTCGATGCGATGGCGGGATTTCCAGAGGTTGCGCGCGATCGCTCCGCCACCGAGAAGCCCGAAAAGCCCCATCGCCCCCGCCAAGAGGAAGGTATTGTCGGGATTATTCCTCCAGATGAAGAAATCCTCGCGGAGACGCTGGATCCAGTCCTTGGCGATCTGGACCCATGTATCCCGATCCGGCTCATGGGAAAACCAGTCGGGCGGAGTGGGGTCGAAGTCGATCCAGCTCTTCCGCTCGGCGTCCCAAACGCGGCACCAGGCATGGGCATGCATCCCGCGGATGACCGCTTCCTTGTGAACGAGGTCAAGTTCCTGGACCGAATAGCCCACGGCGTAGCGTACCGGGATTCCCGCATCCCGCAGAATCAAGGTGGCCGCGGTGGCGAAGTATTCGCAATGGCCCACCCGCTTCGTCGTGAGGAATTGGGTGATCGGGCTCGGCCCTTTGTCGATGGGCAGGGGAGACTCACCACTGAGGTAGCGGGTGTAGCGGAATTGGCCGCTGAAGTGGTTCGCCAGTGCCCTCAGCTTTTCGGACAGCGGACGCTTGGCCAGATCCAGTTGCGTGGCGGTGGCGTGAGCCGCGGCCGCGTCCTGATCGGGGACTTTCAGATCGATGATTTTGTCCGGAGGCGCGTCCGAGCTGACCGCCGGGTCCCAGAGCATGACGCCATCGATGATCGGTTCTCTGGGCTCCGCCCTGAAGGTGCCCAGAGGATTGCGCTCGACGTAATCGAATTCGAATCCGGTGAGGCTGGCGAGGTTGCCTGGCACCGGCAGCAGCATTTGTTCCTTGGCTGCGCCGCGGAGCCGGATCCGTGGCAGGCTATCGGCCATGGCTTCAGGACCGTGACGATCCTGGGACGCGAAGTAAAAAACGTGCTCGGGTGTCGGCTCCTGGTTCAGGAGGATCTCCATGGTCCGCTTGCCATCGGTGGGACGCCAGGTCCAGGAGGAGGTGCCGCTGATATACTGGTTGTAGGTGCTCAGGTGGAGCAATGGGGGAGTCGGTCCTTGCAGCGCCTTCATCCGCCACAGGATTTCACGGGACTTCTTGAGCTCCCCAAGGGCGCCGATCGCGGTGTCCGTGTGGTTCACCATGTCGTCGTTGGCTCCACTCCGTGCGTAGATGGCTTTCCGATAGAGAACCTTCAGGGTGATCATCCCGCCGACCGATATCCCCCCGGCGACGGCCAAGGAGGCGAGGATGGCCAGACGCCGACGGTTTCCGAGTGTCAGCACGGCCCAGGCGGTGATCAGGATGAAGCCACCCAACAGCATGCCGATGGACTTGGCCGCATCCGATTTGCCCATGGCGGCGGCAAGCAGGGTGATTCCCAGATAGACGTAGTCGAAGCAGACTTCCGCAGGCTTCCCGCCCACGCCGAGCGCGCGGTTTCGTTCCCATCGTTTGCGGGCGAGGATGGAGAATATATAAAGCGGGATCTTCCGGCGCAGACCGTAGGATTGGGCGAACTGAACCGGAAGGAACAACGCCGGCCCCCAGGTCACGATCTGTTGGATCACCGTGGTCAGCGAGCCCTCCAGCACGGTCAGCACCATCCGCGCGGCGACCAACAGGATGGACAGATGCCATGCCCGCAGGAAGGCGGCGTCCGCGAAATCCCAACGGATGCGCGCCCAGTGGGCGAGTTCCACGATGACGGCCAGGGTCATGCCAACCAGCCACTGGTCGGTCATCGCGCTCCAGAACAGGAGCGCGGCGGCCAGCAGAAAGGGTGGTGCGGAGGAAGTGCGCATGCGGGAGAGTTATCGTCTATGCGGGTGCAACGGGTTTCAAGCGGACGGGCAGGGCTCCCAGATCCCGAGCCAAGTGCCCGAGCTCGATCCAGTGCCCTGGGAAACCTGCCGGTGCGGGGCCCGGGCCGGTGGCGAGCACGGTGCAGGGCAGGCCTTGGCTCACCAATTTCCTCACGAATGAGGCCCGCTCGTCCGACCAACCGCACAGCACCAGCAGGCAGGAGGTCAGCTCTTCACGATACTTCAGGACCAGATTGCCGAGCGTATCAAATCGCGGGACGGTCTCCGGTTCCACACCCGCCAGCACCTCGAGGAGAATTTCGGGGCGGGCGACGCCACGTCCTACTGTGACGGCGTGGGCCTGATCCTTGATGAACATCAGATCCAACAAGCTTTCCCGCGTATCAATGGTCGAGGCGAAGGAGGCGGCGATCGATACGGCATCCTCGAACGAGGGCTCGTTCCCGGATTCCGGGAAAGTGTCCAGCACCAGCCCGTAGCGCGGATAGAAGGTGTCCTCAAGCTCGCGGACGATGGGGCGTCCGGTGCGGGCCCAGCTTTTCCAATGAATCTGGCGGAGAGGGTCGCCGGGGCGGTAGTCGCGCAGACTTACGAACTCGCCGGAATTGCCGATCGCGTTGGTTGCGGCATCTCCACCGATCTGGAAGCGGCCGCTGCCGGGCAGCTCGACGGGAGGAATGCGGTAGCGGGCGGGCAGCACGGTGAGGGTAGCGGCCGGAGAGGACACTTTCACGCAGCGTTGGAACAAACCGACCGGGTCCGGCAGTAGCACGCGCAGGTCATCGAGCCGGATCACCCCACGGCGGGCGGGAGTGAGTTCCAGTGGAACTTCCACCATCGATCCTGCCGCGACATCCACGGCATGGGTGGAGCGGCCGCCATCGAAAAGCCTCAGCCGCTCCAGGAGCCACAACCACCTGTAGTAGGCGAATTTGCGGTCGAAGGCATTTCGTTTCATCTCGCCCGGCTCGCGGGTCCGCTCGAAGAGATCGAACGATGGCCGTGGATCGGGCGGCGTCTCCAGCAGCTCGACACCAAGGATCGCGAAACGCCCGCGGTTGTGCAAATGCACCGTTCCGTGCACGACCTCTCCCGCCGTGGCGTGGCGTGGCAGATCGCGCCTTGCGGAGAGATTGCCCGCGCGGCGTGTGAACGCCAGCACCACACCGATCAACAGGAGTCCGGCCGAGAAGGAGAAGGAAAGGTAGAGCGGGTTGATATCCTGCGCCCGTGTGTCCGGCTGGGCGATTGCGAGAATCCCGCAAAGCCCGGTCAGAATCGCGAATCCGAACCCGAGCGGTCGGATCCGCCGGTGGATGAAATACTTCGTTCCCTCGCTCCGCTGGTAAAAGCGGTGCAGGCGGCGCATCAGCCCGGGAGATGTGGCGTTTCCGCTCAAACCGGGACCGGGGTGCGTTCGATCAAGCTCGTCACGATGGAGCGTGCGCTGGTGCCGGAGTAGCGGGCTTCCGGTTCGAGAACCAAGCGGTGCGCGATCACGTCCGCCGCCACTTCCTGGATCGTCTCCGGCAGCACATAGTCGCGGCCCTCGAACAGGGAGAGCGCCTGAGCCACCTTCATCAGGGCCAGCGAAGCACGCGGGCTGGCTGGCAACTGGATCTCGCGGTGGCCACGGGTGGCGGACACCAGTGAGACGACATAGTGCCGCAGTTCGTCGGAAAAGCGCACCGCTTTGACCGCCTTCATCAGCTCCAGGATGTCCTCACGACTCACCACTGCTTCCAAGGTGTCCACCGGATGGCGCTCCACCTGGTCCGCCAGGATCGCTGCCTCCTCGTCGGCACTCACGTAGCCCAGCGAGCATTGCATGGCGAAGCGGTCCATCTGCGCTTCCGGCAGCGGATAGGTGCCGCGGAATTCGACCGGATTCTGGGTGGCGATGACGAAGAAGAGACCGTTCAGATCATACCGGGTGCCCTCGATCGTGGCCTGCTGCTCACCCATGGCCTCCAGCAGCGCACTTTGCGTGCGTGGCGAGGCGCGGTTGATTTCATCCGCGAGCAGGATGTCCGCAAACACCGGACCGGGATGGAAGCGGAATTCATGCGTCTTCGGGTCCAGCACCGAAACCCCGAGGATGTCCGAGGGGAGCAGGTCCGGGGTGAACTGGACGCGTTTGAAGACGGCGCTGGAGATCGCCTTGGCAATCGCCTTGGCCAGAGTGGTCTTGCCCGTTCCCGGATAGTCCTCCAGCAGGATGTGGCCGCCGGAAGCCATGCAGGCCAGCACGCGGCGGATCACGGGGTCCTGGCCGCGCATCACCGTGCGGACGGCTTGTTCGAGTCGGGTGGCGGTTTCGTGGGCGCGGGTCATCAGGAGTAGGTCGGAAATCAATTTTTCGGCGCGGGCGGGCGGTCCGTCTCGGCATTTTTACGATGAATCTCGTAGATCTCCCGCAGTTGGGCGGCGGCTTCACCGGCTCCTCCCGCGTTGAGTCGTTCCCACGAGGTTTCGTTGAGGTAGTCGCGGGTCCGGTTGCCGTTGGCGAAGAGGCCGATTTCCGCCATGATCCGCGGACCATCTGGTGTAGTCACCATCGGATACAAGGGATAGGTGGCTTCGGCGTCTCCCGCCTTGCCGATCCTGGCGGAAATGCCGGTCCACTGCCCGCGGTGGATGATGCCCAGAATGGTCGCTTGGCGTCCGGTCTTCATCGCAGCACCGGTCAGTTCGTAACCCAGATTGCGCAGCAGGTGCGAAGAGGAGAGATCTTGCTTGAGCCGGGCGGTCAACCGGATGGTGGTGACGACATCCCCCTTGGTGATGGCTTCGTTCCAAGCGGTGAAGGTGGTGCGGGCGGCATCTTCATCGGGTGCGTCTGCTGCGGGCAATGCATCGAGGGCCGTGCCCTTGGCCAGTGCCAGCTCTTCCCAGTTTTTCGTCCACTCGGGGGCCTGAGTGGTTGCCCATTCCCCTACGGAGCCGGGGGCGTTCTGTTGAGAATCGTCCGGGCGCAGGCCGGAGAGGAGCTGCCAGATCCCGTCGCGGCGGACGAAGAAGAGCGTGCGGATGTCCGCCCGCCCTGCAAACCGGGAGGAGAACATCTGGTAGGCGGCCACGGCGGAGTCGTCCTTCTCGAAAAATCCGAGCGGCAGCAACGTGACAAGGTCGCGTGGTGAATGAAGATCACGCCACATCAAGGCGAGCCGCCGTGCCCCGAGCAGCGCGGTCGCCGGTTCGCCATCCAGATCGAGCAACGGCAGCAGGCCATCGGCATCGGGCGCACGGAGTGCGGCGGTGACGGCTTCCGCAGCTGCCGCCGCAGTGGCGGGTTTGGCCTTCGCAAACTGTCGCTGCCACGCGATCGGAAGGGCGTTCAATGCGCCTTGTTGCACCGTATTTTTATCCTCGTCCTCCGGATGGGACGGCTCGCCATGGAGGAAGACCTCCGGCAGGTCGAACCGCCACAGCCCTTCGGAATCGCGCTGCAATTCGAGGCTGAGGAACCGGATGGCGGGAAGGTTGCCCCGACCGGACTCGGGGGATGCATCCAGACAGGCCAGCGTGAGGGACATGTGGGTGGAGTCGCCGCTTTCCGCCGTCACGGTCCGGATCACGCCGGGCGAAGCCAGCAGCCGCCATGAGGAATCGAAGGTGTCCTTCGAAAACGCGCGGCTCACCGCTCCCAATCGATCGGTCCAGTCCTTTGGCAGCTCACGCTGGAGTCCCCCGACAAGCCCGAGCATCACGGCCTGGTCGCGCGTGGCGCAGGCGGCGAGCAGGCGCTTCAGCAGCGCCGCCGGTTTTTCGTTGTGGAGAGCCTCCTTCGGCAGCTTCGTGCCGATGTCCTTGCGCAGCCGCTCGCCCGCCTGTTCACGGAGAGTGCCCAGATCCACGACCTGCTCGCGGAGCATCCACTGCTCCAACGCGGCGATGCGATTGCTACGGGCTTCATCGTAGCCCAAGGCGGTGTTTTCGAAAGAGCCCGGCACCGGGGCGGCCAGCCACGCCTCTCCTTTTTTCACGAGTCCGATCGCGATCACCTTCAGGCGGCCGGGGTCGAAGCCGGAGGTCTGGCGGACCAGCACGGCCGCCAGATCGCCATCCTGCTTCACCGGCCCGGCCTCCATGGGACCGGGATCCAGCTCCTGCGAGAGCCGCTTGATCCGGGAGGCGATGATCTCTCGCTTGTCCTGGCCGGTGGCCGGCGAGACCGCGGTATCGGCCCCGGGAGCCAGATCCACCTGCCCGCCGCGGATCTTCTCCACGTAACGCACGGCCGCTTCCCCCGGGGTGGCCGGAGTGGCGGCTGCCGCCGGGAGAGTCAGGGCAAGGGCGAGAAAAAGCGGTTTCACAGGGTCTGATGGAAGGCGTCTTCCGCATCCAGCGACATCACAAAGCCGGTCAGCAGCTCGATGGTCTGTTCAATGTCACGCAAGTGGGCGGTTTCGACCACGGAATGCATGCAGCGCAGCGGCAGCGAGACCAGCGCGCTCGGCACGCCTTCGCGGCTGTGGAAGATCTTGTCGGTATCGGTGCCGGTGAAGCGGCTGCTCGACTCGTGCTGGAGCGGGACATCCGCCGTCTCCGCCACCTTGATGATGCGGTCCACCACCTTCGGATGGTTCGCGGAGCCATGGGTCAGGGAGGGACCGCCGCCGAGCTTCACCTTGCCGAATTTCACGTGATCGATGCCCGGGGTGTCCGTGGCATGGGTCACATCCAGGCAGACGCAGACATCCGGTTGCAGGCGATAGGTGGCCATCATCGCGCCATGGCCGCCGATTTCTTCCTGCACGGCATTCAGGCACACGAGGGTGAAGGCGGGCTTCTTCTTCTCCTTGGCCACGCGCTTCATGACTTGGGCGATGATGTAGCCGCCCACGCGGTTGTCCAAGGCGCGGCCGACGAGCCGGTCGTGGGAAAGTTCCATCGGGCTGTCCTGATAGACCGCCGGGTGCCCCACCCGCAGGCCGAGCGCGGCCACGTCCTTGGCGCTGGAAGCGCCGACATCGACCCACAGATCGTGGACGGCCGGGGCCTTCTCCGAGCCGGCCTCGTCACGACGGAGGTGGATGGCGGTGTTGCCGATGATGCCGGGGACCACGCCTTTGTCGCCGTGGAAGTTCAACCGGCGTCCGCGTGCCGTGGCGGCATCGCTGCCACCGATCCGGTCCAGCCGCAGGAAGCCGTTGTCATCGATGTGCTTGATGATAAATCCGATCTCATCCGCGTGCGCTTCCAGCATCACGATCCGCTCGGACTTTCCGGGCAGGATGGCCCAGGTGGAACCGTAGGCGTCGCAGGCGGTTTCCGCGGCGTATTTGCCGATCCATTTGGCCCACACCCGCTGCCCCGGCATCTCGAAGCCGGTCGGGCTGGGGGTTTCCAGAAGCTCGAAAAGAAAATCGCGGTCGTCGGGTTTCAAGGACATCCCGGCTATTCAAGCACGGGCGGCGGCGCTGGCAATCCCGGGGATGGGAAACGACCGGTCAAGGTGGGGCGCCACGGGAGCGGTTGGTTTTGCGGAAGTACAAAGTCGCGGCGATTCCCAGCAGGAACGCGGCCGTTCCGACTGCCAAATCGTGACGAGGGAGGAAGGTCAGTTGCGAGGGCGAGGCATCGGAATCGGACCAAGTGTTGATATCATCCGGATCGTTGCCTTGGGTGGCGGATTTACCATCCCGACCCATACTATAGAGGCCGTATCCGTAGCCGCCGCTCCGGGTGAATCCGCTGCCTTCCACATAGCAGTAAGGGTTTTTCCATGGATCGAGGGGCACCTTGGTCAAACATTTCTCCCAGTGCACAGATTCAGGCAATTGCGCCGGCCGTTCCACGAGAGCCTTCAATCCTTCCTCGCCTGAGGGGTAACGACCCGTATGGAGGCGGAAGATTTCGACAGACGTCTGCAAGGCAACAAGGTCTGCCACCGGCTGGTTGATATGTGCTGCCGCTGTTACGGCCATTGCGGCGGATAGCAGGATCTGGGGCAAGCACCTCATCCTATTCCAAACCCGCCCACCCGGCGATTTGCCGGAAGCGGTGCGGACTTGCCTTCCGGCAGGAAATAACGGTTAGTCAGGGTGAATCCGAGAACTACCATGTACGAATTGTTCAAGAGCGAGAAATCCGGCGAATTCTATTTCCGTCTGAAGGCTGGCAACGGTGAGATCATTCTCTCCAGCGAAGGCTACGAAGCGAAGGCCTCGGCGGTGAATGGCATCGAGTCCGTGAAGAAGAATGCGGCGGACCGGAAGCACTTCGAGATCCGCCAGAGCAGCAGCGGGAAATCGTATTTCGTGCTGAAGGCGGGCAATGGCCAGGTGATCGGCCAGAGCCAGCAATATGCCAGCGAGGACGGCGCCGAGGGCGGCATCGCCTCGGTGATGAAAAACGCCGGCGGCGAGACCAAGGATCTCACCGCTTGATGGGACGGGGTTCGCCCCTTTGCAAATGCGGGCCGCCTCGGTGTCGGGGCGGCCAACGTCATACCGCCGGTTGATGCCGGGCGATTTGCCCGCATTCGGTTGTTGTGAAAGAATCCTCCGTTCCGGGACGTCCCGCCAAGTAATTGGATGCGTTTCATGTGGAGGCCCTTGGTCAGTTTTTGCCTGTTGATGGCTTCCGCCCGCGCGGCGGATGAGCTGCACTGGTCGTATGTGCCACCGGTGGCGGTGCTCCCGGCCGGTGCCGAGGGGAAGAATCCCGTCGATGCCTTTTTGGAGGATGCCCGCGCCAAGATGGGGCTGAAGGCCGCTCCGGAGACTCCGCCGCGCCAGTGGCTGGAGCGGGCCGCCTACACGCTCACGGGGCTGCCTCCATCCGAAGCCCAGATGGCTCGGATCGAAAAGCAGCCGGATGAGGCGACCCGCAAGGCACTGGTCGATGAGTTGCTCGCCAGCCCCGCCTATGGAGAACGCTGGGCTCGCCATTGGATGGACGTGGCCCGCTATGCCGATACCAGCGGCTACAATTTCGACGCGGACAACCGCTACCCCTTTGCCTACACCTACCGCGACTGGTTGATCCGCGCCTTCAATCAGGATCTGCCCTATGCGCGGTTCGTGCAGCTCCAGATCGCTGCGGATCTGATGGTGGATCGTCCGGACCATCCCGATCTTGCCGCGCTCGGTTTCATCACCGTCGGTCCGCGTTCCGGTCACGAGGAGACCATCGATGATCGTGTGGACGTGGTGACCCGCGGTTTCATGGCCAGCACGGTGTCCTGCGCCCGCTGCCACGATCACAAGTTCGACCCGATCACGACCCAGGACTATTACTCGCTCTACTCGATCTTCGACAATACGACCGAGCCGGAGCAGAAGCCGGTGGTCGGCATGCCCGGAGATGATGCCGCGTTGAAGGCCTATCAGGCCGAGTTGGAGAAACTGGAGAAGGAGGATCTCGCGGTGCGCCAGGGATTGGTGGACCACCTCCGGAACAAGGAATCGCTGGCCGTGTATCTCGATCTTGGTTGGCGGGCAAAGACCCAGGGCTGGGAGCACGGGATGGCGGCGTCCGAAGCTTTCAAGCGCGGCCGCTATCGTGCCAAGGCCGTGTTGCAATGGCGCGATTGGCTGAAGAAAAGGACCGCCGGAGACAAGGTGCCGCAACCCATCGCCGATTGGGATCGCGAGATGGCTGCGGCGGATGATGCAGGAAAAAAAGCGGCCTGTGCGAAATTGGCGGAGGCGTGGATGGCGGGAGGAGAATTTGTGGCATACTCGAAGGAGCCTTCCTGCCCGATGTCCTATGAAGTGGATCGGGTGGCCACCATCATGGACACGGAGGATGAGAATGCGCGCCGCAAGCGGGCGAGTGCCATGAGCAAGCTCCAGGCCGAACATCCCGGCTCTCCGCCACGTGCGATGACTCTTCAGGACAAGCCGAAGTGGAGCGAGGCTGTTGTATTCAAGCGCGGCAATCCGGCGATGCGGGGTGAGAAATTCGACCGTCATTGGTTCAGCTTCCTTGGCGGCGAGGTGTTTCCCAAGGACCGCAGCGCCCGGCTCTCACTGGCCGAGAAGATCGCCGATCCGAAGAACCCTCTCACCGCCCGTGTGATGGTGAACCGGGTGTGGGCTTGGAATTTCGGAGCGCCATTGGCCGATCCTTCCGATTTCGGCACGCAGCAGCCTGCGCCTCCTTTGCAACCGTTGCTCGATTATCTGGCCGTTTGGTTCACGGAGCATGGAGGCTCGGTGAAGGAGCTGAACCGATTGCTGGTCACCTCTCAGGCCTTCCGTCTTGCCGCAGATGGCCCGGAAGCGAATGACCACATCGATGAGGCAAATACGCGTTTCTGGAAGTGGAACCGCCGCCGCCTGGATTTCGAAGCCATGCGGGACCATTTGCTCGTCTCCGCCGGCAGCTTGGAAACCAGCACCGTGGGCGGGCGTTCGGTGAAGATTGAGGATGCCTCGGCGGACCGCCGCCGCAGCGTCTACTCCTTCATCGACCGCTATGCACTGCCCGGTGTGTTCGTATCCTTCGACCTACCCCACCCGGATCATCTCAGCGCCGGTCGCGGGCAGACCACCGTGCCGCAACAGGCTCTCTATTTCCTCAATAGTCCGCTTTTGCTGCGCGGGGCCGAAGCCCTGGCGAAGGATGCCGGGTTCAAGAATCAGCCGGATGATTCCGCGCGGGTGGCGTGGCTCTATCGCCGTCTCTATCAGCGCGATCCCAGGCCTGCGGAAACGCAGGTGGTCCTGCATTGGCTGGCTGGGATCAATCCGGAGGATTATCAGCCCAAGCTTGGCGGAAGCTGGGAAGTGCGGCATGCGGATGACAGCACCACACTGCCGCTCGATGTACGAGAGTTCCCGTTGTTCGCGGATGGAGTGTGGAAAACCGGCCCGGATCCGGCCACGGCGCCGATCCGTTGGCTGAATGTCGGCGCGGGTGGCGGACACGTCGCGGCGCGGCATGCCATGATCCTCCGCTGGCGCGCGAACGGTCCCGGGGAAGTGAAGATGAACGCCTATCTGAAGCGGACGCAGAAGGAGGGAAATGTCCTCGCCTGGCGGATCGATGCCCAAGGCACGCACACTCTCTCCGAAGGAAAGTTCGCGCCGGAAAGCACCATGGATGTCGCGGGCGGATGGGTGAAGGTGCAGGCCGGAGACACCGTGGACCTCGTGCTGCGTGCTCCGGATGGCGATGCCTGCGGCGGCATTGCCTGGACCATCAAGGTGCTCGGTCGTGACAGCCCTTCCGCCAAGCCGGTGACGGTTGGAAACTTTACCAGTGATTTTCCCAAGCCCGGCGCTCCGTCACACGTTTCCCCGCGGATGGATCCGTGGGCGGACGTGATCCAGATGCTGTGGGCTTCGAATGAATTCAACTTCATCGACTGAACGCCATGGGTCATTCTCTCACAGCCAAGGATCTGATTCTCGACCGGCGCGATTTCCTCCGCCGCTGCGGGATGGGCTTTGGCGGGCTTGCTCTCGGCGGCCTGTTAGGAGGTCGGGCTGCGGCGATGCCGGTCAATCCTGCGGCCGGCTCCCCGATGTTGGCCGGTCCCCATTTCGCGCCGCGGGCGAAGCGGGTGGTGCACTTGTTCATGAACGGCGGCCCGTCACAGGTGGATACCTTTGATCCAAAGCCGCTGCTCGAACAGCAGCATGGCAAGGCGATCTCTCTTGAGGGACTGAAAACCGAGCGACCCACCGGTGCGGCATTGCGTTCTCCGTTCAAGTTCGATCGTTACGGAGAATGCGGGCTGGAGGTCAGCGAGCTGTTCAAGCACACCGCGAAGCACGCCGACGATCTGTGCGTGATCCGCTCGATGACGGCCGATGTGCCGAATCACGAGCCCTCGCTGATGCTGATGAATTGCGGCGACGGACGTCTGGCCCGCCCGTCGATGGGCTCGTGGGTGACCTACGGACTCGGCAGCGGCAATGAGGATCTCCCGGCTTACATTTCCATGTGCCCCGGCGGTATGCCGATCAAGCGCACCGAGAACTGGCGTTCCGCATTCCTCCCCGGATCATTCCAAGGCACGTATCTGGACAGCTCGATCCAGGAGCTGGACCGGATGATCGAGAACCTGCGGAATCCTTCCGCCCGTGATGCGCGTCAGGTGGCGCAGCTCGACCTGCTGCGGGAGCTCAATGAACAGCATCTGGCCGAGCGCGCCAATGATCCCCAGCTTGAAGCGCGCATCCGCAGTTTCGAGCTGGCTTTCCGCATGCAGAGTGAGGCCACGGATGCCTTTGATGTGTCCAAGGAGCCTTCTCATGTCCGTGACATGTACGGGCCTGGCAACTTCGCCCGCCAGTGCCTGATGGCGCGCCGTTTGTTGGAGCGCGGGGTCCGCTTCATCCAGCTGTGGCATGGCAACGGCCAGCCTTGGGACAGTCACGACAACATCGAAGATCACCGCAAGTTGGCGGGCGAATGCGATCAGGCCATCGGCGCTTTCCTATCGGATCTGAAGATGCGGGGGATGCTGGATGACACGCTGGTGATCTGGGGTGGCGAATTCGGGCGCACACCCACCGTCGAGCTGCCGCAGGCAGGCTCCAACAAAGGCGTGATGAAGGGGCGGGATCACAACCACTACGGATTCACCATGTGGATGGCGGGTGGCGGAGTGAAAGGCGGCCACGTCCACGGCTCGACCGATGAGTTCGGTTTCAAGGCGGTGGATCAGCCGGTGCATGTGCATGACCTGCACGCGACGATCCTGCATCTGCTTGGCTTCGATCACGAGCGCCTGACCTATCACTACTCCGGGCGCGATTTTCGCCTCACGGATGTCTTCGGCAAGGTGGTGGACGGAATCATTGCGTGAGCAGGATCACTGGGGATCGAGCTTCTTCATAGGCACCAACTTCACCGGTCCCAGCAGACCGGAATCCCTCAAGGGCCACTTGGAGGCATCGAAGGGTTTGTAGTCCTTTCCCACGAAATTGATCTCGTGGAAATACTTCCAGTCCACCTTCCGCTGATCCAGATCGGCGATGCGGTTGGCGGCGACATTGGTCACCTCCACCTCCAGGGTGTTCTTACCCGGATGCAACAAGGTGCCGAGGTGCAGCTGGAAGGGCGCGGTCCAAGAGGTGCCTACGTCCCCGCCGTTTACCCGGACTCGCGCGCTGTCGCACACCGTTCCGAGATCCAGCTGCCATTCGTTCGATCCTTCAGGAATTTCCACCTCGGTGGTGTAGAGCGCGGTGCCTGCGAAGCGCCTGGCTTCTTCGCCGCCAAGCGTGGTCCAGGACGCGAGATGCTTCGCTTGGAAAGCGCCGGGTGTTTCCGGGCCGCCATCGATGAAGTGGACTTGCCACGATCCGTTGACTTCCTGCGCGTCACCCGCAGGCTCCTCGTAATTCCATGGCTTCCCAACTACGATATCTTCCGTAAATGTGCGGAGGATGCACGACTCGCCGGGTTTCATCTGGAGGAAGACCTGTGCGCCTTTGCCGCTTGTCCTGATTCGCGCCACGCCGGTGCGGTCCGCTTGCATCGGATCGAGAATCACCGCGGATCGGGCCGCCTTCGCGAGAGGAACCCAGCCGTTCACCGGCTCTTTGCCACGATTGACGATGAAGTAGTGGTGTCCCTTGTCATGGGTGCGACGAATGAGGCGGAGACCCAGATCCATAGCGGCTTCGCGCGGCACTCCGGCTTTCTCCAATAGTGGAAGAACATCGGTGCTCGTGGTGAGCTTGTCCCGACTTTGTTCCAGCAGAGCCCGCAACTCCGAGCGCTGCTTGTCCAGATCGTGGAGTCCCGGGACATCGTCCGGCACCTTGTCGAGGAAGATTACCACCGCTCCCTCGTGGGCCAGCGAAACCAGCTTCTTCATCGTTTCCAGCGGAAGTACCCGGCAGCGGGGGACGACAATGGCACGGTAGTTTGACTTGCCGATGCGCACGCCTTCCTTGGTGCTGGTCGCTTGCTGGAGGAACGCGTCCGAAATGTGATCGTAACTGTAGCCATGATCCGTGAGGCGGTGGGCGGTTTGATAGAAGGAGTGCTTCGCCATCACCGTTTCCGCGTTGTGCATGGTGAAGGGGATCAGCAGCTCGCCCGCTTCATGGAACAGGTCGTCCATGGGGAAATAGAGCAGCACGTCATTGTCGGCGGTGCCGCTTTGGAGCACCGATTGGCAGCGCGAAAGATATCCGGTGAAGGCTGGGAGATCCCTCCACAGGCCTCCTTGCGGGCCGAAGTTGACGGCAGCATAGAATTGCCAACCCGGCCATGGAGCTTCCTCGGGAGAGTAGGGGATGCCATGGAAGAAGAGGTGATTCACCCCGGAGAGGAACAACGTGTCCGCCGCGGGCTTGGCCTCCGCAAGGGTGGTCTGGAAATGCTCGCCCAACCACGTGAAGGATTCGGACGAACTCAACCGGCTGCCTTTGAGATGCGCGGCGGAAGAGGCGAACTTGAGCATCGGCTCGAGCCTGTCGTCAGGAGTGCCAAAAATCTCAGTCTCCGGGATGTCCGCGGCGGCATAGAGATCCACCAGATTGCCCGGCGCACCGTGGGCCTGTTCACGGGCGAGACTGCCGTGTCCGTGGGCCCACTGCGCCCAATGCCGGATATAGGCGAGGTGGAGATCGGCAATGGTTGAGCGATAGTCGCCTTTCACCCGTGCTACGGTATCCGCCTCTCCTTCGCCAAACAGGGCGGGCAGTTGTGTGCGGAGATCGTAACCGCGACGGACTTGGAATTCATGGAAGAAATCGGTCGTCCAGGTTGCGCCGAAGTATTCGAACGAGTCGTGGAATTGGGAACGTGGAGCCGCCCCCTTGTAGCTGGAAAAGGCTTGATCGAACTTATCGAGGTAGTGATCGAGAGCCTTGATGGAGAAGGGATCGACGACATTGCCCTCACCGCCGGGGGCCGGGCGCTTGACCTGCTGGATGCTACTTTGCAGCCAGATGCTGTAGAGGGTCCAGCGGCCTTCCGGCGCTTCCCACTCGAGCCGTCCATCTTTCCACCTTGAGGTGATGTCGATGGTCTCGCCTTTGTCAGAGATCGCGGTGAGACACTGGAGCTGTCCTTTTTTGGCAGGCTCGTTCAGCTCCTTTGCGGCGGATGCTTCGACCTTCTTGAGGATGACCTTGGCGGAGGAATCTTCCTTCTTCACCCAAGGACCTCCGAATGGCCAACCGGTGCCGGTGGTGAGATCCACGCCGAGATCGAGGCGCTTCGCCTCCGCCGTCGTGTGGCCGAGCATCTCCATCCATCCGGGCGATAGAAAATCGAGATAGCGGTTTTCGTAACCCTTTGCCCCATAGAGCGGGCAGATTTCCACGCCGCCGATTCCCCCGTCCCGGAAGAGCGTGAGCTGCCGGGTGAGGTTCGGTTTATCGACCGCGCTGCCGAGCCACCACCAGCGTGTCCACGGTTTGGTCTCACGGGTCTGGGCCGGCCATGCGAGAGCGTCTTCCGCTTCGGTGGCGAGTCCCGGCATCGTCAGTAACGCGCCGAGCAGGAGATGGAGAAAGGGCCTGGAAATCACGGGTTGTATTGAATGCAACAATCGGGAATGGTAAGGTTTGGAGGTGGTGCTGCAAAGGGGAAAGCCCTTCGGTAGTCCGAATGCATTAGCGTGGATCCGCCCTGTAATCATGGAGTGGGAAGGCTTTGCAGCCGTTCTCTACCTGTTGGAATCGCGCCTTTGCTTTTCACGGGAATCCCGTATCCTGCGCGGATGATCGGGAAAGTCATCGCCCTCTCCGCTGTCGCGCTTCTTGGCCTTGGGGCCTCCGCCCGCGCGGACGTGCTTCCGCCGCCGTCCGCGCCGCGCCTGCCGTTGGACACGGTGTTCAAGGGGCAGACGAAGTTCCAGGCGATCATGGCGAAGGCCGAGCGTGAGAACTGGCGTGCCCTGCCGCTGGGAGCCCGCACCGTTCGCATCGGCCGCGAACTCGTAGGAACCCCGTACCAGCACTACACGCTGGAGGTGGATGACCGCATCGAGTCGCCGGTGGTGAATCTCACGGCGATGGATTGCTGGACCTACTATGAGAACGCCCTCGCGATGGCCCGCCTCATTGCTTACAAGCCCGGTCCCTACAAGCCCGAGGATCTGCTCCAGATGGTGGAGCTCGAGCGCTATCGCGGCGGTCGCTGCACCGGGGAATACCTCAGCCGCATGCACCAGCTTGAGGAGGTCTTTTACGACAACCAACGCCGCGGCATCGCGGACAACATCACTCCGCGCATCCCGGGAGCCGAGCGTCTCAGCCGTGAGATCCACGAGATGACGGTGCAGTGGAAGGATTACCGCTATCTGCGCAACAACCCGAGTCTGCTACCCGGCATGGCGGAGGTCGAGGCACGGGTTTCCCGCTTGCCGGTTTCCTACGTGCCGAAGTCGAAGGTGCCGGGCATCGAGAAGTATCTCTTCGATGGCGACATCTGCGCGATCACCTGCGCGGACACCAGCAGCTACACCTCGCACGTGGGCCTGATCGTCCGTGTGAATGGCCGCGCCTATTTCTCCCACGCCACTTCGGATCGGGACAAGGGCAAGATGGTGGTGATCGATCGCCCGATCACCGACTACCTCAACAGCATGTCCAAGCACACCGGCATCATCATCTGCCGTCCGAAGGACCTGCCGCCATCATCGCTCTGGCAGAAAAACATCGCCGGTGAGTCGAAGAAGGCGGGGCAGGGCTGAAGAGCCAGAAAGGGGGCTCACACTTCTACTGCCGCCAGATGCTCGATGCAGTGCTGGGACCAGGTTTCGAGCCGCTCGAACAGCGGGCCGCGCAGATCTTCCAGCGAGGAGAAGCCGAGCTCGCACAGCGCGTCCTCGCGTGACGCCACTTCCTCGTCGTCCAGATCGATGAGGTGGACGACGCCCAGATGGACCTGGCCGACCGGGTTGGTGTCGTCGTTGAGGAGGGCGATGATGGTTTCGCGGTAGCCGCCGGTGAGGTGGAGTTCCTCCGCCAGCTCGCGGGCCACGGCGGCGTGGTAGGCGGCGGGGCCGGTGCGGCCTTCACCGGTGTCCACCGGATTGATGTGGCCGCCCACGCCCACGGAGATTTTCGCGTGGAGACGGCTTTCTCCACCGGACTTGCCGCGGGTGTAGTGAAGGATGCGGTCGCCGTGGCGGAAGACGCAGTAGGGGATGAGCTGCTTGTGGGTGGGGTCTTCCTCGGCGGTGGCCCGGTCCATGAAGAAGTGGTTCGCAGGGTCGAGCAGGCGCTCCATGACCGCTTCAACTCCGTCGGTGCGGATGCCGTGAAACATTCCGGTCTCTTCCATCAGTGCCCGGGGCACCACCAGCACTTCTTCTCCCGCGTATTTCGACATCGCCGCCACCATAGGGATGCCCGGCCATCCGCCAAGGCGTGAGATGGATTGATTTAGTTAAGTTAAATATAATATATTGAAATCCAAAGAATTAACGCGATTTCGTAATGGTCCTGTGGCCGAAAAAGTGGCACCCTGCTCGCGAAGTCAGGACCACCCCCTCGCCTGCTTCGTTCTTCCCCCACCCTATCCCCCCGGAGCCCAAGGCAGTTCCCCCCGCCGCAAGCTCTGCTCCCCCCATGACATCCCCCCGTCTGTTTGCGGTCGCATCGTCGACTTTTTTCGCCATCGCTGGATTCTGCTCCGCTCAAAACATCCCCGGAAACCTGAGCTTTTCGGTGGAGGGCAGCTTTTCCAATGCCGTCTCCGAGTCCAACAGCAGCGTGCTGGTCACGGACAACAACCTCGCCAACGGCTACGCCAGCGGCTTCGACCTCAAGGACGCCCCCGCTGGCATGACCAGCTCCGGGCCGGTCGGTTCGGCAGGGTTCCAGTGGGGAAAAGCTTCGGCCAATTCCAGCTACGCCCACTCCAGTGCGCTGTGGTTCGCGCCGACCACGGTGACCAATGTGTCCCCGGAGCAGGTTTTCAAGATCGCTGATCTCTACTATCGCAACGGCACCATCGTCTCCAACACCGGGGCGACCGCCGTGGATTTGTCGCTGAAGCTCACCTTCGCGAATGGCAGCGGCCTGTCCGCGGTCACCAGCGTGTTCAACATGGTTCTTGAGAACACGGTGAACAGCAACGACCCGGTCGCCAGCGCCGATATCGTGCGCCTCGGCAACACCTCGTCCCCGCTGACCTTCACGGATGCCAGCGGCAATACCTATTACCTGAATCTTTATTTCCGGCCGGACGCCGACACCCTGGGCAACACCCTTTCGACCGCTGACGAGTTCCGCGTCTACGAAGGCACCCAGGGCAAAGCCGAGCTGTGGGGCCAATTCAGCACCACCCCGGCTCCTTCTCCTGTGCCGGAGCCGTCCGCCGCATTGCTGGGTGGAATGGCTTCGCTGCTCCTGCTGCGCCGCCGCGTCGTGCGGAACTGATTTTCCTGCTGTGTTTGGGTGTTAGTGATCGAGCTTGAGCTTCTTGAGCTTGGGCTCGATCACCGCACGGCAGTAGCCGTTCTTGTTCTTGTTCAGGAAGTAGTAGTCCTGATGGTAGTTCTCGGCCGGCCAGAAATCGCTGGCTTTGGTGATTTCGGTGACGATCGGGTCGGTGAAATCCTTTTGCGCGGCCTTCTTGGCAGCTTCCGCCGCGGTTTTCTGGGCGTCCGTGTGGTAGAAGATGGCGGAGCGATACTGGGTGCCCGAGTCATTGCCCTGGCGGTTCAGCGTGGTGGGGTCGTGGAGCTTCCAGAACCAGTCGAGGATCTTTTCGAAGGACACCTTCTTGGGATCGTAGACGATCTGCACCACTTCGGCGTGGCCGGTGTCTTCCTCGCAAACCTGCTGGTAGGTCGGGTTCTTCACCTTTCCGCCCATGTAGCCGGAGGTTACGGAGACGACGCCGTCGATCTGCTTGAAGACGGCTTCCACGCACCAGAAGCAGCCGGCACCGAGGGTGACGACTTCATCTCCAGCGGGGACTTTCGGGGCGGCGGCGGGCGTGTGGTCCATCGGCTTTTCGGGTTCGCACGAAGCAAGCGCGGGAAGCATGAAAAGCAAGGCCAGGATCGAGCGGCGGTTCATGATCATAAGATGGCTCGGATGGGGAATTGTTCCCGGAAAATAAATACGGCTGCGGATACGGGGCTTCATAGCGGATTCGCACGGCGGAGTCATGGAATTCCGGATTGCGCGGGTTTCTGGATTGGTTAGACAGCAGGCATGAGTCTGGCGGTATCGATCGATTACCTGCGTAAGGTCTATCGCGGCGGGTTCGAGGCCCTCGCGGGCATCTCGCTGCAGGTTCCCCGCGGGAGCGTTTTCGGCCTGCTCGGGCCGAACGGGGCGGGGAAGAGCACGATGGTGAAAGCCCTGCTGACCATTCTCCGCCCGACCGAATGCCGCGGCGAACTCCTCGGAAAGCCGATCGGGGACCGGCCGACGCTGGCGCGGGTGGGCTTCCTGCCGGAGCACGCGAAGTTCCCGGATTACCTGACCGGAGCTCAGGTGGTGGAATATTCCGCCGGACTGGCAAAGGTTCCGAGAGCATTGGCCAGACGCCGGACCGGCGAACTGCTGGAACGGGTGGGGATGGCCGCATGGGCGGACAAGCCGGTAGGCACCTACTCGAAGGGGATGAAACAGCGCGTGGGGCTGGCCCAGGCGTTGGTGAACGACCCCGAACTGGTGTTCCTGGATGAACCGACCGACGGGGTGGACCCGGAGGGTCGCATCGAGATCCGCAAGCTGATTGAGGCCATGCGGGCGGAGGGAAAGACGATCTTTGTGAACAGCCACCTGCTGGCGGAGGTCGAGCAGGTGGCCGATCACGTGGCGATCCTGTCCCATGGGCGGATCGTGGAAAGCGGCCGGATGAGCGAGCTGACCAGCCGTGGCCGCCATTATGAGGTGCGGACGGAAGGACCGGTGCCGCTGGCTCTGCGGGACAAATTTCAAGCGGCCGGGTGGAAGGTGTCCGGGGACCGGGTCGATATCGAAGCGGACAATGCGGTGGCGGTGCAGCCGGTGATCGATGCGCTGCGGGCCGAGCGGCTGACGATTCGGGAAGTGAAGGAAGCCCGGCTCTCCTTGGAAGATCTCTTCCTCAGCGTGGTGAAAATGAACGGAAAGGAAAACGGGGCATGACGGTTTTCATGACATTGCTGTTGGACTCGCTGCGGCTGCTGCGCGCGCGGCGTTTGTTCTGGGTCACGCTGGGGATCTCGCTCTTTGTGGCGCTGGCTTATTTGTCCGTGGGATTCACCAGTGATGGCTGGTTTCTGGGCTTCGGGGCCATGTCCAACCGAAGCGAAATGATCCGCGCTGGCAGTCCCTTCGCTCAGATTTGGTATCTGGGACTTTTTAATGTCATTGTGGGGTTCTGGCTGTCGTGGGGCGCCGTGATTCTGGCTCTGATCTCCTGCGCTCCGGTATTCCCGGATTTCATGACGGAGGGTGCGATCGGAGTGCCGATGTCCAAGCCGGTATCCAGACTCACCCTTTTCCTCTGCAAATATCTCGGGTGCATTCTGTTCGTGCTACTCCAGGTGCTGGTGTTTTGCGTGGTCATCTTCATTGCCATCCGTTGGCGGATCGGCGTCTGGAATCCGGGCGTCTTCTGGGCCGTGCCGTTGGTGACCCTGATGTTCAGCTATATCTACTCGGTGATCGTGCTGGTGGCGGTGAAGACCCGTTCCGTGCTGCCGGGGCTGTTGGCAGGGATCTTCCTGTGGGGATTTGTTTTCCTTATCCAGATGGCGAATGACGGTCTTTACATGATGACCAAGGGGGAGACGGCTGATTTGTCCGACGCGGCAGGAAAGTCCGATATCCAGTGGAGCAGGTTGCACAAAATCAGCGAAGGTGTGATGATGGCTCTGCCCAAAACCGGGGAAACCACCCGTCTGATGAACCGGTTGATCAAGGTCCGGACTGGGTTGGGAGATGAAGAAGCGATCAACGAGGCCGGGGGCGGTGGCGGGAGAGGTGATCTTGCCGAGGCCGCCCGGGAAGCATCCGTCCGGCATTCTCCATTTTACATCATCGGAACTTCGTTGGCTTTTGAGGCGGTGATACTGGGATTGGGGGCCTGGATCTTCTGCCGCCGGGATTATTGAAATAACGGTAGAGAATTGACAGTAGGGTGGCGTTCGTCGTCCGATAAGGGCCTCCCTATGTCACTCCATTCCTACCGGCCCCTAGCCCTTGCGCTCGGGGTCGTCGCGGCCAGCGGACTCGCCCAAGCTCAGACTTGGTTGCGTGAGGACGTCGATTTCCAGAAAATCGAAGCCCGCGCCAAAGAGCTCGCTTCCCAGCCCTATCAGGCCCCCGACCGGGAAGCCCTGCCGGGATGGATGAAATCCCTTTCCTATGACCAGTACCCGGGACATCCGGTTCCGGGACGATCAGGCGCTCTGGCTGCAATCGAATCTCCCGTTCCGGGCGATGTTCTTCCACCCCGGCTATCTCTACCGGGAGCCGGTGCAGGTGCGGGAGTTCACGTCCACCCATTCGCAGGAAGTCCGGTTTACTCCCGGGTTCTTCGATTACGGGGCGCTGATCAAGGAGAAGGGCGAGTTCCCGCCGGATGCCGGGTTCGCCGGAGTCCGCCTGCTGGCACCGTTGAACCGCCAGGACAAGTTCGACGAGCTGGTGGTGTTCCAAGGCGCGAGCTACTGGCGGGCACTGGGCAAAGGCCAGCGTTACGGCATTTCCGCTCGCGGTGTGGCGGTGGATACCGGCGATGAAGGAACCGCCGAGGAGTTTCCAAGTTTCCGGGAGTTCTGGCTGCGGAAGCCGGAACAGGGCGACCAGGCCGCGCAGATCCTGGCGCTGTTGGACGGTCCGTCCGTGGCGGGTGCCTACGCGTTCGTCATCCAGCCGGGTGACGACACGGTGATGACCGTGAAGGCGGTTCTCTATCCGCGCAAGGGGGTGAAGACCTTCGGCGTGGCTCCGATGTCGAGCATGTTCTGGTTTGGCGAGAACTCCCGCCGCCGCTTCGATGATTTCCGCCCCGAGGTCCACGATTCCGATGGTCTCATGATCAAGACCAGCTCCGGCGAATGCATCTGGCGTCCGCTGGCGAACGACACCGGCCGCTTGGAGAAGAACTACTTCGCCGTGGACAAGCTGGCGGGCTTCGGCCTCCTGCAGCGCGACCGCCGTTTCGCTGCCTACGAGGACGGTGAGGCTTCCTACGACCAGCGTCCTTCGCTGTGGATCGAGCCGACCAACGATTGGGGCAATGGCCGGGTGTTCCTGATGGAAATCCCGACTTCCAACGAGCTTTCCGACAACGTGGTGGCCATGTGGGAGCCGGCGCAGGCCCCGCAGCCCGGCCAGCGGATGGAATTTGTTTACCGCCAGCATTGGACGATGGCGGAGGATCCTGCCAAGGCCGGTGGTCATGTGGTGGCCACTCGCACCGGTTTGCACGATTGGCAGCCGGAGCAGCGGACCGTGGCGGTCGAATTTTCCGGGATCGCTCCGGAGCGATTGAAGGACAAGGACGGCAAGGAAGCTGCTCCTACCGCCGTGGTGGAGATCACGGGCGATGGCAAGGAGCGGGCGAAGATCCAGGGCGTGGCGGTACAGCCGCTGCCGGGAGACCGCTGGCGTGCCGGCTTCCAGATCGCCCCCGCCAAGGAAGGCGGCAAATTGTCCGAAGTCGGACCGCTCGATATCCGCGTCTCGCTTAAGCAGGGAGACGATTTCCTTACTGAAACATGGGTCAACCGGATCATTCCCTAGCCGCCCTCCGTCCCCTGAATGAAGGGGAGCTCATCGAGTGGGAGGAAGCCTATGTCGCCGTGGAGGCGTACTTGGGTGCCCTGCGCATCCGGAACCGCCTGCTGGTGGCGGAGTTGGTGCGCGGTATCCTCTGGCGTGCGTCCGCCCGCCATGCCCAGGAGCCGGGCGTTTCCGTGCGCAGCCTCGCCATGGATGAGACGCTCAAGGAGATCGCGGAATGGACCAAGCAGGTGCTTGCCGAGCCGCTCCAGCAGGGCCGTCTCGCCGCGCGCGGCCGTCTGGCCCTGCTGCTGACGGATATGCCGGGCCAGTGGCAGTCCGTGTTCCTCACCCCCGAGCCGTGGCCGCCCGCCTTTGTGGAGGCGATGCGGAAGTCCTATCTCACCGCAGGCCCGCAGTTCGCGGCCCTTACCATGACCCCGCGCCCGCTGGAGTTGAACGCGATCGGCTCCGGAGCCGCGCAATGGTGGGAGACCATGGACCGCCGCCCGGTGATCCGGAAGATGTTCTTCTTCTTCCTGATCCTTCTCCTCATCGCCGTGCTCTGGTTCCTGCTCGGCCCTGATATCAAACTTTCCCATTGATGGATTCTTCTCCTTCCCAAGGCGGCAGTGGTCCGCCGCCCGGCATCAAGCCCTACACCAGCCTGTTCACGGCCGGGGTGAGGCGTACGTTTTTCTTCGGGCTCGTTTTCACGATCAACGTGGTGGCCGGGGTCTGGCTGTTCGATCTCTATGACCGGCTCGGGCTTCACAAGGCGCACGGTCTGATTCTGGCGCTGTTCCTTCTGTTGAACGGCCTGCTGACCCTCGGCACCATGCATGCCTTCGTCGGGGTTTGGGATTTCTTGAAGGGCCGCCGCCGCGCCATCTGCATCACGGATATGGCGAAGGACCAGACCGGTCCTCTGACCCAGAAGCACGTGGTGGTGATGCCCGTCTACAACGAGGACATCGTGAAGGTCTGCGGCCGCGTGGAGGCGATCTACCGTTCGATCGAGGCCGCCGGGCAGCTCGATGCCTTTGATTTCTACATCCTCAGCGACACGACCAACCTGGATTGCTGGGTGGAGGAAGAGGTCGCGTGGACCAACATGTGCCGCCGTCTCAATGGCTTCGGCAAGATCTACTACCGCCGCCGTCGCAAGAACGAGAACCGCAAGGCTGGTAACATCGGTGACTTCGTCCGCAATTGGGGTGGTCACTATGAGGCGATGCTGGTGCTGGATGCGGACAGCCTGATGGATGGCGGGGACATCGTAAAGCTCGCACGGACCATGGAGCTCTATCCGCGTCTGGGCATCCTTCAGACGCCGCCGAAGCTGATCCGCGGCGGTTCGGTTTTCACGCGCATGCAGCAGTTCGCGATGCGCCTCTACGGCCCGCTTTTCATCCGCGGGCTGAATTATTGGCAGCTCAACTCGGGCAGCTATTGGGGCCACAATGCGATGATCCGCGTGCGCCCATTCTCGGAGTTCTGTGAACTGCCCGCTCTGCCGGGTCGCGAGCCCTTCGGTGGCCGCATCCTCAGCCATGACTTCGTGGAGGCCGCGCTGATGGTCCGTGAGGGCTGGGAAGTGTGGCTCGCGTGGGACATTGTGGGTACGTATGAGGAAGCGCCGCCGACCCTGGTGGATCACCTCAAGCGTGACCGCCGCTGGTGCCAGGGCAACCTCCAGCACATGTGGCTGGTGTTCGCGCGGAAGTTCCCGCTGCCATCCCGTGTCCATCTTTTCATGGGCATCATGGCCTACCTCGGCAGCCCGCTGTGGTTCCTGTTCCTTCTGTTCGGCACCTATGTTGCCTGGGACCGGCGCAAGAGCGGCCTGAGTGATCTGCCGGTCGTGAGCCGGTTCGTCGAGTGGCTCGACAAGCTCGCCACCTGGGTGGGTCAGTGGCCCGCCCTGAAACCGGTGGTGACGGAGTTGCGTCACCTCCGTGATCTGGCCCTTCAAATGACGCCTAACAGCCAGGCGCTGATTCTCATGGGATTGGTCGCGGTGATGCTGTTCCTGCCGAAGATCCTGGCGCTGATCGGCGCCGTATTCCACGGCCGTACCCGGCGTTCTTTCGGTGGTGCGATCCCGCTGATTCTGGGGGTCTCGATGGAGTTGATTCTCTCGATGCTGCTCGCTCCGGCGATCATGATCGCCCACACCTTCATGATCCTCGGCATGGTGATGGGGGCCTCCGTCAGCTGGGGCAACCAGACCCGCGAGACCGATGGCACCGGCTGGGGTGAAGCGGTTGCGGTACATGGTCCGGCGTTCATCGCCGGCGTGGTGTGGACCGCACTGGCTATTTGGATCGGCCCTTCATTCGCGTTGTGGATGAGCCCGATCCTGCTGGGCATGTTGCTTTCGATTCCGATGTCCGTGCTGACCAGCCGCGTCCGCTATGGTCAGGCGTTGAAGTCGAAGAAGCTGTTCTCGATTCCGGAGGAAATCAGCCCGCCCGAGATCATGAATCTGGCGGATCAGGCCCAGTCCGCGGTTGATGCCGCGCTGACCGCGCGTGCCGCAGGCCGTGAGGGTGTGATTGCCGCAGTGGTGGACCCCTACGTGAACGGCGTCCATGTCTCGCTGCTGGATGCTGCGGATCCGGAGGAGGATCACACCGAGCTCGCGGAGAAGATGCTCAAGGAAGGAGCTGGCGCCCTCAAGAAAGACGAGTTGGCGGCCATCCTCTATCACGGCCCATCCGTCCTCGCAATGCACCGGGCGGTCTGGTCGCGGCCGTTTGATGCGCTGCATGCGTCTTGGGGCAAGGCGGTGGAAAGCTACCGCATCCGCACCGAGCCGGATACCGTCTGATCGGGGTGGTTCGCAGGGAAACAAATAAATTCCTGCAAAATCCCAACATGCCTGATGGTATGAAGGGACGATGAAGTTTGCCGGTTGTTTCCTATCGCTGGTTTTGGGCTGTATGACGGTTGCGTCTGCCGCCCCCAATATCGTCTACATCCTCGCCGATGACATGGGGTATGGCGATCCCCAGATGGCAGGGGGCAAGGCGGCTACCCCGAATCTCGACCGCCTGGCAGCGGAGGGGATGCGCTTCACGGATGCCCACACTTCATCATCCGTCTGCACGCCGACCCGCTATGGCATCATGACCGGGCGCTACAACTGGCGCTCCACGCTCAAACAGGGGGTGCTCTCCGGCAGTAGTCCGGCCTTGATCGCCTCCGGTCGGATGACCGTTCCTTCCTTCCTCAAGCAAGCCGGTTATCACACCGGGTTCATCGGCAAGTGGCATCTCGGCCTTGGATGGGAGAAACTCGCCACTCCGGCGACGGCAAAATCCGGTCCGACTGATGGCGTGGGTTGGGGGCTCGATTATTCCAAGCCGGTGAAGAACGGTCCGCTTACACTCGGCTTCGACGAGGACTTTTTCATCGCCGCGTCGCTCGACATGCCGCCCTTCGCTTATCTGAAGAACGACCAGGCGACGGAGATTCCCACGGTCACGAAGAAATGGCTGCGTCCTGGTGCTGCGGCAGCGGATTTCGAGGCGGACCATTGCCTGCGCGATTTCGCCCGCGAAGCCCGCGGATTCATCCAGCGCGCGTCCGTGAAGAAGGACCAACCGTTCTTCCTCTATCTGCCGCTGAGCAGTCCGCACACGCCGATCGTTCCCTCGGAGAATTGGAAGGGAAAATCTCCCTTCGGCCTCTACGGGGACTTCCTGATGGAAACCGATTGGGTGGTCGGTGAAGTGCTGGCTGAGCTTGAAGCCAGTGGTGCTGCTTCCAATACCATCGTCATCTTCACTTCAGACAACGGCTGCTCTCCGCATGCGGACATCCCGCCGATGCTCGCGAAGGGTCACAAGCCGAACGGCGATTGGCGCGGGACCAAGGCGGACATCTGGGAGGGTGGGCATCGCGTGCCGTTCCTCGTCCGCTGGCCATCCGTCGCGAAGGCGGGCTCCACCTGCGCGACCACTATTTGCACCACCGATCTCTTCGCTACCGCAGCAGAGGTGACTGGCAAGAGTGCGGCGATTCCTGTGGATGCGGCCGAAGACAGTTTTTCGATCGCGCCGTTGTTGAAAGGAGAAGGCGGTTACAAGCGCGAGTTCACCATTCATCATTCGATCGACGGAGTGTTCGCCATTCGTCGTGGCGATTGGAAGTTGTGCCTGTGCCCGGATTCCGGCGGTTGGTCTTCTCCCAAGCCCGGCTCGGCTGAATCGAAGACACTCTATCCGGTACAGCTCTACAACCTGCAGGACGATCCGCGTGAGCAGAACAACCTTGCGGAAAAGGAAGCTGGCAAGGTGAAGGAACTCTCCGCCTTGCTGGCCAAGGCCATCCATGACGGCCGCACCACGCCGGGGCCGGTTCAGCAGAACGAAGGAGATCCGAAGACCACCCCGGCGCGCGTGGGGGAACTGCTGCCGGAACTCAAGTTCACGGTTGCGAAAGCCAAGGCGGGAAAACTGGAGGATTGAGAGTCCTGTTGGGGAGGCGTTGCATTTGCCTGTGGATGGGTGAATACCTGTCAGCCATGAAGCTCCTGTGGTTTCTCTGCCTGTTCCCTCTGGTGTCCGGTGCTTTGCAGGGGGCGGAAGTTTCTCCGCCCTCGAAGCCGAACATTCTGTTTGTGCTCACCGAGGACTGGTCGCTGGATCTCGGCTGCTACGGCAATCATGAGCTCAAGACGCCGAACGTCGACTCGCTTGCGAAAGAGGGGCGTCTCTACAATCTGGCCTTTTGCACCGCTCCGGTCTGCTCGCCCTCGCGGTCGGCGATGATGACGGGCTTCGATCAGCACACCATCGGGGCGCAGAATCACCGGACCAAGGACAAGAAGCCGCTGCCCGATGGAATCCGGGCGATTCCCCATCTGCTGGCGGACGCGGGCTACTACACCTGCCTCTTGGACGGGAAAACCGACTGCAACTTCACGGTCGAAAAGCCATTGTTCATGGGCAAGGACTGGAAGGATCGCCAGCCCGGGCAGCCGTTTTTCGCGCAGTTCACGCTGTCCGCCAGTCATCGGCCGTTCCGCCGCGATCCGGCTTCTCCGGTCGATCCCGCCAAGGTGACGCTGCCTCCCTATTACCCGGATACCGCTCTCGTGCGGCGTGATTGGGCGGATGGGTATGAGGCGATGCAACTCGCCGACCGGGCGTTCGGGAAGGTGCTCGCCCGCCTCAAGGCGGAGGGGCTTGAGGAGAATACGTTGGTGGTCTTTGTCGGGGACAACGGGCTCTGCCATGCGCGCGGGAAGCAGTTCCTGTATGAGGCTGGCATCCACGTGCCTCTCGTCATCCGCTGGCCGGGGCATGTGAAGGCGGGGGAAAAGAATGATGACCTCGTCAGCACATTGGACATTCCCGCCAGCTTCCTCGCGGTGGCAGGAGTGAAGCCTGCGGTGCCGCTGCAAGGTCGGAGCCTTTTCGATAGCTCTCTTCCACCACGGACGGCGGTGTTCGCTGGAAGAGACCTGATGGACGAAACGCATGATGCGATGCGGGTGATCCGCACGCGGCGCTACGCGCTCATTCACAATCTGATGCCCGAGCGTCCCTGGATGCAGCGGAGCCTCTACAAGGAGGATTCGTATCCTGCATGGGATACCCTCCAGCTTCTCCATTTGAAGAGTGGGCTGACTGCTGCCCAAGAAGCTTTCCTCGCTCCGCGGAAGCCCGAGTTCGAACTCTACGACATGGAGAAAGATCCGGATGAACTCCATAACCTCGCAGAAGATCCGGCCATGGCTGCCGTGAAAGCCGAGCTCACCGATCGTCTCGCCGCGTGGCAAAAGGAAATCCGCGATCCGGGAGTCACGGATGAATTCCGTGCAGGTGGCGGAGATTGGAAGCCGCCAGCAGATCCGGATTTCTGGGCCAAGCGGGTGGAGAAATTTGAAAAGCGGCTGGGAGTGCCGGCTCAGGATGCTCCCGCTCCCGCCGGAGGCCATTGATCTATCCAGCGACCTCGATCCGCCATTCATCGACCGGCCTGCCACCGATCAGGTGCTCGGTGATGATCCGTTCCAATACCTCCGGCGTGCAGGAGTGGTACCAGACCCCTTCCGGATAGACGACGGCGATGGGACCACGCAGACAGACACGGAGACAGTCGGCCTTCGTGCGCAGGATTCCGGGTGCGGCCTGGCTCAGTTCGCCGAGGCGACGCTTGAGGAACTCCCATGCCTCCGCGCCTTTGACCGGGTCGCAGCACTTGGGCTTGGTGGGGGTGGCACACAGGAAGATGTGGCGGGTGGCTTTGCCCACGCCCGCCGCCTTCGCTGCGCTCCGGAGTTCGTCGTCCATGTCCGTGGGTGCCTCGTGATACCCTCGGAGGCGAGAGGAAATTTTGGAACACGGCGGCAATTTGCATGATCATTTCCTGCCTGGCATGGTGTAAGACTATGCCGCGTCCGGTCATAGGCTTTGGCCGGGCATTCATAGCCATTCATTGCTTCCCGGTGTGTCTTATTCCATCCGTATCATGAAGATTCCTGCGATGATCAGCCTCGGGCTGATGACCATTTTTGGCCCGCCGGCTGTGGCCGCTGCACCCGCTCCAAAGCCGAACATCATCTACATCCTCACGGACGATCTCGGGTATGGTGACGTCGGGGCGTTTTTCCAGAACCAGCTGGCTGCCAAAAACCTGCCAGCGGAGATGACTCCGGCTCTGGACAAGATGGCGGGAGAGGGCATCCAGCTCCGCGGACACTATTGCCCGTCGCCGGTTTGTGCGCCTTCGCGTGCGTCGTTCATCAGCGGAGTCCACCAAGGGCATGCCAATGTGCGGGACAACCAGTTCGACAAGGCGCTGGAAGACAACCATACCGTGGCTTCCGTGCTGAAAGGAGCGGGCTATACCACCGCCGTGATCGGCAAGTGGGGCCTCCAGGGTTCTCCATTCGGGGGCGAGGGTGAAGATGATGAGGCGAAGGGACAGAAGGCGGGCTCTCCGGACACCTGGCCGGCTTATCCGACCAAGCGTGGCTTCGACTATTTCTTCGGCTACGTGCGGCATGCGGATGGACACGAGCACTACCCCAAGGAGGGAACCCATCGTGGCGCGAAACAAGTCTGGGACGGCAACCAGGAGATTTCCGCCCAACTCGACAAGTGCTACACCACCGATCTCTTCACCGCCCGGGCGAAGAAGTGGATCGTGGATCAGAAGACCTCCGCGCCGGAAAAGCCGTTCTTCCTCTATCTGGCCTTTGACACGCCGCACGCGACCACGGAACTGCCCACCGGTCCCTACCCACAGGGAGGTGGCTTGAAAAGCGGCCTGCAATGGACCGGCAAGGCGGGAGAGATGATCACCTCCGCCAATGGAACGGTGGATTCCTACTACTATCCCGAGTTTGTGAATGCCACCTACACCGGTCCTGCCTGGGGGGGCAAAAAGGACAAGAAGGATGAAGCGGTGGAGAAGCGCCCGTGGCCGGATGTTTACAAGCGTTACGCCACCTCCGTTCGCCGCATCGATGATTGCGTGGCGGATATCGGAAAGCTGCTGAAGGATCTCAAGATCGACGACAACACGCTGGTGATCTTCACCACCGACAACGGCCCCAGCAACGAATCGTATTTGCAGCAGCAATTGCAGCCGAATTTTTTCCGCAGCTTCGGTCCCTTCGATGGCATCAAGCGTGATTGCTGGGAAGGCGGCATCCGCACCGGCGCGATCGTGCGCTGGCCGGCATTCGTTCCCGCGAAGCGCGTGAATGAAGCTCCCTGCCAGGCCCAGGACTGGATGACCACCTTTGCTGAGGTCGCCGGAGTGCCCGCGCCTGCCCGGGCGGACGGGGTTTCACTGGTGCCGACGTTGACGGGCAAGGGCGAGCAGAAGCCCTCGACCATCTATGTCGAATACTCCGTTCAGGGGCGCACGCCTTCGTTCAAGGAGTTCGATGCGGCCCATCGCGACCGTCAGCGCGGGCAGATGCAGGTGATCCGCCTCGGGGACATGGTTGGCGTCCGTTATGCGGTGAAGAGCCATGCGGATGACTTCGAGATCTACAATGTGATGAAGGATCCACAGGAGACCAAGAACCTCGCTTCCCAGAACGCAGCGCTGCAAGAGGAGATGAAGGAGAAGGTGCTGCAACTGCGCCGCCCGAATCCATCCGCGAAGCGCCCGTATGACAACGAGCTGATCCCTGCGGACAAGGTCACGCGGAACGTACCGGGTGTGAATTGGAGCGCCTACGAGGGGGATTTCCCGTGGCTGCCGAAATTCGATGCCATGCCCGCTGTAAAGACAGGGAAATCCGCCCGTCCGGATGTCGCCGATCCAAGCCGCGGAGAAAACTCTGGCATGCTCTGGTCCGGCTACATCGAGGTCCCGACCGATGGCGAATACACTTTCCGGCTCAAGGCAGACGGGGGTGTTTCCCTGCGGGTGCACGAAGCGACTGTCATTGATGGGGGCTTCGGCACCAAGGACCAGGAGAAGGAGGGCAAGATCCTGCTGAAGGCGGGCCTCCATGCCTTCCGGCTTTACTATGCGCACGGGAGCGGGAAGCCGTCCTTGGGCTTCGAATGGAGCGGCCCCGGTATCGAGCGCCAGCCGATCCCGGCGACCGCGTTTTCCCACTGATCCAGATGTGAAAAAGCCGCACCGGAGACCGGTGCGGCTTTTTCGTTTGGGTTTGGGAAATGGATCTTATTCCTTCTCCTTCGTTTCCTTAGGAGCCTCGGAGGCCTTGTCCTTCATGCCCGCGAGGCGGGTCTTGAACTTTTCGATCATCGGAGCGGCCTTGCTCTGCGGAGCGATGGCCACGGCTTCGTCGCAAACCTTCATGGCGTCTTCGAACCTGCCGACCTGGGCATAAGCAGAGGATTTCATCATGGTGATGTTCTGCTTCGCTTCGGCGTCCAGGGAATCGTCCTTCAGGGTGCGATCAACGAGGGAGATGAGACCGTCAGTGTCCTTGGAACGCATCAGGCCCATGGCTTCCTTCTGGAAGGCCTCCTGCTTGGCTTTGTCGGCGGCGGCCTTGGCAAAGCCGGTTTCGTCCTTCGGGTCGGCGGCTTTGATCTGGGCGTCGAGGTCGCCGTAGAAGCTGGCGGCCATGTCGTCTTCAAGGTCCATGGCCTTCAGGGCGGCGACGAGTTGCTTGGCTTTCTCCACGCCTTCGGACTTGGCGGCGGCGGCGAAGGCTTCGTCACGGGTCTTCTTGTTGGTGAGCAGCTCGTCGAGATGCGCCACATACTTTTCCGGGCCACCCTCCTGGTAACCGGTCTTCGCGAAGGGTTTGCCTTCGGAGTCGCAGAGCAGGATGGTCGGGAAACCGTGGATATTGAACTTCGCCTGGAGGGCTTTGTTCTGGGCCTGGAGCGCATCACCCATCTTTGCCTTGTTTTCGGGCTTCTGCGGGAAGTCGAGGGAGACGAGCACGAACTTGTCCTTCACGCCGGTCTTGAAGGGCTCCTGGGAGAAGACTTCGTTGTCGAGCTTGATGCACCAGCCGCACCAGTCGGAACCGGTGAAGTCGATCAGCAGATCCTTTTTCTCGGCGGCGGCCTGCTTTTTGGCTGCCTCGAAATCGGTGACCCAGTTTTCACCGGTGGCGGCGAATGCGGAGCTGGAACAAACCAGGGCCGAAGCGGCCGCAAACGCAAAATGCTTGAACGTCATTTTCATAAAGGGGTTACCAAACAGCCGGAACGTGCCGGGTGGCAACCGGAATCGGGATGAAAGTATCTTTGGTCGGGTGCTCAGGAATATGGGGGCAAGGATGGGGTTGCTGCTTGTGGCTGCGCATCGCCGGGTGACAGAATCGTTTCATGATGCGTTTGTTCGTGCTTTCGGCGGCCATGGGGATGGCCGCCGTGCTGGGGAAAGAGGTTCCCAACAAGGAATCGCAGGGGGTGGGATTGGTGCCGGCCAACCGCTATATTCTTCCAACCGATCAGGTGCTGACCCCTGCCGGCATCCACGCGGCGCTTCCCGGAATCCGTCCCCAGGCATTGGCCTTGAGTCCGGATGGACAGGTGCTGGTTACGGCCGGAACGGGTAAGAAGCTGGTGGCGCTGGATCCGGCCACCGGCAAGATCCTGGATGAGATCACCTATGCGCCCGATGAGGGGCAGGGGGGCAAGCAGTCCGAAACCCAGCTCGGGCCTGCTCCCGGCTCCCAGTTGAGCTTCACGGGGCTTGTGTTCTCAGCGGATGGATCACGGATCTACCTCTCGAACGTATTCGGGAACATCAAGGTCTTCGCGGTGGATGCCGCGCACAAGATCACCGCGCACGGCACCTTCGCGATTCCCGAGGCCCGCACCTCGCGGCGGAAGATGGAGATGCCCACCGGGCTGGCGATTTCCAAGGATGGCAGCAAGCTCTATGTCGTAGGCAACGTGGCGAATAAGCTGCATGAGCTGGATGCTGCCACGGGGGCGATCCTGCGATCGTGGGATACCGGAGTCGCCCCCTTCGATGTGGTGCTGGCTGCGGGCAAGGCCTACGTTTCGAATTCCGGTGGCAGAAGGCCGGACAAGGACGCTCCCAAGGCACCTGCTGGAGCGGGCACGGAAGTGCGGGTGGATGAGCGCGCGATCGCCAATGAGGGGACCGTGAGCGTGATCGATCTTACGGCAGTCAGCGTGAAGGCCGAGATTCCGGTGGAGCTGCACGCTTCCGCCATGGCAGTTTCTCCGAAGGGCGGCTACGTCGTCGTCACGAACACCGGCAGCGATACACTCAGTGTGATTGATACGGCGAAGGATGTCGTGGTGGAGAAGATCTGGGCTCGGCAGACACCGGGGGATTTGTTCGGCGCGCAGCCGAACGCGGTATCCTTCGATCCGGATGGCAGGCACCTCTATGTGTGCAATGGCACGCAGAACAGCGTGGCCGTGATCCATTTCGATCCGAAGGACAATGAATCGGCGGTCACCGGACTGATCCCGGTGGGTTGGTTCCCCGGCGCGGTGTTGTTCGATACGAAGCGGAAGACGCTGTGCGTGGCGAACATCAAGGGCATCGGTGCCGCACGCGAGTTCAAGGCAGGAGAGAAGACCAAGCTGAACTCGAAGGATTTCTTCGGCTCCATATCGCTGGTGCCGGTGCCGGATGACAAGGCGCTGGCGGCGATGACGAAGAGCTCGCTGATGAACATGCGCTACCCGCGGATGCTGGAGGCGGTGCAGCCGCCGCGTCCGGATCAGCCCGCCCGCGTGGTGCCGGAGAGAGTGGGGGAGCCGAGCCTGATCAAGCACGTGATCTACGTCATCAAGGAGAACCGCACCTACGATCAAGTGCTGGGCGACATCTCCACCGGCAATGGCGATCCTTCGCTCTGCGTGTTCGGCGAGAAGGTGACTCCCAACCTCCACAAGATCGCGAAGGAGTTCGTGCTGCTGGACAATACCTTCTGTTGCAGCGTCCAGAGCGCGGACGGTCACCAATGGACGGACAGCGCGATCGCGAACGGTTACATGGAGCGCCAGGTCACCTCCGGCTTCCCGCGCAGCTATCCGGGCGGCAAGACCGAGGATGGCATGGATGCGCTCGCCTGGGCATCCTCCGGTTTCATCTGGGACAATGCGAAGGCCCATGGGAAATCCTTCCGCAACTACGGGGAGTGGATGCTCACGGAAGCCGGGTGGGCGGACGAAACCCGCAATGGCAAAGGCAAGGAGAAGCCGAAATGGGAGGATTACTACGCCGATTACCGTAATAAAACCGCTCTCACGAAACTGGTTTCCCGACCGGCGATCGAGACGCTGGGGCCGGTTAGCAAGCTCGATACCGTCGGATGGGATCTCAATGTTCCCGATGTGATGCCGGGCGGATCTTTTCATCAAGGAGCTGAAGGAATTCGAGAAGAGCGGTGATCTGCCTGCCCTCACACTGCTGTTCCTGCCGAACGACCACACCGGTGGAACCCACGGCCAATTGCTCCACACTCCGGCCGCGCATGGTCGCCGACAATGATCTCGCGCTTCGGAAGATCGTCGAAGCCATCAGCCACAGCCGCTTTCTGGAAGGACACCTGCCTCTTCGCCATCGAAGACGATCCGCAGGCCGGATGGGACCATGTCGAGCGGCTATCGCACCACCTCTTACGTCGATCAGTCCCTATACCAAGCGGGGCGAAGTCATCGGCACGCAAGTACAACCAGACCAGCCTGTTCCGCACTATTGAACTCATGCTCGGCCTGCCGCCCATGAACCAAATCGACGCCACCGCGACCCCCATGACCGATTGCTTCATGGAGAAGGCGGACCTGACTCCCTTCGACGCGGTGCCCAATACCACACCGCTGGATCAGACCAACCCGGAACCCAAGGACATCAGCGACCTTATGCTGAAGAAGGACGCGATCGTTTCCGCCGCCCTGAATCTCGAAGAGGTGGACAAGGCGCCGGAGGATCTCTTCAACCGCATTCTCTGGCGGGCCATGAAGGGCTCGAAGACGCCGTATCCCACCTGGGCGGTGAAGGCCGTGGAGGATGACGACGATTGAGTCGAGGCGGGCGACCAAAACATGCAAATCCGTGTCGCGCGCTTACAAGACGCGCCACCGGAGCCCTCTTAGGCTGTGGTAGAATGCACCCCACGCCATCCTCTCTCCGCGCCTTGCGTCCACTGGTCGCGCTGGCGTTCGCCACCGCTCTTTGTCAGGCCCAGCAGGCCGAGACGTTTAGGTGCTGTTCGGATTCTATCGTGTTTCCCTATTAACCTT
>JASGJM010000018.1:0-24273 GCA_049840755.1 Luteolibacter sp. | reverse complement strand
CGTGTTATATGGTGTACACGTTCCGTTAGTTGTTACAAGTTAATAGGGAAACACGATAGAATCCGAACAGCACCTTGTAGCTAGTGTTGGACATGGCTATTGAATCGTAGTGGCAGGCTAATTTTTCCTCGATCTCGGCAGCCTGCTCGCCGCCGCCACGTCATCCGCCAACTGAGACCAGATGTTGGTGGCAGTAGTGGAGACGGTCGGAAATGGAAGCAGCTTCTCGAAGTCACCGATTTCCCCGCCTCGATGTGCTCAATGAGTCCGGGCAGCGCATTGGCGATTTCCGGATACTGATTTTCCAAGATGGTGATCTCCAATCCGAGTTTGCAGAAGAGACCGGAAACGTCGGGCTCCCACTCCCCACTCCTTGGCCTTGTATTTCGGCAATCTTTCACTTGCCCAAGTGGTGTTCACGTTCAGGCGCGGCAGAAATGGCCCGTTCATTGAATGCACCGGATAGACGGTCACGCAGAGGTCGTGGTAGCTGCTGCAATTGGAGGCGAGGATGAAAACGCCACGTGACGTGCTACTGTGCAACTGGCGGCTTGAGGCAGAACGCTTCGGCGATCCATTGGTAGAGTGTTGACTGGTTAAGTTTCATGGTCTGACTAAGGGCGGTTTGTAGGAAAACATCTCTATGATCCGATGTTTGTTACACGATACCTGAATCAGAGCCAAAAATTGTTCTCGATCGTCAATTCTGTAATGAATTCATCAGGCATGGCGTCGACCGTGTGGGACTCAGGACTAAGAAGGTTCACATTGTGATCAAATGCATTTCGAATCGCCTTTTTCATGGGATCCCCAAGTCCCTGCCACCATGAAGGCCGCAGAAAAATGTTCTCCAAATATGCGAATGCCAACCAGCAGATAAGGTCTGCCGCCCTTGGATGACTCCAGTATCGCTTCGATTAACTGGCGTGTGGCTCGACTCTCCACATCGAGGAACGAGTTACTGCATAGATTCCCCTGTCGATGGGGAAGTATATTGAAATGCATCGTCTCTTGCTGACTCGACAGATCCATAAAATCTTGAAGGACTGTTCCATCGGGTAGTATCTCGGGAAAAAATGATCCGGCGCAAGCAATGAAAGGAGCAGCAGCCGATCTCAGAGTAACCACACAGTGCTGCATTCGCGAATAATCTTCAGAGGTCCTGATAAATTCCAGCGCGTTATGGTGGAGAACGGTATCGCGCAATCCGGCTTTCATGGCTTCCTGCTGAAGAAGCGCCAATCCAGAATGCGTGTAGCTTCGGGGTTCTCGAACCCATGCATTTTGGCAATGAATGTCGGATCCGGAACCATCGAGAGATGAGCTCTCTTGCAATGAAGTTCTCTCACGTGAGCGCGAAATGCTTGGAGGAAGAGCTGATCTCGACGCGCATAGAAAGGCTTCGTATCGACCACCACAAAAAGGCGACCATCATGCTCCGCACAAAATCCAGGAAACGTGGAAGCTTCGTTGATCATGATCGGCCTGAGATCCAGTAGGCCGTCACCATTTTTTGTCCACCAGTCTTGTCGCCACTGAAGCACGCTTCCTCCTTCTTCAATGAGCTTCAAATAGTTAGACCTTGAAACCGTATGGGATCGGATCGAATCCAGCGAACACAACAGGCATCTGCCCTTCCGAAATGCATCAGTGAAATTCTTGATACTTTCTGCGTAGAGTTTCTTTTGCTCGGAGGTGAGAGGACGATGTGCGCGCCTGATCGTTCATGAATGAATTTAGGTTAAAAGCTTCTGAAAAATTGCCACCTTGGTTTGGCGGAGGGCCGTGACGGGGGATTCGGATTGTTCGATGTGCTGGTCGAAGGCGGAGAGGAGGAGGCAAAACATTAAGGTGCTCTTGACTCGGCACAAGGTGAACTCCTATTGGACGGGATACTGACTCATAATCACCACGAACAAAGTAGGATAAAAGAGCACTGGTCGCTTTTCTGGCTGACTCCCTCTCCCAAGGATCAGCAAACCAGTCACATATTTCTCCGGTATCGACCATCAGTGCGATGCCGGTTAGTTCTAGAATAGCCGCTCCAAAATTCCGAATTCCCGGAAAGTGGACGTCGGCCTGGTTCGATCTGAGAGACGAGCGATCGGAACGGCTCGGAAGGCGAGAAAAACAGGACTTCTTCGAAACAGGAGGAACCCGTTATCGCCTGCAACTGCGGGATTGTCGCCATTCCGAAGTGGACCAACCTGCTCATCTCTCCGAAATTGGCGGAGCGGGAGGGATTGCCTCCGCTGCGCTCCGGCCCTGCCAGTTTGTATGCTGCGCATGAGTCTTGGCACGCCGTTACCAACGGCTGCCGCAGTCGAACCCTCAAGAAGCCTCGCGACGCTCGGCAAGGGTTCTCGTCCCTCCCTACGCCACGAGATAGACGGGAATTCGGACACAAAAAAGCCGACCATCAGGTCGGCGATCCATTTGGCGGAGCGGGAGGGATTCGAACCCTCGGTAAGGTTTCCCCTACGCCTCTTCAGCAAAGAGGTACTTTCGACCGCTCAGCCACCGCTCCGTTGCTTGCGCGGGAGGGTTGAACCATAGGTGACGAAGGTCGTCAACATCCGTGCATGGAAAATTCATCGGCTTGCAGGAATGTCCGGGCCATCCCACCTTCAGGACCATGAACCGGACTCTGGGCTTCCTGCTCCTCCTCACCACCGCCACCTGCGTGCCAGCCTGCTCGCTCTTCCACTCGAAGCCGGAGAAGAAGGACGAGAAGCCCAAGGAGGCGGAGACGAAGCTGGTGGGGCGCATCGCCTCGATTTCCGGGGACAAGAAGTTCGTCCTGATCCAGAGCTACGGCAGTTGGGAGGTGCCCACCGGGGCGATCCTGCTCACCCGGGCCGGTGAAAACCGCGTCTCCAACCTCCGCAGCAGCGGCGAGAAGCTGGGCCAATTCACCGCCGCGGACATCCAATTCGGCATGCCGGAGGTGGGGGACGGGGTGCTTTACACGCCACCTCCCCCCGAAACGACTCCCACGAAAACCACGCCGGAACCCTCCGGCGATAAAAAGAAACCGGCCGAAAACATCCCTCCCCCGGCCCAAACGTCCTTTTTGCCCCCTTGCGGAGCCCCTCAAACGGCGTAATTTCAAAAACTTGGAGTCCCGATAATCAGGAAGTCTTAAATTTTCGCAGTTTGGAGTTGATTACTATTTGGCATCCCTGCTAGTTTTCATCTCGCAAAGGCTGTGCTCCCTTACTTGTCCCGAAGCATGAACACTAAAACCAGCCATGAAACTGAGCACATCGAGCGCGTCGAGCGCGTCGGTCCAGGCCGATGCGGATCGTCTCGCTGACTTCGTCTTGTTTACGCAGCGTAGCTGCATCCTGAACCTGTCGTCCGAACTCAACAAAGGAAACGTGTCATTCCCCCAGTTCTTCCTTTTGACCTATCTTTCGAGCGAGGAGTATCTGACGATGTCGGATATCGCGAAGAAGATGGGCCACTCGACCGCTGCGGCCACCGGCCTCGTCGATCGTTTGGAAAAGCTGGCCTATGTGGAACGTGTCCACGCTGCCGAAGATCGTCGCAAGATCATGGTGCGTATCACCGCCAAGGGCGCCGAGCTTGTCTCGAAAATGCGCAAGGAGATCGCCAGTGACCTCGCGGGAATCCTCGCCGGTATGGATGAGGACGAGGCGGAAGCCGTCGAACACACGAAGCGCGCCATCAAGGGCCGCGCCATCGCGTGAGCGTCGGACTCCGCTAACGAAACCCGCTTGGCGGATCCCTCGCGCCTCCGTTACGGTCGCTCCGTGACGGAGGCGCCCCCCTTTCTAGACCCTATCCATTCGCTCCCGGGATTCCGGGCCACCTGGATTCCACGCATTCCCGGCGTGGAGATGGCAGATGCAGATCGTGATGAAGCGATGCGCCGGTTGCGGCCGCATCATGAAGCCGCGGTAGCCGCCTTCGGTGGCACGGCGGAAACCTGGTGGCGCGCGGAGCAGGTCCACGGCATCGGCGTGGCGGTGGTTCCCGGAGCGGACACCATCCTTGCCCCGGACGGACTGCCGGTGGTTCCCGCCGTAGACGGCCTGGTGACGAATACCCCGGGCACCGTGCTGGCCATTTACGTGGCGGACTGCGGCGCGATCTGGCTGGCCGATCGGCGCACCGGCGCCTGCGGGCTGCTGCATTCCGGCAAAAAGGGTACCGAGGGGAACATCTTCCAAACCGCGCTCGAGGTGATGGCACGCGAATTCGGCACCGGCCCGGAGGATGTCACGGCCGTGCTGGGTCCCTGCATCCGCCCGCCGCACTACGAGATCGCCTTCGCCGAGGAAATCGGTCGTCAGGCACAACAGGCCGGATTGGCCTCCTTCACTGATTGCGGGGAGGACACGGCCATCGATCTGGCTCGCCACTACAGCTACCGCATCGAGATGGGAAAAACCGGCCGCATGATGGCTCTCATCACCCACGATCCCTCCCCGGAGAGCTGAGCCTCCTCCCCTTTCATGCCCCGCTTCAACCACCGGACCGAAGATGCCTCTGCGTCCTGGCAGCGCACTTTTTACTACTTCCGCCTCGGATTGCTCGGGCTGGCCGTGATCGCCACGCCCATCTACCACCACTTCAAGCGCCTGCCGACCGACCCGGCGGCCTACACCTCCGTCACCGGCAAGCTCCTCGACGCCGAGAGCCGCGGACGTGAGGGCGACACAAAGATTCGTGCCGTGCTCTTGCTGGACAGCGGCGATGAACCCGTCCGCTACGAGATGAAGGACGATGTGAAACGCGAGGACTACGCACGATTGCACGTGGGCGACCAAATCACCGGTCTGCTCTGCCCGAAGACTCCGGTCGATTCCGATTCCCAACCGGCGAAACTCGCGACCCTGACCGTGAACGACGTGCCGGTGATGACCTGGCAGCAGTTTCTCGATGGCCTGAACGAAGACCTCAAGACCACCTGGATCATCACCAGCATCCTCGGGCTCGCCACCATCCTCGTCTATTCCCAGCGCAACGGCTGGCATTGGTTCACGTGATGGCTGCGTGACGCTGCCGGATCAGCGCGCTTCCTTGAGGACAAAGGTCTGCCCCGGAGCCGCCTTGGCCGTGATCAGCCCCCGGGCATCCGGAGTGGCCGGCTTGCCATCGATCTCCGCCTTCGGCCACGGAGAGAGGATAACCATCTCCCCGGCCTGTGTGGCGGTGATTTCCGCTGCCGCGACCTTGCCGCCCTTGAATGACGCGGAAACCAGGAATCCGCCTTCGGCCCGGAGCCCCGTGAATGAGGCATCCTTGTCAGCGGGCCAGCAGGGAAAGAGCCGGATCTTGTGATCCACGCTCTGGAGCAGGAATTCATCGATCATCCCGGCGATCCCGGCCATCTCGCTCATGTAGGTGCCGTGGGCATGCCCCTGCCACTTGAAGAAGCCGTTCGGCAGCTCACGGCTGGCGAACCACGCCCGGCCGTCCTTGTAGCCCTCCTCCATGCCGAGACGGGCCTTGGCGATGTTAAACATGACGTGCGAGTTGTTGCCGTTGTGCTTCGTCACCCCGATCGTGTCCTTGAAGAGCTGGAGGGTGGCCGGATCTGAGAACCACGTCACCTGATCTCCGGGGAAGACAGGCACCACCGGCACGGTGATGTTGTGGACGCGGACCTCGTCCGCCTTGCAGCCCTCCCAATCGACCACGATGGTTTTGCCATCTTTCGTCTGAGCGGTGGGATAGTCCGGGAGCTTCGCCTTCCGCTCCTGGCACTGGGCTCTCATCTCGGGATCGGTGCCCAGTTCGGTGGAGGCACGGATGAAGGCATCGAAGGTGTAGCGGACATAGGCGATGTCGAAGGGGCAGTTGTAGATGCCCGCCTTGCCATGCTCCGGGCTGAATGAAGGGCCGAGCCGGATCCTGCCACTGGCATCCACAGGACACTTGGCGATGAAGGAGAGATAGAAAGCGGTGATTTCCTTGAGCGTGGGATAGATGCTCTCCCTCAGATAGGCCGGGTCCGGGTCGCAGAGATGCTTCTGCCAGAGATTCTGGGCCGCCATGCCGCCCATGCCGATGGTGAGACCATAGGGGCCGAAGTGGATCTGCCGCCGGTTGACGCTCTTCGAGGTCGCCGGATCCGGTTCGTGGAGGAAGCCGGTGATCGGAAAGTACATGCCATCGCAATCATACGTCTCACGCGCGATGAAGCGGTAGCGGGGGATGCAGTTCTTCAGATGCTGGATCCATGGATCGGTGAGCTCCGCATGGTTCGCCGCAGGCAGCGGCCAGAAGGCCTGCCACTCGTTGTAGTTGAAATGGTAATCCCCGTGCCAGGGCGTGGCATCGGTGGCCAGCGGTGGCATCAGCGCCACCGGGGCCTTGCCATAGCCGTTGATGGTCTTGGCGAAGTAGAGCATGCGGTACCACCAGCTCTCCATCTTCTCGTCTCCGAGCAAAACGCCGCTCTTCGTCCAGAAGGTGTCCCAGACCTTCTCATGGGCAGCCACCAGATCCTCCGCCTTTTCCGCGATCGTCTTCTTCGCGAGCGCGATGGCCGCAGCCCGGACATCGCGGGATTTGATGTCGAACGAAGTCACCATCGACACCGCCTTCCATTCCCCTTTCACAGCGATGGCCACCGCGTAGTCCATGCCCGCGTAATCCCCATTGGCATCACCGGGCAGGTTCATTTCCAGCCACTTCACGCCATCCGTCTCACCCAGAATGGCGGCAGGCAAACTGGCCGCCTTGATCTCCTCCAGCGTCACATCGGATGCACTGCGGATCAGGGCCGTATTGCGGTCGCCGAGAATGCGGATGCTGGTCCGTGCTCCCTCCGCAGTGGAGAGAACGGCTTCTGCGGATTTCAAATCGAGCGCGCCGGTGACAGCCGCCAGTGGCTTGCTGAGTCGCAGCGCCACCCCGCAGCGTGGCTGCGGATACGGCGGACCGTGGTAGCCCGGCGAATTGTCACCTCGCTGGATGAAGGCCCCCTTTGCGACATCGATCTTCACCAACGGTGCATCCTTGGAAGTATCCACGCGCGCGTCCCAGATATCGTTCTTGGTCATGCGCATGAACAGCGAGCCGTCCTTGTCCTGCCACGCGATGCCATAGAGATCGCCATTTCCCAGCATCAGGGCCTCACTCTGCGGATCCGCCAGCTTCGACAGGGAAACATTCGCCCGCTCCAGAGCGGCGGGAAATGGGGCCGCACCGTTCGACAACTGCACCATGCAGCATCCGGCGGAGATCAGGGCGAGCAGGCGTGGCGGGGACATAAGGGTCGGCTTGGGCATGGATCGGTCTTTCCGTTCATTGCCTCATGCCGGAGAGCCGATGAAAAGGAAGACGAACACCGTTTTTACGTCACACACTCCTCGGAAACACCCCAATTTCACCTCATCTTACAAAATACAATTCTCGAAATGCGTCATGTTTCACACCAACCCCTGGAAACAGTTTCAGCGCTACCCGCATCCGATTCCGTCATATGAAATGGATTGCGTCCGGAGCCCGCGTTGTTAGACCTCGCGCGGATGAATCCTACCGACACCCCCAACGCCCAGTCCTCCGCATTCGATGCCGCCAAGCCCCAGCGCAATCCAGGTCCGCTGGTCGTCTTTTCGGTGCTGGCCATCGCCGTGCTGGTGATGGGATTCATCCGCACCCTGCCTGCCGAGGAGGCCGCCTATGACAAGGTGACCGGCCGGGTGGTGGATGCGGTGGCGAGCGGCAAGGAAGGCAGCAATTCCCTGACCGTCCAGGTCTGGCTCGACTCCGGCGACGCCAATACCATCTACAATCTGGCCCCGCAGGTGGGCATGGAGGATTTCCGCAAGATCAAGGGCGGCACCGTCGCCACGGTGCTCGCCGTGAAGGCCGATCTGGAAAAGGCAAAGGCCACCACCGACCCGCAGAAAAAGAAGGTGCGCATCGCCAGCCTGGATGTGGATGGCGCGCCGGTCGTCGATTGGAAGCGTTTCATCGACAGCCGCTCGAAGAACCAGCTCACCAGCTCGGTGGTCGCGGCCGTGATGTTCGGTGGCGGCCTCCTGCTCTTCTTCCGCGGGAAGAAGAAGAGGTTGGCCTGATCCGATCTTTCGGAGCCCGGCGCTCCATTGTGATTTCCCAATCGGAGCGCCGCCGGTAAAACGGGCGGACCGCAACCACCTGCGGCTCCTCATCCGCCCGCCTCTCCACCGCATGTTTCAGATCTCCGCACCCGCCAAACTGAATCTCTCCCTGCGCGTGGTGCGCCGCCGTGAGGACGGCTTCCATGAACTGGATACCCTGATGATCCGGCTGCCCGGCCTGGCCGATACGCTGGAGTTCCGGGAGGCGGAGGCGTTTTCCTTTTCCTGCTCCGATCCATCCGTTCCTGCGGATGAGTCGAATCTGGTGGTGAAGGCGGTTCGCGCCTGGGAAGCCGCTACCGGCAGACACGCGGAATGCCATGTCCACCTGGAAAAGCACGTGCCCCATGGCGCGGGGCTCGGTGGAGGCAGCAGCGATGCCGCCAGCGCGCTGGTGGCGGTGAATGAAATGCACGGCGCGCCATTGCCGCTGGAGCGCCTGATCGAGATCGCCGGTTCGTTCGGCTCCGACATTCCCTTTTTCCTGATGCCGGGAGCCGTGCGCTGTACCGGCCGGGGCGAGATCCTCGAACCGGCCCCCTCCCCACCCGCTCTGCCGGTGCTGCTGCTGAAGCCGGGCTTCGGAGTCGCCACTCCGGATGCCTACAAGCGGTGGAAGGACTCACAGCCACTGCCGGGAGTGCGCTACGAGGCACAGGTTTTTCCATGGGGAGAATTGCTCAATGATCTGGAGCGTCCCGTCTTCGAAAAGCACCGCTTCCTTCCCGAGGTGAAGGAATGGCTGCTGAACCGCCCCGAAGTCGCGGGCGCACTGATGAGCGGCTCAGGTTCCACGATGTTCGCCGTACTTCACGATCTTCCCGATGCGGATACCGTGGCGGAAGCCGCCCGCACGGAGCTCGATCCGGGCTTGTGGTGGTGGGCCGGAATGACGGATAGTGAAGGGTGATGAGCGATCCGCTCCACGACCCTTATTCATCTCCGCGTGCGACACAAGAGGCGGCACCACGCACAAGCCCGCCCCCGAAGGCTCCGGCCTGGAGGAAGAATGCGAATGCGCTGGTCGGCAGCATCTGGGGCGGGGCCATGTTACTCGCCCTGTTGACCTGGGGCTTCATCGCCACATCTTTCCATCTCAGTGATACTATCCATCTAGTGTGGCCGCTACTAGCCATTTGCTGGATCCTGTTGCCCGTGGTTTCCATCCGCGGATCGAGGGCGCTATGGTCATCCAACAGCCGGACGGAAAAATTCGGGATTGTAGTCTCCATCATTCTCGCGCCCTTCGTCGCCTATGGGCTCGTGGGTATCGCGACGATCTTCGCCCTTCACATCGGCATTTGCTGATCCTCCACTGGGAGTGGCGGCTTTCGAGCCGCCATGGCAAGGGGATCGATCCGCCTACGCTCGCGCGCCATCGGAGTGTGAAGGAAGGATGATGATCAAAGAGAAAACCCCTCGCACCCCTCTCTCATGGCTCCTCGAAAGGAGCCACTCCCAGTCACGAAACCTGCCGGCACGCACCCGTGCAACGTGACTCGATCCTGACCTGACAGCTCGAAGGATCATACCCGGCCCGGATCATCGCGGCCTGCCCCATCGATGCCGCCACGTCCTCCTCCAGCAGAGTGATCCGGTGGCAGACCGGGCAAATCAAATAGCACACCGGTATCCCATCGCCACGTTTGAGCAGGTAGGCACTCTGCGAACCCGGACGCTGGACCTCGATCAACAGGTCCGCATCCAGCAGGTCCGAGATCATGCGATACGCCGTGGCGTGGGTCAGCGGAACATTGAGCCGCTTCGCCCGCTCGTGCAGCTCGGCCAGTTCAATCGGTCCGGCGATCTGCTGGAGCACGGTACACACCACCCTGCGCGAGCGGGTCATGTGACCGTTCTTCGCCCGCCAGTAGCTCTCCGCTTTCCGGAGGAAATCATTGGAATCTTCCTCTGCCACAAATCCTTCAACAGTGAGCCGCCCCACCCTTCCGGAGAAAGGTGGGACGGCGTGAGCAACCGACTCAGATGAAAGGACGCGCGCTCAGAACGAGAAGTTCGTGCTGAAGGCGAAGGAGATCGGCTGGCCGTAGGTGGCGTGGCCGCCCACGAGGGCATTGCCCGCACCACCGCCGCCGCCGCCACCGCTGGTGGCCACGTATTCGCGGTCCAACAGGTTGTAGACGTTCAGTCGCAGGTTCAGATGCTCGTTCACGTCATACTGCACCATGCCATCGACCACCGCATACGGCGCGATCGAGACGAAGTTGCTGGTGGAGGTGTAGGTCTTGCCCTGGTAGCGGATCCCCGCGCCGACGGTGAAGCCCTTCGGCAGCTTGTAGGTCGTCCACAGCGATCCGGAGAACTCCGGCGTGCGGGCGAGGTGGTTGCCATCGATCGGAACCGTGCCGGTGCCGCTGTAGGCGGTGGCCGTCGCGCCCGGCTGATCGAGGGTCGCGTCCAGATAGGTGGCATTGGCGAGGATCTGCCAGTTCTCGTTGATCTTGCCAGCCGCACCAAGCGTCACGCCGTTGACTTCCTGCGCGCCGTCATAGGAGTAGACGGTGGTCGGCACGGTATCGCTGACGTAGATGACGTTCTCATTGCGGGTGTGGAAGACCGCACCGCTGAGGGTGAGCGCGGAATTGAAGAAGTCCCATTTCGCACCCAGCTCGATGTTCTGCGACTGCTGCGGATCGCTGTTGAAGTTGTTGTTGCCGGTGGCCGTGCTGCCGGTGCCACCGGTGGTGCCCGCACCTTCCGAGACCGCAGCGGTGCCCGGAGGCGTCTGGGTGGAACTGTAGGCGAGATAGATGCTGCCTTCCTCGACCGGCTTGTAGGTCAGGCCGATCTTGCCGCTGAAGAGCGTGTCCGAACCCTCGAAAGGTCCGGTCGCCACGGCCGAGGTATTACGTGCATAGTACTCCGCCTCATAGATGTCCGAACGCAGGCCGCCGGTGACGATCCAGTGCTTGCCGATCTCGACGGTGTCGAAGGCGTAGAGGCCGGTGGTGAAGGTCTCGCCCTGCTGGATGACATTCTTGTCGATCGGCGGCTGGGCGATGGGCGTGTAGGGATTCGGAACGTACGGAGACGGCAGGTTCGGGATCGCCGGAACAGCGGAGTTCTTGTAGGTGTGGATCTGCTGGCTCTCCGAGGTGAACTCCACCCCACCGACGAGGTTGTGCTTCAGCTCGCCGGTCTGGAACTTCGCGGAGATGCTGGTCTGGTTCGAGAAGGTGTCGAAATCCTTCAGACCATTGGCCTGGCGGGCGAAGGTGACCACATCCTTCGGCGCGGTGGCGGCGGGAGTGCGGTAGACCGGAGCTAGACCGTTCACATCCGCGCTGTTCTGGATGTAGATGGTCTGGTTCCGGATCGTGATGTTCTCGTTGATGTCGTGCTCGAAGCGCGCCGTGAAAGCGTCCTGGCGGAGATCTTCATGGTCGGCCACGTTTCCGTAGAACCACTCACGGTTGATGCCCGGGATCGGGCGTCCGGCAATCGCGGGAAGACCGTAGTCCGGGATATTGTCCTCCACCACGTGCTGGAAGGAGAAGATCGCACGAGTATCGGTGCCGAGGCCGAATGCGAGCGAGGGCGCGATGCCGAAGCTGTTCCGCTCCACCACATCGCGGCCCGGGACTCCGCCGTCCTGATACATCAGGTTCACGCGCAGCGCGGTGCCCTTGAGGAAATCGCCGTTGTTGCCCGTCGGGATCTGCTGGTTGATGTCCGCGGTGTAACGCTGGCGGTCGGCGCTCGCGAAGCCGATCGAGCCCGCATAGCTGTCGCCGAGGTGCGGCGTCTTGGTCGCGATGTTCACGTAGCCACCGGCATTGCCGCGGCCGACGTCCGATCCGGTGGGACCCTGGTAGGCTTCCACGGACTCGGTGTTGAAGGTGTCGCGGGAGATGTAGCCCACGTCGCGGACGCCATTGACGAAGATGCTGTTGTTCGTATCGAAGCCGCGCATCGTGAAGCCGCCACCGGTGGCGACGGCGGCGTTGCCATTCTCACCGGCCTGCATAGTGATGCCGGGCACGTTCCGCATCACGTCCGCGAGGGTGAGGGCGCCCTGCTCCTCGATGACTTCCTTCGGCACGGTGTTGACGGTCTGCGGCACGTCGCGCAGCGGCACGGGATACTTCGGCGAGGCGAGTTTCTCGGTACGGTAGAGCGAACTGCGGACGGCCTCCACCACCATGTCACCGAGCGATTGCTGGCTTTCGCCTTCCTTTTTCTTGTCGTCCTTTTTCTCCTCCGGCTTGGCGGGCGCATCGGCGGCCATGGCCGATCCGGCGGCGAGGAGGGTGCTGAGGGCGGCGATTTCGCGGGAGGAACGCGAGCGACGGATGGAATGATGCTTCGGTTTCATGAAGGTCGGAAACGCGCCGTCCCCCGGCCATCCGGAGGGTGATGACCGCCGCGGAATCCCTTCCACGAAAGGCCACCGGGAGGATCGGGACCACGGCGCCGGGGCATAGTTAGCAGCCGTAAAATTAGAGAATCATTAGAATGGGGAATTTAATGAGATTGAGTCTCATTTTTCATAAAGAGGCTTGCGCGGCGGGTTCGGAGGCCACCTAGCTCGTCCGTGCGCTGCCTGGTGATCGAAGATTATCTGCCTCTGCGTGAGAGCCTTTCGGAGAGTCTTACCGAGAGCGGCTGCATCGTGGACGCCTGCGGCGATGGCGAGGAAGGGCTATGGAGCGCGCGCAATCATTCCTACGAGGTGATCGTGCTGGACCTCATGCTGCCCTCGCTGGATGGCCTGAAAATTCTGGAAGCACTCCGCAAAACCGGAGATCCCACGCCGGTGCTCATCATCAGCGCGCGCGATACGGTTCAGCAGCGGGTGGAGGGATTGAACGCGGGCGCGGACGACTACCTCATCAAGCCCTTCGCGATGGTGGAATTCCAGGCCCGCGTGAATGCCCTGATCCGGCGGCGTTATGACCAGAAGGCCACCGCGATTGAAGTCGGAGACCTGCGGATCGATTGCCTCCGCAAGGAAGTCTTCCGTGGCGGGGAGGAAATCACACTCACCCTCCTGCAATTCCGCATCCTGGAGTACCTGGCCTACCGCCGTGGAGAGGTCGTCTCACGGGCCGAGATCGCCGAACGCGTGTATCACCAATACGACTATGGTGATAGTAACAAGGTGGATGTGATCATCAGCTATCTCCGCCGGAAGATCGATGCGCCGGGCCGCAAGCGGCTGATCCAAACCCGCCGCGGCTACGGCTACGTCCTGACCGACTCATGATCCCGCGCCATCCATCCCTCCGCACCAGTCTGGTGCTGGCGAGTTCGCTGCTGGCGGCGCTGGTGCTCGTTTACTCGAAGGCTTCGCTCTATCAGGAAATCGAGCGATCGAGCCGACAGGATCTCGATGAACAGCTCCTGCATGCCGCCAGTCTCCTGACGAAGTCCTCCGAGCTGGTCCCGCGCGGAGTGATCTATGAATGGCAGGAAGCGCTGAACTCCGGCGTGGGTCCGAAAGTCGCCGGCATGTTCCAATTCCAGGATCTCACCAACGGTCGAGTGGCCACCTCCCCGGATCTCGGCGACCAGCGGTTGGAGAACCAACCCGGTGCGCTGGATCAACCGGTGTATGCCGATGCGACCCTCGCCAACGGATCACACGTGAGAACGGTAAGCCTGAAGCACCTGCCGTTCGTGAACGACTACGGCAAGCGCGCGATGGCTCAGGAAGGAATCGTGCGACAGCCTTCCGATCTGCCACAGGTGGTCACCTACGCCATGGGCACCGCGGATCTGGAGGCCAAGCTCACCGCCACACGCCACCGCTTGTTGATCTCGACCGTGCTGACCTTGCTGGCGATCTGGGCGACGATCCATCTGGTGACCGCGTGGTTGATGCGCCCCCTGCAAAAGCTGGTGAATACCCTGCTGACCCATTCATCGGAATCCGGAGCGCCGCTTCCGGAAGTGCCGGACCGCCTGCCACGGGAACTGGTGCCACTGGTCACGGCGTTCCGCACATTGCTCGGTCGCGTGGAAGTATCCCGCAAGCACGAGAAGGATTTCGCCTACGGCGCGGCCCATCAATTGCGCACACCGGTCGCGGGCCTGCTGGCCGTACTGGAACAAGCCGTGGCGAGAGAACGCACGTCCGAGGACCTGTCCCGGCGGGTTACACAAGCAGTGGAGATCACGGATGGCATCCGGGGCACGCTCGACACGCTGATGCGGATCGCGAGATTGAAGACCATCCAGACGAACGCGCCTTTCGTCCGTTACGATGCGGTGGCGATCGTGAAGAAGGCCGCCGGGGAAGAGATCGGACGATCAGCGAAAGGCCACACTCTCGATTGGGACGCGCCTGACTCCGCCTGGATGAACGGCGATGACGAGTTGTTCCGGGTATTGGTGACGATCCTGCTGGAAAACGCGGTCCGCTATTCGCCGGAAGGCAGTCCCCTGATCGTGCGGATCCGGGAGGAAGACGCCCGGCTCACACTGGAGATCGAGAATGTCTCCACGGAAGAACCGGGCGACGATCCCGAACGCCTGTTCCAGCCTTTCCAACGCGGCACGCGGACATCGGTCAACACCCCCGGAGCCGGTTTGGGACTAGCCTTGGCAAAGGAAGCCGCGCAGGCCATGGAAGGTCAGGTGGCCTTGGAAGTGAACCCACCGGACCGCGTGATCTGCCGGGTGGTCCTGCCGAGATAAACCCACTGGGAGTGGCGGCTTTCGAGCCGCCATGGCAAGGGAAACGACCCGCCTACGCTCGCGCGCGATCGGAGTGTGAAGGAAGGATGGCCATCGAAGAGAAAACCCCTCGCATCCCTCTCTCATGGCTCCTCGAAAGGAGCCCCTCCCAGTTACTACGAATCACGTAACTCTACTTCACTCCGGCCTTCAGCACCTCGTAGCGCTCCCGCATTGCGCGGAGTTCATCCGCATGGGCAGGGTCCGTGGCCAGATTCACGGTTTCGTGAGGATCATGGCGGAGATCATGGAGCTGCTCGTAGCCATGCTCAATGAACTTCATGTATTTGAGATCCGGAGTGACCACTCCCTCCACCTTGGGCAGACCCGGACTCCCCAGATAGGTGTGCTCATAGAAAAACTCGCGGCGCGGTTCCACCCGGCCCGCCAGCATGGCGAAGAGATCGCAGCCCTGCATGGATGAAGGGGCCTCCACCCCGGCCAGATGCAGGATGGTGGGTGCGAGGTCGATATTGAGAGCCATGAGGTCGGACGTGCGGCCGCGTTGTCCGGGAGCGCTGCGCGGATCGACGATGAAAAGGGGCACGCGGATGGACTCCTCATGACCGAACCACTTCCCCTCCAGCCCGTGCTCCCCGAGGGTAAAGCCATTGTCACTGGCGAAGACGATCACCGTGCGCTCCGCCACGCCGAGCTTTTGAAGCCTGCCGAGGAGATGCCCCACCGCATCATCCACGCCACTGATCAGGCGGTAGTAGTTTTTGACATTGGACTGGAAAAGCTCCGGCGTGCCGAAAAGCCCCCGCCAGCGCTTGCGGCCGAGATTGCGCTCGGTGCGGAAGAAATCGGGCCAGCTCTCCCACGAGCCGGGCCCGGTTGCGGGCGGAGACGGGATGGTGACGGAGTCGTAGAGCGAGGCGAAGCGATCCTGCACCGGATAGAGCGGTGGGTCGCCATCGAGTTCGTGCGGAGCCTTGAAGCCGATCGCGAGACAGAAAGGCTCCGGCTTGCCCGCGAACCGATCCAGAAATTCATCCGCCTGTCGGGTGACTAGATCGGTCTGGTGGATGGTTTTCCCCGGTCCATCCGGAAAGGTATAGGCGGAATCGGACCCCACCTTCATGAAATCGAAGCGCTGCGGCGGCTTGTTCCCCACCCCCAGCTTGCCGACGAAGCCGACCTTGTATCCGGCGCGGGCCAACAAGGCGGGATAGGTGCGATCCCACGCCTCCGGAGTAAAGGTAGCGCTGAAATCGTGGATGCCGTGCCGCGATTCGTATTGGCCGGAAAGAATGCTCGCCCGGCTGACACAGCAGATCGAGGTGGTGACACGGGCATTTTGAAACAGGACGCCCTGCCCGGCCAGCCGATCGAGATTGGGAGTCCGGATGATGGAATTGCCCATCACTCCGAGGGCATCCCACCTCTGGTCATCGGTGAGGATGAAGAGAATATTCGGCCGGACAGGCTCCGGCTCCGCGGCAGCCACGGAGCCCACAAGCGCCGGAACCAGCAAAAGGGCAGCGAGGAAGATCGACCGGACGCGGCTTGTCATTCCGGCAGGCTACGCCGCCACCAGGCAGGTTCTTGCCAGTGGCGGACCCTTCCTTCCGGTGATTCACTGAAGCACCGCATCCTCCAGCGCCTCGATCACGAAGGAAGCGCGGCGCGGCACGGAGAAGATCTCCCCTGCCCTCAGCACGATATCCCCCCGATCTTCATCCGAGGTGATCCAGACTGAGCCTCGCACACACTGGAGTGAGGCCCCCTCGGCCAAGGTCCGACGGATCGCGGTGCGGCGCGCGAGGCGCAGCGGGAAGGCCCCGGCCTGCGTGCAGGACCGGTTGGCGATCCATCTCCAGAAGTCCGCGAGGGGAATGAGCGCGTTCATGTCCGGAGGATTCCACCGACCGGCCCGGCCCGGTAGCTACAGGCGGGTTGATTTCCGACCTGTACAGCGTTACACATTGGAATCACTGTACAGCATGAAAATCCCACGAGCTGTACGTGGCCGCCGCCGCCCCGCTTTCCCTACACTCCACCGATGAGCACCAGCACCGAACAACCGCTCTATCTCCGCATCGCCGACCGCCTGGAGCACATGATCCAGGCCGGGACCCTGCGCGCCGGAGACCGGATTCCTTCGGTGCGGCAATTCGGCCAGCAACAGGGGGTGAGCGTGCCGACGGTGATGCAGGCCTACACCCTGCTGGAAAGTCGCCGCCTGATCGAGGCGCGGCCGAAGTCCGGCTTCTACGTGACGGCACGCCTCGCCAAGTCACTGGTGGAGCCCTCCCTGCCCCGTCACAAGCCGACCCGCGCCTCGCTGGAGGGCATGTCCTCCGTCTTCAATACGGTGCGGGACATGAACGATCTCTCCCTGATCCCGCTGGGATCGGCGGTGCCATCGGAGGATCTGGTGCCTCTGGAAAAGCTGGCCAAGGCGAGCGCCTCGATAGTGCGCCGGAATCCAAGCATGACCTTCCGCTACGATCCGGCCCCCGGCAGCCCGGCCCTGCGAAAGGAACTGAGCCGCCGGTCGATCGACTGGGGCTGCGCCTTCGAGCCGGATGACTTCATCGTGACCATCGGAGCCAGCGAGGCGCTCCACCTCGCGCTGATGGCGGTGACACGCCCCGGCGATACCGTCTTGGTGGAATCTCCGAGCTACTATGGCACTCTGAGTTTGCTGGCGAAGCTGAAGCTGCGCGTGGTGCCGGTGCCCGCCTGCATCTGCGGGCTGGAGATGAATGCCGTGCGCGAGGCGGTGAAGAAGTATCCGGTGGCCGCGATGCTGGTGATCCCGAATTTCTCGAATCCCGCAGGCGGCTTCATGAGCGAGTCGAACCGCCGCACGCTGCTGGAGATCGCGGACGAGCACGGCATCCCCATCGTGGAGGATGACATCTACGGCGACCTCCCCCACCAGGGACCGCGCCCGCCCTGCCTGAAGGCGATGGACAAGACCGGCCGCGTGCTGTTGTGCGGCTCGTATTCCAAGACCCTCGCGCCCGGCCTGCGGGTGGGCTACCTCGTGGGCGGCGAGCACCAGCGGCGGCTGATCGAGTTGAAGAACTCTCTGAACCTCGGCGGCCCACCGATCTCGGCGCTCACGGTGGCGGAATTCCTGCGCTCCGGCGGCTACGACCGGCACCTCCGCAAGCTGCGGGAAGCCTACCGCCTCCAGACCTGCCGCACGCGGGAAAAGGTGGCGGAAGTCTTCCCGGAAGGCACACGGGTGAGCAATCCGGCGGGCGGCCTGGTCCTGTGGCTGGAACTGCCGGAGCACGTGGACGTGCTGGAGGTCTTCCGCGAGGCCCGCACGGCAGGGATCAACTTCGCACCGGGCACCTTGTTCTCACCGCAGGGCCTGTTCCGGAACTGCCTGCGCCTCAGTTGCGGCCACCCGTGGACACCACGGATCGAACACGGCATCGCCACGCTCGGCGAGATCGTGCGGCGCCATGCCGGGATGTGAGACAGAGCAAAGGTAGGGCGCCACTTCACATCTGATCCGGGATCTCCGGCTCGGTCAGTTGGGTGAGCAGCTCCAGAGACTCCTGCCAGCCCATGTAACAGGCTTCCACGGGGATCATGCCCGGAATGCCTTCCTGGGTGATATTCACCTCCGTGCCGCAGAAGACCTCCCGCAGTTCCACGGTGGTAATCATCGTTCCCGGTAGATTGGGGTCCTCGAACTGGTCATCGTAGCGGAGACGTTCGTTCGGCACCAGTTCCAGGAACTTGCCGCCGAAGGAATGGCTGCTGCCGGTATTGAAATTCGTGAACGTCATCCGATAGGTGCCTCCCACCTTGGCATCCATGTGGTGGACCTTGCCGGTGAAGCCGTGCGGTGGCAGCCACTTCGCCATCGCATCCGGATCGAGGAACGCGCGGTAGATACGCTCCGGCTTGGAGCGGAGGACACGATGAAGGCGGACGGTATTGGTGGTCGGGGTGCTCATGGTAGTGGGATGTTTCATCTACACGACGAACGGCGTCCGTGCAGCAGGACAAATGGGTGAAGATTTTTTCATCCGCCCTTTCCCCGCAGAATACCGAATCTCCGGCTCGCAAACGGAGGCCTTCTGTGACGGAATCCATCATCCGCCCATGGCCGCTGTCACCGACCCATCTTCTGAAAATCCGATCCCACCGGTGGACGGTAATCGCGGCAAGATCGGAACGATTCCACCTCCTCCTTCAAAATGCCGGATCTCTTCCCTCTTCCATCGGATGATCTGGCTGACAGGTCTTCTGCTGACCGGAGGAGGCGTGGCCCTCGCCCAATCCACCAGTGGATGGGGAGCGATCTATGTCGCGATCTACCTGGGGGCCAAAGTAGCGGGCGCATTCCTGGTGACCGCATTGGCCGCCTACTTCGTGGTGAGAAAAAAGGTTCCCGCCTCCGAGCGGGAATTCCTCTTCATGTCCGCGATCTGCTCTCCCGTTCTCAGTTGGTTTCTCGTCGCGGGCTTTACGTTCCTGTTCCGCCCTCTTTCAGATTGCTGAATTTCCGGGAAGAATAGCGGTAGGCCGGGAACTTTTCCCCGCCCGCGCATCGGCCGCCCGGAATCCCTGCCCACTCAATGGCAAGGCGCTCCGGAACAAAGAATTCCGGCCCAAATTTCCGGGATTTGCCCGCACACCCGGTTTGACAAGGGGGTGGAAGCAGCCCTAGCTTCCCGCCCCCGGCCATACTGCGCCGGTCCCGCCACCATGAACATTGTTGTCGAAAAGCAGCCCAAGTGCGTCGCCACCCTCCGCGTCGAGATTCCCGCCGAGCAGGTTTCCGGCGAGCGTGAGCGCATTGTCGCGGGTTACGCCAGCCAGGCCAAACTCCCGGGATTCCGCCCCGGCAAGGCCCCACGCAAGGTCGTCGAAAAGCGCTTTGAAAAGGAAATCAGCGAGGAACTCCGCGACCGCCTGATGCAGGAAGGTTGCGACGAGGCGCTCCGCAAGGAGTCCTTGAAGGTGCTCGACTTCGGCGTGCCGGAATCCACCGAGTTCACCCCGGACGGCGGCTTCTCCTTCTCCACCCGCATCCTGCTCGCCCCGGAAATCACCCTTCCGGAATACAAGGGCATCGCCGTGAAGGTCCCCGCCGCCGCCGTGCCGGACGAGGAGATCAACAAGCAGCTCGAAGGCCTGCGCGAGCGTTTCGCCGACTTCAAGGATCTGGAAGGCCGCGCCATCCAGACCGGTGACTTCGCCGTGATCGACTACACCTCCACCACCGAGGGCAAGCCGCTGGAAGAATTCCTCGGCAAGTCCGCCGGTTACCTGGGTGGCCGCGAAGGCTTCTGGGTGCGCGTGAACGATGAGTCCTTCCTGCCGGGCTTCGCCGCCCAGCTCGTGGGCCTCAATGCCGGTGACAGCAAGGACGTCACCGTGACCATCCCGGACGATTTCCCGCTCTCCGACCTCCGTGGCAAGGAAGTGACCTTCGCCGTGACAGTGAAGGAACTCAAGGAAGCCTCCCTCCCGGAGCTGGATGACGAGCTCGCCGCCAAGCTTGCCCCGGGCAAGACCATGGACGAGATCAAGACGATCATCCGCGACAACATGGAGCGCGAGCGCCGCCGCCAGATCGACGACATGAAGGTCAACCAGATCGTCGAGCACTTCAACACGCAGGTCGAATTCGACGTGCCGGATGAACTGCTGGCCCACGAAACGCAGAACCAGGCCGATGCCATGGTCCGCCAGGGCATCCAGTCCGGCCTCAGCGAGGACGATGTGGCCGCGCAGCAGACCGAGATTTTCGAAAACGCCGGCAAGCAGGCCAAGTCGAACATCAAGACCAACTTCATCCTCCAGGAAATCGCCCGCGCCGAGAATATCAGCGTGAACGACCAGGAGCTGGTGAACCACCTGGTGATGATCGCCAACTCCCGCAAGCAGGCTCCGAAGAAGTTCATCCGCGACCTCCAGCGTTCCGGCCGCCTCCCCGGCATCCGCAACTCGATGCTGGTGGGCAAGGCCATCGACTTCGTGGTCGAGCACGCCACCGTCGAGGAAACCGACGAGCCGCTCGCCGCCGAAGCGTAAGCTTCACGAGCCAGTCTTCTTTTTCGAAAAGGCGCCGGGAGGAAACTCCCGGCGCTTTTTATATGGAGTTGAGGCTTCAGCCGAGGAGGGTCTTCAGAGGGAGGCGGAGGCTGGCGAGCCGTAAGTCATCTACAATCGGCTCCTCCCGACAAAACTCTCCAACGACTCCGCCCCCATGAAGACCCTCCTCGCCTAAAGGCTCAACTCCTCTACGGAAGGGCCATTGACATTGGATACGGGCGCGCCAAGGTCGGGGAGAACGATGAATATTTCGCAGACGCCGAATTTCCCGTCCGCCATGAACCCCATGATTCCCCAGAACAGCTACTACGTCCCCGTCGTCGTTGAAAACGATGGTCGCGGCGAACGCTCCTTCGACATCTACTCGCGTCTTCTCAAGGACCGCATCATCTTCATCGGCACCGCCATCGATGATTTTGTGGCCAACTCGGTGATCGCGCAGCTCCTGTTCCTGCAGATGCAGGACCCGAAGAAGGACATCCACATCTACATCAATTCCCCCGGTGGCTCCGTCACCGCAGGTCTCGCGATGTATGACACGATGCAGTTCCTCACCTGCGACGTGAACACCTACTGCATCGGCATCGCCGCCTCCATGGGCTCCGTGCTTCTCACCGCCGGCACCAAGGGCAAGCGCTACTGCCTGCCGAACTCCCACGTGATGATCCACCAGGTCTCCGGCGGTGCGCAAGGCACGGCCTCCGATGTCGAGCGCACCATCAACTTCATGTTCAACCTGAAGAAGCGCCTCAACGGCATCCTTGCCAAGCACTCCGGCAAGACCGTTGCAGACATCGAGCGTGACTCCGACCGCGACAACTACATGAGTGCCGAGGAGTCCGTGGCCTACGGCCTCGTGGACAAAGTCCTCGAAAGCCGCAAGCAACTCCCGGACGCGGTCCTCTCCGCAATCGAGGAGAAGAAGGAAGGTTGATCTCTATTTTCAAAGGAGCGCCGGGCGGAAACGTCCGGCGCTTTTTTTGTGCATAGTAGCCGGAGCATCCAGCTTCGGAAGGTTGGAGCCACGGTCCCCGGGGCTCCCCGGGAGAGGACGGCCTTTCCTTCACAGAGCCACGTCCGGGACGTCCGTGGCAACTCTCCGAAGCCAGAGGCCTCGGCTACGATCGCATCCCCGCGCGAAATCACCCTTGCGCTTCTCCGACCCGGCAGGCGTCTTTCCCGCATCCCGATCCCATCCGCCGTGTCCGATTCCGCCACCACCCGCCACTACGCCTCCCTCGATGGGTTCCGTGGCGTGGCGATCGTACTGGTGATGTGGAGCCACTTCATCACCGCAGGTGGACTGGTGGATAAGAGCAATGCTTTCTTCCGCTTCCTCCACGGTGGCTTCGTGGGAGTGGACATGTTCTTCGTCCTCTCCGGTTTCCTCATCACCGGCATCCTGCTGGATGCCCCGAAAACCACCGGCCGCTATTTCTCCGTCTTCTACCTGCGGCGGGCGGTGCGGATCTTTCCACTCTACTATGCGGTGCTGATCGGCGTCTTCCTTACGCGCCCCTCGGGACCGGATTCGCCGTGGTGGTATTGGCTCTTCGCCTCGAACATCGGCGCCACGCTCAAGCACGATTGGCTGATCTCTCCTCCCGGCGTGAATCTCGGCCACCTGTGGTCGCTGGCGGTGGAGGAGCAGTTCTACCTCGTGTGGCCGCTGCTGGTGCGGTTCCTACCGCGATCCACCTTGGAAAAGGTCTGCCTCGCCTGCCTGGTGATCGCGCCAGTCACCCACTTCACGCTGCATTTCTCGGGAAATCCGGTGGGCGCGTATCTCTTCACCCCTACCCGCCTGAACACCCTCGCCGTGGGCGCGTGGCTGGCGGTCGTGTATCGGAATCCAGTTCGCTGGGAACGCTGGATGGCACGCGCGCCGATGATCGCAGCCCTCTCCGGCGGGGTAATGCTCGCGGGCATATGTTCCCGGAACAAGTCTCGCTGGTGCCATTCTCACCCTTCTTCTCGGTGCCTTGCTGATGCTGGCATTGCGTCCCCGACCTCTCCCGTGCGGCGGCTGCTTTCCGGTCGAGGCTGGGTGATCTTCGGCAAATACAGCTACGGCCTGTATCTGCTGCACTACCTCTTTGATCCGTGGCTGAAAGGACCGGTCTATACGTGGATCGCCGGGCACATCGGCGGCCCGCCCGTGCTGGGACTGCTGATGTTCGTGGTCGCCGCCTTCATCCTCACCGCCGCCGCCGCATGGGTGAGCTGGCAGGTGCTGTGGAGCGACCGATGCTCTCTCTGAAGCGCTTTTTCCACTACGAGGTCGCCCGCTCTCCTGAGAAGTGAGACAGTGCCATCGTGAAGTCCCGCACACTGCCACTTCTCCTGCTTCCGCGACGTTGTGGTCCTGTAAACCCGCCCACCGCCCCAGTGCGATCTCCGACTGGCTCGATCATGGTGGCGGAATTGGCAGCATGGGAAAGATCCAGGCTTCCACCCTCCGGACACACGCACACCCGTCTCTCTGGATGCGGATCAGATCCGGAAGTGGGAAGCTCTGCTCCATCGGATCGAGTTGGAAAAGCGCCATACGAAACTGGCCCTGCATAGCACCTGGGTGATCAAATTATCCAATGCCGGGACGAAAACCCTCGTGTTCTGGGGCGATGGATGGTGGAGCGAGGGGGACGATTGGTATAGCGAGACCCGGAAAAACAGAGGGTTACGGGACACAGGCAGCCTGAACTAGCCCCCACCCGTTTCCCTGTCGCGCGTTGCACAATTCCGCTCTATTTCCAATCTGTGATTTTCCCGCTTTCGCCTACGCCAAGCTGGGTATCGCCAGCACCGAAGGGAGCTCCCTTCCACCAATCCCATGGCCCGCGCTTCCAATCTCACGATGTGCTCGTTCTGCGGAAAGAGCCACTCCGAGGTCAAAAAATTCTATTGCCGGTCCGGGCGTCTATATCTGCAACGAGTGCATCGAGGTCTGCTCGAACATTCTGGAGAGCTAACCGGCCGGTGCCACCAGCAAGAGCAAGGGCGGCGCTGAGAAATCCGGCTTTCGCATCCCCTCCCCGGCGGAGATCCGCGATCGTCTCGATGAGCACGTGATCGGCCAGGAACATGCCAAGAAGGTCCTCTCCGTGGCGGTCTACAACCACTACCAGCGTCTCCGCCAGGATGCGGCGAACGGGATGAGTTCAAGGACGTGGAGATCGAGAAGTCGAATATCCTCCTGCTCGGCCCCACCGGTCCGGCAAGACCCTGCTCGCTCGCACGCTCGCCCGCGTGCTGGACGTTCCTTTTGCATCTGGACGCCACCACCCTCACCGAGGCCGGTTACGTGGGTGAGGATGTGGAGAACATCATCCTGCGCCTGCTCCAGGCTTCCGATTTCGATGTCTCACGCGCCGAGCGCGGCATCATCTACGTGGATGAGGTGCTGTTCGGATTCTATCGTGTTTCCCTGATCAACCTT
>JASGJM010000017.1:0-43868 GCA_049840755.1 Luteolibacter sp. | reverse complement strand
CACTCCTTCGCGAGCACGGAGCAGCAGCGTGTAGGCGATATCGAAAAGGTTGTGGCTGGCCACACCGTGGCGCACGTACTTCGCGGTCTCCGGCTTGCAGGCCTCGTTGACGATGCGCTTGAAGTTCGCATGCCACTGCTTCCTTGGAATCGTAGGGAGCGAGCGGCCAATCGTGCAGCTCCGCCTCCACGCTTTCCATGGCGAGGTTCGCTCCCTTCACGATGCGGATCTTGATGCCCGCGCCGCCACGTGCCACGCGGTCCTTCGCCCAAGCGATAAGGTCCTTCTGAACCGGCCAGGAATCCGGCAGGTAGGCCTGGAGCACGATGCCTGCTTCCAGCTTCATGAACTCCGGCTCATCGAGCACGGTGCGGAAGGCATCGCAGGTGAGGTGGAGGTCGCGGTATTCCTCCATGTCCAGGTTCACGAACTTCGGCTTGCCGTTGATCGGGTTCTGGATGGCCACGCGGTAGAGTTCGCGCAGACGCTCCGGTGATGCGGGCCAGCGTCTCTTGTTCGCCAACGAGGTGGATCTGGGAGAAGATCGCGGAGATCTTCACGGAGAGGTAGTCACAGTCCGGAGACTTGAGGCGGTCAATGACGGCCTGGATGCGGTGGGCGGCCTCGCCTTCGCCGAGGATCGCTTCGCCCAGCTGGTTGAGATTCATCCGCATGCCAGCCTGCTTGCGGCGGGCGAGCAACGGCTTGAGCTTGTCGTCCTCGGCGGGAAGAATCACGGAGGCGCTCTGGGCGCGCATCGCACCGGTTACGGCGGGCATCACGATGTCCGGGGCCAGCGCCGAGAACGTGGCACCCGCCTTCATCGCCACCCGCTCCGGCATGGAGAGGTAGTGTGGCACGCCATAGCCCTCGACGAGGTAGCGGAACTGCGCTGCGGAGCGTGCGTGCGTGGGCGGACGAAACACCTGGTCCGCCATGGCCAGAGTGAAGGCCTTGCCCGCCGGGTCCACCATCATGCGGGCCATCTGGGCGGCCTGACGGCGCTCCGAAATCCGTTGTTCGTTCTTGGCAGAGTCGAGGAGATCGGCGGCCAGTTCCACGGCTTCGGTGGCCAAGGCTTTGTCGTCGATCTTCTGCTTTTTCACCCGGCTCAGCCGGTCACGAACGGATTGGATGCTCATCATGTATAAGATCGCACCCGTGTCTTGACCGTTTGACGTAAAACATGCGCGGGATGCGGCAAACCGTCCGGTTTTTCACCGCGATTGCTCGTGGCGGATCAGGGCCACGATCTCCCGGCGGCGGGTCTGGTATCGGCGGCGCTGGCGGCTGAATCGGGATACCCGCGAAAGACCTTCAACAAACCGATGCCAGCCGATGCAGAGAACTGCCATGCCGATTGCGGTGAGCGTCAAGAGGGCTCCTTTTGCGAGCCACGTGTGGGCGATCCAAGGCAAACCGCCCAAGCTGAGACCGAGGAGGGTCATCGCCATGACCTCCATCACGCAGCGGAAAGCAGAGGGTTCCTTTCCGCCTTGAGAGTCCCGGATGAGGGCGGCTTCACGGAAACGGATCCATTCCCGATCCCGACGAGCGAGCTTCCGCTTCAGCAACGCCAGTTTCATCACCGTGCTGGATTGCTCCGTCCGCAATCCGGCCATGCGCGTTTTCATTTGCGCGGAGCATGGCAGGAACCGCGGGTGGGTGCAGTGGGAAAGGGGAGCTGGCTTTGGAACAGCAGCCTCGGAGTGCCTGCCCAAGAAAAAGCCCCACCGAAGACCGGTGGGGCAAATTTCTGAGGCCAGAGACTTCAGCTACAGTTCATGCCGTCTCCAGCGCCTTCTCATGTAGCGCCGCCAGGGCATCCGCAGGGATCGGTGTGGGCTCGGCATACTCGAAGATGCCGCCCTCGTAGTTGCGCAGGATCACGCGGCCCGGTTCACGGGTGACCACGTATTCCGGGTTGAGAGGGATCTTGCCGCCACCGCCGGGGCCATCGATCACGAACTGTGGCACGGCGTAACCGGTGGTGTGACCCCGCAGGCCCTCGATGATCTCCAGTCCCTTCGTCACGCTGGTGCGCAGGTGCGAGGAGCCGGTGATGAGGTCGCACTGGTAGAGGTAGTAGGGGCGCACCCGGCACATCAGCAGCTTGTGGACGAGCGCCTTCTGGACCTCCACCGAGTCATTGATGCCACGCAGCAGCACGCTTTGATTGCCGAGCGGAATACCGGCATCGGCGAGGCGGCCGAGCGCATCGCGGACTTCCGTCGTCAATTCACGCGGGTGGTTGGTGTGCACCGAAATGAAGAGCGGGTGATGCTTCTTCAGCATCGCGCACAATTCCGGCGTGATGCGCTGCGGCAGGAAGATCGGAATGCGCGAGCCGATGCGCACGAACTGGATGTGCGGGATCGAGCGCAGGCGCGTGAGGATCTTGTCCAGCTTGTCATCGCTGAACAGCAGCGGGTCGCCGCCGGACAGCAGCACGTCCCGCACTTGCGGAGTGCGCTCCAGATACTGGAAGGCTTGCTCCATCTGGGTCTCCAGATGCTGTTCGCCCACACCGGACACCACGCGGGAACGGGTGCAGTAACGGCAATAGGACGCGCAACGATCGGTCACGAGGAAGAGCACGCGATCCGGGTAACGGTGGACCAGTCCCGGGACGGGCATGTGGCTGTCCTCGCCACACGGATCGGCCATTTCTTCCGGCGCGGTCCAGCCCTCGTCGATACGCGGGATCACCTGGCGGCGGATTGGGCAATCGGGATCGTCCATGTCGATCAGGTTGAAGAAATGCGGCGTGATTGCCATCGCCAGCTTGGTGCCGGCGAGGAGGACACCGGCGCGTTCCTCGTCGGTGAGGTTGATGCGGCTCTCCAGATCAGAGAGGGAATCGATGCGGTTGCGGAGCTGCCATTTGTGGTCGCTCCAGTTTTCCATCGCATCCTCCGGCCAGTAACCCGGTGCATGCAACCGGAAGGCGGGATCAAAATCAGTTGGGCGGTTGGCCATCGGCTTGGGCGAAAGCTAGTATTAGTTCGAAGGTTGTCAAACCATGGACCCGCTTTTGGTGTGCGCAACGGACATTTTGCGTTGGCATCCGCCTCCCGTCCAACAAATCATGGGCGGACACCATGTTTCTGCCCGGCTTCCGAGATCTCGTCAAACCCCAATGGGTCGCCGTCATCGAGGAGTTGAAGCTCGCCGGGGGATTGCCTGTCAGTGAGTTGGGGCGGCGGCTGGAAATCGCCTACATGACGGTCAAGCAGCACTGCCAGGATCTCAAGGAGCTTGGCTATCTGGAGCGCTGGCGGGTTCCGCGGACCCAGGTCGGCAGGCCGGAAATTTTCTACCGCCTCACCGCCAAGGCGGATTCCCTTTTTCCCCAGGCCGGCGTGGCGCTGACACTCGATCTGTTGGACGCGATCCGGGCGCTTTTCGGGGAGACCGCACCGGACCGGCTTTTGTTCCAGCATTTCCAACAACAGCTTGAAAAGTGGCGGCCCAAGCTGACCAAGGCGAAATCGCTGGTGGAGAAGGCGACTCTTCTGGCCGGGCTCCGGGAGAAGGAGGGATGCTTCGGCCGCTGTAAATACGATCCGGAACGAGGGTTCCGGATTGAGGAATACCATCATCCGCTGCTGCCCGTGTTCGAGAAATACCCGACCGCAGTTTCGATGGAGCTGCGGATGCTGGAACAGCTCCTCGGCACCAAGATCGTCCGTCGTGAAATTCCCGGAGGGAAAGGCGGCCCGGCACGTGTCGATTTCGAAGTGGCGACGCTCGGCGTGAAGGGGGCTTAGTGGGATCGGCAGTCGTGCGTGAACGCAAAAAGCCCGGATGATTTGAATCACCCGGGCTATCGAGAAAGAGAGTGACTACTCTTTCACGCGCTCCACGGCTGCTCCGAGCATGAGCAGCTTCTCATCGATGTGCTCGTAGCCGCGGTCGATGTGATAGAGGCGGCTGATGGAGGTGGAACCGGTGGCGGTGAGTGCCGCCAGCACGAGGGCGGCGGAGGCGCGCAAGTCGGAGGCCATGACGGGAGCGGCGGAGAGTTTTTCCACGCCGCGCACGATGGCGGTGCCGTTGTCCACCTTGATATCCGCGCCCATGCGTTTCAGCTCGGCGCAGTGCATGAAGCGCTGCGGGAAGATGGTGTCCTTGATGACGCTGATGCCCGCCGTGGTGGCCAGCAGGGCGGTCATCTGGGCCTGCATGTCGGTCGGGTAACCCGGATAAGGGGCGGTGACCAGGTTGCAACCGGTCAGGTTCTCGCCACGACGGATGGTGCAGACATCCCCGGCGGCATTGAACTCGACCAAGTGACCGGAGGCCTCGATGGCACCGGTGATCGACTTCATGTGCTCGCGGCAGACGCGACGCAGCGTCACGCCATCGCCAGCCAATGCGGCGGCAGCCATGAAGGTGCCGGCCTCAATGCGATCCGGAATGACGGTGTGCTCCACGCCGTGGAGCTTTCCACACCCTCGATGACGATGCGGCTGGTGCCAGCACCTTCGATCTTCGCGCCCATCGCGTTGAGGAAATTGGCAAGGTCGAGCACCTCCGGTTCGGCGGCGGCCGCCTCGATCACGGTGATGCCTTCTGCCAACGTGGCGGCCATCATCACGTTGTCGGTGCCCAGCACGGTCGGCCCGAGCGGACCGCTCAGATTGATCTGTGCGCCCCGGAGTCCATCGGGAGCGGTGAGAATGATGTTGCCGCCCTCGAATTCGACCTTCGCTCCCAGAGCTTCCAGACCGCGCAGATGGAGATCCACCGGGCGGTCACCGATCACACAGCCGCCCGGCAGGGAGACCACGGCGCGGCGTTTGCGGGCCAGCAGCGGGCCCATCACGCAGATCGAGGCGCGCATCCGGCGCACCAGTTCGTAAGGAGCGGTATCGGAGATGTCCGCGCAGGTGGCGCGCACGGTGCCGGAGGAACGTTCCACGTCCGCACCCAAGGCATTGAGAATCTGCACCATGTAGTTGGTGTCGGACACGTCCGGGACACGGCGGATGATGCAGTCTTCTTCGGTAAGCAGGGCGGCGGCGAGAATCGGAAGCGAGGCGTTCTTCGAGCCTGAGATATTGACCGCACCACGCAGGGTGGTGCCGCCATGAACGAGCAGTTTGTCCATTTGAGGGAGAAAGAGAGAAAATCAGGATTTGCGGGCGAAAGGGAACCGGGCGACGCCGGAAAGGTCGGTCTTCACCTCGACCGCGGTGAAACCGGCATCTTGGAGAAGATTCGCAACGTGTGAAGCCTGATCATGCCCGATTTCAAGTGCGATGTGACCTCCGGGTGCCAGTTTTTCAAAGGCTTGCGGCAGAAAGCGGCGGATCACGTCCAGACCGTCCTGCCCGCCGAAAAGGGCCAGATCCGGATCGTGCATCACCTCCCGCGTCAGAGTGGGGCGATCGGTTTCCGGGACGTAGGGGAGATTCGCCACGATGAGGTCAAAGGAGCCTTCCACGGCGGCGAACAGGTCGCTTTCCGTGAAGCCCGCGTTCGTCAGTTCGATCGAGGCGGCATTTTCACGAGTCAGAGCCAGCGCATCTGGAGATACGTCCGCCAGCAGCACCTGCCAGGCGGGCTTGGAGGAGGCTAGGGAAAGCCCCAGCACCCCGGAACCACAGCCCATGTCGAGCACCTGAGCGGTTTCCGGCAGGTCTGGCAATTTTAAGACCATCTCCACCAGTTCCTCGGTCTCCGGGCGGGGGATCAGGGCGCGGGCGTCGGTCTTGAACTCATTGTTGTGGAACCAGACGGTGCCCAACAAGTGTTGGAGCGGCACGCCCTCGCCTCGCTTTTTCAGCGCCTCCCGGAGGGGAACGAGGTCCTTTTCCTCCATCGGCTGGTCGAACCGCAGGTAGAGGTCCATGCGCGTGCAGCCGAGCTGGTGGGCGACGAGCATCTGCATGTTGCGCCGGGCGTCCTCGATGCCGCGTTTTTCCAGGTAGCGGGTGCCACCGTCGAGGGTCTCCAAAAGCGTCGTCATGCGTGAGGGGCGACCATGGGTGCGGAGCGTGCCGCCGCCAAGAGCGGAAACTCCTTTCCTACACGGAATCGTCCCGTTAGGAGGATGGGAACGCTATGCCCGACCACCCTGATTTCATCCACAGCGAGGAGTTCCTGCGCCAGCTCATGCGCCGGCAACTCCGGCTTTCGATCGCCTGTGCCGCTACCTTTGGAGGTGGGCTGCTCGCGCTGCCGTTGTTCAACTACTTCGCGCCGGACTTGATGGCGACCCGCGTGGGCGGATTCACCCTGAGCTGGTTGATCCTCGGCATCCTGTTTTTTCCGTTCGTGTGGGTGATCAGCTACACCTTCATCCGCCGTTCGCTGGCCTTGGAAAAGCAGGAAGCGGAGGACGCCCTGAAGCACAACCGCGAAGCCTGAATCCACCATGAACGTCGATCCTTGGATTCTCATATTTTCGCTGGTGACCGTCCTCGTCACGCTGGTGATGGGATTTCTCAGCATGGGAAAATCGAAGACTGCTTCGGACTTCTTTGTCGCGGGGCGTTCGGTGTCGGTGGGATGGAATTCCGCCGCGATCTCCGGCGAATACCTCAGCGCCGCTTCCTTCATGGGCATCGCCGGAATGGTGATGTCTTCCGGCTACGATGCGTTGTGGTATCCGGTGTGCTACGCCTGCGGCTATCTCTTCCTGCTGTTGTTCATCGCCGGGCCGCTCCGGCGTTTCGGAGCCTATACGATTCCGGATTTCGCGGAAGGGCGCTTTGATTCGCCGTTGTTCCGGAAGATCGCGGTGATCTTCGTGTTGTTCATCGGCTTTTTCTACACGATGCCGCAGATGAAGGGCGCGGGCACGACGCTGGCCTACATCTTCCCCGGGCTGCCCTATTGGGTGGGTGTGGTGGTGGTCGGTGCGGTGATCACCTTCAATGTCGCGCTCGGTGGCATGAAGGGCATCACCCTTATCCAGGCGATGCAGTACTGGATGAAGATGTTCGCCATCTCGGTGCCGATCTTCGTGTTGATGGCGGTGTACGGTTCCTATGGTAGCAACCTCGGCGCGAACACCACCGCGAAGGAGCCCGCTCCGATCGTGCAGACGGTGGAGCGCAAGCCTCTGGCGGAAAAGGCTCCCGCGGACAAGGCTTGGATCGCCCCCTTCGGACCGCTCACGACCAAGGCCGTGAAAAATGCGGCCGATGCCCTGCCACAGGAACAGCGGGCCGATTTCCTGGCGAAATACCAGAAGCCCTATTCGCTGCTCTACACCTACTCGCTCATCATCGCGCTGGTGTGCGGCACGGCAGGACTGCCTCACATTCTCGTGCGCTTCTACACGAACCCGGATGGGGTCGCCGCGAAGCGGACCACGATGTGGGTGATGATCCTCATCGGGGTGTTCTATGTCTTCCCGCCGGTGTTCGGGGTGATCGGCCGCAATCTCCTTCCCGAGCTCTATGCGGGTGCCGGAGCGAAAGGCACCGACAAGATCGTGCTGGAACTGCCGGTGCTGCTGCGTGCGAAGTATGGCACGCTCGGCTCGATTCTCAGCGGCATCACCTGCGCGGGAGCATTCGCCGCATTCATGAGCACCTTCAGCGGTCTGTTGGTCTCCATGACGGGAGCCCTGGCTCATGACGTTTACGGACGCATCCTGAGGCCGAAGTCCACACCGGAGCAGCGGTTGAAGATGTTCAAGCTTTGTGCGGTGATCGTAGGCACCGTGGCGGTGTTACTCGGTTGCTTCGTGGAACCGCTGGAGATCAACTTCATGGTCGGCCAGGCATTCGCCATCGCCGCCGCCAGTTATTTCCCGCTGTTGTTCGTGAGCGTGTGGTGGCGTGACATGACGATGAAAGGCGCTGCCACCGGCATGCTGACAGGAGGCCTGCTGGCGCTGGGTTCCGCCGCCATGGTGAACGTGAGCACGTTGGCCACCGACAAGGGGCCGATGGGCAAGCTGTTCGCAGGATTCGCACCGCTCAACAGTTTTTGGGCCGCGCATCCGCTGTTGCGCATCCTTTGCGAACAACCGGCCATCTGGGCCGTGCCGCTGGCGATCACGCTGATGATCGTGGTCTCCAAGGCGACGAAGAAGACCGTGCCTGCGGATGCACGCCGCAAGATGCTGGTGCTGCATGCACCGGAATCACTCGGCCTGAAGCAGGAATACATCCAGGAGCACGAGATGCCGGGACATTGAAACGTAGTGGCGGTTTTCAACCGCCACGCCTCACCACTCCTTGGCCAGTTCGCTGGCGACCACGTCCGCGACCTCCTTCACCGTCACCGGGCGACCAGCTTCCTGCTCGATGCTGGTCATGCTCACGCCATCGAGCCCGCAGGGCGTGATCGCGAAGAACGGCGGCAGGCTCTCGTTGGTCACGTTGAGCGCGAAGCCGTGCATGGAAATCCACTTGCGCACGCCGACTCCGATGGAAGCGAGCTTGCGGTTTTCCACCCATACCCCGGTCAGACCTTCACGACGTTCGGCCGGAACGCCGAAATGCCGGCATGTTTGGATGATGGCATCTTCCAAACGCCGCAGGTGCGCATGCAGGTCACGGTCGCGGGTGCGCAGGTCGAGCACCGGATAACCCACCAACTGGCCGGGGCCGTGGTAGGTGGCTTGACCGCCGCGGCTGATTTCGAAGACGGGGTGGGGAAGTGTCTCGCGCGAACGCAGTGACGATTGATCCCGTAAACGCCCGATCGTGTAAACGGGCGCATGTTCCAGAAGGAAAAGGACTTCCGGTCCGGAGTCATCGAGCACGGCGGCCACGGCTTCGTCCTGAAGGCGCAGGCCTTCCTCGTAGTCCACGTTGTTCCCGAGATCGACGACCTTCATGCCGCGCCGAAAGAAGCGCGGTTCGGGGACGCTGGCAAGGGGCTATCGTCGGGCGATCAGTTCCGCCACCAGCTTGGGAACGGTTTCCGTCGCGGGACCGAACAGTCGCTCATCGAATTCATTGGAGCGGTCGGTGGGGACCAGATTGACCTCAATGGTCTCCGCGCCGTGCCGCGCAGCAATCGCGAAAAATTGGGCGGCGGGATACACCACCGCGGAAGTTCCGATCGCGACGAAAACGTCTGCGTTCAGCAGAGCGTTCTCGATCTGATCGAGATGGTAGGGCATCTCGCCAAACCACACGATGTCCGGGCGCATGCCGCGGTCCCGTCCACAGGTCTCGCATTGGTCGGTGGTGCCGAGCGGAGCTGTAGCTTCGCAAGGTGTGACGTTCTCACACCAGGCGCAGCGCTTTTTCAGCAGCTCGCCATGCATGTGCAGGACGCGTTCACTGCCGGCGCGCTCGTGAAGATCGTCGACGTTCTGGGTGATGAGCAGGAAGTTATCGCCGAGGTGCTTCTCCAGATTCACCAGCGCTTCGTGGGCGGCGTTCGGTCTTACGTCCGGAAGCTGGCTGCGGCGTTGGTTGTAGAACTCATGGACCAAGGTCGGATCGCGTTCGAACCCTTCGGGCGTGGCCACGTCTTCGACTCGATGTCCTTCCCACAGACCGTTGTGATCACGGAATGTCCGGATGCCTGATTCCGCGGAAATACCCGCACCGGTGAGGATGACGATTTTCATGGGAGAAGTGAAGATGGCGCGACTACACCAACCGCCGTTCCAGTAGTTTGGCTTTCAGTGGGTCGGATGCCTGGAGGTGGGCCATGGCGATGGCAAGGGCATCCGCCGCATCGTGAGGGGGCGTTTCGCTGAGACCCAGCAGCGCGCGGACCATGAATGCCACCTGCTGCTTGTCCGCGGTGCCTTTTCCCACGATGGCTTTTTTCACCTTCTTGGGGGCGTATTCATAGATCGGCAAGCCCCGGTCCGCAGCGGCGATGAGGGCGGCGGCCCGGGCGGCGCCCATGCTGATGGCGGTCTGGTGGGATTGCACGTAGATGATGCCTTCCACCGCGACTTCATCCGGCACGAATTGTTCGATGAGGTGGCTGAGGTGGGTCCGCACGGCCGAGAGAGCCGCGGATTGGCTCAGCCGCGAGGGGATGTTGATGACATCGTAAGACAGCACCACCGGTCGGCGTGGATCACCCTCCAGCACGGCATAGCCGGTGTTGCGGATGGCGGGGTCGATGGCGAGGACACGCATGAACAACCGAGTGAAGCAGGATGCGCCTCATTCGTCCACCGGCAGCACATCCACACCGACAAACAACCGCTGATCGCCCGCGCCAAGCGTCACGCCGCGGAGCGGACTGACATCGGCAAAGTCCCGGCCCCAGGCCACGGTGATGTGGCGCTGCTCCGGAAAGATGCCGTTGGTGGGATCGGCATCGATCCAACCGTGATCGTCGCCGCAGAACATGGACACCCAGGCGTGCGAAGCATCGGCTCCCACCAGGCGTTCACGTCCCGGCGGAGGATCGGTCTCCAGATAGCCGCTGACGTAGCGGGCGGGGAGTGCCAGCGAGCGCAGGCAGGCCAGCATGAGATGGGCGAAGTCCTGGCAAACCCCGGCCTTCCGCTCCAAGACCTGATGCACGGGAGTAGCGACATCGGTCGCACGGGTGTCGAACTTGAACTCGCGGTGGATGCGCTTGGTGAAATCCCTCAGCGCGGCGAGGATCGGCCGACCGGGAGTGAAATCATTCTTCGCATAGTTCGCGAACTCCTTCGCCACCGGGACCATCGGTGAGCTGAAGCGGAACTCACCGGCTGCCGAGGCGGGAGTGAGCGATTGAGCCTGGCACGCATCGCGGATGGTTTCCCACGGCGGCGTTTGCTCGGGATCGGGCAATTTCGAGGGCTTCACCTCCACCAGACTGCACGAAACCACTTCCAACACGGTGTGGCTGCCTTCGATCTCAAAGTAGGTGGTGATGTTGCCAAAGGCATCCGATCGGACGGATCTGCCCACCGGTTGCGGCGTGATCTGCATGTCATGCCACGGGCAACGCTGCGTTGGTAGTGGCCGCGGAGCCAGATGCGCCAGATGGTGCGAGACCGTGACGGCACCATCATAGACATAGCGCGTGCGATGGATGATCCGGTAGTGCATCGGTTCAGTAAACGCGGCGGACGGAGTGACTGAAGTAGTGCTGGGTGAGCAGATCCGAAAGCTCCTCAAAGGCGGACGCCCGCTTCATGAAGCCACCGGCATCCGGCACACCTTTCGGGGATGCGGATGAAGCCTGCACCAAAGAGGCTACATGCTCGCGGATGCGCGGCAACAGACCTGTCTGCGGATCGCCGGGCAGGGTTTCACATTGGGTGGCGAGGATGTTGGCCTGCGAAGCGGCGGCCCGCGGGTTGCTGGCGTCTGAGAACAGCAGCTCGGCGACCGATTCCCAGCGGGGCCGCGAGAAGTGGCGGCGGCGGTAGGTCATGGTGCTGTCGCAGGTTTCCAACAACGGCTCCAGCACCGGTGAGTCGGCCTGCTGGGTGCCGGGAGCGGATGCCAGCAACGAGAGAACGCCGAGGGCTCGCTCGATGCGGCGACCGATTTCCAGAAAGCGCCAACCGTGGCCGCGGGTCATGTTTTCCGCCTGCATCCCTGCGAAGGCCGCCAGATGGAGCACGAGATTGTCCAAGGTCTGCACCAGCGAGCTGGCATTAGGATGCGGTGTCTCCGAATGCAGCAGGTCTTCGAGGCGATTGAACAACCGCCAGGTATCATCCGAGAGACGGTCGCGCGCGGAGGCCGCGTTCCATAGCAGCGTGCGGATCAACGAAGGCAGGCCATGCGGAGCGGATGGATTGTGAACCAGCCGTGCCAGCACCGGCAGTGGTTGGGGCGGCAAAGTGGTGGCTTCGGGCGGAAGGATCTCCAGACCTCTCAACAGCGCGAAGCAGGCATCGCGCTGGGCGCGGCGGGCAGGAGTGAGTTCGCCACCGAGCCGCTTTACGGTGGTGCGCAGCAGGCGGGTGGCCAGCTCGATGCGCTCGGCATAACGTCCCACCCAGAACAGGTGCTCCGCCATTCGGCTGGGAACTTCCGCCCCCGTCGGATCGCGGGCGATCTGATGGCTCTCCAACCGGGCGATGGGGCCTTCACTGGTGGTGGAGGCTTCGTCTGGAATCCAGACATCCTTGGCCGTGAGTTCCCGGCCGGAGTATTCGTTGAGAAGGATGCCATCCTTCGCGATGATGCCGAGCCCACCCGGAAGCGTAACCGGACCGGCGGAAGATTGCAGGCAGAAGGAACGCCAGATGACCGGCTGCGATTGGAATGAGCCCTTGTCCAGCACCGGCACGAGGCTCGGGGTGACATCCCGCTGGACCACGAAGTCATGCGGGCGGCTTTCCAAGGTCGCCAGCCACTGTTTGCGGGCGGCTGCTCCCAAGGTCGCGCAGCGGACCGGCTGGCCGGGACCGAAAGCCGGGAAGATGATATACCGCTGGAGATCGGCGAGGACCTGCTGGCGGATCGGTGTCTGGCCGAGCCACCAGGTTTCCACAAACGGCAGTTTCAAATCCTCGCCCAACCACTTCCGGCAAATGCCGGGCAGGAATGGCATCAGGGCCATGGTGGCGGCGAAGCCGGTGCCGGGGGCATTCGCCAGCGCCACATTCCCGGAGCGCCACACTTCCGCCAGACCGGGCACGCCACCGCCGCCCATCGTCCAGAACTCGAGCGGATCGACGGAATCATCATCGAGCCGACACACCAGCACGTCCACGCGACGCAGGCCGGAGAGCGTCTTGAGGAACAGGCGTCGCTCGCGCACGGTGAGGTCCGCTGGCTCTACCAAAGGAATACCCAGCACGCGTGCTTTGTAAGCGTGTTCGAAGTACGATGGATGTCGGAATCCAGGAGTCAGCAGCACCATGTGCGGCACACGGGTGCGCTCATGAGCCATCGAGAGCAGGGTTTCGCGCTCAAGCTCGAAGAAGGGCGTGATACCCGCCACGCGGCTGTCCTCAAACTCCGCCTGCAAGACGTTGGTGGTCACGCTGCGGTTCTCCAGTGTCTGGCCGAGACCACCGGGAAGCCGCGTGTGATCGCGCAGGATCCGCCAGCGGCCATCGTCACCACGGATCAGGTCGAAACCCACCGTCGCCAGGTAACGGCCGCCGACCGGAGCGATACCCCGGAGGTTGGTGAGAAAGTGAGGGTTCGCATGGACGAGGTCCGGCGGTACCAGACCTTCCTCCAGCAGCCGCTGCGGGCCGTAGAGATCGGTGAGCACCATCTCCAACAGACGCATCCGCTGCCCCAGTCCTGCGGCGACCTTCTTCCATTCCTGCGGATCGATCAGCAGGGGCAGGGGGTCGATGCGCCACGGTCGCCCGCTGCCACCGGCATCGCTGTAGATGTTGTAGGTGGCTCCCAGGTCTTCCAACAGCCGGTCCGCAGACTCGGAAAGTGTGGTCCGCTCTTCCGCGGTCCAGTGTTCCATGGCCCGGGCCATGCCACTCCACAGCGGGCGCACCTTGCCGGTGGCTCCCGTCATTTCATCCCATGCACCGGCATGACCGTTGCCCGAGAGCGACGTGACGGGGAAGAGGTATGGGCCGGGATGCGACATGCGGAAGGGGACCGCCTCACGGGTCCGCCGGGATCATCCTCAAATCGAGGGTGAAGGGGAAGTCCGGGCTTGAAGGGATCTGTTGGGGCCGGACCCGGCCGCCGGTGTGGCCCTCGCGGAAGAAGCGGGCCTTGCGGCGGGCCTCCGCTTCGTAGGCGTTCACCGGGAAGGTGTTGTAGTTCCGGCCACCGGGGTGGGCGACGTGGAAGGTGCAGCCTCCCAGCGAGAGATCATTCCAGCCATCGATCAGATCGAATACCAGCGGAGTATGGACGCGGATGGTCGGATGGAGGCAATGGGGCGGCTGCCAGGCACGGTAACGGATCCCCGCCACGAACTCGCCGCGCGTCCCCGTCGGGTGCAGCGGAATGGTCCAGCCATTGCAGGCGAGGCGATGGCGTTCACCGGTCAGGCCGCGGGCCTTCACCTGGAGGCGTTCCAAAGAGCTATCGACATGGCGCACGGTGCCGCCAGCGGCTCCTTCCTCACCCAGCACATGCCAAGGTTCGATCGCCGATCGAAGTTCGATCTCCACGCCTCCGGCGACAAAGTCTCCGATCTTCGGGAAGCGGAACTCGACTTGCGGCTTGAACCACTCCCGGTCCACCGGATAGCCCTCGCGGTTCAAATCCGCGATGACGTCGTGGAAATCCGCCTCCACGAAGTGCGGCAGCATCCAGCGGTCATGCAGCGTGCTGCCCCAGCGCACCAGTGGTTTCTCGTATGGATGCTTCCAGAAGCGTGCCGTCAAGGCGCGCAGCACGAGCTGCTGGGCCATGCTCATCTGGTGATGCGGCGGCATTTCGAAACCGCGCATCTCCAATAGCCCGAGGCGGCCGGTTGCGCTGTCCGGGCTGAAGAGTTTGTCGATGCAGAACTCGGTGCGGTGGGTGTTGCCGGTGGTATCCGTGAGCAGGTTCCTGAACACCCGGTCCACCAGCCATGGCGGCGGAGTGTCGTGCGACTTGAGGGAGCTGAAAGCGATCTCCAACTCGTGGATCAAATCGTGCCGCGCCTCATCGGTGCGCGGAGCCTGTGAGGTGGGGCCGACAAACAATCCCGAGAAGAGATACGAGAGCGAGGGATGGTGGTTCCAGTAAGTGAGGAAGCTCCGGAGCACGTCAGGCCGACGCAGGATCGGGCTGTCCGCCGGAGTATCGCCGCCGAGGATGATGTGATGTCCGCCGCCGGTACCGGTATGGCGCCCATCCTGCATGAACTTCTCGGGCACCAGGCGGGTGAGCCGGGCTTCCTCGTGGAGGATGTCTGAGTTCGAAACGAGCTCATCCCAACTCGCTGCCGGATGGAGGTTCACCTCGATCACGCCGGGGTCGGGGGTAACCTTGAAGTTCTGAACGCGCGGATCGAAGGGCGGCGGGTTGCCTTCCAGCACCACTGGCATGTTGAGGCCTGCGGCCGTTTGCTCGATCACCTCCACCAGCGCGAGAAAGTCCTCAGCCGTCCGCAGGGGCGGCAGGAACACATGCAGGCGGCCATTGCGAGGCTCGAAGCAGATCGCCGTTCGAATGATATCGGAGGCGGACTCCTGCATCGCAGGGCGCGTGGGCTCCTCTTCTTCCTGCGGAGCCACGCCCGGCACCTGCATCACCCGCTCACGGGCGGGCAGAGGACCTTGCTGTTCCATTGGATCGGGAGAAATGATCCATGGATACTCATCCTTCGAGACCCACGGCAGGGAATCAAGCGGCAGGCGGTAGCCCATCGGAGAATCCCCCGGCAAGAGATAGAGCGCCTCATCACGGAGGAACCATGGCCCGCTGTGCCAGCGGGGCGTTCCGTTATCGATGGTGCGCTGGAGAGGCAACGTGTAGCCGACGACTGCCGCAGGACCTTGTGAGAAGATGCGGGCAAGGCGTGCGCGTTCCTCCGGGTCCGCGAGATTGGACTCCAATGGGTCCACGTTCACCGGCAGGCGGCGTTCACGCCAGAGGAGATGGAAGATGTCTTCGCGCGCGGGAATCAACCACTTCGGATTGACTCCCAAGGCACCGGCCAGGGCATTGCCGAAATGGCGGGCCTCCGTGCTACTGTGACCGTAGTCGATACGCTCATCCGCGATCCACCGGTCGTCCTCCCATGCCGGTGCGCCATCCTTCCGCCAATAACAGGCCAAGGCCCAACGCGGGAGCGATTCACCGGGATACCATTTCCCCTGTCCGTAGAACAACACGCCACCGGGTGCGAAACGCTTGCGCAGGCGCTTGATGAGATCACCGGAGAGGAGCCGCTTGGTTTTGCCGAGAGCGGCGGTGTTCCACTCTTCGCCCTCGGGATCGTCCATCGAGACGAAGGTTGGCTCGCCGCCCATCGTGAGGCGCACGTCCATGTCCTTGAGATCGCGGTCCACGTCCTGTCCCAGCCGCAGAATGTCCTGCCACTGGGCGTCCGTATAGGGCAGTGTCGTGCGCGGTGTTTCATACACGCGGCGCACCTCCATGACGTGTTCCATCTCCGATTCGCACTCGTCGAGCACGCCGGTAACCGGAGCGGCACTGGAAGGATCGGGCGAGCAGGCGAGGGGAAGATGACCTTCTCCAGCCAGCAAACCGGAGGTCGGATCCAAGCCGATCCAACCCGCGCCCGGCAGATAGACTTCCGCCCACGCGTGCAGGTCGGTGAAATCCTGTGCCGCTCCATCCGGACCATCCAACGCCCGCGGATCCGGGTCTGGCTTCAACTGGATCAAATAGCCGGAAACAAAACGGGCGGCGAGACCGAGATGCCTCAGCATCTGCACCAGCAGCCACGCGGAATCACGGCACGACCCGGAGCGTTTTGTCAGGGTTTCCTCCGGCGTTTGCACGCCCGGCTCCATGCGGATGGTGTAGGCGATGTCCTGTTGGAGATCGCGGTTGATCTCCACCAGCAGGTCCATCGTCGGCCGGGCCGGGCCACGATAGCGCTCGATCCGCGCCGCCAGCCTGACTCCTGGTTTCTCCAACAGAAGGAACGGAGCCAGTTCGTGGTTCAGCGAATGGTCATAGGTGAAAGGGATCTTCTCAGCTGCTGGTTCCAGGAAGAAGTCGAAGGGATTCGACACCGCCATCTCGACGACCAGATTGACCTCGATATCCAGGCGGTCGGTCTTGTCCGGGAAAACGATCCTCGCGAGATGATTCGATTGCGGGTCCTGCTGCCAATTGGTGAAGACCTCGCAGGGGCCTACCTTGAGGCTGTAAGCAAGAACCCGCGTACGGCAATGCGGCGCGGGTTTCAGACGGATGACGTGCGGACCGTGTCCGATCCACCGGTCGTATCGGTAGCTCGTGCGGTGGTGGAGGGCGACGTGGATGGACATGGAACGGTGGTGTCTTGTTGAGCAACCGCCATGCCATCACCGGGGTCAATGACCTCCATCCCGTGCCATCATCTCCGCCTCTTCCTCGTGGGAGTGGATCTGGAGGCTGGCATGGACGCCCTCACGGTCGGCCGCGGCCTTCATCACGCTGCGGATGGCGGAGGCGGTGAAGCCGTTCCGACCGATCAGCAGGGCCACGTCAGTCTGGGTCAGCACCAGCTTGTAACGAAGCTTCTTCGGTCCCAATTCCGTAACCTTGAGCTGGGCCTGGGCCGGGTGCTCGATGAACTGCACGGCCACGTACTGGAGGAAGCCGCGCAATTTTTCCGTGATGACCTGCATGCTGCCATCATGAGCCTCTTCCCTTGTGCCTGCAAGGCCAAGTCGTGGTTGGCAACTCGTATTGAAGGCTTCTTCCGTACAAGGAAGAACCGCAGACGGCACGGGCTCAACAGGTTCCGGTCCCCCGACCGGCATATCCCGTTTCTCCCGGCCATCTGCGGCCTTCCCCCATTCGCATCACTTCATCATGAAATCTGGATCGACTTCGGCAGCGCCTCCTGGCGGAGCGGAATCAGGATCTCCAAGACACCGTTCTCGTGCTTGGCCTCGATCCGATCGCCATCGAGCCGTCGCTCCAACCGGCTGGTCAGACGGTAGACCGCGCTGCCATCGCCGGGGCGGGGGGCTTCGAGGTCGAGGAGTCCATCGCGGAAGGACAGCTTGAGGTCCTCCTTGCGGACGCCGGGCACGGCCACGCTGACTCGGAATCCGGCATCGTCTTCGCAGGTGCTGAAGGCGGGGCGGATGGTGGTCGGGCGAGGGGTATCGGTAAGGGTGGTGCTCATTGGATGTCGATGTTGCGGGTTTCCGGCGCAGCGGGTTGGCGCTTCGGGAGGGTGAGTTCGAGAATGCCGTTCTCGAGGCGGGCGGTGAGGGCTTCGGCATCGATGTCCGGACCGACGCGCCAGGCGCGGTTGGAGGCGGAAACGAAGGCCCGCTCTTCGGTGGGCGTGACGGTGAGGGTTAGGACGCGGTCCTTGAGATCGAGCTTCAGCTCGTCCTTGCGGACGCCGGGAAGGTCGAGTTTGAGGACGAAGGATTCCGGAGTTTCCTCAATGGATTCGCGGAAGGAATCCGGACGACCGAAGGCGCGACTGCGGCGGTCAGGGAAAGTGCGATAGCTGCAATAGGAGGGTCTGTTCATGAGGTTTCAGATAGTCGAAGACCCCTGTTGCAGTTGCCCTGCCATGCTCGCAATAATCGAATCAAGTCATTGGCGGTGAATTGATTGAGTGGAATTTTGGGGTGATGATCTTGTTTTCAATCACCTGCAAATTGATACAAGTTGTCGCACGGAGGGCCGCTTCGACGCGGTCAAAATGACCGGCTCTCCGGCTCACGGCCACAACCCTGCCAACATTGGCAACCATCGGTGCCACGCAAAGGTCCAAGGAGTCCAGTAATCCAGTATCTATAGATATACTGGACTTACTGGACTGCTCTCCTTGGAGGTCCAGAAATGGATTTCTGGACTTCGTGGACTCCTGCCGGGAAGAGGCACTTGGCCCGAGTCGAAGGGCATCTCAGTCCACGATCCCGCGGTAGCGCCAGGGCGCATACCCATTGCGGACCAGCTTGTCCTTCCGCATCGCGGCGGCATTCACGCGCCACACCGGGTAGGGACCGGCCTCGTAGGCAAGGATCGTAATGCCGGGCTTCTCCCAGCCGGTGAAGAGCATCACATGCCGGTAGTTGAGAAGGATGTCTCCGGGCTTCAGTTCATCCCAGGAATCGAGCTTTCGGCAGATGAAGGGCAGTTCCTTGGTGGAAAACGGACGCGGGAGGTTCCAGCACCGTGACACCAGACCGGAGCAGTCGATGCCGGTGGTCTGGCGGCTGACGGCGTGATCCCCGCGTTTCTGCTTCTCATCGGTGGAGATATCCCCGGCGTAGCGACCCTTCTCGACCGCCGCCTTGAAGGAGTCCGGCGTGTCGAAGCCACCCCACTTGTAGGGCATGCCCCGCGCCGGTTGGCCGGGTTGCCACCAGCCATTGTTCAGGCCGGCGGCTGCAAGTCCGGCATCCGGCGTATGGACCAGAATGCCCTTCGCATCCGGGCCGTGATGAGCGTTGGAAACCTGCGGAGTCCACTCGACCGTGGAGTAACGCCAGGCGGTTTCGACAGCTTCCTTGCGGGTGACAATACCACTGCAAGAGCTCAACACGAAGGCTGCCGCAAGGCCTGCGGCGGAAAACAGAAGACGAATCATGTGGGGGATGTGGCGGCTACGAGAGCGATCGTAGGAGACCTTTCGAGGCATCTTCAACCAGATCCGCGACGTGTTCGAAACCCGTCTGTCCGCCATAGTAGGGATCGGGTACTTCCGTCGCGCCGTGGCGGGTGCCATATTCCATGAACAGGCGGATCTTCTCGTGGCGCTCGCCCGTGCGATCGAGAGCGCGGACGTTCTCCAGATTCTCGCGGTCCATCACCAGCACCAGATCGAAGGCATCCAGGTCGGCCGCGGTGATCTGCCGGGATTTGCCGAAAATCTCATATCCACGCGATGCCAGTGTGGCGGACATCCGTGGGTCCGGACCTTTGCCGGTGTGGAAGCCGATGGTGCCGGCGGAATCGGTCGTGATGGCATCCGAGAGACCGGCGCGGGACACCTCGTGGTGGAAGACGATCTCCGCGGCGGGAGAGCGGCAAATATTCCCCATGCAGACAAAGAGCACGCGGAAGGGCTTGCGGGTGGCGTTCATGAAGGGCAGATGACCCACATGCTCTCCGTCCTTCGTTTGGTCGCAATCGCAAATGCCGCGCTTCTTTTGCTGGCATCGGCCGAGGATGTCCGCCCGAACGTGGTTGTGCTGGCCGGTGACTTCGGCAGGGAAGGGCAGGCGAAGGTCATTGAGCCGCTCGTCCGTTCCGGCACGACCTATCCCGACTGCTTCGCTTCCACCGAGCCTGCCAAGACTCTTGCGGCCTGGCTGACCGGATGCCACGAGCTGAGGGCAGGCGTCGTGGATACCGTGGGCGGCCGCAATTTCATCCATCCGGAGGTGCCGCTGATCTCCGATGCGTTCAAGGCGGCCGGATGGCGGACCGCTTTTTTCGGCACCTGGGCTCTCGGGGATGCGCTGCCGTTCCGCCCAGAGGACCGGGGATTCCAAGAGATCCAAGTGGATGGCGATGGGAAACCCGGCGACCGCTGGGCGAATTCCTCAGACCGCCCGTGGATGCGGGATCTCAAAGGTTGGCACCAGCATGAGGGCGACCGTGCCACCGTGTTGGAGACGGAAGCCCGCAAGTGGATGACTGAACGCCTTGCGGCCAAAGAACGCTTCTTTCTGGTGCTCAATCTTCCCGCTGGAAGCGAAAGAGCCGCCGCCTCCGTGCTGGAGGAGCTCGATCGTTCCGGTGCCGCCGCGAATACGCTGGTGGTCGCCTTCGGCACCACTGCCCGGACCTCACCGGGCAACTTGGATCCGGTCACGTCGATGACTTTCCGCTGGCCCGGTCATCTTCCGGCCGGGCTCATGCCTACCTCTCCGAGTGCCATCTACGATGGTTTTCCCACGGTCGCGGCGCTCTGTGGTGTGCCGTTGTTCCGAGATTGGAAGGGGGATGGAATCGACCTCGCCTCGACCCTGAAAGATCCCAAGGCCACGTTTCCTGAGCGATTGTTCTACTTCCATCCGGGCGGGTGGCCGGCCGATCAGGCGGCAGATCGCTATAAATCAAATGATTACGTGATTAGGAAAGGTCGCTGGCGTTTGTCCGGTCTGGACCTTCGGGATACCGGTGCAGTGAAAGACCAGAGGGAGAATGTCTTCGAAACGCAACAGGACACGGCCATGGAAATGATGACCGACTATGGCAAGTGGTGGCAGACCGTTCGTTCCGCTTTGTCCGCCCCCCGCCGGATCATCGTTGGTGACGATCGCCAGCCCGTGGTTCCAATCACCTGGGGCGACTGGTGGCCCAGCCGGGAGGTGCCGACCGCGTCCGGTCCGTCGAGCTATCGGGATCAAGTAGCTTTGCGCGGTCTGCTGGGTGAACTCGCCGATTCCTCCAAAGCTGCCTCGCTACCCACCATCTCCGGTGTCTGGAAGCTCCACGCGAATCGCACCGGCCACTACAAGGTCACTGTTTCAAAGGTCCCTGCAACTGCGGAATCCTCTGAACGTGAGGCGTTGGGGAAACTCCATGCCGGAATGGCCCATGCCCGGGCGGGCAAATATGAGGTCAAAACCCCGTTGATCGAGGGGGCCACTTCCCTTTCGCTGGGGGTGGATTTGAACGAGGGTGATGCTGATCTGGAAGTCTGGTTCGAGGATCAGGGAGCGAAGGACAAACTGCTGGGAGCCTTCTTCGCCACCATCGAGCGGGTGGGGGAACGCAAGATGCCGGACCCGGATTTCAAGGCCAAGACGGAGGAAAAGAGCGGTTCGAAGTAAAAAGCACCGATACTTTTCGGGGTTGGCGGGGTTTACCCCCTCGTCCACTCCCTCTTTCATGAAAAATCCTTGGATCCTTCCCGCAGCCGCCCTCCTCGTCGGAGGAGCCGGTGGTTTCTTCGCCGGTAAGAGCGGCAGCTCCGCTCAAACCGACTCCGCAGCCGACTCGCTCTCCCTGTCCGCTTCGCGTAGCGGTCGCGGTGCGAACTCTGCTGCTGCTGACGCCCGCAACGCCCGCTCCACCAAGTCGCTTGCGGACATCCGCAAGACTCCGGGCCAGAACGACCGCATCCGGGCTCTGCTCGATTATTACCAGAATCTTTCCCCGGACCAGCTCGAGGCTGAGGCCGCCAAGCTGGAAAACATGCCCATGAACGAGCGGATCATGGCATCCATCCTTCTGTTCGGCCGTTGGGCCGAGACCGATCCGAAGGCCGCCATGGCCTATTCGGACAAGATGGGCATGGGTGGCATGTTCGTGAAGCCGACCATTCTCCAGAGCTGGGCCAGTGTCGATCCTGAGAACGCCGCCAAGTACTACGCTGAGAATCCCCGTGAGTTCCAGATGATGGGCATGGGCATGGGTGGTCGCGGCGGCAGCGGTGCTTCCGTGATCGCAGCCGAGTGGGCGAAGAACGATCCGCAGGCCGCCATGGCCTGGGCGCAGTCCCTCCAAGGTCGTGACAAGACCCAGGCCATGACCTCCGTGGTCAGTGAGCTTGCCTCCACCGATCCTGAGAAGGCCGTCACCATGGCCGCCGCTCTCGAGGGCGATGCCCAGAAGGAAGCCTACGCCTCCATCGCCAGCAAGTGGGGTGCCAAGGATTTCTCCGCTGCTGAGACCTGGATCAAGTCGCTTCCAGCCGATCAGCAGCAGGCAGCCTTGGGCGAAGCCATTGCCAGCCTTGCCAACTCCGATCCGCAGCTTGCTTCCCAGAAGATCGCGTCGATGACCGATGACGATGCCAAGCGCCGTGCCATTTCCCAGACCGTGGATGCATGGTCCCGCCAGGATCCGCAGGCGGCCGCTACCTGGCTGCTGGCTCAGGGTGGAGAAGATGTTTCCCGCAATGCGATGCGCGATCTGATGCGCAATTGGTCCAGCCAGGATGATTCCGCTGCGGTGGCTTTCATCTCCAAGCAGCCTGCCGGGGAAACCCGCGACGAGGCCGTGGGCACTTACATCTGGTCGAACCGGTCCGACAATCCGCAGTCCGTGGTGAGCCTCGCCGAGTCGATCACCGATGAGCGCGCCCGCGAGCGCGCCGTGGCGACCGCTGCCGAGCAGTGGATGCGCACGGATCCGGATGCAGCCAAGGAATACATCGCCCAGTCCTCGGTCCTCAGCGATGAGGCCAAGCAGCGCCTGCAGGATGGTGGGGGCCGCGGTGGCTTCGGTGGCGGCAATCGCTTCGGCGGTGGCGGCCCGGGCGGAAACAATGGTGGTGGCCGCCGTCGCGGCAACTGACCTGATCGGTTGACAGCGCGCGGTTGCGCCCCAAGGGTTCCATGAAGTTTTTCCATGGAACCCTCCCGGGACAGCCGCGGCATTGTCCGCCTCGATCAACCCAAGACCGGCACCTACGGGTGGCAGGTCCGGCTTCAGCGGGGCGGCATCAAGTTCGCCCGCTATTTCGCCGATCGGGCGGCAGGCGGACCGCAGGCTTCCTTTGAGCAGGCCTGCATTTGGAGGGATGAATTGTTGGAGCGCTTCGCCCGTGAGGCCGCCCAGGCCCGTGTCTGCCGCACTTCATCGCGGAATTCCTCGGGGGTGGTGGGCGTATCGCGTATCGCGATCGCCGTCTCGAACGGCACGGTTTATTATTTCTGGCAGGCATCATGGAGTCCCGCGCCGGGGACTCGCCGCAGCATCCGTTTCTCGGTGAAACGGCATGGCGAGAAGCAGGCCTTCCGGCTGGCGGTGGAAGCTCGCCGTGAAGCCACCGGTTTGTGAACATTCATGGTGGTTGGTGCTTGGACAATGTCGCTCCAGCCGTCAAAACCCCGGCATCATGTTCAGCGCGAGCAAATTGACTGGTGAGCAGAAGGAGGCCCTCGTGAAGTGGGCGGCGGAGGGAGCGACCATGGCGGATCTGCAGCGTCGCCTGAAGGAAGAGTTTCAGCTCGGCATCACCTACATGGATACCCGTTTCCTGGTGCTTGATCTGGGCCTCGAGCTGAAGGAAGACGAGAAGCCGGAGGAGAAGAAACCGGAGGAAGCATTGGAAGCCCCCGTTCCCACCGGCAAGGTGGAGGTCACCATCGATGAACTGGTCCTGCCCGGCGCTCTGGTGAGCGGACGCGTCAGCTTCAGCGATGGCGAGGGTGGCACATGGCTGATCGACCAGAGCGGTCGCCCCGGCCTTGACCCGGATACTCCGAACTACCGCCCGTCCCAGGAGGACATCGCCGAGTTCCAAGTGCAACTGCGCGCCGTGCTCCAAAAGCGCGGTTACTGAGAGCGGTCTCTGTTTCGTCGCGTGGTGCGAAATCCCTTCCCGGCGGAAATTTCCGCTGGCACCCGGCCACCGCGCCCGTATCACTCCCTTGAGCAATGATCACATTGACCGAACGGGCGGCCGCCGAACTGCGTGGCATGCTGGAGAGCAGGGGAGCATCCCCGGAAGCCGGACTGCGTCTCGCCGTCCGGCGCGGTGGCTGTGCGGGATGGCAGTATGAAATGGGCTTCGGCTCCCCGGAGGAAGGTGATGTGATCGTGGAATCCCACGGTGCACGGGTCATCGTCGCTGGCGACAGTGTGGAACGGCTCAGCGGTTGCGAGATCGATTTTTCCGACGCACTTTCGGACTCCGGGTTCAAGATCCACAACCCGCACGCCGCGCGTTCGTGCGGTTGCGGAACTTCGTTTGAAGCGGCGGATGAACCGCCGGGCGCCCACGCCGTGGCGGACGGTGAAGCCTGCGGATCCTGATCGCCGTGCCCCGAGTTGTTGAAGAACCGGCCCCGCGGCGTCCCGCCTATTTCTGGTGGCTGCTTGCGAACACTCTCGCGGCCTGCTTCGCCGTGATCAGTTGGTTCGTCTGCCTCCAGATCTTCCAGCACCCGGAGATCCCGCGCAATTACGAGATCCTCAGGAAGCTCAAGCGCCTGCCGGAGCTGAAGAGCTACACGGATCTCGATGCTCCCATCGCGAATTCGTATACACCCCACGATCTCTACAAGAAGTTCAACGGCTTCGATACGGCCCTGCTCGCGCGTCTGAATCCGGCGTTGATGCGCAACTACCTCACGAACTTCCAGAAGCCGCTGCTGCTCTCCTATGTGGAGGGAAATTACAAGGTCGAGAACGTCCGGCCGCTGAATGACAATGATTTCTTCACGCCCGGCTTTGCGGTCAGAGCGCGGGCAATGGTGAAGCCGGATGAGTTCACTCCGGCCGCGCCTTATCCGGTGATGATCGAGTATTTGTTCCCTACCGCCGACCGGGCCGCGTTCTCCTGGTTCAAGCCGGAAGACATGCTCACCATCACCAAGGCCCAGAACTGCGCCATCGTCCTGCACATCTCGAAGGTGGAGGTGAAGGATGATCAGGACAAGCCGGAGCAGATCCTCTGCGTCACCGTCATGCCGGTGGTCTACGGGGACTATCAGGTCGGAGAAGGTCGCTCTTTCAGCCTCGATCCTCCAGCCTTGCTGAAACCGGGTGCTACCTTGCCTCTTTTCAAGTAGAGTGGCGCGATGAAAGCCTTCGGTTGGCTCGCGGCCTCTTTGTTGGGAATCTGCTCCGCTGCCGGCGAGGTGCGGGAGGAGGCGGTGGATCATGCTGGCTCTTCCTTCCGTGTGGTCCGGGTCGAGCCATCAAAGGTCCAGCTCGTTTGGAAAGATGGGAAGGGCGTGCCCTACCGCACGTTTGATCGGGTTCAGGCGGACTTCACGGCGCGCGGCAGGAAGGTGGTTTTCCTCATGAATGCCGGGATCTTCGAACCCGGCGGCATCCCTTCCGGGCGCTATGTGGAGAACGGTCGTGAATGGCTGCCTCTCAATTCACGCAAGGGAGAGGGCAATTTCTATCTCCATCCGGGTGGGGTGCTGCAATGGTCGGTCCAAGGCCATTCCGCGCCCCGGATCACCACCACCGATGAGCCTCCTCCACGACCCCCGGTTGTCGGTGACATGGCAATCCAAGCGGGCCCGATGTTGTTGATCGACGGAAAACGTCATCCCGCCTTCAAGCAGGGATCTCCCAATCAGCTCGTCCGCAACGGTGTGGGTATCGATGAACAGGGGCGCTTGGTCTTTGCGATGACCGCACCGGGCAGAACGGTGAATTTCTGGGACTTCGCGGGCTTGTTCGAGAAGCTCGGCTGCAAGCGTGCCGTGTTCCTGGATGGGGATATTTCCCAGATGGCTGTGAAACCGGCTGCTCGTGTGGAAAGCAACTCATTCGGCGCGATGTTCGTGATCGCCGAGTGAGCCGGGCTTTCAGGAGCCTGCCCGCATTCGTTCCATCGCCATCGCAAAGGTGGTCCGGCAGGTTTGGAGCTCAAGGGAGAGCCTGGATCGCTCGGTTTCGGAGGTTGCCGAGGCCAGGGCATCTTTCAACGCATCCACTTGTTTCATCAGGTCCACTTCAGGAGGCACAAAGCCGTGGCCCTTGAGCATCGCATGCGTGGATCGCCATTCTTCCGGAGTGGCGAAGTAGGAATCGAGATCGAGAGGACCCGCGGGGCCGATCGGAGGTTTGAGTTCGCCGGAGGAGATGGCCTCGTCGATCCGGGCTTCCGCGATCTTCTCAAACAGCGACATGGCCTCACCATGGACGGCGGTTCCGGTTCGTGCACTCGTTTTCGAATGGGTAATCCGGTGCTTTCCGTTTAAAGCGAGGGGAATGCCGATATTGTTAGGGTTTCCTAACTATTTAATAGTACGTATTAAATTAAAAATCAAAACGTTAGAGCGTTGGAATTTGAAGATTTTTTGAACGAGGGACAGCCACGAGGGTCAGATATTTAAGAAGATCATGAATCTCTCTAACTTTTACTTTCCCCCCCCAGCGCCGACGTGCCGGTACCGGATAGACCCGGCACGTCGGCTGCGGATCGAGGAATATCAGGGGGCGGTTGGGTTGGATGATCTGCGTGCCACCGCGGACGCAGTGGCGGGTGACCCGGGTTGGTCGCCGGATTTTCACGGGCTGATCGATTTCAGCCAGGCACGGTTGGATCTCACCTCGAATGACGTGCTGCGACTGGCGCTGCTGATGCGCCGCGATGGCTATCGGACGAATGGCTGGCTGGCCTTCGCCGTGGGGGACTCGGCGTCCTTCGGAATGGTGCGGATGCTGGGCCACTGGGCGCGGGCAACAGACCGCAGCCGGATTTTCCTGGACCGCGAAGAAGCGGAAAGCTGGTTGTCCGGTCACGTGGGCCACGTGCCACCGGGTTTCGGCAGCGGGCTCAATGGCGCCTTCGGAATACCAATCCGTAACGCGGGCTGAAGAGATAGGCGGCCACGAAGAGAAGGCCGAGCAGCATCACGATCGCCGGGCCGGGCGAGATGCCCCACTTCGAGGAGATCAGCACGGCTCCGGCCGAGCCAATTGCTCCGATCAATCCGCCGCCCCAGAACAAGGCGGAGGTGCGATCGGTCAGGAGTGAAACGGTGGCCGCAGGCGCGACCAGCAGGCCTACCGAAAGCACACATCCCACCGCCTGCAGCGAGGAAACCAGGGACAGCACCAGCAGTCCGGACAGGAGATATTGAATGAAGCGGACAGGCACACCCTGGGCCGCCGCCACGTCCGGCTCGAACAAGGTGATGAGGATCGGCCGCATCAGCAGGCTGGTGGCCACCAGCACCAGTGCGCCGGTGGCATAGGAGATGGCGAGGTCGTTGTTGCCCACGGCCAGGATGTTCCCAAACAACCAGTCCTCAAGCTGGCGGCGGGTCTTGAGCAATGGCAGCACCGCGACTCCGGCGGCGAAAGCCGCCGTATAAAGTACGGCGAGTGCAGTACCTTGCTCGATGCGGTTGCCGCGGGCGACCGCCACCGAACCAAGTCCCACCAGCAGTGCGGCGAAAAGCGCTCCGGCGAAGGCATTCCACTGTGTGAGGGCTCCCGTGATCAGGATCGCCAGTGCGATGCCCGGCAGCATGGTGTGGGACAACGCGCTTACTGAAAGCGCACTGCGCCGGAGAATGACGAAGCCGCTGAACCAGCCGTTGGCGAAGCCGATGAAGGCCGCCGCAGCCAAGGCACGTTGGAAAAAGGGATTGGAAAGGAGTTCCACGACAGGAGATCAGACGGCGGCCTTCTGGGCTGCAAAAGTGCGGGTGACGAGATCCACGGTGAGGGTCTCGGTGACGGGACCGAAGGCGAGTTCACGGGTATTGAGAACGAGCACTTCATCGAAGAGCTTGTAAGCGCTGTCGATATCGTGATGGGAGGCGATCACGAGGCGGCCTTCATGGGAGAGTCTCCCGAGAAGATCCGCGAGCAGACGCGAGGCATTCCGATCAAGACCGGTGAAGGGCTCGTCCAAAAGCAGCACGTGGGCCTCCTGCGCGAGCGCCCGAGCGAGGAAGGCACGCTGTTGCTGGCCACCGGAGAGCTCGCGGATCTGCCGGTGCTGGAGATCCACGAGAGCCAGCGCTTCCAATGCGCGGTCCACGGCTTCCTTGTCGGCCGCTCCAAAACTGCGCCACCATCCGGTTTGGGAATAGCGGCCCATCTCCACCAGGCCTCGCACGGTGATGGGGAATGACCAGTCCACCTCCTCGCGCTGGGGCAGGTAGGCGAATTCGCGCGACCACTTCCGGACTTCCGTGCCACGCCAGCGGATGGTTCCTGCGGTGCGCGGCACCAGACCGGCGATCGCCTTGAGCAGCGTGCTCTTGCCGGCACCGTTCGGGCCGATGAGCGCCACACGGTTGCCACAGGAGGTGGCGAAGGAAATGCCATCCAACGCCAGCACCCGGCGGTAGTGCACGGTCAGGTCCTTCACCACCAGTTCGTGGTGATCGGCATGATGCGCGCAGCAGTCGTGGTGATCGTGAGGAGATTCGTTCATTCGACAGGGAGTTCCCAGACGTCGTCGAGATCGCCGGGGGCTTCGAAATAGCGCACCTGGGTGGGCTTGCCGGATGGCTCAAGTGTGAGCTTGGCGAAATGATTGAGACCGGCGGGAGGAGCTTCTTTCCACCGCACGGCGATGTAGACCACCGGATCCTGGGTGTTCAGGTCGATCATTCCCGTGTCCGGATCACTCGATCCTCCGTGGAAGAGCACCCGTCCCGCTCGATCCTTGAGCTCAAGGGATTCCGCAGGAGCTGATAGTTTCACTGCAAAGCCGGCCCGCGAGGTGGAGGAAATGGCGACCGTGTTGGGAGTGGAAGAGGAGGGGGTGGCAGAGGCTCCTCCGAAATGCAACATGCCCCAACCGGCCAACAGGAGACCGCCGACCAGCAGCAGAGTCCGGATGAGTGGTGAGCCGCGCACCCGCGAAGCATGGCGCAGGAAACTTGTTCATGCAAGAAATTTGCGATATCGGGTTTAAGGCAGCTTCCGTGGCCAATTGATCCACACCCCGGGTTGTCATATCCCGTCGAGGATGGCACGAATCGCCCGTGCGCATCATTGCAGGCAAAGCAGGCCGTCTGGCCATCAAGGTTCCTTCCGCCGTAGCCCGGCCCACCACTGACTTCGTCCGTCAGGCGATCTTTTCCATTCTGGGAGGAAAGGTGGATGATGCCCGCGTGCTGGATCTCTTTGCCGGATCGGGAGCGATCGGATTGGAAGCCCTGAGCCGTGGGGCTTCGAGCTGCGTGTTCGTGGATGAACACCGGCAGGCCGTGGCGGTGATCGGTGAAAACCTCACCAAGGCGAAACTGGAAGGCGGCCGTGTGGTGAAGTCGGAGGTGGGATCGTTCCTGCGGGGTGACATCGCAACCTATGATCTGATTTTCGCGGACCCTCCTTACTATAAGAACTATGGCGATCGGGACCATGTGAAGGAGTTGCTCGCTCATCCTTCGTTGCCCGGACGTCTCGCGCCGGAAGGCTGGCTGGTGGTGGAGATCTCCGCTTCCCAGAAATCCCCACTGGCGGAAGGGTGGGAGTTGAAGGACCGGCGTGAATACGGTGGATGCGCCATCCTGCTTTACGCCGTCCGGCCCGCCGCCTAGCGTCCCGCGCGATGCACGGATTTCTTGGAATGGCCCTCTACCGGTTGTTGTTGCCGGTGCTTTTCGTGGCCGCGTTTCCGGGATGGCTGGTGAAGATGGCCCGCCGCGGTGGTTTCGGCAGCGGGTTGCGTGAACGCCTTTCGATTTACCGGGGGGCTGTGGAATTCGAGCCCTGTGGAGCGGTGCATCTGCATGCCGTGAGTGTGGGGGAAACCTTGCTGGCGTTGAAATTGCTCCGGGAGTGGCGGCGTGTGGATCCGGAACAGAAGTTCGTGCTCGCGACGGGGACCGCCACGGGTCATGCGGTCGCACGCGAAGGGGCACCCGACCATGTGCGGGTGGTTTACGCACCGCTGGATTTCCGTTGGATGGTGCGTCGGTATCTGAAGCGCTTCGAGCCCTCACAGATCGTATTGGTCGAGGGGGAGGCGTGGCCGCATCTTCTGCTGCTGGCCAATCGGGCCGGTATTCCGGTGCGGTTGGTGAATGCCCGCATGTCGCCTCGGTCACGCCGTCGTTATGCGAAGTTCGCAGCATGGATTCGCCCGGTGTTTTCCCTGCTGGATCGGGTAGGCGTGCAGGAACCGGCCGATGCTGCGATCTGGCAGGAACTTGGCGTCGCGGCAGGAAAGGTGAGCGTCACCGGCAGCCTGAAGTTCGATCCAGGAACCGGAGGATTGCCTGCAAAAAGGGAGGAGTTCTCCGGCATGCTTGCGGCCTTCGGCGGGTCGCGACAGATCTTTCTGATGGCCAGCACCCATGCGGGTGAGGAGCTTTTGTTGGCGGAGGCGGTGCGCGAGGTGGCACCGGACGCTCTGCCGGTCATCGTACCCCGCCATGCCGAACGCCGTGCGGAAGTGGCTGCGGATCTTTCCGCTGCCGGGTTCGAAGTGGTGCTGCGCTCGACTTTTACCTCACCCAAGGATCCGGATCGGGCCTGCCTGGTGGTGGACTCCACCGGGGAGTTGCGGGACTGGACCGCCCACGCGGATGTCGTGGTGATCGGAAAGAGTTTTCTGGGGATCGGTGGGCAGAATCCTTGCGAAGGGGTGCTCGCCGGCAAGCCGGTGGTTTTCGGGCCGCACATGGAAAACTTCGAGCCGTTGGCGTCCGATCTCGTTGCGTCCGGAGGCTGCCTGCGTGCTGGAGGAGCCGAGGAGTTGCCGGGCGCACTAAGCCGGGCCTTGCATCCTGAGGCGGCTCTTCGTGAAGGAGTCGCGGCGGCAAAGGCCGTTTTGCTCCGGCACGAAGGAGCCACCGCTCGCACCGCAAGCCTGCTACGGAGCTGAAAAAACACCCGTTTGCCAGCTCGAAATTCACCGCGTATTGGCTGCACGCGGGGTTTGTCATTTCCAAAGAACCCGTTAACGTCACCGCCCGTGAGCGACTCTGAATCCAATCCTCTCCGCAATCTTCTGTCCGGCATCGACCTCGGTCCGGCCTGGGCACGCGGTGACGCGTCTTCCAAACAGCCCCGTGAGCGCGCAAGTGGCGACGCACCCCGGCGTGAAAACCGCGACCGCGGACCGCGCGAGGAAAGAGGCGGGGAGCGCCGTGAAGGCGGAGGTGATCGTCGCTTCGAAGGCCGCCGGGATGATCGCCGTGGAGGTGATCGCGAGCGTCGTGGCAACTACGAGGATCGTCGTAGCGGGCCGCCGCGTTTCGAGGAAGCCGTGCCCGCCGCAGGCGTTCGCGTGCAGCTTCACCCGGACACCCAGGCGGTTCATCTCGTGGCGAAGGAAGTCCACCATGTCGCCCGCGTTTACTCTCTTTTCGACATCGCCCAGATCCTGCTGGCGCAGCGCGACCGGTGCCGGGCCCTCTTCGAGGTGTCCGAGTCGAAGGCCGCGCTGTTCCTTGGCAAGCATGACGGCTCGCTGTGGCAGACCAAGGAAGAAGCCATCCGCCACTTCTGGCAGACCGAAGGTCGCTCGGCGGTGTTCGATGAAGAGACGGTGGAGGTCGACCCTCCCTCCGGCAATTTCCAGAGCGTCGCTCGCTGCGGACTGAGCGGCGAATGGCTTGGGCCGCCGAATTTCCATTCCTTCCAGACCAACCTGCGTCGCCTGCACCGCGAGCGTTTTGCCCATCTTCCGTTCGAGGTTTACTCCTCCAAGGTCCGCACCGAACGCGGTGAGGAAGCGGTGAACGCGTGGCTCGATACGATGAAGAAGCGCGTGCGCTGGCGTCCGAAGGGCGATGAGGAAGCTGCGTGGATCGAAGACGCCGCAGAGGCCGAGCGTTTGTTCGCCACCAAATATTTCGATGAGGCGTTCTCGGAGACCCGCAAGGCCGAAGTCTCCGCTGGCGTGCCGGCGAAGCATCTCTCGCCATCGCTGTTGGCGTCGTTGAAGGTCGCAGGCTCTCATGCGCGCAAGCATCCTGCCGTGCTGATCCCGGCCGTTTGCCGGATGCTGGAGGCCGAGCACCTGCCCGTCTTCAAGCGTGAGGGCAAGCTCTTCACCGGTCCGGCTCGTCCGCATCCGCTTTCCACCGATGCGGTGCTCGCAGAACGTCCGGCGGCGATCGTCAACTGGCTGCAGGGCAAGAAGGATCCCAAGCTCGCGGATCTATGGAAGGCCGTTCTTCCAGAGGGAACCGAAGAGGCCCCGCAGGAATGGCTGTCCGATCTCTTCTGGCTGCTCACCCAGGGCCACGTGCTTCTCTATGCGAACGATCGCATGGTGATGCCGGAGCGTCGTCAACCTGCGGCCGCTCCCGCTGCTGTTGCCGGTAACGAAGCCGCTCCAGCGACCAAGAAAAAGCGCAAGCGCAAGCCGAAGAAGCGCAAGCCGAAGAAGCGGGTGGGAGTCGAGCGCCGCACGCTGAAGCTCAATCCCCTGACGCTACGGATCGCGAAGTCGCTGCCGGATCATCCGTTCCGCCACCAGCTCCGCAATCGCACGCTGCGACGCACCCAAGTGCTTGCCGCCCGGGACGAGGAGTAAGGTTGTAAAATGCAAGGTGTCGCCGAGGTTGGCAGGTGAGTGACCGGGAACTAACGGATTTTTAGTTCAAGGTAGTGAAACTCCTTGCCAGCCAGAAGGTCCGGGAGAACTCTCCCGGCTCATGTTGAACATCCCGAACGACACCCTTGCAAAAATCCTCGAGCTGCGTTCCAAGAACGGTCTCGAAGCAACCCCCGAAGCGCTGGAGGCCTCCCTTGAAGCCGCCAAGTGCAAGTGGACTCTGGAGGACACCCCGCGTTACCGCCGTGCCGGTGACGCTCCAATCTACATCTCCGGCAAGTATCTGACTCAAGCCGGCGTGTGCCCCGCCACCGGTGAGAAGGATGCCGGCAGCGGCATCAAGCGTCCGGCTGCGAAGTCCGAGACCTCGCGCTCCGCCGCCGTTACCACTGCGCCAAGTCAGGAGACCTTTTATCGTGTTCTCCATGGCAAGGGCTTCAACGTCCGCATCACCAAGGATCTTCTGACCGGTGAGATCCGCGAAGAGGTGCCGCGTGAGATTTCGGAGTTGGATCTTCAATTCGGCGCTCTTCCTCCTCGCGCCGAAGGCATTCACGTGACCCAGACCACGCCTCAGATCCAGATTTCCATGAGCTTGGACAAGTTCCTCGAGCTCGCCCGCATCAAGCCCTGATGCTTTTTTCCCGGAGTCATCCTCGGCTCACGGCCGGAGGATGACTCCGGGAGAGTTCCGGGCTTCCCCGGGTTCCGCTTTTCGTGTCAGAGTAGTTCCTACGATGGAACACGGCACTCACAAACCGCGGGGCTTTGACAACGCAGTCGCGACCTTTCTTCGCACTGTCCAGAACCACCACGTGTCGCTGAGCCAGATGGCGGATCAGAAGGCGAATGTGCTCATTGCCTCGTCGTTCGTGGTGTTGTCCATCCTCTTCCACGAGGTGTCCCAGAAGGGCTTCAATCTGGTGCTGGGCCTTCTTTCCGCGACTTGCTTCACGGCTTGTTTTTTCGCCGCCTTGGCCATCTTCCCGCGTTCGGCAAAGGGCAACGGCCATCCGAATCGTCTGTTCTTCGGCAGCTTCGCCCAAGGCACCCGCGAGGAGTTCCATCAATCGATCGATGCCATCCTCTCATCGGACCAGGAAACGATCCATGCGATGGCCGAGGATATCTATCAGCTCGGTTGCGTCCTCCATCATCGCAAGTACCGCTACCTGCGCTACGCCTACCGGACTTTCCTCTACGGGCTTTCCATCACTGCGGTGACCGCAGTGATGACGCACCTCTGAAATAAAAAAGTGGCCTGTGCCAAAGGCTCAGGCCACCGGAGGGACTGCCGATGCGGGATCGGCAGTCGGATGAATCCTGCTTAGTGCGAGCAGCAGCCACCGCCGCCGTGACCACCGCAGCAGCCGTCTTCGGCTTCGGCGAAGTCTTCGGACTCAGGCACGCGGCCGAGTTCGAGCGTCATGCCGATGTATTTACCGATGGTCTGCTGGATGCTCTCCAGTTCGCGCTGGGCTTCGAGGAAGCCGCGGGCGATTTCGTTCTGGAAGAGGGCGTCGCGTGCGGATTCGAATTCGCGGATTTCGGCGGCACCGAGCTGAACTCCGGCGTGCTGCTTCTGGTGCAGTTCCTCGCCGCGCTCGTGCACGCTCTGGTCCTGGAGGCGGGAAGCATCGTCATCGAGGAAGCGCTCGACCTGGTTCTGAAGCTCCTTGTAACGGGGCTCGGCCACGATCTGGGCGCACAGTTCCTTGGTCTTGGAGATGACGGAGGAGTCTTCGGAAAGAATCGACATGCGCCCCTCTACCCCTGCTTGACCCCGCTGGCAACCCCATCCCTGCAGCGGGACGTGAATTTTCGTGCATATTTCGCCGTCACATGGGTGATCCGAGGCGCTTCTTCATCGGGTATTCACCGCCGCCTCATCGGCTTTTCATCCCTTCTCCCGATCGTCACCGCCCATGTTGAAGTTCCTCCGTCGGCTCACTCTGGCATTGGTGATCCTGCTTTTGCTGGCCTTTGGTGGGCTGGCGTTCTGGGGTTCCGATCAGCTGCTGCATCCAGGGCGTCGGCAATTGCAGGACTACCATCGCGAGATCCTGGCAGCGCCCTCGGATTTCGGATTGCAGGTCAGGCGCTACACCGGACCCGCCGGCACGCCCTGTCTGCTGGCGACTCCTTCCCCGAATCCTGGATTCGCGAACAAAGGGAGGATGGTGCGTGAGGCGTTGACGAAGCGGGGCGTGAATCCGGGAAAGTGGGGGCAGGTCCGCGGCACCATCGTTCTGCTGCATGCCTACTGTGGTCGGAAGGAGGACAATCTGCCGATCGCCGAGCGATTCTGTGCGGCGGGATTTCGCTGCATTCTTCCCGATCTGCCCGGACATGGGGAGAATCCCGCTCCGGACGCGACCTTTGGCCGACGCGAGGCTGCATTGGCGGGGGAATTGCTGGATGACGCGGCCAGCCGGTTCGCGTTCCCTCCGGCTCCAGCGGCTCTGTTTGGTATCTCGCAGGGTGGGGCGATCGCCCTTCAGGCGGCTGGGAAATCCGACGGACGATGGGCAGCTGTGGCGACCGTGGCGGCCTTTGCTTCACTGGATCAGCCGGTTGGCCAGGCTGCGGCAGCCATCCCGAAACTGGCTGCGATCGGGCCGTTCGCTTCCACGGCATGCGCTTGTGGGGTTTCTGCCGCGAGGGCTTCACCCCGGCAGATATCCGGCCGGTGGATGCGGCATCGAAGATCGCCATCCCGGCCTTCATCGCGCATGGAGAACTGGATCGTTTCGTCCCGATGTCCGCAGGGGAGGCGATCTATAAGGCGATCCCGGGTTCGCGGAAAACGTTCCGGCCTGTGCCGGGGGCGGGGCACGGCAATGTGCTGGCGATCGGCTCCAACGAGCTTTATGCGGATCTTTGCCGCTTCTTCATCGGTGCGATGTTAACGGAAGGTAAAACCTCCCGGATAGGAATTAAGGGAAGGTAAACTTCCTCGTTTCATGCGGGGCTGCGTGGCGGAATGCATGGTGTGAAAACCCCCATGTTTTTCGCTGTCTTGCTCTCCTCCGCAGCAGCTCTTGCCGACCCGTTGCCTGCGGGTTCATCGGTGGCTCTCCAGCCTGGCAGTGGCAATTCGTTCGCCAGACTGGATCTCACGGACACCGGCAACCGGGTTTGGGTGCTTCAGTCGTCTCCCGATCTAACCACCTGGACGGACGCCAGCACGCTCAAGGTAAGAAACAGCCTGCTGAGAATCGGGCTATCCACTCAGAGTGGTGCCAACCATCTCTACTATCGCCTGCGCTACAATTCCGATGCTCAGACCGCGCCCAACAATGTGGCGGACGCCCTGCAACTCCCCACTCCTTTGGCGAACTACGCCAATCCAAACCTTCCTGCCCACCTCCGGACGCCGGGAATCCGTGGACAGGACAATACTCCGACCGACAACCCGGTGACGAATGCCGGAGCTACACTCGGCCGGGTGATGTTCTATGACAAAAGGTTGTCGGCAAACAACACCATCTCCTGCTCGTCCTGCCATCAAGCTGCCCACGGCTATTCGGATCCGAACCGTTTCAGCACCGGCTTTGCAGGTGGCAAGACGACCCGGAATTCCATGGGGCTCACCAGCAACCGCTTCTACCTGCGCGGCAAGTATTTCTGGGACGAACGGGCGGCTACCCTGGAGGACCAGGTGCTGATGCCGATCCAGAATACGACGGAGATGGGTCTCACCTTGGATGAACTGGTGGCGAAGCTGTCAGCGGAGCCCTACTACGCCACCTTGTTCACGGCGGCTTTCGGGGATCCGGCGGTAAACTCCACACGCATCTCCAAAGCGTTGGCCCAGTTCGTCCGGTCGATCGTCTCCGGTAATTCCAAATACGACCAAGGAGTGCCCTTGAACTTCACCAACTTCACGGCAGAGGAGAACCAGGGCCGGGCGATCTTCAATGGCGGCGGTGGATGCGCGGCCTGCCACGGCAGCGACAATTTCGTTCCCGGGAATACCATCTTCAACAACGGCTTGGAAAATCCCTATGTGGACAAAGGGCTCGGTGGCATCACCGGTTTCACTTCCGATGAAGGGTTCTTCAAGGTGCCTTCCTTGCGGAACATCGAATTGACCGCGCCTTACATGCATGACGGTCGGTTCGCGACGCTTGAGCAGGTGGTGGAATTCTACAATTCGGGAGTGGTGAACCATCCCAATCTCTCCCCTCAATTGCGCGTGCCACCGGGCAATCCCGGAGCGGGTAATCCACGTAGGCTCAATTTGAGCTCCGACCAGAAAGCGGCACTCGTGGCTTTCCTGAAGACCCTCACCGATACTTCGGTGACCACGGACACCAAGTTCACGGATCCCTTCCGTTATGATGCGCCGTGACTTCGTGCGGTTGAACGTCTGTTAACGCCCGGAGCCGCGGAACAGCTTCGAGTGCATCCGCGGCTCCAACGATGTCTCCGCCTTGGCCGAGTTGGATTCTCATTCCTTCACTGTTGGCGCCGGCCATGATGTCGGCCGCCAAGCGATCCGGAGTCCCTAGCTGTCCGAAAGCCAGTTTGACTCCGCATCGTTGGAAATGGGCGGTCAGGCCCGCGGCGACCGAGGGTTCCGCGACGATCCGCAGCACGGCGGCGGCTCGTCCGTCCGGGATTGCAGTGCCATTGCCCAACAACGAGAGATTGTCGCCGATCATCCGGACATCCGGGCAGGTCACGATACCGTTTCCCATGAGGAACGTCGCGCCGCTCCGCCCGAACTCGAACGACGGTTGGTCCGGAATGCTCAGCGAGACGCCGGATGCCTCCGCCTGAACCTGTCCCTGCCAAGAGGATGGGTGCTTCAGGAAACCTCCGAAGCGTGCCGTGGAGCGGTAGTCGTGGACGATGCAGGTGCCTTGCCGTGGAAATTCCCAGCGGCAGTCCTTTTGAAGAGGGATCTCCGATTCAAAGTCGATTGGCAGACCGGGGACGAGTCCGGCTTTGCCCCCAAAGCGCCAAGTCATGCCAGCGAAGCGGCTTTCGGTCGGGCCGCAGAACAAGATCGGAGCTTTCCATCGGATCGGTATTTCAATCCGGGCCGCAAGGTCGGCTCCCATGCACCGGAGTTGTGCCACGGTTGCGGAGGATTCGGCGGCATTTCCGGCAACGGGGATGGATGCCTCGAATCCCTCCACTTCCATCAGATTCTCCTCGATTCCTTCCGTCACCAATGTGAACGCCCCGGAGCGGATTGTGAGCCATGCGGTCATATTGCCGCCTGGAGTCGATTCGAGCGCTGGAGGTGGTGCGAGGCTGACATCCAGCCGGGGGAGGCGGGGGGCTTCCGGTGTCTCGGGGATCACCGGCAGAGGGTGGGGCGGTGGAGCTGCCTGCGGCAGTGGAACGGGGATGGCCGGAGGGGCGGGCTGATCCGTGGACGCGAGGGCAGGCGGGCCTGGCGATTGGAGAGGAGCAAGATGAGACAGCCATCGCACCGGGATCACCGCCCGTGGTGAATCAATCTCCACCGATTGAAGATCCAAACGGCGGTGCAACAGGGATTTCCAAAGCGGCCACATCCGGACGGACTGAACCGTCAACAACGGCCGGGATAGCGGATCGTGATGAGACACCGGTTGCTCCACGACCAATCCGGCAAAATGAATGCCGCCCCACGGAGTGATGTCCGCACCTTGAAGGTGCGTCTTCAAACCCATGTGGGCGGTGATCTTTGTGGTCAACCAATCCCGGCCCCATGGTGTGGAGAACCACAGGTTCACCAAAAGCAGGGCAAGAACGGGCGCGGCGACAAGTAGAGCCACCGCGAAAGTCCGACGACGGCGGAACCACGGGCGCTTGCTTCCCGGACGATCCGCCGTGGCCATGGCTTACTTCTTCTTCGGCGCGGGTGCCGGAGCGGGAGCCGGTTTGCCTGCACCGGGGGCTCCAGCCGGACGCTGGGCGTTCTCCTGAACCTGACCGGCCTTGCCGAGCGGGAAGCGGATCACGAGGCTTTTGTCCTGAAGGCGGGAACCTTCGGTGGAGATTTCCTGCACACGATAGACGATCAGACCGTACTTCTTATCCGAGAACTGACCGATGGCGAAGTTCTCCTTGGTGCGGGCGAGGGAGGTGGTTTCCTCGAACTTCCACTCGTGTCCGCTCCAAGCACCGAGGATGCTCTCGGCATCGGCATTGATGTCTTCCAGTCGCTTCATCTCGCCATTGGGAGAGCGGAAGACATCGTCCTTCGTGGAGTAGCGCAGGGTGGAAATGGCCTGGGCACCATTCTCGCCGCCACCCATGCCAAGGATGGACCACTGCTCGCCAGCGGATTGGCGGAGGGTGAGGATCACATCGGCCTGGGGCTTGAACTCGCGCTTGGCCCAGAGTTGGAGATACTTGTCATACTCCTCCTTGGTCAGTCCGAGCATTTTCTCGTCGAAAGGAAGTGGCGCGCCGGGTTTGGCCTTGCTGGAGAAGGCGCGGAATTCCTCCGGGTTCTTCTTCGCGGCCTGCTCAACCTTCATGACATACTGGTTGATCTCCTCCGGAGGCAACACCACGCCGATCTGGCCACGGACCGGCACGTCTTTCTCCAAGAGACCGGCGAACACCTTGGGCACGTCGGCGGCGGAGGCATGGGCAAACAGAGCGGCGGCCAGGGGAAGGAAGAGGCGTTTCATGAATGGGAAAGCGGCGGGGAGGCTGCCTCCGCCGGGACTGAAAGACAAGCGGCAATCCCGGACAGCCTTTATTGCAAAGTGGCCGGAATTATTCCGGCTCGCCCTGCGGAAAGATCTCACCGATGGAGGATTGGTGGTGCTGGTCCATCCAGCGGTCCAGCGCGGCGCGCATGGGGGCGAGGATCTCAGGGCGTTCTCCCGCACGGTCCACTCCTCCCGAATCGTCGGTGGCGAGCCGGTAGAGGGCGTAGTGGCGCGTGCCTTGATTGGTGGGGGTGCAGACCAGCTTCCAGAACTTGGTGATCAGGCAACGCTGCTTGGCCGCCACCAACCGCTCGCGGTATTCCTCCTTGAGCACGAACTGGTAGTTGTAGCCCTCATCGATCGTGGTGAGCTCATCCATCGTCGGGAGCTTGGGGCGTTCGATGCCCGGCACGGTGAACTGAATGAACGGGAAACCGGTCTCGCCGAAGAACGGAATTGTTTCCGGAGTCTGCTCTCCCTTGATCCATCCGGCGACACTGCGTCCCTCCCAAGAGACGGGTTTCTCCGCGCCGGTGAGATCGGCCAAGGTGGGCATCACATCGATGGTGCGGATGGTTTCCGGAATGACTCTCGGTTTCACCCCGGGCACATGGACGATCATGGGGATATGATTGGCCTGGCCGCCGCCGTTGAAGGTGAGGCCGTGACCCAGCGTGACTCCCGGTTCGTAAAGGTCGTCCCCGTGGTCGGCGGTGATGACCACGATGGTGTGGTCGTCCAGGCCGTTGCGTTTGAGGGCCGTGAGGATGCGTTCCACACAGTGGTCGAACTGGCGGGTGCATCCATCGTAGAGTGAACGAATCTGGTTCACCTCGGAAGGTGGCAATGCCTTCCATTTGGATTCGAGATCGGTGCCGCCGATGAACTTGTTGATGTCGAACGCGACGCCATGGGAGTTCTCGCCGCGATAGTCGGGATCGGAGAACATCCGGTTGTATGGCTCGGCGGACCGGTAGGGCAGGTGGTTACAGGAATAGAAGACGTGCCAGAAGAACGGCCGTCCGCTCGAGGCTTGTTGGTCGAGCTTCTTTTCCACGCGGTCGGTGACCACATCCGGAGTCACGAACTGCGCGAAGGAACTGATCTGCGGAAAGAGATGATAGCCGAGCGTGTTGTCGAAGTAGAGCGGGATGACGAAGTGGGCCATCACCACGGCCTGGCTCATGTAGATCTTGAAGCTGTCGAAGTTCGACACCGAGATGTCGTTGAAGCCAAGCGGAACGACCTGGTAGTAGCCCGCACACCAATCGCCGATCGCGGCGGTGTCATAGCCCTCACGAGCCATCACCGTGGCCATGGGCGTGACCGTGGATTCCATCTTCCGCACCGTTTCCTGATCCGGATACATCTGACGGATGCCATGGGTGTGGGGAAATTGCGATGACATGAACGTCACCGAGGATTCCATGGTGGAGGCGATGGGTGTGTAGCAGCGGGAGAATCGGACCGATTCCGCGGCCAAGGCATCGATGTGAGGAGATACACCGGCGGCAGCCGGGCCATCGCTGCGGGCGGGGATGTAACCGTCGCATCCGAGCTTGTCCCCGCGCAGGGAGTCCGAGGCGATGATGATCACGTTCCAAGGACGATGATCGGACTTGGCCACCGGCGGTGCCGCTTTGGCAGGAAGCACGGAGAGGACAAATGGAGCCGAGACCGCGGCGATCACCACGATGCCAATCAGTCGGGCGGCATGACTGCTGCGGCGGATATACCACCAGGCCACCCATGCCACGAATGCCAGAGGCAGCACGTTGAAAAGGATGATTTGGAGGGCGGGCTGCACGGCGGCCGGCCAGTCGAGGACCCGGTAGTACCAGGCGCCGAACTCGGCATCATTGAGGAAATAAGGCCGCGTCTTGGTGAGGCGCAGCATGAAATAACCATGGATGACGCCCACACAGAAGAACGCCATCAGCACCGCGATGGAGCGGCGGGGTTTCTTCAATCGTCGTGACCAGGTGGAGACCACCGGCAGCACCAGGGTGACGGCGGCAATGCCAAGCAAGACGTAGGCAAGCAGGGCATGAAGATTCTGCCCGATCAGGAACTTGAGATAGTGGTTCCGCGCGAGGGCGCTGAACTTGTTGTCCATTTCCTTCGAACTGTGGGCCAGCCGCCAGATCGCGCTGACGTATTGAAGAAGCAGGAACAGTGCGGTTCCCGCCACCGTGGGCCAGAGCAGCTTGCGGGGAGCGGCGGCGGACCGCGGAGGAGCAGGATCAGAAGTCCGGGACATTCGGGGGCGGAACGCTCGCAGCATCCCGCCCGCGCATCAAGCGCCGGGTGCGGTCAGATACACCCAGTGCTCGGATAGAACTTTTTCGATGACCACTCCACGGGGGGATTTGAGATCCGGAGGGATGGAAAGCCGGATCGTGAGGGCGACCGGTTGCCCCTTGTTCCGGGAGAGTAGGGTCTGGATGTAGCGGCTGGTGTCCGAATTCCGCAGGACATAGCCGAAGAGGGCTTCCTCTCCACCCGGTGCTGTGAGCCGGTAGTTGCTCCAGCGGATGGAGTCGGAAAATTCGTGGCTGTAGAAGACGTCCGGCTGCAGAATCACCCGGAATTCGAAGGAACCTGCGGGGCGCTTCGTGGTGTAATCGTTCCACTCCATCGGCTGGTAAACGACGCTCGTCTCCCAATCCACGGCCATTTTGCCATCGGGCATTTCCTCAATGATCATTTCCCGCTTGGTGCCGTCCGCAAGGAGGCAGCCGACCTGCCAGAAGGAGGCTTTGTCCGCGAGAGTGATGGGACGGAAGGTCTCCAGCGAACGATAGCGGCCGGGTTGGAAGGGGTGGCGGGAATACCAGTCCTCCATCAGCGGACATACCCGTGCCGGTTGGCGGACGAGGGGTTGCATGGCATCCAGGGAGCCGGCCGCCACGAAGGCTTGCGCGGCGTGGGTGATGCGATCCACCCGTTCTTCCGCAGCCGCGTTTTCCTGCGCGTCTTGCTCCAAATGTGCGACAGACTCGTCACGATAGACGGCGGTTTTTTCATCGCTGGTGCTGACGTTCACCAGAGACCAAACCACCGCGCCTCCGCAGAGCAGGCCGAAGAGCGCGAACCATCCCCATGGGACCGGTGTGCGGGCCCGTTCTTCATTGTTCCAGGTCTCCTCGATGGGCTTAACCGTCGTGCTTGTGTCCTCGATCAGGACCTCGATCGTCGGATCATGGGTGCGCCGTTCATGGATCCTGGAGTCGGAATGCTCCGGTTCGAGAATGGGCGGAGCTGGAGCGGGGCTGGTAGCGGAGTGAAGTAGAACCCTTCCCGGAGTGGGCAAGGGGGGCTCCGTCCGGGGAAAATCGGTGCCGGAGGGTTTCAACCTCACCACTGCCTCCGGCTTGACGGCCGCATCATCCACCACCTTCAACCGCGCCTGTTCCGGGTCCCTCGCCATGTGCAAAGTCACAAAAGCCCGAAATGCCCATCGACGCAACGTTCGGATGACTTTAAAACCCGGCCACGAGCCCCGAATGCCGCCCCGTCTCCTCATCATCACCGCCGCCTTCGGAGAAGGCCACAACAGCGCCGCCCGGAATCTGGGACTCGCTTTGGACGCTCAAGGCGCGATCACGCGTGTGGCGGATCCCTGCAAGCTGGGAGCGCCGGTCTCGACGGAGTGGCTTGCCCGAGGCTATCGCCTCGTCACCACTTATAGTCCGAAATTGTGGGCGCGCGTCTACCGCTCGACGGATCGGCAGGATTTCCGCCGCCAACGGCTGCCACTGATGCGGAAGCCGGAGAATTGCCTGGAGAAGCTGGTGGAGGACTTTCAGGCGGACGCGATCATTTCGACGTATCCCCTTTATCCTTATTTTCTTGAGCGCATTTTCGCGAAAACCGGAAAGAAGCTGCCGGTATTCACGGTGGTGACCGATTCCATCGAAATCAACGCCGCATGGCTGAAGGCTCCGACCGATTATTGGCTGGTGACCGATCCTGCGACCCGTGAGGCGATGATCCGCAGTGGGCTTGAGGCCGGACGTCTCATCGACACCGGCTTTCCGGTCAATCCGGCGTTTTCCACGTTGGAACCCGTGGAATGCAGCGACTCCTGTGACGCCTTCCGGGTGCTGTATTTCCCGACTGCCAAGCTGCCTTACGTCCGGCGCATCAGCCGCGCGCTGCTGGAAGCCTCTCCGAACGTGAAGCTGACCATTGTATTGGGGCGGAACGTGCGGCTGCTGTGGAGCCGGGCGAAGGAGATCAAGGACACCTACAAAGGTCGCGTCCGGATCATCGGTTGGACACGGCGCGTGCCGGAGCTGCTCAACACCCACCATCTGATCGTGGGCAAAGCGGGCGGAGCGACCGTTCACGAGGCCATTGCAGCCCGTTGTCCGATGATCATTCACCATCTGGTCCCCGGGCAAGAGGAGGGGAACCTCCGGCTGCTGGAGTCCATCGGCGGAGGCTCCCTCGCCGAGACACCTGCGCTTGTTGGTGCTGCGACGGCAGACCTGCTGCGTGATAGTGGAGCGCGCTGGCGTCAGATGAAACAGGCGCTGGCCCGTCATGGTCGGAACGCCGGAGCCCTGCACGCCGCCCGTTTCATTCTTGATACGCTCGCAGCGGGAAAAACGAAGAGCGGTTCATGACCTTCCTTTTTGATATCGGCCGGGTGTTGCTCGACTTCGATTTCGAGAGCTCACTTGCGAAACTGCTACCGGCTGGGATCGATGATCCGCATGGGCGCATGGAGCGGCTGTTGGAGAGGAAGGATGATTTCGAGGCAGGAAAGATTCCCGAGGAAGAGTTCATCGCCTGGGCGCTTGAACGGCTGGAGTCTTCCGCTTCGCCCGATGAGTTCCGCGATATCTG
>JASGJM010000016.1:0-147232 GCA_049840755.1 Luteolibacter sp. | reverse complement strand
TGAACGCCCGAATCCCGTTGCTTTCGTAGGGGCGAACCTATGGGTTCGCCCTTGCAACCCGAAACGTTCTCGTAGGGGGCGCACGGTTGTTCGCCCTTTCAACCCGAAATGTTTCTGTAGGGGCGAGGCATGCCTCGCCCGTTTCACTAAAATCGCGCTCATATAGAAATCGTTATCGCCCTCGCCTTTATCTTTTCTCCCCTCGCCCAAGCGACCCGCTTTTGGTCGTACTCGGGAGAGGAGCTGGGGTGAGGTTCGACCTTCTCTATTTTTCTCTGTGTCGTCTGTGCCCTCTGCGGTAAATAAGGCTTTTTTATCTGGAGATCAGGTATCCTATGGTCATGATCAACGAGAACGACAATACCTTCGAATCCGACCGCCCGCTCCTCTTTTCCATCGCCTACCGGATGCTCGGCAGCGCCATGGACGCCGAGGACATCGTGCAGGAAGCTTTTCTGCGCTATCAGAGCGCAGCCAACATCGAGATGCCCAAAGCCTTCCTCACGTCGGTAGTCACCCGCCTCTGCCTCGATCAGCTCAAATCGGCGCGGGCGCAGCGCGAAAGCTACATCGGCCCCTGGCTCCCCGAACCGCTCATCACGTCGGCATCACTGCTCTATAACGAGTACGAGTTCATTTCGCTGGCATTCCTCGTCCTGCTGGAAAGCCTGACTCCGGTCGAGCGCGCCGTTTTCCTGCTCCGCGAAGTCTTCGACTACGATTACCGCGACATCGCCGATATTGTCGATAAAGAGGAAGCCGCCTGCCGCCAGTCGTTTCACCGCGCCAAAGCCACATCGCCGAGCATCGCCCGCGCTTCGCCGCCTCGCCCGAAGAACACCAGCAAATGCTGGAACGCTTCATGCAGGCTTGCGTCATGGGCGAACTGGCGAACTTCACCGATTTACTGGCAGAGGATGTGTCCATGACCGCCGATGGTGGCGGCAAAGCCAGCGCCGCGACTCGTCCATTGGTCGGGCGCGATGCGGTCGGGCGCTTCTGCTTGGGGCTGATGAAACGAATGCCAGCCAGCTTCACAGTCGAAATCCATCAGGTCAACGGTCGCCCTGCCGTCATGATCAGTGATCCGTTGGGTACAGCGGGCGTGGGCTTTTCGCTGGTGTCGTTTGAAATGGACGATGCAGATTTTGCGCATTTCAGGTCATCCGCAACCCGGATAAACTGCACGGCATCCCGCCAGTGGGCACTTAAGAAACAGTGAGAAAATTTGTGAAGATTTTTGTAGGGGCACAGCAGCGCTGTGCCCTGTTTCATGTCCTGAAATACTTGCAATCAACGAAACGTTTTTCGTAGGGACACAATCTATCATGCCCCATTTCCAAATCGCTAAAATAAGGAGCCTGATCGACACGTTTACAAAGCGCCAGTGCGAATGTCCCCGACTGCCTGTCTCAATGACCTTGACCGCCCGTGTAAGCGCCAGTTTCCGCCATACTCGTGCCATAGCTTTAGGACTGCGCTTTGATCAGCTTCAGCACCGCCACCTCTTCAGGATGCAGTTCCCCTTCTACGTTACTCCTGAGCAGGTATTGCGACAAATCTCCCCTCAGGTAGCAGTCAATCACCGCCGGGTGAATGTAGTATTTCCGGCACACGGCAGCCGTATTCCCCAACTGCACCGAAACCGCCTTCACCATTGCCGAAATATTGCGTTTTGCAGCAGTTTCTGCTGACGGTCAGGGTGTGAGCGGTATTGGTCAGCTCGGTGAAGACCTGACGATCCAAGGTCGTGACCGGAGCAGGAGTTCCATCGTTCGCGGTGAAGCTGAAACGACCGGCACCAATCGAGACATAGTAGTGGCCCATGATGCGGCCCTGCTTCTGGATCGGCACGGCGCGGCATGGAAATCTTCGCCTTGTTCAGACCGCGGCTGGCATCGGTGATGCCGTAGGTGGTCGTCGCAAGACCCGACTTCTTGTCATACTTGCCGCTGAAGGTGTAGTCAGCCACCTTGGGAATGGTGATCTGGCCGTTGGCCGCCCAAGTCGCGATGATCGCATTACCAGAAGCAGCGCCATCGGCGAACTGCGCCACCACGTTGTAGGTGGTGTTGGTGAACGAGGACAGGCCGATCAGCTCGGTGCTGGAGAAGCGGCTACCCACCAAGGAACGGGTACTGGTCGTAACCGTTCTTGTAGATATCCGTGCCAACACCCGACAGGCGGACGATACGGACGGAACCATCGTAATCGCTGATGGTCGGAATGTCCCGGAACATCAGGTTGCCAGCCACCGCCACGCGGGCATTGGCGACCACGCTGGAGAACAGCGGCATGAGGTCGCCATTGCTGATCGTGCCGGACCAGGTGCCAGCCTGATTGTCAGGCAGCAGAACCTTGGTGGTCACCTTGCCATCGAGACCCACGGTCATCGTGCCGATCAGGTCACCGGTCGGACCATTCACCACACCGGCGCCAGCGCCGAAGGTGTAAGTGCCAGCCAGAGAGGTCGGAACAGAGCGGGAGTAGGCAGGGCGGCGCAGTTCATAGAACAGCTTGGCCGAGGACGGCGTGGTGAAGGTGCCCTGGAGCACGTAGGCATTCAGCGTGGCGCTGAAGAGCACCTGGAAGTCCGGAGTGACAACACCGGGGATGCTGGTCGTTCCCGGGATGCTGTGTCCCGTGGAGTCAAACGTGCCACGCATGGTGCCCTTGGTGCCGATACCCTGGTAGGTGGCGGAATAGGCGCCCTTGTTGGTGGCCTTGATGGTCAGAGTGCCAGCCGGGGTTCCCGTGTTGTCAAACACCAGACCGGTGTAGGTGCCGTTCACGGCAGCCAAGGTGAAGTCAACCGGAACGCCCGGGTTGGTGCCGAAGGATGGCACGCTCGGATCGGTGTTGTTCACCTTCACTTCAACGCCATCCGGCACACCATCACCATCCGTGTCCGGATCGAGCGGGTTGGTGTTGTAAGGATAGGTAGCGTGCGGATTGAGCGGATTGTCTCCTGGATTCGGGAAGGTGATGATCACTTCTTCACCGTCGGTCAGGCCATCACCATCCGTGTCAGCAAGGAACGGATTGGTGTGGGTCAGGAAGAGCTCCTGGTAATCGGTCAGGCCGTCGTTATCGCTGTCAATGAAGACCGGATCGTTGATATCAAGCGGATCCGTTCCCCAGGCCACTTCCTGGAAATCGCTGACACCGTCACCGTCCGTATCCACGAGAAGCGGATTGGTCTTGTAGGTGCGGACTTCCTGATAGTCGCTGAGGCCGTCACCGTCGGTATCAACCAGGTTGATGTTGGTGCCGAGCGAGTTTTCTTCGACGTCATCCAGGCCGTCACCATCGGTGTCCGGACCGAACAAGCGGTAGGTGCGGAAGCGGGCGGTATTGCCGGTCGGCTTCTCGGCGGTGGTGAAGCTCCAACCCACATCATCCGGATCAAGGGTGATGTCGGTGGTATCGAGAACGATACGGCCCGGGCCGTTGCTGGTGGTCGTCGGACCCGGCAGGCCATCCAGATAAATCTGGTTCGGAGTGATGGTGCCACCGGAGCGGGTGTAGTGCTTGATGCGGACCAGCGGGTGATTGCCGGTACCGTCCACCGGAGCGTGGCCGTTGTCCCAGAACACCGCTTCGGTGTCGGTGACAAACATCGGCTCAGCTTGGTTCGAAGCAGCTGGCAAAACGTTGAATCCGGTCGGACCGGAGTTCAGCCAGATCACGTTCTCACCACGAACGAGCACGGCAGCACCAATGCCCGAGTTCGGGTTGGGAGTCACGCCATCCGACTTGAGCGCAGGAGCCGGGTTGATCGCCTTCACTTCAGCGTTGCCGAGGCCGCTGACCGCCGGAGCGGCGGTGCGGACCAGGGCGGCACCGGAAGCTCCGGAGAGCTTGTAAGTGGTGACGGTACCGTTCGGCAGCGGGGTGGTGGTGAAGGTGTAGAAATACTGGTCGTAACCGACGCGGGTCACCTTCGGGAAGTTCAGCGGAGTCGCCGTGCCTGGGACCGCGGTGTTGGCCGGAGTCGCGATAAGCGTAGCCGGGGTGGTAAGAAGGTTCGCCGAGTTACGGGCGACTTCAAAGTAACCAGCCTGCTCGGCGGTGGCGATGGTGCCGTCACCGTTGTTGTCCGCCTGATTGCGGTAGTAAACGAGGCGGTTGTTCGAAAGGTAGAGAACGGAGCCGAGGTCCGAAGGCTTGCCGGCTGCGGCGGTGGCCTGCGGAGTGTCGGTTTTGACGATGAGGCCATCGCCATTCATCCAGAGGAATTCCAGCTGGCTGAAGAACGTGTTCGCATCCAAGCTCACATTGCGCAGCAGCACGGAACCGTCGCTACCCCATCCGATGGCGGAGACGTCCGGACCATTCTGGCTCCGGTCGTATTGCAGCGAGTCGGCGGTCGTATAGCGGCTGACCTGGCTGAGGCGCTGGGCACCGCCTTCGAAGGTCACGCGATAGGTGCGGATGACCGCATCATCGAAAAGGTTGCGGGCCGGATTGATGGTGTCGGTACCGTTGTCATTCCGCTCGGTGGTCACCAGCAACAGGTTGCCCGTCGTGGTGGTCAGGGAAGGAGTGTTCATCACTTCCTTACCATTGAGCGCAATCGGAGTCTCCGTCACCACGCCACCTGCACCGATCGTGTAGAGGCTGACCTGGGCTTGGGCCTTGTTGACGTAGAAGTCGTAGTCGGCGAAGTGGTTTTTCCAGACGATCAGCTCATTGTTGCTGACGTACAGCGGCGTCGAGAGCGCAGAGTCCGGAATGTTGCGGAAGTTGCCACTGGCATCCACCCAGAGCAGGACGCCTGCGGCATCCAGCACGCAGCTGGAACCGTCGTCACCGAACTTGTTGAAATTGACGTTGTTACCGAAGGGCGTGAACGCACCGGAGATGGACACATCATTGGTGCGCAGCAACTGCGGGTTCTTGTGTTGGGCCGATGCGATCGCTGTCAACGAAAGGAAACTCGTCGACAGGGCACCGAAACGAAGGGCTTTTCGGGAAACCATGAGGAGAGAACTAGCCGCAAGGTGTGGAGCGACAAGCAAAAAAGATCATGGAGCAAAAACCTGCGTAAATCCCGCGCTAACAAGGTTTGCAGGCCCTCCATCCTGCCCTCCGATGGTGCATGATGCATTCGATCGAGAGTTCATCTCAATCCACGCTTTTGGCCGGAAAGCCTCACGGCACAAGGACTTCCGCGACACTTCCAACAGAATATCAAGTGGACACCATGTAGTTACAAAGAATCAACATGCAAAACGCAATTTATTTAAGAAATCTTAAGCATTATGCAAAACCCGTATTCCCAGGATTCACGACATGCTTCGCAGGAATTCCTCTTTACCCCAAAAACAAAAAAGCCAGTGCCGGGAAGGCACTGGCTTGAGAAACGGGAAATCCCGATAATCCGATACTCTTGTTACGGAGCAATCGTAGGTCCGATAAGGACGTAACGGAGCTGATATTGAGCAGACAACGGAGTGCTGCCCTCGACCACACGGTAGGTGATGGTCGAGGTGGCGGGATTCACCGTAGTAGCGGTGAAAGTCACACCGTTCGTGGTCCACTCCGAGGTGCCGTTCTTAACTGCAATCTGCGTCCACTTGGACAGATCGTAGCTGCGCTCCAAGATGTATTGGACATCATTCGGCACGGAGATCGGAAGGGTCATGTCAAGCGTGCCAGCCTTGCCTGGAACAGGGACCAGCGCACCAGTCGTAGCCGGACCGGCCACGAACGGATCCCGACCCAAAGCGTGCTCGACGAGATTGCTCACTCCATCGGAGTCAGCATCCGCACCGGGAGCCAAGCTGGAGAGCGGCAGTGACGCACCCGCAGAGGCTTCCACCACATTCCGGTAATAAGGAGTGTCTGCGATCTGGACTTCAAACTGGGGAGCCAGCAGGAAGTTCAAGTCGTTCTTCTTCGAATTGATCGCTTGGATCGCCACCACGTTGGTGCCGTCCACAAGGATGTCCTTGATCGGAGTCGAGTCCGGCAGCTTGAAGGTGGTCAGGTCGATATCCAAGGGAGCCACCACTTCCGCATCGGTGCGCTTGACGGTGCCGGAGTCCCAGGCCGGGATACCTGCCTGCACATTGCGGCGGGCGATTTCCTTGCCATTCAGATACAAGATGAAGCCGTCATCGTACTTGATCTTGAGGTGCACGGAAGTGACGTAGTCGGTGGAGCGCAGCTGGAATGGCGCACGCACGAAGACATTCGTGCCCTTGTTGTAGAGCTTCGTTTTGAAGTCCGTGCCACCGATGAGATCGGCCTTGTAGAGGGTCTTGTTGTTGTAGCCGAAAGGCAGGGATGCCGTAGCCCATCCGCTGTCATTGAAGCCAGGCTGGACCCAGGTATTGGCAAGGCTGCCGTTGGTGGGAATCAGGTATTTGGCGACAGTGCCGGTGACGGCAGCATTGATCTTCCGGACCGAGACATTCAGCGGCACCTCACGGAAGGTGCGGACTTGGCCGTCGCTGGCGGAGAGGGACACCTTGAACGCGCCTGCGGTGGCGAAGGTCACCGGAGTCGTCGTCTTGGTCGGATTCTGGAGCGTTGCCGCACCAGAGGTCACTTCCCAGCGGATGGCTGGAGCCGCGCCTACGACCGGCACGCCATCATCGATCGCGGCACCGGAGAGATTGCCATCGTAGGTGTAGAACTCCGTGGCGGAAGTCACCGTCAGCACCGGACCGAGGTTCGTGAAGGTGCGGATGTCATTGATGCCTTCCACAGACACGCGCACGGTATCCGTGCTCACGCTGCCGTTGGTGGTGACCTTCAACTGGATGTTGTAGACACCGGTCTTGTTGAACGAAGCACGGGTGCTGAGAGCCGCAGGAGACGAGAAGGTGGTGGTGCCGCCCGCCGGACCGGAAAGCTGGGACCAAACGATCTTGGTGGTGGAATTCAAACCAGGGGCACTGCCCGTGAGATAAACACCATGACCATCACGGATGCTCACGCCATCCACGGTCGGATCCGTGATCGCCACGGCACCGGCGCCGAGACCCGGCACAACGCCACTGAGCGTGTAGGGACCAACAGAACCATACTTGCTGTAGCCACCGGTATCGTAGGTGCCTTCCGCAGCGCCTTCGATGGAGAGGCGATAAGTTCCGGCCGGGACGGTCTGGTTGATCGCCGCGGTCATCGCTCCAGCCGGATTGCTGACCAGGATCACCTGTCCGTTCGAATCATACAGAGTGGCCAGGGCATTGAGATTGGGGCTCGGCGAGGGAGACTTGACGTTGATCTGGATATTACCACCGGTCGTACTAAACGTATAGTAATCGATATCCGTGTTGGTCGTGATCAATCCACTGACCGCGAGTGAGCCCGCAGTATTCTTGGTGAGTGTCGAAGCCGTGGCCGGAGTATCGCCGACGTCATCCTTGATGTAGCCGACACCGTTTCCGGCGCTGGAAATGATCGCGAGGTCATCTTCGAAGTTGGTGGCACCCGTGTAGTCGCCGTTCGAGAACTGGACGATGGCGATTCCGTAGGGAGCACCCATGATCGGACCCCAGGCACCATTGCCGGTCTGGTAGTATTCCGGGTTGGACTGCGTGGTGAGACCATCGTGGCTCAGCCCGAAGGTGTGCCCCGTCTCATGGCTGCCAGCGAGGGCGGAACCATAAGCATCACCGGTACCTTGGGTATTCACCCAGCACGGATCACCCGAACCGTCCGCAAAGGAACCCAAGTAGGCGATGCCGCCGACGGGTGCCAGGAAGGACAGCTGTGTCGGCGTGAAGATCACGCGCATGCGGCGGGTGGAGGCCGTGGCAGTGAAGACCGCTTCGTCGGTCGTGACCGTCACATCGAACGGCGCATAGTCTTCCGCGATGACCTGGCAGATCGAGGTCATCTCATCCTTGCTGTAGGTAACTGCGGCCGCAGTGAGGGTGGGCTCGGCCGCGCTATTCCAGCGGGAGCCCGTCACCACCTGGCCATCGAAGTCGAGATAGATACATCCCTTCGCGCCCGGACGGCTGTTGAACGTAGGAAGCTCCAAGGCCTGGGGAGCAGCACTGGCAGCCGCCTTGGTGGTTCCAGCCGCCGCAGCGATCGGGTTCGTGGGCATGCCGCGGACCACATGGCTGTCATGGTCGTCCCCTTCGATCGAGGCGCACAGCAGCTCGGTCTGGGCCATGCGCTTGAAGACAGGAGCGTCAACCTTGCCACTCCAGCGATAGGAAGAAAGGGAATCCTTCGGGACCAGATCCCCGAAGAGAGAGCCATCCCGCTCCACACGCACGTGAAGAGTGGAGGCTTCCTTGCCGAAATCGATACCTACGATGGTGCCGCCGGCAGGGCTGGGGCTGCTCATGAACACCTTGCCGGACATCGGCTTCCCGTTTCCAAGATCCAGCGATACTTCATCGCCAACCTTCTTAACGGCGAAGTCCGCCGGGTTCTGACCGGTCCAAGCGACGCCATTCCACAGCGCCGCCTTGTCAGCGACGCGGAGACGGGCCATCACGGCATCCGTCTTGGTGTCATCCTCACGCGCGGCGCGGGATTCGTCTCGGGAGAGCACATGGGGTTTGGGTGCCGGGGGCTTCCCATCACCTGCGGTGGCGTCCGAGCGCCGCCCCTGGTGAATGAGAAGTGCCGAAACCGCGAGTCCGGCGAGCACCGCCGGGACTAGGATTTTTGAGAAACGGGGTTTCATTGTTCGAAGTGAGATTAGAAACCGCATCGATGGTGGCAAGCCACAAACCAATGCGAAGATGAAATGACGACACGAAGGCGCGGAAACTTTCCGACCCCGCCCGATTCAGCGCAACCCTCTGAGCAACAACTCCGCGTTGCTCTTGGTTGCCCGCAGGTTCGCCATCAGGGTCTCGATGGCGTCCCCCACCGGCAGTTGTGCCAGCTGGCGGCGGATATCGAGAACACGGGCGAATTCCTCCGGATGATACAGCCGGTCGTCATTGCGGGTGCCCGATTGCGGGATGTGGATCGCAGGGAACACCCGGCGCTCGGCGAGCTCGCGATCCAGCTTCACCTCCATGTTGCCGGTGCCCTTGAATTCCTCGAAGATCACGTCATCCATACGGCTCTCCGTCTCCACCAGAGCGGTGGCAAGAATCGTCAGGCTGCCCCCCTCTTCCACATTGCGGGCGGTGCCGAAAAATTTCCGGGACTTCTGCAAAGCCACCGGGCTGATGCCGCCGGAGCCGATCGGGCCACCCTGCATGGAGGAATTGTGGCCGCGGGCAAGGCGTGTGAGGCTATCCAGCAGCAGGATGACATCCTTGCCACCTTCCACGAGGCGCTTGGCGCGCTCGATGACCAGATCCGCCACCTGGGCGTGACGCTTGGCCGGCTCGTCAAAGGTGGACGCAAACACCTCTGCACCCACGGTTTCCTCGAAATCCGTGACCTCTTCCGGGCGCTCATCGAGCAACAGGATCACCAATACCGCTTCCGGATGATTCTTGCGGACGGCCTTCGCGATCTGCTTCAGCAGGATCGTCTTACCGCCACGGGGAGGAGCGACGATCAAGCCGCGCTGGCCTTTCCCGAGCGGGGCGATGAGATCGAGCACGCGCACGCTGAGAAACTCCGGCCCCTCGCCCTCGAGCAGGATGCGGCGGTCAGGGAAAAGAGGTGTCAGTTTTTCGAAATCCTTCGGGGCCTGATATTCGGCCACCGGAATTCCTTCGATGGCAATGGCTTCATAGCCGGACAGATACTTGTCCCGCTCACGCGCGGGGCGGACTTTCACCCGCACCCGCTGGCCAACCCGCAAGCCGAGTTCCCGCACCATATTGCCATGCAGGTGCAAATCATCCTGAGCGGGACGGAAGCTGCGGGCCGGATCACGCAGCATGGCGTAATTGTCCTTGGTTTGCTCAAGAATCCCCTCCCCGACCAATTCCACGCCCTCGCGGCCGTAGAAGCCAAGAAGCTCAAACACGAGCTGGCTCTTCGACAGCCCCGGCTGGATCCGCACGGGGATCGCGTCCGCCATGGCCTGCAGATCGGCAAGCGGCTTCTGGCGGAAGACATTGATGTCGATCAAAGCCGGCAAAGCTGGCGCTGCGGCCACCACGGCCGGTTCGCTCTCGGGGGCACCCGCGGCTTCCGCGGCGGGCTCGGGATCATTCGGAATCATCATGGGATGGAGAGGGAGAAGCGGCGGATCTGCGACCGGAGGATCTCCGGCGGGCCTTCATTCCAAAAGACCATGTCCGCCCGACGCACTTTTTCTTCGAGCGGCAGTTGAGCCGCGAGGATGGATTCCACGAGGTCGTCGTCGAATCCATTGCGTGCCTTCAGCCGGAGGATCTGGGTTGCGCGCGTCACCGCAACCAGCAGCGAGCGTTCCTGACCGAAATCAAAGCCCTTCTCAAAGAGCAGCGGAACGTCCGCGACGAAAAGCACCCGCCCCTCTTTAACCGCCAACGCCCGGGACGCAAGACATTCCTCGCGCACCCGCGGATGCAGAATCCCTTCCAGAGCAAGGCGGGAAGCAGGGTTTGAAAACACCCGGGCCCTCAAAAAACTCCGGTCCACCCCTCCGCCATCAGCCAATGCCTCCGCTCCGAAGTACCTAGCCACCTGCTCCGCCACCACCGCATCCGAAGCCAGCAGGTCACGCACACAGGCATCACAATCAAAAATCCGGACATCCGGAATCTCCTCGCCCAGAAGCCGACAGAACGTCGACTTGCCGGTGGCGATCCCTCCGGTGAGGGCGCAGGTATGCATGGCGGCAGTCTCGCTGCCAATGCCGGTTCCTGCCAAGCGCCATCTGCCATCCTCTCCCTGAGCCTCATCCGCCACAAAAAAGCGGGCGGGAGTTCCCTCCCGCCCGCTTGTGAATCAAACTGATGACGTCAACCGATCAGTTGGCCGTCGGCAGAACGCCCGGGCCGGGAACGTCACCACCGATCGGACCGCCGGTGGAAATCGGAGACGAGAGCGGGGTCGCAGCCGGGCGGCCGGACTCCGGTCCGCGAATCGGGCGGCCGGTCGCATCGATGATCTCCGCGGTCACGAAGATGATCAGATTGCTCTTGATGCGGTTCTCAGCCTTCGACTGGAACAAGCGGCCGACGTACGGGATGTCACCGAGAATCGGCACCTTGTCCTCGACGTTCTGCACGTCTTCACGCATCAGACCACCGACAGCAACGGTGTAACCGTCATAGATGGTAAGGGAGGTGTTGACGCGGCGGCTCGAGAAGACCGGCATTTCAATGCGGTTTTCCGTGATGGTCACCGTGCGCGGGTTGCCAAGGGCATCCGAGGACGGGGATTGGATCGGGCTACCGTAGTTGATGAAGCCTTCGAATTCGACGATTTCCGGCACGAAGCGCAGGTCGATCGTGAACTCGTTGTCGCCGATGTTCGGCTCGATTTCGAGCGTCACACCGGTATTGCGGGTCTCGAACGCGGTCGGAGTGGCCGGAGTAACCGGGAAGATACCGGTGTTCGAGGAGCCCAGACCGCCACCCAATGGGTTGCTGACGGTCGAGGTGCCGACGCTGTTCGGAAGTTCCGGGGGTTCGTATTCGGTCGGGTAGATGAATTCGCGGATGATTTCGATCGTCGCCTTCTGGCCGGGGCGGGCCATCACGCTCGGAGCGGTCATCAGGTCGGTGCCCTTCTTCTGGGACAGACCGCGCATGATCATCTGCACCTGGTTGTTGTCGAACAAACCGGTGAGCGCCAGGATGCCGGGAGCCGCGTTGGCGGTCTGGGCGGTGCGGTTCGGGTTGTTGAGGACCGAGTCGATGTTGTTGCGGGTGATCGCACCGTCACCGGAGCGGAGACCGCTGGTCACGATGTTGGTCACGTTGGTGCCAGAAGCGGTCGGCACACCACCGATCGTGGTGCCGTCCACCGGGCTGATGAAGTCGGTGTTGGTGCGGGCCATGCCGTTGCCAACGGTGCCGCCACCCAGGAAGGTTTCCGCGCCGATGCCGAACGGGGAGACGATCCAGTCGAAGCCGAGTTCGTCGGTGTTCTCCTGGGAGATCTCAACGAACTTGGTAGTGATCTTGACCTGCTTCGGCGTGCCTTTGCTGAGGCTGTCGACGAGTTGCTCGATCTTGTCGAGTTCGGTCGGAGTATTGGTCACCAGCAGGGTGCTGCCGCTGAGAGTGGCGGAGCTGCCTTCCGGGAAGAGCACGCCAGCCTTCTTGAGGAGGTCGCCGATCGGCGGACGGGAAGTAAGGCCCTTGCCGCCTTCGCTGCTGCCGGAGGTGGATGCAGCGAACGGATCGGCTGCAGCCGTACCACCACCACCTTCGCCGCCACTGCCTTCCAGCATGGAGCTGAAATCCGGCGGAACGCGGAAGGTGCGGGTGAAGAGGTCTTCACCGGTCTCGGTCTGTGGCACGAGAGTGACGGCATATTCGTCAACCTTGTAGCGCAGGCGGGTGGCGTCGCAGATGTACTTGAGGGCCACGGCAAGTGGCACGTTGCGCAGGCGCAGAGCCTTGATGCGCAGAGCGCCCGGCTCGGAAACGATCCCCATGCTGGAGGAGTCGCCAGTTCCACCGGCGGCCGGAGCGGCCGTCGGAGAGGAATTCGGGCGACGCACGACGAAGTTCACGCCCTTGCGGGTCGGGTCCACTTCGTTCTGATCCAGCTCAACGGAACGCTGGCGGAGATATTCGACGGCTTCTTCAACCGTGGTGTCTTCGAAGTTGATCGAAGGCACAACGATCGTGCGCAGCTTGGCGGTGATGTAGCTGGTGCCACCATTGGCATTGGTACCCGGAGTCTGCCCGAGATCCGGCGGAGTCTCAGCAGGAACCGAAAGCTCCCATGCGCGGTCGACCTGCATGAGCAGCTCGGCGCGGGTGTGGTCATAAGCGGCGCGGTAGTAATCCGACTTGGCACCGGCGATCTTCTCCATGAAACGGCGCGCGGCGCTGTTGTAGGGGTCGATGCGGAGCACGTCCTCGAAGTGACGCTTGGCTTCGTCGTACTTGCCGAGATTGTAGGCACCTTCACCCGTGTAGAGACCCTTGCGGACTTTCTCGACATTCTGGGTGTGCTCATAGGTCAGAGCCGGATTGGTGCGGATCGGGTCGTTGAGGTAGCCGAGCTCCTTCTTCGCATCGATGTTCTCTGGGTCGACACCCGGCTTGAGAACGTCATTGAGGAGTTGCTTGGCTTCGTCGTACTTGCCGTCCTTGCGGTACTTCTGAGCCAAGGCCACGCTGCCATCGATGTAGTGCTTGGTGTACTCGTCCTTGCGGTCGGCCAGCACGGGGGCATCGGGAAGACGGTCGAGAGCCTTCTTGTATTTGTCGACTGCCTGCTGGTAGTCGCCCTTGGCGTAGGCTTCGCGGCCTTCGGCGAGCAAGCGGTCGGCATCAGCGACGGCTTCCTGACGGCGGATCATCTCGCGCTGGGCGAGACCGCCGCCGTATCCATCGCCCGCATAGGCGACCGACACCACGGCTGGCGTGGCGGCGGCGACAGCCATCAGGGCGACGGCGGTACGACTGTTTCGATACAATGGCGTTTTTTGCATGGTTGGCTGACGTTTCTTGCCGGTGTTCACGGGGTTTGGAAAGCGATTTTTTCCGAAAGAATCGGGCTATCAGCCCTTCGGAATCGCAAGGGTTTTGGTTTCTCCGGATGGAGTGGTGTATTCAACTTCGATTCCTTCAGGGGTGACCTTCTTGAGAAGATATTCCTTTTTCGGCGCGGTGGAGGGCAATGCGAAGCGGGTGTTCTCCTGCACCTTGAACTCGACACCGCCCTGGCCTACGGCCTCCAGAGTCATTACGGCATCGCGATCGTACTGGAAGAAGTCCTTCTTACGACCATCTGGAATGTTGTTGGGGATGCGATATTTCACATCCTTCTTGTTATCCTGCAGATCCTGGATGGTGAGATAAGTGCGGTCATCTTCGGAGTGAGTGCTGGGATTCATCTCCTTCACCTTCTCAGAGCTGAGAAGCTTGAAGCGATTCACCATCGCCGGGCCATCCCTGAAGAAGGTGTCGCCGGTGTTGACCGGATTCACCGCACTGGCCTTGTTGGTCCGCTGCTTGCCGTCCTTCAGATCGAAGTACTGCATGGTGAACTGGCCGGGAGCCAACTCCATGCCGGGAGCGAGGAGCCACTGAAGCGAGTCGTCGCGGACGAACTTCAACTTGGTCACCAGAGATGGATGGGAGTTCGGGTCGGTCGGATTGGTCTTCTCCGTATATTCCTCAAGGTTGGTGAAGCCGTCGTTGTCCTCATCGCGCTGCGGCGAATCGGCGTAGCCCGGATCGATGTTGTTCTCGATCCACCACTTGTTGGCGATACCCGCGTGGATTTCGCTGCCATCGACGGGATCGACCGCATTGGTCTCTCCGCGCTTCAGGAACAACGGAATGCCAACGAACAGATCAACCGGGCGATCGCCCTTGGAACCGGCGAGAGCCTGTGACCAAGCGCGCTTCTGACCGAGGGAACTGATGGCTGCCGGAATTTTCTCCGCACCATCCACGGCGGTATTCTTGCCACCACCACCCTTGGTGGTGGAGTTGAACTCATCCTTCACCGCGCCAACCTTGGACCAGCCGAGAAAGGCCAGTCCGCCAGCTACCACAACGGCGGCACCGATAGCGGCTTTTTCGTAATTTTGGGAAATCCAGGACATGGATCTGGGAAATGGGTTTGATCAGAGTTTCGAGGTGTCTTTCGCGGCGAGGAACCGGAGCAGGTCGACCCGCACGAAGACGGTGACGTTCTCCTGGCCGAGCACCTGCTGGAGGATCTTGCTGTTGTCAGCAGCCTTGGGCTTGTCGCCACCGGCCGGCTTGTCACCGCCTGCGGGAGCGGTCTCACCACCGAGGCTGAATCCAGCGAAGGGATCACCGGCGGCACCACCGGCACCAGCCGCCTTCGGGGTCTCGAACTTGGCGTCGGCGGGCACGGGGCCCACCAATTTTTCATTCTCCACCCGGATGGTACGAATGACGTAGTAGTAATCCGGCGAAGCGGCGAGCGCGGTGAAGAATTCACGCACGGACTTTTCACCACCCGTGAAGGTGATCTCGAAGGACATCGGCCGGAAGGTCGCGTCCTTGCCATCAAACGCCTTGCCGGACTCCTCCACGAGCGGCTCGCGGTGGACGTTCTTCAACTCCTTCGGAGCTGCCTTGGCGAGCGAGAGGAACACATCCGTCAGCGCTCCCAGCTCGTAATTCAGGATACCGGTGGCACCTTCCGTCGCGAGAGAACCGCGGTAGTTCTCAAAGCCGACGAAGAAGGTCTCAGGCAGCGTGGTCTTCGCGGCAGCGAAGGCCTTGCTGATCTTGTCCGAGGAGTCCTTCAGATTGTTGGTGAAGTCCTGAGGGCTGGTGTTCTTCACGTCAGCCGGCCGATACTTGCCGAAAGCCGCCTGCAGCTTGGCGAGATCCTCCTTATAGTCCTCGATCGCCTTGGCCTTGCCCTGGGCATTGGCCTTGGTGGGATAGAGATTCAGCTTTTCAGCCTTGGCGACCACGTCGGAGTCCTCCTGATAGGCAGCGAGGGACTTGGCGTAGTTGCCGGAGAAATGGGAGCCCAGAAAGAGAAGAGCTCCCGCGCCGACGATGGTGACACCACCGAGGCCGGCGACAAATGGGTTTTCCTTGATCCAACTCATGGAATGCGTGTGAGAGGGTTTATTTGATGGCGACCTCGCGGGAAAGGAGGAGGTGGAGTTCGAAGGACATCGCGAGTTCGTCCTTCGCCGGAGCGGCCGTGATCTGGGTGATGATCTGGCCGTCCTGCAGATCCACTTCTTTGCCCGTGGGATCCACGGCCTTGAATTTGAAGTGGGTGGAATTGTCGCGGAGATTCTTGAGAAGGGCCGAAACGATGTTCTGATCCTTGTCATTCTTCCGCCACAGGCCGCGCACGACGATCGCGTTGGCGGTCGGAGTGGATGGGGCAGCCACCGGGGCGGCTCCCCTTCTGTTACCCGTGGTGGGAGCAGCCGTCTCGTTCTTGATATCCGCCAACGAGGAGAGGCCGTAGGCCACCGTGGTGAAGTCGGCCTTCACCACCTCGCGGCCCGCACCCAGATTCTTGGGAGCGCCTTCCTTGGGGATCGGAGGAAGTGGATTATAACCATTGAGCGGAATCAGCTCGGTCACCCACACCGCATCACTGGCAAGCGCGCCACGAAGCTCGCCGACCGCGTCGTTCCAGAAGGCACGATCGCTTTCAGCACCGGTGTAGCTGTCCGCAATCTTGCGGAGCTCGTTCTCCTTCTTGATCAGGCCTTCGATTTGAGACTGGATCGGAGCAAGGCTCGTCCTGGCATCGCTCATCTTGGTGGCTTCCTCGGCAGCGCTCTTCGCGGCCATGGCCTGGAAACCGGCGTAGGCACCCGCACCGGCAAGCACGAGGGCCGCCGCAGCGATGAGGAACGGCTTGCGACGCTCGGCCGCACGGGACTGCTCGACGGCAGACGGCACGAGATCGATGTTGATCTTGGCCTTGCCGATGCCACGGAGACCGAGGCCGACCAGCTCACCCATGAGATGGGATTCGCGCTGGAGTTTCTCGGTATCGACATTCTTCGAAACCGAGACCGTGGCCATCGGATTGAAGATCTCGACGGGCAAGTGGAGCTTCTCTTCGAAGAACTCGCGGGTGTAAGGCAGGCTGGCACCACCACCGGCCAGATAGACACGGCGCGGAGCATTGCCGCCGTGCTGGCTGCGGTAGTAGTTGGTCGTGCGGGCGATTTCCGCAGGCAGGCGGGTCAGCGCGTTGCGGATGGCCATCGCCAGTGCGGCAACCGATTCATCGAGCTGCTCGGTATGGCCGCCGCCGAGGGCGACGAGACCGTTGGCGACCTTCTGGTGCTCGGCTTCGACGAACGAAACGCCGTATTCCTTGGCGATCGCGGAAGTGATGGCGACACCACCGATCGCGACGCTGCGGGTGAAGAAGCGGCCACCTTCGATGTAAAGGAGGTTGCTGGTCTTGGCGCCGATATCAATGAGCAGAACCGGCTCGCCGAGATCGCCGTAGGCGGCACGGAACGAGTTGTAGAGCGCCATCGGCGCGACATCCACCTCTGCGGTGGAAAGGCCGCTCTCCGTGACCACGCGGTTCACTTCGTCCAGAGCCTCACCACGGATGGCGACGATGACGACTTCCTTCTCACCGGCGCTTTCGAGAAGCTCGTAGTCCCACACGACCTCATTGATCGGGAAGGGAACGTGCTGCTGGGCCTCGAAGGTGACGAGCTGCTCGATGTTGTCCTCCTGGAGAGGCGGCAGCTTGACGAAGCGGGTGAAGACGGACTGGCCGGAGATGGCATAGCGGACCTTGCTCTTGCCGAGCTTCAGTCGCTGGACGAGTGCCGCGATGGCGGCGCGGGTCTGGGAGAGGCGGATGGCTTCGTTGCCTGGGTCGGCGACGATGATTTCCGAATCAAAACTTTTGAGGACGAGACCGCCGTTTTTCGAAGGTTCGAAAACGGCAGCGCTGATCCGCTGGGAGCCGATGTTGAGGGCGACGGTAGTCTGGTTGTCAGCCATGATGAAAATACGATGAGGAACTAGGACCGGGAAACCCGGCCGGGATAAAGGATGCGGTCAGGAATGCGGGATCAGCGCTTTTCCTCGATTTCCGCGTAGCGGTCCCACCACAGCATCTTGAACGGAGTCTCGTTCTTGTTCAGGAGCGGGAACTTGCTGCTCTGGTCGGAGAGGCTCGGAGCATTCCACCAGCCCGGCTGCATCTTGGAGGTGGCCTCGCCCACCTTCACACCATTGACCAGCACTTCGAGACCCACGACTTCCACATCCTGCTTGCCGGCACGATCGTGACCGGTGATGCGCTTGAGCATCGTCGGGGAAAGGTAGACGGAGGTGTAGATCGCCTCATCGAGCGGGACATTGATGTGGGTGATGTCCTTGGAGAGCTTCACCATACCCTTGCCGTCCGGGTTCTTGACGGCGATGTACCACTTCACGGTCACTTGGTCGACGAAACCGATCTTCTTGGCTTCACCGGCACCGGCGAAGGTCATTTCCGCTTCGGCTTCGAGCCAGTCTTTCGGCTTGAACGCCTTTTCCTTGCCGGAGTTGACCTGGGGCGAGGGCAGGGCGTCGAAAGTGATCTTGCCGACCTGCGCCTTGACTTGGGCGGAGGCGGAGGAAATTGCCGCGCCGACAAGGGCGAAGCCGACGAAGAGGGTTTTACCGAGCGATGTGCGCATGTGTTTCAGGTTTCTCCAAAAACTAGGGAATGCCTTTTCGGGTTGGCCAGAGAAAACCTCATTCAGACGGCAAATAATCAGGCTTCGTATTTACACGGAATAGGCTGCCGGAGGCCTCCACGATTGACGCGCGGGCCCTCCCGGTGCATCGCTCGCCCATGATTTCCAACAGCCTCCGCTTCGAAACCGGGACCCCTTTGACCGTCGGCAGCTTCGGCGACGGGGAAGCGCTCCGCGGGGCCGCGGCCGGGCCGGTACTCGCCGCCTGCGATCTGGTGGAAATCCGGCTGGATGTGTTAGCCGCCGGAGGGGTGGAGCCGAATCGCCGCCTGTGGGCCCATTTGGAGGGAATCCCCATCCTCTTCACCGCCCGCCGCCGCGAGGAAGGCGGGGCATTGGATTCCACTGCCGCAGAACGACTTGGCTGGCTGAAGACAGCGCTGGAAGACGCCGCCGCCATCGACATCGAGGTGGCCAGCCTGTCCGACTATCCGGATCTGTTGGAGATCCTGTCCGGCCGGAATATTCCACTGGTCGCTTCTTTCCACGATTTTGAAGCAACTCCCGCCACCCCGGAGCTGTTGGATCGGCTCGAAACCGCCCGCGCCGCCGGGGCGGCGGTGTTCAAGGCTGCGGCCCGCGTCCACACCCCGGCGGATGTCGCCGCGCTGGCGGATTTCCAGCGGACCGACCACGGCCTGCCGAAAGCCCTGATGGGCATGGGCCCCCTCGCCCCGGTCTCCCGACTTCTTTGCGCGCAATACGGCTCGGTGCTGAACTACGGCTATCTAGGCAAGACTCCGACCGCGCCCGGCCAATGGAGCGCGGCGCGGCTCAAGGATGCGATTTCAAACGTGGCGCAGGCGTAAGCCCCTGTTTCATCGGGATCACCCCACCACCTCCACCGGAGCATCCGGCAAGGCGTTGAGAAACATCTTGCCATAGCGTTTGGTTAGAATCCGATTGTCCAGGATGCAGACCAAGCCGCTGTCCCGCGCGGTGCGGATGAGGCGGCCAACTCCCTGACGGAGCTTCAGGATCGCTTCCGGCACGGAGTAATCCATGAACGGATTCCCTCCCGCAGCCTCGATCGCCTCCAGCCGCGAAGCTGTTAGAGGATGGTCCGGCACGGCGAAGGGAAGGCGCGTGACGACCACGTTCGAAAGGGCCTCACCCGGAACGTCCACGCCGGTCCAGAAGCTGTCCGTACCGAAGAGCACGCTGTGCACGTCGTTGCGGAATTCCTCGATCATCTTGTGACGCGGCAGGCCCTCGCCCTGGATCAGCAGCCGCCAGCCTTTCTTGCGGAAGAAGGTTTCCAGCTTCGCCGCCGCATCGCGCATGGTGCGGTAGCTGGTGAAGAGCACAAAGGCCCGCCCCTCGCTCTCCTCCACCGCATCCCGGATGCCATCGGCAAGCGCCTGATCGTAGCGCGGTGTGCCGGGATCCGGGATCGATTTGTAGATCTTCACCCGCATCTGGCGTTGGAAATCGAAAGGGCTGCCGATGCTGAGCGCCCGGGCATTTTCCGCCCCCACCCGGCCGCGGAACCAGCCGAGCTGGGGATCCCCCACTCCCAGCGTGGCGCTGGTGAGCACGCAGCTCTTGCCCTTCTCAAACAGCAACGGGCGCAGCTTGTCGGCCACATTCACGGGCGCTCCATGGAGAGAATACTGGGTCTCATCGCGGCCGCTGCGCTCGACCCAATAAACGCTGTCCTCATTGCTCTGATCGAGGAACACGGACACCGCGCCGTGAGCCTCACGCAGGCGGCGCGAGGCGTCTTGAAGCTCCGAGCGAGTGGTCTCGTTCTCGACATCGGCGGCCAGAGCGTCGATTTCCTGCCACAGATTTCGCAGCGGTTCTGCCAACGAGTTCGGCACCAGTTCCGGCTGACGAACCCGGAACTCCTTCGAGAAATCCCCGAACCGCGCCGAATCGCCGAGGTGATGGAAGAAGCGGTCCGCCGCCTGAATCGCCTCGTCCACCGCCGTAATGGCAGAGGCTTTCCGGAAGGACCGCAGCAGCCCCTTCCGGGTGCGCGGGTGATGCAGCCGCTGGAGATCGAAGCGCAGGCCGGATTGGGAAAGGCGCAGGCCAAGCTGGACCGCCGCCACCTGCTCGATGGTGTGAGCCTCATCCAGCACCACGAAATCATTCGGGAACAGGAAGCCGGGCGACTTGTCCTCGATCTCCTCGCCGCTGTTGAGCAGGGCGAAAAACAGGGTGTGGTTCACCACCACCAGCTTCGCATCCGCCGCTGCCTTCCGGGCCTCTTGGAAAAAGCAATCGCCGCGCGGCCCGCAGAAACGTGCGGTGCAAAGGTGCGCCTCGCTGCACACCTGTAGCCAGACCTTCATCGAGGGCTGGAAATCGAGACCGCTGAGAGTGCCATCCCGTGTCGCCTCCGCCCACTGGCGGATCCTTTCCAGCTCATCGCTCTCGCTGGTGGTGAAGAGGTCCGCCGCCTGTTCGCGGGCACGCTTCAGGCGCAGGGGGCAAAGGTAGTTCTGCCGTCCCTTCAACAGCACGGCGGGCAATTCCTCCCCGAGGATTTTTCTAACAATGGGAATGTCCTTCCGGACGAGCTGCTCCTGAAGGTTGATGGTGTGGGTGGAGATGACCGCCTTGCGACCGGTCTGAAGGGCGAACTTGGCTGCCGGCACCAGGTAGGCCAGGGACTTTCCCACCCCGGTGCCCGCCTCCGCGACCAGTGGCATGCTCCCGATCAGGGACTCCGCCACCGCGACCGCCAGCTCCTGCTGCTGCGGGCGGAATTCGAAATCGCGGGACTTCGCCAGCGTTCCCTTGTTGGAAAAAGCGTCCCTCACCAGTTCGGCGAATCCGGGCATCGGCTGGCCTTCGGTGACGGAGATCATGTGCGGCCCCATCCGACCCATGAACGGCCCCGCTGCCAAGCCACAAACGCAGCAGCCCATCCGGCATTTCCCCTCCGGATGAATAGGTCCCGCCGCCACACGTCCAAGGCGGGCCGAAAGCCGACAACGCGCTCGACACCCGACCCGCCCCCGCCACAAGCTCCGCCCCACCGAGGACCAATGCTTTTTTCCCGAGAGACCCTGAAGCGCCTTCTGGTGCCATTGCTCCTCGCCCTGCTGGGCGTTGGCTTGTTCAAATGGCTGGTTCCCGGGGAATCACGCGCAGTTTACGAACAACTCGCCGGATTCCCGGACTCGGATGCCGGAGCCCACGCCGTCCGCCCGACCATTCTCGGAGCCCTCTGCTTCCTCCCCGCCCTTTGCGGTCTGGCCTACGCGATGGCCGGCACCCTGGCGCGTTACATGGCCCGCCAGTTCTTCGGGATTCTCGCCATCTGCTTTTGTGCGCTGCTCACGATCTGGTTGCTGCAGGACCTCCAGAACAACCTCCCGGACCTCCGGGGCGGCAAGCACCTGATGCACACGATCATCGTGTTCTACGGCACACGCCTGCCCTTCATCGTCCGCGAGCTGCTGCCTTACTCGCTGCTGCTTTCGCTGCTGTTCTGCCTGGGCAAGCTTTCGAAGAGCCGGGAAATCGTCGCGATGATCCAGACCGGCCGCAGCCTGCCGCGCATCGTGAGCCCGCTGATCCTTTCCGGTCTGATGGCGACCGCGCTGTGCATGGCGCTCAATTACCACTGGGCTCCGGTCGCGGAGGGCAGCGGTGAGGAGTTGCTCCAGCAGGCCAAGGGCGCGGTGGTGTCCGAGGCCAGCAACGTGCTCTACCGGAACTCCGCCAAGCACCGGTTGTGGATGGTGGGCACTTTCCCGAAGAACTACGAGAAGGGCGCGGCCTTGCTCAATGTGGAGGTCACTGTCACCGACGACGCCAAGAATCTCGTCAACCGCATCACCGCGGACCGGGCGATCTGGAATCCCCGCGACCGCTCGTGGACGTTCGAGAATGCCTGGGAAGGCGATTTCAAGACGGTGAAATCGGAGTTCGAGGGTGAACCGGACCGGATCGAACCGATCTTCAACGACAACGAAGGCCAGACCCGCACGGTGGTCCGCAGGGGCTGGAGTGAAACCCCGTGGCAGCTCATCAAGCCCGGACTGGCCCCTCCCTACCTGGGCATCCCCGATCTCAACAGCTGGCTGCGCGCGAACGCCGGCAACGAGCTAACCATGAATCCGGCTCCCTATCTCACCCAGTGGCACTACCGCTGGGCCCAGCCGGTGATCTGTCTGGTCACGGTGCTGCTGGCAGCCCCGCTCGGCATCCACTTCTCGCGCCGCGGTTCCACGGGCGGCGTGGCGATGGCGGTGGCCCTGTCCGGCGCGCTGTTGTTCCTCACCACCACGAGCCTCAGCTTTGGTGAAGCCACCATCATTCCGCCGGCCGTGGCGGCCTGGACTCCGAACGTGGTCTTCGCGCTGCTGGGGATCTACCTGTTCCACCGCCGCATCACCGGCCGCCCGATCTACCAGTCCATTCTCAAGCTTTTCCCCGGCAACAACTGATCCGGCTGCCGAGGCTTTTCGATTCCCTCTTTCCCCTTCCGGCGCTTTTCTTTCCCCATGGCTCTCGCCGAATCCTGGCATCTCCGCTCCCGCTCCCGTGAATGCGCCGCGTCCGGCCAACCGTTCACCGACGGCCAGGCGATCATGACCGCGCTCTTCCCCGATCCGGAATCCAGCGGCTATCTCCGCAAGGACTTCAACCTGGATGCGTGGAAAGAACGCTCCGATGAGGAGGAGAAGCCTTTCTCATTCTGGAAGGCGGTCTATCACGCGCCCGTCGCCGAGGAAAAGACACCGCCGATGCACAAGGAGAACCCGGAGGATCTCCTGCGCCGTCTCGTGGAGGAGGACGAGGACCATACCGAAAATGTCCGCTACATCCTCGCGGTGATGCTGGAGCGCCAGAAGCTGCTCCGCGAAACCGACACCCAACGGCTGCCCACCGGCATCCTACGGGTCTACGAACACCGCAAGGCGGGCGACGTTTTCATCATCAAGGATCCGAACATCCCGCTCTCGCAAGTGGACAAGGTGCAGGAGGAAATCATCCTGCTGCTGGAAAACGGCGGACGCATGCCCACGCCGGAGGCCGAAGCTGTGGAAGGCGAAAACCAGCCCGCCCCCGACGCTGAGGCAGCTGTTACCAGTGAAGAGCCCGCAGCAGACTCGTCCGAAGAAGCCGCTGTGACGGAAGCCGAGGAAGAAACGCAACACTCCGAAGACTCCGAAGACTCCGAAGACTCCGAAGACTCCGAAGACTCCGAAGACTCCGAAGACTCCGAAGACTCCGAAGACTCCGAAGACTCCGAAGACTCCGAAGAGGACGAAGAGGACGAAGAGGACGAAGAGGACGAAGAGGACGAAGAGGACGAAGAGGAATAAGTTCCTCTGGCATGGGACCGACACCGTTGGAAAACGGTAGATCTAGTAATTGTTCGTGATATTGCCTGTAATCACGCTGCGGACATCCCCTTCGTCGTGGTATTGCCAGATCCGGATTCCGGAGAATGACACCGTGCTTTGCTTCCACGGGGCCGCTCCTCCCCAGCCGGGCAGCCAGACTCCGAGCGTGAGTTGCGCCGCCATGGAGGGAACGTACAGCAGGTTCTCCGCGACCTTCCTGCCATCCAGATAGTGATCGGCGCGGGTGCCCATGTACACCGCGTAGTTGTTCGGGCCGAGGCGTTTCAACGGATTGCCATAGTAGGAATTGAAGGAGATCGCCTTGTCCTGCACCCAGTAGAATCCACCGGACTCCAACACCTGTGAATCCGTCACGCCTGCGAGCGGCACAAGGCCGGTGCGCCACTCGGTGGTCAGCGTGTGATACTGGCCATCGATCATCGGCGTCACGCTGAAGGTCCTCGTCTGGTTCTTCGTTTGAAGGAAGGTGTTGTAGAGCGCGTTGTCGAAATCCCCGGCCTTGCCGAACTCCGGGAAATCGATCTCCGACCAGTATTCGTTGGCCGTGCCATAAACCTTCATCAGCGGGTTGTAGAGCGGTGCCTCGGGATGGAAGGCGTCCACATTCGAGCCCACCGCCACATAGCGGTATCCATACACCCACACCGCAGACACCGCACCGACCGGCCGTGTGGGATCGCTCGGACCTCCGGCAAGCGCCACCGTTCCACCAATCTTCATATCCACCTCATAGCGCCCCGAAGCATAGAAGCCGCGCGTGACCACGATGCCGCCCACACGGGTCTTCGCGCCACCGTAACCGGTCACGGACCCATCGTAGGAATCCCCATTGGCCTGGCAGACCAACACCGGTCGGCTGGTTCCCCAGACACTGTCGCCCTCAACACGTACATTCGCGGGAGTGACTCCATTATTGCCCTGGCCCCACATTTTCCGCGGAACATACCACCGCCCGGAATCGATCCCGCCACTACCCCAATCTTCCATCATCGCCGCCTCGGCGGTAGCGGGTAGATCCGGCACCTCGCTCGCGATCGGCGCCCCCGGAGCCACTACGGAAGACGCCCGTACCCGATAGAATCCACGTCTACCCGCCAGTGGCACCTCCGCCTTCATCGCCACATAGCCCACCGGAGGAGCCACCTCCGGGTCCGGCGAGGGCACGATGTCCGGCACGGCGGTCCAGCCAGTCGCCAGCTCGCTGCTCCGCTCCACCTGATAACCAGCACCGGATTCAAGCTGGAACCAACGGACGGTCATTCCTCCACCCGCATTGCGGGAGATCCCCACCGGACTTCCTCCCGGCACCACCGGAGAGGTTCCGAAATCATACTCCGCCAGATTGGTGATCCCGTCTCCATCTTGATCGACCCATGCGCCACGGCGCACCGGATAGGGAATCTGCAACGACCAATCCGCGTAGCTGGTATAGCGCGGAACAGAGCTCTGCCCGGGATTCCAAGCCAACCACGCCATCTGCTTCGCATCGAGCGCCTCATCAAAGACCGCCACATCATCGAGCAAGGCGGTGAACCCGCGCGTGGTCGAACCATAGCGGGAAGCCAGTGTGACTGCGGAAACGGTCTCCGATGCCGTGTAGGGAATCGGTGTTCCACTCGCCACGCCATCGACATACAGCGTCACCGTGGCGCCATCCGCCACGACACCGAGATGGTGCCACACGTTGCTGCTGAGGGTCCCGAGTGCATAGCCATCGGTGGCAGTCGCGGAACTGAACTTATAAAGCGCAATCCCGCCACCGGGTCCCGTCGCCTCGATGACGAACCGCGCATAGCCGGACGGAATACCGATCGAAACAAGGTCCGGCCAACTATCGAGCGTGGAACTGCCCATGTTGGCATAGACATGCATCGACAGCGTGAAGCGGTTCGTCTTCACCGCCGTGGCGGCGAACGAGCCACTCACCGCCTGGGAGGTACCGCGCACGAAGCTCCCGGACCCGCCACCGAACTTGCTGGTTGTGCTGCGGGTGATGCCGCTGAACGCAGACCAACCCACGGCGGCCGAGCCACCGTTGGCAGACAGGTTCGCGGCATCATCGAAGCCGTAGCGCGCGATCATCCCGCCGGATGCCGGGATGGTTCCGGCCAGGAACAGCAGCAACGATGATAAAAAGAAGTGCTTCATGATCCGTGCGGCGGGCTGTGACGGCTATTTCTTCAACGGGCGGCCATCGGGACCGTAGTTGTCATCAATGTCTGCGGTGATGACTCCCCGCACATCGCCCTCGTCGTGGTATTGCCAGATCCGGACCGAAGCGAAGGAGACGGACGATTGCTTCCACGGCGCGGCACCCCCCCAACCGGGCAGCCAGACACCGAGATTCAATTGGGCGGCCATCGAGGGCACGAACACGCGGTTCTCCGCCACCTTTTTGCCGTCCTGATAATGCTCGGCACGATCCCCGGCGCACACGGCGTAGCGATCCTTGCCGAGCCTCTTCAGGGGATTGCCAAAATACTTGTCGAAAGACACCGCACGATCCTGGACCCAATGGAAGCCATCCTTCTCCGCCACCTGCGCGTCCGTGATGCCTTCGAGCGGCACGAGCTTGGTACGCCACTCGGTGGTGAGCGTGTGATACTGCCCGTCGATCATCGGCTTCACATCGAAGGTGCGCGGCTGATGCTTGTTCTGGAGGAAGGTGTTGTAGAGAGCCTTGTCGAAGTCACCCGCCTTGCCGAATTCCGGGAAATCGAGTTCGGACCAATATTCGTTCGCACCCTCGCCATAGGCCTTCATCCACGGATTGTAGAGAGGCTCGGACTTATTGAAGGAGTCCATGCCCTCCTTCGGCACGGAGACGTAGCGGTAGCCGTAGGTCCACACGGCGGGCACCGCGCCCTTCGGCCGCGCCGGATCTTCCGGTCCACCATCCTCCTTCACCGTGCCACCGATCTTCATCACGACCTCGTAGCGCCCCGATGCGAAGAACCCACGTGAGACAACAATCCCACCCACCCGGGGAGCTGCCCCTTCCCACCCTTTCACGGGCCCGTCCGAGAGATCCCCATTCGCCCGGCAGACGAGAACCGGCTTCTCCTTCCCCATGACCGTGTCACGGGAGATGCCGACATTTTCCGGCGCGACCCCGTTGTTCCCCTGGCCCCACTTCTTGCGTGGAAGATACCAGCGTGTTGGATCGATCCGCCCGCTGCTCCAGTCCTCATTCATCACCTGCTTGGCCCCATCAGGCAGCGGTGGCAATCGGACCTCCTGCGCCGCGGCAACCGGCACAAACATCAACAGTACATTCGCAAGCTTTCTGGTAAGGAGACGCATGGGTGTAGGATGGCGGATTCCCGGCATCCCCATCCTTTCAGGCGATGCCATTCACCGGTCCATACCACGGGCCTGCAATCTCCCCTTCATGAATCCCGCTGGTCTTCCCGCCGGACCAGTCTGCAATCCGGCTCAGCGCAAGCGCCCATCCAAGCCGGCAGCCCACAGCTCCGCCACGATGGCTTCCTGTGCGGTTTCCATCTGATCCCGTTCATCGGGATCCGCATCCTCATGACCGGCCAGATGCAGGAGGCCGTGGACCAGATAACGGAGCAACTCACGGCCGACCGGCTCATCATACTCCGCAGCCTGGCGCAGGGCCACTTCCGTCCCGATGACGATCTCTCCGTGGTGGAACGTGATCACATCCGTAGGACCCTCGATGTCCATGAAGTCACGGTGCACGCGGTCACTGGTGGCATCATCCACCAGCGCCACCTCGATGGTGGCGAGGAGGGACAGCGGCGACTCATCATGCGCGGCGCGCGCCAAGGCCAACCGGGCCGCATCGCCGGCGGCATCTTCCAGCGCAGTGAGCCATCCTTCCGGAACCGGGACTTCTTCCTGATGATTGCCGACAATAACTTCGAGACTCATGGGAGTGGGATCGGTTGGCGGTGGATGGAAGAATCACGCCGCTTCATCCGGACGGAAGGACCGGCCGCCACGGGTGGCGTCACGATCAAGCGGTGGCGTGATGACACGGTGGGAATCCCCACGGCGGCTCGCGGTGGTGCCGCCGGAAGTTCCCTTGTCCGACTTGTCGTCGGGATAGTCGATCCGGCTGTGTAGCATGGACCGGAGCGTATTGGCGAAACTTTCCTTCACCTTGGCCAGTTCGCGGCAGGACATCATGCACTCGTCCAGCTGGCCGTCCGAGATGCGGGCCTGGACGATATCGTCGATCATCGCGCGGATCTTGGCTGGAGTCGGCTTACGCAGGGTGCGCGAGGCGCTCTCGATCGAGTCGGCCAGGGAAATGATGCCGCTCTCTGCGGTGCGTGGTTTCGGGCCGGGATAGCGGAAGTTCTTTTCCTCCACGTGCGGCAGGTCCTCGCGGTTACCGAGGCCCTTCTCGACCTTCTCCATTTCCGCCCGCTTCTGCTCCTGAGCCTTGCGGTAGAAGAAGTAAACCAACGAATCGCCGTGGTGCTCCTGGATCACATCGATGATCCGGGGGTTGAGCTTGTGCTTCACCGCGAGGTCCACCCCGTCCTTCACGTGCGCGATGATCACCAGCGCGCTCATGGTGGGAGTCAGCAGATCGTGCGGGTTCTCCGCGCCGTCGTGCTGGTTTTCGATGAAATACTCCGGCTTCTTCAGCTTGCCGACATCGTGGAAATAGGAACAAACGCGGCAGAGCTGGGCATTCGCACCGATGCTCTCCGCCGCAGCCTCCGCCAGCGAGGCCACCACCAGACTGTGGTGGAAGGTTCCCGGTGCCTCCAGTTGCATCCGGCGCAGCAGCTTGTGATTCAGATCGCTGAGTTCCAGCCAGGTGATACCGGTCGTCAGACGGAAGATGTTTTCAAAAACGGGCAGCAGCCCCCCTACCAAGAGAGCGGTCATGATGCCGGTGCCGAAGGCCGCGGCACAGCCCAATCCGAAGATCTGGAGCTGGTTCATCACCATCTGCACCTCCATCGGCGCGAAGGGATCGATCTGACGGAACAGAACCGCCAGCACCAAGGCCGCCACTCCCACCGCGCAACCCGCACGGAGAAGCTGCACCCGCTTGAATACCTGGCCGGTGAAAATCACCGCCGTCACCCCGCAGGCGAGACTGGTGACCAGAAACAGGATGGTTTGGCCGGAAGGCACGAACAAAGCTCCCACCAAACTGACATACACGGCGGAAAACGCTCCCACGGAGCGCCCCAGAAGCACCCCATGCAGCATCGGCGCGAGCGCGAAGGGAATCAGCAGCAGCCGGTACATGCCCGGGACCGATTCTCCGGCCAGCAATACGATCGTCAGGCGAACGATCGCCAGGTGGCCGAGCATCCCTCCCAAGACCAGAATGACCCGGCTGTTGCGGCGGCAGGAAGCCTCCCGGCCGACGTGGAACATGGTCACGGCGATCAGCGCCATGACGAACCCGCAAAGGGTACCCATCAGCGGGTCGGAAGAGAAAATCGGCGGATCGGCGGCAAAAATCGAATTCTGGGACGACCGCAGCACCAGGATCGCCGTGCCGACCGCAAAGGTCGCGTAGAGCGCAAAACGCACCCAAACGCTGAACTCCAGCGACTGCATCGTGACGCTTTCCGCGTGCACGCGGCGCTTTTTCCCGGACGACAGCCCTTGGCGGGCCAATCGCCATCGTTTGATCGCATCCAAAAATCCCACGGGCGTTCGATCGGTTTCGGGACAGCGAAGGGCGCGAGACTTTCGCGCCCTTCAGCGACGGAACTGGTAGCCCATCTCCCCCCCTTGGCAATGCGCAAATCCCGCCCTACCGATCCGAATCCTCACCAAAGAACTCAGATTTCGGGACTGAGGAGACGCGTCTCAGCCCTTCTGCGTGCCCCGGTGCTTGTCGTAAGCCGCCACGATCCGGGCCACGACGGGGTGCCGGACGATGTCCGCCTTGGAAAACCGGATGAAGCCGATCCCTTCGATATTCTGGAGCGCCCGCTCGGCCTCCACCAAGCCCGAGGCCTGCCCGGGCTTCAGGTCCACCTGCGACCCATCCCCCGTCACCACCATCCGGGAGCCTTCCCCCAGACGGGTCAGGGTCATGAACATCTGCTCACGGGTGGTGTTCTGCGCCTCGTCCAGAATCACGAACGCCCGGGCAAGGGTCCGGCCACGCATGAAAGCCAGAGGCGCGATTTCGATCGTCCCGTCCTCCAGATAACGCTGCCCCTCTTCCGGCGGCAGCATGTCGTGCATCGCGTCGTAGAGCGGGCGGAGATAGGGGGCGACCTTCTCCTTCAGGTCCCCCGGCAGGAAGCCGAGCGCTTCACCCGCCTCCACTGCCGGACGGGTGAGAACCACCCGGTTGATGAGGCGCTTCTTGAGCATCGTCAGAGCCATCGCCATGGCGAGGTAGGTCTTGCCGGTGCCGGCCGGCCCCAGGCCGAAGACGATGTCGTTTTTCTCGATCGCCTTGAGATACTCCAGCTGCTGGGGGGTGCGGGGGACCACCGGCTTGCGGCCACGCAGGCCCAAAAGGCGGACTTCCGCCAGATCCGCTACCTTCACATCCCCGCCGCCGGTGGCGACATCGACCGAAAGGTGGAAATCCCGCTGGGAAATGACCGATCCATTGCGGCGGGCCTCCTCGAGATCGTGGAAGACGGACTTGGCCCGGTCCACGCCGTCCTTGCTGCCGGAGAGCATCACCCAGCCATCCCGGGTGATCGCGCGCACACCGAGCTTCTCCTCCAGATAGGCCAGATTCCGCGGGTCATCCGCGAACAATGAGTGCAGGAACTGGGGGGTATCGAATTCGAGACGGATTTCAACGTGCTTCTCTTCGCTCATTCGGGTTCATCTAACGGTAACTCCGAATGGCGGTCATTGCAAAAATTCCGGCCCTGATTTTGTCTTGAAAACAGCCTCGCACGGAAAAAATCAAAACGCGTCCCGTAAATGGTGTCGCTGAACCGAACGCCGGTCAGGCAACCTTTTTCCAAACTCCCATGATTGAAGTTGAGAACCTCAGCAAACGCTTCGGCAGCAAAACCGCCGTCGACAACCTGTCCTTCTCGGTAAAGAAGGGCGAAGTCCTGGGCTTTCTCGGGCCAAACGGCGCCGGGAAGTCCACCACCATGCGGATGATCACGGGCTTCATCCCGCCCACCTCGGGCGATGCGAAGCTGTGCGGCATCTCCATCGTGGACCAGCCTGCCGAAGCAAAGAAGAAGGTCGGCTACCTGCCGGAATCCGCCCCACTCTACAATGACATGACCGTGTCAGGCTTCTTGAGGTTCTGCGCGGACATCCGCGGCCTCTTCGGCGTGAAGAAAAAGGATGCCGTGGAGAGCGCCATCGAAACCTGCTTCCTCGGCTCCGTGGCCAACCAGGGCATCGATACCCTCTCCAAGGGCTACCGCCACCGCACCTGCCTGGCACAGACCCTCCTTCATGATCCGGAGATCCTGATTCTGGACGAGCCCACCGACGGCCTCGACCCCAACCAGAAGTATGAGATCCGCCAGCTCATCAAGCGCCTCGGCCAGACCAAGACCATCCTCTTCTCCACCCACATCCTCGAGGAAGTGGAGGCCGCGTGCAGCCGCGCGGTGATCGTCGACCGCGGCCGCATCGTCGTGGACGGCACTCCCGCCGAGCTCGTCAAGCGTGGCGGCGGATCGTTGCACGATCTGTTCCGCAAGGTCACCAGCCGCGATACCGAAGCCGCCGCCTGAAGCTCTCCCACCCATTTCCTTCCATCACTCCATGAAACACATCTGGACCATCTTCAAGCGGGAGATCGTCAGCTACTTCACCCACCCCATCGCCTATGTGGTGGTCGTGGTGTTCATCTTCCTCTCGATGCTGCTCACCTTTTCGTTCGGGAACTTCCTGGACGCGCGTGACGCCTCTCTGACCTACTCGTTCTTCCTCTACCTGCCGCTGTTGCTGATGGTGCTGGTCCCCGCCGTGGGCATGCGCCTGTGGACGGACGAGCAGCGCAACGGGACGATCGAACTGCTGGGCACCTTCCCCATCTCCACCTGGAGCATCATCACCGGCAAGTTCCTCGCAGCCTCCCTGGTGTGGCTGGTGGCCCTGATCCTGACCTTCCCGATCTGGCTCACGGTCAACTACCTCGGCCAGCCGGACAACCTCATGATTTTCTCCGGTTATCTCGGAGCCTTCATGCTGTGCCTCACCTTCCTCTCGATCACCCTGCTGGTGTCCGCCTTCACGCGTGATCAGGTCATCTGCCTGGTGGTGTCCGCCGCCATCTGCATCCTGCTGGTCCTGACCACCTTCGAACCGGTGGTGCGGATCTATGCGCAGAGCCTGCCGCAGCCGGTGGTTTCCTCCATCACCGCCGCCGGGGTCTGGGAACACTTCATGTCGCTCTCCCGCGGCTTGTTCCGCCTCCAGGATTTCGTCTGGTTCGGCTCCATCATCCTCACCTGCCTGCTCGGCACCAGCGCGGTCCTTTCCGCGAAGCGCGCCTGATCCCCACGGAAAGCAGAACCTGAAACACGCAACTTTCCCAACCATGTCCGCCAAAACCACCCATCCGGTGCTCCGGACCGTTCTCGGCATCATCGCCCTGATCCTGGTTCTCACGCTCGGCAACGTGCTCGTCGCCTCCCTTGGCATCGGCCACCGTGGAGCCGACTTCACGGAGAACAAGGTCCACACCCTCTCCGACGGCACCAAGGCCATCCTCAAGGAACTCGATGCCCCCGTCGTGATCCGTTACTATGCCTCCCGCAATACCAGATACCTGCCAGAGGGGCTGAAACTCCACATGCGCCATGTGGACGACCTGCTGAAGGAATACACCACCCTTGCCGGGGGCAAACTCCGCGTCGAGAACCTCGACCCGCAGCCCGACACCGATGCCGAGGATTCCGCCAACCTCGACGGCATGAGCGGCCAGCGCCTCAATGACGAGAACCTGTTCTTCGGCATGGCGATCTCCTGCCTGGACAAGACCACCACGATCCCGTTCCTCGACCCGAACGATGAAACGATGCTGGAGTACCAGCTCTCCCGTTCGATCTCCGAAGTCAGCACCGTGAAAAAGCCGGTGGTGGGCGTGATGTCCGCCATCGATCTGGAAGGTTCTCCCGCCATGATGCCCGGCCAGGCACCGACCCAGGGATGGATCATCTACCAGCAGCTCAAGCAGTCCTATGACGTGAAGAACCTGGGCATGGCCCCGACCACGATCGACCCCAAGGAGATCAAGGTGCTTCTGCTCTTCCACCCGGCCAATATCACTCCGGCCGCCGAGTTCGCCGTCAACCAGTATCTCCTGCAGGGCGGTACGGTGGTGGCCTGCTTGGACGCCTTCTCCGTTGCGGCCCAGATGACCAGCGGCGGCAATCCGATGATGGGCGGCGGTACGCCGACCACCTCGACCCTGCCAACTCTCCTCAAGGCCTGGGGCGTGAACTTCGAATCCGGACAAGTGGTGGCCGACGGCACCTATGCCACCATGATGGGTGGCAACCGCAAGGGGGTCACCGTCCTGACCCTGCCCCAGGGTGCGATGCAGAAGGACAATACGATCACCCGCAATCTCGACAGCGTCACGCTGTTCCTGCCCGGTGGCTTCACCAAGACCGGCGGCAGCGGCGTGAGCATCAACTCCCTCATCCGCACCACCGATCAGGCCGCCTTGGTCGACTCGATGCGCGCGGCCCAGCTTGATCCCAAGCTGGATACGACGATGGAGCGCAAGGGGATCGTCTACGACCTGGCCCTGACCTTGGATGGCAAGTTCAAGTCCGCCTTCCCGGGCGGCAACCCGGCCGACGCAGGCAAGCCCGCCGAGGAAAAGAAAGACGGCGAGAAAAAAGACGAGCCGAAGAAAGCGGACTCCCTCAAGGAAGCCGCCGCCGAGGGCCATGTCTTCCTCATCGGTGACGTGGATGCGTTCTTCGACCGCTTCGCCTACTCCTCCCAGAACTTCGGGAACATGCAGATGGTCTCTCCGATCAATGGTAACGCGTCCTTGTTGTTCAACATCATCGATCAGGCTGCCGGTTCCTCCCACCTCATCGGTGCCCGCAGCCGCGCCGCCACCCGCCGCCCCTTCGAAGTCATCCAGAAGATGGAGGATGCCTTCGACAAAACCAGCGGTGCCGAGAAGGCCGGGTATCAGAAAAAGGAAGAAGACCTGAACAAGCAGCTCAATGAGCAGCTCTCCAACCGGAGCCGCGGCAGCGAACTCTACCTTTCTCCGGAGCAGGAAGCGGAAATCAAAAAGCTGCGCGAACAACGGGTCGAAGCAGCCAAGAAGATCCGTGAGCTGGAAAAAGACCTCCAGCGCCAGAAGGACGGCCTCTTCGGCAAAATCTTCCTCGTCAACGTTTTCGGCATGCCCTTGCTCGTGCTCTTGTTCGCGATCGGACTCTTCATCACCCACCGCAGCCGCACCCGCGCCCGCTGAACCCACCTCCTGTTTTCAGACCTAACTTTTTCCGACCATGTCAAAACGTCTGGTTATCGTCCTGTGGGTCCTCGCCGTAGTGCTCGGTGGACTCGTCTATGTCGTGAAGTCCGGCCAGAGTGCGCCGGCCAAGGGCAAGGCCGCACGCAAGTCCGGCCAAACCCTGTTCGAATCATTCCCGGCGACGGAAGTCTCCACGATTACGATCAGCGGTGCGGACGGCACCACCCACCTCGCCAAGAAGGATGGCAAGTGGACCGTCACCGACCGCGATTCCTATCCGGCGAACACGCAGAATGTAAACGACCTCCTCCGCACCACGGCCGATCTCAAGGTGGTGGGCGCGGTCGAAGACGCCGCTCCCTACGCCTCGCGCTTCGGCATCGATCCCTCCGCCGCCAAGGCGGAGGACCGTGGCATCGAAGTCACCTTCACCAATGCCTCCGGCGGTGAACTGGCAAAGATCGCGCTCGGCAAGAGCATCGGCGGAGGCGAAGCCAGCCCGATGAATCCGATGGGCGGCGGCTCCACCGGTCGCTTCGTGCTCAATCAGGCCGACAAGTCCGCAGTCTACAAGGTCAGCGAAATGTTCGGTGCCGTTTCAACCAATCCGAAGACCTGGCTCGCCGAGGACTTCATCAAGGTTGAGAAGCCCAAGAGCGTGTCCGTCACCGTGCCCGGGAAGAGCGACATCGCCTGGAAGGTCAGCCGCGACAACGAGGAGGCCAACTTCAACCTCGAAGGCGCGAAGCCGGAAGACAACTTCGACCCATCCACCACCACTTCGCTGAAGAGCCTGTTCGCCTTCGCGAAGTTCGATGACGTGGTGCCTGCCGAAGAAGTCACGAAGCGCGCCCAGCCTGACCAGAAGCGGGTGGCCACCATCGAGACGATTGAAGGTTCCACCTACACTCTGACGATCACTCCAGCCAAGGCCCCCGACACCAAGCCCGGCGAGGAAGCCACTCCGCCTGAGGAAAGCTACTTCGTCACCGTGGACGTGACCGCGACCCTGCCCACCGAGCGCAAGAAGGAGGAAGGTGAAAAGCCCGAGGATGCCAAGGCAAAGGATGAAGCCTTCACCACGCGCCTGAAGACCCTCAAGGACAAGCTCGCGACCGACCAATCCTTCAAGGGCCGCACGTTCGAAATGCGCTCGTTCGCCCTCGATTCACTGCTCAAGGGCCGCGATGGCTTCAAGAAGCAGGCTGCACCAGCGGGTGGTCCACAGGGCATGCAAGGTCTGCCGCCGGGCATGATGATGCAGGGCGGCATGCCTCCGGGCATGGGCCGTGGCGCTCCGGTGGAGGCCGTGACCCCGCCGATCGCCGTGCCACCGCCGGACGAAGACGGCGGCAAGTGATCGCAGCCCGATCCGGCTGCTAGACCGTATTTTCCGCGGGCGTATGATGCATCCATCATGCGCCCGCTCTTTTTTGCCCTCTTTCTCCTGCCCTTGCTGGCAGCGGGCGATGTTTCCACAACCGATCTCTACACCGGCAGCGGCCATTCTCCGGATCACACCTACCGCATCCCCACGCTGGCCGTATCAAAGAAAGGCACGCTGCTCGCGTTTGCCGAGCAACGGAAAAACAATGGGAGCGACACCGGGGACATCGACACGGTGGTGAAGCGCTCTGAAGATCACGGCAAAACGTGGTCCGCCGCCACGACGGTTCTGGATTCGGGCAACGATACCATCGGCAATGCCTGCCCTATCGTCGATCCCGCCACCGGTCGCATCACCGTGGTCGCCACTTGGAACCGCCTGCCGGAGAAACGTGTCCAGCCGGGCTTTGGGGAAGATTCGCGGCGCGTCTTTGTCACCCACAGCGACGATGATGGACTCACCTGGTCGGATTCGCGGGAGATCACCCGCGAGGTGAAACAGCCAACCTGGAGCTGGTTCGCCACGGGACCGTGCGCGGGCATCATGCTGGGCCACGGCCCGCATCGCGGCCGCTACATTGTAGGAGTGAATCACCTCGAGACTGCCGGTGAACAAAAAGGCTACTTCGCCCACGTGATCTATTCGGACGACGCGGGCATCACCTGGAAATCCTCCAACCGCTTCGTCGGGCGCGATACCAACGAATGCGAGGCGGTCGAACTCGCGGATGGTTCTCTTTTGCTCAATGCCCGCAATCACGGCTCGGCCATTCGCGACCGGGCTCTCACCGTCTCTCGGGACGGAGGGGAAACATGGGGAGAAACCCGCCGCGATCCATTGCTACCCGAGCCGCAATGCATGGGCTCGACTATCCGCCATTCCCTGCCCCACGGCGACCAGCCCGGACTGATCCTGTTTTGCAATCCCGCCTCCCGCAGCAGTCGCAGCGACCTGGTGCTGCGGGGCTCGCGTGACGAAGGCGTGACGTGGCCCTTGGCGCTTCCCATCAAATCCGGAGACGCCGCTTACAGCCATCTCGCCGTGCTTGCAGATGGCACGATCGCGATCGCCTACGAGACGGATCACTACTCACGCATCGCGTTCGCCACCGTCCAACCAGCAGATTTACAGTCTGCCCCCAAGGTGCTGAATGCGGATGGGACACTGAAAGAAAAAGCCGCCCGCTGAGTAATCCGACCCTACTGGACACTGGCGGGCCGGTGTGATCCGTGCCATCAGTGCCGCGCCCTGCGCCCATCCTCGCCGGGCAACGTTTCCCCGCATGTCTGACTCCTTGCCTCCGGAGGCTACCTCCGCATCTCCTTCCTCCCCCTCCTTCTGGCGGAGCGTCGGCCAATCGCTGAAAGGCGAACACCACGACTACACCTCCGAGCCACTCGGCCGGGCGGTGCTGCTGTTGGCCGTACCCATGGTGCTGGAGATGGTGATGGAGTCGCTGTTCGCGATCTCGGACGTGTTCTGGGTCTCGCATCTCGGCAAGGATGCGGTGGCGGTGGTCGGACTCACCGAGTCCATCATGACCCTCATCTACGCCGTGGCGATCGGCATCTCGATCGCCGCCACGGCAATCGTCTCACGGCGCATCGGCGAGAACGATCCGGACAAAGCCTCGCACTCCGCCGGGCAGATCGTGCTCGCAGGGCTCGGGATTTCAGCGGGCATCGGCGTGGTGCTGGGATGGTTCGCGCCGCAGATCCTGCGGGGCATGGGTGCGGATGAGAAGATCGTGGTGATGGGCTCGGACTTCGCCCGGGTCATGCTCGGCGGAAACACCACGGTGTTCCTCATCTTCCTGATCAACGCCATCTTCCGCGGTGCCGGGGACGCGGTGATCGCCATGCGCACGCTTTGGCTGGCGAACGGACTGAACATCATTCTCGGTCCCTGCTTCATCTTCGGCTGGGGTCCGTTCCCGGAGATGGGAGTTACCGGCGCAGCTGTGGCCACGAACATCGGCCGGGGCATCGGCGTGATCTATCAGCTCTGGCACCTGACCGGTCATCACAGCCGCATCCGCGTGCACCTGCGCCATTTCATTCCAAACCGCGAGGTGCTCGGAACCCTGATGAGCAAGGCGGGCAGCGGTATCGCCCAGCTCCTGATCAGCACGACGAGCTGGGTGGGCTTGTTCAAGATTCTCGCTCTGTTCGGAAGCTCCGCACTGGCTGGTTACACGATCGCGATCCGGATCGTGATTTTCGCCCTGATGCCTGCAATGGGACTCTCCAATGCGGGAGCCACGCTGGTGGGGCAAAATCTGGGTGCGGATAAACCGGAACGGGCGGAAGCCGCGGTCCGGATGGCGACCCGTTACAATACCCTCTTCCTCGGCATCATCGGGCTGCTGTTCATCGTTCTCTCCGGGCCCTTGGTCGGACTGTTCGCCCACGATCCGGATGTGCAGGCCTACGGCCAGCGGGCGTTGTGGGTCGTGAGCCTCGCCTTCCCTCTTTATGCGGCGGGAATGTGCCTGGAAGGAGCGTTCAATGGAGCGGGCGATACCTGGACACCCACACGCTTGAACCTTTTCTGCCTGTGGTTGGGACAGGTTCCCTTGGCTTGGATACTATCCAAGCCCTTGGGATTGGGTCCGACTGGCGTATTCATCGCCGTGCCGGTTTCCTTTTCCATGCTCGCCGTGTGGAGTTGGGTGCTGTTCCGACGCGGCAAATGGAAGCTGCAGAAAGTCTGAAAAATAGCACAAGTTTTCAACTTGTGACCGGGCGCGGTGGATCTGTTCACAAGTCCACAACTCACCCAGAGACACCAGCCTCAGGTCGTCGTCCTGAAGGGACGATTCATAATAGCCTGGGGTGGAACCCCAGGTTGAAGCAGAGCAAATCATGGCATCCTGTAAGGATGCTTCATGCTGGGAAAGAGATCGCCATATCCCAGATCATCCGGTTTATCTTGCGGGCTTCCCCCCTGCATAAGGTGTCCCTACAGGACACGAAATGTAGCTTGTCGAATACCTGGGGTTTCACCCCAGGCTATTATGAATCGTCCCTTCAGGACGGAGAACCGCCCACGGAAAGGGATACGTATACGACTATCGCTGCGCCGTTTGCGGCACCGGCTCGAGGATGCGGACTTCGCCATCACTGACCTTGCCGTCCGGAATATCGGAAACCACCACCTTGAGCGTGAGCTTCGACTTCAGGATCGCTGGCTCCAGTTCCACGGCGAAGAGCCCGGACTTCTTCCCTTTCAGCGCGAGCGCACGATCATCGGTATCGACTTCGGTGCCATCGGCATAAAGACGCAGGTTCTCGATGTTCACGGTCTCCCCATTGGTCTGCACGAAAGCAACGGTAAGCTGCCCCGGCTTGCGTTCGGTCGGCGGCAACGAGATCTCCAGTTCACGCCAGCCATCGGTCACGATCGGTGCGTGCTCGATGCTGTCCCGACTCCATGAGGAAATTTTCACGAAGGTCTTCGCATCGTAGGTGGCGGGCTTCGCATCTGGCTTGGGCGTAGGCTTGAGGCGCACCGACTGACGGACGTTTTCCGGCAAGGCGGCGATCACCGCAGTCACCGCTGTCGCAAAGGCCTCGCGCGAATTGGCGGCGACCTCCAAGCCATTGAGATAACGCACCAGATCATCCGTCTTGGCAGGAACCTTCAGCTCGGGAGGCACCGGTGCCGTTTCCCCGGCTTTCAGCTTCTTCGGTGAAACCGCCAGATCGATCACCTTGTCCACGTCCTTGTCCTTGAGGCCGAAAGTAGCGAGCTGGCGGGAGAACGCATCAGCAAACGCCTTGGTGCCAAGGTTGGCCTGACGGGTGGGCGTCGAGGAGGCCAGACCGGTGGCGATCTGCCCGAGATAAGCAGCCTTTTGGTCAGGATTGAAGGCAACGTTGAGACGCTTGGTTTCCGCCTCCTTGCGCAGCGACTCGGTCGCCATCGGGAACTCGGCGAGATCGCGCGCGAGGTCCACGCATTCCTGCCGGAGGCGGGTGATGAAGAGCGGTTTGTCGTCCGCCATCAACAGTTGCATCATCGCGGCACGGGCGAGGAAATGGAAGGGGCAGAGCTTCGAAGCCTTGTCGAGGTTGGCGAGCGCGCCCGAGTTGTCCCCCGTGCAGAGCTTCACATTCGCAAGTCGGCGCAGACGCTCGGACTCCGTGAACTGCGGATGATTCCACGCGCGGCTGAGTAGCTTGATGTTCACGCTGTAAGCGCAGGCGAAGAACTTGATCTGGTGGGAGTCGAAGCTGTCCTTCCAACCGGAGACGAAATTGCCCCCATCCCACGAACTCGGCGAACCTTTCAACACGAAGGCGCAGTGCCCCGGCTGGCCGATGGTGAACGCTGGCAGACCGAAGACATTCGCCACGCTGATACCCGCATTCGAGAGGCCGCCGCAAACCGATCCATAGTCCGCAACGGTCATCAACGTGTTCGGCTTCCCATCAAAGTAAGCGGAGCCGTGGATGATCGAGTCCCGGTAATTGTAGAGCCGGTATTTGACGATCTGATACTCCATGTTGCCCGCGCCACGCGGATTGAAGCGGTCCGGCGGCAGCATCTGCTGCGCCCACTTCATCTCCTCGATCGAACGATAGGAGGCGTGCACGGTGTAGACGAGTTCCCAAGCCGGAGCCGAGGCGAAGTAGGGCATCAGCTTCCCCTGCTGGAACGAAGCGCGGTAGAACTCGTAGCGCTCCATCGGATCGAGCACGCGGTCGATCTTCTGATCCCACGCGGTTTCCGTCACGATGCGCTCCTTGCCATAGGCGACCGCGAACGCGGCTCCTACCCGACACCACAGGCCGCTGTGGCTTTCCGGATCTTTTTCCCAGATCTTCTGCCACACTTGCAGACCATAGGTCCGGTCGGTTTCGGCAAAGGCGAAGAACGTGTCATCGAGATAATAACCGAGGGCGGCACCGTCATTGAGCAGCCAAGAGAGGAACGCCTTGCCTCCTGCAGTCTTCGCGATCGTTGCAAGGGCATCGGTGGCCGTGGTCTTGTCCGGCTGGCCGGGACGTGTGGCGGGCGACAGGCCGACCGATCCCATCGTCTGGAGCAGGAACTCATGGCGCGCCAGGTCGAGATCGAGTGCCTTTGCCTCGGCCGGTGTCAGCGCGGGCTTGGCGGCAGCAGCACTGATCCGCGCTGCCAGCGTCTTGCGCCATGCCTTGAAATCGCCGCTGCTGATCGCCGCAGTCAGACCGGCATCCGCGGGAGCGGTGGCGGCCGGAGCCTCGGGTGCCGCGTGGAGCATGGGTGCGACCGCGAACGTTCCGGCAGCGAACATCAGCAACCGGGCATGCAGGAAAGTGGAATTCATCGCTGGTGGGATGGGAAAGAGTTTCAGGGCGTGGTGGCGGCGGCAGGAGGTGTGGCAAGCGTGCGCACCAGCGGCTCGACGGTGGCGCGCATTTTCTCGGGAATCAGGGCGAGGCGAAAGCCGACGGTGCCACCGCGGAAATCAGAGCCCGGTTTGCCATCCGGCTTGGGAGCGGGTGGCGCGCCATACTTGGCGGGATCCGCCCAATCGCGGGCAGCAGCGCGGGTTCCGCGTTCCCCATCGATCCAGCAACCACCGCGCATGATACGCAGTTCGATCTCCTCCTTCTGCTGTTTGCCCGGAAAGATGCTCTTCACCGGCAGCGGATCGGTCACATTTCCGCCCGGGTAAGGCGCGGCGGGATCGAGCACCCACTCGCGGACATTTCCCAGCATGTCGTAAAAGCCCCAGCCATTCGCCTTCTTTTTCGCCACCGGATTGAGCCGCGCCCCCATCGAGTAGGTCCATGGCCCTGCTGTCTTCATGTACCAGATCGAGGCATCGCGCGCCTCGGTGGTCGCAGGCACGAGTCCCGAGGAACCCGCGCGGCAGGCGTATTCCCACTGGGCTTCGGAGGGCAGGCTGAAAACATAACCGGCTTTGAGGCGTCCCGCCTCACGTTCGTTACGGGTGATCTTGTCACAGAAAGCCAGAGCCCGGCTCCAGGTCACGTCCGCCATCGGCAGATCGCCCGCCAGCTCCTTGAGATCCTTCGGGCTGCCAAGAAAGGTCGGCTCAGTGACCGCCCCCATCACGGCTTCCCACTGGGCGCGGGTAACCTCGGTTTTCCCCAACCAGAACGGCTGGCTGATCGTGACGGTGGTGACCTTCAACTCCGCAGGAAACCTATCGGGATCCTTCTCATCCGAGCCCATCTGGAATGTCCCGGCTGGCACACCAATCAACTCCAGATCCGGAGTCGTCAGGTGCAGTGGCGCAGGAGCATTCTCCGGCGCAGCCAGAGCGTGGAGCGATGAAATGGACACGAAGGTCCACAGGGCGTGGGACAGGCGGAGCATACGGAACGCGGGTATATACCCTGAAACGCACGAAATGTTACACGCAAATTTCGCATCGGGCCACGGGGCGAATTCCGTATCTTTTCATGGGAAAAACCCGGCCGCCCCGGGCGTAGGATTGCGCCATGTCCGACTCAGCTCCTGCCAAGCCGCCGCGCCTCGGCTCGATCGATGCCTACCGGGGCTGGGTGATGCTGCTGATGCTCGGTGAGGTGCTGCATTTCGCCTCGGTGTCAAAAGCGCTGCCGGATAGCGCGTTCTGGCGGTTTCTGGCCTGGCATCAGCACCATGTGGAATGGGTGGGCTGCTCCTTGCATGACCTGATCCAGCCGTCGTTTTCGTTTCTCGTCGGCGTCGCGCTGCCCTTTTCACTCTCCAGCCGCATGGCCCAAGGGCAGCCGGAGTGGAAGATGACGCTGCACGCCTGCTGGCGGGGGCTCGTATTGGTCCTGCTCGGTGTTTTCCTGCGCTCCATCGGCCAGAAGCACACCGTGTGGACCTTCGAGGACACGCTTTCCCAAATCGGCCTCGGTTACCCCCTGCTGTATTGGCTGGGCCGGAGAAACCCGCCGATACAGGGCTTGGCACTGGCCGTGATTCTCATCGGCTACTGGGCGGCATGGGCACTATTCCCTTTGCCGGGACCGGATTTCGACTACGCGGCAGTAGGAGGCTCTCCGGATTGGAAATACAATCTCACCGGCTTTGCCGCACACTGGAACAAGTTCACGAACCTCGGAGCCGCCTTCGATCACTGGTTCCTCAACCTCTTTCCACGCCGTCATCCTTTCACCTCGAATTCCGGTGGCTACCTCACCTTGAGCTTCATTCCCACGCTCGGCACCATGCTGCTCGGGCTGGTCGCGGGACGTTGGTTGCGGGCTCCGTATCAGCCGAAGGAAACCCTGCGCCGCCTCGGGCTCGCAGGTGGCATCGCCATTGCCACCGGACTGACGCTGCACTTCGCCTGGATCTGCCCCATCGTGAAGAAAGTTTGGACGCCTTCATGGACCCTGTTCAGCGGTGGCATGTGTTTCCTGCTACTCGCGGCATTCTACGGCATCATCGACGTCCGGGGCTGGAGAAAATGGGCGTTCCCATGGGTGGTCATCGGGGCGAACTCCATGGCGGCCTATCTGATGGCCCATTTGATGGAGGACTTCCTGCGCGAAACCTTCCTCACCCACCTCGGACCGGATTACGCCAAAATTTTCGGAACTCCTTATGCGCCGGTCATCAGCGGCCTGCTTGTGCTGATGACCTTCTGGCTGATCCTGTTCTGGATGTATCGCCGGAAAATCTTCCTGAAGGTGTGAATGCTTCCGCCCCCGCAAAATCGTAAACAAATCCCGTGTTCCCGCAAAGACGCCGTGCGATCCGCAGACCACCATGCGTAGATTCCCGGCGATTCATAAGACTCCGCCGTTTATTGTCATCTGCCTCCCTATGAAACATTCTTGGTTGCTTCTGGCCGCCGCGCTTTTCGGGACCGCCCACGCGGCGGAGCCGAAGCCGAACATCGTCCTCATCAATGCCGATGACCTCGGTTATGCCGAACTCGGTTGCTACGGTCAGGAAAAGATCAAGACGCCGAACCTCGACAAACTCGCCGCCGGTGGAGAGCGCTGGACCAACTACTACTGCGGAGCACCCGTGTGCAGCCCCTCCCGCAACGTACTGCTGACCGGTCGTCACGGTGGCGGCTGCGATGTGCAGGATCTCAAGCGCGTGGACAAGAGCGAGGGCAACAAGGATGCCGAGTTGAAGGGCGACTGGCCGATTTCCACGGAGGCCTATACGCTTCACATGGCTCTCAAGAAGGTTGGCTATGACACCGCGACCTTCGGGAAGTGGGGTCTGGGTGAATTCGGCACCAGCGGTGCGCCGGACAAACACGGCACCGACACGTTCTACGGCTATACCGACCAGCGCGCCTGCCACAGCTTCTACCCGGCATTCCTCTGGGACAACGGTCGCAAGGACATGCTGAACGACCCGGAAATCCCGGGCCATGCCCAACAGCCCACGGGCCCGGTCGACGACGCGAAGTACACCGGCAAAAAACACGCCTCGAAGGAGATTCTAGAGCGCATGCTGAAGTTCGTGAACAGCCGCACGGCGACCGATAAACCCTTCTTTCTCTACTACGCCCCCACCGAACCGCACGTGGCTCTCCAACCGCCGAAGGAGTGGGTCGACAAGTATCCGGCCGAGTGGGACACCGAACCCTACCGGGGCGATAAAAGCTACCTTCCCCACTCACGCCCGCATGCCGCGTATGCCGCGATGATCTCCTTCCTGGACGACAACGTCGGCCGGTTGATGGAGGCGCTCAAAGCCAAGGGCCTCGACAAGAACACCATCGTGATCTTCACCAGCGACAATGGCACCACGCATGACGTTGGCGGCGTGGATCACAAGTTCTTCAACTCGGTGGCCGACCTGCGCGGCCTGAAGGGGCAGACTTACGAAGGCGGCATCCGCGTGCCGGGCATCGTCTACTGGCCCGGCAAGGTGCCTGCGGGCAAGGTGATCGACCAACCGGGTTACGATGCGGACATCATGCCCACACTCTGCGCGCTGGCCGGGGCCGATGCAGGCGCGCCCTATGGCGACGTGCTGCTGCCCGTCTGGCTGGGTGAGAAGGATCGGCTCGAATCCCGCAACCCGATGGTCTGGTGCACCGGAGGCTACGGTGGACAGGTCGCCGTGCGCATCGGTGACATGAAGGCGGTTCGCCGTGACCTCTTCCCGGCAAGCAAGAACGGCCCGTCGAATTGGGAAGTATACGACCTTTCCAAGGATCGCGGCGAAACCACCAATCTCGCCACCACCCGCCGCGATGTGATCGATCAAGCGGAAGCGGTGATGAAAAAGGAATACAAGGCTGCCACGGGATTCCCGGAGTTGCAGATCTTCGCACCGGAGAAGAAAGCCGGTGATCCCCCCACTCCGCCCTCCGACGCAGCCAGCCGGGGTGAGGCGATCTTCAAGTCCCTGGACAAGGACAACGATGGCAAGCTCACCTTCGACGAATGGAAATCCAGCCCGAAGGGGAAAGTCACCAAGCCCGAACACCGGGAGAAGATTTTCAACGGTCTCGACAAGAACAACGACAAGGCAATCAGCCGGGAGGAGTTCCTTTCCCAGTTCAAGAACTGAACCGGCTGATACATCCCGATACAATTTTTCCCGAGTGCCCGGGCCCGGGGCGTGGTATTTCCATGGAGGATCGCCCATGAACTCCTCGCCCCACATCGCCGTCGTGGATGACCACAAGGACATCCGCGAGCTGTTGGTCCGCTATCTGGGCTCACACGGCTACCGTGTGAGCGAGGCGGAAAGCGCGGCGGCGTTCCGATACATGCTGGAACGCAGCTCGCCCGATCTTGTGGTGCTGGACATCATGATGCCCGGGGAAGACGGCCTCTCGCTCTGTCGGAACCTGCGGGCCCACACCCAGTTGCCGGTGATCTTCCTCACCGCGATGGGTGAGGATATGGACCGGATCGTCGGTCTGGAAATGGGTGCCGATGACTATCTCCCCAAGCCATTCAATCCCCGCGAACTGCTGGCCCGGATCAAAGCCGTGCTGCGCCGTGCCAACAGCCTGCCCCAGCAGCGGGACGCTCCGCGGAGCGGCAATCTCCGAATCGGCGAAAAGATCCTGGATATGGAACGCCGCGAGATCACCGGTCCCGATGGCGTGGCAGTCCCGCTGAGCACGGCGGAGTTCCGGCTTCTCGCGGTATTCATGGACCATCCCGGCATCATCCTGAACCGTGACCAGCTCCTCGATCTCACGACGGGCCGAGCCGCCGATGTCTGGGACCGCAGCATCGACAACCAGGTGAGCCGTCTGCGGCGGAAGATCGAGAGGGACCCCAAAAATCCGGCGCTCATCCAAACCCACTGGGGCGGCGGCTACAGCTTCACCGGAAAGGTGGAGGCGGCATGAGGCGGTTCTGGATGCGCAGCCTCACGGGGCAGTTGATCGCGCTGATGCTGCTCACGCTCCTGCTCTCGCAGGTGATGTTCTATTTCATCAACAACAGCGAGCGCGACCGCTCGCTGCGCAGCGTCCGTCAGGATGAATTCGTGGCGCGTGCGATGGCGGTGGCGCGGCTGATCGACACGACTCATCCGGTCCATCACGCGGACGTGATCAGTGCCGCGAACACTCCGGTGGTCCGTTACTGGCTCAGCAGCGCGCCTCCGGGAGATCCCATGGTGTGGCAGGAGGCCGCACGCAAGCGGGTGCTCCGCGCCCTGCCCACGATCCATGAGGACACCGCTTCCGATGATGATGGAGACTATCCGCCGAATCCGCGTTTGAGCGAAGCGGACGTCCCATTGCAAACCGGACGTTCGTGGGCCCTGATTACCCGCGGCACCGGCGGACAGGAAGCCCACCTGCTCGATCTGGGAGCCTGGAATGGCTTCGGACTCGCCACCGAGGCGAAACCCGGACTGTGGCTCAACGCGGTCTATGCCAAGGCCGAGCCCACCACCCTCTCTCCGTATTACTACCTGATGCTCGGCTTCACGGCTCTGTTGCTGTCCGGGATTGCGATCTGGACAGCCCGCCGCATCGGACGGCCGCTGCGTCATCTCACGATCGCGGCCGAGCGTCTGGGCCGGGGAGAGGAGATCGTGCCGGTGCCGGAAGCCGGAGCGGATGACATCCGTCATACGGCCGAGGCCTTCAACCGCATGCAGTCGCGCCTGCGCCGCTTCGTGGAGGACCGCACCCGCATGATCGCCGCGATCAGCCATGATCTCCGCACCCCCATCACCTCGCTGCGCCTGCGCGCCGAGTTCGTGGCGGATCCGGAAACGCGCGACCCGATCATCGCCACACTTGATGAAATGCAGGCGATGACGGAAGCCGCGCTTGCGTTCTCCAAAGGTGAGGCCACCACGGAAGCCGCACGGAACATCGATCTCTCCGCACTGCTGGAAAGCCTCTGCGATGACCTCGGCGCCCTCGGGATGAACGTCACGTTCGAAGAAGGCGACCCCATCCCCTGGCGCTGCCGTCCGGACTCGCTGCGGCGGGCCGTGCGAAATGTCATCGAGAATGCCGTGCGCTACGGCGAACGCGCACGCGTGAAACTCGAGCACGTGCCCGGGGCTCTGCACATCCTCGTGGAGGACGATGGTCCGGGCATGGCGGAAGAGGATTTCGAAAAGGTCTTCGCTCCCTTCGTGCGATTGGAAAGCTCCCGCAACCGCGACACCGGCGGCGTGGGACTGGGGCTCGCCATTGCCCGCTCGATCGCACGTTCCCACGGCGGAGATATCACGCTGGCGAATCACGAAAAGGGCGGCTTGCAGGTAACGATCTCTCTGCCGGAGATCTGAAAGCCACCGTCCTTCTCCAAACAGGAGAGAAGTGGTGGCCCGAGCCGGATTCGAACCAGCGACACGCGGATTTTCAATCCGCTGCTCTACCAACTGAGCTATCGGGCCATTCCCTTGCGGGCGGGGCCGGGATTAAGGGTGGACGGGTAGATTTTGACAACCGGAAAATTGAAAAATGTTACCCGCTTTCCCGAGGGTGAACGTGTGTCCGGTTCGCTGGGTCTTCTCTTGATTCCCGATTCTCGATTCCCGACTCTCCCGGCCATGTCACGCAGCCACCGCATCACCGTGCTAGCCGGAGACGGCATCGGTCCCGAAGTCATGATCGAGTCGCTCCGCGTTCTCGACGCCGTCCAGGCAAAGTTCGGATTCCAGGTCACCCGTACCGAGCATCTCGTGGGCGGAGCCGCCATCGACGCCACCGGACACCCGCTGCCACCGGAGACGGTCGACGCCAGCGAGAAGGCGGACGCGATCCTCTTCGGCTCCGTGGGCGGCCCGAAATGGGAAAGCCTGCCGCCGGACATCCAGCCGGAACGCGGCGCACTGTTGCCTCTGCGCAAACACTTCGGCCTGTTCGCCAATCTGCGCCCGGGCGTGTGCCTCCCTTCTCTGACCCACGCCTCGCCGGTGAAAAACGAGCTTATCAAGGATGGCTTCGACGTGCTGTGCGTGCGCGAGCTGACCGGCGGCGTCTACTTCGGCAAGCCGAAGGGCCGCCATGAGGAAAACGGCGAACCCGTCGCGCTGGACACCATGATCTACCGCAAGAGCGAGATCGAACGTATCGCGCGCGTGGCCTTCACCGCCGCGATGGGTCGCGACAAGCGCCTCGTGTCCGTGGACAAGGCCAACGTGCTCGCCTCCTCCGTGTTGTGGCGCGAGGTCGTGATCGAAGTGGCCAAGGATTTCCCGGAAGTCCAACTCTCCCACCTCTATGTGGACAACGCGGCCATGCAGCTCATCCGCCGCCCCGGCGAGTTCGACGTGCTGGTGACTGAAAACCTCTTCGGCGATATCCTTTCCGACGAGATGGCGATGATCTCCGGCTCCCTGGGCATGCTGCCTTCCGCCTCTCTCGGCCAGCGCCACGAGAACGGCCTCTACTTCGGCATGTATGAGCCCTCCGGTGGCTCCGCTCCGGACATCGCCGGACAGGGCATTGCCAATCCGATCGCACAGATTCTCTCGCTCGCCATGCTGCTCCGTTTCTCGCTGGGTGAAACCGAAGCGGCTGATGCGATCGATGCTGCGGTGGCGAAGGCCATCAACGATGGTTATCGGTACCGGCGACATCGCCACCGGTGCGGAAGGCGAGGCCCGCGTGGGCACCTCCGCCATGGGGGATGCGATCCTCGCACGCCTCTGAATTCGTCCGGAGGGAAGCCCGGTTACTCGCCGGGCTTCCACTCGACGGAGGAAGTGATCTTTACGGTGCCCTGCATGCGGATGCTGGCACCGCCATCGTCACCACTCATGCTGAGCACGGCATTGAGATCCTTCCGCAGGACCACCGGATGCAGCAGCGAGAGCCACACCTCTCCTGAATCGATGGTGTATTCGTAGGTGCCCTTCTTGCCGTCCGGGCGGATCAGACCGCGCTGGGTGCAATTGCCACGGACGGAAAAGCGTCCGCACGGTTGACCACCGATGCCGTCCACGCCCTCGAACACGAGGTCCAGTTTGCCGGACTGTGCGTCACGGAAGAGGAGCTTTAGACCATCGCCGGTCAAAGGAGCCTTGGAACCCTCCTTGAAACGCGTCTTTCCGAACCAGAATCCCGAGGGCAGCGCACCGGCATCCGCCGCCATCGAGCCGATCGCCGGCTCGATCTCCTGCAGCCAGACCACACGTTTGAAATCGCCGCGTCCTCCCTCCGCCTTCCACTTGCCACCGATCTGGCGGAAAGAGGCGGTGAGGCCGTTGACCTCCGATTCCACCGCCGGTGGCTGGACCGCAGCTTCCTTCCCCTTGGCAGGAATAACCACCGGAATGAACGCCTGGCGCTCGATGTTCAGGGACAGACGGTCGGCCTCGCGTTTCCAAACGTAAACGGTCTCATCGGTTCCGTCCTTGACCGTGGCTTCCTTCCCGAGCGCGGACTGCTGGGTGACGCGCAGCCCGTGACCTTCGACATGAACTTTTTCCCGCACCGTGAGCTTCGGAGGAAAAGGCAGATCCTTGCGGAATCGGACGCCTTCCTCCGTGCGGTCGATCTGCGACTCCAGATCCTTGTCGATCGGACCGCCCGGGCTGCTCTTGTCCTGTGGTTCCTTCGCCTGATTGCTGGAGAGCTTTGTCTTCGCATCGGCAACCGCCTGTTTCACCTTGTCACAGGAAACGAGGCAGGAGAAGCACAGCAGCGGGAGCCAAGGGAGGCGCATGCCATGATTCGATAGGGTAAAATATCAGACCATGCCAGCTTTCAATCCGGGCTCATTCGCCACATTCACTTTTCCGGCATTTCAACGACTGATCCATTTCACCAGCCGGATTCTCCTCGCGGGCCACGCCGACAATGATTGCCGGAACTCCCGCCACGGTCGTGTGGGGCGGGACGTCCGCCAGCACCACGGAGCCGGCACCCACCTTGGCCCCGGTGCCGATCTCCACACGCCCGAGAATCTTCGCTCCGGCTCCAAGCAGCACCCCGGAACGCACGATCGGGTGACGATCCCCGGTATCCTTGCCGGTGCCTCCGAGCGTGACCTCGTGCAGGATGGAGACATCGTTTTCGATGATCGCCGTCTCCCCGACCACAAAGGAAGTCGCATGGTCGAGCAGGATGCCGCAGCCGATGCGCGCAGCAGGATGAATGTCCACGGCAAAGGCCTCGCTCATCACGCTCTGGAGATAGAGAGCCAGCCAGCGACGCTGATCCAACCAGAGCTGATGCGCCACCCGGTAGGTGGCGAGTGCCAGGAATCCCTTGAAGAACAACAGCGGTTCCAGCGGTGAGAAGCAGGCCGGATCCCGTTCGTAGATCGCCATCATGTCCCGGGCGGCGTGGGACACCAGCTCCGGATGGTCGCCGAAGATCTGGTTGAACAAGGGCTCCAGTTCGACCCGGGTCATATCCTCACGGGCCAACCGCCTTGCCAGCCGGGCAGACAGGGCTTCGCCCAAGTTCGAACGCAAGAAGACGACATCCCGCAGCAAATGGGCCAGGCCCGGCTCCTGCTCCACCACCGTGGAACCGTCCCGTTTGAGGTGATTCCACACTCCCGCGACATCAATTTGCATGCAGGGATTCACTTCCGCTGCCTTCTTGCTCGCCGTAGGGGTCTGAATGTGTACCGATTCGGTCATGAAAATTTCCCAGAAGCTCGAATATGCCTGTCGTGCCCTCGCCCAATTGGCGCGCCGTCACGACGGACGGACCTTAACACGGCTTGAGGAGCTCGCGCAACGGGAAGCGATTTCAGCCAACTTCCTCGTTCAGATTCTCAACGATCTCCGCCGCGCCGGTCTCATTGACAGCCGCCGCGGCAAGGCGGGTGGCTACCTCCTCGCCCGCCCGGCCAAGGAAATCACCCTCCGCCAGATGGTGGTGGCCGTGGATCCAGCCCTGCTCCAGTTCTCCGTTTCCGCAGAGGGAGAGTCCGGGCCGGGGGTGCGCAGCGCTTGGGAGCGGGTCTCAAAGGCTCTCGGAGAGTCCCTCGATGCGGTGACCCTTGAGAAGCTTTCCCAGCAGGCCGCAGACCAGATGTTCTACATCTGACCGGTCACGGGTATGCGGAACCGTTAGTCAAGAAATACGAATTATTTCACTGGCGGTAACAAATGGCGCGGGGTAAAACTACGGACGTCCCGCCCACCCTTCCGCCTCCATGCCCGGCAACGCCGAACACACCCACCACATCCGGCTCCGCACCCAACAGTTGGAGATGAACACCTCCCCCGTGGTCAGCGATGACTACGAAGGGAAGCTCCAGGCGGCCCAGGAGCAACTGGAACATCTCCAGAAGCAACGTGAGGAGCTGGAGCGCAAGAAGCAGGAACTGGAGACGCTCAATGACCGGAAGCGGCAGTTCCTGACCTCCCAGGTCGAGCTGACCGAGAAACTGTCCGCGGCGGTGACGCGGATCGACCGCGAGCTGTATGAGATGCGCCAGGAAATGGAGGATCTCGAGCAGTGCCGCGTGTGCTTCGCCTCCCATCTCGACAAGCTCCAGAAATACAATCCGGAAGCTTGGTCGAAGGAGCAGCTGGGCGCTCATCTCGATCGTGCCACGACCTCCGCGGAATTGGCGGCGGACGAATACGATCAGGCGGCCGCCCATTTCAGCAACATGCGCAGCGGCGAGATCTTCGGCCGCGGCAAAGCCCGCCGCCCCGGAGCTGCCGGGAACGGTGGCACCTCCGATTTCATGGCCCAGTTCCGCAGCGGACTGGCCTTCAATCTGCCCGTGGTGCTGCTCGGCGGCATCGCACTGATCGTCTACCTCCTCAAGTAACAAGGCCATGGCCGCCCGGAAGAAGAAACCGCAGAACCTGGATCCCGAGCTTCAGTTGCTCGTGGATCAGGAAGCGGTGCTCCGAGCCCAGATCGCGGCCTCGGCAGCCGAGCCGGAGCGCCTGCGCCGCCAATACGAGGAAGAGCGCGCCACGCTCCCGCCCACGGAAGATTTCCGGGACCGCGAACGCCGCCGCGCCTTCGAGGAATTGGCAACCCGCGGCAAGGTTCGCAACGAGCACAAGAGCCAGCGCCGCAGCCTGCTGCTGCTGGTGCTGTTGATTGCCGCCACCACCAGTCTGGTGATGTGGGGGCTGCAGCTGATGAAAGGCTGAGCCAGCGGATTCCGCCGCCGTACGACGAACACCTCTCGTGAGGAATCCTCACTCCGGCTCAACACCAAACCGGCCGAGGTCCACATAGCCTCCCGCGACCTCCACTCCTTCGGCGCGCAGCATCCTCGTCTTGCGGTCCATCTCCGGTCCTTCCGTCTGGCCGCTGAAGCCTCCGAGCGCTCCATCCGACCTCACCACGCGGTGACACGGCACCTCCGGGGCGAATGGGTTCCTCGCCAGCGCGGAGCCAACCGCCCGCGCTCCACCCCGGCCCGCGCTGCGCGCGACCGCACCGTAGGTGGAAACCTTCCCCTTCGGAATCAGGCGGACCACTTCATAGACCGCCATCTCGAATGCCGTCGGCTCCCGCTCCTTCATGGCAGTAGAAGGTGGAATCACTCCTCGGCCCCGCCGAGACGCTGGCGCAGTTCCGGCCATTGATCCCGGCTGACGATGTAGCCGACACAATTTTCCGAGCCGCAGAGGCAAGGGTGATCGGCATAGCAATCGACATCGAACCCGTAGTCGAAGGCCAGCTCCTCGCCCGCCTGGATATCCCGGAGCGAATGGATGAAAATCTTGCGCCCCTCGATCCACGCCTCGCAGTTCGGATTGCAGGAATGGTTGATCAGACGCGCGGTATTCCACGGCACGTTGCCATCAATGTCCCAACGCTTCGAAAGCGTGAAGATGTAGACCGCGGCGTCGCCCGTCTCGATGGCCTTGGCATGCTGGGCATGGGCGCGCTTGTCGCTCTCCTCCTTGTCCACCAACTCGCCGACGTACTCGATGATCTTGGTTTCCTTCGGGATGAACTGCGTGGCGTAAACCCCACGACCATGGATCACGGAACCACGCACCTCGCAGTATTCGCTCTGACCGCGGTTCCAAAGCTCCGTGAGCTTTTTCCGCAACCACGCTTCCTGCGCCTGTTTGTCCTTCGCCGCCTTTTTCGCCATATCTCGCTGGAAAAATGGATCGTATTATTTGGTCCCTTCCTTGATCTCACGGCCACCGACCTTCGGAAGCACAAGGGTCTCAGGCAGGGTGAGGAAAAGACCCCGGAGCTCCGCCGCATTCACGGAAGACCCGTCGATGAAGGTCCAATCATATTTGCCTTTGTCGGAAATCGCCGCCTGGAAGGATGTCCGCTCACCCAGTGAAGTCGTCCCATCCTGCGCGACCTTCAAGCGGGTCACCGTCGGAACGATCACCAGCCATTTCGTGTAAACGAGCACCGGCGTATCCCGTCCATCGACTTTTTCAATCCGCTTGCCGGGCGCCACTTGGAAAACCTGAGGCGTTCCATACGGCTTCGAAGAAAGAAGAGTAATCCCACCTTGCTGAAGTATCTGAGGCACCGCCGCGAGCTGCTCATCCAGGGCTTTCATCCCGCCAGCCCGCTTTGCCATCCGCGCTTTCCACTGGGGATACATCCGGTTGATCGCGGTTTGATAGCGGCCCGCCACCACTTCCAATCCGAGTTTTTCCACGGCGGCTTGAGCCGAGGCGGAAAGGTCCGCAGGAACCGGATCGGCTTTGACCACGTTTTCGCCAGGAGCTGGCGCGGCCGGTGCCGGAGCAGGATTTTGCGCGGAAAGCGGAGCCGCACCAGCGAGCAAAATCCACGGAGTCACAAGGAGGGAACGGAGCACCATCACGTCCAATCGATGGCCCCTGCGGCCCGTTCCGTCAAGCGCGCCCGGAATCCGCTTGGAATTCGCAGCCGGTCGGGGTAATCCTCGCCGCCCCATGGCGAAGCAGGCACTCGGAAAGGGACTAGGAGCCCTCATCAAGAAACAGACCGGAAGCGGAGTCCCCGCGTCCACCGTTTCTCCCGATGAATCGAAGCGCGTGCGTGACGTTCCGCTCGACCAGGTCGTCCCTTCGCCGCTCCAGCCGCGCACCACTTTCATCGAGTCGCCCTTGGACGACCTGATGGAGTCCATCCGCCAGCACGGCATCATCCAGCCGCTGATCGTCCGCCCGGTGGACGGCAAGCTGGAGCTCATCGCCGGTGAACGCCGCTGGCGTGCTTCACAGAAACTTGGACTGGCCACCGTGCCAGTCATCGAGCGCGAGGCCTCCGACCGTGATGTGCTGGAAATGGCCCTCATCGAGAACCTCCAGCGCGAGGATCTCAACCCGATGGAAGAAGCCGCCGGTTACGTGCGCCTCGCCCGGGAGTTTACGATGAAGCAGGAGGAGATCGCCGCCCGCGTCGGCAAGTCCCGTGCCAGCGTCGCCAATGCGATGCGTCTGCTCGATCTGCATGGCGACGTTCAGCTTCTCGTCGCCCAAGCCCGCCTTTCTGTCGGCCACGCCAAAGCCATCCTTTCGATCAAGGACCGCGATGCCCAGCTCCTCGCGTCCGATCAGGTGATCCGTCGTCAGCTCACCGTGCGCGCCACCGAGAAGCTGGCGCAAACTTTCCAGAACGATCTGGCGACCCCCGCCGCAGATGGCACGAAAAAGGCCGCAGTCTCCACTCCGACCCGTGAGACCGACGCCCACATCCGCGCGATCGAAAACCGCCTGCGCGACCTCTTCGCCACCCACGTGGCGATCACCCACAGCTCGAAAAAAGGCAAGATCGAGCTGGAATACTACGGCAACGACGACCTCCAGCGCATCCTGGAACTGCTCGGCGCGGACGAGGTGTGACCCTAGGGAGGCAGGACATTCCTGTCCTCCTCAGGATGGAGCCGACCTCGGCGGCGGGGCCTCTCCAAGGATATCGCGGCTTCTTGCTCTTTTCGAGCCAGCCGCCTATTCTGAGCAGAGTGGAGATCGATACTTCGTGCACACCGCCACCTGCTGCCGAGGAGAAACTTCGCAGCTATTTCCGCCCTGCGGTCACAACCGGGATTTTCATCGGCTGCTATCTGATGATTGCCGTCACGACATGTGGTTGCCACTTCCGTGCGAGTGCCCTGTTTCCCACGTTCCTGCCTTTGGCTTGGAGCCTCTATCTTCTCTTCACGGCGGTCGGATGGAAGGCCAAGACTCTGGCTTGGATCGTATTCCTGCTCGCCGTTTTCTGGGTCGCCGTTGGCTTCTTTTCCAACATCGTATTCCTATTCCGATGACCCCGCCTCTCTCCCGGATCGCCCTCTATGTCCGGGACATGGAGAAAGTCGCCGCATTCTATGAGCAGCACTTCGGTTTCATCCGCACGGATACGGGTCTGGCAGATAAATTTGTCCTCACATCCCCTGCCCACGGTTGCGCTTTGGTGATTCTCCAAGCCAGCAAAGGCCATAAGAACGGCCAATCAAACGTGAAGCTCATCTTCGATGTCGAAGACGTAGCCACCTTCCGGAAAGAAAGCGCGAAGCACGGTTTGAAGTTCGGAGCCATCCACAAAGGCCCCAGCTACGAATTCGCGAACGCCCGTGATCCGGCAGGGAATCCCATCCAAATTTCCAGTGGCTATCGGATGGATGGGAAATCGATCCATGCGACGGATGCAGATCGTGACTCTTCGTGCTGAAAGCACGGCTCATAGCAGCCCGGGACGAAGTCCCGGGTAAAAGCCGCCAGAACCCTGTGTTCTGAAGGAACACCTCATGCTGGCAGGACTCGAATACTTCGGAGCGGTATGACCTCCCACGAAGCTCACCTCGTATGAAGCCTTAACCCAGGACTTCGTCCGAAGCTTCTACAAACATCCCCCGGAGATCAGCCACGCATCGACCGGCGCCTGACAGCCAATCCACCCATCCCCATGCAAAGCAGCAGCGCCGCCGTGGTTGGCTCCGGAACAGCAACAACAGAAAAGGTCACATCATGACCTCCGGTGAGTGAGTTGCCCGCCGCATCCCCCGTATAGCCGACGCGGAGCGCCAGACCGAGATCCGTAAAGTTGACCTCTCCATCGACGATGGATTCGGTGTAGGTATTCCCACCCTCAGTGATCGTGAGCTGCCCGAAGTTCCCGGTGGAAGTTCCACTGCCCAGCGTGAAGAGGAAATAGTTCGCAGGCGTTGATTCCGCCGACAGGTTCTGCAGATAGGAGAGGGCATCCGAGGTCAGATTGATCTGCAAGGTGGCACCCGAATCGATGGCGAGCGCCCCCGCCGTGCCGCCGGTGATCGCAATGCGGTCGTAGTCCACTCCTGCGGTAGGCACGGCGGCGGAATTCGTCTCAATGGCGAACTGCGCTGTCGATCCAGCCTGATATTGGACACTCGCAGCGGTCAGGACCTGAGGATCTCCGGGATACGTCGAGCCTCCGTTCCCCACCACGATCGCCCCCACCGTGCCATGTCCACCCAGCTGACCACTGCCGCTCACAGTAATGGCTCCCGACCCCGTGCCGAGTCCGGTGGTATTGTTGACGATCAATTTACCCCCGGTGACCTCGGTCCCTCCGAGGTAGGTGTTCGCCGCGGTGAGGATCGTGGTGCCCGCCTGGTTGACCACCTTGGTGCTGCCGGAGATAAGGATGCCGGTGCCACTGCTGTTCTTGAACTCGTAGCCGGCCTCGTTGTGATTGAAGGTGATCGTGGAGATCGCCGGCACCGTAACCGGATTGGTACTAGTGGAATAGTAGCCATTGACCTCCGCCACGTTCAATCGGCCCGCCGCACCACCGGTGCCGATATAGAGATTGCCCGTGCTGGCAGGGGTGCCGGGATTCGTGCTCTGTGGCGATCCGCCCAAGGTGATGAGGCCGTTGCCGGTGCCGCTCGCCGAGCCGGTGTTGGATACGCTCACCAACGCGCCATCGGCCACGGTGAGGGAGCCGGTGCCACTCAATGCGCCGATGTTCAGCGAACCCACGGCGTTCCACTGTGAGTTCTGGCCTGTCACGGTCATCGTTCCAGTACGGCCCAGGAAGCTCCCGATCGTGCTGACACCACTGGAATTGAGAATACCGCCCGCGCTGACGGTCGCCCCCCCTGTCGTGATGCTATCCACGGAAAAACTCCCCGTGTTGACCGTCGAGGCCGCGTGCGTCACCAGATCCGTCCCCGTGATCAGCAGGGTGCTGCCAGCCGACACTCCCAGCCCGGTCGAGCTGATCAGGCCTCCGTGGTTCACCGTGACAGATCCCGTCCCGTTGGTGGTGCCCACCGCAATGCCCATGTTCGGAATGATCCACTTCGTGCCATCGCCATCTACGGTAACCGTCCCCTTGCCGCCCGATCCGTAACCAACGGTCACGCCATAAAAGGTAGGATAGCTGGGCAGTCCGTTGCTGGTCATCACCGCCCCCGACTCGAGAACGAGGTTCCCGATGCCTGCCGAGGCGATATAAACGCTCTGATTGGTCGTCAGAGTCGATCCAGTTCCACTCACCGTCACCGTGCCGGATGCACCCGCAACCTGTCCGAGACTGAAGGCATTGGTGCTGTAGTCGCTGTCACCGTCGATACGCAGGGTGCCGGTGCCGGTATAACCGATCCACGTCGAAGTATTGCCGGGTGCGGTGTACGTGTCCCCGTTTGAAGTGATGGCTGCATTGGCAGATCGGATCGGAAGCCCGATGGAAATCGCGATCACGGCGAGGCCTGGTGACAAAAGGGAGCGGTGCAGCCTGAGGGTCATCGCCGCTCAGAATCTCTAACAGCCGACAATTATTCAAATACCAAAACCTCGTACTCCCTACGGGGTTTTTGAAAGAGGCCGGAGCTTGCGCTGCGGCACGATTCGGAAAGGCTGCCCTCATGATCCCCCGTCACACCCTCACCCCGCTGGCCGTCCTGGCCGTGCCGTGTCTGGTTGCGGCGGGACTGATCTGGCTCCTGCTGGTCTTCGCAGGAGACCGGACCGGCATGACGAAACTGCCCGATGCCGCAGGCTCCACCGCCGAGTATCATCTCGACCCCGGCGGACGCCTCGAGGAAGCGGAGGTGAAACAGCTGGCTCAGGAAGCCTGGCAGCCGCTCGTCCCCGGAGGATTCGCCCAGACCGATCACGGCACCGAGATCATCTGGATGCGGATCACGCTGGCAAACCCTACCCAGGCGCCGCAGCACGGCGTTCTGGAGAACGACGACTATTTCGCCGACCGCATGGACGGGTGGATCGCCACAAAAGATGGAGACTCCCATTTGCTCTCCGGAGAAGGCTTGTCGGCGGCGGAGAAAAGCATTCCCGGACGAGAAATAGCAGTGCCCGTCACCGTGCCGGCTCACAGCCGCGAAGTGATCTACCTGCGCTTCCAGAATTACTACGGGGCCTACGCCCGGCCCGTGTGGTGGCCGGATGCCGCCCGGTTCCACCTCAATCGCACCCGCTCCGGGCTGGCGGAGGGGATCTACCTCGGCGGCCTGCTCGCCCTGCTCGGCTACAATGCCCTGTTGTGGCTGCGTCTGCGCCAGGGGGACATCGGCTGGTATGTGTGCTATCTCGCCACGCTGGCGGCATTCATGTTCCTGGCCCGGGCGCAACTGCCAGCTCTTGGGTTCGCCCTGGGCTCTCCATGGCTGGAGAAAGTGCTCAACTTCGTGATGATCTCAAGCGGGATCTGCCTCACCCGTTTCGCCATCGAGTTTCTGGATCTCCGGCTGAACTTCCCCAGGATGGACAAAGCCCTCCGCGGTTGGAGCGGAATTCTGGCAGTGCTCGCGGTGGGTGCGCTGACCATTCCATCATGGCCCTCATGGCCGTGGCTCAGAACTGCCACGCTGGTCATCGCGATCACGCACGTCGGATTGGTTGCGGCAGTGGTGGCCTCGTGGCGGACCGGAGTAAGACAGGCTCGCTACCTGCTCCTGTCATTCGGATGCCTGTTTGCGGGATCGTTGCCGATGATCGCCGTCTGGTTCTTCGAGACCACGCTGCGGGACGTCGCCATGCGTGGGTTGATGATCGGCTCCGCACTCGAAATGCTGTCGCTGTCGCTGGCGGTGGCCGATCGCTTCGCGCGGGCGCAACGCCAGCTGCTCGAAGAAACCGAGCAACGCCGCATGATCGAGGAGGCCTACGCCGACGAGCTGGAGGAAGAAGTTCGCGAGCGCACACGGGAGCTCCAGGCGGCCAATGCCGACAAGGACCGGATGCTGGCCGTGATCGGCCATGATCTTCGGAGTCCTCTCACAGGACTCATGCGCACCGCCGATGAAATGCCCGGCGAATTTCCCCGGGATGTCACCCTCACCAGCCGCGCGCTGCTGCTCATGATCGAAGACCTCGTGTTGTGGGCGCGCCTGCGGGCGGGCAAACCTGAGATCTCCAATCAGACGGCAGACGAGATCATCCTTCCTGCCGCCGCTCTCCACCATGCGCTGGCGGATCATGCCGAAATCCATTTGGAGGTGGCTGTCACGGAAGGGCTGCACGTTTCCACGGATCTCGTCCTCGCGCAGACGCTCATGCGCAATCTTCTCGCCAATGCCCTCAAATTCGCCCGCACCCGGGTGATCCTGCGGGCCGTTCCGGTCGGCGAAGGCATCCGCTTCACCGTCGCCAACGATGGGCCACCTCTTTCATCAGAAGTGGCGGCTCGCCTGCTGGCCGGTGAAGACCAGCCAATGACCGCCACCGGCGGCATGGGCCTCAAACTGTGCCGGGAAATCTGCGTCGCACTGGATGTAAAACTGGAAGCCCGGTCCGATACCGAGACCGGCACCGAATTCGGATTCACACTCCCCAAATCCTACGCTGCCCCATGACCACGGAAGCACCGTCTCCACGTCTGATCCGCGTGATGATCCTGGAAGACCAGGGAATGATCCGCGCGTTCTTCGAACGCTGGCTGGCCACTCTGCCTGCCTACACCCTCGTCGCATCCGTAAGATCCGGTGAGGAAGCCCTCTCCCAGGTGGAGTCGGCACGGGCGGATGTCGCTCTGGTGGACTACCAACTGCCGGGCATGGATGGCCTGGAGTTCGTGAGAGCCGCCCGCCAGATCCGACCCCAGTTGAGAGCGCTGGTGGTGTCCTCTCTCGTCGATGTGCTGGTCCTCTCGCGTATCCGCGAATCCTCGGTGGAAGGCTATATTGAGAAAGACGCGACTCCCGAACAACTGGAAAAAGCGCTCCACGCCGTATCGAATGGACAAAGCTATTTCTCCCCTGCATTCCGCGAAACGCTCAAACAGGAAGGCGCTAAGACCGAAAGTGTCGGCAAAATCCTGTCGCGCCGCGAGCAGCAGGTGCTGCGGCTGCTGTTGGAACGCAACAGCAACCGCGAAATCGCCGAGAAAATGGGCCTGAGCGCACGCACCATCGAATTCCACCGCGCCAACCTGATGACCAAGCTTGATGCGAAAAACTACACCGAGCTGGTCACCGCCGCCGCACTGCGGGGATGGACCTGATAGTATTCACCTCGAATCAACGCTCATCTTCTTTCACTGCTCCTCCTCCGATCTGAGGGAGACTCAAGTCGGCGGAAGCTGCGGAAAGAGACCACGAAGGTCAGCCAAGTTGACAGAAGAGCCATCGATGAATTGCCAGTCCTGAGAACCTTTCGCTGAAATCGCGATCTGGAATGAGTTCTTTTCGCTAAACGACTCTTTGCCTCCTTGGGATATTCTCAGACGAGTCACCGTCGGCACAATCACGAGATATTTATCGGGCTCGACTTCAAAAACGCGAATCTCTTCGGTAGTCCGAGGTTTCGAAGACTCGATCGTAATGCCACCTTTCAGGAGCATATCGGGAACTTCCCTCAATTGGGCATCGAGCTTATTCAGCCCCCCCGCCCGCTTGGCCAAACGTTGTTTCCATTCAGGATACATGGAATCCAAAGCGGCCTGATAGTGACCGGCCACCACCTCTTTCCCCAGTTGCTCGACTGCGCTCACCGCACTAGCTCGGACACGGGCGACATCCGTTTTGAAGGGGTTGTCTTCCGGCGTGAAAGGTTTGATCTTCAGCTTGCTGCCGTAGATCTCTTCGGCAGCGGCATTCGTCGCTCCACTGTAGCTGATGGGGGCGCTCCGTTTGCCGTTCGAGTCGTAGGCATAGGTGAGGAATCGAACCGGCAGTTCCTCTCCCGTCTTGGGATCCATGCGCTTCACCCGCGAATCGAACATTTTTTCCGCAACGATCTGGCCATCACTTTTGCGATAGCCATAGCTGATTTTAAACAGCTCCTGCCCCTGTCCATCTGAGATCCTGGCACTCTTTGGATTCATATTCTGATCCATCCGATAAACCGCCTGGAAGAGAAAGACTCCGTCGTCCGCATAAGTCTTCGCAGTGAGAATCGTGCTGTCCGGGTTCCGCTCGAAGATGGTTTTCGATCCATCTTCGCGGCAGACCACGCGCACAGCAGGTCCATCCACCGCGTTGAAATTCGTTTCATTGCGAGGGGAAGGAGCGACTTCCGCTTCATTGGGCATGATCCCTTTCGAAATCCCGGCAATCCGTCCTACCAACGAGACAAACTCCGCACGATCTTCATTCAGATCGTCAACCAAACCAGCTTTTGCGAGTTTCATTACCTCCGCCCAAGGCAGGTCGCTCACTTCATCCATGCTGCGGAGCTTCATTCCGAAAATGGCGACGGCGGCAGCGAACTGGTAGTCGGGTGACATCTTGCCGAGTGGCGTTGGATCCCCTTTGAGCGCGAATTCGATCTTCCGGCTCTCATCTCCATCAGGGTGCTTGTAGCGCAACTTGATCGTCATCCACTCGTCGGAGCCATCAGGCTTCACCGGATTCCGCTGATACTTCAGCTCACCATCGGAAGACTCCTCTTCGGGAGAGGCAAGTTCGTAGAATGCAGTGACGGTGTGTCCGGCGCCGATATCCCCTGCATCCACCTTGTCGTTGTTGAAGTCCTCATTCTTCAACACGCGGTTGGCATAGCCGATCAGGCGGTATTGCCCGACCTTGGCGGGATTGAACTCGATCTGGATCTTCACGTCTTTTGCGATCGTGACCAGGGTTCCGGTGAGGTTGCGGGAAAACACCTTGTCTGCCTCGCGATCGGAATCGACGTAGAAGTAGTTGCCGTTCCCATCACGGGTAATCGCGTCCATCATCGCGTCATTGAGGTTGCCGGTTCCAGAAGCCGAGCACGGTGAGATAGACTCCTGCCTGGGCCCGCGCCTTCACCATCTCCACCAGCGCCCCCTGACCGGTGACTCCGACGTTGAAATCGCCATCGGTTGCCAGAATGACCCGGTTCACACCACCCTCGACCTTGTCCTTCATTGCCAACTCGTAGGCCCGTTGGATGCCCGCGCCACCATTGGTGGAACCACCAGCCTCCAGATTCGAGAGAGTCTTCAGCACCTTCTGACGGCCTTCTTCATCCAACCTTGTGGATGGCAGCGCGACGCCTTCGTTACCCGCATACACGACAATCGCCACGCGATCCCGTTCATCGAGTTCCTTCACCAGCGTGGCCATGGATTGCTTGAGCAGTGGCAGCTTTCCGGGCTCTGCATCGAACCGGAAACATCGATCAAAAACACCAGATTGGACGCCGGCCGCTTTGCGACATCAATCTCACGCCCCTTGATCGCCACACGCACGAGCTGGTGCTTCGTGTTCCACGGACAAACGGCGACGATCCCCCGCCACGGCGAAGGGGCCATCGCCCTTCGGCTGTTCATAGCGATAGGAGAAGGCATTGATGCACTCCTCGATGCGAACCGCATCCCGCCGGCACGACTTTCCCCTCCTGGATCATCCGGCGCACGTTGCTGTATGAAGCGGTATCCACATCAATGGAGAATGAAGAAAGCGGATCACGGGTAGGAGACTTCCATGGCTGATCGATAAAGGTGCCGTATCGCTCACCGGAAACTTGTTCGCGAGGAATGTCAGTGCCAGGGGCAAGGTCCCTTTTTGAAAAACGAGACTCCGCCTTACCCCCAAGTGCAGAACCGCTCCCCGATCCGAAACCTTGCCCGACTCCGGCCCCCCTTCCCCCTCCCGCACCGCCCAATCCCCCGCTTTCCCCCGCAAGAGAGGAACTCGGGATACTCTCCAAAGACGAAGACAGTTCGATCTCGGGCGGCGAGACCGACGAACTCGCCCCTCTTCGCGGCAAACCGCGGAGCTGTCGGAATTGTCTGAGGGGTGCGTAGGAGAGTTTTGTTCTCTGCAGGACCGCCATCGACAATCCGCTTCCGTTCCGCTTGGGCAACCTCGGACGAAGGTTCCGCGAAGATTACCGTCACCGCCCTCCGTTGGCCGACACGTGGCCACAAGAAGATCCCCGTGCCGAGGATTACAGAGGCGGCAATCGCCAAGCGGAGGTAGGATCGCGCCGGGGATGGCTTGCAGCTGGAAGATTGGCCCGCATCAACCGCAGCCTCGATCCGTTCAAGAAAGGCTCTGTCGGGTGCCTGGGCTTGCTCGCGAAGCAGCTCATCAAGCATGCGATCTTCGGGAGATTCAGGAGAATGGGAGTTCATGGCCGGAAAAATGTTAGGAGTCAGACGGTCGTTTCGAGGCACAGGCGGAGCGCGGCACGAGCGCGTTCGAGCCGTTTGCGGAGGGTGACGCCCGAAATGTCGAGCGATGCGGCGGCATCGTAACCATCGAGCCGCTCGTCGTAGTAGGCACGCACCGCCATGGAAAGAAGCTCAGGGAACCTCGAACGACAGTCGGCGAAACGACCCAGCAGACCAACCTCACCATCGCGGGCGCTCCAGGTCCGGATGGCCTCTTCCAATTGCACCAGTTCCGGATCGGAAAGAGCCACCTCGCGGCTGTGTTTGCGGCAATCCTCCCGCCATTTGTTACGAACGATTCCCCGCAGCCACGATCCGAAATCGCGGGTGACATCAAAGCGACCGATCGTCTGCCATGCGGCGACAAAGGCATCCTGCACCAGTTCACGGGCACGCTCCGGATGACCGGCCAGAACCCTCGCATAAGCGAGCAGCGGCCGATGGTGTTCGTGGATCAATTCGGAAAATCGGGAGCGGTCCATGTTGTCCGGAGGCGGATCGGCGAGGGCGAGTGATTTCATGGCTCTTCACCCTCCATTGATGCGAACATGCCCGGATGTGACATGGCGGTGGAACTTTTTTAGCAAAACCTTTCGGGAGGAGGTATGGCGCCACCGGATCTGAACCGGGACAAAGAAAAACCCGCGCCCGGAAATCCGGACGCGGGTTCGCAAACTACCACAGACACCGCTCAGGGAACGACCGTGATGTTGTCGAAGGACGAGGTATTGCCCGTGCCTGCGGTGCCGCTGGCCACGTTCAGGCCGATGTAGCAGTTTGTCGCCATGGTGATGGTCGCACTGCTGATCGTCGTCCACGTGGTACCGTTGGTGCTGCGGGAGGCAGTGAACGTGCTGCCGCTGCGCACGATGCGCACCCAGATGTTCGGTGCCGTGCCGCTGCTGCTCGCCGTCGTCGTGACACTACCGCCCGCAGTGGTGCGGCGCTGCCATTGCCAGGCACCGCTGCCATTCACCGAGAGCGCGGCCATGCGCGAGTTGTTCGCGAGGGTATCCCGAATCATCACGCCCACCCGGGCGGAGGTGCCGGTGTTGTTCAGCGTGCTGACCCGCGCGATGATCGATCCGTCCCCACTGAGCGCCTGGTAAACGTAACGGAAGTTGTCCGTCGTCCCACCCAACGGCCCGGCACCGGTGACGGTGTGGATGTTGTTGTAGAACTCCGCCCGCCCGACCAATCCGGTCGTACCAATGTCAGCCGTCACCCATGGCGAGGGATACGGCGTGACCACAACGTTGTCGAAGGTCGCCGTGCAAAGCGAGCCATCGAGATGAGCACCGACTGCCAGCCCGACGGTGACCGTGCTTGTCATGCTGACGGTCGCGCTTGCAACCAGTGTCCAGGTCGTGCCGTTGGCGCTCTTGTAGGTCGTGACCGTCGACCCGCTGCGTGTCAGACGCACCCAGTTATTGGGTGCTGTATTGAGCGCGCCGGAGTAGGCACCCGGCCAGGCCGTGGTGCCTCCGGTGCTATCTCGCCAGCTGGCGAGATAGCCGTTGCCGGGGGTCACGCCCATGAAGACGTTCTTCGATCCGGCGGCGGATGTTTCACGAATCATCACGCCAGCCCGGGCGGCGGGATCGGGATTCGTTTGGGACGTGACGCGCGCGCGGATTTCCCCGTCGCCGGTCAAACTGGTGGAGGCGTAGTAGAACCCCATCCGCGGCGCCCCAGATATCCGCACCACTGCCGGTGACGGTGTAGACACCGCTGCTGTAGCTGCTACCCCCGGCCGCCGCCACGCTGCCGATGTCGGACCCGGTCCAACCGGAAGGCAGCGAGGCGGTGACGGTCACCGTGTTGACACTGGAGTCCACCGTCGCACCGCCGTCATAGGTGACGCGGGCCTTCAGCGCGTGGCTGCCGCCCGTGGATGTCGCCCATGTGACGCTGTAAGGGGTGGTCGCATCCTCGCCTACAAGGCTGGCCCCATCGTAGAACTGGACCTTCGCGATGTTGCTGAAGTTGTCCGTCACGCTGGCCGTCATCGCCGTGCTGACCGGTGCCGCGAGGCTCGCACCATTCGTCGGAGCCGTGAGTGAAACCGTCGGAGCCGTCCCGGCGGAACCGGTGAGCGGCGTGGCGATGTTATCGTAGCACTGCTGGATCTCCGCAGCACTGAGCGAGCGGACATACATGCGGGAGTCATCCATATTCCCCTTGAAGCGGCGGGTGCTGCTCGTCGGATCGTAGCCCAGGTAGAAGTTGCCATCGAGAGGCGTGCTCGTCTGGGCGGCGGTATGGACGGCCGAGCGCAGCGTCGTTCCATCATGGAGATAGAGGGTGGCCTTGGTCGGCTCCACCACCAGCGCAACAAAGCACCACTGGTTGTCCGGAATCATCAATCCGGAATAATACCACCAATAGTTCTCACCCCACGAATACCTCAGGTCGTTGTTGTCGCCGACCATGATACCGCTGCCCGCGTTCGTGCCCGCGGCCCTGCTGTACACCAGCCCGGACCACGGGGTCTGGCTGCCATTGCGCTTGATCCAGCCGGTGATGGTGAAGGTATTGCTGGTCAAGCCAAGCGGCAGGACCTTCACGTCATCGTTGACTCCATCAAAGGCCATGCTGTTCCCGGTATCGGCACGGGCACCGGCCTGACCGAGTGTGGGCGCCCCCTCATAGGTGCCGGTCAAACCACCCGCGCCATTCGCTGCGGTGGTGCCACTGGTTTCATCCAGTTTCCACTGCTGGTCGGCCAGCACGGTCGGGGTGTTGCAGAAGACCTGCACGCGACCGTAGCCGAATTGACCCGCACTGTCGGTGACACGAACGGTCAGCACCGCAGTGCCGGGGTTCGGCAACGAGGCCGGAGTGACCACGGTGACCACGCCGGTGGTGCTGTTGATCGCAAACACGCCGCTGCCATTGCCCGCCACGATGGCGAAGCCGGTGATCGTGCGGCCGGTTTCCGGGACGGCGCTGACCGTGCCGAGCACGGTATTCGCGGCCATGCTGGCACGTGCCTCGAAGTTGACCGGCGACATCGCCGGCACTTCCACCGTATTGGTGACGTTCACCGTGAACGTGCGGGTGATCGCGTCGCGCGTGCCACTGAGCGGGATGCCATCGCCATAGGCGGTGACCGTCAGCGAATACGAAGTGGCGCGCTCGTAGTCGAGCGCACGCACGCTGAGCACACCCGTCCCGCGGTCGATGGTGAAATCCCCGTTCGGATCACCGGCGGTGATCACGAAGGTGTGAGTCTCGCCCGGATCTGGGTCGGTCACCGAGAAGGCATGGACAACGGTGCCCGCCGCGGTGCTTTCCGGTAGGGTTACCGTGCCCGGGTTGCTGATCCCGGTCATGAGCTGGTTGTCACTCCATACCGGATAGCCACGCGAACTGATGAGCGTCTTCACCGATGCGGTGATTTCATAACCCCCACCCACCTTGCCGAGACCATAGCGCTGGAAGTAGGTGTCGAGGTTCCGTCCGGTGGCATCGCAGAACAGGATGTAGAACCGGTTGCGCTTGAAGTTCGGATCACTCGTGCTGAGATTTTTCAGGTCGGTATCGGTCGATCCGGTCGGATTCTGCAGGTAGTTCATCAGCCGTGTGAACGCCGTCTTGTAGGCGGTCCAGCCGAAGGCCTCGGAGATGTTGTAGTAGAAGTGGTACACGACCTCACCCTTGTCATTCACCGGATCGCCCTCGCAGGCGACCTGCCATGTCTGCTGTGCGGCGGGCAGGGCGAAGTAGTCCGCACGGCGGATGATGCGCTCCGAAGCATCAAGCGAAGGGTGGGAGTTGTTGTCCCATGCGGTATGCTTGTGCACCATATTGAAGATCATGCCCGGGAACAGGTTCACATCCGCCTCGGCATGCGTGGGAATGACGAACGCTCCGTCGAAGTTGTCCTGAAAGCCATGGCCGAGCTCGTGGTAGTTGCCCCACGAGCCGTTGACCCGCGCATCATTCAACTGCTCGGCACTATCGGTGCCCCAGCCCGCCTCGATGGGATATCCGGCATAGGCCGCACCCGCCGCCACATAGCGCGAGGTCGCGATCGCTTCACTACGCTTCCGCCATGGCGTGTAGCCGTAATACTCGTCCGCAGTGTCCATCACGGTCTTCCAATGGGTGGCGACCGCCGTCGGATTGGTCATCGCGGAGAGCTGGGATTTTGGAACGTAGAGAGTGAGTTTGTCGGTTTTGACGTAACCATAAGGCGCGGGCTTGGTGCTCAATCCGGTGTTCCATTCGGTATCGGTGTTGGTGCCGAGAACGAAGCAAGGAGCTTCAAGAGCACCGGTGACCGTCACGTTGAAGGTACCGAGGCTGCTGCCCGCCGGGACGAGAATGGTGACGAGACCTCCGAACACATTGCCGGTCTGGGTAGTGGTCGCAGTGAGCGGCACCCGCCGCCACAGTTTTGGGAAGTAGGTCCAACCGTCGATGTTCCAAGTGAGATCCTCGCTGCCGTTTCCCGCAATGTGGGCCTGGAGACCCGCGGAAGTCATGCCGGCGGGAATGGTGATCGTGATGGTGGCACCGGGAGCCGCATACACGCCGGTCTCGACCCGCGTCGGCTTGTAGCCCTGGTTCATGTAGAAATCCACCGGCGTGGTGCCGTTCACGGACACCGTCTTGCTCACCGTGGATCCTGCCGAGGGCGTGCCCGGGAAGTCACTGGCACACGGATGGACGAACAGCTGCGCGGGCGTCATGTTGTCGAACTTGTTCGACTGGTAGCGTGCCAGCATCGCCTCCACCGGTTGCGTGGACTTGGAAACCGGATTCGCATTGGTAGGTGTGATCCAACTGTAATGCGTGGCATTGCTGAGCGTTTCCATGTCGGTATTGAGCGCCGTGATGTCGGTTCTCACGGCCAGCACCTGATCGATGGAGTTCGCGGCGATGATCTTGTTCGCAAGGGTCATCGTAATGAGCCCCTCCTTGTCCTTGACCAGATCACCACTGCCATTCAGCGCGCTGTAGTAGGGTGAAGGTGCCGTCGCGGACACGGTGGCCGGACTTGCGCCACTCCAATACCCACCCCCATAGGTGAGGCCGAAGGGCGTCAGCACGTTGAAGGCATCGGTCGTCGGTGTCGCGCCGAGTGCCCATGGAGTGGCGCCGCACACGATGCCGCCACCGCCAGCCGTGAAAGTCTGGATCTTCGTGATGGCCGCCGCGCTGTAGCCCGAATGCCAATCGAAGACGAACACGTCGACTCCGCTCAGGTCATCCGTCGACGACGACATCGTGGTCGAGACCGTCTTCGTGAGATACCCACGGCTGGTCCAGAACGAGGCGGTGATGCCCGAACCGCAACCGACGGTAATCGTCGAGGGCGTGGTCTTGCGGCTGGCCCACTTCACCGCGCCTTCCAGCAGCAGCGGCATCGAGTCGCCGCCGCCGTTGAGGGAACCATTATGGGAAAACACCACCGCGCAGGCCGCCGTCGAGGCGTAGCTGTCGTTGTAGCGGCCCGCCGCCATGAGGGCGGTATTGCTGGAATCCAAGAGGATCGGGAACGCGGCCTTGCCATGGCGGGCAATCGTGCCGGGGGTTCCCCATCCGGATACCGATAACCCGGCGGATGTGCCGGTGATGCTGCCGTAGTCGGCGGCGATGTCGGCCTGTAGTATCGTTTGCGATACCACCAGGACCGTTGCGAACACCAGACGTGCTGATATGCTCATTTTCTCTTGGGTAGGATTCAGGGTTTGGTGGAAGCAAGCCGTTCGACATCCGATCACATGCAAGAATCGGATGCCCCCACTTCCACCCTAACCATTCCCCGGGCGCGCTCCCGCAGGAAAGTCTTTTGGCTCCTCCCCTGCGCTGCCACAAAGCGCAATAGCAGCCCAAATCCTTTGTAACCAAAACGTTGCACTAAGGCAGTTGAAAATTCAACATGTCCCGAGTTCCAGCCTTTCCTTTCCGTCTCCAACACGTTTGACTGCAAGGCGTTCCTTCCGGCCAAGCCATGCTCCCATTGGATCGACAACCGCTTTCCAGGCAAGTCGCCCACCGGCTGCTGGAGGAAATCCAGACCGGTCGCTGGCGCGAACGGCTCCCGGGTTACCGCGATCTGGGGAATCTGCTGGGAGTCAGCCGCACCACCATGGAAGCGGCATTGGACCACCTCACCCGTGAAGGGGTCCTGATGCCACCGAGCGGACGGCGCGGCAGGCGCATTCGCAAGGGCTTCCAGCTACCCGACACCCGGGCCAAGCACCGTCGGGTACTGGTGGTGGGAGAGGCTCCGCTGCCCCGGCTGTGGCCCTTCACCCGTAGCGTGGTGGACGAATATCTGCATCGCCTGCACCGCCGTGGCCACGAGGCGGACTACGTTTTCTGCCCGGCTCTTTCCCATCCGCACCCGGAGGCCGCACTGGATGAGCTGCTACAGATCCACCCGGACTGCCTGTGGATTCTCGTCAAACCGCTCCATGCGGCCGTCCAATGGGCGATTTCCCGACAAATCAAAGCCGTCCTTCTCGGGGGCGAGGTGCGGGGCCACGGTGCCCTACCCTGTGTCGCCATGGCGATCGCGCCGCTTCTTGCTGATGCGGCACGCCGTCTGATCGCGCTAGGTCATCGCGACATCGTCCTTTGTATCAATGACCTCGGCGAATACGGCCGGGCCGCCACGATCCAACTGGTGAGACCCATTTTTCAAGAGGCCGGGCTGCCTTTCGATTCGCTCCGCCAGGTTCCCGAAGCGCTCTCCAGCGGGCCGGAGGGATTCAACCATCTGCTTGATAAGATCTTCACCGAAAAGCGGCCGACCGCCATCGTGGTTCGTTGGCTGGGGGAGGCACTCGCCCTCTCCAGCTACTGCATGAAGAACGGCCACCGTATTCCGCAGGATCTGAGCGTGGTGGTGGCGGAACTGGATGACCTCACCGACTGGCACGTGCCGGCCTTGAGCGGATACAACCTGACCACCACCCCCTACATGGCTCATCTGGACCGCTGGGTGGAAAGCGGCGGTACCGCCCTGCCCGGAGGATTGATCCAGGTGATGCCGCGTTTCGTGGAAGGAGAGACGGTGGGGCCGCCCCGGCAAACCCTGCCCCCCTGACAGCCTGTCCGAACTTGCCGGTTCCCCTTGCCGTCCCGATGATCGCCCGCCATCTTCCGCAGCCATGAAACAGGGCTTACTGCTTGTGGGGGTTGCGGCGATCGCAATCGTGACCGCCTGCCTCGTCGGACGGTGGGGCCAATCGGGAACGGAAGGAGGCCACCTCGGTCAAAGCGCCTACCAGCATACCGCAGCGATCCTCGCGATCGGTCCTCGTCCCGCAGGCTCCGAAGGTCTTGCCAAGGTTCGTGCTTACGTGAAGGGCGAACTGGAAAAATCCGGATGGTCGCTGAAGGAGCAGACCTTCAAACGCAACACTCTCAAAGGTGAAGTCGAGTTCGTGAACGTTCGTGCCCGCTTCGCGAAAAAGGGGACCGATGCGTGGAGCGGATCGCGTGAGGGAATCCTCTGCGCCCACATCGATTCCAAGGCGATCCCCGGCATCGAATTCCTCGGCGCGGATGACGCCGCTTCCGCCTGCGCCGCCATCGTGGAGATGGCCCGCTATCTCGCGGATAAGAAGCCGGAACAGGCCGAAAAGCTGGAGCTGGTGTTCTTCGATGGGGAAGAGGGATTCAGCGACACCATCACCACGCTCGACGGGCTCTTTGGCAGCCGTGAATACGTCAGCCTGTGGCGGGGACAGGCGGAAAAACCGCGCTTCGGCATCCTGCTGGATATGATCGGCCATAAGAATCTCAACATTCTGATGCCCTCGGACTCTCCCGCCTTTTTGAAGGATCATGTGCTTGCCGCCGCAGCCGAGGAGAACGCGAAGAAACACTTCACTGCCGCCCAGACCAACTACGCCATCACCGATGACCACGTGCCGCTCAATCAAGTAGGCATTCCGACCATCGACATCATCGGGGATTTCTCGGACTTCAACTGGTGGCACAACCGGGACGGCGGCAAGGATGACCTCTCCGTGATCTCGGCTGAGTCGTTGGACATTTCCATGCGCGTGACGCTGCGGACCCTCGATCGCCTGTTCGACAAGGCGCATTGATCCTGACAAGCTCCAGGCCATGGGCAGATGGAATCGGAATTTGAATGAATCCGCCGGTGACGACGTCGAGGATCTGGCCTATCCGCCCTATGGTGCAGGCATAGTTCGAAAGGTAGCACTCGGATTCCTACTGCCGGGCTTGATTGGATGGCACGCCGTCAATGGCTGGCTAACAGAACGAGTCTATCTTCCAGGCAGAGGTGGCAGCGACACGTGGATAACCGGAGAGAGCGCACGATGGCTGGCGGTGGCTTACATGGGCATCGCCCTATTCTGCCACACCCGTTGGTTCCTAAGCTTGCTGGACACCCGCTTCCGAGTGTTCGAAATCCTGACGGTGATCTCGATCCTGATGCTCGTTGTGGGAATGATTGGGATGTGGGTGTTGCTTTTCGCTCCCTGAGACTCTCACAAAGCCAGTACTTGCTTCACCGCCTCGCGCTTGAGCCTCAGCTCACGCCATTCGTTCACCAGACGGCTGACCTCGATCACTCCGCAACCGGCGGGCAGCTTGACCTCACGGCCATCCCACCACAATCCGCGGATGGCCACGATCGCGTCGAAGCGTCCGTGATCCCAGACACCGAAAGGCGCACCGAATTCATACGGACACCCCAGACGACGACGCCAGGCGATGAGTTGGGCCAGCGTTCCGGGGGTGCGCGGATGCGGCCCCAGTGCGGGAGTTGGATGCAGACGGCGGATCAGTTCTGAAGGTTTCTGCGGTTCATCCAACTCCACCTCGATCGGGGAGAGGAAATGCACCAGCGAGCCGAGATCGAGAATCGTGCGGTCCCCGCGATGCACCGTGCCGATGTCACCGAGTTTAGAGACCAAGGATTGCGCGACGTATTCGTGCTCGCGGATTTCCTTTTCATCGACGGCGAACACCACCCGTTCCTCACGTTTCGCCGTTCCAGCCAGCGCCATCGTGACGAGCTTTCGATCCGCCAGAGAGAACAGCACTTCCGGAGTCGCACCGGAAAATCCACGGTTTCCATCCGACCATGCGTAGGACAACCGCGGCGCGCCCTGGCGGGTCATCGCCGCCGCCAGATCGAGTGGTGATCCGGAAACCAACGTCCCCTCCTCCACCACCACAGGCACTGTCTTCTCAAACGTGCCACGACGGATCTCATCCATCACTTCCTGGAACACTCCGGCAAAAGGCCCGGCATCGATCTCGTTCCATTCGCAAACCGGCAGGGCATGATGGACGAAGCGCCGCTCGAGCTCCGCAGTGTCCAACACCTCATAAGACGCGGGAATCCGCCAAGGCTCCACCTCATCAAGGCCGTAGCGTTGTACATAAAAAGCCACGCCATCCACGGCGGGAGCCGCAGCCGCAGTGAACGGACCATGGCCGAGCACGACAGTGCCATCCGGCCGGGCGAGCCACGCGAGTGATCCTGGATCGTTCATGCTTCCGGAGCAACGATGCCCGGCCGGATCTCCGCCGACAAGCTCCGCGGATCGTCACTGCTCACCATCGCCCCCAAGCGTTCCTCCAGCAGCGAGGTCAATTCCAAGGCTCCACCTTTGGCCGGAAACCCTCCTGCGGCCAGCAGGGCGGTGACGTCGATTGGTTCGCCGAAGACGATGGTCGCGCTCCGCCGCACCGGATAAGTGGCCTTCCCCAGCAAGTCCTCCTCCAGCTTCATCAGAGTCTCCGCGATGCGGTGGTCATCGGGATCTTCCGCAAGATAAACACCCGGATAGCTATAGACCTGATAGGCCACGTGGATGCGCTTCAGGTCATCGAGGAGACGATGGCGGGTCGCAGGATCGGGTTTGTTCGCCGGGTCCAACAAGGTGCGACGGATACGGAGCCGCTGGGCGCGCACCCGTTCCGGCACGGTCTCCGACCGCGCGTCCTTGCCATGACGGCTCTCGACATCCTCCAGCAACCGCTCGCGCAGCCGCTCCAAACGCTCCGCCAGATTCCCGCTGCCGGTTTCACCGAAGAACTCCATTTCCTTCACCGCCAGCAAGGCCGGCCCCAACCGATAAAGCCGTTCCACCACTGGCAGGTCCTCCTTGGGAGCCCAATGGATGGTTTTCTCCAGATTCGACACCCGCGCCTCAAAGGTATCTTTCACCGCTTCGTCGTATTCGAATCGGAAGGCGATCGGGAAAATCTTCGCACGGCGGGTGTCCGGAAGCTTCCGCGCCACCTTTAGCAGGATCGAAGCGAGCCCGTCATGAAGCGGATCGAGCCACTCGTGATGATGGTAGATTTCCCCTCCGGATAGATCACCAGCGGATGCCTGCCCTCTTCCAAAATCGAAAGCGCCATCTTGATGGCAGCAATGTCCGCCCCATCCCGGTCCACAGAGAACACACCGCCGCTCTGCAGAGCGAATGCATTGAGCGCCCCGGCCTCAAAAATCTCGCGTGCCCCCATGAAGCGCGGCCGGATGCCGACACGGGCCGTCACCTCGCTGAGCACATGCACATCGGCATGATCCGCATGATTCGGAGCCAGCACCACTGCGTCCCCGGCCTTCATCGCCGCCTCTAGCGCACCGATGCCGTGGCAATCGATGGAACCGACGTTATAGAGCTCCTTGAGAAACACGCGGCGGTTCAACCAGCGCAGCAGCGGATTGATCCACGGCCGGTCCACCGGTGGTCGGAAACGATAGGGGCGGTCCTGGGGCAGCTCTCTCATCCAAAGCCGGAGGCTAACAAGCCAGGACGCCAGTGGTCAACGGGAGGCCGCCTGTTTCACCCACGTTTCCAGCCGGGTGTGGAGGGCTCCCAACTCGGTGGAGTAACGTGAAGACAGGGTCGGATCGGCCATCCAGACCTCCACCTGCCCCAGCGCCGCGCGGTCCCCTGCCGCGATGCCATCCCGTGAATAAGGTGCCGGATTCTCTCCATACAATCGGTAGCCGGTAGTCGCATTCCGCAAGAGGAAAGACTTTCAGAAAGGCGGCCGCTTCATCCGAAGCCAGCCCCTGCGCACGCAGATAAGCATCCGCCGCGGCAAGCTGGGAGGCATCCGCGGGATCGATCCGCGCCATCAGTGAAGCACGCTCGATCGGCTCCAAGGACGCGGCATCCGGAGAATTCAGGACCTCCACCATCGCAGCCGGATGGGCCGCCGAGAATTCATCCAAGGCCAGCGATTTCAACGCGGCATTCCCCTGCCAAGCCGCCACCTTCCGCGCCGCATCCGCAGTACCGATGAAGCGTGCCAGATCGAAAGCGTTCGCAAACCCGGCCTGACCGCTCCATTCCGGGTGATCGAGCAAGCTTCCGAACCGGTCCACAAGCTCCGTGTCTCCAGCGCGCCCCGGCCCCGGGCGGGTGAGCGACCGCAGGGCCACCGCGTATTCATCTCCTGATTTGGCCGTCTCCAGCACCTCCCGGGCCACCGCCGGTGCGGTCTGGGGATCGGAAACCGCGAGCACATCGAGCAGGAACACCCGCAGGGTCGGCCAGCCATCCAGCAAGCCGTGCTGCCCCACCGCGAATGCGAGTCCGGTCGGAAGATCTTCACCCGAGCGCAGGATCTCTCCGATCACGGCAGTGAGCACCGTGGGTTCCATCGTCACCCACTCCATCCGCAGCTCCTTCAAACGAGCAGCAATCTCCTCGGGGCCCGGACGTGGATCGGACTTCATCCAACGCAGCAGTTCCGCCCACGCACCGAGCATCAACCGCCGCTGCTCAGCGTCCTTCGCAGCGAAATCATCTTCCTCCGGCTGCCCGTCTTCCACACGAGGATACGCGTGAACGGCTTCCGCAGATGGCGGATGCGAAGCCCTGCGTTGATAGGACCACCATCCGGCAATCCCCACCAACAGCAGCGCCAGCACGATCCAGCCGCGCCACTTCTTCACTTACTGGCCGGTGCCTCCGGTGGAATCTTCCGGCACGACATCCGTGCCGATCTCCAGCACGATCTTGTTGACCGTGGCGATGTCTCCCTTGAGACGGTCCTGCACCCGCACGATCCATGGGCCGTTCGGATAGATTCCTTCGAAAGCTTCGGTGAAATCCTCGTCATCCAGCACCAGGTTGTGCGTGCCAGCACCTTCCTCATTGTGAACAATGGTGTAAACGCCTTGGGGGCCCTGGAGGATGATGAAGAGATCACCCTGATGATCGGTAGTGATGTCCAGATTCAGGTGAACCTTCGTCACCGCGGAACCTTCATCGAAGCGATTCACGTTGAACCGGAAGTCCGTGTAGCGTTGCACGCCGTCCGGAATCTTCTTCGCACGGGTCATCGGGAAATAGTACGATGAGGCCCGTACTCCGCCCACCGGAACCGGCATGGCGGGCACCGTCTTCACGATCGGAGCCACCGCACGGGTGAGTGAATTCACCTCCGGGGAGAAGGCATAGACGATGCTCTCGGAAGGACGGCCTCCGTCCAGCACGCCGGCCGCGCTCCACGAGCTGCCCTTCTGCACCCACAGCGGGCCACCGCTGTTTCCGCCACCGGTAGCGACCAGGGAGGTTTTGAATGCCTTGAGATAGAAAGGAGAGTAGGGCGTGATGCCCGGCCCGGTCTGATGAAGGTAGAAGCCATCGATCGGCGTATCCGTGTAGGCCTCTTCGGCCGGATAGCCCGTGATCATGGTGGTCGCGGTGCTGCTCTGGATGTCCTTGTAGCCGTTCGTATTCAGCACCGCCGGGGTTCCCGGGATGAGGTTTTGGAAGGCGAAGGCCAGCGCCACATCCTTGCTGAAAGCATTCCCGGTGATCGAGCCCTGGAGTTCCGCATTCGCCTGATAGGCGACGAAGCGGTAGTAGCCCCGGCTCGCGATCATGGTATCCAGATCCAGTTCATCCTCCGCACAGTTGGCGGTGGGAAACCAGATCGGAGGCTGGCTCCAGGTGAACTTCGCCTCGGTGAAGTCCGAGACCACGTGCGCCGCGGTGAAGAAGGTCCGCTGGTTCCATGCGACGAAACCGCTGCCGCGAACCTCTTCACCGATCACCAGACCATTGAACCGGTAGGGCTCCGTCCCGATCAGCGCCGGGTCGATTTTCACCGGCGTCAGGGTTTTTGAGGTATCGCCATGCGCCAATCCGGCGAGCGAAAGGAGACCGAGGGCGGAAACGGCGGCGGTTTTCACGAGGGTGGCGGGAAAATTTTTCCTCGGATTGCTTAAAGATCAACCATCCGGGTGTCAAGCCGACCCGGCGGGGCTCCTGCCGCAACTTGGGGCGCATTCCCCATTGCCTGCCCCCGTTTTGTTGGGAAAGATTGGGAATCATCCCCATGCCGAAGAAAGTATTCATTGCCGTCGATCTCGGAGCCGGAAGTGGCCGCGTGATCGCAGCCAAGACGGATTTCACCCGCTTGTATCTGGAAGAGGTCCATCGGTTCGACAATCCCGGCACCGACCTGCCGGACGGCTCTTATTGGAATCTGATCGGTCTCTATCGGGAGATCCTCACCGGCCTGCGGACGGCGGTGGAACGCTACGGTGACAAGATTGTTTCGATCGGCCTGGACACCTGGGGCTGCGACCACGGCCTGCTCGATGGCAAGGGCCAGCTTCTCGGCATGCCCCACCAGTACCGCGATCCCCGCCACGAGGGCATACCGGACGCCATGCATGCGATCCTGCCGGAGGTGGAGATCTTCGCCCACACCGGCGTGGCTACGAACTTCTACAACACCTCGCTGCACCTGCTGGCGGAACTGAGGAAACAGAGCCCGGGCCTGCTGCACGCGGAGAGACTGCTCTTCACTCCGGACCTGCTCGCCTACTGGCTCACCGGTGTTCAGGCGGTCGAGCGTACGATTGCCTCCACCTCCCAGCTCCTCGACCCGCGCAGCGGCGATTGGGCATGGGGAGTGATCGAGGCCCTCGGGCTGCCTTCACGGATCTTCGGCAACATCGTCGCCCCCGGCACGGTGCTCGGCCCGGTGCGTGCCGAAGTCGGCCGCCAGATCGGACGCGCGGACATCCCGGTGGTCGCCTCCGCCTGCCACGATACTGCCGCCGCAGTGGCTGGCATCCCGATGTCCGAAGACGACAACCTCTGGCTGTCCTCCGGCACCTGGTCGATCATGGGCATCGAAACCCGGGAACCCATCACCGGCCCGGACGCTTTCCGTGCCGGCTTCTGCAATGAACTGGGCGTGGACGGCACCGTCCGCTTCCTCAAAAACATCGCGGGACTGTGGTTGATCCAGGAGTGCAAACGCCAATGGGCATTGGATGGTGAAGACATCACTTACGCCGGTCTCGCCGAGCTCGCCAAAGAAGCCGAGCCCTTCAGCGCCTTCATCGATCCGGATGATCCGATCTTCGCCAGCCCGGGTAACATGCCGACCAAGATCGCCGAATGGTGCGAACGCACCGGCCAGAACGTTCCTCAAAAGAAGGGATGCATCCTGCGCATCGCCACCGAATCGCTGGCACTGAAATACCGGATGACACTCGACAAGCTGCGCCAGCTCACCGGTCGCGACTATGCCCGCCTGCACGCGGGCGGCGGTGGCATTCAGAACGCCCTGCTCAGCCAGGCGACCTCGAACGCCATGGGCATCGAAGTCATCGCCGGTCCGGTGGAGGCCACCTCCTGTGGCAACATCATCACCCAGATGGTCGCCACTGGTCATCTGCCGGATTTCCAAGCAGGGCGCAAACTGATCCGGGAGTCCTTCGAGTTCATCACCTACACCCCTCGTGACCAGGAGGCCTGGGAGGCGGCTTACAAGCGCTTCCAAGAGTTGCTGGCCCGCTGAATCCGGGAATCCTTCTACTGGCATCCATGCAGAAATTTCAGCCGGGCTCAGCGGTTCCACCTCACGTCCGGCTTGCCTTCTGATTCTCCCGTGCAACCGCTAACACCATGATCGATCCGGAACGCATCTTCGAATCCGACTTCCTGCGCGCTACCGAAGCCGCCGCTCTTTTCGCCCACCGCTGGATGGGCCGGGGCAACAAGGAAGCCGCAGATGAAGCCGCCTGCGATGCCATCCGCGGCATGTTCGACCTGATGGACATGCGCGGCGAGGTGGTGATCGGAGAAGGCATCAAGGACGACGCTCCCGGTTTGTTCAAAGGCGAGAAGGTCGGCACGTGGCTGGAAGGCGCACCTCAGTTCCACATCGCCCTCGATCCGGTGGACGGCACCACCAATGTCTCGAAGGGCATGGCGAACTCGGTGGCCTGCATCGCCGCCGCCATTCCGCGCAATGGCGAAGAGAACGCCCTCGAGGACATCCCCGCCTTTTACATGGAAAAGCTGGCCTACCCGGAAAAGGTGCGCCGCGCTTTCATGGCCGACCCTTCGCTGCCGATCAGCGTCGAAGCCCCCACCGAGGAAGTCATCAAGATCACCGCGAAGATTCTGGAGAAGGACATCCGCGACATCGTCGTGATGGTGCTCGATCGCCCGCGCAACCAGCCCTACATCGATGCGGTCCGTCGCGTGGGGGCGAAGCTGCGCATGCTCGCGGACGGCGACATTGCTGCCGCCATCGCCCCTGGTTTCCCGGACAGTGGCATCGACCTCTACGTGGGCATCGGCGGCTCGCCGGAGGGGGTTCTTTCCGCAGCCGGACTGCGCTGCCTTGGCGGAGGACTTCAGGCCAAGGTCTGGCCCCGTGATCCGATGGAGCGCCGTCTGCTCATCGCGGAGGGCCACGAGAAGATCCTCGACCGGGTCTATCTCTCCAAGGACCTCGCCAAGGGTGACAGCATCATCTTCAGCGCAACGGGCATCTCCGATTCCCCGCTGCTGCGCGGCGTGGAAGTGCGCGGCAATGTGGCCCGCACCCATTCCGTGCTGATGCGGGTGAAGAGCCGCACCATGCGCTCGATCAAGGCCCATCACGACCTCGGCACGAAGACCTTCCACCTGCGCTCCAAACAGGCCGAGGTGCTGCTGCTGGATTGATCTATTTTGCAGGCTCGGGTTCCGGAGCGGGAACCACGGGCACGGTTACCACCGGAGTAGGCAGAGTGATGTTCACGATTTCCATCAGCACCGGCGTGTAGTGCTGGCTGGTGGAGGAATGGAACAGCGAACCGCTGATCCGGATCGTCAGATTCTTCGCCACCGCTTCCTGCAGCCGTGACTCAATCGCCACCGCGCGATCCGGTGCGGCTCCGGACATGAGCTGGAGTTCCTTCACGTCCTTCTCATCGGGATACATCGTCTTGTCACCATTTGGAGGCGTGGCGACGGAGATCGGTTGATCCAGAATCAGGAAGTAACGCTTTTCGCGGTGGGCATCCGGTCCGGTGTTCTCACGAACCAGCGGGATCATTCTCGCCTCCAGTTTGCCGCTCAGTTCGATTACATCGCGGTAGGGTTTCTGTTGCTCATCTCCCCTTGCGAGGGACGACATGGCGCACGCCACCACGACGGCACCACTCCATTGGAGAATCGTTTTCATCCGTAAAACGTCCATCACGTCACCGGAGATCGCAACTTCCTACCACCAAGCAATTCGCGCGGCCATCCATGCAAAAAGCCCCGCCACCCTTGCGGATGACGGGGCTTGGGAACTGGATCGGAAGAAGCTTACTTCTTCTTCGCTTCCTCGCGGGCCTTGGCCTTGGCGATGACGTCGTCGGAGACGTTCTTCGGCGTTGCAGCGTAGTGGCTGAACTCCATCGAGAACTGGCCACGACCGGAGGTCATGGTGCGCAGGTCACCGATGTAACCGAACATGGCGCTCAGAGGAGCCTCGGCCTTGATGCGGACACCACCCGGGGTCGGCTCCTGGCCTTGGATCATGCCGCGGCGGCGGTTGAGGTCGCCGATGACGTCACCGACCTTTTCTTCGGGAGCGAAGACGTCGAGTTTCATCATGGGCTCGAGGATCTGCGGAGCAGCCTTCGGCATCGTCTGGCGATACGCGGCTTTCGCGGCGATTTCGAAGGCGATGTTGCTGGAGTCCACGGCGTGGAAACCACCTTCCGTGAGCGTGACCTTGAAGTCCAAGCAGGGATATCCGGCAAGAGGTCCCTTGTCGACGGAGGTCTTGAAGCCCTTTTCGACGGCGGGGATGAACTCCTTCGGGATGCTGCCGCCGACCACCTTCGATTCGAAGATGAAGCCGGTGCCCGGCTCGCCCGGCTCGATGGTGTAGTCGATCTTCGCGAACTGACCGGAACCACCGGACTGCTTCTTGTGGGTGTAGCTGTCGCTGACCGGCTTGGTGATGGTTTCGCGGTAGGCGACCTGCGGGGCGCCGACGGTGACCTCCACCTTGTGGGTGCGCTTGAGGATGTCGATCTTGATGTCGAGGTGAAGCTCGCCCATGCCCTTGAGAATCATCTCATTGGTCTCCTCGTCGGTTTCGACGCGGAACGAGGGGTCTTCCTGGATCATCTTGCCGATGGCGGTGGCCAGCTTTTCAGCGTTGGCCTTGTCCTTCGGAGCAACGGCGATGGAGATAACCGGATCCGGGAACACCATCGGCTCAAGGGTCGCCGGGTTCTTCTCGTCGCAAAGCGTGTGACCGGTTTGCACGTTCTTCATACCCACGATGGCGACGATGTCACCTGCCTGGGCGGAGTCGATTTCCTTGCGGTCGTCCGCGTGCATTTCAACCATGCGGCTGATACGCTCGGTCTTGCCGGTGAAGGAGTTGAGCACGACGTCACCCTTCTTGATGGTGCCCGAGTAGATACGGGTGAAGGTCAGCGCGCCGAACTTGTCGTCCATGATCTTGAACGCCAGGCCGCGGAACGGGGCGGTCGGATCGATGATGGCGAACTTGCCGGTCTCGTTGCCTTCTTCGTCCACTTCGGGAAGCGGCTTCACGTCGGTCGGGCTCGGGAGGTAATCCACCACGGCGTCGAGCACGAGCTGCAGGCCCTTGTTCTTGAAGGAGGAACCGCAGTAGGTCGGGAAGAATGCGAGATCGATCGTGCCCTTGCGGATGCACTTCTTGATCTGCTCGATCGAGGGCTCTTCGCCTTCGAGATACTTCTCCATGAGCTCGTCGTCTTGCTCGACGGCGGTCTCAATGAGGGCGGCGCGGTATTCCTTCGCCTTCTCCACCATGTCGGCGGGGATTTCCTCGATCTTGAAGTTTTCCGGCTGGCCGGACTCGTCCCAGATGTGGGCCTTCATGCTGAGAAGGTCGACCACGCCGACGAAGTCGGACTCGGTGCCGATCGGCAGGACCATCACCAGCGGGTGAGCACCAAGGATCTTTTTGACCTGGCCGACGACGCGGTAGAAGTCGGCGCCGATACGGTCGAGCTTGTTGACGTAGATGACGCGGGCGACTTCGGAGTCGTTGGCGTAGCGCCAGTTGGTTTCCGACTGCGGCTCAACGCCGCCGGAACCGCAGAACACGCCCACGCCGCCGTCGAGCACCTTCAGCGAGCGGTACACTTCGATGGTGAAGTCGACGTGGCCCGGGGTGTCGATGACGTTGAACTGGTGGTCCTTCCAGAAACAGGTGGTGGCCGCCGATTGAATGGTGATGCCGCGCTCGGCTTCCTGCTCCATGAAGTCCATGGTGGAAGCGCCATCGTGCACTTCACCGATCTTGTGGATCTTGCCGGTGAGCTTGAGGATACGCTCGGTCGTGGTCGTCTTGCCGGCGTCCACGTGGGCGAAAATGCCGATGTTGCGGTATTTGGAGAGGTCTTTCATGCCGTTGAGTGTAAGTGGGGTTCGGGGGCCGGCTGGCCACGCCGCGCGAATTGCTAGTCGGCCAGCGGCATTTGGCAATGCCGGAGTCGGATTTTCCGCAGGGGAGGGCGAAGATGTACCCGGTTTGCGGCTCCGCAACCGGGAAATCCCCCACCCTCCGGGATCAAACCACCGCTGCGGTGGTCCGGCCGGAGACGATCTGCCAATCGGCATCGGTCAGGCAGCACGGGTCGGCGGCGACCCAGTGGCCCGGCTCGATCTCCGTAAGCGGAAGCTCCTTGCCGATGGTTTCCTCGTACCGAGGATGCTTGATGCGGTGGCCGAAGGCGCTGCCTGCGGGCGGATTGATCGGAGACGGGACATCGCCCTCCAAGAGGATGCGCTTTTTGACCGCCAGCGGATCCGGCTCGGGAATCGCGGAAAGGAGAGCCTTGGTGTAGGCGTGCCGGGGATTGCGGTAGATGGTCTCCGCGTCCGCCAGCTCCACGATCTTGCCGAGGTACATGACCGCCACGCGGTCGGAAATGTGTTTCACCACCGCCAGATCGTGCGCGATGAAGAGGTAGGAGAGCTTCATTTCCTGCTGGAGCTCCAGCAGGAGGTTGAGCACCTGGGACTGGACGGACACATCGAGGGCGCTCACCGGCTCATCGCAAACAATCAGCTTCGGCTCCAAGGCGATGGCCCGGGCGATGCCAATGCGCTGGCGCTGGCCGCCGGAAAACTCGAACGGGTATTTCTCCGCCGCCGTCTTCGGCAGGCGGACGCGGTCCAGAAGCTCTGACACCCGCTGGCGGCGCCATGCGGCATTTCCAGCTCCGTGAATGATGAGCGGCTCTTCGAGAATCTCGAACACGCTGTGGCGGGCGTTCAGGGACTCCACCGGATCCTGGAACACCATCTGAAGGTCACGACGCAGTGGACGCATGGTTCCGCTGCCAGCCCGGGTAATGTCCCGGCCCTCAAAAGCGATGGAGCCATGAGTGGCGTCCACCAGTCGCACGATCGCCTTGCCAAGCGTGGATTTCCCACAACCAGACTCCCCCACCAGCCCGAGCGTCTCCCCCGGGGCAATGTCGAACGAAACACCGTCCACCGCACGCACGGCTCCGGTCTGTCTCAGGAACAGACCGCCATGGACGGGGAAATGGACCTTCAGGTCACGGACGGAAAGGATCGGCTGCATTATTTTGGCTCTTCGAAACAATTCGGGCACGTTTCCACCCAGTGGCCGGGCGAGATCTCCTCAAAGGCCGGGCGCTCGCGCAACACGGCCCCCTCCCTGCCCATGCGCTGGCAGAAGCGGCAACCGGGCACGAGGTCGAACAATCCGGCGACCATCCCGGGAATGGTCGGCAGAACCGACTTCCGCGGCGTAGCCAGCGTGGGGATGGAGGCCAGCAGGCCGCGGGTGTAGGCGTGCATCGGACGCTGGAACAGCTCGCGCACGGGCGCCTTTTCCACCACCCGGCCGCCATACATCACCACCACCTCGTCGCAGGTCTCTGCGATCACGCCGAGATCGTGGGTGATGAGGATGACGGACATGCCCATCTCCGCCTGAAGCTGCTTCATCAGGTCCAGGATCTGGGCCTGCACGGTCACATCGAGCGCGGTGGTCGGCTCATCCGCGATCACCAGATCGGGACGGCAGGCGAGCGCCATCGCGATGACGATGCGCTGGCGCATGCCGCCGGAAAGCTGGTGCGGGTAGTCCGCGATGCGGTGCTCCGGCGCGGGAATGCGCACCAGCTTCAGCATCTCGATCGAGGCATGCCACGCGTCCTTCTTGCTCATCTTCTTGTGGAGGATGAAGCACTCGGAAAGCTGCTTGCCGATGCGGTGGACCGGATTGAGAGCCGTCATCGGCTCCTGGAAGATCACACCGATTTCGCCGCCGCGCACCTTGCGCATCTCGGCATCCGTGGCCTTGAGCAGATTGCGTCCTTTGAAGTTCACCTGGCCATGAAGGATCTTCCCCATCGGTTGGGGCAGCAGGCGGATGATCGACATCGCCGTCACGCTCTTGCCGCAACCGGACTCACCGACGATGCCGACGGTCTTGCCGCGGGGAACCTCGAAGGACACATGGTCCACCGCCCGCACCAGCCCGCCATCGGTATCGAAGGCGGTGATGAGGTCGCGCACCTGGAGCAAAGGATCGGACATGGTCATTTCTCGGGAGTCTTCTGCCGGTACTGGTCGAAGATCAGATTCTGTTCGGGAAAACTGCGGCCGGGAGGCTTCATCGCATCCAGAGTCTCCTCCTTGATATCGGTATCGATCCAGTGGACGTGGCTGGTATCCGCCTCATTGGTGAGACGGACATTGAAATTGTCCGGCCAACGGACCCAACGCCAATAGCCAACCCGGAAGAACGGGCGATTGAACGACGGAACCCACACCGCGCGCTCGTTGAAGATCTCCTCCAGCTTCCAGCTCGTGTCCTTGACGCTCTGGATGCTGCTGGCATTCCGGTTCTCCTCCAGGATCGGATCGATCGTCTTGTCGGCGAACTGGGAGATGTTGTTGGTCATCGGCCGCGGCTTGTCCGAACCGGGTTCGTAGGCCTCGGTGGAGTAGAACCCCTGGTAGTAGTCCGGGAACGGCAGGTTCTGCTGCCAGCCGGTGAAGGCGATCTCGTGTTCCTTGCGCGAGACCTTCTGGAACGAGGCCGTGCCGTCCATCCCCTCCAACTTGTATTCCACCCCGCAGCGCAGCGCCTCCTCCTTGATGCGCAGCATGATGGGATCGACGATCGGATGCTTGGCGAAGTTGATGGTGAATGACAGCCGCTGGCCCTCCGCGTTCTCCAGCACGCCGTCCGGACCGCTCTTGGTGAAACCCGCGCGGGCGAAGGCCTCACGGGCGAGGCTCACGGAAAACGGCCGGGTGCGGACGTTGGGGTTTGAAAACTCGCCATAGCCCCCGCACACCAGATTGAGCCGCTCGGCGTCACCGCGCAGGTCGAGTTCGATCACCTTCTCGAAGTTGGACGCGTGCTGGAGCCCGATGCGGATGTCCAGGTTCGAGAGCAGCGGCCGGCTCAAGTTGAGATAAAGGCCGCGGGAGATGGCGGGATACTCGTTGTAGAAGGTGGCCTTCTCGATGTAGCCGTTGAAAACCTGCGGCACCTCGGTCTTGTCATACCACTTCTTGGCGTCGTTCAGAAGATAGCAGTCGATCTCGCCGCGCAGGAAGAGCTGGAACACCTTCTCCTCATCCCGCACCAGCATGTATTCGATCCGGTCGGGATTGAAGCGGTAGCGGAAGAACTTCTTGTCCTTCGCCCACCAGTCCTTCACTCGGGTCAGCGAGATCGAGCGCCCCTTGTCGATGTCCTCCTTGCGGATCACGTAGGCACCGGCGCTCGGACGCGGACGCCAGTTGTAGCGTTTCTCGAAGTCTGGACCGAACTCCTTGTAAAAATCCTCCTGAAACGGAATCACCGCCGCGAAGGCGGCAGCGAGCGGCTTCGGGAAGCCAAGGCGGATGCAAACGTAGTCATCGCCGTAGGTCGCGATGCCCCAGTACCTGCTCACCATAGTAGGCGCGGTAGTAGCTCTCGGTGAGGTAGGGCGAGAGGTACACGTAGAATGACATCAGGAAGTCCCCGGACTTTATCTTCCGCCCGTCCGACCAACGGGCATCCTTGTCGATGTGGAAATAGATGGTCTGGCCATCGGCAGCGACCGACCACCGGTCGGAGATGCCGGGCATCACCTGGCCCGTGTCCGGATGGAAGGAGGTGAGCCCGAGTTCGATATCGTCCCAGTGGCAGTTGCGGAATGAGTTGTTCGCCTCCGCGCCGACACAGCGGATCGTGGGCGGATAGGTATTGCCCTGGATCATGCTGTGGTAGGTGCCACCCTTCTTCGCCTTAGGCGAACCGATCTCCGGCTGTTCCTGGCCATCCTCCCATTTCAACTCCTTCGGCAGATCCGATTCCTGGAGCATCTCGAAGTACTTCGGACGCTCCAGGTGATGGTGCACCGCATCGAGCTCCTTCTGCTTGTCCTTCCGCTCGGTGTCGGAAAGGGTCCCGGCCAAGGCGGTTTCGAGCTCCTTCTGGCGATCCTGGAGTTTCTTCGCCACCTCGGCATTGTAGCGATCATAGAAGACGGCCCGCTCGGCCGTGTTGTCATACGGCTTGTCGGTTTGTGCCTGCCCTCCGGAGGTCAGGGCGGCCAGACAGACGGCCGCGGCAAAAGCAATGAGCGGGCGCATCATCGGTAGGTGGTGAATTTTTTCGGATCGAAGGCTTCGCGGAGCGCTTCACCCACAAAGGTGATGAGCACCAGAAGGCCGACCATGACGATGAACACGGAGCTGACGATCCACGGCGAGGAGAGGTTCGCCGTGCCGTCATCAAGGACGCGCCCCCAGCTCGGATAGCGGTCCGGCAATCCGAAGCCGAGGAAGTCCATCGCCGTGAGCGAGGTGGTGAGGCCCGCCACGCTGAAGGGCAGCAAAGTCACCATTGGGGAAAGGGCGTTCGGCAGGATGTGACGGAAGATCACCCGGGCCGTGCCCGCGCCCTGCACCCGCGCCGCCGCCACGTAATCGCGGGCCTTTTCCTTGAAGGTGGACGTGCGCAGGTAGGTGGCGACGTTGATCCAAGAGAAGATCCCGAAGAAGAGCAGGATGGTTGTAAGCTCAACGTTGTCCCGGCCGATACTGTTGGTGACGATCATGACGATCAGCAGGAAGGGCACATTGGAAATGACCTCGATCACACGTTGCAACACCAGGTCGAACCAACCGCCAAAGTAGCCAGACATGCCACCAAGCACGATCCCCAGGCCGTAGGTGAGAACGAGATACAATGCCGACGCCTTGAAGATCACCTGGAGTCCGCCGAACATTTGGGCGGCGATGTCCCAGCCCTTCGAATCGGTGCCGAGGTAGTGGCGCTCCTTCATCGTCGGCGGAGCGGGCGGGAAGATTTCCTCGGTCCATGGACCGGTGGCCGGCTCGGCGGTTCCTTCCGGAGCGGTGGTGCTGACGCGCGCGCCTTCCTTCCAAATTTCCCGACCGAGGAACCGCTGGCCTTCGCCATAGACCGAACCATTTCCATCCCGCAGGCCGCGGCGGAAACGGGATGAGACGACCTTCGCCTGCGGATTGTCCGCGCGGAATTTCACCGCCTGGCCATTGTAAGGCTCGGTTTCCCCCTCGCGGTAGATCTTGCCATCGTTCTCCACCAGGGGACGCTGGACCACATCATCGGAGTCGAAGGTCGGATCCCATGGGATCGGAGCCAGGATCACGCGGTTGCCCTTGCCCTCCTTGGCGAATTTCTCGTGGAGCTCGCGATAGTCGGTCTCCTGTTCCTCACTGCCGCCGAATTCCCTCTCCGCGAAGATCCGCTGGACGAAAGCCGGGAAAACCCAATGCCCATCGTACTTCACCGCCAGCGCGCGCTTGCCGACCAGCACTTGATCAAGCAACGCCAGCAGCAACAGCAGAACCAGAACGCGGAAGGAAAACCAACCGCGCCCGATCGACCGGAATCGGCCGAATTTCTTCAACGTAAGCGGATTCCATTGGAAACCCCCTCCACTGGCGATCAGCACCAGGCCAACGAGCGCCATGCCGAGACAAGTCGCGTGCCCCACCCAATTGTCGAGCGACAAGGCTCCGCCGAACAGGGAGACCGGTTCGACCTTGAACGAGAAAAACCAGCGCAGGGATGGCAGCGCCAATCCCTTCTCATAGGCCACAGAAGCCCCGATCGCCATGCACAGCAACAGGAGCCCGAGTTTGCGGGGAAAAGTCATTTGAAAGTCACTCGGGGGTCAACAAGGGCCACGCACAGGTCCGACAGGATGTTTCCGACCAGCATCAGCATCGCGGAAATGAACACCACGCCCATCATCAGCGGCTCGTCCCGCTCCAGAATCGCGCTGAATTGAAGGAGACCGAAGCCGTTGATGTCGAACACGCGCTCGATCAGCATGGAACCCGCCACGAGGAGGGATACGTTGTTGCCGAAAGTGGTCGCGATCGGGATCAAGGAATTGCGGAAAGCATGCCGGAAAACTGCCGCGGGAAACGACACGCCCTTGGCCGTAGCGGTGCGGACGTAATCGGCCGCGAGGTTGTCCATCAGCGCGTTCTTCATCAGCATCGTGGTGAAGGCGAAGCTGCCAACCAGGTAGCAGACGATGGGCATCGCCGTGTGCTGGTAAAGGTCCTTGATCTTGCCCGCGAGACTGAGGCTTTCGAAATTGTCGCCGGTGAAGCCGCGGATCGGAAACCATCCGAGCTTCGCCCCGAGAAACACCACCAGCAGCGCTCCGAGCGCGTAGCCCGGCACGGCATAGCCGCCAAAGACCATTGCGGACGTCGCATTATCGAGGAAGGAGCGGTGCTTGATCGCCTTGAGAATCCCGAGTGGAACGCAGATGCCGTAGGTGGCGATCATGCTGATGAGGCCGAAATAGATCGAAACCGGCATCCGTTCCTTGATCATTTCCCATACCGGATCCTGGTATTTGGAGGAACTTCCCAAGCTGCCTTGGAACAAGCCATCGTAGCCCGCCCGGTAGATCACCGCCCGGTAGCCGACCGGATTGCGGAGCGGGACGCCTTTCAGCCACTTTTCCCAGCGTGCCGCTTGTTCCTCCGGGGTCCGGATGCGGACCTTCCAGCCGGTCAGATCGGCCCCGTCCACCGGAGTCAGATCCGCGCCGCCATCGTCCTTGAGGGTGACCTTGGCCTCGAAAACCGTCCCTGGTACCGGGATCACCACCTCCTTCTCCCCCACGGGAATCTCCGCGCCGGCTTTTTCGAGATCACTCGGCATCAAGCCCAGCCATTCGGCATAGGCGGTCATCAGCGGCTTGTCCCGGTTGAACTTCTCCTCCTGCTCCAGCACCTGAGCGGGTTTCAGAGAAAATCCCGATTCGGCACGGGTACGTTTCCCCTCCCCCCCAAGCAAGCGGGCCATGCTCTGCTCCATCGGCCCCCCCGGAGCCAGTCGCATCGTGAAGAAAACCAGCAACGTGATCCCTACCAAAGTCGGGGGAATCAGCAGGAGGCGGCGGAGAAAATAGGAGATCAAAAGCGGAGTGGAAAAGGCTTCGGCGGTTCTACCCGCCCGTAACGACCATGCAAGTACTGAACCAATCTATCAAATAGATCAGAGAACTCACCAAAAGCGGCACGCAAACCGCTCCTGTTTTCGGTAATTTTGGGAAAAATCCTGTTCCCCAATCCACCTTCACCCCGGCAGACTCCCGCCCGACATGTTCCGACCGATTGCCGTCCTCACCCTCTCCACCCTCCTGCTCGCGTCCTGCCAGCGGGAAACCCAGGTCGAGCGGGCGAACCGCGAAAAAATCCTCCTCGTCGGCAATGGCGACGACCCGAAGGCTCTCGATCCCCATCTGGTCACCGGCGTGATCGAGTCCAATGTGATCCGGTCCGTGCTGGAAGGTCTGGTGGCGGACGATCCGGAGAAGGACGCCACCTATCAGCCGGGAGCCGCCACTTCCTGGGACCACAATGCGGATTACACCGAATGGACCTTCCACCTGCGCCCGGGAGCGACCTGGTCGGATGGAGCTCCTCTGACCGCTCATGATTTCGAGTTTTCCTATCACCGGAACCTGCACCCGGAGCTCGCCGCACCTTACGCGGAAATGCTCTATTTCCTCAAGAACGCCGAGGCCTTCAACAAGGGCGAGATCAAGGATTTCAAGGAGGTTGGAGTGGAGGTGCCTGACGACTACACGCTCAAGCTGACGCTCCGTGAGCCCGTGCCTTATCTCCCCGGAGTGACGCGCCACTACAGCTGGTTCCCCGTGCCGAAACACGTGGTCCTCCAGTTCGGCAAGATGACCGATCGTTTCACCAAGTGGACCGAGCCCGGAAACATGGTTTCCAACGGCCCATTCTTGCTCAAGGAGTGGAAGCTCAACAACCGCCTCGATGTGGTTCGCAACCCGCGTTACTGGGATGCGGCGAACGTAAAGCTCAATGGCATCCGCTTCATCCCGATCGAGAACTTCTATTCCGAAACCCGCGCCTATCTCGCAGGCCAGCTCCATACCGGCTATCAGGTGCCGCCCGATCTGGTGGACAAGTTGAAGGCGGAACGGCCTTCCGAATTGCATCAGGAGCCCTACGTGGGCAGCCAGTTCGTAAGGCTGAACACCGCCCGCACGGGCCTCGACAATCCGAAAGTGCGCATGGCGCTATCGCTGGCGCTCGACCGGAAGAGCCTGTGTGATGCGATCCTGAAGGGCTACCAACCGGCCGACTCCCTCACACCGAAGATGGGTGACTACAAGCCGGAGCCCGTAGTGGGCTTTGATCCGGACCGCGCCCGCAAGCTGCTGGCCGAGGCAGGCTTCCCGGAAGGCAAGGGCTTCCCCCGCTACTCGCTGCTGATCCGCAGCTCGGGAGCGCGGACGATCCCCGAAGCGCTGCAGGCAATGTGGAAGCAGCAACTGGGAATCCTCGTCGATATCCAAGCCAAAGATTTCGGGTCCTACATCAGCGCCCAGCAATCGCAGAATTTCGACATGGCGATCGCCGGTTGGGTGGGTGACTACCTCGACCCCAGCACCTTCCTGCTGATGTGGACGGAGGGCAACGGCAACAACAATACCGGCTGGTCCAGCAAGACTTTCGAAGCGCTGCTCAACGAGGCCGCCCACCAGGCCGATCCGATCCAGCGGCTGGACAAATTCAAGCAAGCGGAGCGCCTTTTGATGGAAGAGCAGCCGATCATTCCCTTCGCCTGGCAGGCGCGGAACTACCTCCAGCGCCCCGAAGTGGGCGGCTGGCACCCGCTGCTGCTGGACAACCACCCGTGGAAGGCTGTCTCCATCGACACCCCCTGATTTTCCAAGCCGATGTTCAAGAACCTTCTCAACCGGCTCTTTCAGGCCATCCTCGTCCTCTTCGTCCTGTTCACGGCGACATTCTTCCTCGTGAAGCAGTTGCCCGGCGGGCCCTTCCAATCGGAGAAGGCCATCCCCCAGCACATCCGCGAGCGGATGGAGGAACAGTGGGGCCTGCACAAGAGCCTGCCCGAGCAGTATGTGATCATGCTGAAGAACTTCCTCAGTGGAAACCCGGGACTCTCCACACGTCTGGAAGGCCGTGAGGTTTCCGAGGTCATCGCGCAGTCTTTTCCAGTTTCCCTCCAGCTCGGCCTCGTCGCCATGTTCGTGGCAGTCTCGGTGGGCATCCCCGCCGGGTGCCTCGCGGCGGCGAAGAAAAACAGCCTGATCGACACCTCATCCATGGCGATAGCGATGATCGGCATCTGCCTGCCATCGTTCGTGAGCGGCCCGCTGCTGGCGGAGTACCTCGGCCGCAGCAAGCAATGGTTCCCCGCAATGGGGTGGGATACGGTCAATCCGTCGACGTGGATCCTGCCCGCCGTCACCTTGGGCCTGGCTTACGCTGCCTACATTTCACGGCTCACCCGCGCCGGGATGCTGGACACGCTCTCACAGGATTTCGTCCGCACTGCCCGTGCCAAGGGCGTGCCCGGCGTCCAGATTGTGTTCCGTCATTGCCTTCGTGGAGGCCTGATCCCTGCGGTGGCTTATCTCGGCCCTGCCTTCGCCGGCATCATTTCAGGCTCGGTGGTGATTGAAACCGTGTTCCAGATCCCCGGCCTGGGCCGCCATTTCATCAAGGCCATCGAATCCCGGGACGCAGGAATGATCATGGCTCCGGTGCTGCTGTTCGGCTCGCTCGTGATCGCGGCGAACTTCGTCACCGATGTCCTGACCTTGTGGCTCAATCCCCGCCTGCGGAAGTCCTCCTGATCGTCCTCATCCGATCGACGTACCTTTTTCCCTCTCTGTCCATGTCCACCGCTGCCTCCACCGCCCCGAAAGGCACCTCGCTCTGGCGTGATGCCTGGCTGCGCCTCAGTCACAACCGTGCCGCGGTCGCCGGGCTTTTCGTGCTGATCATCATCGGCCTGACCTGCGTGGTCCTGCCATTCATCCCGAATGCCCTTCAGGATCCCAACGCCCAGCAACTGAGCGCAAAAAACCTGCCCCCGATGTCCGGACATTGGTTTGGCACCGACCAACTCGGACGCGATATTTTCGCCCGAGCGATCTTCGGAGGCCGCATTTCGATCCTTGTGGGCCTCATCACCACCTTCGTCTCGGTTTCCATCGGCATCGTCTGGGGTGCCACCGCAGGCTATGTGGGCGGCATGGTGGACGCGATCCTCATGCGCATCGTCGACATCCTGTTCGCCCTGCCCTTCCTCGTCATCGTGATCCTGCTGTCAGTGGTGCTGAATCCCCTGACCGGAAAGCTCTCTGAAAGCCTCGTGAGCCTCATCGCCGGCAGCAACGCCACAATGGCGGAGATCGATCGCGTCCGCACCTGGGTGGAGCCTATCGCCTCTCTGGCACCGCTGTTCATCGCAATCGGCACCCTGTCGTGGTTGACCGTTTCACGAATCGTACGTGCCCAGGTGCAGAGTGTGGCAAAGCTCGATTTCGTCGAAGCGTGCCGCTCGCTGGGCCTCGGCCACGTCCGGATCCTGTTCCGCCACATCCTTCCGAACACGCTCGGCCCGATCATCGTTTATACGACTCTGACCATCCCCGGCATCATGCTGTTTGAAGCCACTCTGTCGTTCCTCGGCCTTGGCGTGAAGGCACCCAACAGCTCGTGGGGCGTGTTGATCCAAGAGGGAGCGAATGTGATGTTTTCCAATCCTTGGCCACTGTTCTTCCCGTCCATCCTGTTCTCGCTGACGCTGTTCTCACTGAACTTCCTCGGAGACGGACTGCGGGACGCCCTCGATCCGAAGTCGGCGAAGTAAGCGTTCTCACCGGTTCCAGAACCACGAAGAACACGGACTTCACGAAAAGGCAGATGGCCGGGAAATCTTCGACGAATAGTCGGCTTTCCTCCTTTTCGTGATCCTTCGTGGTTACAGCAAACGTCGCACCACCGCCTCCTCAGGCAGGCTGCAATGGTCGGCCTTGCCAAACCAATGGTAGCGGTTGCGGGCGATCCAGCGGTAGAGGGCATCCAGCCATCGGCGCGGCACGATCTTGAACACCAGCGCCAGGTTGAACGGAAACCCGAGCGCCCTCATCAGCTCCAGCCAGCCGGAGCTGTGGTAGAAGGCCTTTTCGTCGCTCTCGCGGAACACCACCATGGTATCGTCCGCGGGGTCTTCATGCATCGCCAGCCCCTTTGACTTCGCCAGCTCACCCTGGAGAGGGGAAAGGCGAACGCGGTCGTGCCAATCCAGCCGTGCCAGCAGACGCGTGCTGCCGGAGCAAAACGCGCATTCGCCATCAAAGAAGACGATCCATCTCACGCCCTTAACTTTTCCGCTTTCCGGCTGCGGTGCAACTTCCGATGTTAGGATGAACATGGAAACCGCCCGTATCCAGGATCTTCCAGCTGCCGAACGCCCGCGTGAAAAGCTGGCTCATTTCGGGCCGACCGCACTCGACAATGCGGAGCTGCTGGCACTTTTCATCCGCACCGGCACCAAGGGCCGCAGCGCGATCCAGATCGGGCGCGACCTGCTCCAGAAATACGGTTCCATCGGTGCTCTCGGACGCATGCCTGTCACGGCATTGGCGAAGGAGAAAGGACTCGGTCTGGCCAAGGCATCGCAGCTCGCCGCGGCCTTCGAACTCGGAGCACGGGTGGCACGCGAGCAGGTGCAACAGACCCCTCTCGACTCGCCGGACCGGATCTACGATTTCCTCGGGCCTCAGCTCGGCCACCAATCGCAAGAGCATCTGGTGGTGCTGCTGGTGGACACCCGGTTGCATCACGCCGGCACGGTATCCATCTCCATGGGCACGGTGAATGAAACCATCGCCCACCCACGGGACATCCTGCGACCGGTGCTCACCCACGGAGCCTACGGCTTCATTCTGGCGCACAACCATCCTTCGGGTGATCCACGTCCGAGCGGAGCGGATGAGACACTCACCCGGCGGATTCAGGAAGCCGCGGAGCTGATGCAGCTCCGTTTCCTCGATCACGTGATCATCGGCCGCCCATCGCCCGCACGTCAGGCGTGGTTTTCGTTCCGCGAAGCGGGCGTGATCCGCTGACTCAGATCGCCTTCACCAGATCCGGCTTCGGAGCCGGGATGGCGAGGTGTTCCGGGCCGAGCTCAAGGCCCTTGGCTGCGCGGACATCGCTGTCCACCGCATCCATGATGTCGAGTTCCGGGCGGAAATCGGCGGCATGGTAAGAGCTACGCACCAGCGGACCGCTGGCCACGTGCTTGAAGCCCTTTTCCAGCGCGATGACCTTGAGCTCATCGAACACGGCGGGCTCGATGTATTCCACCACCGGCAGGTGCTTCGGCGTCGGGCGGAGATACTGGCCGAGCGTGAGCACCGTCACATCATGAGCGAGCAAGTCATCCATCGCCTGGAGGATCTCGTCGCGGCGTTCGCCGAGGCCGAGCATGATCCCGCTCTTGGTCGCCACACGGCCGTTCACCATCGCCTTGGCCTTCTTCAGGACCGCCAGCGAGCGGTGATACTTGGCACGGGAGCGGACCAACGGAGTCAGCCGCTCGACGGTTTCCAGGTTGTGGTTGAAGATGTGCGGACGGGCATCCATCACCATCTGGAGGGCCCAGTCGCGGTCGTTGAAGTCTGGCACCAGCACTTCGATGACAATGCCCGGATTGACCTCGCGAACGGTCTCGATGGTGCGCTGGAAATGCTCCGCGCCACCGTCCTTGAGATCGTCACGAGCCACTGCGGTGATGACCACGTGCTTCAGGCTCATGCGGCGGGTCGCCTCGGCCACGCGGGCTGGCTCATCGGATTCGAGAGCGTCCGGGCGGGCGGTCTTGACTGCGCAGAAACCACAGGCGCGGGTGCACTTGTCGCCCGCGATCATGAAGGTGGCGGTTCCCTGCCCCCAGCATTCCCAACGGTTCGGACACTGGGCCTCTTCGCAGACGGTCACCAGCTTCAGGTCCTGCACCATGGATTTGGTGGACCAGAAAACCGGGTTGTTCGGCAGCCGCACTTTGATCCAGGAAGGCTTCTTCTCCCGGTGCAACGCCGGATCCATCTTCATTTTGGGACCGCAGGCACTCATATCGACGCGCGGAACCTAGTCCCCCCTCCCCCCGGGGAAAGCGCAAATATCCAACAATTTCCGCCGGGAAATCCGCCGAAAAATCACCACAAATCACTGATTAACAAGACAAATACTCATTCCACCATAGGCGCTCCGCCTACGAACGAAAAAAGCGGACACCGCTTCCGGCGTCCGCTTCTCGGGAAATCAGGGGTTGAAGCTGCTCAAGCGGCCTTCTTGCCGCCCTTCGGAGCTTCCGGCTTGGTCTCAGCGGGCTTCTTTTCTTCCTTCTTGGTCTTTTCGGTAGCCTTGAAGTCACCGGCGGCCCACTTGACGATACCGTCGAAGGTCTTCTCGCCGATGCCATCGACGAGGATGAGATCATCCACGGACTTGAGCGGGCGGGCCTTCTTGATGTTGGCGGCCTTCACTTCGCCGACGCCCGGAATATCCTGGAGCGCCTTGTCATCGCCGGAGTTGGCGATGTCGAGCAGCTTGGCCTTCTGCGGCTCCGTGAGGGTGGCCGAAGACTTGGCGGCGTGGGCGAGAAGCGCCTTGTCTGCGGCGGATTCGCCGGGCTTGGCTTCTTCCTTCTTTTTCTCGGCAGCGGCAGGGGCGGCTTTTTTCTCCTTCTTGGAGGCGGCCTCGGCGGCCTTGTCCTTGGTTTCCGCTGCCTTCGGCGCCGGATCGGCCGCCAAGAGGGAGAACATGGAAAGACCCAGGACCGACATGGTGGCAATCACTCGTTTCATGGTGATATGGTGGTTAGTTGACTGTGGACCAAAACAGGCTTCCACGGTTGTTAGAATGAAAGCCCGGTGTGCGGAAATTTCAAGGTGTTTCCACACGCCATCTGGGACGCGGCCGCCCCCGCGTCTATTCAACCCTCCGCCGGAATTTTTCAGGCGTAGCGATCCGGCGAAAGCATTGCCAGATCGTGCTCCGGCTTCTCCCCATCCACGATTACGGCGGCGAGACGGCCGGACTCAGGACCAAGACTGAGCCCCATCATCGAATGCCCGGTGGCGACGGTCAGATTGGACGCCGCCCGGGTCCGGCCGAGATAAGGCATCCCATCCGGAGAACAGGGCCGGAACCCCTGCCACGGCTTGATGCCATCGAAGTCGGACGGCTTGAATTTCGGGAAATAGTTTGGCAGGGCCTTGAGGATGCCCGCCACCCGGCGCGGCTCGATCTTCTCCTGCTTGCCGCTGATCTCCATGGTGCCGCCGACCCGCAGGGAATCCCCCATCGGCGTGACCGCCACGCGGGCCTCGGTGAGCACGGAACAGAGGGTGGGCAATTCGACCGGATTGGGGTTCGTCAGACTGTAGCCCTTGCCCGCCTGCATCGGAATCTTCAGCCCGAGATCCCGCACGAGATCATCCGACCATGCACCGCCGCAGAGAACGAATTCATCCGCTTCGAGATCGCCCGTAGCCGTCTGAATGGCGCGGAGCTTCCCGCCTTCCTTGTTCCAGCCGGTCACCTCGGTATTCCAGCGGATGGAGCCGCCGGCCAAAAGGATGCGGCGCTCGATCACCGCGATGAATTTCTCAGGAGACATGTGGCAGTCCTTCGGGAACCACACCGATCCGGCCACGTCCATGGTCACCGTGGGATCGACCTTGGCCGTTCCCGCGGCATCCAGCACCTCGGCGGGCACTCCCAGCGCGTTCGCCTTGGCCGCCACGGAGGCCTCTTCATCGAGACCGTGTTGGGTCTTGCACAGCATCAGCAGGCCCTTGGTCACGAGTCCGAAGTCCTCACCTTCCGCAGCGTACTGGAGATACAGTTCACGACTGGCAAGATTGAGATCACGCAGCACCGGAGAAGCCGCTTCCACATGCGCGCGGGTCGCAGCCTGCATGAACTTGAGGCCCCATGACACCAGATCGAAATCGAGGCGTGGCTTGATGTAGAACGGAGACTCCGGGTTCCACATCCACTTGAACCCGAGCGCGACCATGCCCGGCGCAGCCAGCGGGATGAAATGACTCGGCACCACCATGCCCGCATTCCCGAACGAGCAGCCGCTGCGCTGCTGCGGCTGGCGGTCCACCACGGTGACGCGGTGGCCACGCTTGAGACAGGCTTCCGCCGCGGAGAGACCGATGACGCCTCCGCCGATGATGATGACGTGCTTGGACATGGGAGGTTGGGAAAATCAGACGATGCCTGCGCGGAAAGGATCCGCAGGATCGAAACACAAGCGGGCATCCGCCGTGATGAAGGCGGTGCCCCGGATCGTCGGGATGACCTCACCAGTGGCGCGATCGAGCCACTCGAACGTGCCGGTGAATGAGCTGCCGACCACGCTTTCCTGGATCCACTCCTCGCCCTCGGCGAGCTTCCCGTCCGCAGCGAGACAGGCAAGCTTCGCGCTGGTGCCAGTACCACAAGGCGAACGATCGTAGGCCTTGCCGGGGCAGAGCACGAAGTTGCGGGAGTGCCCGCCATTCTGGCCGGGGCCGAACAGCTCGATGTGATCGATCTCCGGATGGCCCTGGTCATTCGCCGCCAAGCGGACCTTCCACGTCAGTGCCGTAAGCTCCTCGGCTCGGGAAACCGTGAGCTCTTCCTGGAGGGAGGTCACTAGGTAGAACCAATTGCCGCTCCACGCGAGATCGCCACGCACTTCCCCAATGCCGGGAACGTCGACGGCCAGATCCTTGATCGTGCGGCGGCTCGGAACATTGGTAATGGCCACGGTGCCATCTTCCGCCAGCGTGGCGGTCACCACCCCCACCGGCGTATCGATGCGATGGGATCCCGGACCAATCTTGCCGAGGTAGGCCAGCGTGGCGACGAGACCGATGGTCCCGTGCCCGCACATGCCGAGATAGCCGACATTGTTGAAAAAGATCACGCCCGCCACACAACCCGGCTCATGGGGTTCGACCAGCAAAGCGCCCACCAGCACATCGGAACCCCGCGGCTCCAACGCGGTCGCCCGGCGGAACTCATCGTGCTCTTCACGGAAACACACCACCCGCTCCGCCAGCGAGCCGCTGCCAAGATCGGGGCCGCCTTCAATGACGGTGCGGGTCGGCTCGCCGCCGGTATGGGAGTCGATGACTCGGACGAATTTCATGAACGGATAAAAATCACTTTTTGGGTTGTTCCTTCTGGTCCGCCTGCTGCGGCGGCCAGTGGAATTCCCGGACGTGCCCTTCCGGCACGCCTTTCAAATGAGCGCGATCTTCCGGCGTGCGCTTGGAGGGGCGGAGATAGCGCCACGGCTTGTCGCCATAGACCTCCGCACAAAGCGCCGCTACCTTCGGATCGTATTCCTTCAGCTCGACGCGGGTATTGACGTGGTTGTGCTCGTTGTCGTTCTCGCGATTGTCGTCGAACCAGCTCTGGGTCGCCTCGGCCCAATACTCGTGGTAATTGCTGCCCGCGTATTTGCCCTTCCAAAGCCCCGCCGCCACCGCAGCGTCATAGGCCTCCTTGAGGCGCTTGTCGAAAGTCGGGTCCACGGTCCTCATGCCGGTTTCGTGGATGGCATGCGCGAACTCATGGATCATGATGTTCTCGGTGGAATACGGATCACCCTTGAACTCGAGCAGGTTCTCCTCCGCGCAGCTCACACAGGGAATCTGGGGAGTCGCGCCAAGGCCACGCGCACGACGATCCCAGTATGCTTTCGGAGACAGTTTCGAGTGCTCGGGAACATCGGTGGTGAACTCGGTCGCAGCCATCACCGTCAGGTGCACCTTCGCCTTCGTCATCGCCTCCAGGATATCCTTCCGCCCATCCAGCACGTGCCGGATAATCCAGGCGGCTTCCCGCAGCGCGTCGTCCGCAACCTTGCCGGAACTGACAATAGGGAAACCCTCCACCAGCATCTGCCGCTGATAAAATGGAGATAAAATCAGGCGCTCCCGCAACGCGGGGTCAACCGTCGTAACGTCCGCCGGTTCAGCGGAAGCCATGGCGATGGTCGCGAGCAGGAGCGCCTGGGGTTTCATTGCAACGAACGATTTTTATTTCCGCTTCGGGACTTTCGGAGCGTTGGCGATACCGTCGTGGATCACTTTGAGCACGGCCTTTCGCTCCACCCCCTTGAGGATGGTGCGAGGCGCGCGCACCCACTCGGTGCCGAGACCACACTCCTGCACGCACAGCTTGATGTACTGCACGAACTTGATGTGGACATCGAGGTGCAGCAGCGGAGTGAACCAGCGGTAAATCTCCACCGCCTTCTGCCACTCGCCCGCCTGCATGAGTTCCCAGAGATACTGGTTCTGCTCCGGGAAGGCGATGCCGGTGCCAGCCACCCAGCCATCAATGCCGAGCACTGCGCTTTCCAGCGCGAGGTCGTCGACGCCGGTGAAGATCGCATAGCGGCCACCGATGGTGTTGTGCAGATCGGTCACCCGACGGGTGTTGCCGGAGCTTTCCTTGAGGGCGACGAAGTTCTTCACGTCCGCCAGCTTCGCGAACATCTCCGGGGTGATGTCGTTTCCGTAGCTGATCGGATTGTTGTAAATCATGATCGGCAGCCCCGTGGACTTCGCGACGGTGCGGAAGTGGAGCATCGTCTCGTCCGCATCCGGCGTCTTGTAGTTCATCGCCGGCATCAGCATGTAGCCATCGGCATCGGCCTTCTCGCAGTCCTTCACGAAGCGGACCGCCTCCGCGGTGGAGGTTTCGGCGACACCGGAAAGCACCGGCACGCGGCCGTTCACCGCCTTCACCATCTCCGCGATCACGAGGCGCTTCTCATCGGTGGTCATCGCCTGGTTCTCCCCGAGCGAACCGAGAAACACGAGGCCGCTGATGCCGGACTTGATGAGCACATCGGCGTGACGGGCGGTTCCTTCGATGTCGAGGGAGCCATCCTTGTGCATCTGGGTGGTGATCGCCGGGAACACACCTTTCCAGGGGCCGGGAGCTTTGCGGGAACGGGCGGAAGTTGCCATGGAAGCGACCGTAGCACCGGCCCCACGACCGGTATTGTCCGAAATCCCCCGCAGGAGGATCAAAATGATACAAGCCATCCCGCCACCCAGCGTTTAGGAATATGGCATGTCATTCCACGGACACTCGCTCATCGACGGCCGCCGCAGCGCGCAGGGCACGCCCCTTTTCCAAGCGGTTTCCCCGCTCGACAGCACCACATTGCCGGGCTTCTTCGCCACCGCCACCGCCACCGAGGTGAACGAGGCGCTGGAAGCCGCGAAAGACGCGTTCCCGGCATTCCGGGATGCGGATGGTGAAACCCGCGCATTGTTCCTGGAAGCGATTGCAGACGGCATCATGGATCTCGGCTCCACGCTGATCGACCGCGCCCGTCTCGAAAGCGGCCTGCCGGTCCCGCGGCTCGAAGGTGAGCGAGGCCGCACCGTGAACCAGCTTCGCATGTTCGCGAAGATCGCCCGCGAGAACACGTGGTATGACGCTCGCATCGAAACCGCGCAGCCCGATCGCCAGCCGATCCCGAAGCCGGATCTGCGGCGCGCAATGCAGCCGATCGGACCGGTCGTAGTCTTCGGTGCCAGCAATTTCCCGCTCGCTTTCTCCGTGGCCGGTGGTGACACCGCCTCCGCCCTCGTCACCGGCAATCCGGTGGTGGTGAAGGCGCACGAGGCTCACCCGGGCACTTCCGAACTGGTCGCAGAAGTGATCGTGGCCGCTGCGGCGAAAACCAATCTGCCTGCCGGTGTGTTCTCGCTGGTGCACGGCAATGGCCGCACTGTCGGCCCGTGGCTGGCGAAGCACCCTGCCACCAAGGCGATCGGCTTCACCGGGTCGCTGGCGGCAGGCCGCGCGCTCTTCGATGCCGCCGCCTCGCGTCCGGACCCCATTCCGGTGTTCGCGGAAATGGGCAGCCTCAATCCGATCGTCCTGCTACCCGGAACGCTGAAGAGTCGCCCGACGGAAACCGCCGCGCTGCTGGCCACCTCCGCCACCGCAGGTGCCGGACAGTTCTGCACCAAGCCGGGCATCATCGTCGCCACCGAGGGCGAAGGGCTCGACGCATTCCGCACCGCGCTCTCCTCTTCCTTCGCCGCCGTGCCGCCAACCACCATGCTGCACGCCGGGATCGCGGATACCTACGGTAAATCCAGTAGCAAATTGGCGGAGCATGCCGCACTCACGATTGTCGGACGCAGTTCCACAGAAGCCGACACCACGGCCACCCAGGGCGGCGCGCTGATGGTGGAAACCACGGCCGAGAAATTCCTCGCCCATCCGGAACTCGCCCACGAGGTCTTCGGTCCTTTTTCCACGCTGGTGGTGGCCAAGTCCGCACAGGAAGTGTCCGATATCCTCGGCACACTCGGCGGCCAGCTCACCGCTTCCATCTTCGGTGACGAAGCCGAACTCGGCAACGCCGCGCCGCTCGTTTCCCAACTCTCCGAGATCGCGGGACGCGTGATCATCAATGGTGTGCCGACCGGCGTGGAAGTGAACACCTCGATGCAGCACGGCGGCCCATGGCCCGCATCGAGCGACGCGCGCTTCACCTCGGTGGGCACGGCGGCGCTTGAAAGATTCATCCGTCCCGTTTCTTACCAAGGAGCCCCGCAGTCCCTCCTGCCGCCCGCATTGCGCGACAGCAATCCGCTTCAGATCGACCGCCTCGTCAACGGCGTCCACACCCGCGAGTCCATCCAATGAAAGCCCCCGCCGCCCTTTTCCTGTTCTCGGCCTTGATCACCAGCCTTCACGCGCAAGGCACCAAGGCTGACTACGACCGCGCCAGGGAACTGGGCGGCAAGGCCCGTTCGCTGGTCGCGAATGACCCACCACGCGTGACATGGACCGAGGGCGGCATCGCATTCGCCCGCACGCGGGACAAGGTGATCGCCATCGATCTCGCAACCGGCAAGACCCGCGAGGCTACCAAGCAGGAAGTCGACCAGGCCAAGCCGACTTCCAAGGACGTACCGGTGCTGCCCTTCGGCCGCGCTCGTTCCCGTGATAGCTCGGATGAACAACCGCTGGAGATCCGCAACGAAACCGCTGAGACGATCGGGGTGAACTGGATCGACAGCCGGGGTGAAAGCAAATCCTACGGCACCATTGATCCCGGCAAGAGCTTCACACAGTCCACTTACTCCGGACACGTCTGGAGCATCACCGACCGCGAAGGCAAACCCTTCGCCATGATCCGAACGCCTGATTTCCCCGGCGTGGCCCGCATCACCGGCAAGCCCACCGAGCCACCACCTCGCGAGCGACGTTCCGAACGTCGGTCGAACAGCGGTCGTGTGGCTCCCGATGGAAAGGCAGAGGCCTACGTCCAAGGCAGCAATACGTTGGTGATCCGTTCACTGCCGGATGGCCCCGTCAGCAACGGCACCTTGCTGCCTCCGGGCGAGCGCTTCGACAACGAGCCCAACTGGTCACCGGACTCCAGCCACTTCGTCATCTCCAGTGCGAAAGAGGTCTCGGTCCGGCAGGTCACGCTGGTGCAGTCTTCTCCGAAGGACCAGCTCCAGCCGAAGGTGGAGAAGATCGACTACGCGAAACCCGGTGATCCGATCCGCCAGCCGTTTCCACGTCTCTACGATGTGGCGGCGAAGCGCGAGATCCCCGTGGATCATGCCCTGTTCCCGAATCCCTGGAGTATCAGTGAACTCACCTGGTCCGCGGACTCCAGCGAGTTCATGTTCGTCTACAACCAACGCGGTCATCAGCTCATGCGCATCATCGGCGTCAATGCAGCGGACGGCAAGGTGCGGGTGATCCACGAGGACAAGACCGACACCTTCATCGACTACTCCCAGAAGTTCTTCATCCGTCATCTGCCGGAGACGCAGGAGATCCTGTGGATGTCCGAACGCGACGGCTGGAACCACCTCTACCTGATCGATGCAGCCAGCGGGCGCATCAAGAACCAGATCACCAAAGGCGAGTGGAATGTCCGCGAAGTCGTGGAAGTCGATGTCGCCAAACGCACGATCCTCTTCAAGGCACTCGGCATCATTCCCGGGCAGGACCCTTATTACACTCACTTCGCGCGGGTGAACTTCGATGGCAGCGGACTGACGCGCCTCACGGAATCCAATGGCGATCATCGCATCACTTTTTCTCCGGATCAGAAGTATCTCATCGATACCTGGTCGCGCATGGACCAACCGCCCGTGACCGAACTGCGTAACGCGGAAACCGGCAAGCTGGTGTGCGAACTCGGACGCGGCGACGACTCCGCCTTGCAGAAAACCGGCTGGAGCCGTGCAGAACCGCTCTCCGCAAAAGGCCGCGACGGCAAGACCGACATCTATGGCGTGCTCATCAAGCCTTCCAACTTCGACCCAGCGAAGAAGTATCCGGTGATCGAAAACATCTACAGCGGCCCGCACGATTTCTTCGTGCCGAAGTCCTACCACGCGTGGACCCGCATGAACGAAATGGCGGAGCTTGGCTTCATCGTCGTCCAGATCGATGGCATGGGCACCAATTGGCGGAGCAAGGCCTTCCACGATGTAGCATGGAAGAACCTCGCCGATGCCGGTCTGCCCGATCACATCGCGTGGATCAAGGCGGCGGCCGCGACCCGTCCGTGGATGGATCTCTCCCGTGTGGGTATCTACGGCGGCAGCGCCGGAGGCCAGAATTCGCTCTCCGCGATGCTCCACCATGGCGATTTCTACAAAGCCTGCGTGTCCGACTGCGGCTGCCATGACAACCGCATGGACAAGATCTGGTGGAATGAAGCCTGGATGGGCTGGCCCGTGGATGAAAGCTACACCCGCAATTCCAACGTCACCGATGCCGCGAAATTGCAAGGCAAGCTGATGCTGGTCGTGGGTGAGTTGGACCATAACGTGGATCCCTCCTCCACCCTCCAGGTCGCCAATGCCCTTCAAAAAGCGGACAAGGATTTCGAGCTGCTCATCGTGACCGGAGCCGATCACGGCGCAGCGGAAACTCCCTATGGCAACCGCCGCCGGGCCGATTTCTTCGTCCGCAATCTGTTGGGTGTGGAGCCGCGGCTCAACTGAACCGTCATTTTTCTCATTTTTCCGCTACAGAAACGGCGTGGGCGGGTTTCTATTCGTGAATGCGCGCGCCACGCTCGATCCTGCTTCCCCTCTTCCTTGCAGTTTGCACGGCGGGTGGATACTTGATTGTCCGCTCCGCCAAGCCGGCGGCGGCCCCCAAGAAGGCCAACACCGGACCGGAGCATGTGGTCTATCATGAAACGCCCTCGAACAATTTCCGTAGTGACGACCGCAAGGAAGGTCGGCTGAAAGGCGATATGGAAGCCCTGTCGCGCGGAGCCTTGGCAGGACAGCGCTCGATCACTTTCAAGGACAAGGCCTCGATGGAGGCGTTTCTGGAGAAAATCAAAGGCAAGGGCATCGCGGTGTTGGGCCGCCTCGACCCGATCAATACTCTGCGCTTGGGATTCCTGAGCGCGGATGAACTGGCTTCCGCCCTCGATGGCTCCGAGAAAACCGGATTCATCTTTCCGGTGACGGTGCCGACCCTGCCCGAGGGCAGCATCCAGCCCGGGGCTGTGCCTCTGGGTGATCATCTGGCCGATTGGCTGGGCGTCTCCTCCTACGATCGCACCTCGTGGGGGAAAGGGCTGAGCGTGGCGGTGCTGGACACCGGCATCTCAACGGTCGCGTCCTTTTTCGGCAAAGTGAACCAGAGCGCCTTGGTGGACTTTTCCGCAGATGCCAGCGCGCTCAACGGCCACGGCACCGCGGTCGCTTCGATCATCAACAGCATCGCTCCCGATGCCAACATCCTCTCCTACCGCATCGCCGATGACAGCGGCACCTCCAACAGCGGCCTCATCGCGGAGGGTATCCTCAAGGCGGTGGCGGACGGAGCCTCGGTGATCAATATCTCCCTCGGAGGTTTCGGTGACAGCCTGGTGCTCCGTCAGGCGGTCGAGTATGCCCAACAGAACGGGGTGGTCATCATCGCCGCCACCGGTAACAACGGCATCGACCAGATCGCCCAGCCCGCCTCGATTCCCGGCGTGATCGCAGTGGGTGCCGTGGATGCCAACGGTGATCATCTCCTGTTTTCCAATACCGGCAACCAGATCACCTCGGTGGCTCCCGGTTACGGAGTCGCTGCGGAAGGGCTCGATGGATCCATGGTGTATTTCAGCGGAACCTCCGCCAGCACTCCGATCGAGACCGGGGCCCTGATCGCCGCCATGTCCAACAGCGTCCTTTCAGGAACCCTTTCCTCCACAGATGCCGCCGCTCTGTTGAATTCACTGCTGAACGAATCCGGCGCTCCGGGATTCGACACCCAATACGGTTACGGCGCCGTGGATCTCGGCCGGGTGATGATCAGCGGCACTCCCAACCTGCTGGATGCAGCCGTGGCCTCTCAGTGGGTGACCTCCACGGACAGCGGGAAGCAGATTCTCGAAGTCACTGTTCAGAATCGCGGGACTTCCACCTTCAACAACGTTCCAGTGCAGGTGAGCACTCCGGACGGCACGGCTTCGTTCAACGTCGGCTCGCTCGGACCCACTGCCATCCAGACCTTCGAGGTGCCGATCCGCGTCACCGATACGGCGATGACCTTCGAAACGTCGATTGGAAGCCCCAATCAACAGGGAGATATCAACCGGGCCAACAACCGCCGCCGGGATGTCTATACCCCGGCCTCGGCTCAGTAAGCCGGAGCTTCTTCCCCAGTTCCCGGTGGTCAAACCGGTGGGAATGCGGCTAACCATAGAGGCAGGATGCCTCTACGCCTGATTCGGCCCGCCAGCCTGCTGCTCTGTCTCGTGATCGCTTCATGCACCGGCGGGGAAGCGCCCGCGCCGATGGCGATCAACCAGCCCCCGTTCAACCAACTTGAGGTTTCTGGAAATGCCTGCGGGCCTGCGGCTCTCCTGAACTCTTTCCGATATGGCAACTCCGGCTGGCATTCGCTGGTGGAAAGCATGCCGGGCACAAACGATCGGGAGCGGCTGAGCTATACGATCCGCGCCTACGGACTCCGGCCTTCAGGGCAATTGCAGGGTCGCACCCGCTGGTCGCGGGCCGGCATCAACGTCTCGGATCTCACCGATCTCGGAAACGATCTCGCGGCCACCCGGTTGCTTCCCAAACTGCATGCAGAAGTGCTGTCCCCCAGCACGAGCGAATCCTCCGGGTATCCTGACGTCCCGGATCTATGAAACACTGTCGTCCTCACTATCCCGTGGGCTGCCCCCGGTCGTCAGCATACGCCGCCAGGTTCTACGAAATGGCGGATGGATTACGGTGGAGAGTCATTTCATCACCGTCCTGCAAGTCTCGCCACCCGACTCCACCGGCATCCCCATTCACTACATCGATCCCTGGGGCGGGCGGAAAAGCACCGGCACCTTCAAGTCGTCCTCCGAACCTCAATTGGGACTGGAAGCAGATCTCCCGATTACCTCGGTGGGCAGGCGGTTGATCCGCGCCGGAGAGAAGACGCACGTGACCGTCTCCGCCGCCATCGGCCGGTTGTAAAACCTCACCACCAGGCTTTCCACAACAGCGCGTACACGCGCTTGCGGGGCACCTTCACGCGCCGTTCGAGATCGGCCCACTTCGCCCCTTTCAACTTCGCCAAGGTTTCCTCTGCCAACAAGGCGGGCAACACCGTCGCAGCCCGGAGCCGGCGGATCGGAAGCGTCGCGGCATAGCGTTTCCCTTCCTCCACCCAAGACTCGGCCTTCTCCACCCAGCGGGCATGGCATTCCAACAGCGCCTTGCGATCCCAAGGCTCGTCCACCGGCAGATAGCAGCGCCCGGCGGCGAGATCCCTCGGTAGATCGCGCAGGATATTCACCAGTTGGAGCCCCTTCCCATAGGCGATGCCCTTTTCCAGAAGCTCTTCCCTACTCAGCCTTGAATAGCCATCTCCCAAGGTCAGGAATCCCAGCTTCGTCCAGAAGGCACCCACACAACCCGCCACCCTCCAGGCGTAGTCTTCCACGGCGGCATCATCCGGAAGGGAAACCGGTTCGGCGGGAGTCGAGGTGGAGAAGCGCTCCAAGTCGAGGCGCTGTCCCGAAATGATGATCGCCAGCACTTCGCGAATAAGCTCCCGCTCCGCCTCCGGAGACTCATCCAGCGCGGCGAGAACTTCACCGGAGCGCTGAAGCAGAATCACCTCCTTCGGCTCCGCCTCCGCCAGCAGCCTCTCTGGCCACACCGGCGCGGGTCCATTTCCTGCCACGCACGTCCCGTAGGCATCCAGCAGCGCCAGTCGCTCCCGAGTCGGCACGGCCGCCGTATCCGCGATGGTGTCACTGGTGCGGGCCAGCAAATAACCAAGGCTGGCGCCATGGCGCATGGAGCCCGGGAGCAGCCGCAACGTCAGATAAAACGAGCGCGACACGCCCTTCAGCACCTCCTTGGCCAGATCCCCCTTCACGGGCGACACCCAACCAGCCCGGCCCGGTCATTTCAACCGCCGTCCGCGATTTTCACCACCGATATGGAATTTGGTTTCGCATTCCCCGGTCGTGAGGCGAGTTTTCCCCACCGCTTGCTCGCCTACCTCCATATCCCATTCTGCCACCGCGTCTGCCCGTATTGCTCGTTCTACAAGCATACCCCGGGCTCCACGCCGATCGGTGCGTTTGTGGACGCTCTGGCGAAGGAAGCCGCGCATCGCCTGCCGGGCCTCGCGGAATCACCGCGCACCCTCTATCTCGGTGGAGGCACACCCTCGATGTTGTCGCCGACGCATCTTGAGCGGCTGTTCGATGCATTGAAGGAGCAAATCGACTTCACCGCGCTCGACGAAGTGACCTTGGAGGCAAACCCCGCCACCTTCGACCTGACCAAGGCCCGGCTGTTCCGGGAACTGGGAGTCACGCGCGTCTCGCTCGGCATCCAGTCATTCACTCCCCATGTGCTGCAAACCCTCGGGCGCGAACACGATCCCGAGCAGGCCGCCGAAGCCGTGGCCATCCTGCGGGAGGCAGACATGCCCTCGGTGAACATCGATCTGATGTTCTCGATTCCCGGCCAATCGATCGACGATTGGCGCGAAACCTTGGAGCGAACCATTTCCCTGAATCCAGACCACGTCTCCGCCTACAATCTCACCTACGAGGAAGACACCGCCTTCTTCGAATCCCTGAAACGTGGGGAAATGGACGCGGATGAAGACCGCGACGCGAGTTTCTATCACCTCGCCCATCGCTTGCTGACCGCCGCAGGTTACGAACACTACGAAACCTCGAACTACGCCCGGCCCGGCCAACACTCCTCTCACAACCGGGGTTACTGGCAGGGCGAGGATTACATCGGCCTCGGGCCTTCGGCCGTTTCCACCGTTGCCCGGATCCGTTCGCAGAACGTCGCGGACACCGCACGTTACGTGGAGATGGTGAACACCATCGGCAACGCGATCACCGGCAGCGAAGCCATCGATCCGGAAGCCTGGCGGATCGAGCGCATCGCCCTCGGCCTGCGCACCCGCGAGGGCATCCCTCTCGACCGCGTGGACAGCCGCGCCGAAACCCTGCAAACGCTCGTCGAAGCAGGATATGCCGTCATCAAAGATGGCAGGCTGGTGCTCACGGACGAAGGATCCGCGCTGGTGGATCCGATCGCAGGAGAGCTGGTTTGACAGACGGGCGAAAGCGCCACGCCCTCCTGTTCAAAACCCGGAATCCTGTTATAGGGAAGACACCGCATGCGATTCCTCCTGTCCGCCGCCCTCTGCGTCATCGCTGCGCTTTTGACATCGTGTTTCGATGCGAAGGAAGAGCTGTGGCTGACCAAGGAAGGTGCCGCCACTTTCGAGGCGACCTACGATCTTCCCACCACCACGGTGCGTCTCGGCGGAGGAGAAGCCAAGATCCGCAGCAGCGTGGATGAATGGCTCAAGGAATCGCCGGAGGTCCGCTGCGAAGCGCTGGACATCACCCAGCACGACGACCGGACGCGCCTCCACATCCGTATCTCCTGTGCCTCGGTCCTGAAGATCGCCGATCTCTCCAAACCGGAGCATTCGAAAAGCATGCCCAATCCCTTCCAGCACCTGGCCGGGGTAGTGGAGGTGAAGCGGAATGGATTGGATGTGGAACTCACCCGCACGATCAGCCCGAACCGCGCCTTGGTGGGTGGGTTCTTCCTGCCACGGAAGGAAATCGACGGCCGCCGCCTCGTCTACGTGATACACCTCCCGCGCGCTCCGCTCGAATCCAACGCCACCCGCACGGAAGATGGAGGCAAGACCCTCGTGTGGGACTACACATTGGCCGAAGGCTTGAAGCATCCCCTGGTCACGCGATTGAAAGGACGCATACCGCTGCCGTGGTGGGTCTGGGGTGGCGGCTCGGCGGTCGGCCTTGGGCTGGTGTGGGCCAGCTACAGGCTCACCCGCCACCTGCGGCGGAAGTAGAACAAGTTTTCAACTTGTTCATGGAAGTGGCGGACCGCGGAATCCGTTCACTCAAGTGCCCATGACTACATATAGCGATAGGTGATTGATTCATCCGTGCCGGGGCCGGTGACCTGCCATCGAAGCAGAATATCATCCTGAAGTTCGAGCGTCGCCGTATAGAGATCTTCCGAACAAACGTGCGGAGAAGACGAAACCATCGAACGCGGCCCCGATTCCTCAAGCTCGAACAAGTATACCGGCCGTGCCACGCCGAACCTAAGATGCTCGAGCCGGATCCCATTGGCTCCCAACGTCCAACGATATGTGTTCTTGAAATCGAAGCCTTTTCCCGCCCGACTGAACCATCGGCCCCTCTCCTTGAACAGGAGGACATCCGAGCCTTCTGCCACCACCTCCACGATACCATCCCCCTCCCCGGCCCATCCGGTGGTTTCCAGAGAACGGGATATGGTACGGAAGGACAATTGCCGGACAGACCCCAGACGCCTCCACACGAGTTCAATCACCGATTCCATGCCCAAGTAGGTCAAAATCAGGGGGAGGAAACCGTGCCTCGGCGATTCTCCCTACCAGCGGAAATCATTCGGAGCAGTCAGGATCACATCGATGGCCCATCCCATCATCACTCCCATCGCCAGGTTCAGCACGATGGCCACAAGTCGCAGGGTTCCCCGCTTTGTTGCCCACAGGATGCCGAAAAGCAGGAGCGACGCCAAATTTGCAAGGATGCCAACCGCGGCAATAACCGCCAACAACAAGGGCCATATCAAGGTGTGAGTGCTCTGGCCAGGCGATGGCATCAGGCACCCCACCAGCACGGTGACCACTACGCCGACGAAGGTGACACATAGCCCGATTCCATCCATGAATCCCGCTCCCTTACGGGGAGGCGATGGTGGCATGGATGGTGGAGGTGACGGATTCTCGCTCATCTTTAGAAAGAGCCGGGCCGGAGCGGTGATTTACTTCACCGCATCGCCCGCCTTCGGAGGATTCGCGGCGGTGCGTTCGATGAACTCGATGATCATGCCGGACACGTCCTTGCCCGAGCATTGCTCGATGCCTTCCAAGCCCGGCGAAGAGTTCACCTCCATCACCACGGGTCCGTGGTTCGAGCGCAGAAGATCGACACCCGCGACATTCAATCCCATCGCCTTGGCCGCCCGGCAGGCCACGGCGCGCTCCTCGGGGGAAATCTTCACTTTCTCCGCCACGCCACCGCGATGCAGGTTCGAACGGAATTCGCCCTCGGCCGCCTGGCGCTTCATGGCTGCCACGACCTTGCCACCGACGACGATGCAGCGGATGTCCGCGCCTTTCGCCTCCTTGATGAATTCCTGCACGAGGATGTTCATGTTGCCGGCTTTGAAGGCCTCGATCACGGACTGCGCGGTGTTCTGCGTTTCCGCCAACACGACGCCCGCCCCTTGAGTACCCTCCAGCAATTTGATCACCAATGGCGCGCCACCGCACATCTTGATCAGCTCGTTGGTCGCATCCGTATGGTGGGCGAAGGCGGTGACCGGCAGACCGACACCCTTGCGCGCAAGCAACTGCATCGAGCGCAGTTTGTCCCGGGAGCGAGCGATCGCCACCGAGTCATTCACGGTGAAGACCCCCATCATCTCGAACTGCCGCACCACGGCATTGCCATAGAAGGTGTGCGAGGCTGCGATGCGCGGGATCACGGCATCCGCGCGAAGCTCCTCCCCATCGACATAGATCGTCGGCTTCCGGGAGGTGATGTTCATGTAGCAGCGGAGATAATCCACCACCCGGACCTCGTGTCCGCGGGCCTCGGCGGCGCGCACGAGCGCGTCTGTGCTGTACAATTGGGCGTTGCGGGAGAGAATGAGAATTTTCATGAGGGACGGGTGCCCGGAACGAAGTGTTCGAGATCGCGCACGCCTCCCAACAAATGGGAGGACTGCGGGTCAATGAGAAAAAAACCGGAGAGAGCCCGCCGACCGATCAGCATAGGACAGCGCATCACGGAACGGTTGGCGAGGCTCAGACGAATGACACAGGTGAAACCGCCTGCAAGCACGGCTTTTGTCTCGATAAACAAGCGCTTCTTCGCCGCACCGGAGGAGCTGCGCACTTTTTTTGTCATCACCACCGGAGCCTCGCAGGAAATACGGTCTCCGTAGTGGTTGACGGTGACGAATCCGACACGGGATCCATCCTCGGAAAGGATGATGTCCTCCGCATGCAGGGAGGATGAACGCGCCCCGCTGTCGGTTTTCGCGTTCAATGGAGAGATTCCGAGATCCGGCAGCCCCACCCATTCACGACGGCCAATCAGCATGCGCGGCAATCCCGCCTGCTTCCAAGGCAGCCCAAGTTCGCGCGCCAGATCCCCCGAAGCGGTTTCCACCTGCTCCGGAATCGCCTTGTAGGTGCGCGGAGTGCGTTTCATGCGTTTTCCAGCAAGCTGGCGGCCATCGCGCGCGCCTGCTCGCCGCCACCGCCGAGCATGCGCACGAGTTCACGAATCCGGGATTCGCCCGAAACGGAATAGAGACGCGAGCGGGTGCGGCCGTTCGCCACCTCCTTCTCGACCACGAAATGATGCGCGGCTGTCGCGGCGACCTGCGGGAAATGGGTGATGGACACCACCTGGTGACGGGCACCCAGAGCCGCCATTTTCAGGCCTACGGCACGTGCCACTTCACCACCGACATTCGCATCGATTTCATCGAACACCATCAATGGGGTGGCATCCTGCTCCGCCAGCGCGCTCTTCACCGCCAGCATCACACGGCTGATTTCACCGCTGGATGCAATCTGGCGAAGCGGTAGAAGCGGTTCGCCGGGGTTCGGGCCGAATTGGAACTCCACCCCTTCATAGCCCTGGGGGCCGGGTTCGGTGGACGGCACCACCTGTACTTCGAAAGACGATTGCTTGAACCCGAGATCCTTGAGCTGGGAGGCGATCTCCTTCGCCAGCTTGGGTGCGATTTTCTTGCGCGCAGCAGTCAGGGATTTGCCAGCGGTATCGAGTTTCGTGCGTGATGCGGCGACTTCGGCAGCCAGCTTCTCCAGCTTTTCGCTGCGGTTCTCGATGTTGTCGAGACGTGCTGCTGCAGCGTCTCGACGCTCCACCACGTCCGCCAGCGTCGGCCCGTACTTCCGTTTCAGAGATTCGATCAAGTTGACCCGCTCCTCCAAGGTAGCCGCCTCCTCCGGGTCGATATCCAGCTCTTCACCGTATTCGACCAAGGAGCGCTCCAGCTCCTGGAGTTCCAACACCGCGGTTTCCAAGCCACCGGTGCGCTCGGTCACCGAGGGGTCCAGCTTCTCCAATTCCCGCACCAGCCGCTGCACCTCACCCAAACGCTCCAGAATACCATCGTCGTTCGAGAGCGATGAGATCGCGGCGCCGGAAGCCTCCACCAGACGGGATGCATTCGCCGCCCGACGCCAGCGGTCTTCCAAATCGTTTTCCTCGCCCGGCTTGAGGTTCGCCGAATCGATCTCAGAAACCTGATAGCGCAATAGCTCAAGCTCCTGCTCACTGGCATTCTCCGCGCGTCGTAGCTCATCCAGTTCGGTCGTTTTGGACCGCCATTCCTTCCACGCTTCACGCCAGATACCCAGACTCCCCTCGGCTCCGGCATAGGCATCCACCATCGAAAGCTGGCGCTCCGTCGAAAGCAGCGATTGGTGATCGTGCGGGCCGTGGAGATCCACCAGATGCTCCCCGAGCTTCTTCAACATCGCCAGCGTCACGGGCGAATCGTTCACGAACTGGCGGTTCGCCGTCTGGCCTACCGTGCGACGCACAATCAACTCGCCATCGCAACGATCGAGCCCGCCTTCCTGCAGAATGGCATCGATCTCGGAGGAATCATTCAGGTTGAAGATCGCCTCCACCGTGCACGACTCCTCACCCGTGCGGATCAGGCCTTTGTCAGCGCGTTCACCGAGCACGAGTTTCAAGGCACCGACGATCACGGACTTGCCCGCGCCGGTCTCGCCGGTCACGCCGACAAGGCCGGAGCCGAGCTCCCAGGTGAGTTCATCGACGAGGGCGAGATTGCGGATTTTCAGCAGGGTGAGCATGCGGTTCCCGGAGGCGGCGGCATCATGACAAGCCCGTGGCGGGAATCAACCTCGGTGCTGTTCGGATGAGTGGATTGATAGACATCTCCCCCGGGTTGCGGGATCGGGAATGATCTGCCAATTTCGACACCGATTCATGACGGACGATTTCACTCTTACCTTTCTCGGCACCGGAACCTCCACAGGAATCCCCGTGATCGGCTGTGAATGTGAGACTTGCCGATCCACAGACCCCCGCAATACCCGCACCCGGTCCTCGATTTTGGTCGAAGCCCCGGGAGCCACCTTGCTCGTCGATTCCGGTCCGGATCTGAGGCAACAAGCCCTCCGCGAGGGTATCCGGGAGATTGATGCCGTGCTCTACACCCATGGCCATCTCGATCATGTGACCGGCTTCGATGATCTCCGCGCTTTCTGCTGGCACCGTGAGACTCCTCTGCCGATGCATGCGACCACCGAATGCATGGCCACCTTGCGCACGATGTTCGGTTGGGCTTTCTCCTCTGCGAATACCTACCGCGGCTACGTGAAGCCGGATCCCCGCCTCATTGAAGGCCCTTTCAGCTACGGCAGCCTGAAGATCACGCCTCTCCCCGTGCAGCATGCCGCGGTCGAAACGGTCGGATATCTCTTCGAATATCCGGGCTTCAAATCGGTGGCCTATTTCCCCGATGCGAAGGCCTTCCCTCCGGTTACGCTCGCCGCGTTGCAGGACGTGGACGTTCTGATCATCGATTCCCTCCAGCCCTCCGCTCACGCCACGCACTTTTCGAATGAGGAAGCCTTGGCGGCGATCGGAGAAGTGAAAGCCCGCGAGGCCTGGCTGATCCACCTCGGCCACAACAACGAGCACGTCACTCTTGAGTCCACCCTGCCACGCCACATCAAGGTGGCCTATGACGGCCTGAAGTTGAGCTTGGCCCGCACCGCGTGATCCTGTCACCCTTTCTGCAATGAGGTTCATCCTGATCTTCCTCCTGGCCGCCGGATTGGCTTTGGCCGCCACGCCCGATCCGGCTTCGGTCGCGATCGTCTACAACAAGGCCATCCCGGAATCCGCAAAACTGGCGGAAACCTACCGCGCCGCTCGCAACATCCCCGCCGAGAACCTGATCGGCCTCGATCTGCCGAAGGAAGACGACATCAGCCGCGAGGAATACAACACCCGCCTGCGTGATCCGCTGCGTGGCGAATTCACCCGCCGCGCATGGTGGAGGCTCGGCAAGAATCAGGAGCAACTGACGCTGCCGGTGGAGAACAAGATCCGCTTCATCGCCCTAATGCGAGGCGTGCCGCTGCGGATTCGCCCGACTTCCGCCAATCCTCCGCCAGCCGATCCGAAGCTGCCGCCCTATTCGAACCGCGATGAAGCTTCCGTGGACTCGGAGCTTGTCATCTTCGGCATTCAGGAGCTGCCCATTGGAGGAATCATCAAAAACGCCTATTTCGAGAGCGAGAAGCCGTTCGCGGATGCCAACATGCCGTTCCTTGTGCTGGTCTCCCGCATCGACAGCGCGACATGGGAAACCTGCGAGCGCATGATCAGGGATGCCGTGGCCGCAGAGAAGACCGGTCTATGGGGCCGCGCCTACGTGGACATCGCCAACAAGTTTCCCGAGGGCGACAAATGGCTGGAAGGCGTGGCCAAGGCGAACCTTTCCACCGGCATCCCCACGGTGGTGGATCGCTTCAATGACACGCTGCCGACCAACTACCCGATGACGGACGCGTCCCTCTACTACGGCTGGTATGAAGGCAACGTGAACGGACCTTTCCTCAATCCGCGGTTCAAATTCCGGCCGGGAGCCGTGGCCATGCATCTGCACTCCTTCAGCGCGGAACAGATCCGCGATCCCAACAAGAACTGGAGTGCCGCCCTGTTGGAACGCGGTGCCTGCTGCACCATCGGCAATACCTACGAGCCCTATCTCGGCATCACCCACTACTTCGACACCCTGCACAAGCGGTTGCTGGATGGGTCCACCTTTGCCGAAGCGGCCTATGCCGCGATGCCCGCCGCTTCATGGCAAGGAGTGGTATTCGGTGATCCTCTCTATCGTCCCTTCACCCATCTCGATGGCAGCGGCGACAAGCAGGCAGTGGACAACGATTACCGAGCTCTACGGATGGCCTCCCTCCAGTGGGACAGCCGCCCGGCCGAGCTACAGGATCAACTTGCCAAAGCAGCGGAACGCACCCGCAGCGGTATCCTTGCCGAAGGCCTGGGCCTCCGCTACCGGGCGATCAGTCTGAATGACGACGCCAGGAAATGGTTCGGCGTGGCCAAGGAAAACTACACCGCCACCGCGGACAAGCTGCGCCAGGAATTCAACATCATCTCCATCGACCGTGCTCTGGGCCGCAAGGACCAGGCCATCCGCGAGCTGCGTGATGCCCGCACCATCTACGCCGCCATCCCGGAGTCCCAGGCGCTCACCGGATGGCTCAACATCATGGATCCTCCTCCTCCACCGCCTGCCGATCCAACCAAAGTGCCGCAGAGCAAATGAGCTACGTCCGTCTCGTCGACGAAGTTTTCCAGCCTTCGGTAGTCGCGGAACAGGATGCATCTGCGCTGCCGCCTGAACTGGAACTCCAGGCATTGTGGTTCGCGGGAGCCTTCGGCCGGGACTTTGTGACGAGTGCTGGACAAAAGGTCCGGATCGTCCAGTTCGGGGAATGGAACCGATCTGCTGGCCCGGACTTCATCCAGACGGCCGTGGAAATCGACGGGGAACTGAAGAAAGGAGCCATCGAGCTCGATCCGGAACCGGAGGATTGGGAACGCCACGGTCATGCGGAGAATTCCGCCTATCGGGAGGTTTCACTCCATGTGGTGTTCCGCCCGGCCGCCAGGGAGAGCTTCACTCGTGATGACCTTCACCGGGAGATCCCGCGTGTGGAGATCGGAAGAGCCGCAGTGGAAGAGGCGCTGAACCTGCCGCCCCGGGAAATCGCCATCGCACGCCCCGGGCGTTGTGTGCGACCTCTGGCAGGCATGGACAGTGTGGCGGTGAGCCGTCTGTTGGAACAAGCGGCGACGCATCGTGCGGAAAGAAAGGCCGGACGCTTTCTCCGCGCCGCAGACGCGCATGGTCGGGATTCCGCTCTCTTCCAAGCCACTGCGGAAACACTGGGCTATCGCGGCAATTCGCTGGCGATGCGCCTGCTCGCTCAGCGCGCTCCGCTCTCCGCAATGAAGGAAGAGACGGATCATGAGGCCCTGCTGTTCGGGACCTCGGGATTCCTCTCACCGGTCCTCCATGAAAAAGCCCCTCCGGACACCCGCGACTACCTCCGCGGACTGTGGGACAGCTGGTGGAAACAACGCGGCCGCTTTGAGACGGGAGACACCCGCGTCATCCCATGGAAGCTCCATGGTCATCGCCCGGCAAACCATCCCCACCGCCGCGTTGGCGCGCTCTCTTCCCTCGTTTCCGTCTGGCCGAAATATCGCCGCGTCGCACTGGCGCGGCCCTTCCATCCGGAAGCCGTGCTGGCCTTTCTGGAGGAGCTGCATCACCCGTTCTGGGAGCAGCGTCATACGCTGACATCCGCACCTACTCTCCGTCCCGTCGCACTCTTCGGCCGCTCACAAGGATTGGAATTGCTGGCCAATCATCTGGTGCCATTGGCACTGCACGAAGACGAGGGCTTCGATTTCAACGCCTACTGGAAACTGCGGGCATCCGCGCCGAACGAACGGGTGAAACGCTGCGGACTACGCCTCTTCGGGTCACTGGAAACCGCCAAGCCTTGGTTCCAGAAGCTGGCACACCATCAAGCCCTGCTCCAGATCTACCATGATTTCTGCCTGGAAGATGTGAGCGACTGCGAACGCTGTCCCTTCCCGGAACAGCTCTCACAGTGGCGGGCTTGATTTTCCATTTCCGCTCGGCCAACTCCGGCGCTATCGACGGTTCATGCAGATCACGCTCAACGGACAGTCTCACGAACTCGCCGCACCGGTATCGGTCGAACAGTTGTTGCAGGACGTCGGCTTGGGTGGAAAACCGGTGGTCGTGGAATTGAATCTCGAAGCCATCTTCCCACGTGATTTCCCCACCACGCAGGTCGCTGCCGGGGATCGGGTGGAGATCGTGACTCTCGCAGCCGGAGGCTGATCCCGGTTCATCCCGGTCGTTCCTACCCGCTGGCGGAACCGGCCACACCCAAAACGCAGAACGCCCGGCCACCTTGCGGTAGCCGGGCGTTTGTGAATCTTGCTCAGATCAAGCGGTGCGGGCGTCTTCGTCCGTGGCCGGTTCGGCCTCGTGGAAGATCGGTTCCGGCTCTTCCACGGTGAACTCGACTTCGACATCGCGGTGCGTTTCGAAACCGGAACCCGCCGGGATGAGGTGGCCCATGATCACGTTCTCCTTGAAGCCCGTGAGGTAGTCCACCTTGCCGAGGGTCGCCGCTTCGGTCAGCACGCGGGTGGTGTCCTGGAAGGACGCCGCGGAAATGAACGAGTCGGTTTCGAGCGAGGCCTTGGTGATGCCGAGCAGCACCGGTTCGGCTTCCGCCGGCTTGCCACCGTTGGCCACGATCTCCGCATTGATCTTCTTGAAGTTCGTGCGGTCGATCTGGTCACCCCAGAGGAGTTGGTCGGCGTCACCCGGATCGGTGATCTTCACCTTGCGCAGCATCTGGCGGATGATGATCTCGATGTGCTTGTCGTTGATTTCCACGCCCTGGACGCGGTAGACGGACTGCACTTCGTTGACCAGGTGCTCCTGGAGTTCCTGAGCGCCGCAAGCCTCGAGGAGGTCTTCCGGAGAAACAGGGCCTTCAGTGATCTGGTCACCGCGGTGCACGCGGTCGCCTTCGGTCACGATGATGTGCTTGCCCATCGGCACGAGGTGCTCGACCTGCTCGCCGGTGGTGGAGTCGGTCACGATGACCTTCTTCTTGCCACGGACGTTGCCGCCGAAGGAAACCTCGCCTTCGATCTTTGCGATGACGCAGGAGTCCTTGGGCTTGCGCGCTTCGAACAACTCGGCAACACGCGGAAGACCACCGGTGATGTCCTTGGTGCGGGCCACCTTGCGGGGAGTCTTCGCGAGCAGCGTGCCGCCCGTGACTTCCTCGCCTTCCTTGACGGAAAGGTGGGCGCCGACCGGAATCGAGTAGGAGGCTTTCACTTCCTTGGTCTTCGGATCCACGATGACGACCTGCGGATGGAGGTCTTCCTTGTGGTCCGTAACCATCATCCCCTTCTTGCCCGTTTCCTTGTCGGTCTCGGACTGGACGGTGATGCCCGCGATCATGTCACGGAACTCAACCTTACCGGACTTCTCGGTGAGAATCGGCACGTTGTACGGGTCCCAGGTGGCGATCACGTCGGCCTTCTTCACATCGTCGCCATCCTTGATCGAGATCACGGAGCCGATGACGATGTTGTGGCTTTCGAGTTCCAGACCGTCCTTGTCGCGAACGGACAGCGTGCCGTTCTTGTTGAGGACGACCCAGTTGCCTTCGGCGGACTGGACGGTGCGGAGGTCCTTGTAAACGACCACACCGTTGTTCTTCGCCTTGATGATGGGCTGCTTGAAGGTCGCCGCCGCAACACCACCGACGTGGAACGTACGCATGGTGAGCTGGGTGCCGGGCTCGCCGATCGACTGGGCGGCGATAATGCCGACCGCCTCACCGATCTTCACCGTCTTACCGGTGGCGAGGTTCAGACCATAGCAACGGGCGCAGCAACCGCGGTCCGATTCGCACGTGAGCACGGAACGGATCTTGAGCTGCTCGTAACCGATGCGCTCGATCGCCTGGGCCTGCTTCTCGGTGATCTCATCATCGACATCGACGATGATCTGACCCGTGACCGGATCCTTCACCTGCTCGCACGACACACGGCCGTAGACGCGCAGCGCCAGCGAGGCAGCCTCTTCGTCGCCGTCATAGATGGCGCGGACGAGAATGCCATTGGCAGTGCCGCAATCCGGCTTGGTGACGATGACGTCCTGCGCCACGTCCACCAGCTTGCGGGTCATGTAACCCGAGTCAGCGGTCTTCAGAGCGGTGTCGGACAGACCCTTGCGGGCACCGTGGGTCGAGATGAAGTACTCGAGCACGGACAGACCCTCGCGGAAGTTCGAAATAATCGGACGTTCGATAATTTCACCGGACGGCTTGGCCATGAGGCCGCGCATACCGCCGAGCTGCTTGATCTGCGACTTGTTACCACGGGCACCGGAGTCGACCATCATGAACAGCGGGCTGAGGCCCTTGCCGTCATTGTGCTCCAACTTGCTGTAAAGCTTGTTGGCGATGGCGTCGGTGGCCTGCGTCCAGATGTCGACGACCTTCTGGTAGCGCTCGCCATCGGTGATGACACCGTTGCGGGTACTGCTTGGTGACCTTGCTGACTTCCTCGTAAGCCTTGCCGATGATCTCCGGCTTTTCTTCCGGGATGACCATGTCGACGATACCGATGGAAGCACCCGAGCGGGACGCTTCACGGAAGCCGAGGCTCTTGAGGGCATCGAGGGTCTCGACGGTCTTCTTCTTGCCGCCGACCTGGTAGCAACGCCAGATGATGTCGGCCATGACCTTCTTGGTCACGTTCTTGTTGATGAAGCCGAGGCCTTCGGGCCAGATCTCATTGAAGCGGACGCGGCCCGGAGTGGTCTCGATGATCTTCGATTCCTTGTCACCGTAGACGCTGTCCTTGCCGAAATCGGGGTTCCGGATGCGGATCCAAGAGTGATACTTCACCTTGCGCGCGGCGATCGCGAACTCGACTTCCGAAGAGTTTTCGAACAGCGGCAAGTGCTCCATCTTCTCGCGGTCCTTCTGGGTCCGGACCGGAGCCCAGCTCAGATAGTAGGAACCGAGAATGATGTCCTGCGAAGGAGTGGTGATCGGGCGGCCGGACGCGGGCGAGAAGATGTTGTTCGGCGCGAGCATGAGCTGGCGCGCTTCCATCTGAGCCTCGACCGAGAGCGGGACGTGGACAGCCATCTGGTCACCGTCGAAGTCGGCGTTGTAAGCCGTGCAGACGAGCGGGTGGACGCGGATAGCCTCACCTTCGATGAGCTTCGGCTCGAACGCCTGGATCGACAGGCGGTGCAGGGTCGGAGCGCGGTTCAGCATCACCGGGTGACCCTTGGTCACTTCGGCGAGGATATCCCACACTTCCGGGGTCTTGCGGTCGATCATCTTCTTGGCCGAGCGGACGGTGTGGCAGTAGCCAAGTTCCTTCAGGCGGCGGATGATGAACGGTTCGAACAAGGTCAGCGCCATCTTCTTGGGAAGACCGCACTGGTTGAGCTTGAGGTCCGGACCGATGACGATGACGGAACGGCCGGAGTAGTCGACGCGCTTGCCGAGCAGGTTCTGACGGAAGCGGCCACCCTTGCCCTTGAGCATGTCGCTGAGGGACTTGAGCGGACGGTTGCCGGCGCCGGTTACGGCGCGGCCGTGGCGGCCGTTGTCAAACAACGCGTCAACCGCTTCCTGAAGCATCCGCTTTTCGTTACGGATGATGACCTCCGGCGTCTTGAGCTGGAGGAGGTTCTTCAGACGGTTGTTGCGGTTGATGACGCGGCGATACAGGTCGTTCAGGTCGGAGGTGGCGAAACGGCCGCCTTCGAGTGGCACCAGCGGACGGAGGTCCGGCGGGATCACGGGAAGCACGGTCTGGATCATCCATTCCGGACGGGACTTGGAACCGGCGAAGCCCTGCGCGATCTTGAGGCGCTTGGAGAGCTTCTTCTTGTTCTGCTTGGAACGGGTGGTGCCGAGCTCCTGCTCGAGCTGCACGGCGAGGTCGGCCAGGTCGATCTGCTTGAGCAGGTCCTGGATCGCCTCGGCACCCATGCCGGCGCGGAAGGTGTCTTCACCGTAAGCGTCCTCCGCCTCGCGGAGTTCGGTTTCGGTGAGAAGCTGCCCGCGCTCGAGCGGGGTGTTGCCCGGCTCGGTGACGATATAGTCCTCGTAGTAGATGACGCGCTCGAGGTGGCGGGCGCTCATGTCCAGCACCAGGCCGATGCGGGACGGCATGCACTTGTAGAACCAGATGTGGCTCACCGGCACGGCGAGTTCGATGTGGCCCATGCGCTCACGGCGCACGCGGGACAGGGTCACTTCGACGCCGCAGCGGTCGCAGACCACACCCTTGTGCTTGATACGCTTGTACTTGCCGCAGGCGCACTCCCAGTCACGGGTGGGTCCGAAGATGCGCTCGCAGAAGAGGCCGCCCTTCTCGGGCTTGAAGGTACGATAGTTGATGGTTTCCGGGTTCTTCACCTCGCCCTTGGACCAAGAGCGGATGGTGTCCGGGGAGGCCACGGTGATGGAAACCTGGTCGAAGGCTTCCGGGCGCTCGTCCACGCCGAAGAGTTCGCGAAGATTGGTGTCAACACTCATGTGGATAGGATGGTTCGGGCTGTGTCTGTAGTTCGCGGCTCAAAAATTACAGGGTGAGGTCGTCGAGCGAGAAGTCGTCCACGCCACCGGTGACACCGGAACCGTGGGTCGATCCGCGCCTGCCCGGACGGACGTCCAGACCGAGCGACTGCATTTCCTTGATGAGGACGTTGAACGACTCGGGCGTGCCCGCCTCGAGGTTGTTATCGCCCTTGACGATGGCTTCGTAGATCCGGGTGCGGCCCTGCACGTCGTCGGACTTGACGGTGAGGAGCTCCTGGAGGGTGTAGGCGGCGCCGTAAGCTTCAAGCGCCCACACTTCCATTTCCCCGAATCGCTGGCCACCGTATTGCGCCTTACCACCGAGCGGCTGCTGGGTGACGAGGGAGTACGGCCCGACGGCACGGGCGTGGATCTTGTCGGCAACCAAGTGACCGAGCTTCAGCATGTAGATCATGCCGACCACGACCGGGTTGTGATACGGCTCGCCGGTGCGGCCGTCATAGAGGGTCGACTTACCACCGGTGGAGCCGTCCTTGCCGTCTCCGATCCAGGTGAAGCCACGGCCTTCCGCGTCTCCGGGCTTGCGCTCGCGGAGTTCGCCGTTGTCGCCGATGAGTTTCACACCGTCGACCTTCTTGGCCTTGGACATGAAGTCCCAGATGACCTCTTCCTTGATGCCGTCGAAAATCGGGGTGGCAACCTTGAAGCCCAGAGCCTTGGCGGCGACGCCGAGGTGGGTTTCAAGCACCTGTCCGACATTCATACGCGAAGGCACGCCGAGCGGGTTGAGGCAGATATCGACCGGAGTTCCGTCCGAAAGGAACGGCATGTCTTCCTCGGGAACGATGATGGCGACAACGCCCTTGTTACCGTGGCGACCGGCCATCTTGTCACCCACCGACAGCTTGCGCTTGGCGGCGATGAAGACCTTCACTTCCTTGATCACGCCCGGATCGACTTCGTCACCCGATTCGAGCTGGTCGAGCTTGCGCTCGCGCTCGTTGTCGAGTTCAGCGAAGCGGCCTTCGAAGGAACCGATGATTTCCAGGATCTTGTTACGGATCGGGGACGGATCGATTTCGATGTGGTCGTGCACCGAGGCCAGCTTGCGGAGCAGGGTCTTGGTGATCTTGCGGTTGGCCGGGATGATGATTTCACCGGTCTGCGCGTTGACGACGTCGAGCGGGATCTTCTCGCCGAGCAGGATGTCCGAGAGTTTCTCGGTGAGCTGGTCGGTGAGCTGGTCGGCCTTCTTCTTGTGCTCGTCGTTGATCTTCTTGAGCTGCTTCTTCAGCTCAACCGGATCGACCTTCTCCGCACGCTTCTTGGCGAGGCCGTGCGAGGAAACGCGCACGTCCTGGACGATGCCGATGACACCGGAAGGCACGCGCAGCGAGGTGTCCTTCACGTCCGCGGCCTTCTCACCGAAGATGGCGCGCAGCAGGCGCTCTTCCGGGGCGAGTTCGGTTTCGGACTTCGGAGTGATCTTGCCGATGAGGATGTCACCCGGCTTCACTTCCGCACCGATGCGGATGATGCCGTCGTGGTCGAGGTTGCGCAGGGCTTCCTCACCAACGTTCGGGATGTCACGGGTGATTTCTTCCGGGCCGAGCTTGGTGTCGCGGGCGGCCACGTCGAATTCGGCGATGTGGATGGAGGTGTAGATGTCCTCCTTCACGACCTTCTCCGAGATGACGATGGCGTCCTCGAAGTTGTAGCCGTTCCAAGGCATGAACGCGACCAGCACGTTGCGACCGAGGGCGAGTTCACCACCTTCGGTGTTCGGGCCGTCGGCGAGCACGTCGCCCTTCTTGATCTTCTGACCCCGCTTGACGATCGGCTTCTGGTTGATGCAGGTGCCGGCGTTCGAGCGCATGAACTTGCGCAGCGGATAGGCCATGATGCCCTTCTCGACATTGGTCTTCACCGACTCGGGCTCCGAGAGGAACTTCTCTTCGGAAACCGGCAGCTTGCCATCCGGAGTCGTGACGATCATTTCCGCGGTGGCGGCGGCAACGATGCCGTCCGCTTCGGAAACGACCACCGCACGCGAGTCGCGCGCGGCCTTGCCTTCGAGACCGGTGCCGACAAGCGGCGCCTCGGAAACGAGGAGCGGCACACCCTGGCGCTGCATGTTCGAACCCATGAGCGCGCGGTTGGCGTCGTCGTGCTCAAGGAACGGAATCATGCCCGCGGCCACGGACACCATCTGCTTCGGCGAGACGTCCATGTAGTTGACCTCGGTCGGGTCGACTTCGATGAACTCGCCGCCGGTTTCACGGGCGGTGACCTTTTCGTTGAGGAACTTGCCGGTCTTGTCGATCGGGTTGTTCGCCTGGGCGATGAGGAACTTTTCTTCCTGGTCAGCGGTGAGGTATTCGACCTCGTTGCTCACCTTGCCATCCTTCACCTTGCGGTAAGGGGTCTCGATGAAGCCGAATTCATTGATGCGCGCGTAGGTGCACATCGAGCTGATCAGACCGATGTTCGGACCTTCCGGGGTCTCGATCGGACAGATACGGCCGTAGTGGGACGGATGAACGTCACGCACTTCGAAGCCGGCGCGGTCGCGGTTCAGACCACCAGGTCCAAGAGCGGACAGACGGCGCTTGTGGGTCAGTTCGGCCAGAGGGTTGGTCTGGTCCATGAACTGGGAGAGCTGGCTGCGGCCGAAGAAGTCACGCACGACGGCGGAGAGCGCCTTCGGGTTGATGAGCTTCTGCGGGGTCATGCCCTCGATGTTCACGTCGAACAAGGTCATGCGCTCCTTCACCAAGCGCTCGGTGCGGGCAAGGCCCACGCGGCACTGATTGGCAAGGAGTTCACCCACGGCACGCACGCGGCGGGAGCCGAGGTGGTCGATGTCATCGATGACGCCTTCGCCCTTCTTCAGCTTGAGGAGGTACTTCACGGCACCGAGGAAGTCCTCGGGAACCATGATGCGCTGGTCGGAATCGACGCCGAGACCCAGCTTCTGGTTGATCTTGTAACGGCCGACGCGGGTCAGGTCGTACTTCTTCGCATCGAAGAAGAGACGCTTGAGAAGCGCGCGGGCGTTCGCAGCCGTCGGCGGATCGCCCGGGCGGAGCTTGCGGTAGATGTCCTTGAGAGCGGACTCTTCATCCTTCGCCGGATCCTTGCGGAGGGACTTCAGGAGGATTTCATCCTCGCGGGAGTCAATCACCTCCACGGCCTTCTTGCCGAGGGCGATGAGCTGGCGGACGATGCCGATGGTGAGCGGCTCGTAGGCCTTGGCCACAACGAGTTCGCCATCGAGGATATCTTCGAACGGAACCTTGTTGCCAAGTTCCTGCTCGTCCATCTGCTCGCTCAGCTTGAGCGATTCGACTTGGTAGAAATTGGTGACGATGTCGCGGTCGGTCGGGAAACCTAGCACGCGGAGGAAGGTCGAGGCCAGGAACTTGCGGCGGCGGCGGCGGCGGTCCAGATAGACGTAGAGCAGGTCGTTGGTGTCGAACTGCACTTCCAGCCAGGAGCCACGGTCCGGGATGATGCGGAACGAGTGCAGCATCTTGCCATTAAGGTGCTGCGAGGTCTCGAAGCAGATACCGGGGGAACGGTGAAGCTGGGAAACGATGACGCGCTCGGCACCGTTGATGATGAACGTGCCGCGGCGGGTCATCATTGGCAGCTCGCCCATGTAAACGCGCTCCTTCTTGTTACCGGTCTCGTCCTTCAGCTTGAAGGTCACGTAGAGCGCGGCACTGAAGCTTTCGCCGGAACGCAGCGAATCGAGCGAAGTGATCTTCGGGTCCTCAATGTCGTACGCGACGAAGTCGAGCTCGATGGCTTCATCGTAGCTCTTGATGGGGAAAACCTCCTGGAACACGGCTTGGAGGCCGGTGTCGGTTCGCTCGCTCGGGGAGACGTCCTTCTGGAGGAATTCTTCGTATGAACGGCTCTGGACCTCAATGAGGTTCGGCGGCTCAATCACTTCCTCAAATTTCCCGAAATAGAGTCGTTCGGCCATAACGTGTCTGGGGTGCTGCTTGCAGGTTTAGCCCGAGCCGCTTGCGGTCTCGGGCAGAGAAGGATTCAGGCGATGGAAAGTGGAATCGGTATCGGCGCGAAATGCCTCATTTGCAGGTTGTGGAATCTCGCGCCGGTGCCGGTTCCCGGAGATGCTCCAGGGCGACAAATAGCCGCCCTGGAGGAAATCCGGAATGTGAAATTACTTGAGATCGATCTTCGCGCCAGCTTCTTCGAGCTTCTTCTTGGCGGCTTCGGCGGCGTCCTTGGTGACACCTTCGAGCACCTTGGCAGGAGCGCTTTCGACAAGCTTCTTGGCGTCGGCCAGGCCGAGGCCCGGAGACACTTCGCGCACAGCCTTGATGACCGCGATCTTGTTGGCACCACCGTCGGTGATGACGACATCGAATTCGGTCTTTTCTTCGGCAGCTTCGACAGGGCCGGCAGCGGCGGCGACGGCGACAGGAGCCGCGGCGGAAACGCCCCAGGCTTCTTCAAGCTTCTTCACCAGGTCGGCGGCTTCCAGAACGGTAAGCTTGCCGAGTTCTTCAACGATTTGTTCGATATTAGCCATTGTGTTTCTCCTTTGCGGTATTGTCGCGCCCGGAGCTCCGGACATTTCAGAAGGGGCCCCCTTCCGACAAGGAACCATTGTGGGTTCAGGCGGTGGCACGGAGATGCCACCGCCGTCTGTTCAGATTGTTTATTCGGCAGCCGCCTCGGCGGCCGGAGCTTCTTCCGTGGATTCGTCGGAATCCGGGTTGAACTTCGCCTTGATGACGCGGGCGATGCTGGCGGCCGGCTCGAGGATGGTTCCAAGGAGCTGCGACAGGATGGCTTCGCGGGACGGGATGTCGGCGATGGCCTTGAGCTTGTCAGCGGAAAGCACGGCACCGTCGAGGATACCCACCTTCATTTCCGGCTTCTTGAACTCCTTCTCGAAGTTCTTGATGGCCTTCGCGGCGGCGAAGACTTCGCTATCGCCAGTGACGAAAGCGGTCTGGCCGACGAGACCCTCGGCGATGTCCGGGAGACCGGCTTCGGCGAGCGCCTTCTTCATGTAGCTGTTCTTCGCCACGAGGCACTTCGCACCACCGTCGGAGAGACGGTTGCGGAGCTCGGTGAACTGCTGGACGGTCATGCCGGTGTAATCGATCACGATCACATACGGCGACGCGTTGACCCGGTCGAGCAGTCCGTCGATGATGATTTTCTTATCGGGATTCATGGTCGTTCCGTGGTTTAGGCGGATGCCTTGGTGTAGGTGGCCGATTCAAGCGGCAGGCCCGGCAGCATGGTGGCGGCGAGGGTGGCGCTCTGGATGTAGTTGCCCTTCGCGGAGGCGGGCTTGGCACGGACCACGCTGTCGACGAACGCTTGGGTGTTCTCGATGAGCTGCTCCGGGGAGAAAGAGGACTTGCCGACGGGGCCGGAAACGTTGCCGTTCTTGTCGAGCTTGAAGTCGACACGACCCGCCTTCACTTCCTTGACAGCCTTGGCGACGTCATCCGTCACGGTGCCGGTCTTCGGATTCGGCATGAGGCCGCGGGGACCAAGCACACGGGCGATCTTGCGGACTTCGGTCATCGCGTCCGGCGTGGCGATCGCGGCATCGAAGTCGGTGAAGCCACCCTGCACCTTGGCGATGAGGTCTTCGTAACCGACGAACTCGGCACCGGCAGCCTTGGCGGCTTCAGCGGCGGCACCCTGGGCAAAGACGGCGACGCGCACGTTCTTACCCGTGCCGTGCGGCAGCGAGACGGAACCGCGGACCATCTGGTCGCTCTTGCGGGGATCCACACCGAGGTGGAAGGAGATGGTGACCGTGGGGTCGAACTTCGGAGCCGGGAATTTCTTCACGGTTCCGACGGCGTCGGGCAACGAGTAGGACTTGCCGGCTTCGACGAGCGCGACAGCCGAGACGTAGCGTTTGCTGCGGTGTTTGGCCATTGTGGTGTTTGGTTTGCAGTTCGTTCGGATTCTGCTTTTCAGAACCCTCCTGCGGGTGCCGGTCGGCTTGCACCTCCCGGCTGAGACTCTTTAGTAGCCTTCGATCTCGAGGCCCATCTGGCGGGCGGTGCCGGCCAGGATGCGGGCGGCGGCTTCCGGATCCTTGGTGTTGAGGTCCGGCATCTTGATCTTCACGACCTCCATGAGCTTTTCCTTGGAGATCTTGCCGACCTTCTTCTTGTTCGGCTCACCGGAGCCCGAGGCCAGACCGGCCGCCTTCTTCAGAAGGTTGCCTGCGGGGGGCTTCTTGGTGATGTAGGAGAAGGTCTTGTCCTTGTACACCGAGATCACGACCGGGAGAATGTCACCGGACTGGCTCTGGGTGGAGGCGTTGAAATCCTTGCAGAACGCCATGATGTTGACACCGGCCTGACCGAGGGCGGGACCGACGGGCGGGGACGGGTTGGCGGCTCCGGCAGGAATCTGGAGCTTGATGAGTTTGACGACTTCCTTGGCCATGGTGGTGGGAGATTAGAATGGACGTTCTTGAGATGAGTGGACCGGAGCGAACTGGTCCTGAGTGCTTCAGGCGCGCTCGACCTGCCAGTATTCGAGTTCGACCGGCGTGCTGCGGCCAAAGATGGTGACGGATACGCGCAGCTTGCCGCGTTCCGGGTCGATTTCTTCCACGATGCCGGTCTGGCTCTGGAAGGGACCGTCGGCCACCTTGACGGTGTCTCCGACTTCGAAAGTAATGGCGGGACGAACATTTTCCTCCCGCTCGAGGATCTGGGCCTTCATCGCCTCGACCTCGCGCGGACGCATCGGGATCGGGCGGTCCTTGGTGCCGGCGAATCCGATCACGCCTTCCATCTCCTTGATGAAGTACCAGGCCTTCTCGACGAGCTGGTTGTCTTCAGTGATGAGATACATGTTCACCAGGATATATCCCGGGAAGAACTTGCGCTTGGTTTCGGTCTTCTTGCCGCGGCGGATCTCGGAGACCACTTCGGTCGGCACGAGGGCATCATAGACACAATCACCCAGCTCCTCGGCTTCGGCTTGGCGGAGGATACGCTCGCGGACCTTGGATTCCTGACCGGAGAGGACGTGGACCACGTACCACTGGTCTTTGGCGGGCGGAATGGCTGGCATGGGGAAAGTCGGAAATAAAAAAAGGAAACCGAAGCACCGTCAAGAGCGCTTCAGTGTCCGAAATTGGTAAGGAAGGTAACGATCTGGACGTGGAGGAAGTCCCAGAACTGGACGAAGCCCGCGACGAGAACCATCGCAATCAACACCACCACGGTGGAGTCGATGAGTTCCTTGTACTTCTTGAGGCCCTTGATTTTCGGATCGGACTCCCAGGGCCAGCTGGCCTTGTGGAGCTCACCTCTGACTTCGCCGATGAAGTTGCCGAGTTTCATGAAGTCTGCTTTGCGGGAATTGAAGGAAAAATGGCACGGCAGGTAGGACTCGAACCTACAACACCCGGTTTTGGAGACCGGTGCTCTACCATTGAACTACTGCCGTGTTGAGGCGACTGCGGGGCAGTCCGGTTTTAGCCGGAATGCCCCGGAATCCAGCGTTCCATCCCGTGCATGGCGCGCGGGATGAAAGCTCTTCGCGAATGATTAGTCAAGGATGTCACCCACGCGGCCGGCACCAACGGTGCGGCCACCTTCGCGGATAGCGAAGCGCATGGTCTGCTCCATGGCGATCGGGGTGATGAGCTCGACCTCGAGGTTGACGTTGTCGCCCGGCATCACCATTTCAACGCCTTCCGGAAGCTTGATGCTGCCGGTCACGTCGGTGGTGCGGAAGTAGAACTGCGGGCGGTAGTTGGAGAAGAACGGGGTGTGACGGCCGCCTTCTTCCTTGGACAGGACGTAGATTTCGCCCTTGAACTTGCGGTGCGGCTTCACGGTGCCCGGCTTGGCGATGACCTGGCCACGCTCAAGCTGGTCCTTCTTCAGACCGCGGAGAAGCAGACCGACGTTGTCACCGGCACGGCCTTCGTCGAGAAGCTTGCGGAACATTTCGATGTCGGTGACGGTGGTCTTCTGCGTGTCGCGGATACCAACGATTTCAACTTCTTCCATCTTCTTGATGATGCCACGCTCGACACGGCCGGTGCAGACCGTTCCGCGACCTTCGATCGAGAACACGTCTTCGATCGGCATGAGGAAAGGCTTGTCGATCGGACGCTCCGGCTCCGGGATGTAGGAGTCGACAGCTTCCATCAGCTTGAGGATGGCTTCCTTATACTTGGCGTCGCCGTCGAGGGCGGCCTTGGCGGAACCCTTCACAACCGGGATTTCGTCGCCCGGGAATTCGTAGGTGGAAAGGAGATCACGGACTTCCATCTCGACGAGCTCGAGGAGCTCTTCGTCGTCAACGAGGTCAACCTTGTTCATGAACACCACGAGAGCCGGCACGCCGACCTGGCGAGCAAGAAGGATGTGCTCGCGGGTCTGCGGCATCGGGCCGTCAGCAGCGGAAACCACCAAGATACCACCGTCCATCTGGGCGGCGCCGGTGATCATGTTCTTCACGTAGTCGGCGTGGCCGGGGCAGTCAACGTGCGCGTAGTGGCGGATGTCCGTTTCGTACTCGACGTGAGCGGTGTTGATCGTGATGCCGCGCTCGCGCTCTTCCGGAGCAGCGTCGATGTCGGCATAGTTCTTGGCCTGCGCGAATCCCTTTTCAGCGAGGGTGTTCGTGATCGCGGCGGTGAGGGTGGTCTTACCGTGGTCAACGTGGCCGATGGTGCCGATATTGACGTGCGGCTTGTTACGCTGGAAGGATTCTTTAGCCATGGTGGTTGTTGGTTCGCGTGAGAGTTGCTGGATTCGAGCGGAAAACACCGCTGGAGCTCGTGGGGGGAATTGAACCCCCGACCTCATCCTTACCAAGGATGCGCTCTACCCCTGAGCTACACGAGCAACTGGCGTTGTCCGCCTCTCCCGCCAAGGGACAAAAATTCCGCGGTCCGCTCCGGCATTTGATCCGAAACTGGCCGCGGAACCGGTGTCGGTCCTAGCGGGGAAAGCGGGCGGAAGTTGAACAAAGCTGTCCACTCTGTCAAAAAAAATATCCTTGGAAAGAAGATTTTCGCCGACCCTCTGATTTCAAAGGGTTTGAGGAGCTGCCACCACCGTTTCCGGTGCTTCCATTTCCACCAAGTGCGAAACCCGGCGCACCGAAACGCACTTTCCGGTCTCCGTATCCACGTCCACAATCGCGCCACAAAGGCGCACCGGACCCTTCGCCACGGGAAAACGGGTCGGCAATCCGGTGCGGAAACGCCACACCACGGACTCCACCGAGCGGCCGAGCACGGAATCATCCGGCCCGCACATCCCGGCATCCGTCAGGAACCCGGTGCCGCCGGGGAAAATCCGCTCATCCGCCGTTTGGACGTGGGTGTGGGTGCCCACCACGAAGGAGGCCTTCCCGTCCAGCAGGCGGCCCATGGCGATCTTCTCGCTGGTTGTCTCGGCATGGATCTCACAGACGATAATATTCACCCCCTCCGTGCGCAGCCGGTCCACCTCGGCCTCCGCCGCGAGGAACGGATTCTCCAATGGTGGCTGGATGAAGGAGCGGCCCTGCACCTGGATCACCCCCACCTTGCCCTTCGCCGTCTCCAGCACCACCGAGCCGCCACCTGGAGTGCCCTCAGGGTAGTTCAGGGGCCGCAACAGACGTGGCTCGGTCGGGAAATAGTCCACGATTTCCTGCTGGTCCCAGACGTGGTCCCCGGTCGTGACCACCGCCGCACCCGCGCGAAGCAGGTCGATGGTGATCCGAGGGGTGATTCCCCGCCCTCCGGCTGCATTTTCGCCGTTGACGATGATGAAATCGACACCTTCTTCCTCGCGGAAGCGGGCCAATTGCCCGATGACAGCCTTGCGGCCTGGCTCGCCGACGACATCACCCAGAAACAAGATGCGGAGAGAGGACATGATGCGGAAAAACGTATTCGGCCCTGTGGCCAACCGGCCGAACTAACCACTCCGATCCGCCACCGACAACCGAATTCCCCCATGTCGCTCTGCACCAAAGCACTGGCGTTTCTTGTTCTGCTCATCCTCGCTGCGGGGGGCTGGCTGGCCTTTCATCAGCCGGAGCGCCCGTTGGTCCTCCCGACCTCCGATCAGCCGAAAACCGCCACCATTCCGGCCTCTCCTCCCGGCGAAACCACCACTCCGGAGCCGGACCGCCATCTCGGCCCGCTGGGCGACACCCCGGACTGGAGCGCGCTCGATGCCTATCAAGGAACGATCAGCCGCCGGGAGTTCGAGCAACTGCTGGATACCATCTTCACCACCGGCAGCCAGTGGCGGAACTACTTCTCCATCGGCGACAAGGAGGCCGTCATCGCCACGGACACCCGCGAGAGCGGCCTGCGCTTCCACCTCCGCTTTGCCACGCCGGAGGGCTCCTCACCCGCTCCGCGCCACTGGCGCACGGCACGGGAACTCCCACCCGCACCACCGGAGCGCCCGCTGGAAGGCCTCCGGATCGCCATCGACCCCGGCCACATCGGGGGAACATGGGCGAAGATGGAGGAGCGCTGGTTTGTCATCGGCGAGGCTCCGCCCGTCTGCGAGGGCGACCTGACCCTGGCTGTGGCTCGTCTTTTGAAGCCGGAACTGGAGTCTCTCGGCGCGACCGTCACCCTCGTCCGTAACAATTCCGAGCCCCTGACCCCGCTCCGGCCGGAAACCTTGATGACCGCCGCGGAAGCCACCACCGACTCCGGTGGGGATGTGCGGAAAACCGCCGAGCGTCTGTTCTACCGCACCGCCGAGATCCGCGCCCGCGCGGAATACGTGAATCGCAGCCTCAAGCCGGATCTCGTCCTCTGCCTGCACTTCAATGCGGAGGCCTGGGGCAATGCGCTCAACCCTACCCTCACCGACCACTCCCACTGCCATCTCCTGCTCAATGGCGGCTATACCGATGACGAGCTCGCGCTCTCCGACCAGCGTTTTGAAATGCTCCGGAAGCTCCTCCAGCGCACCCATGCCGAGGAAGCCGCCATCGGCGCGGATGTCGCCGCTTCCTTTTATTCCTCCACCGGCCTGCCTCCCTACACCTACAATCCCGCCTCGCGGAATGCCCGCATGGTGGACGGCAACCCCTACCTATGGGCACGGAACCTCCTCGCCAACCGGCTCTACGATTGCCCGGTGATTTTCATGGAGCCCTACGTGATGAACTCGCGCCATGACTACAATCGCATCCAAGCCGGTGATTATGAGGGCACCCGCGAGATCGATGGCAAGCAACTGCCGTCCATTTTCCGGGAATACGCCGGAGCAGTCGCCAACGGGTTGAAAACCCACTACGCCAAGATCCGGCAGGGCGAGCCCCTGCTGCCCAAAAACTAGCACCCGCCCTTGAAACTGCTCCTCTGCGGCCACGGCTATCTCGGCCAGGCCATCTCCCGCGAATTCATCGCTGCCGGCTGGCAGGTCGCCGCCACGTCCTTGTCCGGAGGCGATGGCACCCGCTCCTGCGATCTCTCTTCCGCCGGTCAAGTCGCCGCCTTGCAGGATGAGGCTCCGGATTTCATCGTCCACTGTGCCGCATCCGGTCGGGGCGGCCCGGATGCCTACCGCGCGGTCTATTTGGAGGGCTGCCGCCACCTTCTCACCAGCTTTCCCGGCGTTCCGCTGCTCTTCACCTCCAGCACCTCGGTCTATGCCCAGATCGATGGCTCAATCGTGACGGAAGAAAGCCCTGCCTCCCCCGATCGCGAGACCGGCCGCATTCTCCGGGAGGCGGAAGATCTCGTCCTTTCCTCCGGCGGTCTGGTTACCCGCCTCGCCGGCATCTACGGTCCACACCGCAGTGTCATCTTGAAGAAGCTCCTCAGTGGCGAAGCCATCCTCGAGGAAGACGGCAGCCGTTATCTCAACCAGATCCACCGCGATGATGCCGCCCGCGCCATCCGCCATCTGGCATTTTCCTCATCTGAAATCTCAGATTTCAAATCCCAGATCTACAATGTCGCAGACTCCCGTCCCCTCACCCAGCTGGAGACCTACACCGCCCTGGCTGAGATCTTCCGCAAACCTCTGCCGCCTTCCGGGCCACGAGATCTGAACCGCAAACGAGGCTGGACCCACAAGCGTGTCTCGAATGAACGCTTGCGCGCCATCGGCTGGGGACCCGCCTTTCCTTCCTTTCTGGATGCGGTGCCCTCCGTTGCGGAGACGCTTTGACCAAATACCTCGATCTCATGACAATTCCATGACACACCCGGAGACGAAACCGGCTGTCATTCCTGCATGAGATCCATCGTTCTCGCTTCCTTACTCTCTCTCGCCGCAGCCACCGCCCAGACTCCGGCCCCACCTCTCAACGAACTCCTGCGGGACGGCCTCTATGCGGAGGAAGTTTCCCGCGACCATGAAGCCGCAGCCCGGAACTACGATCAGATCCTCGCGCGCGCCACGGCAGAGGAGCCCTTCGTGACCAATGCCCTCTTCCGCCTCGCGGAAATCCGCCGCAAGCAGAACCGGAAGGAAGAAGCCGCCACCCTCTACCAGCGCCTACTGACCCGCTACCCGGATGCCGATCCTCAGGCGAAGCTCAGCCGCGATGCGCTCGCAGCCCTGGGTGCTGCACCCGCTCCGGACAATGCTCCAGTCACCGCAGACGAAGAGACCCAGGAAATCCAGCGGCTGACCGGATTGGCCAAGGACAGCCCGGATCTGCTCAAGCCCTTGGATGAGCTTCCCAAAGCCGCCGCAAACGGATGGCTCCGCGCCATCCAGTATCTTCTGGACCGTCTCACAGGAACCGAGCGGCAGGATGGCCTGAATGTTGCGCTGAACGCAGCCGCCGGAAGTGGTCGGCTGGCCGTTTGCCAAGCGCTGTTGGAAAAGGGCGCGGATCCGAATGGAGTTGATGGAGGCCGCATTTTGAACACCGCAGTGTGGAGAAACCGACGGGAGGTGGTGGCCCTGCTGCTGAGCAAGGGGGCGAATCCCAATGCCGCGCCTCCCTATTGCGATTCCCCCACGATTAGGGAGATAAACAACAAGGAAGAGCAGGATATCGGAGCGGCCCTCCACATCGCAGCCTTCACCAACAATCTCCCGCTGGCGGAGATGCTGCTCAAATCAGGAGCCGATCCAGCCTTGCCCGCTCCCCGCAGCCTCAATACTCCCCTGCATCTGGTATTCCGGGGAGAGCCCCCGAAATCCGCCATCCCCTCTTGGATCAAGCTGCTTCTAACCAGCGGAGCCAAGGCCGACGCGACGATCCGCTATCCCGCATCCAACGGACAACCGGAAAGGGTCATCACCCCTCTGAGTCTGGCCGCCGGGAACTCCGACTTAGAAGCGTGCCGCCTCCTTATCGAAGCCGGAGCCAAGCCAACCGGTGCGACCGAACTGGCAAGGGCTCTCAATCACAGCAATCTGGAACTCACCAAACTACTGCTCGCTCACGGAGCCGATCCCAAAGCCCCGGTGCCGGAACGCAAATCCCTTCTCGAAATCGCCGCCGATTCCAAAAATGCCGAACTCTTCCGCCTCGTGTGGGAAAGCGGGGCCCCCGTGGACTCGAAATGGCAGGACTCAGCCTTCCCGAATGCTTCCGAAGAAATCCGGTTGGAGTTGTTCAAGAAGACCTTTTTCCCGGAATGGAGCAAAGAAGGAAATATCCGGACGGTCATGAGTTCGAAAGAACGAGTCAGTTTCCGTGCCAATACCTTCCAGGCACCATTACTCGCCGACCACGCGAAGGATGCCACGCCGCCCCAACTGGCGGAGGCGTTGCTTGGAGTCCTCCCCGATGCAAGCACCGACGTGATCACCGCATTGACCGTCTACCGGCGGAACCCCTCTGGTGACTATGACGCGATGAAGGTCGCATTGTTGGATCAAGCACCTTACCCGAAACTCCAATGGGGGGATATCCTGTGGTTCCAATACGATCAGTTCTCGCGCGTGGACGAAACCTGGACCGGTTGGGCACCGGGCATCCGCTCCTCGTTGCTGCAGCACGTATCCGTGCCCATCTCGGTCGAATGGGCGGATCGCAAGGAATCCGTCACGCTTCGCGGCGACTGCCTGTCCTATGATCCGACGAAACCGGTGATGCCGTATCTGAAAGCCGGCCCCTTGGTCAGCCTCCTCACCGGAAGGCCGTTCTCCACCTTCAGCGTGGTGCGAAAGGGATGGACGCAACCCATCCGGCTGGAGGCAGCGAAGCAAGACGCGAAGCGCTTCAATCTGAAAGAAGGCGATACCCTGGTCATCGATCCGATTCCGACCAATGATCCAGACAGAAACCAGAGCATCCTCGTTACCTCCCCCGGCCTCTGGTTCAACCGGAAGTTCCGTGCGGACGAACTCGCCGCACCACCGACCCTGCTTCAGGCGATCGCCGCCCTCTATGACTTCGACCTGCCGCAGGAATCCTTCGCCTATCCGCAGGACCTTGATGTTTCGCTCCGCAATGACTGGCCGCAAGGCCTGGGAGTCCTACCCCATCCCGATCTCGCCCATATCCGCATCCACCGTCTGAAAGAGGACGGAGAAACCACTTTGGAAGTGGATCTGGAAAAAGCCGCCGCCGCTTGCACCGAGCAGACGACTGCGGAAGCAGCCCGCAAGGCCGATCTCGACCTCCAGCGTGGAGACATCGTGGAGATCCCGATCAAAACCACCCCCAATCTCCGCCCTTGGGAAGGCTTCACCGAGGCCCAAGGACGCCTCCTTAGCAAGGCGCTCTCCTGCCAGGTGGAAGTCAGCGATTCCCCCAATCTGGCATTGAAACAAATCGCCTATGTCCCACCTCGCATTGTCCAGACTCCTGCCGGAGCTCTGCCCTTTGCGGACACTGCCGGGATGTCGCTGCCACACGCCATGCAATTGCCAAACCGGTCCTCCTCCGTCCCTGCCAATGACCGATTGCAGCTCCGGCGCGGTGATGTGGATTCCGAGAAAATCCGCGAAGGCACCTTCCTGCGCGATGGAGACAGGATCGGATTCAATTCGACGGCCCTCGGAAACCCTGGTGTCCCATCACCGCCCACCCCGGTTCCGTCGCCCGGCACCAACCGCGCACCACGCCCGAGAATCATCCCAGGCGGCTCACGTTGATCACTCTTTGTGGAATCCCCACCACGCCTTCCCATCATGAAGCCGATACTCCTCGCTTCCGTCCTTTCTCTTTCCATCGCCTCCGCCCAGACACAGGAGCCCCTCACACGGGATCTACTCCGCGATGGCCTGTATGCGGAAGAGGTCACCAACGATCCGAAAGCCGCCGCCAAACTCTACGAGCAGATCCTCGCCCGCTTCGAGGAGCAACGCCCCCTCGCCGCCAATGCCCTGTATCGCTTGGCCGAAGTCCGGCTGAAGGAAGAAAAGAAAGACGAGGCCATCGCCCTCTACCAGCGGGTGTTGTCCCTGTTTCCCGACGCCACTCCCCAGGCCTCCCTGGCACGAACGAGGCTCACCGCGCTGGGAGTGAAGCCCATCGAATCTTCCACCCCGGCACAGGTGGAGGATCCGGAGATGGTGGAATTGCATCGCTTGGAAAAGCTCGCCGTATCCAGTCCGGACCTTCTCCAACGGGACGCAACCTTCACCCAATCCCTGAAGGCGGGATGGAGCCGCCCCATCATCTTCGCCTTGGATCACGAATCGGGCAAAAACGGCGGAATCGCCTCGATCGTGCTTCCGAAAGCCGCACGAGACGGCCATCTCCAAATCGTCCAAGCTGTCATCGATCATGGGATCGACACCAAGGGAGAAACGGCCGCAGACGCCTTGATCAACGCTTGCGAGGCCGGCCATTTGCAAATCATCACGGCTCTTCTGAAGGCCGGTGTCGATCCGAACGGCAAGATTCACGACTCACCACCCATTGGAAAAACACCCCTGCTGGAGGCGATCGAGAACCAACGATCTGCAGCGGTGCAATTGCTCATTTCCTCTGGAGTTGATGTGAATCTCATTCCACAGCGTCCGACGAAGGCAAATGACTCCTGGAGTAGCGGCAGCGCGTTGGCTGAGGCGCTTACCTTTGGAAATGAAGAAACGATCAAGCTGCTTCTCGATCATGCGGCCGACGTCAACCAGCAAGACCTGCGAGACGGCAGCACGCCACTATGGATCGCAGCCGGTCAACCGAACGCTGCGGCGATGGTGAAGCAACTGCTGGAGCTGGGAGCCGATCCCAGCCTTGCAGCTACGATATCCGGACCAAAGACAGGTAGATCCGCAATACCAGCGGTGGAGCAGGCGCTCTATTCAGGCGGCCCGGAATCTCTGAAGCTCATAGTAGCAGCGCTCAAAAAGAAGACACCATCCTGGAGCCCTGCTCTCCCGACTGGAATTTTCATTTTCCCATCCCCCGCTCCCTACAATTCCAAGCCCCGACTTCCTGAACCGGAGTGCCTGAAGCTGCTTCTCGAAGCCGGGGCCACTCCCACGGCAGAAGCGCTTCAGAGAGCGGCTTGCATGTCCACCAACTTGGGAATCCCTCTCATCACGGAGTATGTTTCCATTCTCATCGACCACGGCGCACAACCTTCCACAGCCTGGCAGCTCGATAATTTCTCCGGAGCCGCCACCGTCGAAATCCGGAAGAAGTTGCAACAACATTTCAGCTATCCCCGGTGGGCCGCCTCATCCTCCATTGTGCTCATGGATACGGAAGGATATGGCAAGATACTCGCCGAAAGCCGGAATCCGGATGACGTCCCATCGACGCTGGAATACCTGTTTCTCAAAATAGGAATTCCTTTCGACCCTTCTTTCGACAAGCGCTTCGCTCAACTTGCCCTCCTTCGCAGATCTGAAGGCAAATTGGCCGAGCAAACGCTGATCGATATGGCGGGTGACAAACCATTCCCGACTCTAAAGTGGGGAGATATTCTCGAGGTCAGAGAATCTCCGATCGATCAGAGCATCTCCTCGGAATGGCCCTCCGATATTCGCAAGGCAATGGAAAAGCGGCTCCCTGCTCCAACGGACAATCAGATCAGCCCGCCTAAAATCGCTCTTCCTCAGGTCGCGCCCCGATGAATCTCCGCTTTCCGCTGCTCTCAGCCATCGTGCTGGTGCCGATGGTGGTGCTCTCCACGCTCGCGTGGCGGGGAGCGCACATGCAGCGCACGGAACTTATGAACGAACGCCGCGAGGAGGCGCGACGTCTAGCGGAAGAATGTGCATTGGGTGCTGAAAAGGAAGTGGAGGCAGCCGCGATCCCCATTCTCAACTATCCCGATCCCCCGATTCCTCAAGCCAATGATGAATGGTCTCGTCACTTGGAAGCTGCGAAGACCGTCGAAGACCTCCGCAAGCTGCGCGACAATCCAGCTGCGGGCCTGACATCTGCAGGATTGCCCGTGCGTGCGCTGGCCGCATTCAAGATTCTGGAGAAGGAGGATCAAGCCGCTCTTGAGATGCCCGAAGGACATCGTGCGGTTTCGCAAGATGAGATGGAATTCGACCGACTGGTGGCGAAGGAAACCCCATCCGCCGCCACGACACTCCTGTTGGCCAAGGCCAAGGAAATGGGAATTCCCTCCGGCTTCTACGGCCCCCACTGGCAGATGCGTGAGTTCGATCGTGAATGGGCCGCCCGCTTTCCTCCAGACGTGAAACAGTGGGTGGGGACTTCATGGTTGGACAATCCCAAGCACCTGAAGACCCCACCGACTTGGATCCCAAAGCTTCCCGCCTTGTTGAAAGCTCCCGGCTGGGGCATCCGTCCCGCGATCGCCGGTCCTGATGGCTATCAATACGAGGACAAGCCGATGGCGGAACAAGAGGTGGCAGGTTATCCCGGACTCTCCATCCAGATTACCGCACCCGAGGCAGGGGCTCTGGAGTCAGGTCTGGTCCGGCAGGAACGGCTGTCGCTCGCGATGGTCGGAGCATCCATCGTCACGGCCTTGGTCGGTCTCGTTCTGATCCACCGCACTCTGGCCCGCGAGCGGCGGCTCAATGAACTGAAGAGCCATTTCGTCGCGAGTGTCTCGCACGAATTGCGCGCACCCGTGGGGTCCGTTCGTCTGATGGCGGACGCCTTGGATGAAGGCAAGGTCTCGCCTGAAACTGCCGCAGAGTTTCACCGACTCATTTCCCGTGAGGGGAAGCGCTTGTCTCACCTGATCGAGAACATCCTCGACTTCGCCCGCATCGAACAGGGACGGAAGCGCTGGCGCTTCGAACCCACCGACGTACCCGCTCTTGTCACGGAAACGATCAAGCTGATGGCCCCGCTGGCTGCGGAAAGGAAGATCGAATTGATCCAGACTCCCGCCCACTACGAGGCGGAACCGGTGGTCGATCCGGATGGGATCCAGCAAGCCCTCATCAACCTGCTGGACAATGCCATCAAGTTTTCCCCCGAAGGATCGCGGGTGGAAATCTCGCTCAGCAACGGGGGGAAACATTTTCTGATCCAAGTCCGCGACCATGGCCCCGGCATCCCTGCCGGAGAACAGCAGAAAATCTTCGAGCGCTTCTACCGCTCCGGCAACGAACTGCGTCGCGAGACCCAGGGCACCGGCATCGGGCTCAGCCTGGTCAAGGCCATCGCGGAAGCCCACCGCGGCCGTGTGGAACTCGATAGCAGCCCCGGCACTGGCAGCACCTTCACCCTCCTCATTCCCATCGATGCGACTCCTGGTCATTGAAGACGAACTTCCGATGCGCACGGCGCTGGTCGAAACACTCTCCTCGGAAGGCTATCGCGTGCGGTCCGCTGTGGATGGCGTGGCAGGGTTGGAGCTTGCCTGCACGGAGCCTTTTGATCTTGTCCTGTTGGATGTGATGATGCCCGGACTCGATGGCTTCGCGGTATGCAAGGAACTGCGGAAGCGTGGACGCTCTTTTCCCGTCCTCATGCTCACGGCCAAGGGTCAGGTGGATGACCGGGTGGACGGACTCGACAGCGGAGCGGACGACTATCTGGTGAAGCCCTTCAGCCTCCGGGAGCTGCTCGCCCGCGTGCGTGCCTTGCTGCGCCGTCACGAGCAACAACAAGGCCTGCCCGACACGTTGGATCTGGGAACGGTCACGCTCGATTTCAAAAAGCAAGTGGTCCGCCGCGATGGCAGCGAGATCCCGCTGATGGACAAGGAAGCCGGCATGCTCCGCCTGTTGGCAGCCCATCCCAACGAGCCGGTTTCCCGTGAGAAGTTCCTGGATGTGGTCTGGGGCTACAACGCCTATCCCTCCACACGCACCGTGGACAACTTCATCGCCACCCTGCGGACGAAGGTCGAAGTCGATCCGGCTTCGCCCCGCTATCTCATCACGGCCCGTGGCATCGGCTATCGGCTGGACCTATGATCCTCATTTGACGTCCGGACAAAACGGTTCAAATTCCGCAGCATGAGGAAACTCCTTGCCTTGTTTCTGATGTGTCTGGGAATCCAGACCGGATGGGCGGATTCATCCGCGAAAAAGACTCAGATCGCTTACGAACCGCAGGAAGGTGACATCGTCTTCCAATCCCTGCCCAACGGCTGGGGAATGGACCTTGTGGACGCGATCGAAGGCTCCACCGAATCCCCCTATTCCCATTGTGGCATGGTCTTCCAAAAAGACGGCGCATGGAGGGTGATCGAGGCCATCGGACCGGTGCAGGACATTCCGCTCGACCAATGGATCAGCCGCGGTCGGGGAAAGAAAGTCTGGGCCTATCGTCTCGCCGAAGACCAAAGACAGTTCGTCCCCAAGGCTCTCGCTGCCATGCACAAGGATCTCGGCAAACCCTACGATCCCCGCTACCGCTTCGACGATGACGCGATCTATTGCTCCGAGTTGATCTGGCGTGGTTGGAAAGCCGCGACCGGACACGGGCTCGGCAAGACGGTGAAACTGGGTGATCTGAAATGGCAGCCCTACCGCAAGCTCATCGAGCGGATCGAAGGCTCAACCACGATTCCGGTGGACCGGGAAATGATCACACCGCGGGATCTGGCGAAGGCGAAGGAACTCACCCAGGTGTTTCCTCCGGAAAAGTAGCCCAGCGGTACATGCTGACAGGAGCATCGAACCACGGATTGGACGATCCGGCGGCCTTTTCGAGCACCACCTTTCCTACCCCGGGATCCGCCGAGATCCATGAAGCGGCGCCGAAATAGACCATCACGTGGCGACCATCCCGGGTGATCGCGAGATCCCCAGGCTGCAACCTGCCAACATCCACCGTCCGCACGGTTCCACTGATCCCAAGCGACCGCGTCAACCCGCGATATCCCTCTCCCAGCGACTTCGCGCTCGCATCGTGCCACCACTGGTCCGCCCATTCGCGGAACGCCGCACCATTGCCATGCCGCCATCCCTGCCGGAACAGAGCATCCCGCATCGCCCGCCGTGGCAGACCCGAGCAATCGATACCGGAACCGCTTTCTCCACCCCAAAGATACCGCACGCCTTCATAGTGCTTCATGGCAGCGATGTAGTCCGCCCGTAACTCCGGGTCATCCACCGGGCCCGATGGCAAGCCAAAGGGAATCACCATCACCACCGGGAGCATCAACAGCGGCCACTTCCAATGGGAGCGCCGGAGGAACCACAACAGCGAGGTCCATACTCCCATCGTAGCAAGCACCAGTCCAAACCGCAGCGCTCCATCATGATAGGGCCACACCACCAGAGCAGCGAGAGCCGCAAGTGAGACGACCAGGAGGAAACGGGTGGACCGAAGCAGCATCTCCGTTTTTGGAATGGCGGCAGCGGAATCTCCATCTCGATCCACTGCTTCACCGTGAATTCACATCGCCTTCACATCATCCGCCCCGCCTCTGGAGGTAGGGCGCTCTCGCCGAGAGCGCAGGGGAAGCAATGTCCCTTTCGCTCCTGAGAGATCATCCATGCAGGAGATGAACGGGCCCGTTTATAGCAGCGAGGTCTTCCGCCCGGCGCTCTCGCCGAGAACTCCCTACCTTTGTGCTCCCAGCTCAGGCACCCAGCACGCTGACAACCACGCCGAACACCTCCATCCCCGGTTTCACCCGACCTTCACGAATCTCAGCGGGATCGGGGATCGCGGTGCTTTTCCACCCACGCTTTCTCCAAACGGTGGCAAACCGGATGGCCCGTGCCTGCATTGGGAAATCTCGCCTCCGCGACTTCCTCGTAATTCAGCGGCAACGAGACACGATCCACCCCGTCCCGCATCGCCACTTCCTTCATGGCCTGATGATGAACCCTGCAAATGGAAACATCGTAGACCACGCGCTTCCCGGCTGAAACCCGGAGCAACTCCGAGTAGGGATACAAGTCGGTTGGTCCACCGGACGTCTCCGAGAGAAGGAAACGGTAGGACTTGTGGGAATCCAATTTCAAATACTTCCAGTCCTCCCGCCGAATGCTCACCGGCACCGCTCGTTCCATGCGGTAGCCTTCAATGAACAAAAGCTTGTTGTCCCCGGGTGACTCGATCTTCGGCTTTCCCGCGACCTCGACCCGCGCCGTCCTTTTCTCCGGCGGGACAGGCAACTTCGAAGGCGCGCACGAAAACAGTCCCGATAGGAAAACCGTACACACAACAACCGGGAATCGCCTCATCACGGACGATAGCCCTATCAGACGTCGAGCAAGCTGACAACCACCCCGAACACCTCCGGCTCCAGCCCGCGATCTGGAGAACCCTTCAGACACGACGTGAACCATTTCTGAAGCACCGAGCGCTTCTCGGACGCCATCGCCCTCACCCGGCTTTCGCCAGCCCCGGCCTCGATCGCTTCCACATCCCTGCGGCCATGCGCGCGGGCGAGGATGTTCTGATAGCACAACAACATCGAATCCAAAAGCACCCACGGAAAGTTCGGACTCGCGGGTGGGCCGACGACCAGATTCCTGCCATCCCCACCCGCAAGCTTGATACCGCCGAATTTCACCTTCAGCTCCGGCAGGCTGCCGCCCTTGAAGAACGCGGCGATGCCTCCGCCGAGAGCGCCGATCACCGTGCCCGCTCCTAGACTATGGACGCCCACGCCGAGATCGAAGGCCGCTCCGGCAGCGCCGCCCGCGATCGCTCCCGCCGCTGCGAGCTGGCCGCGACCCAAGCCCCACTTCCGCCACGTCTCCTCGGTGGCGAGATCCAGACCACGATGAGAAGCAGGATCGGCGTCGATCCGCAACAGATGGTGCCGGTAGAGCTTGAGAAGCTCCTTCACGCACTCGTTCTCGATCTCCGCGAGCTTCTTGAAATAGCGCTCGGACATTTCGGCGCGCTTCCGCTCGCGTCGAGCCGGCAGGCCTTGGTCCTTTTCATCGAGCGGTTCATGGACACGCAGCAACAATGATTTCTCAAGGAAGTCCACGATGGCTTCCGCCGCGAGTTCCCGTCTCTCCTGCCACTCGCCTTCCATCCTGCCGAGCACGCGCCGGATCGCCTCTCCATGGCGTTCATCAATCTGAAGCAGCGATTCCAGCAATTTACGACGTTCCTCGTAGCGGGCCGAATGGGCGTCGAAGGTCCGGACGAGATTGAAGGTGGCTCCGAGACGCTCGCGCCACGCGCTTTCCTGCCCGACGGGAATATCTCCCTGCGGATTGAGCAGCGCGAGACGCGGGCGACCGGTCCAGCGCAGGATCTCCATCTCCGCGAGGAATGCGTCGCGTAGCGGGTTGCACGGATCAACCACGTAAAGCACTCCCGCACCGGCCATCACCGGCTCCAGCAGGCGCACTTCGTCCGGAAACCGTGCACCACACTCCGCCACGAACCGCTGAACATGCGGTGGCCCCGGTGTGTCCCCACCGGCGATCCGCTCGATCTCCCGCATCGCTTCCACCGGCTGTTGGAAGCCGGGTGTATCGAGAAAACGCACCAGTTCTTCACCGTGATAGACGATCGGCAGGACTTGCACACGGGTCGTCTCACCAGGCGTAGCACTTACCCGCAGCAGATCATTGTCATCCACCTCCAGCAACGTCGCGAGGGTGGCGGTCTTACCCGCGTTGACGCGGCCAACCACGGCAAAGGATGGAACGGAATCGCTCACGCCGCTCCTCCTTCCGCGAAGATGAACTCAACATCCGACCCCTTCAACCCATCGGCAAAGCTTTCCCAAGTCCTGCGCTCTTCGATGGAAGGAGGCAGCATCGCGCCATTCTCACCAGCGTTGCCTACGAACAAGATAACCCGCCGCTGCTCCTTCATTTCACCGACCCTTGCCAACAGCCCTTCGATCTGCCGGGGAGAAAGCGCCCAGCCTTCCGCCAGAAGGACGATGGCCGCCTCCGCTCGCGATAGAGCATCTCGCGCTGAGTTCTCGCTCGCAGCGTCGAGCACGCCGATGCGCTCCCAAGCCACCGGATTCACCCGCAGCCTCTGCAGCAAGACCGGCCGCAGCAGATCCCGCGAAAAACCCGCTCCTCCCACATCGATCACCAGCGCACCATCCGCCGGACGGTTGTGGATTTCCTCGCGCTGCTCCGCTGCAAACCACTCCCGCCATGCGGCCCGGTGATGTTTCGATTGGAACGCCAGCGCCTTCAAGGCTCGCCCCTCCAGCCAGCGACAGATCGCGCGCAAGATCCAACGTGGCCCCATCCCCCACACCACCAGCGACCACAGAAGAAAGCGCCACCATTCCGGAGGTCCGGGAGCAAGTTTGCCGACTTCGCCGGGTTCCCAGCGGGTGGCGTCGAGGGTCAGCGAGCCCGGCACGGCGATCGGATCGATCCATTGCCACGGTGCGGATAGGATGTGGGTCACCTGCCAAAGCACCGCGCGCATCGTGGACTCGGTGGTGGTCTCCCAGAAAAAACCGATGTTCCGGAACAGGATCAGCCCGGCCAAGGCCGCCAGCGCCCCGAGGTTAAAGGCCACCCCTGCGGTCTGCACCGCTCGGGCCAGCCGCCATAACACAGCCTTCCTCGCCGCTGCCTCCTCCATCAGGCGGTGCCACCACTCCGGGTCCTTCTCTCCGGAAAAACGCCGCGCCAGAGCCCCCATCCAGCCTTGGATCTGGGAAAATGCCTCTCCGGCCCGGCGGTGGAAGATCCATGCCAGCAAAGCCCCCAGCAGAATCAGCCACTGCGTGCCGAGCACCAGCGCGAGAAACAGCCCGACATTGATCCCACCACGCTCCCGTTCCCATAAGCCCAGGACGGTCGAGCCTCCCACCAGTGCCATCACCACGGCAAAGCCGAAGGTCACGCCACGCAGAGCGCCGAGAAACTTCCTGCCCATGCGCGGGCCGCCGGATTCCCGGCGATTCTCGAGCCACTGGCGCCAGACGCCTCGCCTCTCCGCTCCGGAGGCGAGGAGCGTGCGCTTCTCCGTATCATCCGGACCACCGGACGCCGTGGCCACGGCCTGCTCGAAATCGATCAGGTCCGCCAAGGTCCACCGTCCGCGGTCACGCGCCATCCTAGCTAACAGAACCCATTTTCCTCCAAGTGACAACCGTGGGAAAATGGGGTGCTCCTATCGCTGTTTTCGGAACTCTTCCGCACAAGGACAGGAATGTCCTTGCTCCCTGATCTCGCATCAACGCATCCGGATATGACGATTTGACTCTTGCGAGCCGGGCCAACCCTCCTACATTTGCCCGCCCATGGCCATCATCGATCCCACCGCCGAACTCCGCCGCGCGATGCAGAACCGCATCCTCGTCCTCGATGGTGCGATGGGGACGACCATCCGCGGCTATGGCCTCAATGAATCCCAGGCCCGTGGGGATCGATTCGCCAAGAACGACAAGGACTTGCTGAACAACGGCGACATCCTCTCGATCACCCGCCCGGAGGTCATCGCGGACATCCACCGCCGCTTTTACGAGGCGGGCTCGGACATTTGCGAGACGAACACTTTCTCAGCCACCGGTATCGCTCAGAGCGAGTTCTTCGTGGAAGACCCGCGCGAACACGGCGGTCGCAAGGACCCCGAGTTCTTCCAGAAGATTCTCGAGAACTCGTTCCTCAACGACCTCGCGTGGGAGATGAACGTCGAGTCCGTGAAGCTGTGCCGCAAGTGGGCGGACAACATCGGCTCGGACACCGGCCGCAAGCGCTACGTCGCCGGAGCGATCGGGCCGCTCACTGTCTCGCTGAACATTTCCCCGGACGCCGATGACGCGGGTTTCCGTGTGGTCACCTTCGATCAGGTGAAGGCCGCCTACACCCACCAGATCCGCGCGCTGATCGAGGGCGGTGCGGACATCCTGATGGTGGAGACCATCTTCGACTCCCTCAATGCGAAGGCCGCGCTGGTGGCGGCGCAGGAGATTTTTGAAAAGGACGGCATCCACCTGCCGCTGATCGTCTCCGCAGCGGTCGGCCGTGGCGGTGAGACCATGATTTCCGGCCAGACCGGCGAGGCGCTTTGGAACGCGGTGGCGAATGTGAAGCCGCTGGCCGTGGGCCTGAACTGCTCGCTCGGCCCGGACCTGATGCGGCCGTTCCTGGAAGAGCTCTCCTCGAAATCGAGCGCCGCCATTTCCTGCTATCCGAACGCCGGATTGCCGAACCCGCTCGCCAAGACTGGCTTCGACCTGGAACCCGACGACATGGGCCGCTGGCTCGATGAGTTCGCCGGTGCCGGTCTGCTCAATATGGCGGGTGGTTGCTGCGGCA
>JASGJM010000015.1:0-423378 GCA_049840755.1 Luteolibacter sp. | reverse complement strand
GGCACGCCCATTGTCATCGGTGAGTCGGATCCGGAAGGCTGTGCCGCCTGCGAAGGGCCGCAGAACGGCTATCGGAACGGCACGATGTATTCGAGCTACGCCGCCGCCAGCTTCGCGCGGAAACACGATTTGGCTGCGAAACATGGCGTGAATCTGGAAGGGGCGCTCACCTGGGCCTTCGAGTTCGAGGACCAGCCGTACTTCGCCGGTTTCCGGGTGCTGGCCAGCAACGGCATCGATCATCCGGTGCTGAACGTGTTCCGGATGTTGAGCAAGATGTCCGGTGAGCGGCTGACCGTGCAAAGCGATGCTGCGATTCCGCTGGATGACATGCTGAAGAACGGCGTGCGTGCGAAGCCGGATGTCTCCGCTCTCGCCAGCTTGGGACGCCAGCAGGTGGCCGTGATGGTTTGGCATTACCATGACGACGATGTTTCGGGACCGGAGGCGGCGGTGAAACTTTCCGTTCCGGGGCTGCCTGCCGGCGTCTCCGAGGCGAAGCTCAGCCACTACCGGATCGATGAAACCCACAGCAATGCCTACACGCTGTGGAAGGCTCTGGGGTCTCCGCAGAAGCCGACCAAGGATCAATACGTGTCTCTTGAGGAGGCCGGGAAGCTCGCGAAGCTGGAAGGCCCAGCATCCGTCAAAGTGAAGAATGGCGAAGCGGAGCTCGATTTCCCGCTGCCCCGCCAAGCCGTTTCCCTGCTGGTGCTGGAGTGGAAGTAGATACTTCGCGACTCCTTTTCCCTCGAAACGAAAAACCCCGTCCGGATCGACCGGACGGGGTTTTTCAAAGAGGTAGGGAAGCTCCCGGAAGTTACCAGAGCTTGATGGCGTCCGCCTTGCCGGTCTTCTCCGGTCCAAGCGAGTAAACGGCGCAGTGGCGGTTGCGCAGGATGTTCGAGCTGCTGGTGCTGGCGCTGCTGTTGGTCGGAGGGGTGATTTCCTCGTTGTAGTCGCCGTCCAGCACGATCTGGTAGCCGCTGCCGAAGGGGTCGTAGAGACCTTCCACCTGGTTGCCGTTGTAAACGATGCCGTCCTTCTTGTTCTTGCCTTCGTTCACATTGAGGAAATTGAGGCTCTTGGTGTTCTGGATGTCGGTGCCGGTCTCCTTGCCCATGAGGATGTTCAGGAGCTTCACGCCGTCACCACTGCTGGTGTCGAGCGGCGGCTCGCTGTCGGAGGTGAGTCCGCTGCCGGACGGATCAGGGAGGCGGCCGTATTCGTTGTAGAAGGCATTGATTGCCTGCTCCACGGACGAAATCATGGCCTTTGCCTTGGTGATCTTGGCTCTTTTCATGGCCAGCGCGGCGGCACCGAAACCGGCGGCAGCAAGCACGGCGATGATCGCAATCACGACCAGAAGTTCAACAAGGGTAAAGCCGCTGCGGCGGCGGGACGGATGGGTTTTCATGAATCAGTGGAATGAGGAATATGGATTTAGATCCGTGAACCAAGCGCATTTCTGAGCGGCTGACAACGCCCCTTTCAGGGAGGTGACATGGTAAATACACTAGTGCGGCTTTTGGGGCCTGCAATCTTTCTTTTTTCGTGGGTGCTTTGGATTTGCGAAGCTCTCCAGTCCTGCGCACTCTAGGGCATGGCAGAGGAATCGATGCGGACGCAGGTCCTGGAGTGGATGCGTTCGCCGAAATACCGCCCGATGACCCGATCGGAGCTGGCGAGGAAATTGGAAATCCCATCGGCCGCCCGGAGTGAATTGCGGGATGTCCTGCACGCGCTGGTCCATGAGGGCCAGGTGGTGGAGGGAAAGAAGGCGCGCTACGAGCTGCGCGGCAAGAAGGGTGACCAGCTCACCGGAACCCTCCGCTTCCACCCGAAGGGACATGCGTTCTTCTACCCCAATACAGCCGATGAGCAGAATATCGCCACCGGCATCGACCTGAAAAAACACTCGCGCATCTACGTGCCACGCCGCGAAGCAGGCACGGCGCTGGATGGTGACAAGGTACGAATCTCGGTGCGGATGCCTTCGCCGAAACGCGAAGGGAAATTCCAGAAAGGCGATCGCCGCCTCGGCGAAGCGCCGGAGGACGATGCCAAGGGCCACGTCGAACAGATCCTCGAACGCCGCTCAGGCCGTCTTGTGGGCATTTTCCGCCAGAAGGGCAAACACTCGTGGGTCGAGTGCTCGGACACCTCGCTTGATGGACCGGTGGAGCTCCATGGCGACACCACGGCCCAGCCGGGCCAGACGGTGGTGGTGGAACTGGAGCAGTGGGACAAGCGTGACCAAGCACCGCGCGGTCGCATCCTGGAGGTGCTGGGTTGGCCGGGAGATCCCGGAGTGGACATCGTCGCCGTCATTCACCGTCACGGACTGCGGACCTCATTCCCCGAGGCCGTCATTGATGAGACGCGCAATACCGAGGAAACGCCCGCGCCTGCGGAAATCGCACGCCGTTCCGACTGGCGTTCCAAGCTGGTCATCACCATCGACCCGGCCGATGCGAAGGACCACGACGATGCGATCTGGCTGGAAAAGACCGACAAGGGCTGGACGCTGGCCGTGCACATCGCGGACGTCTCCCATTACGTGAAACCCGGCACCGCGCTGGACAAGGAAGCGACCGAGCGCGGCAACTCGACCTATCTGGTGGACCGGGTGCTGCCGATGCTGCCCCCGGAACTCAGCAACGGCATCTGTTCGTTGAAGCCGGATGTCGACCGCCTCACGAAGTGCGCACTCATGGAGATCGGCCCGAAGGGAGAGATCAAGAAGGCGCGCTTCATGGATGCGGTGATCCACAGCCGCGCGAAACTTTCCTACGAACAGGCGCAGGCGATCCTGGATGGCAAGCCCGCACCGGAAGGCTCCGAGGCAGGCTTGGAGGAGATGGTGAGGGAGGCATGGAGAATGGCCTCCGCCCTGCGTCGCAGACGATTCGCGAATGGAGCGCTCGATCTGGAGATGCCGGAGATCCGTATCAAGCTCGATGACAAGGGCCGCGCCTGCGGCGTGATTCCGGTGGAGCACACGTCCAGCCACCAGCTCATCGAGGAATGCATGCTTGCCGCGAATGAAGCAGTGGCACGGGTGCTGAAGGTGAACCAGAAGCCGGCAGTTCATCGCATCCATGAGGACCCGGATTTCTCGAAGTTGTTTGAGTTTGGTGAGACCGCGAAGCTTCACGGCTACAAGCCCGGAGACCTCAGCAACCGCGAGCACATCCAGAAGCTTCTCGATGACTCGAAGGGCTCACCGGAAGAGCACGCGATCAAGCTGGGCTTGTTGAAGAGTCTGAAGCGTGCGGCGTATTCGCCGGATGCGATCGGCCACTATGGATTGGCGAAGGCGGACTACTGTCACTTCACCAGCCCGATCCGTCGCTACGCGGACCTGATCGTGCATCGGGCGTTGCAACCGTTCCTGGACAATGCGCCGAAGAATCCGGATCGCACTCCGCCACAGGGTGAGCTGCGTGAAATTTCCCGCCACATCTCGGATACCGAGCGTGTGTCCGCGGATGCGGAGAGCGAGACGAAGCAGCTCAAGATGATGGAATTCCTCGGACGTGTCGCCGATCTGGAGGACCCGATCGTGTTCGACGGCCTGGTGACGGACGTGCGACCGATGGGCCTGCTGGTGGAGGTGCCGGACATTGGGATCCGCGGCGCGGTGAAGCGGGAGGATCTGCCGGGCGGGCGCTGGCGCTTCGAAGGCCACCGCAGCGCGTGGACGAATTGGGAGGGCCAATCGATCGCGCTCGGAATGCGTCTGCCATTGGAGGTGACCGGCGTGGACCGCGTGAGGCGTTTCGTGGACTTCCGCATCGCCGTCGGGACGGAAGGTGCTGCAGGCAGCCACGGTTCGTTCAACCAGCCGGAGATGCCGGTGAGGAAGAAGAAAACCCCGCCCAAGGACACCCGACCACCCAAGCCAGCCAAGGCTTCCAAACCAGCCAAGGATGGCAAAAGGCCGGCTCCTGATGAGGAGAGCAAGCCGCCGGGTTGGAAACCCTTCTCGAAAGCGAAAAGCGGCGGTAAGAAGAAGCACGCTCAAAAGAAGAATCGGAAGTAAGGAGCGCAACGGAATCGGGCATTTCCAACCCGTCTCCGGGCGGCCATGGATGGGGCATGTCGCAAGCATCCGCCATCGATCTGCTTTCCCGCTACTACGCCGCCTTCAATGCCGGTGACCGTGAAACATTCTTTTCCCTGTTGGCGGATGATGTCGTCCACGATCTGAACCAAGGCGGAAGCGAGACCGGCGTGGAGGTGTTCCGGGCGTTCATGGTGCGGATGGATCGTTGCTACCGTGAGCGCTTGGAGGATCTGGTGATTTTCGCGAACGAGGATGGCAGCCGGGCCGCCGCCGAGTTCACGGTGCATGGCACCTACCTTGCCACGGATGAAGGTCTGCCGGAGGCTGCGGGTCAAACCTATGTCCTGCCAGCGGGCGCGTTCTTCAGCCTCCGGGAGGGAAAGGTCGCGCGGGTGACCATGTATTACAATCTGGAGGAATGGCTCCGGCAGGTGGGAGCGAAGTAAGCAAATCGGCTCGGCAAGTTCCCGAAGCACTGTCTGAAACCCGTGTTATTCTCCGGCAGCGTATGGATCATTTGCCCTCGGAGCCCGACTCATCACCCGGCAACCGCATTGCCGAGGCGATCCTGCATTTTCTCGGCAAGGTGCCGGAGACCGAGAGGGCCGTGAGCCGGACGCCCGCGCAGTGTGCGCGGACGATCGCCAATGCCGCGGCGGTGAAGGCCGCGACAGCAGCAGGCGCGCTGGCCTTGCCGCCGGGGCCGCTGGGATGGCTGACCATTCTGCCCGAGCTGGCCACCGTATGGAAGATCCAGGGGCAAATGGTGGCGGACATCGCCGGCGCGTATGGCAAGCAGGCGGCGCTGTCCCGTGAGCAGATGATCTACTGCCTCTTCCGTCATGCCGCTGCGCAGGCGGTTCGCGATTTGGTGGTGCGCGTCGGTGAGCGTTATCTCGTGCGGCGCGTTTCGGTGCGGGTGTTGGAAAGCATCGCCAAGAAGGTTGGCGTGAAGGTGACCCAGCACGCCGTGGGCAAGGGTATCGCGCGCTGGATGCCGATCGTCGGAGCTCTGGGAGTCGGAGCCTACGCTTATTACGACACAGCGCAGGTGGCGAAAACCGCGATCGAGCTGTTCGAGGGCGAGGTCGAGCTGGAGGAGGAGAAACCGAAAGGTCCTCCTCCGCTGCCGCTTGCCTAGAAGGTCGTGCCGATGGAGAAGTGCCAAGCTCCGGAAGGTTCTCCCGGATCCTTGGTGAGATTGTGACCGTATTCGAACCGGACCGGGCCGATCGGCAGGTCGAAGCGTATTCCCAGGCCGGCGGCGATGTCCGGATCGGATGCGCTTCCCGCGCCTCCGCCGCGCTGGGACAGCGCGCCGGCGTCCACGAAACCGACCAACTTCAGGGCTCCTCCCATGCTGTGGATGTACTCCGCATTGGTCACCCAGTAGGCTTCGCCGCCGAGAGGGTATCCGGAGCGGGAGTGCGGGCCCATCTCACGCTCGGCATAGCTGCGGACGGTATTCGCACCGCCGAGGAAGAAGCGCATGTCGATCGGTAGGTCGAAGTCATCGCCATTCGCGACAATCACTCCCCCGCGTGCGGCGAGGGCCACCAGTCCCTTCTTGCCGATCGGGTGATACCAGGCTCCGGCTACTTCCGCCTTCGTGTAGATCGTGGAAACCTGGCCGACCGCCGAGCCGAACTCGATGGGGACTTCGATCTTCCAGCCCTTGGTCGGCAGCACCGCACTGTCCCGGTAGTCGATCCGCTGGTTGATGCGGATGTAGGGATTCTGATAGACCGTTTCCCCCAGCTGGGTGCCGGGGATGTCCTCGCTGTTGGTGTTCACGAAGCTCCAGCCGACACGGCCGTCCAGCGTGTAGTGGGGAGTCACCGGATAGAGCACGCCGCCCTCCAGGCCGGCCTTCCAAGTACTATATCCCTCGTTGTCGCGGGTCAGCAGGAACAGGCGGGCGGTTCCGGTCGCATCCGTTCCCCACAGCCAGGGATCGGACAGCGAAACCTCGCCCAGGATCGAGCGCGCGGACATTTCGAAGCCGCTGCTGAAATTGTAGAGCAGCCCCATGAAGTTGCGGTCGTAGTAAGCCACGCCGCCGATCGGGCCTTCGTAGCTACCGAGACCTGCGGACAAGGTGTAGCCCCGTGCCTCGCCTTCCTCGAAGTGCAGGGTGGCATCCATGACGTCCTCGCCGCGTGGGATCTGTTCCGTCCGGACCGCCTGGAAGGCACCGGTGGCCATCATGCCGCGGAGGCGTTTTTCCATCACCGTATCGTCCAGCGTCTTGCCTTCCAGATCGGAGATGCGTTGGCGGATGCGCCACGACTTCGTTTTGACCAGACCGTCAAAGGTGATGCGGCCGAGCTGGTAGCTCTTCCCTTCATCGATGATGAGACCGGGGACGAATTTGCCATCCGTGATGGTGCTGGTCATGAGCACCTTCGCCTTGGTGAAACCCCGTTTGCGATAGTAGGTCTCGATCGCGGAGCGCAGGCCGTTGACGTTGCCGGTGTCCGCGGGGAGGTTGGTGAAGGCGGCTGCCTCCTGGGCGACGCCATCGCGATTCCCTCCCGCGCCTTCGATGGTGGGGGCGGAGATCCGGTGGAGGGGGCCGGGCTGGGTCTCGATGAGGATGTTCACCTTGCCGCCCTTTTTCGTATCGAATTTCCGGTCCTTTACCTCCGCCTTGGCGGTCCAGTAGCCACGGGAATGGAAATCCGAGACGACCAGAGCCAGGCCTTCGTCAACATCGATCTCCCGGAACGGCGGGCGCTCGCCCGCGCCGAAGCGGCGCTTTTCCGCTGGCACGGCATAGAGCTTCGCGAGCCGCTTGGCGGTGTCGCTGTCCACGCCTGTCACCTTTACATCACCGAGTTCCTGACGCGGACCTTCGTTGACCACGAGCTGGATCGAAGATCCATCCGTGATCTTCCAGGTGACCTCGCAGTAATTGTATCCCTGGTTGCGGAACAACTGGCGGGTCATGAACGCGGCGTCACTGGCGCGGGAGGCGCTGGGGGCCTGGCGGCGCACGTGTTCCAGACGGTCGCCGATCAGGGCGAGCGCATCATTCTCGGACATCGTCTTCGTGCCGGAGATGCGGACGCGGGTCCGGTATTCCACCTCCTTTTCCCCGTGGATGATCTCCCGGAAAATCTCACCAAGACCCGGCGGCTTCTGTTCCGCCCGCAGAGGGGCGGCCAGAAGGCACGCGAACGGCAATAGTTTGAAGAAGCGGGTCATCGGAAACGGACGAGGTACATCAGCATGACTCGCGAGTGGCCTTCCTCGCCCATGCCGGCGCTGAGGAGCCAGTTGTCATCCAGATTGATGGTGGCGGAGTTCATCTTCTCGCCCGAGTAGCGGTTCTGCTCGCCGATCTGGAAATCGACCCGATCGAGAATCTTCAGGAGCGGTTGGAGGCGCTTGGCGAAGCGGATGCGTCCGCGCCGCAATTCTTCGATCAGCAGCTGTGCCCCACGGGTAGTCGCCGCCTGTGGATCGGTGATGCCGGAGGTGGTGGTGCCGGTGGCGAGCAGCGTCATGACCTCGCTCTCGGGAAGCGGCGGGTTGGAGGTGGTGAGGACCTTCGGATCCGAAGCCGAACCATAAACGTAGACGTTCACCTCATAGGGGCGGACGATGGAGCGACCACGGATATTGAGCGTGGGGTCGAAGGGGGCTTCGGGGCGGAAATCCACGGTGCCCTCTTCCACGAGTAGCGTACTGAATGGCAGCTTCGCCGATACCTCGCGCAGGATCGCCTGTCCCTTTGGTGCGGGCTTGCCCAAGGTGCCGCCCACGTTCACATCGAGAATCGCCTGGCCGGTGGCGAGGTTGCCCCGGATCAGGAAGGCGTTTGCGGTCTTCGCTTTCACCGCGAGCCCCCAGTTGCGGAAGGGTTCCGGGATGGCCTCTGCGGCAGCGTCCTTCTTCGCGGTGTCGATCGGTGGGACGGACGGTGCGGAAGGTTGGTTGAATGGCACGCCGATCGGCAGCAGCTCAATGTCCCGGTAGAACAGGCTGTCCACGATCGAGACGGATCCACTGACCGTTGCGGTTTCCCATGGTCCACGGATTGAGATGTCCAGGTCACTGCGGATGATCATCGAGTCATCACGCTTCAAAGGCAGTGCCCGCCCGCGCAAGGTGATGTCGATGTTGGAGGGCTTTCCTTCGGTGAGGTCGAGCTTGCCGCGACCGTCGAAAGTGCCGCCATCCATCTGAAGTCCGACCCGTTCCAGAATCACGCCCGCAGGACTGGCGGTGGCTTTCAGTCCGATGCCTTGGATCGGAGGAACCGCTTCGGAAGCGAGAGTCACCGCACCGCTTTTGAGTTCGACCTCGCCGAGGGGCTCCGGCTTGCCGATAGTGCCTCCGACCGTGAGATCCGCCTTCAAAGAGCCAGTGAGGGTTTTGACTCCGGGAGCCAATGCTGTGAACCGGGAGAGTTCTAGATTGGGCACGCGGGCAGCGGCCTCCAATTTCTCATCCTTCAGGACGGCTGGATTCTCCACCCACACACCGGGGCGGAATGGCAGCTTCGCGGAAAGATTCGCGGCGGGGTAACCCGGCGTTGCGAGCGTGCCGACCACATCGAGTTGGCCGTCCTGGGTCTTGAGAGTCAGGTCCAGGTCCGCCTTCGGCACCTTCGGCTGTGAGGCGAGTCCGAGATCTCGGGCCATCAACTGCGCATCGATCTGCGGTTCGGCGGGCGTTCCGGAAAGCCGGATCACCAGCTTGCCGCGCGCGCTATCCGGGAAGCGGGTGGTAGGAGGCAGGAAGGGGTGGAGCTTCGAAAGCGCGAGCTCGCGGGACTCGATATCGACGGTCAACGGGCGGGTCTGCTTGAGCAGTCCTTTCCAGTCCGCCGGATTCTCCGTCACCGGCACACTCGCTTTGCCATCGAGCAAAACCTCGGCACCCTCGGTCCATTGAAGCTGGTCGAGTGAGAGCAACTGATCGGCGAGCTTCGCATTGCAGACGAATTTTTCCGGGCCCTGCTGGACTGTCAGGCCGTGGATCTCCGCGCTCTTCGGCCAATCGTAAGAGACGTCTCCGGCAGCCGTGACCGGACCATTGGCGGCTTTGGGCGATACGAAGTTCGCGATCACCGCCCGGCCTTTGTGCCCTTGTGGATCGAACGGACCTTCGCCTTCCCAATTGCCCTGCAATGCCATCTCCGGCGGCACGTTGACCGCGAAGGCGGACAACCAGCCACGGAGGCGGTCCGGCGTGAAATCAGTGAAGGCCGCGCGGCCCTTGTAGCGGCGCGCGGTGGGATCAACGGTCGCGTCGATCTGTGCGCCATCGATGACGACGCGGGCGTCCACCGGTCCCTCCGGAAGCCAGCCCACGGTCACATCCAGGGGCGAAACTTCCGCAGGTCGTGCGGGAGCCAGCGTGAGATGGGCGTCCGCTTTTACGGGTTTGCCGTCCGTGAATGCGGCGGTGACGTTGCCATTCAGTGACGATGGCGGCACCGGACCCGGGTCCTTGAGATCCTTCATCCGGGTCCTAAGATTCGTGAGCACTTCATCGGCCTGCGGCACGTGGATCTCTGCCGTGGCCTGTTGGAACTTGAAGCCTGCGTCCTTCGCGACCGTCGCGCGTGCGGCGATGGATAGCGGCGAACCAAGGGCCTCGGCATTCACATCGGCCCGGAGATCGGTTCCTTTGAGCTCGCCATTCAGGCGGAGGGCGGGCACCTGCCAGTCTTGATAGGAGATGCCGCGCAAGCCGGCGCGGACGGTGGCATCGAGGGTTTTGAGCCCGTCCTTGAAGCCCCGGGCCTGCACTTCGAAAGTTTCCAAAGTGGCATCCGCTGGGATTTCCACGCCGAACAAAGCAGCAGTCGGCTTCGCCACCAGCGAGCCCTCCGCGAGCCGCAGCCGTGCCTCTTCCAAGGATCCGCTTGCGAGCAACCGGGCTTCGTTGAGGCGGATCGCGCCATCGTAGGTCAGCGCGCCATTCGCGGGTAGCGCGGCCTTCACTCCCTCCAGGGTCAGGCCGGGAAGGAGCAGCGCCTTTTCCACTTCGATCGCATCATCCCGCCATACCAGAGCCGTCTCCTGGGCAGGCAGTGTGCGACCGTTGGAAAACGTCAGATTGCCCAGCTTCAGTGCGAAGCGATCGTCGCCGGAAGGGTGGGTGAGATCCATCGAGGCCAGGCCGAAAACCGTTTGTCCCTTCTGGGTCACCGCCACCCGCAGATCGGAAATGTCCGCCTGTACAGGTACGATCCGCTGGCGCAGCGTGCGCAGGGTTTCCGAGAGCTTCGAAAGATCGCCAGACCTGTCCTGGGTGTCTTTCGGCTTTTTCGGAGCGGGCCACGGCTTGTCCAGATCCAGTTCCGCATGCAGACCGTCGATCCGCACGCCCTCGATCTCGCCGTGGATCACCCGCGACGGCTGATAGTGCAGCACCACCTGCTCGAGCCGGACGGACTTCACCGCGCCGTCTCCTTTCAAATCCACGCCGCTCAACAGGATCTCGCCCTTGCTGAGCGTGCCGCCGAATTCCACCGTGCCGGAAAGCCCCAGCTCGGGAAGATAGTGGGCCGCCACGCGTTGGGCGATCCAGCGCCAGCCGGGACCATTCAAAATCACCAGGCCGATGCCCAGCAGAAGGGTCAGCACCAGCAGGGTCCACCGTTTCCAGCGCCGCCGCTTGCGCGGGGCTTTCTCGGGGGGAGCATCGGGTTCCGGCATCGTGCGCGCAGCATGAACGCGAACCGGCTTTCCGGCAACGAAGTTGAGAGGGATTTCGGCTGGCCATGTGGACAGGGTGTTCGCGATTCCCGGACGTCGGAATCCTACATGCCCCCGTCTGTTGGTTGAAAATCCAACAAATCCGTGATCGGGAGCACACGAATCCCATTCGCGTGAACCGCGCGAAAACACGCGGTATTACGCACAACTGGTTCATTGACACGGGGATGGCTGTTGCTAGCCTCCGCGCGCCTTGCGCCGGATCGGATCAGGCCCCTGCCTTTTTCCCTCCGTCCCGAAGTCTCACAACCCGACTAACACCACATGGCAACGAAAAAGAAGGCCGCCAAACCGGCTGCCAAAAAGACCGTCAAGAAAGCGGTGAAACCCGCCGCCTCCACCGAGAAGAAGATCAAGTACGTCTACACTTGGGGCAATGGCAAAGCCGACGGCAACGGCAGCATGAAGGCCCTTCTGGGTGGCAAGGGTGCGAACCTCGCCGAGATGACCCGCATCGGCCTGCCGGTGCCTCCGGGATTCACCGTGACCACCGAGGTCTGCACCTATTTCTACGCCCACAAGAAGACCTACCCGGCTGTGCTCCAGAGCCAGCTCGAGTCCGGTGTGCGCAACATGGAGAAGATCATGGGCTGCAAGTTCGGCGACGCCAAGGGCATGCCGCTTCTCGTGGCCGTCCGCTCCGGTGCCCGTGACTCCATGCCGGGCATGATGGACACCATCCTCAACCTCGGTCTCAACGACCAGACCGTCCTTTCCCTCGCCGCCGCCACCAAGAACGAGCGCTTCGCATGGGATTGCTACCGCCGCTTCATCCAGATGTACGGTGACGTGGTGCTCGGCGTGCAGAAGGCCGAAGGCGAAGACCACGAGCCGTTCGAAGTCGTCATCGAAGGCTTCAAGCACGAGAAGTATGGCAAGGACATCATCGACTCCGATCTCACCGCCCAGGACCAGCAGGAGCTGGTGAAGCGCTTCAAAGCTCTCGTCAAGCAGCGCACCGGCAAGGGCTTCCCGAACGATCCGTGGGATCAGCTCCGCGGTGCCGCCGGTGCCGTGTTCGGTTCCTGGATGAACGACCGCGCGATCGTCTATCGCCGCAAGTACAACATCCCCGCCGAGTGGGGCACGGCTGTGAACGTGCAGGCGATGGTCTACGGCAACACCGGTGACACCTCCGGTTCCGGCGTGGCCTTCACCCGCAACCCCGCCAACGGCGTGAACGAATTCTACGGCGAATTCCTCGTCAACGCCCAGGGCGAAGACGTGGTCGCCGGTGTCCGCACTCCGGAGCCGGTCGCCCTCATGAAGAAGGCGATGCCGAAGCCCTTCGCGGAACTCATGAAGGTCCGCACCATCCTTGAGAAGCACTTCAAGGACGTGCAGGACGTCGAGTTCACCGTGCAGGAAGGCAAGCTGTTCATGCTCCAGACCCGCAACGGCAAGCGCACCGCCGCCGCCGCGCTCAAGTTCTCCATGGACATGGTCAAGGAGAAGCTCATCGACTGGAAGACCGCCGTGCTCCGCAACCCGGCCGACCAGCTCGACCAGCTCCTCGCCCCGATCTTCGACCTCGCCGAGGTCAAGAAGGCCAAGGAACTCGCCAAGGGTCTCCCGGCCGGTCCGGGCGCCGCTTCCGGCAAGATCTACCTCAACGCCGACCGCGCCGCTGCTGCTGCCGAGAAGGGTGAGAAGGTCCTCCTGGTTCGCAACGAAACCTCTCCGGAAGACCTTCGCGGCATGATCGCCGCAGAGGGTATCCTCACCGCCAAGGGTGGTGTTTCCTCGCACGCCGCTCTCGTCGCCCGCCAGATGGGCAAGGTCTGTATCTGCGGCGCTTCCGCCGTGGAGATCGACTATGACAAGAAGACCGTGACCGTGGCCGGCCAGACCTTCAAGGAAGGCGACTACCTCTCCATCGACGGCACCGCAGGCACCGTTTACGGCGGCCAGCTCAAGACCGCTCCTTCGGAAATCATCACCGGCATCGTCAGCAACGACAAGGCCGCCCAGAAGACCGAGAAGTTCAAGAGCTTCCTCCAGCTCATGAAGTGGTGCGAACAGGCCACCAAGATGAGCGTCCGCACCAATGCCGACACTCCGGAGCAGACCCGCATCGCCGTGGCCTTCGGCGCCTCCGGCATCGGTCTGACCCGCACCGAGCACATGTTCTTCGAAGGTGACCGCATCGACGCGATGCGCGAGATGATCCTCGCCACCACCCTGGAAGCCCGCAAGGCCGCCTTGGCCAAGCTCCTTCCCTACCAGCGTGAGGACTTCACCGGCATCTTCACCACTCTCAAGGGTCTGCCGGCCACCATCCGCCTCCTGGACCCGCCGCTTCACGAGTTCCTGCCGCACTCCAAGGAGCAGCAGCTCGATCTCTCCAAGAAGATCGACGTGCCGGTTGAGAAGATCATCCAGCGCGTGCACGACCTGCACGAGTTCAACCCGATGCTCGGCCACCGCGGCTGCCGCCTCGGCATCGCCTATCCGGAAATCACCGAGATGCAGGCCCGCGCCATCTTCGAAGCCGCCGCTGACGTGGCGAAGAAGAAGATCAAGGTGAAGCCGGAAGTGATGATCCCGCTCGTCGGCTTCCAGAAGGAATTCGACCTCCAGGCCGAGATCGTCCACCGCGTCGCCAAGGAAGTGATGAGCGAGAAGAAGGTGAAGTTCGACTACCAGGTCGGCACCATGATCGAAGTCCCGCGCGGTGCCCTCACCGCCGACGAGATCGCCAAGGGCGCCGAGTTCTTCTCCTTCGGCACCAACGACCTCACCCAGACCGCTCTCGGCGTCAGCCGCGACGACATGGGCGCGTTCCTCATGCCCTACATCGAGAACGAAGTGTTCAAGAAGAACCCCTTCGCCACCCTCGATGCCACCGGCGTGGGCCAGCTCATGGAGACCGCCGTCGCCAAGGGCCGCAGCACCCGTCCGAACATCAAGCTCGGCATCTGCGGCGAGCACGGTGGTGACCCGGATTCCGTCAAGTTCTGCCACACCCTCGGCCTGAACTACGTGTCCTGCTCGCCATACCGCGTGCCGGTCGCCCGCCTCGCCGCCGCCCAGGCCGCCATCGAGGAAGCCGCCAAAGCTCCGGCTGCCAAGCCGGTGAAGAAGGCCGCTGCCAAGAAGGTTGCCAAAAAGGCAGCGAAGAAGGTCGCCAAGAAGAAGTAATCGCGAAAGCGGTTACTCCGACTGACTGATTCCAAAAGCCGCTCCGGGAAACCGGAGCGGCTTTTTTGAAATAAATCTACCGGCTCGGTCTCGCTTAATGAGATCTCACCCCGCCGATAGCTATGCCTCAAAAAACTTCTCCGACCAAAACCAAGGCTTCGCCGAAGCAGCACTCCAAATCGCATCGCGTGACTCTTCCGTTCAAGGTCTCCCGCACCGGACACCAGGTCGTGGAAGCTTGGTTTCGAGAGTCACGCATGAAATTGGTGATAGATTCAGCCGCAGGAGCGAACGTCATCGACATAGAATCCGCCGCACGACTCGGGATCAAGACGATCGGAGAGAGGAAACACACAAGAGGTTTGGGAACCTCATCCCACAAAACTGTAAGCCTTAAGTCGTTTACGGTTCTCATGGGGGACATCACGGTGTCACTGAAAGCCATTGGCTTGGATCTCAACCATGTGAAATCAGCAGGAGGAAAAGGAGGTCTCGATGGATTGATCGGAGCTCCATTCTTGATCGCTCATGAGGCGATTCTCGACTTCAACTCGAAGACCCTGACTTTCAACAGTCATCCTCTGCCTAAAAAGAGTGCTGCGGGAAAATCGCCAACCTTGGGATCGAAAGCTGCCGCTGTCAAAAAGGCCGCGAAGAAGGCTGCCAAGAAAAAGTAATCGCGAAAGCGGCCGCTCTGACTGGCTTTTCTGTTCCAGAAGAAACCGGCTTCGGCGCATCTTATTCGCGACAGCTGCTGCCTGAATTACTAGGATCGTAGTGGTTTTGGAATGGGTCTCTGTTCGTCACGGGTCTTGGTGTTTTCCGGTCGCGGTTCTTTGTTTCGTGACGACCTCCAACACCCGGCGGCCTCGGCGAGGCAGCCCTACCTACAGGGATGGAACCAAGAACGGAAAAAGCCGTCCCGGTTTCCCGGGACGGCTTCTTGATTCGTTTGGCTGGCGGTGTGAAACCGCCGGGTGACTTAGAAGTCGCCCATGCCGTGGTCGTGGCCGTGGCCACCGGCGGCAGCTTCCTTCTTCTCCGGCTTCTCGGTGATGAGAGCCTCGGTGGTCAGGAGCAGGCCGGCGATCGAGGCGGCGTTCTGCAGGGCGGAACGGGTCACCTTGGTCGGGTCGACTACGCCGGAGGCGATGAGGTCTTCGTAGGTGTCGGTGGCGACGTTGTAGCCTTCGGCACCGCCCTTGACGCGGGAGACGATGAGGGCACCTTCGCGGCCGGCGTTGGCGGCGAGCTGGCGGAGCGGAGCTTCCACCGCACGGGCGATGATCTCGGCACCGGTGGCTTCGTCACCCTTCAGGCCAAGGTCGCCGACGGCGGCCTGGGCGCGGATGAGCGCGGTGCCACCGCCAGGAACGATGCCTTCCTCAACCGCCGCACGGGTGGCGTGGAGGGCGTCTTCGACGCGGGCCTTCTTCTCCTTCATCTCGGTCTCGGTGGCGGCACCGACGTTGATGACGGCCACACCGCCGGCGAGCTTGGCAAGGCGCTCTTGGAGCTTCTCGCGGTCGTAGTCGCTGGTGGTTTCCTCGATCTGGCGGCGGATCTGGTTCACGCGGCCGGTGATGCCGTCGCTGGTGCCGGCGCCTTCGACGATCACCGTGTTCTCCTTGGAGATGGTGATGCGCTTGGCGGAGCCGAGGTCGGAGATCTCGACGGACTCGAGCTTGATGCCGAGGTCGTCGGTGATGACCTTGCCACCGGTGAGGACGGCGATGTCTTCGAGCATGGCCTTGCGGCGGTCACCGAAGCCCGGAGCCTTCACGGCGGCGACGTTGAGGATGCCGCGGAGCTTGTTCACCACGAGGGCGGCAAGGGCTTCGCCCTCGACGTCTTCCGCGATGATGAGGAACGGGCGGCCGGTCTTGGCGACCTTCTCAAGCAGCGGGAGGAAATCCTTCAGCGAGGAGATCTTCTTCTCATTGATGAGGATGTATGGGCTGTCGAGCACGGCTTCCATGCTCTCCGCGTCCGTGACGAAGTACGGGGACAGGTAGCCCTTGTCGAACTGCATGCCTTCCACCACGTCGAGCGTGGTTTCGATGCCCTTGGCTTCTTCCACGGTGATGGTGCCGTCCTTGCCGACCTTGTCCATCGCCTCGGCGATGATGTTGCCGATCTCGGCGTCCCAGTTGGCGGACACGGTGGCGACCTGGGCGATCTCCTTGGTGTCGGACACGGTCTTCGAGATGTTCTTGAGCTGGGCGACGATGGCCTCGGTGGCCTTCTGGATGCCGCGCTGCAGGGAGATCGGGTTGGCACCGGCGGTCACGTTGCGGAGGCCTTCCTTGTAGATGGCTTCGGCGAGCACGGTCGCGGTGGTGGTGCCGTCACCGGCGATGTCGGAGGTCTTCGAGGAGACTTCGCGGATGAGCTGGGCACCCATGTTCTCATAGGGGTCCTCGAGCTCGATTTCCTTGGCGACGGAAACGCCGTCCTTGGTGATGGTCGGGGAGCCGAACTTCTTGTCGAGGATGACATTGCGACCGGCCGGTCCGAGGGTGGCCTTCACGGCCTTGGCGAGTTTCTCAACGCCGCGCAGGAGGGCCTGGCGGGCGGCTTCGTCGAATTGGAGTTGTTTAGCCATGGTGATGGTTGGTTCTGAAAATGGTGTTTGGTAGGGGCATTAGCCAACGATGCCGAGGATGTCGCTCTCGTTGATGATGAGCACTTCCTGGCCGTCGATTTTCACTTCGGTGCCGCCGTACTTGGAGATGAGGACCTTGTCGCCCACCTTCACGGTGAACTCGATGGTCTTGCCGTCCTCGTCCTTGCCGCCGGTGCCGAGGGAGAGAACTTCCGCTTCCTGCGGCTTCTCCTTGGCGGTGTCAGGAAGGACGATGCCACCGGCGCTGATCGCGTCGGCTTCGATGCGCTTCACGAGGACACGCTGACCGAGAGGTTTGATGCTAGCCATGTTTGGTGTGTGGTTGTGGGGTTGGTTTACGTTGAGAAAGCCGCTCCGCAGCACTGGTGGCCGCGGAGCGGAAAGATTTCAGGATTCGCGGATCAATCAACAACTTCGGCGTCGACGACCTTGCCCTTGGCCTGCTTCGGCTCGTTGGACTCCGGAGCTTCTTCGGCCTGTGGGGCTGCCTGGCCACCGGCGGCGGCCTGCGCTGCCTGGGCGGCTTGATAGAGCTCGGCGAGCGAGGCTTCGAGTGCTTCGGTGGAGGACTTGATGGCGTCGAGGTTGTCGTTCTTGAGCGCATCCTTCACGGCGTCCACCTTGCTCTGGATGCCGCTCTTGAGTTCGGCGGGAGCTTCGGCAGGCAGTTCGGAGAGCTGCTTCTCGACCTGATAGACAAGGTTCTCGGCCTTGTTCTTGGTGTCGACGGCTTCCATGCGCTTCTTGTCTTCCTCGGCGTGGGCCTCGGCTTCCTGCTTGGCGCGCTCGATCTCGTCCTTGGAGAGACCGGAGGAACCCTGGATCGAGATCTTCTGTTCCTTGCCGGACTGCTTGTCCTTGGCGGAAACGTGAAGAATGCCGTTGGCGTCGATGTCGAAGGTCACTTCGATCTGCGGCTCACCACGGCGGGCCGGGGCGATGCCATCGAGCTTGAAGTTTCCGAGCAGCTTGTTGTCCGCGAACATCGGGCGCTCGCCCTGCGAGATGCGGATGTCCACGGCCGGCTGGTTGTCGGAAGCGGTGGAGAACACCTGCGACTTCTTGGCCGGGATGGTGGTATTGCGCTCGATCATCGGCGTGGCGCGGGAGCCTTCGGTTTCGATCGAAAGCGTGAGCGGGGTCACGTCGAGCAGGAGCACGTCCTTCACGTCGCCCTTGAGCACACCGCCCTGGATGGCCGCGCCGATGGCGACGACTTCATCCGGATTCACACCCTGGTGCGGGGTTTGGCCGGCGAGCTGCTTGGCGGTTTCCACCACCTTCGGCATGCGGGTCATGCCACCCACAAGCACGAGCTCGTCGATCTTCGAGGCATCGAGACCAGCGGCCGCGAGGCAGTCGCGCACCGGCTTCTTGGTGCGCTCGAACAGGCTGTCCGTGAGCTGCTCCAGCTTGGCGCGGGAAAGCGTGAGCTGGATGTGCTTCGGGCCGGTCTGGTCGGCGGTGATGAAAGGCAGGTTGATGTCGTAGGACTGCGAGGAGCTCAGCGCGATCTTCGCCTTTTCCGCTTCTTCCTTGATGCGCTGGAGCGCGTCCGGTTGGCCGGAGAGGTCGATGCCCTGGTCCTTCTTGAACTCATCGACGATCCACTTGATCAGGGTGTTGTCCCAGTCGTCACCGCCGAGCTGGGTGTCGCCATCGGTGGCGAGCACTTCGAAGACGCCGTCACCGATCTCCAGCACGGAGATGTCAAAGGTGCCACCGCCGAGGTCATACACGGCGATCTTTTCGTCGGCCTTCTTGTCGAGACCGTAGGCGAGCGCCGCAGCGGTCGGTTCGTTGATGATGCGGAGGACTTCCAGACCGGCGATTTCACCGGCGGCCTTGGTGGCGTTGCGCTGGGAGTCGTTGAAATAGGCGGGGACGGTGATGACGGCCTGCTTGATCGTTTCGCCGAGCTTGGCTTCGGCATCGGCCTTCAGCTTGCCGAGGACCATCGCGGCGATTTCCTGCGGCGAGTAGGTCTTCTTCTCACCGGCCACTTCCACCTGGATGTGGGCGTCGCCATTCGGACCGGCGACGATGGTGTAGGGCATGTGCTTGTCCGCCTCGGTGAGTTCCGAGTACTTGCGGCCGATCAGGCGCTTGGCGGAGAAAATGGTGTTGCGCGGGTTCGTCACGGCCTGGCGCTTGGCGGCCTGGCCGACGAGGCGCTCGCCGCTCTTCGAGAAGGCGACGACGGAAGGCGTGGTGCGCGCGCCTTCGGAGTTTTCGAGGACCACGGCTTCACCGCCGTCCATCACGGACATACAGGAGTTGGTGGTGCCGAGGTCGATACCGAGAATCTTTGACATGGTATGGGGTTCCTTTCTGGTGGGGTGATCCGCCTTTGGGGCGGGATTTGATGCCCACTCTTTCGCAAGCCATGTACCCAGGGTCGCTGAAGTTCAGGGTTGGGGAATACGATCCTGAAAGTTAGAAAGTTACGGCTGCACTCTGGTTTTTGAACCCAATCCGGCTGCCCGGAAATGGGCGCGAAAGGGTCATTTTGGCGCACTTTGTTCCGGACAAAATGTCACGCTGTGACAGATGGTCATGCCGACCCATCTCGTGATGCCAAGCGTTCGCTCTACAAAAAGCATCTCCAACCGGCGAAAATGGATTGCCAACCGGGTAGGTGCCCCCTAGCGTCCGCGCTCCCAGACCAAGGGCAGGTGTCAGAGTGGTCGAATGAGCACGCTTGGAAAGCGTGTGTGCTAGAAATAGTACCGAGGGTTCGAATCCCTCCCTGTCCGCCATTATCATCCGAATGCGAACTCGCAGTAGGATTTCCGCAACCACTTGAAATCAAGCCGCTTGCGTAAAGGTCTAAGTTCACCGCGAACCACTGAGTTCGTATTTGAGTGCTCCAGGTATGGGGATTTCCCGGAATCGGTCCCTTTTTGGGATCCAACCGGTGAACTCGAACCTGGCGCAGCAGCAAACGCAAAAGGTCGCATTGCTCGTCGAAGGAAATGCCCGCAATGGTCTTCTCGAAGTCCAGAAGGCTCTTCGCCACAAGGTGCTCGTCCGTCACCGCCCGCTCACGATAGGCAATGTCGATCTTCACCTTCTCAATCTCCCGCTCCAGTTCGTGCTTCTGCTTCGCCAAGTCCTCCGCCGCCACGAGGGTTTCCCGCCCGAAGTGCGCGGAATCGGTCTTACGAACCATCGCGAGGTAGCGCTGGAGTTCTTCGCTCATATCGGTGTGTTTGCGCTGAAGCTCGGCCAGCTTCGTTTTCAAGGGGCGGATTGACTTGCTCTTTTCCTCATTGGAAGAGGCGACCGCCGCCTTGATGATTTCAGGCCGACGTCCAATCTCCCCCAAAATCTGGATTACGAAGTCATCAATGGCCCGCGCGGGAACATTGCGCAGGGAGCACGTCGCGGCCTTGCCGTCCTTACTGACATTGTTGCAGGTGTAATAGAGGTAGGGATTGCCGTCCCGGTCTTTCTTGCCGCCTGGCTTGGGCGTGAGGCGGTGGCCGCATTCCCCGCAGCGGATGATGCCCTTGAGCAGAGACTGATGGGTATTGCGGTCCAGCACCGCCTCCATGCGTTTCTTCCCTTTGCCGCTCAGCGCGTCATTGGCTTCCTGCCAGAGCTTTTCACTCACCAGCGCTTCATGCTCGCCGGGATAGTTCTCCCCGTTGTGGTGAACGACCCCCTTGTACAAGAGGATTGGTGACGATGACCTTGATTTTGTTCGGGATGAACCGCTTGCCGCCCACTATCATTTCATTGCCCCGGCGGCTCTTCACCGTCCGTTCAGGGGTGCGCAGCCCTTCAGCGTTCAACGCGTCGGCCACTTTCGCCGCGCTGCGTAGCTCCTTGCTCAACTCGAAGACCCGACGGGCGATGGGAGCTTCCGCAGGATCGGGAAGAATCTGCTTGGTGACGGAATCATGGGCATAGCCCAATGGTGCCCAACCGCCATTCCACAAGCCTTTCTTGGCGCGTTCCGCGATCTTGTGGGACACACGCTCCGCGATCATCTCCCGCTCGAACTGGCCGAAGGAAAGCAGCATGTTGAGCATGAGCATTCCCATTGGGGTGCTGGTGTCAAAAGCCTGCGTGGCGGAAACGAAGTTGACCTTGTGCTCGTTGAGGATTTTCCAGAACTCGTAGAAGTCCGGCAGATAGCGGGTGATGCGGTCCAGCTTGTAGGCTACCACCACGTCCACCTGTCCGGCCTTCACCTCCTGAATGAGCGCCTGCATTCCGGGCCGTTCGAGGTTCTTTCCCGAGTATCCGGGATCGTCCAGATAACGGGTTGATTTCCAACCTTCATGGAGGTGAACTGCTATGGCGTGCTCGCAGATGTCGCGCTGGCTTTCGAGTGAATTGTAATCCCCGCGTGCCTGGTCATCGGTGGAAACGCGGGTGTATATCGCGCAGCGCACGAGGGGCGCGGCAGAAGCCGTGGAGAGAGCTGAATTGGAGGTGGGTCGTTTTTTCATAACCGGCTGTGTTTCTATGAGAAATCATACACTCAAAATCAAAAGTTCGCAATCGCAATCTTGGTATCCAAGGCGACAATAAACCCTGTTTTTACGAGCCGTGCGCGCCCGATTCCGGGGTGCGCCTAACCGGCGCGAATGCGGACATTTGCAGGCAAGCAAGAGTTTGGCTTCGAGGGGAAGCGGGTTGCACCCGATTGGGAGCGAGATTCGACGGCTAGCTTGCAGTGAGGAGGCTGGCGCCGTATCCTGCCGCCAACTTATCGCGCTTCCGAAATCGTGAAGCGCCATCGGTTAAACTCCGCTCCGGGTTCCCACCGAGGTTTTCCTCACACCGACTGGCATTATACGCCTTCGCTCAAACACAAGAAGACTTGCTCATCTCCGCGAGCAAAGAATCCAGGGCGTTCTATTCAAACAAGACTCGCTCTTGCGCAGTTGAAAAATGGCCATGATTCAACGTCGGGCAATCCAATCGTTTCTTGCTCAAAATCTCCCTTGCATTGCGAATCCCTGATCGCTTCAACATCCGCCCTAACGTCTTGCAAAAAAGGATCTTCAATCAATCGAGGAAGGATTGCCTGATCGTACTCGCTAAGTGGACATTTCTTCTTTGCAGATCGCCTTTTCATCAGAAGAGGACGGAAAGGACGGCTGGAAGTTTCTCTAAGTTTAGAGAGAATGTGGAATCCGGCAGGATCTGTGTCTCCAAAATGAAATACTGGTAGATTCTGCGGCAGCAAATCCAGTAGTTTTAGCAACGCTTTGGTCGGGAAAGAGCATGCCGCCAGTAAAGTGGAGCCATCTATATTTGCGCCCGCCAATCTCCTCAGCGTTGTCTTCGAATTTTCGACTGCTGAGAAGTCGCAAGGCAGGTGTTGTTGCGTACTCAGCTCGCTCAATGTCACCCAGAGACAGCTGAATACATCTCTTAACTTATCGAACACCTGTGTTTCATTGTTTGGATAGTGCAATGTGAGGATGCCTGCCAAGTCGCTTCGGCTATTTGTTAATACTATACCCAATGATTGCAATGGCATTTGCCGACCGAACATCTGCGCTAAGCAGGCTTCCACCGCCCTGCGTTGCTTCTCCAGCTGCTTTGAATTCAAACCAATTTCGATGCTGACTTCTCGAACTAAAGCGCCTTCCCTCCATTGGATAGACGTCAATCTGTAGATCAGCCCCAGCATTGACTTCACGTTTTCAGGCGCACGCCAATAGAATGGTCGAATGTTTTTCCCAGAACTAAAAGCAAAGTGCAAGGAGCTGCACCACTTTTTCCAAAGTTCAGGAAATCGCTCGTGATGCAAAGCCTTAGCATTAGCAACCTCCAACAATGATGCTTGTAAACACTCGGCAGGCTGCCGTTGCATAAACAAATCCAGCAACCATGATTCGGACTCTAAAGGCAGTTCGATTTTAAGAATAATATTCTTGCGAGCCTTCATTCTGTGGAGCTTTAGATGCCCCATAGATTCTTCCTCTTCTGCTTCTCGTCGTGCTGCTTTCTGATCCTCAGCAGAATGAAGCCCCGCAGCATCTAGGAGGTCTTCCCACTTTCGACGAAATGCGCGCGAGCGAGGTTGGATGAGCTGGCCGCGTGCGACCATCCATTGTCGATAAAGTTCCTTGATCCACGCATGCGTCATAGCACAAACTCCGTTAGAGCATGGTCACGCCCCCAGTAGATCACGTCGTTAATAATGCCGACCGGTATCCCCTTGACGTCGGAGCGTCTTTCTACGCGGCATTGAATAATGCTGTCTGCATGCTGCACCATAGTGCCTAGCCGGTCCATGGGAAAGGCTAGGATCAGTTGAAGGCCAAATCCTCCAGCCAAGGCAAGGCAGTCGGCGATATGACCGGCGCTTAGCTTGGAAAATGCTTCATCCATTACCACGAGTCCGAGGTTTGACTGCCGACCTCGTTGCCCGCGGTCATACACCCGATGAAATGCGGCGAGCATGGCGACGAAAAACGGTGCCTGCCCTTCACCTCCGCTGAGGCTCCGTCCGCTTTGTTGGAGTGAAATCCTGCCTTCGCTTTCGTCCGAGTGCCCTAGGGGCACCATCTCCAGATCATAGCGATGGTAGTTGCGGTAATCGAGTAGCGCTGCTGCTCGTTTGTCCTCTGGCTGGTCTATTGCTCGCATCAACTCGCTCTTTGCATCCTCAATTTCAGCCTGGAGTTTCCAGTCGAGCAGGGCGTCTCCCGGTTGAAGACCGTCGCCACTCTGATCGAGGAGCTTCCACATGGCCCGGTGAAGTGGATCGCGAGTCTGCGATAGCAGATAACGATAAGCACCAATTTCGCGGCTAAGAATGCGGCGGAAGTCCTCAACTGTCTGGCGCGCATCCTTCAGCCGCTCGCTCAGCCGATCAAGCACATCCTCCTGCAGACGCTTTTCCCAGTCAGTACGACGCTCGGTCGCAATGGTTTCGAAGCGCTTCACTTCGTGTTCTCGAATTTGCTCCAGTCGTTTGTCGAAACGTATATTATCATCATCTTGTGGATCGAACTCCCCAAATTCGTCTTGGTGAGTCGATAAAAGAATATCACGCTGCTGCAAACGTCGATTCTTAGCCTCATTTGCTCGGCGCTGCCAGCTCTCGCGAGCAACTTCAGCCTGATCGCGACGCTGTTTCCATGATGGGATTGTTCCGATTGCCGCATGCAGACGCTCGGTAATTTCGGCGTCGAGGACGCCTGGAGGAAGCTTCACACGATCTCCGTGCAGAGTGATTCCTGCGTCCTTCCATTCGAGGCGGGCAGTCTCAAGTTCTTCCTCTAACCTACTTTGTTTTGTTTTGAATTCGGTGAGTGGCCCCTTCAGCTCGCCAATCGTCTGATTGGCCGCAGCTAGAGTGGTTTCCAGCCGATTGAGCTGCGCGAGCCGCTTTTTCAAATCCGGTGTCTCTATCAGCTTGATTGTGTTTCTAGTGCGTTCGAGGTCCGTTTGCACCACAGAAAGCCGGTGAAGCTCGGACGAGCCAGTCGGCGAATCATCTTGATCTAACCGTGTGTCTTTGCCGCGTTGGAGCCAGTGATTCACATCGTCTCGTTCGCGCCGACGCGCCGCCAACTGGGCTGACACGTCTGCAAGTTCGGTTCCCTTGGCGGTGCGCAACCGACGCAATCCTTCCTCCCCCAAGGTGAATTCTCTCTCGGGCGTCACGTGACGAAGCACTGGGGACTCCTTAACTGCCCCCTCGGGAGTGGCAGCATCATGCTGACAAACCTCTAAGTCCGAGCCCTCGCGCACTGCTGTGATCCGGCCTAATCTCCAGTCGAGAAACTGGCGGGCCACCGGGTGCGTAGTCGCCAGAAATGAAGCGAGGGCATTCACTACGGGGACTTGGGTCGGAATCTCTTCCGGATGGATCAACGGCTCTGCCTTCTGCATTTTTATCCACGCTTCCCGAGCCCGCAGGAAATCGACATTTGATTCGACAATTACTGCGTTCCGGTCATCACCCAGCAATGCTTCGATAATACCCCACCAAAGTTCGCCATCCGAGGAGACTTCCACCATACGAGCCAGAGTGTGTGCCGTGATTCCCATACCGTGAAGCATGTCCAGCAACGGGGTCGGTGCCGTCCGTCCGGCCTGAAGTTGCTCGAATTGGCGTTCTAGTCTCTCATGCTTTCTCTCCAACTCTTCGATGTCTTTGACCTTCTGACGCAGACTTTCCTTGGTGTCATTCCATACTCGATGAAACTCTCCGACAAGACGCGCTACGCCGTCCAGAGCACGGCGAGTGTCCGTGTCGCGCAGGGCAGCCAGCTTCCCGCCATCCACTTTGATCTGCAATCCCAGAGATGTAGCATGGCCCATCCAGTGCTCCCAAGCACGCGCCCGGCCGACCAAGAATTCCCGTGCGGTTCGCGCTTTGGCGGTGAGTCGCACCACTTCTTCAGCAAATTCCTGTTCTTCCCGAGTCAGGCGTTCGAAGTCACTGAGCTTTGGATCCTCTTTGCCGGCGATCAATTTGACCGCGTCAAGTTCCTGCTGCGCAGTGATTTTAGCTGCAACAGCCTGTCCCATTCGATGTTCATTTTCGACATGTCGGCTACAAAGCGCTGCCAGCGTAGCTTCCAATTTCTTGCATTTTTCCTCTGCTTCCGCATGGTCCAGAGCGTGACGTAAATGGCCGAAGAGCGCTTCCTCGCGGAAGGCGTTCTGATAAAGACGATCTTCCTCCGTGATACGCTCCAATAGCAGCTGTTGATCGTGTAGCTGACTCACCCGCATCTCAGCTTTGCGCAACGCGTCGAGGCTACGACGCGTGTTGGTGACATCAGGAGGGCTGGATTCAAGGATGAATTCGCGAATGAATTTTTGGTAATCCGAGTCCAGTTCAAAAGCGACCGCCTTGGGTAGCGTTTTGCGCATCTGCTCGTCATCGAAATGGAGGTGTCGGGCGACGCCCATTTCCTCTTGGAAGGCTCTGTGTGAAGTAAAGCCAGGATCCCCCCTAGTTCCCTCTTTACACGTGAGCGGAATAGCTCCTCACTCAACAGGGAACCACTTTCATCGCACAGATCAGCGCGCTCCATCCGCCCGGTACAAAAAAGCGGACGTAAGAAGGCTGGGCACTAGGGCTTTCATACTGCACACGCATGCCCCAAGTTTCCCTCCGGGGCTCCTCCCCTGAGACCGCAGGCCAAGAGAACTCAAGCGCGGCGACAGTGGCGCCACTACGGCGTAAGAAACGCGGCTGGCCGTCACGCTGACGGGTGTTTGTGTCGCATAAGCAATAGCCGCGAAGGTCGCGCGCATTACTTTCTCCAGCTGCAGCCTTATTGAATTTTGCCGAACCAGCGCTCATCACGAATTGGATGAGATCAAGGAGGGCTGATTTACCCGTACCGGTCTCCCCACAAAGCAAAGTCAGCCCGTTCACTTCAATGATGGTGCGAAAACCATACCAATTGAAGGCAATGATACGGGAAAGGCGGATGCGAGAGGAGTTCATGAGACTGAAGGGGGGGGAGAATTCTCTGATGGAGACTCGCCCTCGTTTTGAAATGCTGAAGCTCGCCCCTGCCATTCCTCTAAACCTGCGAAATCGATGACCCTGGTCAACGAGGGAAGCACTTCGATGAGCGCATCGCCGGGCTTGGTGGGATCATTGGCCTCAGTGAACCGTATTAGTCGCTTCCGCCGCAAACGAGCGAGGGAATCTTTCATTGCGGAAAGCGAAGGCGGTTCGATACGATCGAAAATGACTTTCCATTTTAGCCACAGATCGTTTGCAGATAGCAGCACGGTCTTGGTCCGACTCGTAACAAGCGCTTCGTCATACAAGCGCCAGAGCACCAGTGCGAAAAGCGTCTCCTGCTGAGTAAACTGGCCCAATAAATCACATTCGTCTGGAATGGGTTGCGCTTGAATCAATGGTGGATCTTCCAACACCAGGAGACGGAAGCCCAAGGGCGAAAGATATTCCTCCACCTCTGCACGCAGATGATCACGAACCAAGCGAACCATGTCGCGTCCGCTACCCTCATCGCCGAGAATTACACCATAGCGCAGTAAGTCGGCCAAAGCTTCGCGCAACGGCTGACGATCAGCCTCCGCAACATGCGACCAGAATTTAGGCCAAGGAAGGGTGCTCATGTAGTGCGGGTAAGGGTGAAGCGCTCGACCTGCCAGCCTGCCACAACATCGCGAGGCACGCTTGCTCGTTCAAAATCATCTGGGTGATGACTAAGTGTGATTTGCCAGCGGAGGATACCCTCCACAGCGAAGGCCTGATTGAAAGATGCGGCGGCCATCAAATCTAGCAGCATTTCATCAGAATCGATATTCACCTCGTCTGTGGAAGAGGCGGCACCTGCTTCCGAAAGCATCTGGCGCACTAAACGAGCGGCCCTTGCCGGAGTCAGTGCCACGCGCATATGTTCTCTTAACCGTTCCATTTCCGTCTCGTCGGGCAGAGCGAGCTTCGCATCGGAGAGGGCCAGAGAGACTGGTTGTCGACTCCGGCGGGGAGAGCGTAGCGACGCCGTGCCGTGGAATATCTCCACCTCTGCGGCAAGAAGGCCACGCCATGGCGCTGTCAGTTTCGTGAACGAAGATTCATCTAAGTCGCTAAATCGCTTTCCTGCGAAGTGCTCATTGATTGCCTCGCATAGCTGTCTGGCCATTTCTGGACGCCTCCCACGCATTTGACTCTGGTAGAAGAATCGTTGTCGCGAAAGCTGATGAAAGGAAGCAATGCGCGCGTCTACCGCATCCGCTCGTTGCCTGATACCTGCGAGTGCTTTCAGCAGTCTCGCTAGCGACTCCCCCGCAAGCCGCCATCCCTCACCGGCTGTGGCTTCATCGTTACTACATAAGCCTTCCGCCAACCGTTCCTTCACAAAGGGATTCTCTGAGGCATTGCGTACTAAATCGCGTGCTTGGTGAAGACGACTCAGCAGTCCCCGCCGGTGCAGCACCTCATGACATACCATATGATGTCCCTCATAGAAGTCGCCGTAGAAGAGCTGTAGTGTCTGTGCCCCAGTGCGGGTTTGCATCTGCCGCTGCTCGAAGCCATGAACAATTTTCTCCACCGAGTGAAGCTGTATAATAGCATGGCCCAAGCGATTATTCAGGTCGTTAATGGTCGCGCGAAGTCCGTCCGAAGATTGCGGCCCTGGATCTAGTACGCCATCGGCTTCCAGAGTGCGACAAACACCCTCCAAGGTATCAGCGAACGTTTTTAACTCTGCAATGCTGTCGGCGGCCAGTTCGCGCAACATGTTCAACAACGGTCGTAGAGCTGGAGAGATTACCACCCAACGTTCATGCAAACTTTCAGGTCGATCTTCGAGCCAACACGCCTCCAATAATTGGTTGAAAACTTTGCCTGCGCGCACCCGGATGTCTGTTGCGGCTTCTTCTTCTGGCCACGCAAATTCCGCGTGCGATGACACCACCTCTATTACTACCGCTCTGGCCTCGCTTAGTTCGATTCGAGCTGCTTCTCCCGCAGCATTTTCCAGAGCATTTGCACAATCCACGTATACTGGGGTTAAGCGATTCACGAGGAGTCGAAAGAAACCTTCTGGAATTGTCCGGAAAAGTTGGCTGCTCAGCGATTGCATGTGGCGAAACTATAAAAGCTCTTCCGGTTGTTGAAAAGTTGCTCCATTTAAGGAGCAGGTATTTGTCTATCGTGCTTGCTGCGACGGGGCAATCTCAGTAGATTGTTGTCATGCACAGTTTGACTGTGCCTTAGCTGGCTGACAAGCCGCCATTGAACTCCGATTTGAGTTCCAACCGGGGTTTCCCGCGCACCGACTGGCCGTGCCCGCCTTCGCTCCATCGCACGGAAACCTGTATCTCGTGGCTGCCATTGCGTCCGAGGTTTCCATGCCCAGCCATCGCGTACACCATGAATCTGTCAGACACTGGAACCATTGAAGTCGAATCCCCTTCCGGGCCATCAGGCCGTGCCTTCGGAAACGTTCGGCAGGAACAAGCCGCGCGTAAACTGGCCGAAGTGACGCCCCTCCTCATGGAAACTCTGACTCATCACTGGAGCACCGGCCAAGGAACGCGCATCCGCCACATCCTATGGAGCCTCTATTCGTGCAGCCACCTTGTAAATCTTGGCGATGCCTGCTCAGGATTGGATGCCAACCTTGCCGAAGCCGTGGGCACAGCGATTTTCGCCCGCCTCACTTTCGGCCCGGAGGTTGAGCCGCTGCTTGGCGAAATTCTGCGCGTCTCCGGTGAGTTCAGCCGGTTCGACCGGGAGGAAACTGTCACGCCGATGGGCCTGCCGGTGATCTATCCGCTGACGCCCGCCAGCGCGGAAACGCTGCGGCAACTGGCTGATGCCGCCGAGCGGCGGGAGCGAGCTGCGGAAGAGGACCGTGTTTGATGGCGACCGACATACTCACTTTCCTGGACAAGTTGCTTTATTCCAAAGAGAAAATGGCCTTACATTTGTCATCCCCCTGCTGGAGCAAGTCACGTCCTTATGCGCCTCGAAACGATAGAAGTCAGAAATTTCCGGCTCTTGCGCCGACTGTCGATTGACCTCGCCAAAGAAAGGACGACCACCATACTTGTGGGTCCGAACAACAGTGGCAAGACCTCCGTAATGGACGCGCTTCGCCTGTTCGTAGGAGTTGGGGAGGATAAGCCAAGAATTTCATTTTACGACCTGTCCCAGCTACGACACCGGGACCTGAAGCGGATCGAGACCCTGCTCGGCGGCAGCACAGATTCGGAAGAGAAGATCGCGATCCTGAAGCGCTTCGCGCCGCGCATGCGAGTGGATCTAACATTTGCCTATGATGATGATCCAGCCGATCTGGTTGCCGCCACGCAGCTTTTGATGGACCTAACCCCAGGCACCAACAAGGTCCGGCTGCGAATTGAATACGCGCTGGAGAATGCCAAGAAGCTGCTGGACGATTTCGAGGACAGGTCGCGTAAGGATCAACATCTTTGCGAATTTCTCCGGGACAGCTTCCGCGACTACTTCAAACGGACCTTCTCTAAGGTCTCATTGAACAGCAAGGAAGTCGAAGTCTTGGAGGAAAGCGGGCTCCTCAAAACCCTTCTACGCATCGACATCGTGCCCGCGCAGCGCCACGTCGATGATGACGAAGGCAGCAGATCGGCAAAACTCTCCAAGCTGCTGCACGATCACTATGAACGTTTTTACCGGGTTGATGATGCCGCTGGCTATCAGGCGATCGAAAATGCGCTGACGGAAAGTGCGAGTGACTTGACCGGTAAATACAGCCTTGCTTTCGGTCGCCTCACCAAGCGCCTCCAAAGTTTTGGTTATCCGTCCGGCCAAAAGGCGCCCGATCTTCGCGTTCGGGCCGAAATGAGTGCTGAGACCATCTACCGGGATAACGCGCGCATCTTCTACGCCAGCGAGCACGCCGGGAAGGAAGGCGTAATGGAGGAGTTCGAGCTTCCCGAAAAATATAACGGGCTTGGCTACAAGAACCTCATCTATATCGTTCTCCAGCTCGAATCTTTCCGGGCGGCGATTGATGCGATCATAGGAGACAAGCCCCGCGTTCATATCATCGCGATTGAAGAACCGGAGGCGCATTTGCATCCACAGATGCAGACGGTTTTCATCAGCGAGATTTCAAAGGCGCTGGAGAATGACGGAGGCACCACTGCTCAAGTCCTGCTTTCCACGCATTCGGCGCATATGATCGCGCATTCCGAGTTCGAGCCGGTAAGGTATTTCCGGCGGGCTGGGCGCGAAGTCGTCATGCGAGACTTGTCGAAGCTCCCGCTGCCGGATGACGATCCCGACCTTCTCGACTTCCTCCGGCGCTATATCCGGCTGACCCATTGCGACCTGTTTTTTGCGGATAAGGCAATCTTTGTTGAAGGCCAGGTGGAGCGGTTGCTATTGCCGATGATGATTGACGAGTGCTCCAAAGTCGATGGCTGCGAAACCCTAGGCAGCCAATATCTCAGCATTTCTGAAGTCGGGGGTGGCCACGCTCATAAATTCAAGCCGATCATTGATTTCCTTGGCATCCCCAGCCTCATCATCACAGACTTGGATTCCGTCGATGACGAAGGGAAAAAATGCCCAGTCGCAGGCGGCAAGGGAACAAGCAACGCCTGCCTGCGCAAATGGATTCCAGCGAAAGAAACCGTCGATGAACTGAAGGTCTGCGACGAGGCCGCGAAAACCCAAGGATGTATCCGGGTTGTCTATCAGGTGATGCAGGACGGCCACTGTGGCCGGTCGTTTGAGGAGGCTTTCATCTATGCCAACATTCCCTGGCTGACTGCCAATTATGCCAAGCTCAGCACCACCAAAGCCGCTATCAAGAAGGCGGTGGACGCCGGGCTTGCAGCCCAGGCTTGGGAATTGAGCGGTAAGCTCGGAAAGGTGGATTTTGCCCTCGACCTCATCGGCGAGCCCGGTTGGAGCATGCCCCTCTACATCAAACAGGGACTCACTTGGCTCGCACAGCACCCATCAAAATGATGACCGAGGCAGACGCAAAAATCCTGGGATGCCTGAAGGAGCGGCGCAGCTTTCTGATCGACGCCGGTGCGGGGTCGGGCAAAACATCGTCCCTCATTCGCGCCTTGGATTATATTCGCGGCCCTGATCGCTCCACAGCCGTGGCGAGTAGTCAGCGGGTCGCCTGTATCACTTTCACGAATGTCGCTAAGAACGAGATTATCGAACGGACCGAGCACGATCCGCTGTTTGTCGTCTCCACCATCCACGACTTTCTTTGGGCCGCGATCAAACCGTTTCAGAAGGAATTGAAACCGGCGCTTCTGTCTTTCAATGCCAGCCTACCCGGCAGCAGCCGTCGCAAACAGGATGAGGCGGATTTAGAACAGGCTCTCGAAGGCGTTTCAGGCATCAGCTACTCCGATCGCGGAGCCAATTTCATGGAAGGCCGCATATTCCACGAAGACCTTCTTGGCGTCGCGCATGTCATGTTCCGCGATCATCCGATGTTGTCCAAAGTGGTGGCTGCGCGCTTTCCCTTTATATTCGTTGACGAGTATCAGGACACCGATCCCTTAGTCGTTTCGGTCCTGCTCGACCACCTGATCAAAAGCGATGTACCGCCGCTAATCGGCTTCTTTGGCGACAAGATGCAGAGCATCTACACAGGCGGGGTAGGCGAACTGGCTCCCGAGCATCAGGCCATGCTCGTGCGTATCAAGAAGGAAGAGAATTATCGCTGTTCCCATGCAGTGATCGACCTGCTCAATAATGTGCGCACCGACATCAAACAGGAACCCGCCGGCGACAACCTTCCCGGTGCGGCGGTCTATATTGGCCTAGCCGGTATCGACCCAGCCGCCGACTTAACCGCACTGGCCATTCAAAAGGTGCAGGCAAAATTTGGCTGGGAACCGGAAGGTGAGTTGAAAGTGCTTTTCCTTACCCATCGACTTATTGCACGGAAGGCCGGATACGAGGCGTTGTGGACGGCATACAACGAACGGGGCAGCTTCGCACGCGACCGCTTCCAAGGCGGCGAAGATCCAATCGCCGCTTTCTTCGTCAACCGAGTTGAGCCTATTATCGAATCTTGGCGTCAAGGAAAAGCAGGCCGCTGCATCAGCTTGATCAGCGATCGACCGAAGCCAATCGCAGCGCAGGCAGAGAAGGCACGCGTGAAAGCTGCCCTGGATGGTTTGGTTACTTTGGTTGATGGCGGTGCAACCGTGGAAGCAGTTCTCAAGCATATCGAGGCCGCCGAGTTGGTGCCGTTACTTGACGACCTCGAAGCAGCAATTTCGAGAAAGGTCGCGCCTGTCGAAGCCGGGACGCCAGAGGCGGAGCATCAGGCTTTCATGGCCAAACTGCTGGCCATCCCCTACGTCGAAATCAGCAACTATCGCTCCGTGCTCCAAAACAACCTGCCGTATTCTACCAAGCATGGCGTGAAGGGTGACCAATTTCAGAATGTGTTGGTTATCCTCGATGACGCCGGAGCGAATTGGAACCAATATTCCTTTGGTAAGCTATTGGCCGGAACAGATACGAGCGAAGGTCGTATCAAGCGGTCGCGAAATTTATTTTATGTATGCTGTTCGAGGGCGAAGGATAAGTTGATCGTCGCTGATTTGGGCGCAACGGTTCAGGCTAAGATCGAAGAGCTTTTCGGAGCGGCATCAGTAGCGATGTAACGTCGGCTGGGTCATCTGCAGCGGTTTCGTCTCAGGCCGCAATTGTATCTGAATTGCTGTCCACATCCTCCACTTCAATAACTTCAATCGAAGCGATCCACGTTGGCCCGTCGCCTTGGCTCAGGCGTTCACTTTTCGCGGAGATGCGCACGGACTCCACGGCCTGCTTCTGGAAGGCGGCGGCGAGCTTGCGCAGATTCCCCCCGGCTATTCGCACCTGATAGGGAGGGAACCGCAGTTCCAGCGTTTCGGCGGGAGACTCGGAATGGAACCACGCGGATTGCATTTGCGCATAGGGAAGAATGAGCCAGGAGCCGTCGGCAAGTTCCAGCCGGACGCACGGGCTTTCTTCGCGGGTCCAGCAGGTTTCGCTTTCGCCATCTTTACTCGACTGTCTGGATTGTTCTGACCGTATCATGATTCTGGTTTTGGTTTTGGAGTTCACGATGGCGCGGCCGCCACTTTTTGGCCGTCTCGTGGCCTTTCTGGTTCCGCTTGATAACATCGGGGTGATTGCAGGGCAGGATGCGATGGCCCGTGCGCACCTTCGGCACCTGCTTGGCGGCAACTTCCACCGCCAGCCTTTCCTGCCCCGAGCGGGCGACGTTCTCGCGCAGTCTCGCCTTGTCGGTGGTGAAAATCCGCACGCCCAGCCGACCGCGTGAAATGGTCACATACCATTGTTCCGCGCTGGTCGCCGCCTTGATGCTGGAGTCTGAAAACAGCACATGGTCCACGGTCTTGCCCTGCGAAGCGTAGGAAGTCATGGCGTAGCCGCGCACAAACTCTCGATACTCGGGTGGCAGCACGCGGCCGTCATCGAGGTGAATTTTGCCGTTCTTCTCCACTCGCTTCACGGTGACGAGTTCGCCGTTGATGAAGCGCGTGCCCTGTGCGCTTTGCGCATTGGCTTTCAGTTGAAGACGGTCGCCTTTCGACAGCTTCATTTCCTGCTTTTTGCAGACGGTGAGATGACCGGCTTGCGCGAGCGGAACCGCACGGACACGCCCGGCGGCTTCAACCACGATGGATTCAGCGGTGACAGCCACGAGGCTGCCTACGGCTCCCTTGGGAATGCCCCGGCAGGTTTGGTTGAAGACGATCACGCGCCCGTCGTCGTAATAACGAGCATCGCCCTTTTGCGAGTCGGTCAGGTCATCCGCTTGCAAGGCTGAAACGGCCCACTCCATTTTGCCGATCAATCCGGCGGCCTGCATTCTCTGCCGCACGGCGTCATTCACCCGGTGAATCTCCTCCCAGGTCGGAGACACGACCAAGGCGCTGCGGCCTTCCCGCACCAGTTCCAGATAGTGCTCCGCCAGCTTCTGCTGCTTGTCCGCGAGGGTGCATTCCACGACGGCCCCAGCCTCATCGAGAAGCTCAAAGGACTCGTCAAGCCTGCCCTCCGAAGCATCCTGCACGGCCTGCTTGTAGGTGGCGATCCATTGACGCTCCGCCTTGCTGCGGCCCCTCGCGGGGTCTTGGCGGCGGATTTCATTCAGTTCCGCAATGTGGAGATGCCCGTATTTCTCCATCGCCCGCATGGCGTCCGATGCTTGGACGGGGCCATGCTGCCCCGTATCGCCGGAAAGAATGACGCGCCCGCCGCGCTCTTTCACGAAGGTGAGCAGCGCGAGCATATCCTTGGCTCCAATCTGCCCGGCCTCATCTACGATAACGACCACACCCGGCTCCATGCGGCGGCGCGTCAGGAACGCGCTGATGGTTTCCGCCCCGGCCATGCCGTCCTGCGCCACCCCCTCCACCTGCTGCCGCTGCGGGGCGAGCACCTGCACGGCATGGCCCTCCGCCTGCAAGGCGTCATACACGGCCCGCAAGGTGAAGCTCTTTCCCGTGCCCGCCCGTCCGCGAAACAGAACGATGGAATCCCGCACGCTCAGGATGCGGCGTGCGGCTTTCGCCTGGGCGGCGTCTAGCCGCTCATCGCCCGGCCAGTCCGGCACGAGGGATGAGGCGCAGGCATTGGAACTTTCCTGTGCTAATTGGATGATGGCCGTTTCCCGATCCAGCACGGGCTGGATGCTGAACTCCTCCGGATTGAGCGGATCGTGAATGTAAGGCGCGCTGGCCGTGGCGGCGTGCAGGTCTTCCAAGGTGAAGGGCTCGCCCCGGCCCCGTTCCAGCGCATAGGCCCATAGCTGCCGCTCCACGACCGTGGTGTGACGGTCAAAAACATGCTCCTCCGCCCAGCGCAAAGCGTCGCTCTCCGTGATGACCGGAGCTTGTTTGACCGCTTGCGGCCCGTCCTCCCGCACCGTGCCCAGCGCTTCCAAGCTCTGCTTTTCTTCCTCGCTCATCTGTTCCAGCCATGAGGCTTGCAGTTCGGCGGGACTCAGCGGTTCGACTTTTTGGGGCCGCAGCTTGTGGGCCAGATGCGCCCGCACTTCCGCGATATTACTCCCGGCCAGTTCCGGCACCTGCGCCAGCAGTTCGCGGGTTTGTTCGTCAATCTGCCGGTCCCGTTTGGAAAAGGTCCAGATCAGGGAACGCGGCACGCCCTCCAGTTCAAAATCGCCTCGTGCCTTGTTGACGATGCCATAGCCGAAGCGCCTCAAATCGCGGGCCAGCTCATGGTAATAGACGTTCTCCGCGTATTTGCGGGCTTTGTGCATTTCCTCCGCCTGCAATGCCTTCCAACGTCCTTCCGCTTCATCATAGGTGGCGTTGAAGACGATGCAGTGACTGTGCAACTGCGGATCGACCGCCCGCGAGGTGTCATGCCGGAAAATGGCGGTGACGAGTTCGCCAGTGTCCCGGTCTTCATTGCGACCACCACGACGCACGCGCGTGGCGGCGAAGCATTCCAGTTCGCGCATGGCCACGCGCACGGCACGGTCATGGGATTCGATGATGCGTTCGTCACCCTTCACCAGCGCGGCGATGGAAACGGACTTGGGAGGCGAGATGGTGACATCGTAGAATAGGCGGCGGTTCGCCGTTTCCTTCACCTTGCCGTCGGCATCGAGTTCCTTCCGGGTGGTCTTTTGCAGCGGAGTCAGCTTTTCGCCCGTGACGGGGTGAAGGTTCTCGCAGAGCGCGACAAACTCATCTTTGCCCACGATACCGGCCAAGCCAAGGCGTTCCGCACCCGCGCCCATCCACTCGCCGGGCACCACCTGCGCTTGGCTGTAGTAGTCACCCACCGCCAGATGATTCTCGAAATACTCCCGCGCGTTGCGCAGGTTACTTTGAGGCGTGAAGGTGAGCATGACCCGCGATCAGTTGAGACCGAAAGGAGGCGGGGGTGTCTGCGATCCGACACATACAGCGGCACCACTGGCAAGCGCTTCCAGCACCGCCATCAGGCCACGATGATATTTGAGAATCATCACGCCGCGAGTATGCGGCACGGATTCGCTTTTCGTGGCCCGGATCGGGAGCAATGCTCAATCCAACGTCGGGGCATAGACAGCTCCCACAGTGCTCCACCGGCGTGTCCGAAATTGTGGCTTGTCCCACGACAGAAACTTCCTACTCGGATCGCCAATGCCAGCGGGGGCAATCTGTAGGATGTGCTGATCCGCCTATTCCTTTCCGATCACGTGGAATCCGCTTCCGCCAAACGCCAATGTCTTGGTCGTGGCAGTTTCTCAAGTGAGGGTAACGGAGGGCGAGTATGGGTAAAAAGGCGAGAGATTCAGCGTCTTTTACGGGCATCGGAAAGCACCATTCGGTAAATGCGGTCGAGGTCCGTCTTGGTGACCTTTGTGACCGATGTGAAGGGTCGCTTCATGTTAAGTCGGTTCGACAATTCAGGATAGTAGTCTTCATTGGTGCGGCCCATCTGGGCCATGGCCGCCTTGATAGCGGTGATCCGCTCTTTTCTCCAAGTGTCCGGATCGCTTTTGCGGCGCTTCGATTTCAAGATTGCCAGTTGCTGATCATGCCACTCTTCGACTTGGATAAGCGAAGCGCTCGGCAGGTGTTCGTATTTCTCAACCTTGAACTTCTTCTTCAACCGGCTCCACCATGCTGCGTAAGCCTCCGACCGGCTGGAGCCGGCAGTGTTCTCCACCAGAGATTCAATCCATCGGGCAACCTGATGTTGCCCGGCCGAGGTGAGCGAACCCTCGGGAGCCGGTGTCACCTTGCGGATCGTGGGCGGACGCTGGTAAACGTGGTTTCCATCGCCGATCACCTGGGTGTTGCCTGTTCCGCTTTGAGAGATGCTGCCGGACGGCTTGCTGCCTGTTCGCCTCCTCTGGGGTTTCTTCTTTGAGATCCTCTCATCCATGAACTTGGTGAGGTGCGCACGGACAAACTTTCTCAGGTCCGCCCTGCTGCGGAAGACGCAGGCCAGCCCTGTATTCAGCATTCGAGTGCGAAACTGACCGAGCTTGGAAAGCTGGGTTTCATCCGCCTCAGGCGGAAGAGGCTCCAGGTCGGAGAAGTAGAGAAAGACACGTTTACCAAGGGCAATGGCTCGAAGGATCTCTTCTTCCGTACCGAATTTGCCACACCGGTAGGAGTTCCAAACTTTGACCAAAATACCGCGATGATCACATCGCTATCGTCGATGAGCTGGTGGTTGATCACCCCCTGGGGACGGTCGGACAAGTCGGGGACCGAGTCAAAGCGCCAGTAACGGCACTTGATGCCACAGTTGGTGGCATCCCAATGAAGAACGTTCCATTCCTCGATTTCTCGCGAAACAATGGCCAGTTCCTTGCTAACGTCTCCAGGGGCGCAGAGGGTGATGCGAACGGTTTGCGGTCTAGGTTTCGTGGGCATAATGTGCAATAGTAGTAACACCCGATCGCGGCTCTCGGAAGAGCCTCGAAATCGCTTCGATTTGGAGGCAGTTCAAAAGCCATTAGATCCACTGGTTCGCCAGGACATCGGGGCCGCATCCACTTCCAAAAAGGGAAACACTTCACGGTAGCGCTTTCGAGCCAGGATTCTTCCCTTGTAGCAAGCACGTTGCCCACGGCGCTTGAGCGGCTCCGGGAAATTCGGATGCGAGAACGAAAAGCGGTTGAGAGCTCGCATCGCACCAAGTCCTTCGAGAGCGGCACGGTCATCATTGACCTTCTTACCCCGGCGTAGCGGAGGAGGACAGGGTCTTGCTGCCGCCAGCCAAACCCTGAAGGCCTCAGTGATCTCTGAGTCGGTGAAGAGGGAAAAATTGATGCTGAAGGCCACATTGAGTTCCCTGATGCCGGGATCGCGTTCATCACGCGGAATTTCAACAGGCTGGGATTCTTCGAACCCAAGCATCTCCAAGTCGTCATCATAGACGGGCTTCCTTGTGCCATCTCTGAGGGCAAAAACCTCCGTTCCATTGCTATTCCAGAGAGCTTCAAGCTCCATGAGGTTAGAGGTACACAATGGAGGAAAGATGCCGTGATCCGCAAGTTGCTTGGCCACCACTGCCCGGGTTTTCCCTTCGATTTCGCGCCATGGCTTAGACCACGGCCGTGCGTAGGAAATCACCTGATGATAGAACGAACTGAACGCCAAATGCGAGCTGTAGAGCCGTTTCCAGTGAGCATCCAAATCAAAAGCAAGAGCCTTGATCTCCTTCCGAGCCGCTCGTCTGACATGAGGAGGATTGGTCACGTGCATCTGCTGCTCCTTGTTCCATCTTGATGTCGTGGCTTGCTCCCGAAGCTCCGCCACCCGCTCAGCCAGGAAAAATTCACGGCACTCCCGTCCGCACTCCCAAATCAAACAAGCTCTGACCTCCTCCTCAGGGAGAACATGCTCGCTGAAGTTCCATTCGCTTTCGTCAATCGTCGAGGAGGAATTCATGAGATATGGTAGTCGGGGACAATCAATAGCTGTCAAGGCCGTCAAACGAATGAGGATCGTTGTCATGCTCTGTAGCCAAGCCTAGCCAGATCTCCGGTTACTTCGTTGCGGTCGTTCTTGCCGGACATAATCCTCGACATTCCTTCTCACCCAACCGCCAAAGGCGCGGCGGTTAGTGCGCACCGATGGTACCTCACCCGGAAACCGGATGGAACGTGGCAATCCCATCGGAATATCTGCCCCGTCCCACTTTCGTCAGCGTGGATTCGACGGCGAAGTTCCGCCACGAAAACGAAGTCAGGGCGATTCTGCAACGCGGGAATTCTCGCAATAAATTTCCACAGTCGTGGAGAGCTGCTCCCAATCGGGAATCTGAATCGGTGGACGCGATGCCATCATGCGAGGCATCGCGTTTCAATAGGGGAAGCCTGTCCCCTGGCTGACGCCACGAACAAATTGAAGCACCAAACACCGATCAGACAAGCCATGAACAACGAACCGACAACGGGCGAACGCCAGAAACTCATCGCGGCAGCCGCCGACTCCTACACCGCACCGCCGCCGCAAAGCCATACGGTGCTCATGCCCATCCGGGAAAGTCTGGCATCGCTGCGGCGCAAGGGCGCATCCTACCGGACCATCGCGCAGATTCTGCGCAACGTGGACATCGAAGTGTCGCTCGATACGCTGTCCCGCTTCTGCCGCGAGCACGTCGAAGAACCGCCACCGCGAAAGGACAAGCGCCGCCCAGCCAGCCGGGCTGCATCCGGCCAGCCGGATGAAGTTACACCGCCCGCTCATCCGAGCCCCGCCGAGCCGGACAGTCCGGCCCCGGCCCAACCACCGCCACGCGGCAAAGGTCCGCGCATCGCTGATCCGTCAAACATCTGACACCGCACCGGAGACTTCACCACCGCACGGCCATGAAGAAACGACTTGTTCTCATCCTCAACGGCAAGGGAGGCGTCGGAAAGAGCTTCTTCGCCGTGAACTTCGTCCAGTATCTCAAAGACCGGAAACACGGCCATCGCGCCGTGGACACGGACAACGAGAACTCGACCTTGAAGCGATACCATCCCGAGGCGGCGTTTGCCGATTTGAACGACCCGCGTGGATTGGACAGTCTCTTTGCCGCGCTGGACGATTCCCCGCTGGTTGTGGTGGACGGCAGAGCGGCGTCCACGGATCTCGTCTTGGACTACTTCGCGGAAGTGTCCGCCTTCGAGTTGCTGGACAGCCTGAATGCCAGTCTGACCATCGTTATGCCGGTCAACCACGAGGCGGACAGCGTGACGCAAATCAAGCTCATTGCCGACGCGCTGGCCGACCGCTGCCGTTATGTCATCGTCAAAAACGAAGCGCATAGTCAGCACTTTGCCCTTTACGAAAAGAGCCGGACACGCGGGCGACTGGTGGACGAATTGAACGCCGGTGAGCTGGTCATGCCCCGCATGTATGACTGGCTCGTGGCCGCACTCAACCAGCACAATCTGACCGCCACTCAGGCACAAGCCCACTCGTCATTCAATGTGGTGGACCGCCAGCGGTTGAAGAATTGGCAGAAGGGATTCTATGCCCAGGTGGACGCACACACCGGGGCTTTATTGTCCGATACTCAAACCACCGCGTCCCATGAGTGACGAGGCGAAGGATACCGACCTGCGGGTCGCCATCGCGCGCTGGCAGCAGAAGCACGGCATTGGCGACGATGACCCGGCCATCGCGTGCGTGGAATTATTCGATTTGTATATCGCCTCCCTCCGTGCCCGCACGCCGGACGGTCCGCCGCTTCGTTTCGAGGAGTTCCGCTCAACGCTGGAACTGCTGGACGCCCGCAGCAAGACCTTCGTCAAGCACGCTGCCGACCTTACGCATGAACTCCGACAGAGTGCGCAGACGCAGCGCCAACTGCGCGGCGTCAGTGTCTTGTCCCTCCTTTTAACCGCTCTCGCCACCTTCACCGCCGGGCTGCTGCTTGGCCATTTCGTATGGTAGTCTTCCGTCCGTTTCTCGCAGCCTTAGCCGTCGCCGTAGGCTGGTATGGATTCATCCTTCTGCCCGAACCGTGGCCAGCGATTGCCCTCAGCGTCGGCGCGGCCTTCGCGCTGTGCCTCATCCTTCTGCCCGGCAGTCCGTCCGTATGGCGCTCGCCCGTCGTGGCGAAGATCAACGGCATGACGTGGCGCATGGAAGACTTCTGCCGTGGCTGGCTCATCACTGGCGACACCGGCTCAGGCAAGACACGCTCGGGCATCACACCCTTGCTCTATCAAGTCTTCAAGAACTGTCCGACGTGGGGCGGTCTGTGCATTGATGACAAAGGGCTGTATTGGGAGACTCTCTCGGCAATGGCCCGGCACTTCAACCGGGAAAACGACCTGATTCTGCTGCAAGTCAGGCCGGACAGCACACATTCCGACTGGACGCCCACACACACGTTCAACCTGACGACTGACAGGGGCATTCCGTTCGGCACGTATGCCAAGTTCGTCGTGGACACCGCCAGCAGCTTGGGACAGCAGGGCGACAAAGGATTTTTCAGAAGTCAGGCCCACACGCACATCGCCGCCGGGCTGGAACTCCTCTACGAGATAGGCGCGGATGTGACGCTGGAAAACGTCTATCATTTCCTACTCAACCAATCGGACATGGAGGAAGCGCTGGACGACCTCGCCATGGCGGAGCCGACCGAACGCAGACGTTTGTTAGGAGAGCACTTCACGAATCGCTTCCTCGGCCAACCGCCCGAACAGATTGGCGGAGTCAAAGAAACCATCGCGAACTACTTGCAATATTTTCTCACGCCGGACATCTCCCAGGTATTTTGTCCGACCGAGAACACCTTCGATTTTTCGGACATCGACCGGGGCAAGATCATCTGCATTGCGATGCCGCAAAAGTATCAGACCGAACGCCGCTACGTGAACACCTTCCTCAAGATGCTGTTCTACACGCACGTCCTGCGCCGCTTCGACAAGCCTAAGCACGAACGACAGGACGACAACCTGCTTGTGCTATGGGCGGACGAGGCGCAGCGTTTCATGACGGCAGCCGAAGACGGCATGTCTGACTACAATTCAGTCGATGTCATCCGCGAGGCCCGCGCCACCGTCGTGGCTGCCGCGCAATCCTCCAGTTCATTCATTCCGCCGCTTGGCAGGGAAAAAGCCCGAGTTCTAACGCTGAATTTGCGCAATCGCATGATCTTCCGTGCGGCGGACGAAGAAGGGGCCAACGAAAGTGCCGATTTCCTCGGCAGGAAGAAAGTCATCAAGAAGTCGTGGGGGTATTCAGGAGGGCGGCAGAGCACCAATTATTCGGAGCTGGAGGAACACAAGATCAAGCCGCACATCCTCCGCAGCCTACCCAAACACTTCGCCGTACTCGTTCATTGCGAGCGCGGTTTCAAGAAGACTCTACTGCCGCCGATTGAGCCGGATGGTAAAGTATCTGCATGGTTTCGGGCATGAGCCCCACAGAAGAGGAACCGTCGTCACAGGATTGCCTTCGGCAATCGGATCATCTAATCTGTGTCTCCGGTGAACACGGTGAATTGTCCACCCACTCTAGGAATTGAACGAATCAGTTCTCATAAATCTATTGGCATATCGCCTTCGATCCCTTTGCTACGAATCTAAACCACGTTATCAGAAGAAACATGGCCACCGACATTTTGCCTCGCAAAAAGCAAATTCTAAAGGAAATGCACGACGCGCTTGAAAGGAATCGCAAGCTTCGGGAAAAACTACATCAACACGGAAGCTGGAATGACATTGGCACCACACGTCCTCTGGCAAACAGTGACAAACGCGACCTAACTGTGTTCATATTTTTTGAAACCGCAGCTGTATTCGAAACCTTCTCTCAAGAAGCTTTTCTCCTTGCTGTTCGTAAAAAATTCGGCGTCCAACCCAAATTGGCAAAGAATATCGCTGGCAACATCGACCGTGGGCTACAAGGTATTATGGGATGGGCTGCACCGCCGATGATTGTAGATCGCGCGAAAGCCGTATTTGGAAAGACTCACTTTCTAGCCAAAATCAAGGATACGCTCCCCCAATATCATTACGATTGGCTTTCACATGCCCACCGCGTTAGAAATCGGATCGCCCACCCTTCTGACGGCGCGAAGCAACAGCTAAATAGGCTTCATACTGCGCTTGGTGTTCCACAAACTGCTCGGAAGGGAGCTGGTCCCGGCAGAATTCTTAGCGAATACCCGAGTGCAGTTGCAGATGATGACCGTTGGTTCCACCGATTCTTGAAAGCGTATGAGGGTTACTGTGATCTCATTTCATCGAAACTCTAACAATGAATATTGGGTTTGCGTCTCTTGTCCCCGGGTAATGCTCCGCGCACCACATCCGCGAGTTGTCTGGCCGTCGGCAGCTTCCCTTTGAACTCAGCCGGAAGATCGTCTTGCAGACGGTATTCCGCCACGCCGATAGGGTTCGCCTTTGATTTCAAGGCGAACTCGACTTCCACGTCGTTTTTCTCCGCACAAAGAATGATGCCGATGGAGGGACGGTCATCCTGGGCGCGTTCCTTCTCGTTCAGCACGTTCAAATAGAAGTCCATCTTGCCCGCGTGCTCCGGCTCGAATCCTCGCACCTTCAGATCCACCGCCACCAGCGCTTTCAGGAAACGGTGGTAGAAGAGGAGATCCACGAAGTATTCCTTCTCTCCCAACGCTAGCCGGTATTGCCGTCCGATGAAGCAGAAGCCATAGCCCAACTCCAGAATGAACTGCTGCACGCGCTCGATCAGCCGTAGCTCCAATTCCCGTTCCCGCATCCGCTGCTTCAGACCGAGGAATTCCAGATTGTAGCGGCTTTTCAGCATCTCCTCCGCCTGCTCGGCCATGTCGTCCGGCAAGGCCGCTTCAAAATTGTGGGTTTTCTTCTCCCGCAACGAGCGCTCGAACGTGCCCGCCTTGACTTGGTGGAGCAGCACGGCGCGGCTCCAACCGAAACGCGCCGTCTCCCGCAGGTAGAACAGCCGCGCGTCGGGAAGCTTCACTTTCTTCATCAGCTCGACATGATGCCCCCACGGGACCAACGCCATTAGCTCCCGCGCGGCTGCCACTTGCCTTTCTGGAACAGCTTGTTCCAGAATCCCGGATTTCTCATGCTCACCCGCTTCTGGAACAGCCTGTTCCAGAAATGGCTCAGCCGGGGAAGGAACGAGGCTCGCTAGAAACTCCGCGCTCGTGCCCTCCAGATAAAACTGGCGCATCCGCCAAAGATTGTCGGCGGACAATCCGGTCACGCCGGAGAACTCCCGCCTCAGGTCTGCTCCCAGCCTTTCCACCACCGCATTGCCCCACCCTTGGGTACGCTGTTTCTCCACTATACTCCGCCCAATGTCCCAATAGAGCATCACCAACTCGCGGTTGACGGCTCGTCCAGCGGCAACTCGTGCCGACTGGACACGGCGGGTTAGTTCTGTCAGAAATTCCCGGTATCCGGGATAAGTCACAAAAAAGTCGTTCATCGTTTTATTTGAAATTGAGAATTATATGTAAAGATAAGGGGCTGCCATGCAGGGCGAGGGGGCACATTTTGTCCTTATGCACCCAATGCCTGACGACGCCTTGCCTCCGGCGGCAAACTGCGGCACTCGTTGCTTATGAGTGAGAAGAATTTGATTGGCCCGAAGGTCCGTGAACTCCGCACGGACAAGGGATGGACGCAGGCCCAGCTTGCCACCAAGCTGGGAGAACGCGGCTGGTCTTGCAGCGCGGACGACATCGCCAAGATCGAACAGGGCGAGGAACCCGTGTCCGATGTGCAGTTTTTGGTGCTCGGCCTTGTCCTCGAAGTGGACCATGCGGAACTGTTCCCGACCCACCTGGCCAAAGACATTCCCCGCGGCAAGGAACCCGGTGCGGATTGACTCCCGTGTCGTCATAGTTGGCAGGGTTCGGTTGACTGTGCCGGGACTGCGACGGCGGAAATCGCCTTTGCCTTCACGCACAGGAACCGGTCATTTTCCACGAGTAGAGAACCGTTGCCGCTTCCGGCATGCAGCAAATCGGCCGCCACCGCATCCCCCACCAAACGCTCGATGGCGTCACGCAACGGGCGAGCGCCCAAGCGCAGATGAAAGCCGTGCCGGATGAGAAACGGCAATACATCCGACTCCGCTACGAGACAGTGGCCTTTCGCCTCCAGCAGCGCCAGATGCCTTGTCAGCATCAGTCGGGCAATGTCCGTTTGCACTTCATAGCTGAGCCGCTGGAACACGAGTTTCTCTGTAATTCGCGCGTAAAGCTCAGGACGAAGCCACTGCTGGGCGCGTGTGAGAACGTGCCGCTCCATCGTCGCAAAACTGGAGTGCTGCCAGTCCAGCAGTTCGCTGGATGCGATGTTTGACGTGAACACGATGTAGAAGCCGCTCAAATCCGCCGTGAAACCGTCGGCAAACGTCACGCGGGCCGCGTCGAGGATTTGGAGAAAGACATCCATGATGCGCGGATGGGCTTTCTCAATCTCGTCAAACAGCAGCGTGCCTTTCTCCGCACCGGTCACGCACCGCCCGAGATTGCCGCGCTCCTGACTGTCCCTCCCAAGCAGCAGGCTCAAGCTGTCCTGAGTCTGATACTCCGACATATCGAAGCGCATCAGACAATCATCGTCCATCAGGTAGCGGGTGAAGACTACGGTGGATTCCGTTTTTCCCACCCCCGTAGGACCGAGTAGCAAAAAGCTGCCTTTCGGACGATGGGGTGAACACAGGCCAAGCTCGCCGCGCCGCACCACGGACGCCATGCGGACAAGCGCCGTGTCCTGGCCACGGATGTTTTCGAGCAGGTGAGCTTCAAGCTTCAGCAGCAGTTCACGGCGGGTTTCGGTGATGGGGTCGGATTTCATGGTTCAGTGAAACCCATCATCCACCAAACAGAGACCATTCATGCTCCCGATCGAGAGCGGGGGGTAGCGCAATCGGCGGTAAAACAGGGGCGCTATGAAAGCAATTTATCTAACTCTACTCTCCAAACCGTCCCCGATTCTCGCCGAAGCCGGAGGACTCGCAGAAGGGGCCAGCAAAGCGATGGGCATTGTGATGCTCATCGGTTTCATATTCGGAACCATCTGCGTGGTGGGCGGCGGCTTCGCCATTCGCCGTGGTGACACGGACGCGGGCAAGCTCTCCATCATCGGCGGCCTCATCATTGCAGGTGCGCCGGTGATCGTGAAGGCGCTGTTCACGGCTTTCGGCCTCGATGGTTCAACCGTGGACGTGGGGGCTTTTGAATGAAGCACCAAACGTCAGACCTGCGCCTGACGGAAACCAACAGTGCGGACGACTCGTCCGGTCGCACCTGGGGACTCGAGGGCAATCTGTTCTGGCACGTCACGGGCGGCGTGTTCGCCGCCGTGATTACGTTGCTGCTCTGCTTCAGTGCGCTGCGTTGGAGCCTGGGAGCGTCGGCGGCACTCGCCGCCGTGCCGTTGACGCTCTCACTCCTCTACGTCTTCGGACTGCGGCAGGGCAAGCCGCCCGGTTACGACCGCGACCTGTTGGACGGTTGGCTGCATGGCGCGGGCTTCAGCCCTGACCCCACCGCGCAACCCGAACACCCGCTTACCGCCGATGAACAAGACTAACTCCATCTCCGAAACCGCGCCGAACGGCTACTTTATCCGCGACCTGATTGTTTATGGCAGCCTCCGCCACGGAGGAGCCGTTGCGAAAGGTTTCGTCTTTGAACCGCCCGACCTCGCCAACGCCGCCACGTCCGAACTGAACGGCTTTCAGGACCAGCTCAGTCTGCTGCTGGCATCGCTGGACGATCATCAACGCCTGCAAGTGCAGTGGTATTGTGATTCCGACTACCGGCAGGAACTGCTGCGCTACCACGACGAAACTCAAAACGCGGCCAACGTCTGGACGCGCCGGGTGCGCAACGAGCGCTTCACCCGTTACTGGACGGCGATGACCGGGCGGCAGTTGCGCCGCCAGCGACTGGTCCTGTGGATCAGCCGCAAAATCGACCACTCGCCTTCGTCCAGCCTCTACCGTGCCGCGTTGACCCAGCACTACGAGCATCTGCTGAATCAGCTTCAGCAGGAGTTCGCCCACGTTGAGGAAACATTGCGCCACATCTTCAGCGGACAGGGCGCGAGGCTTCGCGCCATGAACGACGAGGAGCACTACCGCCACTACGCGCGTTTCCTCAATCCGTCGTTCGCCGATCGTTTCGACTTCGATCCGCTCAGCACCTTTGAACCGCAGCTTTCCATTCAGGAAAATTGCTGGCACAGCGAAGGCCACGCCTCGCCGGATGGCGGTTTCTGGATGGATGGGCATTACCATTCCATCCTCGTCATGAGCCGCTGGCCGCGCGTGACCTTTCCCGGCATCATTCACCGGCTCACCCACCTGCGGCTGCTGGACTACGCCATCACGGTTAATGTCGAACCGCTTTCCGTGCGTGCGGAAATCACCCGCGAAGAAAAGGCCCACGACCGACTATCGGGGGATTACGCCAGCGAGAAGAAGGTTTCGTTGCTGACGGCCATTCAGAAAAAGGAGCGAAAAATCGCCGCGCTCATGCAGGGGCACACGCTGCCCTTTCAGGCGCTGTTCGTCATCCATGTGTGGGACAAAACTAAAGCCGGAGTGTCCGCGAAAACCACTGCCATCAAGAACGCGGTGAACTCCATGAACGGCGCCCAGTATGTGGAGAGCACCCTGCCCGCGACCACGCGCAAGCTGTATTTCCAGACGTGGCCCGGCTGGTTGTGGGGACGCTACACCTGCCGCCATCTCTACGCGGAGCACAGTTATCTCTCGGACTTGCTTCCTATCAGCGCCACCTTCACCGGCCATCTCGACGGAGCCGAAGCTCTCTATGATGGCAACGCAGACAATCTCGTCGGCCTGCGCACCTTCCTTGGCGGGGGCGGATCACAAACGCCACAGCACGCCGTGGTGCTCGGGATGAGCGGGGCCGGAAAGTCCGTCACCATGTGCGACCTGCTCTCTCAGACGGAACTCTACTTCGACTATACCGTATTGATCGAAGAAGGGCTTTCCTACGGCATCTACACCAAGACCGTAGAACCCGGCGCGGAGCCGATTATCCTCCAGCCCGATGGCACGCACACGCTGAACTATCTGGACACCGCCGGGCTTCCATTGACACCCCTGCACCTTTCCACCGCCACGGCGCTCGTGGCCCGGATGGTGGGCCTTCCCGCCGATGAAGACCGGCAACGGCTGCAACAGGCGCAGATCGCCCGTTACCTCAATCAACTTTATGACGACGCTTTCAACGAATGGTGCCAGCGTCATCCGCAAAAGCTGGTTCCCATCGCCCGCCACGCGGTGGCGCTCGCGGCCTACCGGCGCGACAAGCTGCCTCCCGGCACGTCATCCTTGGAAGCCTTCGCGGACTTCCGCGATTGGTCCGAAGCCCATCGCGACGAAGTGCAGTCTTATCTTGAGAACTTTTCGGAAAGCGACGTCCTGCGTTACCTGAAAGACCCCGGCAGCAGCCGGGAGGTGCGCAATCTCGCCTTCGCTTCATTCCATCCGTCCGAGTATCCGACGCACCAGATGCTTCAGGAACTGATGCACCTGGAAGCGCACGGTGCGGAGAAGGATGCGATCCGGCAAATCGCCACCTTGCTTCAGCCGTGGTGCCGCAACGGCCTTTACGGCCCGTTGTTCGATGGTGAAACCAATTTGTCCCTGCATGGGCGGATCGTTCACTTTGAACTCGGCTGCATTCCGGAATCCGCGCCCGAACTCAAAGCCGCCGCCGGTTTTCTCATCACCCACCACACGCGGCAGCACCTTGTCACGTTGCCACGCTCGCAACGGAAGCGCATCGTGTATGAAGAAGTCGCCCGCTTTCTCGATATTCCCGAAGGCGAGAAAATCGTCCGCGAGAGCTACGCGCAGATGCGTAAGTTCAACTGCTGGACCGTCAGCATTGTCCAGCAATACGCCCGGTTCAAAGAGTCGCGCATCCGCTCCACGGTTTTCGGCAACAGCCGCCAGTTCATCCTGCTTCGTCAGAACGATAGGGCCGACTTGGAGGACATCGCACAGGACATCGAACTGCCGGAAATCACGCAGCAGCGGATCATGGGCTATCCGCTGCCCGACCAGCAGCCGGGGAAGAAGTTCACCGCGTTCACTTACTTCCACCTCGACACGCCGCGTCCGCTTTGCGGGACCGTCCACAATATTGCCTCCCCGGAGATGCTCTATTGCAGCAGCACCAGCGGAGACCACTTCGAGCGCCGCGCGCGCCAGCTCAAAGACCACGGCGACATCATCGAAGGCATCGCCACCGAGGCGGAACGTCAATCCGCCGCCAATCACACACTGCCATGAGAATCCCAAATCTATCCATTCTACTGTCCGTTTCCGCCATCGCGTTGTGCTCGTGCGCTAGCACATCCCGTCTTGCCACCAATGTTCTTGGAGCGGCGGGTGGTGCCGCGCTCGCCAACCATCTCAGCGATGGTGATCCACTCATTACGGCTGCTGGCGCGGGCGGCGGCCTCCTGTTGGGTGAAACGCTCAACTACGCCCAGGACAAGAAGGTCAAGAAGTCCTTCACCGAGGGCTACGACAAGGGCCGCAGCGACGCGGTGAAGCAGCAATACTGGCTCCTCGTTGACCAGCAAAAGAAGGCTGAAGGCTTTGAGGACGACGTGAGCCTCTTCGACTTTCCACTGCCAGAAAACGGGCCGGACGGATCGCTGTTTCACCCTGGCTCCACCCGAACTTTGCGCATCGACCACTAACTACCAAAGCCATGACCGAACCCTTCAAACCCTACGAACCGAACCTCGACCGTATCAACGATGCCGAGCAAATGCGCCGCGAGCGTGAAGAACAACTTCGTGCTGAACAGCAGCGCACCCGCCAGCAGGAGCAGGAACGCCTACGCCTGCTGCGAGAACAGCAACGGGGCCAATCCATGCGGCTCTGACTACCCAAACCACAGACATTAAACCTGCATCAATATCATGAAACGAATTATCATCATTACCGGGTTGGCCATGATCGGTCTCAGCCCTGACAAAGCGAAGGCTCAGTGGATCGTCGAAGATCCTGCCGCAATCGCGCAAAGCGCGACGGAGCACCTTGCAGAAATCGCCAAGTTCAAGGAGATGATCGACAAACAGGTGAAGCAGATCGACTTACTCACTTCACAACTGGACCAGATCACCGCCTACGTCGATGCCTTCGGCGATCCGTCGTCTCTCCTCAACATCACCGGGACCGACAAGATCATCAGCCAACTCCGGCTGCCTTCCAGCGGGCAACTTCTCGGAGACCTTCAGCGCGCTTCGTCGGGAGCGACTTCGCTCACGAACACCAGCGGCGGACTTTTCCGCTCTATCGAAAGCATCAACATCAGCGGCGTGGAGGTTCCGCGCCATGAGGAGCTTTATCGCAAGTATGGCGCTCTCGAAGACACAGAGACCAATTATCGCACAGTTCACGAGGAATCCGCCGACCGCATCAAGACGCTGAAGGAGGACATCAGCGACACCACCCGCGCTCTCCAGTCCGCCACCACGGACGCCGAGGTCCAGAAGCTGCAAGGCACGCTGGCGAGCCAGAACGCGCAGCTCACCGCTTTGCAGGGAGATGTCCAGAACGCCGCGACGCAGGTCTTGGTTCAGGATGCCCTCAACCGCAATGACGAGGAAAAGCAGGAGCAGGCCCGGCGCGAGAAGGACGCCGCCGAATGGGGCATCACTAACAAGCAGTTCGATCAACTGCTTACGTTGCCTGAAACCAAACGCTGATCCAAAGGCATGAATGAGTTCTACACCAGACTCTATGAGAAGGCGGAGCTGCTGTTCGACACTCTGGCTCCCATCGCGTTCGTGCTCGTCGTCTTCTCACTGTGGAGCAGCGTCAGTAATGGCAACCGCTCCGGCACGATGTATCTGCGGGCCATCGTTCAGGCCATCGTCATCGTGCTGGTGCTCTCGCAGTTCAATACCTGGCTGAAGACGGGCGAAACAGTGGTGCATTCGCTGGTCCACGACACCCTGCAAGCCGACCCCGGCGCGGTCTATGAGAAATACAAGGCCATGACGGCATCCTCCGAGGACGGAGCCGAAGGCGGCTTCTGGTACACCATCTTCAACTCCGAGAAGCAGCTATTCAAAGCCCTCATCGCCGCGATGCTGTGGATTCTCCAGTTCTTCGCCAAGACGGTCGTTTTCATCGCCTACATCATCTACAAGGTTGTGTTGGCGTTTGCGATAGCCGCCGCTCCCATCTTCATCGGTTTCCTCAGTGTCAGAACGCTGTCCTCCGTGGGCGTGCGTTTCCTGCTCGGCACGGTGGGCATCATCATCTGGCCGCTGGGATGGGGCTTCGCGTCGATGGTTACGGATACCCTTCTGGAGGTAATGTCACAGGATAGCTTCGTGTCCGCGACGGGAATGGAGGAACTCAAGAACCTTCTCGCCGTCGCCGCCGCAGGCTTGTGGATCATCTTCAGCAGTATCGCCGCCCCACTGGTGATCCAGAAGATGATTTCCGAAGGAGCGAACGCCGGGGCCGCTTTCCTGAGCGGAGGCTGGCGAGCCGCCAGAGCAGGGATACAGAGCGCCGCCACCACGGGAGCTTCAATGGCTGCCACGGGTGCAGGCGCACCGCTGGCCCTCGCAGGCGCGGCGGGAGCTGGTGCGCTGGCTTTAGGTTCATCGGCACTCACCGGCTCCAATTATTCCAGCATTGGTGAAGTCGCCGGCAATGCCGCGCGGTGGAGGAAATCGAACTCGTCCTATGACTCGTCCGACCCTGCCAACGACAAGAAGGCCGCTTCCCTTGTCGGCAAATCCCGCAACCCCAAAGGAAAATCATCATGACACCATTATCCACTGAATCCCTCCGCGAAACGTCCGTTCCGCTCAAAACCAATCGGCCCGCAAAGCCGCGTTTCTCCCCGACCCGCATCTTTGTGGACAAGGACCGCACGGCCTTGCTCTGGTTCGCAGTGGCTGGACTGTCCGTAGCCGTCGCGCTCGTGCAGCCTCACTTGCTCATCCGGCAACTGAAGGAGCGGGAGCGCGTCGTCATCCTCGATCCGGCGGGAACCTATCATGTCTCACCGCTTCTCAGCTTTCAGGAAGCCAAGGAATTCCACGCGCAGCAAAGCACTCTGGTCGTCATGGCCCTTCTGGAACGCAATCCATCGGGTGTCGATCATCCCGAGTTGCTGAAACAACTGCTCCTCAAGGGAGCCTATGAAAAAGCCCTGCGCCAGCTTGCGGCGGAAGCCCCCGAGTTCAAAGCCAAGCGGCAGCACCAAAAACCGGAGGTCGCCAAAATCGACATTTTGGAAACCCGTCAGGACTTCGTGCTGACCCAGGTCACGGGGCAGTTGCTCCGCACCGGCGTCTTTGAAGGCAAGGTCTTCAACGAAGTCGTTCCCTTCAAGCTCGGCCTGAAATTCAGGCGCAATCCCGACCTCGTTCAAAACGGGCGGTTTCCCACCGCCGTCACAGACTTCAAATATGAACCCGCTCTCTAACAAACTGATTCATCACGGTCTCGTCTTCCTGCTTACCCTATCCACAGGCGTCAAAGCCGCCGAAGACCCGCCCAAGGCCATCCACGAACTGGCCCTCGACGAGCACCGCGTTTATGCCGTGCCTGTCTCCGTCGCCCGTGTCACCACGGTTTCTTTTCCGTCATCCATCGCCGCCATCGACGCCGCGCTGGTGTCCACCGACGATAAGACGCAAGGCTTGTTCCAACTGGCGCACCAGCCCGGCACGGCGTTCTTCTCCGTGCGCAGTCTCATCAAGGACGCAACGACCAACGTCAACGTCCGTTGGAACAACAAAACCTATGTGCTGGAACTGAAGGACAGTGCCGCGCCGGTCTTGTCGCTCATCTTCCAGACGCCGCCAGACCCGCGACTGGATGCCGCGAAGCGACAGCAGCCGATAACGCCCGTCGCCTTGCTGGCCCTGTTGGACACCGCCAAAGCCTACCCGGTGCTGAAGGAAAGCCACCCGCTTGCAGTAAAGGAAGTCATATTCAAGAACTACCGGCCCAAACCGCCCATAATGGACCACGGGCAGATGCAGATCCTGCTGGAAGAAGTCTTCCGATTCGATGTGCAGGACACCCTCGTGTTCCGCGCCACGATCCGCAACACCACGGAACGAGAGCTTCGTTATGATCCCGGCGCTTTCGTGCTGAAAGTCGGTGAGCGGCGGTTCAACGCCTCCATTAGCGACGCCTCCGGCACTATCCCGCCGAAGAAGGATGCCGTGGCCTACTTTGCCGTCACCGGCACGCCGGACGGCGGACGCAATGACCTCTCCGTCGAGAATGACTTCGTGATCGTGCTCGACGCGACAGATTCACCGGGAGTCCTGCCCGAACTCAAATCCCCAGGCAAAGGAGGCTCGAAATGAACCCGCGCGATGCCGTCCAGTTCATGAAGTCCCGCACTGGCGCGTTCCTGATCTTCATCGTTCTCTGCGCGATTGGTTACTTCATCGTCCGCGGTTTCCAGCCTTCCGGCTCCAAGGAACCGCCGCTCGAACCTCCCGTGAAGAACCCGCCGCAGGTCGTGCAGTCCGTCACCAAGGACATGACGCCGTTCCGTCCTCCTCAGGAGCAAACCAAGCCCGCGCCGCCACCTGCCCCAAAGCCCGAAGCCAGGCCGAAGCCGCTCCCGCCTTTGAGTTTGTTCGCGCAGCCATCCGCGCATCCTGATCCACGCAGTCAGTTGAGCAAGGATTACGCGCCTTTCGGTCGCCTCATCTCCTGCCAGCTCGTCATCACGGTGGATTCCTCCGCGCTCGACACGCCGATTATCGGCCTCGTCACCGAAGACGTTTGGCATGACGGACGCCTGATTGTTCCCGTCGGCACCGAGGTTCACGGCACCGCCCGCGTGGACCGGATGCGCGAACGCATCGCCAGCCAGGGCCAGTGGACATTGGTCTGGCAGAACGGAAAGGAAATGCGCCTCTCCGGCCTTGCCCTGGACCGCGAGAAGGAAGCCAACGGCGAAGGCTGGGCCATCACCGACGGCAGCGCCGGATTGCGCGGCCAGCTTCTCAAAAGCGACGACTACGCGGAGGTGAAGCTGTTCGTCGCCTCGTTCCTCAGTGGGGCCGCAGGAGCCTTCACCGAACGCGAAAGCACGCTGCTCGGCTCACAGGCCACGGCCACCGTCGGCAATGCCGGATTGGGCGGCATCCAGCAGGTGATGAACACCTACGCCCGCCAGATCATGGATACCATTGAACGCGAAGGGTTTTACGTCCGAGTCTCCGCCGGGAAACAGTTCTACCTCTACGTCACCGAAACGATGGACGCCTCCAATGCCTCCGTTGGCGGCACCCGCATCCCACCTACCCACACTACCGAACCATGAAGCCGTCCTTTTTCGTCATCCCCGTTGTCATGCTTCTGGCGTCATGCGCCAGCAAGCCTGCCCAGCGCATTGTTCCCGTCACCCCGGAAATGTCGGGCCGGATGTTGAAGCGCGGAGAAACCACGAGCGTCCGCCATCCCGAAGTCGTCAAAGCCTACCCCGTGGGCCGTTACGTGGAACCGCGCAAGCGCGGCGTGATGCACGAAGCGCACACGCTTTATCGGGTGGAATCGTCGCCTGAGTGGAACCTCACGCGCCCGCCAGGACCACCGACCATTCCCATGCCCACATCGACGGCTGCCAAACCTCTAGGAAGCGAACTCACCGTGGAACTGAACCGGCAACGCCAGGCCACGCAGGCGGTCATCCAGGGCGGTCAGGTCGTTTCCGACAAACTCACCGAAATGACGGCGGCCTTGCAGCAGAACCGGGTTCTGGCCGAGCAGAACGCCGCCATGCGCAAGGAGCTTCAAACCACGCAGCAACGATTGGAGACGCTGGAGCACGAGATGCGTTCCCGCCTTCCCGCGACACCCCCAAACGCACCCACCACGGACGACCTCCCTTGGTGAGCTTTCCACAAAACTCGCTTCATCGCTCCCCCCATAACCCCAAACCGTTCCATCAAGGAACCACCAACCATGATAAAGAGAACCAAATCCAACGGTGCCGACAGCGCACCCCAAGCCGGGGAATCCACACCCACATTCCGCGACAATGCGGAAGTCAACGCCAAGATCGACGCCTACATCCAGCAGAACCCGAAGTATTGGCAATACGTCCAGAGTATGCCACGCGAACGGATGGAGCGGGCGATGGTCCTGACGAAAGTCCAGCAGCAGGAGCGCCAGCAGAAGCTCGACCAGGGCGTGCTGCGGAAGATCGAAGGAGATCCCGAGTTGAAGCAAAGCCTTCAGGCGCTCGTCAAAGACCTGCCGGAAGATCAGCAACAGAACGCCCTTGTGAAAATGGGCAGCAAAGTCCTGCGCGATATCGGGTTTTTCAAATCCCGCACGCAGCAGCAGGGCGGCGTAAAAGTCTGACCGCCCCACCGCATCAGGACTGCGGCCCCAGTCCGCTCCAGGCTTTCCGGCTTCGCCCCGCCCTCCGCTCCCGGAACCGCAGACCTGATTGCTCACCGCCCTCCATTCTCACGCCACCGCCCGGAGAACTCCGGCCGGTCGCGTGTTATTCGATGAGTCGCCTGATAATCGGCTCGAACCGCTCTTGGCTGAAATCGGCCTTTCTCAGTCACAGCAATCTAGATGGATGGCAGGTTCCCGCTGGCTACATTAACGAGCCAAGCTTGAAACATGAACTCAGGTCAAAAAGTTCACAGGCAACTCACTATCATTTTTGAACGACATCAAGAACGCACTGCAATCCCGGTTTCCGCAGCGCCTGAGATTCCATTACGAAACTTAAAAAACACTTGAGCGATGGATTTGAATTATTCTCGCTCCAAAGTGCATGCATCGGCAAATACACCTGTTTGAATGGAACGAAGCATGTTTCATCGCTCACGAAGTTCTGAGTATTTGAGATCGTCAGAACTATGCCTTTTCCAAGCGCCACTAAGATGGGGCACACTTCACGCTCATTCTTTACATACATGGTTGGTTTTACCCCAGCGCGTCTGAAAAGTTGGTTGATCGTATCGAAGAAGTGTTCGCTGTCTTTTCGCGGATGAACTATGATCGTTTCATCCTTTAAATCTTTCAGCTGAACTTCACTTCGTTCCGAAAGCCGATGATGCCTTGGCAAGAGAACACCGAACCTCTCGTCACGGACCAGATGACTTGCGAATCCCTCGGGCTGCGTACATCCCTCTACAAAACCCACATCGAAAACACCGACACGAAGTCCGCTGTAAATTCTGGTCTTAGATTCTTGGGAAATCTCCAGTTTCAATTTCGGAAAACGATTCCGAAAGTCGTCAAGAAGAAGAGGGAGTTTCGCTAGAAAGGTGGTTGCCGAGAACCCGATGGATAGCTTTCCACTTTGAAGCTTTGCGATGGAACGAATTTCGCTCTCAATACGCTCCGATTGAGCAATCAATTGTTTGGCTTCCCTCAACAGATGAACTCCAGCGCCTGTCAGCGAAACCTGTCGTGTGTTTCGAATGAAGAGAGGTGTCGAAAGATCCTCTTCGAGACCAGCGATCAAACGTGATAGTGGCGGCTGGGACATTCCCAGCACCTCGGCGCTGCGACGGAAGTTCAACTCCTCCGCGACAACGACGAAAGCCCTCAACTTCGATAAGTCCATGGAATGATTGATACCATCAAGGTATCGACACGTCAAGTCGAGCTTCCTGGACCATGGGCGGGAACCATCCGCGTCGAGGTTGCTCGTGGAGCGAAAATCGTGTGGTCGGTTATTATTGACTTAACGAACTGAATGAGAATGGTTTCTGCTTGAGAGGCAAGTGCCAGGAATCGACCGATTTCGAACGGTCTGGAGCCTTTAAGCGAAAAGGAAGTTGCTCGTTCAAAATGCAGAATGGATCGAATTGATACCCTTTTGGTATCAGTATTATCGATAAACGAGCAATTCTGACGTCTGTCGGGATGTGGTATCTCCTGACCACATGAAAGCTCAATCGCAAACGAACTTAACGACGCGGCGCAAGTTCATAAAGGCCGCCACGGTCCTAACCGCCTCATTGAGCGCAGGAACTTCGGAAGGGGTTGAGGCCGAACTTAAAAATCAAAAGGAATACATCATGAAAGAACAATATGACGTGCTGGTGATTGGTGGCGGGCCTGCCGGCCTCAGTGCTTCACTGGCCTTGGGGCGCATGCGGCGGACTGCTCTGGTCTGCGACGACAACCGTCCTCGCAACGCACCTTCGATGCACATGCACAATTTCCCCACACGCGACGGGATCAACCCGGCGTCGTGGCGCGAAGAAGCGAAGAAAGATGTCCAGAAGTATCCAACCGTCGAGTTCTTCTCCGGCTCGGTGGTCAACGTCACGCGGACTCCCGCCGGTGGCTTCATGGCCGAACTTTCTTCAGGAAGCAAGGTCGCGTTCAGGAAGGTCATCCTCGCGGATGGAATAACCGACCGTTTTCCGGCTATTCTTGGAGTGAAGGAACTGTGGGGAAAGTCGGTCTTTCACTGCCCTTACTGTCACGGCTATGAGATAAGGGATACTGCGGTTGGTTTGGTTGGGAACGGCGACATGGCAATGCATGTTTTGCTCCTCGTCACCGCCTTATCCAAGGACGTGATCTTCTTTACCAACGGGGGAGCGAATCTGACCGGCGAACAAAAGGACTTGCTCTCCAGAAAAGGCATCGTCCTCGACGAGCGCAAGATCGTCACTCTGGAATCGGAAGGTGAATCGCTGACCGGGTTGAGGATGGAAGACGGAAAGAAAGTCCTTCGTCAGGCTCTCTTCATCGCCCCGGTCCTTCCTTTCCGCCCGAAGTCAGACCTTGGTGAGAAGCTGGGCTGCGAAAGGACCGAAATGGGCCTCTACAAGGTTTCCCCGAAGAACGAGACAACCGCCAAAGGGGTATTCGCAGCTGGTGACAACATGACGACTTCCCAGTCGGTCATGAGCGGATGTGCCAACGGGGCGACAGCTGCTTCCGCCGCAATCTACGAACTGGTGATGGAAGATGAATAACATGCTCCGTTCACACGATTACACGGATAACGATCCCGACGACGTTCCCTTTGCGGAGTCCGGCTCTCAAGGACCGGGCGACACGGCCGGGATCCTCCCTGTGTGCCCCCTCATCAGTGCCAATCGTAGGGAGGCACGACTGTCCCGCTGCGCAACGTGGCTGCCTCTTGCTGCGATCCTCTCGGGCGGCCTGATGCTCTCGGGTTGCAAAAAGGAGATCGTCCAAGAGGTGGCGCCCACTCCGGTAGTGAAAGTGCTCAAGCTTCAGTCGAGATCTGTTCCCATCAACATCCAGCTTCCGGGTCGGATCGCTGCCTCCGAAACCTCGGAAGTGCGTCCGCAGGTGGATGGACTGATCGTATCCCGCTTGTTCGAAGAAGGTGATCAGGTGGAGGAGGGCCAGCCCCTCTACCGCCTGGATTTGGCTCCCTATCAGGCGAAAGTCGCAAACATCAATGCAGCGCTTGCCAAAGCAAAGGCTGCCATCGAGTTCACAGAAGGTTATGCGCGCCGTTCCAGCGAGTTGATCCAGGTCAAGGCCATCTCGAGGCAGGAAAATGAAAACGCCGTGATGCAAGCGGAGCAGGCGAAGGCGGAAGTCCTCCTTCAGCAGGCCGCCCTCGCGTCCGCAGAAATTGATCTGGACCGGACTACCATTAAAGCTCCGATCTCAGGCCGCATCGGGCGTTCGGTTATCACGGTGGGCGGACTGGCGACAACCGGGCAGGATGCCGCGCTGGCTACGATCCAGCGGCTCGATCCGATCTTCGTCGATATCACCCAACCCAGCGGCGAGGTGCTAAAGCTCCGCAAAGCGGTCATGGCGGGTTCGTTGGAACGCAACGAAGCGTCGACCAAGGTCAGACTCTTTCTGGAGGATGGAACGGAGTATCCCCTGAATGGAGTTATGAAGTTCACGGATGTCACGGTGGACTCTTCCACCAATACCCAGACCATTCGGGCGAGGTTTTCAAATCCCGACGGTCTGTTGCTTCCCGGAATGTATGTTCGGGCAGAACTTTCCGCAGGCACACGAGTGAATGCGGTGCTTGTTCCGCAAAGAGCATTGGGGCGGGACGCGAAGGGCAATGGAACGGCTCTCATCGTGTCCCCTCAAGGAATACTCGAAGCTAGATCCCTAATCACGGAACGGGTGGTGGGAGACGAGTGGCTTGTGACCTCTGGCCTACAGCAGGGAGACCAAGTGGTGGTTGAAGGCGCCTTCGGTTTGCAGCCGGGCACCGAGGTTAAGACTGAAGAATGGAACTCCGCAGACACTGCGGAAGAGGGGAAATAACATATGGCCCGTTTCTTTATCGAACGCCCGATTTTCGCCTGGGTCATCGCGATCCTGGTGATGATTGCCGGGGTGATCTCCATCCAGTCTCTGCCCGTTGGGCAGTTTCCTGTCATCTCTCCTCCATCGGTGTCGATCACCGCGAGCTATCCGGGAGCAGATGCCGAGACTCTCGCTAAAACGACCACCCAGGTCATTGAGCAGCGACTGACCGGCATTGACCATCTCCGTTACTTCTCGTCGCAGTCAACGTCCGCGGGAACCGCGACGATAACACTGACTTTCGAACAAGGTAGTGATCCCGACACCGCTCAGGTGCAGGTACAAAACAAGGTCCAATCGGCCATGCCCTTGCTTCCGCAAGAGGTCCAGCAACAGGGCGTTCAGGTCGCCAAGGTCTCGGCGAACGTCCTCATCAATGTGGCGCTCTATTCCAAAACCGGCGAATACAGCGGCAATGATCTTTCCGACATGATGGTCTCAAGGATGCGGGACCCGCTGAGCCGTGTGAAAGGGGTCGGGGACACCATCCTTTACGGATCGCCCTATGCCATGCGCATCTGGATCGATCCTCTGAAACTGAATAGCTACCAGCTCACGTTTGCAGATGTGATCGCTGCCATCCGCTCAGAGAACGTCCAAGTTTCCGCAGGCCAGCTCGGAGCGCAGCCATCCCGTCCGGAACAGATGCTGAACGCTGCCGTGGCCGTTCATTCACGCTACCAGACCCCGGAACAATTCGCGACCATCGTACTGAAGAGTGCGCCGAACGGAGCCACCGTCACGGTGGCAGATGTCGGTCGCGTTGAAATGGGTGCCGAGTCTTACGGCTATGACCTCACCTACAACAAGATGCCCGCGACCAGCCTTGGCATCAAGTTGGCCCAGGGAGCGAACGCGCTGGAGACAATTCGCGGAATCAAGGATCGGGTCGATGAGCTGATGAAGGAGATGCCTTCTGGCATTGGGGTTACCTACCCCCAGGATACCACCCTGTACATCGAGAAGTCCGTCAGCCAGGTGGTTCACACGCTTGTGGAAGCAGTCGTTCTCGTGTTCATTGTTATGTTCCTGTTCCTCCAGAACATCAGGGCCACTTTGATTCCAACCATTGCCGTGCCCGTCGTTCTATTGGGGACATTTGTGGTGATGGCGGTAGCCGGATTCTCGATCAACACGTTGACTCTGTTCGGAATGGTCCTGGCAATCGGTCTCCTCGTGGACGACGCGATCGTGGTCGTAGAGAACGTCGAACGCCTGATCCATGATGACGGATTGAGTCCGAAAGAAGCAGCCAAGGAATCAATGCGGGAAATCACCGGTGCCCTCATGGGCGTTGCGGTTGTGCTCTCCGCAGTGTTTCTGCCTATGGCGTTCTTCGGCGGCTCCACCGGAATCATCTACCGCCAGTTTTCGCTGACGATCGTTTCTGCCATGATCCTGTCTGTTCTGGTGGCGGTGATCCTGACTCCTGCGCTCTGTGCCACGATCCTCAAACCCCGAAGTCACAAGGAAGTTGAAAGCACAGGACTGCTCGCTCGATTTTTCCGCGGCTTCAACGTCATGTTTGAGCGCAGCCAAATCCGCTACACGGAAGGCGTCCGCCGTGTTGCCCGCAACTGGAAGCGCTCGATGTTAGTCTATGGGCTGCTAGGAGTGGGAATCTTCTTCATTTTCGGGAAGCTTCCGACCGGCTTCCTGCCCGACGAGGACCAAGGCATGGCAGTGGCACTTGTCCAAGGGCCTGCAGGCAGCACCTCTGCACGCACCCAAGTGGGCATCAATCGCGTCCGCGACTACCTCCTGGCAGAGGAAAAGAACAACATCGACGGAGTTTTCACGATCAACGGTTCGGGTTTCGCCGGTGACGGCCAGAATTCCGGTATTGCGTTCGCGATGCTGAAATCTCCCGAGGAACGTAAAGGTGAAGAAAACAATGCGATGAATATCGCAGGTCGTACGATGAAGGCCATGTCCGGCTATTCGGACGGGCAGATATTCGCCGTCGTTCCGCCTCCGGTCTCAGAACTGGGAAACGCAACCGGATTCGATCTTCAGTTGGTCGATACCGGCGGGCTGGGACATGAACGTTTCATCCAGATCCGGGATCAATTCGTCGCAATGGCCGCCAAAGATCCACGGCTTGCTGGCGTGAGGCCGAATTCGCTGGAGGACGCGCCCCAGCTCAAGATCAATGTCGATAACGCCAAGGCTCGCTCGCTCGGGCTCGATCTCCAATCGATTAATAATACGATTTCCGCTGCGTGGGGGGCATCCTACGTCAATGACTTCATTGATCGTGGTCGCGTCAAGCGCGTGTATATCCAAGCCGACGAGCCATTTCGGCGGGCTCCCGAGAATATTGAAGACTTTTTCGTGCGCGGTGGAAATGGCCAGATGACACCTTTCAGCGCCTTCTCCAACCTCAAGTGGCAGAAAGCGCCTGTCAGCCTAACCCGCTATAATGGGGAGTCGTCTTTGCAGATCCTTGGACAAGCCGCAGCAGGCCACAGCAGTGGGGATGCCATGCGAGCGATGGAAGAAATTCACGGCAAGCTTCCCCCCGGCACAGCCCTTGAATGGACCGGCATGTCATACGAAGAAAAGCTCTCAAGTGGCAAAGCTCCCATGCTCTACGGGCTTTCGTTGCTCATCGTCTTCCTCTGCCTCGCTGCTCTCTACGAGAGCTGGTCGGTTCCCATCTCGGTCATGCTGGTCGTGCCGTTGGGCGTGCTTGGAGCACTGATAGCAGCCGCACTCTCGAATCTGGACAATGACATTTATCTCCAAGTGGGATTGATCACGACGATCGGTCTGTCCGCCAAGAACGCGATCCTGATCATCGAATTCGCAGAAGAGAGGATGGCCGCCGGACTTAGCCCCTTTGAAGCAGCGGTTGCTGCGGCAAAGCTTCGGCTGCGTCCTATCCTCATGACCAGCTTGGCATTCATCTTCGGCGTCCTGCCTCTCGCCCTGGCAACTGGGGCAGGTTCGGGAGGCCAGAAAGCCATTGGACGTGCTGTGGTGGGGGGGATGCTTTCCGCAACTATCCTGGCAATCTTCTTCGTGCCAATGTTCTTCATCATCGTCTCGAAGCTCCTCGGACACAAGAACAGCCGTCGTGAGGCGACCGAGGTCGTTATGCGCGAAACGGATCAAGCCCATTCCGCAGAAGCTCCCCGCTGAGGTCCCTCCTCAGTCCATTCATCCGACGATCAATGCTCCTCCCGATGTAGCTCCGGGAGATGGCATTTGGATTCCGCGGACATCAGCTCCGCCTCGGCGTCACGCTGGGAAGTCCCAATTACTGAATCACTCTCATATGGAAACAATACAAACCAGCTCAGCCCAGAACGGCGAGGAAACACCGTCGAAGAGTCCATGGATGGCTATTTTTATGCTGTCTGTTGGAAGCTTCATCTTCATCAACACCGAATTCCTGCCGATTGGCATGCTGAGCGATATTGCCAAATTTTACGGCATCAATGTCGGTCGCGCGGGCTTGATGGTTACGATACCCGGTATCGCGGCGGCGATTTCCGCGCTCCTCCTCACCCGTTTTCTTGGGCGGGCCAACAGGAAATCCATACTGCTCTCATTGACGGGGCTACTGCTGCTTTCAAACCTTACGATCGCCATATCGCCCAACTTTGAATTAGCTCTCTTCGGACGCCTGCTGCTGGGAATCGGCGTCGGGGGATTCTGGGCCTTCGCCGTTCCCTATGGTATCAATATCGTAAGGGACAACCACAAAGGTCGGGCCACGACCATCATCACCGCAGGCATCGCGGCCGGTACCGTCGCGGGTGTTCCGCTTGGCACCTTTTTGGGAGCCCAGTTGGGCTGGCAAAACGCCTTCCTGCTCAATGCAGGACTTTCGGCGGTCATTTTCATCATGCAGCTTATCACACTGCCTTCGCTACGCGGCGAATCGGCGCTCAACTTCGCCGACATGGTTAGAGTGGTGATGGAGAAGTCCGTTGCAAAGCGACTTGTCTCGACCTTCACCTTTGCCGCCGCCCACTTTTGCGCATTCACCTACTTCGAACTCATCCTGACCAGGCAAGCGGGTTTGCGTCAGGAATTGTTGCCCGCGATGTTCCTTCTCTACGGTTGCACCGGCTTCGTGGGCACCTTCGTTGCTGAGTTTTTTGTCAAAAGACTGACGGCGAAGAACAGCTTTCGGCTTGCGACCATTACGCTCCTATTCGCCGTATTCCTAATGTTGTTCGCATCAGTCAGCTTCGTGGCTGCCGTGGGTCTTACGTTGCTCTGGGGATTGGCCTACGGGATCATGCCCGTGAGCATCAACATCTGGCTCTACGAAGCCAATGAGAAGGAATATGTCGTTTCAACAGCCAGCAATTCGGCTCTTTACCAGGTTGCAGTTGCGGCTGGCTCTTTCGCCGGGGGGATCGCGTTTAACAATTCTGGCATACCCGCAACTATCGCGCTGAGCGTAGCAATCGGCCTTGTCTGCTACGGCGTGAGTTTCATCAAGACTGACAGATAAATTCGGGCTTGATGGTGACAGAAGGCTACTTTTATGCAAAACCACAATTTAATCGGGCCTAACATTAGGAAGCTGCGGAAAAATAAAAATTGGACGCAACAGTTCCTTGCCGACAAGCTCCAGACTGCCGGCCTGAACACTTCGCGCAGTGGTCTTGCTAAAATTGAGGCGCGTATGGTCGGAGTGACGGACTACGAACTGTTCTATTTCGCATACGTCTTCCAGGTGAGCTTGTATGAATTGTTCCCTCCCATCGACCCCTCCAACCCGAACCTGCATGAAACGCTCATACAACATTTGAAGAACCACATTTAGACTCATTACTTATTGGCGCCAAATTAAGGAGATAAATGCATAACCCATCTATCTGAGTGCCTCCCGTTTTCGGCTGCAATGACAGAGGCGCCTTGGATCAAAAGGGATTGTGCAGAGCAAGGCTCTTGTGCAATAACGGCAATTTATTTTGGCAAAGAGTCTACCTAATCGTAACTTTGATCAAGGATCATGAGAGTTCTCACATACGTGAAAATGGGCCGCCTTGAGTGGAGGGAATCTGAGATGCCGAAGCTCATCACTCACGACGATGCAATTGTCAGGCCGATTGCGGCGTCTAGGTGTGATGGTGATTGTGCCTACCTTCATTACCCCCTGCGGACTTTCCTTCGTGCTGGAACCGCGCTCCATCTCTTTGAGCCCGTCTGTAGGATCTTTGCAAAATCACCATTTGCTATTGGGCACGAGTGTGTAGCCGAAGTAGTTTCGCTGGGGGATAATGTTAGAAACTTCTCCATAGGCCAGCGAGTCATTGTTCCTTGGTCAATATCGTGTGGTAACTGCTCCAATTGCCGGATGGGACTGACGTCAAAATGCATTGTGGCGAGCCAAGGGCGACTGCTTTCCGGCTATGGATTTGGGGAGGCTTCGGGGGATTATGGCGGAATGATAAGCGACTACCTGCGCGTGCCTCACGCAGAGGGGACTCTGGTCGCTGCACCTGACAATATCAGTTCCGCTGTGTTGGCACCGACCAGTGACAACATTCCCGACGCATGGAGGTGCGTCGCGCCAATGTTAAAGAGCTACCCGGGGGCACCAGTTCTGGTCTTGGGAGGGGGTGCTAAAAGCATTGGTCTTTATGCCGCCGGTATCGCCGTTGCGCTGGGTTCCCGTCGAGTCGATTACCTTGATAGTTGCCCTGACCGCCTGGCTATCGCCCAAAAGCTGGGTGCCAATCCGGTCAAATACAAGCCCAGTGATGGATGGTTCCGCAAAGGGGAGGCACCTGGGCCAGAAAAGCCGCTCGTCACGGTCGATGCGTGCGCTTCGGTTTCGGGATTTCAATACACACTTCGTTCATTGGCGCCAGGGGGGAGATGCACGAGCGTGTGCTTCTATTTCCGCAAGGGAACACCTACTCCGCTATTCCAGATGTATCTCAATAGCACCACACTTCATGTAGGGGTCTCTCATCCCCGCGCGGTTCTCCCAGACGTTCTAAAACTCATTGCTGGAGGGGAATTTCATCCGGAGATTGTGACAACTCTTCGAGCGAATTGGGAGGATGCTCCTGATGCGTATATGGAGAAAACGACGAAGGTTGTTTTGACCAGGAAATCGAATTTTTCGAACATTTGACCGATGGTAAGGTGCTCTCCGGTGGGCAAGCGCAGATCAGCAAAAGCTGGAATCCGCCGAGAAGCGTCAGCAAGAAATCGTCGCCGTGTTGGACCAAGAATAAGGCCAGCACACAAGTGGGCGATGAACCCGAGGCTGAAGGTGAATCACAAACACCCGGTCGTTCGGGCGGCGGGGGTGAAAGTGTGATTCTGCTCTGTCCAGTGCTCGCTCCGGGACAAGGGCAAATCCAGCATAACTCCGCTTCGCTCCGGCCCTGCGGGCACTTATTCCGTTTTCCCCTTGCCCTGCGCTGTGCGCCGGAAAAATGGCTCGTATAGGTTTTTTCCAAAGGAAAAGCTCCTTGGCTTTTTCTCTCTTTAGAACCGGCGTGTCATGAGGCGGTCAACCGTCTCATGCAGGTCCGGGTCTTTTGGGTCGATGGGTGGGAACAGGGCCGACAGGGGCACTTCCAGCACCTTGGCGAAGAAGAACAACTCGTGGTCTCCCACCCACAGCAACCGGGCTTCGATCTTGGCCAGTGTGCCGCGCGATCGGTCATAGCCGGCCATCTGCAATTTGATGGCCAGTTGTTCCTGAGTCATCCCGCGTTGATACCTAATCTTTCTCACCTGTGGGCCAATTAAGTTTCTGTATCGGGTTTTCATGGCGGCGGATGTAGTTCATGGTCCGCCATTCTATCTCCTTATCCGCCTCGACCCCATTCCCAATCGGGAGCAATTTGACAGATTCGTTGCTGGCTGGCCTATCAACGAACCGTTACTGCGACAGCTCGTCTAGTAGCGTGATGACAGGGAAAAACGGCATCGCCCTATGATTTCTCGTCGTGGCGAGCATTCATCCTAAGGCTGATTGATCTCAGTCGGGAGCAGGGAGAGGAATATATCATGGGAAGATGGACGCATGATGTCGTCATCCGATTACGAATCCCTGAGCCGCGAGGAGCGTATCCGGCGTATCGGAGCCATTCTCGGCAAAGCCGTCACCCTGCGTCTGGAGCGCGAGCGCGTCGCCAGAGGAGGCGCCGAGGAAGTTCGTACAGAATCCGCCGAAGCGCCGCCATCCGGCAATGAGCCTCCCGCCGAACCGCTGGCCAGCGATGAACTGACCCTGATGCGCAAGGTAGCCACGCTCGGGCATCTTCACCCGCGTGATGCCGCCGCATTTTTCGGAAGTTCCCGCACCACCGCCTACCGGCGGTTGCAGCACCTTGAACGGGGTGGATGGATCGTCCGCCACGGTGAGGGAAAGGCTTCCCGATACTATCTCACCGACAAGACTCACTTGGTCCTGAAATGCATGAAACGCATCGTGCGGGACGAGGAGACCGGGAGCTCTCGATAAATGACCTGAACAGCCTCGCTGCGACAAGCGACGCGTCAGACCTCGAAAAGGTCGTCAGGCCCTAGGTAGATGAGGTCCACCCTTCCGCCATCTTGAGAAACTTCCCCTCGAAGCAATCCTGCCTTAGCGGGATTCATAGAAGCCTGCATGGTGCCCAAAGGTGTGCCATCTGCCGAGAGTACGAAGGCTTGATCGTTCCATTGATGAAAGTGGACGGGCGTGCCCGGCCACGGCGGAGGTACGGTCCATGCCACGTTCGCCCAATAATGGCGGTCGGCCCAAGTACGATTCTCGCGCGGAGTGAAGCTTTGGACGAACTCAGTCCACATCGCCTTGGTTTCCACCGTCGGCCAGTCGGCCAAGGCGCTCCATGCGGCAACGGTGTCAGAATTGAGCCATTGCCGGAGTTCCCGGCTTGTCCGGAAAGTGGCTCCGGTATCTGTGACAACCTGAATGGCGGCGAGTCTCGAGTTGAAACCGGCTTGGATGAGGGTCCAAGCGGAGCGGTTCAACGTTCCAGTCTCGACGGCGGGAACGGCCAAGCCGAGTTCATGATCTTCGAGTGGGATGTCGGCTATGGTTTCGCCGTTGGCAGTTGCCCGGACGCGAATGGCTTCCATCGCCCAGGGGAGGCGATAGACGAGACCGCCTTCGACGAACTGCAACGTCTCCGATTCCTGACCTATAGCGAGTTGAACGAGAGACTGACCGAGAAGCCAGGCGCAAAGGATGTCCCGCCAATTTGTCGGCAAAGGATCGGGCATAAAGGGATAGAATGTGAAGACACTCTCCGCAAGGCCTGTGATGGCTGCTATTGCTGCCTCGTCGTCGCCCATGAGAATGGCGGCATTAGCCTGTATGAGAAGAAGGTTTGCGTCGGCAGCGATGGCGTCCAGCGCATGACCAGTCGTAAGTCCGACGCCTGCCAGGAAATAGCCCCGGCGCTGGGATGCTGTCGACTGGCTCCAGATGAGCCGACCGCGGGAGACGAGACCCGACTTAAGAACTTGCCGAATCTGCTCGTTCTGCCGCAGTAAGCGGCGCTGCCATAGAGAAGACTGAAGGATATCATCCAACGCTGCTTCGATGCCGTCATCGGGAATGTCGTTTTCGCCGATCAGACCAAGGACAGCCGTGTCAAGTGTTGCGAGATGCCTCTCCCACTCGGCGAAGGCGCGTTCACGATCCTTGGGCTTTTCGTTCGCGACCTCGGGAAAAGTCCACGCGGCGGCGTTGTTGACGACATAATCAATGAGATGGTTCAGGTCCCCACGAATGCGGGCATTCATTCGGAACAGCAGCGTCCAGACCAGTTGCACCAGTCCGCTTTCCATATTACGCGAGCCGAGATCTTCGATGAGGGATTCCCAGTTGCGCCGCTTCTTCGAGATTTCGTCGAACATGGGAAAGAGCACGATACCTTCAACATCGACATAAGCCCGCCCTGCGCGCCCGATAACGTTTTTGAATTCAGAGACTTCGATCCGTTCTCCGGCGCGATGGAGAGAGTGCATGATGACGGCCGTGGCCGACAGGTTCAGGCCCTGCGCCAGCGTCGGAGATGAAACGGTGACCTTAAGGACGTTGTCGCGCAGCAGGTTCTCGACCTCTTTGCGATAGGCTGTTGGAAGGGCACCGTGGTGCAGCGCAACACCGATGCGGAGGCATTTGAGGATAGCGCTGTCCGGTCCGAGCCATTCTTCGCCGAGCGCGACTGCAGTATTGAGGACAGCGGGATCGGCAACGAGCAATGAGCGCAGCGTTCCGCGCGCATGGAGATCGACGACCGCCTCCGCGAACGGCTCGACGCTGCGTCGCTCCGGGCAGAAGATGAGGACGGTTTGCCCGTCCTCGACCAATCGCCACGCGGTCGCGAGGCAGAGTTCACGCTGATCGCCGGGGAAGAGACGGGTTCGACGGCCCTGCGGCAGGACGCCTGTCAGGAAGCGCTGGACCCAAGGTCGCTCGGCCCCGACACGCAAGTTCAGACGCGCGGAGGGCGATGTCCAGACGACCTCACCAAACCGCAACCGGGTTGGTCGCCAGTCATGCTTGATCACACCGCCGGGATGATCCCGTCGCAACCATCCTGCAAAGTCATCAAGTTGGTCGCCGTCCGGAAGGATCGCCGACAAGCACACGATGCGCCGCTCGTGGGCGTCAGGGCGGCGAAGCAGCCGCTGGATTTGTACCTCGTAGCGGACCTCGCGCTCGTTGAGGCCGATCATGTGACCTTCGTCGAAGACTAGAAGGCCGACGCCATCAAGCAGGGACGGATCATTGCGGAGTGCGAAGTCCAGTTTCTCAGGTGTTGCGACGACAATGTCACGTTCGCGGATTGCGTCTTCGTCGAAGCCGCTCACCCCGATGCTGCCATAGAGTGCCGAGATCGTTTTGCCGAGCGGCCCAAAGGTTCTCTGTAAAGTTGTTTCGGTCTGGGCCGACAATGCTCGCAGAGGAGTGATGAAAACTATTCGCTGTCCGCCGGCCAGACAACGCAGGATGCATAGCTCCGCAATGCGGGTCTTGCCAGCGCTCGTGGGAAGCGAGACCACCAAGTCATCGGATTGGTCGGAAGCTCGGGATGCCGCGTCTGTCTGGGATGGCCACAGGTCAACCTCGGCCTTCTTACGCCCTTGGAGTAGCGCAATGAACAGCGCACGCAGCCCGGGCCATTCGGCTGCTTCACCGCCGACCGGCAGAAGCGGCACTCTTTGGTGGAATGTGTTCGACCAAAGGTCTGATAACAAGTGGATCGCGACACGATACACCCACCATTGCGGCAGCATGTTCAATTCGCTGCAGGTGGCAAGACCGGTCCGAAGCCGCTCCAGTGCCTGGTCAATAAATGCTCCCTCACCGCGTTCCAGCGCAAGGAGAACGAGCGCCATGGCCGCCATAAAGTTGTCGGTCAGCGCCTTGTCGAGGGCGTCAAAGAGAAACGAGTTGTAGCTGTCAGCCGAATCTGTCGCCGCTTCGGCTTGATCGAGGTTGGCTCGGATGTCGGTTGCGATTTGGGCATCGCTGCCTTCGCCGGAGACCCTGTAATCGAACACGTTGGCGCGGAGACGGCGGAAGTTTCGCCGTATCAACATGGCTAGAACCCGTTCCGTTGGCGAGAAATTCTCATCGGTTTCAACGATCGCAAGCAGCGAATAAGCGCGGGCGGAGAGATGCGCGAGATGATAGCTCGCTGCCGCCATGATGAAATGGAAGTCGCGATCGACCTCTTGGCGATCTCCTTTGGAAATCGCGGCCTCAAGGGCAGTGGCAGCCTGCTCGAAGGCTGCGCGCGCCTGCGCTGTGTCGCCGCCAAGTTCGCGGAGACGCAGACCGAGTCCGAGTAGCGCGTAGGCGTAGGAATGAAGGTCGTAGCTGAGCTGTGGAGCAAAGGCCGGTGCATCTGGTGGAAGCAAGCCATCGCGCCAAATGATCGCTCGTGCTTGGCCGCGGGCGAGAAGGCGACCGCGAAAACCGGGAGTCGCCGCCTCCGCGATAGCGGCTACAATGGTCTCAAGCGTTGTTGGCATCGGCGATTATTCGATCATACACTGCACCGATGAAAGCCGCATGCCCCTCAACGCATAGGCCGACACCCCACTGGTTGACTGGTCCAGGATAGGCTTGGAGAGAGGCGGTCAAGAGGGCGTCCGGCGCATTTCCAGAAAAGGTGAAAAGCAGGTGCTGAACGCTATGCAGCGGAATGCCGTGCTTGAGCAGCGCATCATCAATCGCGTCAGCAAGCGGCAAATTATTCAATTCAAGAAGGCGCGCTGAAACGAAAGACAAGGCGTGGGCCGATGGTAGCCCGCCGTCCTTGTCCAACGCAGCCCGAGCTTCGGCGAGGACTTGGGCGGCGAGCCTAGCGCGGCTTTTCACCTCAGTCTTTAGAAAGCGCAGGCGTTGCGTCGATGTGTCTTGAAGAATGCCGATCACGTCGTCTCCACGCATCGCCATGTTGCGATGGTCTTTCCATCGGAGACGCTTGACCGGCGCTCGATACCCCCCGCTGTGGTCCTCGATCCATTCCGTTGCGAATATCTCACCCAGATCGCCCGAACGGATCTTCTTCGTAGTCGGCAGCTTGTTTTGGACGAGCGCCGCTGCAGCTGGCTTCCCGAGACGCGCGAGTGCCCGGGCCACATGTTCCTCCGACGCATAGTGCCCCGGCACGATGGCCGCCACCGCTTGGACTCCTGTCTGGAGGCTCGTGGGCTGCCCGGTCATTACTCGGCGGAAATGATTTCCGACCCTCGCGTCGTCCAAAAGACACCAATCATTGAATCGCACCATACCGTTTTTGCCAGTCAATGGTAATCTCATATCATGCTGATGACCAACAAACAAGGCCAATGCTCCGCAGTGGCAGAAAGGCTTCCAAATTCCAGCTTCGTCCCGACCTTCAGAGAAATGCTGCTATCAGGGGAATCCTGCACCCGAAAATGAACAATCGGCAGCTCATTCTGTGAAAGCTGTCAAATTGGCACCCTTGGCCGACTACGAATCGCTTAGCCGCGAGGTAAGTCTTTGAAACACATGAAACGCTCCGTGCAGGACGAGGAGGCCGGGAAATTAGGTTTCTGACCCGACCCGCACGGCCCGCCGTGGAACGATTTATTTCAACTGCTCATCCCATGTCGCTCGCAATCCGCCCGCATCCGTTGGAACGCCGCCGCCCGGTCGGTGGCGGGAGTCTTGGCGACGCCCATCAATTGGCGCACGCTGAAGGCTCTGATAAGCGAGGGGGCGGTGAGATCCGCGAGGTAGTCCTGTGCGTCCTGGGGAAGATGAAGAAGGCTGAACATCTGCGTCATTCTCGCTTTGCTAAGGCTCTCTTCCTCACCAATTTGGGCTTTGGTAAGCGCTTTGTCTTCATCCAGACGCCGTTGCCAATCGAACACCTTCCAGATGGGATGCCGGACCGTCGCGTTGCCCTCCGGCGCAGTCTTTTCCGGCAATCCACCTTGAACTCCGAATCTCAGGGAGAAGTGGAACGGGGCCGCCACGAAAGGAGCTAGATTGTGCTGGTAGTAGGGGAGACCCAAAATGAGCTTGAGCCAGAAGGAAGTTCGTAAAGTGTGCTCGCCCGCACCGCCAGTTCTCAATCCAACGATTGAGGCTGAAGGAGCGCTGGTTTTCAAAGGTTTGCGAGTCTGGATTGTTGCACAGATGTGCGCCACAAATCCATCCGACGACTCGATGCTCTACCAAGGGACGAGAGGTGTGCCGAGTGAGCAGTGATCTGTGGAAGAGGGATGCCGGGCCAAGTGTCCTTATGTCCTGAACCTGCACCCCTCCAACGGGCGGACTCCGGCCGGTCAGCGGGCTCCGTTGACGGTAAAGGTGAGTTTTTCGGAGACGGGAGTGATCGGCTTTTTGTCGAGGACACGGCCGCGGCTGACGATGGCGACATTACGCGGTTGGCTCGACTCGGGCACGTTGATGTGGAACTTGTTCATGCAGCCGGGATTGATGCGCTGGCTGTCCAGGCGGAAGCGCAGAACTCCGGAGCGCGTCTCGACCTGGAGCTCGCAATCCTCGCTTTTCAGGTTACTATCGCTGCCGTAGTAGAAGCCGAGAGCTCCGTGCAGGGCGGGATAGATGTAGCTCTTCAATTCGCCATTGGGATCGTAGTAGCCAACGAGTGTGACCACGGGGACGCCGAAAGCCTGTGGCTTGCGCTCGATGGCCTGCTCCGGGAGGGCGCCTTCTTTCCACTGTTTGCCATCGGAGACGTAGTCTTTCTTGAAGCCGCGCGAGACGGGGATCTGCTCGCCATTGATGAAGAGCGTGCTGGCGTAGCCGGCCTGATGCGAGATGCTCACGGCGCGGCCCTTGTTTTCCGCGGAAGCGGATGGGATCTGGATGTTGGCGGTCCAGTTGCCATCGCCCAGCCCCACGTTCACCACGTCATTCTTGGCCAGCAGGTTGGTCATCTTCGCTTCGACCAGATCGCTGACGGGAGCATCGGTCTTGCGGGTGAGATCGATTTTGTTCCGGTAAGGCTCCATGGCAGAGGTGGTTTCATTCCATTTGCTGAAACCGGTGGGTGAGGCGGCGTCAAAGATGACTTTGCTTTCGAGGAAGCGCTGGATGATGGCGGCGGAGTTGGGGGTGTAGAGTGTGAACCGGTTGAAGGCGGAATGGGGCGATCCGCCGGCCATGGGGTCCATGCCGAACGAGTGACCCTGGAACGGTGCCTGGCACTGGTTGTCCAGGCAGGTGTCCTTGCCGCCGCCGGTGGGATAAAAGTTGGGGAGGAAGCGGGATTTGTCGGCGTCCCAACCCCAGGTGGAATTGATGTTGTCGGCGCTGCGGTGCACGGAGCCCTTGAAGCCATCGACGTAATGGCCGAGGCCGTAGTTGTGGCCGACTTCGTGGCTGAACTCGTTGCCGAGGGTATTGTCCAAGGTGACGATTCCACCGCCACCGGAGCCGCCGTGGACCTGGACGCCGTTGGAGTATTTTCCGGAGCTGTTGTGCGCGGCGAGCTGGGCCGCGAGGTAGGGGCTGCCTTCGCCCTTTCCGGCGGTACTATTGATGCCGTAGTTGGCATTGTCGATGCCGAGGGAGATCAGTTCCTTGCCGATGTGCTGGCGCATGGTGCCCTCGTGCCACCCCCCTTTGCTGGGATCGACATCCGTGAGCAGCGTGCCGTCCGGAAGCATGACTTCCTTGAGGGCGAGAGGGGCGTATTGACTGACGATGAGGCGACTGGCGGGCAGGGTCTGGAAATACTCGCGATGCGCCTCGGGATCCTTGGCGAACTCAAAGCGATCGCGTGGTGGGGTGAGGAATCCGAGATCGATGGTGTGGATGAGCAATTGGGTGGGCGCTCCCACCTTGAGACCGGCCAGATCCCCCGTGAGGTTTCCCTGGCGGACTTGAAGGCTGAGGCCGGGCGCGATCCACTGGGCCGGGAGCACGCCGCTCCAGGTATGCTCGGAATAGACGATGCCGTTGTTTTCAAGCTCGCCCTCGCGGATCCACTGGCTGCCCACGAATTTGAATTGGAACGTCTGGCCGCGCGAGATCCCCACCTGACGGCCACTGTAGTGAACGGTGGCGGCGTAGCCTGCCGAGGAGCTGACACGGACGATTTTTCCTTCGAGACCCTTGGGCAAGTGGACGTCGCCGACCCACGAACCGTCGGCGAGCTGAATGGTCACGAGTCCGTTGCGAGGCAGGAGGTCCGCCAGAACGGGAGAGTCCGGCTTTGTCAGTTTAGCCAGGTCGCTCCCATTGTAGGTGGCGGATTCCGAGCCGGCCTTGGGTGTGAAATCGGGTGCCGTCTCCGGCATGCCGTCGAGGTAGTAGGCCGTCTTGGGAAGTTTTCCCGGTGGGTCGAGTTTCACCGAGCCGAGCACCTTGCCCGTGCCATCGCGGGCGATGACGGAAAGAGGGGTGGCGTCATCGGCTTTCAACGGCTTGACGAGCAAAAGGCTCTGACGTCGACCGATGAGGTAGGGCTGCCGGTCCCCTTCGCGAGGATGCGCGGGGATGATCTGGCTCTGGGCGAATCGCACCTGCGCCGCGAGGGATCCCTGCAAATCGTTGACCGGGGCTGTGGTGTCGAACACCAGCGGAGCGGCGGCCTGGGCGAAGTTCAGCAACGTGCCGCCTGTTAGGGAGGCTGCGATTAGAGCGGCAAATTTTGGCATAGGGGAAATCATCACGGACGCAAACGGTCGCATCTCCCCACATTTTGCAAAATAGGCAATATCCTTTGTGACGGAGACCCGCCGCCATCCGGAATCCGGTGGTTCCACCGCGATCGGCTACCATCCATAGCTCCTCCGGGGCAGAGAGGATGGGAGAAGAGGGGCCGGAGTCCGGTTAGGGGTGAAATCACTCCAGCAACCTCCAACTGACCAGAGCGCCCAAGCCTCCAAGTGAAGGGTCAGGCTTTCCGTCGGACCAAGCGGCGGCGGATCTTCCGGAAGAGGTCCTGTGCCTGCGGGACCCGGGCCAGCAGCGTTCCGATGAAGTAAACCACGCCGAAATCGAGGAAGATCAGGATGGCGACCGGGATCGGATGCTCGATGCGCAGGGAGCCGGTCATGTATTTCACTCCCCATCCCGCCAGAGCCGCGAGGAGTGCGGGCAGCCAGAGACGGGCGATGAAGGATCCGGTGAGTCCGGTGTGCCCGATGCGGCGGTTCAGCGCACGGCGGAGGAGCATGAACTCCACCCAGCCTGCCATCCCTGCGGAGGCCGTAAGCCCCATGGTTCCCCAGATGGCGTCCACTCCCAGCCAGCGGGGGAGGGCGAGTCCGCACAGATAGCCGAGAACCGTGGTGAGTGCGACCCGGACGAGCGCGAAACGCAACGGCGAGCGGGTGTCCCGCAGGGCGTAGAACGTGGATGAATAGAGGCGGCCGAGCGTGCTGGCGAGGAGCCCGACTCCACTGCCTGCGAGGGTGAACCAGACGTAGTTGACATCGGCGTGGGAAAAGTTGCCGGACTTGAAGATGGCAGCGGAGGCGATGTCGCCGAGGAAAACGAAAACGGCGGTCGAGGGAACGATGAAGAAGGCGATTTGGGCGAGGCCCTTGTCGAGGCGGTCGCGGAGTTTGGCGTAGACCGCTTGCTCATCGCCATCGGCTTGCTCTCGGGACATTTCGGCGAGGCTTGCCGCGGAGACGGACATGCCGAAAAGGCTGATGGGCAGTAGATAGAGGGTCTGTGCGTAGGTCAGGATCGAGACGGCTCCATTGGGCAGCCAACTGGCCAGGATCATGTCGATGTAGGCGCTGATCTGCACCACCCCGCGACCGACGACCACCGTGCTGAAACCCTTCAGGACGGCGCGGACATTCTGAGATGCCCATTCCACTCCGAATTTCAGATTGGGTGCCAGCTTCAGGACCGTGGGAAGCTGGACAGCGAATTGGAGGAAGCTGCCGAGCAGGAGGCCCCAGCAGCAGGTCTTGGCCAGTTGCTCTAGCGATTGATGCCCGCCGAAGGCGAACAGGACGCCGATGATGGCCGCGTTCCAGACCACCGGGGCGATGTAGGAGAGAAAGAACTTCCGGTGGCTGTTCAGGACGCCCAGGCACCAGGCGGACATCACCAGCAGCGCGACGGAGGGGAACAGGATCTGAACGCACTGGATGGTCAGCGCCAGCTTGTCGCCCTCGAAGCCAGGGGCGATGAGAGCCGTCATGTAGGGCGCGAGAAAGACACCGATCAGTGCCAACACCGAGGTGATGATGGCCAGCAAGGTGGCTACCACTCCCGCGACCCGGTCCGCCTCCACGGAGCTCCGTTCCCCCAGCAGGCGGGCGTAGACCGGGATGAACGAGGCCGAGAGCACTCCTTCCCCGAAGAGATTCTGGAGGAAATTCGGGATCTTGAGGGCGGAATTGAAGGCATCCGCCGCCGCCGAACTGCCGAAGTAGTGGGTGAACACCCGGGCGCGGATCAACCCGGCGATCCGGCTCAGGAAGATCCCGGCCGCCACCCATACGGCACCCCCTGAAGCCGCTTTTTTGGGAGATGGAGCATCGACTCCGGCGGTTTCGCCGGGCGGGTTCCCTCTAGGCTCGGATTCGGATGGCATGTTTGGGGGCGCTCGCAGGCTGGTCTGCCGGCTCCGCGCGCCCGCAGTGATGGATGCGGGCGTTACTCGGGAGTCTCCGGATCGTCAATGAGCGATGCCGGATTCAGATCATAGACGCCGGGAAATGGCGATCATCATCCGCAGGTTCGCGAACTTCCCTGAGCGCGGATTTTGCCTATGGTCGTTTTGTTGGAGCCGCTGACGGCGTGGGATCTGCATCATGAACCTTTCGATTACAGAGGCCTCATTCGAGGATTTGCCCGAGGTCGCGCGGATCCACGTCCGATCGTGGCAGGAGACCTATGAGGGGCTGGTGTCTCAGGAATACCTGGACGGCATGAGCATCCCCGCTCGCCAGCGGAAATGGGAGGAGCTGTTCCGGGAGGAGTCATCGAGGATCGGAATCTCTACGTGGCCCGGGATGGCGATGAAATGGTGGGATTCATATCGTTCGGCCGCGGCCGGGATGCGCGCAAGGCTGGCTGTGGAGAGATCTACGCGATCTATCTACGGAGGCGCGTCTGGGGTCGCGGCATTGGATTCAGGCTTTTTGAGCGGGCCGTCCGGAAATTGAAGGAAGGGGGGATAGCATCATGCTACCTGTGGGTTCTGGACTCGAATGTCCGCGCAATCGCCTCCTACGAAAGATGGGGCGGCCGGGTGGAAGAGGACATGATCCTCAGGGGCAGGATTGGATCCCAGGAGATTGAGGAGATCATGATGAGCTTCAGCCCTGTGGATTCATGAAAGCCCGGGCGCTGTCAGTCGTCGCCCCTGCAGGCAATCTCATCCGCGCGGGAGTGAAGACCCTCGAGGTCCGGCGCTGGGTCCCCGATGTCCTGCCGCTGCGCGATCTCGTGATCGTTCAGAACAAGATCCGTCTCAGCACCGAGGGGGTGACGGAAGATGCAGAGGGTGAGGCCGTGGCGCTCGTCGACATCGAGGCTGTTGGAGAATGGCGGGAGGACCAGCTTGCGGAGGCCTGTGGTTCCTGGTGGGAACCCGGTTGGAAGGCGTGGCGTCTGACGAATGTGCGGCCTATCGAGGTGCCGTCCCGCGTCCCAGCCCGACTCGGGATTTACGAGATCGACCTTCCGGAGCCGCAAGGGCGAAATTGTTAGAAGCGGATTGTTAGTCAGCGCCTACGTGTTTGCCCCCGTCCGGGATTCTTGAAAGCGCCTGACTTGAATGAGTTTCATGGATCTGCGACAATTTGCGACGAAATGTTCCTTTGCGACTTCTACGCACGGGCGTATCCGTCCGGCGTTGGCCGAAAGCCTCCCCGGGGGCAGGCCGATCTTTGACCCTGACCGCTTATGTGGATCGGTACTTCTGGCTCTCCGGCGGCCGCTGACCTTCGTGGTCGGGGCCTTGCTCCTGCTGTTGATCACGCCATTCCTGTTGATCCGCACGCCCACGGACATCTTCCCGGCGATCAACATTCCGGTCGTCAGCGTGATCTGGAACTACACCGGTCTCAGCGCGAAGGAGCTGGAGCAGCGCATGGTCTACAGCCACGAGCGCGCGCTGACCACCACGGTCAACAACATCGAGCACATCGAGTCCACATCCTACGATGGCGTGGGCGTGGTGAAGATCTTCTTCCAGCCCGGCACCTCGCCTGACGCGGGCGTGGCCCAGGTGACGGCCATTTCCCAGACGATCCTGAGACAGCTGCCGCCCGGCACCACGCCGCCGCTGGTCATCCAGTACAATGCCTCCACGGTGCCGATCCTCCAATACGGGGTCAGCAGCAGCAAACTCAACGAGCAGCAGATCCAGGACGTCTCCACCAACCAGATCCGCGTGGGCCTGATCAGCGTGCCGGGTGCGGGGGTCCCGCTGCCCTATGGCGGCAAGTCCCGCCTCGTGTCCGTGGACCTGAACATGCAGGCGTTGGAATCGAAGAATCTCTCCTCCCAGGATGTCGTTTCCGCACTTTCCAACCAGAACATCGTCTACCCCAGCGGCACTGCGAAGATCGGCTCGAAGGAATATCCGATCGACGTCAATACCAGTCCGCTGCTGATCGACTATCTCAACGAACTGCCGATCAAGACCGTGGATGGCGCGGTGATCCGGGTGCGGGATGTGGCACAGGTGCGCGATGGCGCGGATCCGCAGAAGAACATCGTCCGCCAGGATGGTCTGCGCAGCACGCTGATCAGCGTGTTGAAAAACGGCTCGGCTTCCACCCTGGATGTGGCCGCCGGAGTGAAGGCGGCGATGCAGAAGACGCTCGGCACGCTGACCACCAATGATCTCAAGGTCACCGAGTTCACCGACCAATCGTTGTTTGTGAAGTCGGCGGTTTCCGGCGTGGTTCATGAGGGCGTCATCGCCGCGGCACTGACCGCCATCATGATCCTGCTGTTCCTCGGCTCCTGGCGCAGCACGATCATCATCGCCATTTCCATTCCACTCGCGGTGCTGGCTTCGCTGGCCGCCCTCAGCGCGCTCGGGGAGACGATCAATCTGATGACGCTCGGTGGTCTGGCGCTTGCGGTCGGTATTCTGGTTGATGACGCCACAGTCACGATCGAGAACATCGAGCGACATTTGCAGGCCGGGGAAAAGCTGGAGGATGGCATTATCAAGGGTGCGGCGGAGATCGCGCTGCCCGCGATGGTTTCCACGCTCTGCATCTGCATCGTGTTCGTGCCGATGTTCTTCCTCGGCGGCGTGGCCGGTTACCTCTTTGCCCCGCTGGCGATGGCGGTGGTGTTCGCCGTGCTGGCTTCCTACGTGCTCTCCCGCACGCTGGTTCCCACGCTGGTGATGTGGTTCGAGCGCAGCAACCCCCACTGGAAACATCACGAAAATCACGGCGAGACCAAGGTCGCCCTGTGGGCCCGGCCGTTCGTGGCCATCCAGAAGGGTTTCGAGGCAGGCTTCCACCGTTTCCTGGATTTCTATCGCGACGTGCTTGCGGTGCTGCTGCGCCACCGCGTGGCTTTCGTACTGGTCTTCCTGCTCTTCTGTATCGGTTCGATGGGATTGGTGCCGTTCCTCGGTCGCGACTTCTTCCCGACCGTGGACAGCGGATCCTTCCGTCTCCATGTCCGGGCGAAGACCGGCACCCGCATCGAGGAAACCGCACGCTTGGTTGACCAGGTGGAGCAGGCGATCCGCAAGCAAATCCCCCCCGAGGAACTGAAGGGCATCCTCGACAACATCGGCCTGCCGAATTCCGGCATCAACCTCAGCTATAGCGACAGCGGCTCCACCGGGCCTGCCGATGCCGATATCATGGTCGCGCTCAAGGAGGATCACAAACCCACCGCTGACTACATCCGGCAGCTCCGCATCGATCTGAACAAGCAATTCCCCGGCGCGGTGTTCTACTTCCTGCCGTCGGACATCGTGACGCAGACCATCAACTTCGGCCTTCCCGCTCCCTTCGATGTCCAGATCGTCGGGCGCAATGTCGAGGGCAACCAACGCGCGGCGGCGGTGCTGGCGGAAAAAATCCGCCATATCCACGGCGCGGTGGACGTGCGCGTCCAGCAGCCCGGCAACCTCCAGCGCCTGGAGTTCGAAGTCGACCGGACCAAGGCGTCCCAGATGAATCTCTCCGAGCGCGATGTGGCGGGCTCCATCCTGCTCGGCCTCAGCGGTAGTTCGCAGGTCCAGCCCGGCTACTGGTTGGACCGCCGGATCGGGGTGCAGTACGCTCGTGAACGTTCGCGCTCCCGAGTACCGCATGGATTCGATCGCCGATCTCCAGTCGATGCCGATCACCGCGCGCACGGCCACCAATGAAACCGGCCAGCTCCTGACCAACCTCGCCAAATACAGGCGCACCGTCAGCTCGCCGATTTACTCGCACTACAACGTGATGCCGGTGGTGGATATCTTCGGCGGAGTGAGCGGCCGGGACCTTGCAGGAGTGCTTGATGAGATCAATCCGCTCATCAAGGAAGCGGAGAAGACATTGCCCGCGGGCAGCTCGATCGTGCTCCGTGGGCAGGCCCAGACCATGCGTACCAGCTTCATCGGCCTCAGTGTCGGCCTGATCATCGCGATCGTGCTGATCTACTTCCTGCTGGTGGTGAATTTCCAAAGCTGGCTGGACCCCTTCATCATCCTCACCGCTTTGTTCGGCGCGCTCGCAGGAGTGGCGTGGGGTCTGCATCTCACCCACACGACGCTCAGCGTGCCGGCGATGATGGGGGCCATCATGTGCCTCGGGGTCGCCACCGCGAATTCCGTGCTGGTGGTCACCTTCGCCCGCCAGCGCCTTCAGGAGCTTGGTGATCCCATCCGCGCCGCATGGGAAGCAGGAGCGGGCCGTTTGCGGCCGGTGCTGATGACCGCCGCAGCGATGATCATCGGCATGGTGCCGATGGCCCTCGGCCTTGGTGATGGCGGCGAGCAGAATGCTCCGCTCGGCCGCGGCGTGATCGGCGGCCTGCTTCTTGCCACCTTCGCCACCCTGTTCTTCGTCCCGGCGGTGTTCAGCCTCATGCACCGCAAGCGCAAGGCCGACACTTCCGCCGGAACTCCGGAACCGGAACCCCCGCACCTTCCTGCCTGAACCCCTTTCCTCCTGCTGCCCATGAATGCTCCGGAACATGACGTCGCTGACGACTCTCCTCCCGAACCCCGCCATCCGGTGAGGCTCGGCCTTATTTCCTTCGTCCTGATCGTGCTCATCGCCATCGGCGGGATCGCGGGATTCCTGCCGCGCATGCATCAGCAGGAGAAGACGCGCAACGATACCGCCGAGCTGGCTGAAACCACGGTCGCTCTGATTTCGCCGCAGCCGGGCAAGAAGGAGGATGGATTGATCCTGCCGGCGGAGGTCACACCGATGCTGCAGGCCTCCATCTATGCCCGCGTGAATGGCTATCTGAAGCGCTGGAAGGTCGATATCGGTGCGCGGGTCAAGGCCGGCGATGTGCTCGCGGAGATCGAGACCCCGGAAACCGATCGCGCCTTGGATCAGGCTCGTGCCCAGTTCGGCGTGGCGGAGGTGAATCTCAAGCTCGCCCAGACCACCGATCTGCGTTGGCAGGGGCTGCTCAAGGTCAATGCCGTGCCCAAGCAGGAAGCGGATGAAAAGACCGCCGCCGTGGATGTGGCGAAGGCCACCTTGGAAGCGGAGCGGGCCAACGTGCACCGCTTGGAGGAGCTCCAAGGCTTCCAGAAAGTCGTGGCACCATTCGATGGCATCATCACCATCCGCAATGTCGACATCGGCGACCTGATCAATGCCGGTGGCAGCAAGGAACTCTTCCATCTGGCCCAGACCGAGAGGCTCCGCGTTTATGTGCGTGTGCCGCAGACGCAGGCAATGGGTATCACGGTCGGCCAGGAAGCGGAGCTCCTGATCCCGGAGCAGCCGGATGAGAAGTTCCCCGCCAGAGTGACCACCACTTCTGAAGCCATCTCCGCGACTTCACGCACCTTGCTCACCGAACTCCAGGTGGAGAACCCGAAGGGGCTCATCCGCGCAGGCAGTTACGCCCAGGTCCGCTTTGCCAGTGTTTCGAAAGCTCCCCAGCTGACCGTCCCCTCAAACACCCTGATCTTCCGCGCCGAGGGCCTCCAGCTTGCCGTGGTCGATGGCGAAGGAATCGTCCATCTCCACAAGATTGAAATCGGCCGGGACTTCGGCGAACGTGTTGAAGTCCTCAGTGGGGTCACGGCTACCGACCGCATCATTGCCAGCCCGTTCGACTCGCTCGTGGACGGGATGAAAGTGCGCGTCGCCGAGGAACATTCCGAAGCGAAAGGCAACTGAGGGTTCAGTTGCCGTAGCGGCCTTCCAATTTCCCCACCGGTACCGGCTCATCCTTCGGGAAGGTCGGAGCGGCCGGGGTAAGGACCGTGTCGTTGAAGGGCTCGGCCATTTCGGCCGCGATCCGGACGTGAACCTTCACCAAAGGCAGACTCAGGATGGCAATCTGGCGAAGGGCCTCGTCCTTCGCTTCGGCGCGGATCTTTTCGAGCGTCTCCTGCATGACCTGATGTCCCTTGACCGCACTGGTCAGGATGTAGGCCTTGTCGAAATCCGCGCCGGTTTTCTCTCCCAGCACGATCACCATTTTCTGGGCGGTAGCATCGAGATTCGGGATCGCGGCCGCGCCTTTGGCGGTAGCCAGTTCTTTCAGTTTGGTGGCCATGGCGGATTGCTCGTCGGACTCGCCCTTGGCGAATTCCTTGACGGCGGCGGACAAGGCTTTGGCGGGAGCCATGGCGCTCATTGCGGCCTGCAGGGCGTTGTCATTCACGAGTCGTTGGAGCAGCGCTTTGTCTTCAGTGGACAATTGGGCTCCGTCCGGTTTCAGGGCTTTCAATTGCTCGGCGGCGGTGACGCCCGCTTGCTTGAACTCCTCGGCGGTGAGTGAGCCAACCCGCGGATCTTCCGCAGCAAGGACGGAAGAAATGGCGAGGACCGCGGCAAGACAACCAGAGGGAAATAGGATGGTCTTCATGGGAACGATTCCCGCACCTCGCGTGCCAGAGCCTGAAACCCCGCTGCGCAATGGATTCGGGTGCCATCGCTATCCGGCAACGGGCGAGTCGCATCACATGGATTGCATATCGCATGAATGCGCATCCCCGCCCGGGCTTTGATCTTGACTGGATATGGCGGGGGCGGACGCTCGCTGAAATGGGAATCCAACGTGCCCGATGGCATGAGCTGGCTGGTTATGCCATGTCATTTGGCGTGGGGTGGATTGCAATAATCTGCTTTCCATCGCCATCCGCGCGGAATGAACAGACACATTCTCCGACTGTCACTCGTGTTCCCAGGGAGGTCAGGAGCACCTCTTCCGCAGGAGAGGAGATCCAGGCACGGATGGCTCGTATCCGCCCCGATCCGTCAGATGGTCTTTCTCCTTTCGAGCGGGAGTTACACGCAAGGATCGCTGCATTGAAGAAGACCTTGAAGCCATCTCCCGAGCCGCTCAAAGCTTTGGATGCTGCGTTGGCGGGCTATGGTCAGGATTCGGATTCTGGATCGGGAGGAAATTTCGAGCACCTGGAGGAGAGGGCCGTGGCGACCGTGCGCCTCATGCACAGCATGGAAAGCAATCCCGAGGAGGTTTTCGGATCCCATCGGGAGTGGGACAGTCAAGGGAGTTTCAGCATGGGGGCAATGATGCCGTTGACCGAGACCCGCCCCGGGCTTTTCATGGATGCTGTCGAGTTATCCGACATTCCGGCTGAGTCCCTGGTGGGTCATCTCACGCCGGGAACAAGCATGATGTGGCCAAGGGATGTACCCTTGATCATCGGCTTGTTCCGGAGGGCAGCCGCGACGGGTGATCCGGAGGCTTTCCTGGCCATGCAGGAAAAGCTGCCTGAGAAGACCAAAGGATTCGGGGCAGGCGTCGTGCAGCGCTGGCCTGCGGACAAGCTCGACTCGCTCGTCCGCTTCGCCACTGTGCGGAAGGAGGCGGGATTGCTGGGAGCCGCTCTGCTGCGCTTGCCTGTGCCTGAGCTGCGTAGGCAGGTGGACTCCTTGATGTCTACGGAAGAGGGCAAGGAGCTGCTGCGGGTAAAAGGTGGGGATCTCGCTGCAAAGGTTTACAAAGACACAGCGATTCCGATCGCAGAGCGGATCGCGTGGTTGGAGAAGGTGGTTGGTCGGGATGTGGTTCTGGAGAAGGTGCGTGATTTGGAGATCTACGGCACTCTGGCGGCGATGAAGCCGGAGGATGGCATGCGGGCTTTGAAGGAGGCGGCTCCAGGCATGAGCTTGTTGGCACCAGAGGATCTCGAATCGATCATTGTCACCCGGATGATCTCCAAAGATCCGGCCAAGGCGCTGGATTTGCTTTCCGACCAGAGAGCTCAAGCGCGCTATGCCGCGGCCATGAAGGTGGCATGGAGCGAGGCTGGCAGTTCCTATCCTTTGGTGGTGTTGGAATTGCTCGTGGCTGCTCCCTTCGATCCCGCGAACAATGATCGCTACAAGCGTCAGGAGGTCTGGAAGAGGCTGAGCAAACACGCCTGCCGGGATTTTCAGGACGATTACGTGGCGTGGGTGGAAGCCCTGCCAGAGGGGGAAGACCGACGGATGGCAGTGGTGGCTCTTGTGCAGGAGGTGTCTACGGTGGATCCGGACTTGGCGGACTCCATTAGAACCCGGGAGCTGAAGAAGGAGGAGCGCCGATGAAAACCGATGGAACGATTTCCCGGTGGATTGCTCTGCATCTCGCCATTCTATTGGTCGGAGCCGGGCTGGCGATGATCTGGACCCGTTGGCATCGACCCTCGGAATCCGTGGTGGAGGAAAACTCGACGATGCCGACGGCGGGAGCGGATGATCTTTCGAAGAGAAAGAAAGCCATCCGCCGCAGGGAGGATTTTCGGCAGACTTGGACGACTTTGGAGGAGGATCAGTCCGCAGAGGCAGTCCTGGCTCGCGATCACCTGTTGGGCGAGTGGGCGGAATCGGATCTGGACGGGGCACTTGCCGCCGCCGCCACGCGGGAACGGCGGGCTATTTTAGGCAACTCCCGGGGCATGTCGTTCCAAGGATTCCGTGAGCAGATGAAACGGGAGCCGGAACGTTTCTGGCCTGCGATCCGTGACGGACGCTTCGGACTGGTCACGGCGAGCTTGAGAGAGTTCTGGGTGGAGCAACTCAAGCAGTCGCATCCGGCCTTGCTACAAGATTATCTGCAGCAGATGGGACCTTTGGCGCGTGCGCGTTTCGGGGGGGCGCAGGTTCCGGCTCACTGAGTCAGGAAAGCGGGTGGTCATGAAATGTCATCGCCTTTTGGATTGGATGAGATAACTTCGGCTCCAATTTTCTCCCAAACCTACCATGAAATATCTCCTTTGTTCCTTAGCTGTCGCCCTTTGCTCGATCACCTTGCTCCATGCCAAGGAAGACGTGCCACGAGGTTTTACTCCGATCTCGGAGCTCAAGGATGTCCAAGCCAAGGCCGCCAAAGACAAGAAACTGATCGTGCTCGTAGTCAAAGGTTCCGATGACTCCTGCCCCCATTGCGCGGCAGCGATGGAAGCTGCTGACAAGTCCGTGGGATCAGGCGTTCTTCAGGTATTCGCGCGTGCGGCCGACATGAACAAGGCGGACAAGGGCGGTTTCCCGGAGGCACTGAAAAACCGAGCCAAGAAGCTCTTCACCGATGGTGCGTGGGTCACGGTGCTGGTCTTCAATCCTGATATGTCCCAGATCATTGCTGAAGCCGATCGGAAGGGCTTGGATGACAACAAGGAAGCGACCGCTGCTTTTCATCAGAAGGTCGTGGAAGCCAAGAAGGCGCTGAAGTAAGAATCTCCGAGCAAAAAAGGAAAAGGCCGCCTTTCGGGAGAAAGGCGGCCTTGTTCTTGGAGAGAGACGGGATCTCGGCGGTCAGCCGGGGAAATGCTTCAGCACCTTGGCCACCGCGTTTTCCGCGGTCAGGCCGTGAAGCTCGCGCAGGGTGTCCGGCTTGCCGTGTTCGACGAACTCGTCCGGCCAAGCGATGCGCTCGACCGGCGTCTTGATGCCGGAGTCGTGCAGCAGCTCGATCACGGCCGCACCGAAGCCGTTGTGGGTCACGTGATCTTCGAAAGTGCAGACCACCTTGCACTTGGCGGCGTATTGTTCGATCACCGTGGCATCCAGCGGCTTGATGAAGCGCGGATTGATCAGGGCGACGGAGAGTCCTTTTTCTTCGAGTTGCGCCTTCGCACGGCGGGCCATTTCGAACATCGTGCCGAGACCGATGAGGGCTACGTCAGTGCCGTCGGCCACCACTTCGGCTTTGCCGATTTCGAGGATCTTGCCGGTGGCAGGTACCGGCGTGCCGTCGATGGTGCCACGCGGGTAGCGGATGGCGGAGGGGCCGGCTTCATACTGGGCCATGGTGTGAAGCATGTCCACGAACTCGGCCTCGTCCTTGGGCTGCATGAAAATGAGGTTCGGCACGTGGCGGAGGTAGCCGATGTCGAACAGACCGTGGTGGGTCGGGCCATCGTCACCGGAGAGGCCGCCGCGGTCCATGCAGAGGCGGACCGGCAGGCCCTGCAGCGCCATGTCATGGATGATCATGTCATAGGCGCGCTGCATGAAGGTGGAGTAGATCGCCAAGAATGGCTTGAAGCCACGGGTGGCGAGGCCGCAGGCGAAGAGCGCGGCGTGTTCCTCGGCGATGCCCACATCGTAGTAACGCTGGGGCAGCTCCTTCTTGAAAATTTCCAGCTTGGTGCCGCCGGGCATGGCGGCGGTGATGGCGACGATCTTTTCGTCCGCTTTCGCCATGTCCGTCACCGTGCGGCCGAAGATGTCCGAGCAGGTCGGCGTGGCGGTGGTGTCAGTGGAGCCGTCCTCGATCTTGTAGGCACCGAGGCCGTGGAACTTGCCGGGATTGTCCAAGGCGGGCTGATAGCCGCGGCCTTTCTCCGTGATGATGTGGAGGACCACCGGCTCGTTGAGCGTCTTGAGATGCTCGAAGGTTTTGACCAGCAGCGGCAGGTTGTGGCCGTCGATCGGGCCGTAGTAGCGGAGACCGAACTTCTCGAACAGCACGTTCGGGAACAGCAGGTTCTTCGCGCCTTCCTCGACCTTGTGGGCGAGGTTGCGGACGGCCTTGCCGGCGACCTTTTCGACGAACTCGGCGGCCTTGGTGCGGACGGCGGAGTAGGTCGAGTGGGTCTGGAGAGCGTTGAAGTAACGGGCGATCGCTCCGACGTTCTTGTCGATCGACCACTCGTTGTCGTTCAGCACCACGATGAAACGCTTGGTGGTTTCCGCGATGTTGTTGAGAGCCTCCAAGGTGGGGCCGCAGGTGAAGGCGGCATCCCCAGCCACGGCGACGACGTGGCTGTCATCTCCGGCGAGGTCGCGGGCGGCGGCCATGCCGAGCGCGGCGGAGAGGGCGGTGCCAGCGTGACCCGCACCGTAGCAATCGTGCTCGGACTCGCTGCGCAGCAGGAAGCCATTGAGACCCTTGTAAGTGCGGATGGTGTGGATCTGGTCGGCGCGGCCGGTCAGCATCTTGTGGACGTAGCCTTGGTGGGCGACGTCGAAGACGAAATTGTCCTTCGGGGTCGAGAAGACCCGGTGCATGGCGATGGAAAGCTCCACCACACCGAGATTCGGGCCGAGGTGACCGCCGGTTTTCGAGAGGGAAGTGATTAGCGAATGACGGACCTCCGCTGCAAGTGCAGGCAGATCGGCATCGGACAACCGCTTGACGTCCTCAGGGGACTTGATGCTGGAAAGGAGAGGCCCGAGGGCGGGGGGCTCAGAAGAGGCGGATGTCGTCATCGTCGTCAGGGTCGTCCTCCGGCGTTTCGGGCGGAGGCGGGCCACCGTGGGTGGTGGAGGGCGCGGAATCCAGAGCGTTTTCTGCCTGATTCCGCAAGGTGATCAATTCAAGGCGCTCGCGGGCCGACTTCAGGACCGCTTCGCAGCGTTTCAGGAGGGCGGAGCCCTTCTCGTAGTGGGCCACGAGATCCTCCAGCGGAAGCTGTTCTTCCTCCATGGCTTCCACCACGGCCTCCAATTCGGCGAGAGCCTCCTCGAAGCCGGGACCGGTTTCGGGGGTGTCAGAGGTGGATTTACGGCGGGCGGCCATTACTGGGCGGAGTTGGAGTCCGAGGTGCGGACCGGACGGTCGCTGTAATAGACCATGTCGTAAATGCCGAACAAATTCACCGGATACGGATACTTCTTGTAGATGGACTGGAGCTTGGCGTCCTTGTCGTAGAGGCGGAGGCCCGGCGGGTAGGTCGCGGCGAACACCCGGCCATCCATCACCAGCGAGGTGAAATCACCGTAGTCACGCTGCAGGGAGTCCATGTCCTCCGATCCGTGGGAACTCGGGGAGATCATAATGCCGGCCGTAGGGGTGCCGAGATCCAAGGCGACGGTTTCGAGCTTTTCGAAGCCCTTTTTGGTATTCGGCAGCCACACGCTGATGCGGTCTGCATACCAGGCGACCGCCCAGGGCTGGTCGGAGAAGCAGATCTGGTTCGGTTTCACCCAGTTCTTGAGCCCTTGATTGAGAGCAGGGGCGAAATAGGGCGGCCACCATGGCACACCGGAATCCCGGCGCTCCATACCGAGGCGGACTTTCGGCCACAGGCCGAGCAGCAGCGGGGAGGCGCACACCAGCACCATCACGATGTGATGGGCGTTCTTGAGGAACGGATTGGCCACCACGAATTCGAGACGGCTCCATAGGATGGAGAGGAACGCCAGCCCGTAGGCCGTCATGATCGGTGCGAAGACCAGATGGAGCTGGTTCGGGTCCAGATCCTTCGGGCTGACCCCGAAAATCGCCATCCCGATTGCCGCGGAAACCCACATCCCCAGAATCGCCCAGCGGAACAATGCGATCGACGGCCGCTTGAACGGATGGAACAGGGCGATGAAGAAAATCGGCGCGACAACGATGCCGCCCAGGAATGAGACGATGTCCGTGGCTTGGATGAGCGTCGAGCGGACAACCTTTACGATGATTCCGTCGAAACTGGGCGGGTTGCTGCCCAGATCGTCGATCCGCATGATGGTGCCCTCATTGAAATTGTTGCCCAAGCCCTTGTAGACCGTCAGCAGGCCGGTGCCGAAGGGCGAGTCACACACCTTGGCCGTGTGGGCCATGCAGATGGCCCCGGCGATGCCGAGCATGGCCAGAATCGAGATAGCCACGATGCCGCGCGGGCGGAAGGCGAAGGCGGTGAAAATGATGTAACCGAGGGCGATCCAGATCGCCAGCCAGTGGGTCAGCGCCATCAGCGTGAAGAAAACGCCTGCAATGATCGCCGGAGTGAAGGCGATCCGGCCTTCCGTGGAGGCCTCCACGGCGCGGTAGGTGAAGTAGGTGCCGCAGGAGAACAGGAGCAGGAGCAGCATCTGCGGCAGCCCGCTCAGCGAGAAACCCCAGAAGGTTTCGCAGAACAGCATCAGAATGGCGCAGACGCCCGCGATCTTCGCGTCGAATATCCGGGAGACCAGCAGGTAGTTCACCCCGATCGCCATCAGGAAAAACAGGGTGCTGACCGCCGCGATGATCCGATCGAGCGGGAACACCATCTGCTTGATGCTCATGTTCCAATCGTCGGAGGAATCCGCACCCACCAGCTTCAACACCGCAGCGTTGATCAGGGGATTGAGAGGGGCATGATAGGTATCCGGGAAGGCGACGAAGGCGGCGGTGCCATTGGCCTTCTGGACCTGATGGTAGGCGGCGGGCCGGATGAACTTGGTGGTGAAGCCATTGCCACGGGCGATTTCCCGGGCGATCTGGGCCTGATCCATCGCCTGGGGTGCATTCAGGCCGCGGAAAAGAATGAAGAGATTGAGGAGGGTCAGCGTGACCAGCAGCAGGAGGAAAAGGCTCCGGCGGACGATCACGCCGGTGTCGATGGATTGGGACTGGGCGCTCATGGAGAAATCAATGGGGAAAGGGCGTTTCAGAGTCCCAGTTCCTTCAGCTTGCGTTGGAGGGTGCGGCGGCTGACGCCGAGAAGGTCTGCCGCCCGGGTCCGGTTGCTCCCGGCTTGATCGAGAGCCGCCCGGATGGCGCGCGTTTCGAGCGCATGCAAGTTGAATTCCACCGGACCGGCAAGGTCCATTTTGTTGGAAACGGACGGCCCCGGAGGCGCCGTTTGTCCTTGATCCGCAAGGAACGCAGGCAGGTGGCGGGTGTCTATGACGGAATCGTTACTCATCACCACGCCGTGCTCGATCGCGGTCCGCAATTCACGGACGTTGCCGGGCCAGGAATAGTGGCGGAGGAGGTCTAGGGCGCTGTCCGTCAGCGGCTTTACCGGTCGTCCGTTGTCCTTCGCGAATTCCTTCAGGAAGCTCCCGGCCAGCAGCACGATATCCTCCCGCCGCGTCCGCAGGGGCGGCATCTCGATTTTCACCACATTGAGGCGGAAATACAGGTCCTCGCGGAACTTTCCCTGATCCACCAGCTCGCGCAGGTTCTTGTTGGTGGCGGCGATCACGCGGACATCAATCTTCACCGAGTTGTTCGAACCGACCCGTTCGATCGTGCGCTCGGAGAGGGCGCGCAGCAACTTGACCTGGGTGGCGGCATCGATTTCGCCGATCTCATCAAGGAACAAGGTACCGCCGTCCGCTTGCTCGAACCGGCCGATCCGCCGCTGCGCCGCACCCGTGAACGCGCCCTTTTCGTGACCGAAGAGTTCACTTTCCAGAAGCTGCGGAGAGAGGGCCGCGCAGTGGACGATCACCATCTTCGACTCCGGGCGGCCGGACAGATGGTGGATGGCATGGGCGACCACCTCCTTGCCGGTGCCGCTCTCCCCTTCGATCAAGACCGTGGCCCGCGTGGGCGCGACCTGTTGAATCAGGTCGAACACCTTGGTCATCGCCGGGGATTTGCCGATGAGGCGGTCGAGCTTGTGACGTTCCGAAGACTGCTGTTTGAGCTCGCGGACCTCGGTTTCCAGCTTGCGGTTCTTGAGCGCCCGCTTCAGCAGCATCTCGACCTCATCGAGGTTCAGCGGTTTGGTGACGAAATGCCAGGCACCGCGACGCATGGCTTCCACCGCCGTGTCGACCGATCCATAGGCGGTCATCATGATCGCCACCGGAGGATTCGGCCGGGCGAGAGCTTTCTCCAAAAGATCCATCCCCGAATCCCCGCCCATCCGCAGATCGGTGAGGAGCAGGTCGATGGGCTCGCTTTGCAGAATCGCCAGAGCCTCGGTCGCGCCACTCGCCGTGTAGACGTCGAACTCCTCCTCGAGGGCCGCGCGCAGGCCCTCGCGGGTGGCGCGTTCGTCATCAACGATCAGGAGCGTGGGCTGTTGCATGGGAGGCGTGAGGGTGGAAAGGGAGGGCGCTAGCTGACATCGATGATCGGATCGTCTCCTTGGCCGAGCAGACGCACGGTGCGCTCGCCACGGGGCAGGAAGATCGCGATGCGGGTGCCGTGACCTTCCTCGCTGTTGATTTCGATCTCGCCGCCGTGTTCGCGTACGATCCGCCGCACGATGAGGAGCCCGAGACCGCTGCCGGAGGCCTTGGTGGTCCGGTAGGGTTCGAAGATCGAGCCCATGTGCTCCGGTGAAATACCGGTGCCATTGTCCTCGATGGCGATGCGATACTCGTAGTCGCTGGCGCGGGTGCGGAGGGTGATGCGGCCGCCCTCGCGCAGGGCTTGGTAGGCGTTCCTGAGCAGGTTGTAGAAAACTTGCTGGAATTGACCGCCATCGATCTCCGCAGGTGGAAGATTCTCGGCGAGGTCCAGTTCCACCGCGATGTGCCGGGAGGCCAGCTCGGGCTCAAGGAGCCGGAGGGTCTCATGGAGAATCGCGTTGAGATCGGTGCGTTCACGGCGGGGTGCGGTGGGACGGACCGCCGAGAGGAACTGCTTCAAGATCGCGTCCAGCCGCTGGATCTCGCCACGGGCGGTCGCGAGGTTTTCTTCCAGTGGGGCGCGGTCTCCCGGTGGCAGCTTCCGCAGTCGGCGCCCCAACAACTGGAGATGGATGTCCAGTGAGTTGAGGGGATTGCCGATCTCATGGGCAACGCCTGCCGCGAGCAGGGTCAGAGCGTTGAGGCGCTCGTTTTCCAATGTTTCCTGGGCTTCCGCCCGGGTGCGGGTCAGGTCGCGGACCAGCATCACGTAGCCGGGCGGGGCCGTTTCCGGGCCTTCGTCGGCGCTGATCGGTGCCAGATAGAAATTGAGGAAGCGGTTCTCCGGGTAGAACACCTCGAGGTCGCGGCTGACGGTCCGGCCCGGCTTCGCCAAGGACTCCCATACCAGTCCGCGGACCTGTCGCGAGAGTGGCTCGCCGATGGCCTTCTCCGGATCGAGACCGAAAAATCCGCAGGCGGCGCGGTTCACGAAGGCGATCGTTCCCTCCGGATCGAGCAGGATCACGCCTTCCAAGAGAGCTTCGAACACCTGCTCCAGGAAACCTTTCTCCCGGATCAGCCGGGCCACGATCTGCTGGATCTCCCCAGGCTCCACCTTGTCGAGCCTGGCGACGAGCTTTTCAAGGAAGCCGGATTTCACGGAAAAGGTTGCCTGGATGCGGATTTCGGTTTTCAGGAAGAACCATGAGCGACCTCGTCGAGCTCCGGATTGTTCTCTGTACCTTCCCCGATCAGGAGCAGGCGCGACAGATTGGCACGGCCCTGGTGGAAAAGCAACTGGCGGCCTGTGTGAATCTCCTGCCCGGTGTCGAATCCATCTACCGGTGGCAGGGCGCGGTCGAGATTTCCGCAGAAGTGCTCGCGATCTTCAAAACGACCCGCGCCGCACTCCCGGCCTTCGAGGAGGAGTTGGTGGCGCTCCATCCCTATGAGGTGCCGGAGCTGCTGGCGTTGGAGCCCGCGGCGGCGGCTGCCGCTTATACCGCGTGGGTGAGGGGCAGTACCCGCAGTGTTTAATAGCGGAGCACGTCCGGATCGATCGTCCGGGACCACGCGTCGATCCCTCCCGCCATCGAGAAGACTTTCTCGATTCCGTTTGCCCGCAGGAAATTCGTCGCACGCAGCGAGCGCATGCCGTGGTGGCAGTAGATGATGATCCCGTTTGCCGCCCCTTGACGGAACGCATCGACTTTCTCCGGGAAGGTGCCGAGAGGGACCAGATCGGCCCCCTCGATTCTGCAGATGTCCCATTCCTCCGGCTCGCGGCAGTCGACCAGCCACGGGCGCGCGTCTTCCGGCAGGGTTTGCCAGCCGGAGACTTCGGCACAGGTCACTTCCGGCGTGGCAGCCGGATCGGGGAGCAGGCTCATTCGACGATGACCGGGGTGCCGACTTCGACGTTCTCGAAGAAATGGCGGGCCATGTGGTCCGGCATGCGGATGCAGCCGTGGGAGGCGGCGTAGCCCGGCAAATAGCCGGTGTGCATGCCGATGCCATCGGCAAAGCGCATGAAATAGGGCATGGGGGCCGGGTAGTAGATCTGTCCGGCCAGCACCGGAGTGCGGATGTCCGCATTGTCATTCACCATCTGACCCGTGGCCTTGTCCTTGATCGCGCCGTAGGTGGAGGATTTGTGGTCCTTGTCCTTCTGGGTGATCTTGTAGCGGCCGGGAGGGGTGCCGTGGTCCTCATTGCCGGAGGAAATCTTCGAAATGGCGACGAGCTGGCCACCCTTGTAGAAATACGCCTTTTGCTCGCCGCGGTTGATGCGCACCAGCGGTGCGCCGGTGGCACCTTCACCATCCCAGTAGGAGATATCGTCCGGGATCGCCGGAGCCGAGTGATGCTCGCCCTTGCCGGTCGGGCCGTTGTTGCGGTTGTAGTCACGCAGGTAGTCGGACTTTTGCGGGCCGCTGGGGGCGCAGGAAGCGGCCAAGGCTGCGACGAGAACGAGAAGGGAGCTACGGATTGCGGCTTTCATGAGTAGAATCGCGGGCGGCCCATTCTCCCCCTGAATGCCTTTCCGGTCAAGCTGCCAACCCGGAAGAAGGATCTAACAGCAGTGGGAGCGGGGGGCGAAGGGGGTTGCTTCCCGCCGTGGGCGTGGTATGGAGGCCTTCCGCCATGCCCAACTACGATTACGAATGCCAGACCTGCGGGCACCGCTTCGAAGTGTTCCAGAGCATGAACGACCCGAAGCTCACCGATTGCCCCTGTGAAGGTTGCAATGGTCAGGTGAAGCGCCTTCTCGGTACCGGTGCCGGCCTGCTTTTCAAAGGCGCCGGTTTCTATCAGACCGATTACCGCTCGTCTTCCTACCAGGCCGGCGCAAAGGCGGATGGGGGAGCCAAGAAGGCGGAAAGCACCCCGGCTCCGGCCAGCCCACCCCCTTCCACTCCAGCTTCGAACTGATTCCCTATGGCCAAGAAAGACGAGGAAACACCCGTGAAGCCCCGCGGTGGATGCATGGGAGTGCTGACCAAGGGCTTCCTGCTGGTCACCATCCTGGGTTTGGCCACGGCGTTGTTTTTCGTCTATCTGCCGCAGGATGTCGGCAGCATCGAGGGCGTGGGGCCTGCGGCCGTCTCCGCGCCGAAGAAGGATATCAAGGCGATGCTGCGCAGCTCGCTGGAGCGCGGCTATGAGGTGTCCTTCACCGAGGAGGAGGTCAATGGCTACCTGGCCCGCACGCTCGCCAGCCGACAGGACGGACTGCTGGGGAAAAACGCCACGATCGACGGCGTCTGGTGCAGTTTGGAAAAGGACTGCGCGGAAATCATCATCGAGCGGCGCATCTTCGGGCACCCCTTCACCATTTCGATGTTCCTCCAGGTGGAGCAGACCGAACAACCCAACGGCCGCGTGAAGACGGAAGTGGCCCTTCACGGCGGTCCCTATGTCGCGGACACCTACCCGTATCGCGGGGGCCGGTTCGGCTCGCTGGTGGTTCCCCAGGGATTCCTCCGCTTGGTGCTCCCTTCCTTCGAGAAACTTGCGGCCATCTATCAGGAGGAGATTTCGATCATCCCGGATATGGCACGGATCCAGATCAGCGAGAACCGCATCACCTTCAATCCGCAGGCTCCGGGGGATTCCCTGCCGGGCGCGGGGGGCGCGTTCTGAAATCTCTCTTTCTTTCTTCACGGTGAAAACCCCTGTCATCGTCCTCGCTGGTCTCTGCAGCATGGCTCTGGGGGCGGAGCCTCCCAAGGCGGTTCCGGTCGATCCGACAACCCTGCAGACGACGCCGGTGGGACCACAGCCGGTGCCCGGCGTGGACTCGAATCCCGCTCTTCCGCAGCGCGCGATCAGTTCCTCTGAGCAGTTCATCGTGCTGGGTGGTGACCAAGCCTTGCGCGGCCAGATCGCGATCGCCGCGGAGGATGTGAAGCGTTCCCTCCTCAAGCTGTCTGACGATGCGAAGGACGAGTGGAAGATTCCGGTGAGGATCTACACGGAAGGAAAACCGGGTGATCCTGTCCCGGCACAGCCGCTGCGCTTCAGTCTCACGGTCAGCGAAGCTGGTTGGGATTTCCGGATGCGCCTGTTTACCGGGCGGGGTATTGAAAGCGGTCCGGAGCGTGACCGATTCGATCATGCCATCCTGTTCGCCTTGCTCTACGAGCGGGCGCTGCGGGCCATGCCACCTGCGGAGATGGACGAGCGGATGCTGGTGCCGCCATGGCTGGTGGTGGGTCTGCAGGAAGCCATCGCGTGGAAGGATCACAAGGGCGACCGGAAAATCTATGAGGCTCTCGCCAAAAATGGCGGCCTCTACAAGCTGTCCGATCTTCTGGCCGTGAGCGAGGACACTTACAACGGGCTTGATGGCGGCCTCCGTGGGGCGTTCCGGGGCACTTCCGGTGCTCTCGTGCTGGCTCTTGTCGATCAACCGCAGGGCCAGGAGAGCTTCCGCCAATTCCTCGCGGATGCTGCGAATTTCGGTGGGGATATGCCGGTTCTGCTGAAGCGCTGCTTTCCGGGTCTCAACCTTTCCGAGACCAGTCTTTCGAAATGGCTGGCCCTGAAGGTGATGGAATTGAAGGAGCCCGAACTCAGCGAGTCCCTTTCGATCGATGAGACCGACAAGAGCCTCACCGATGCCCTGAAGCTCCACTTCCGCGACGCCTCCGGCATCTACATCGAGAAATCGCTGCCCGATGTCTGGCAGGAACTCGCAGGACTCTCCGCTCAGGCCCGGACCGAGGCCGTCAAGCAGGTGCAGGAAGGGCTGGTGCGGCTCAGCTACCGCTCCTTCCCCTCGTATCGACTGCTTCTGGAAGAGTATCAATCCATCCTGGTGGATATCCTCAAGGGCAGGACCACCAAGACCGCCGCGCAGCTGGCCAAGCTGTCCGAGACCCGCACGACCATGAAGGACCGGGCCCAGGCGGCGCGGGACTACATGGACTGGTTCGAGATCACCCGTGCCCGTGAAACCAGCGGAGCCTTCGAGGATTACATGAATCTCAAGTCGAAGTTGAAGTATGAGACCCCGGTCCGCAAAAGCCCGGTGTCCACCTATCTCGATCTGATGCAAAAGACTTTCGGCCGTTCCGATCCCCGTCCGGGCGCCGGACGCTGAGCGGATCTCAAAGGGCCGCGTGCTTCTTGAGGTCTTCCAGATCCGCGAACTCGAGCGCGGATTCATGGGTCGCCTCCAGCACCACTTGGGGTGCGCATCCGGCGTGCAGCGCCTCCTGCCAGCGGGCGGCGCACAGGCACCAGCGGTCACCGGCTTTCAGGCCGGGAAAGCCGTATTCCGGACGAGGCGTGCTCAGGTCATTGCCCCGCCGTTTTGAGAACTCCAGGAAGGTGTCGCTCATCCGCGCGCAGACCACATGGACTCCCGTATCACCCTTGCCCGTGCGGCAGCACCCGTCGCGGAACCAGCCGGTCAGAGGCTCGATCGAGCAGGTGATCAGAGGGGTTCCCAGGACATTGAGCGCTTCACGGGCCATGGGATGAATCTAACGGCAAACCGTGCCGCGTCCAGCGTGCTTGCGGCCGAGGCGGATCAATGAAAGAATCGTCACGTGGAAAAAGTCTGGGACAATGACCTGCCTGAGAAATTCGGGCCGATGACCGTCAAGGAGCTGCGCCAGAATCTCCGGCGCGGGAGCTTCGTCTATCCCTTCATCGGTATCCAATTGCTGGCCGTGCTGGCGGTCACCGCGGAGTTCCAGATGCAGCGGGTCACGGAATACACCGAGTATGTCGGCGCGATGAACGTGGGGCTGCTGGTGCTGTCCGGGCCGTTCTGGCTGGCGGTGTCCGTCATCTGCATGATCATCATGCCGCTTGGCGGTCTCATCCTCATGGGACAGGAGCTGGAGGAAGGGAACCACGAGCTGCTCCTGCTCACCCAACTCAACCGCTGGAAGGTGGTACTCGGCAAGTTTTACACCATCTGGGGGCTGTGCGTGCTCACCTTCGTCTCATTGCTGCCCTACGTGGTCGTCCGTTATCTTCTCGGCAGCATCGAGTGGTGGCGGGAAGCCTGCTGCTCGCTGACGGTGCTCGGATGCTCCGCAATTTTGGCGGCGGGTGCGATCGGCGCTTCCTCCTTCAAAGGCCTCGGAGCTCGCTTCGGGATCATGATCCTCTTCCTGGCCTCGTTTGTGGGAGCCTGTTTCGTGCCGCTCGCTGTTTCGGCGAATGTCGGCGGCTCCAAGGGCTGCGGCCTCTGGTATCATCTCAATGCCTTGGCTGCGGTATTCTGCTACACCATGCTCGGGCTCTCACTGGCACGGTCGCGGCTGCGGTTGGTCGTGCATGCCTACGAGGTCAAGCCGAGCTGGATGATCGTGGGGCTGCTGGTGTTCACCCCCTTTGTGGTGTGGATGACCACTTTGTTCACCGGCGGCTATGCCGGCCTGGTGGGACTGATCGGCATGGCATTCGTCGCGATCTACGCGGACGTGACTCCGAAGGCACCCAAATGGATGGCGGCGCCACCACCTAATGTGCCGCCGCCACCGATGCCGGCAGCATGATCACACCCGCGCGCTCGCCAGCAGTTCTCTGAGCCGTGTTTGCTCCGCCGCAGAGGTCTTCGCCACGAAGCCGCGGGCGTGTGCAAAGTGGACGTCGTGCTCCTCCTGAATGCGGGTGAAGTCGAACAACGGACTGTCGTTGTGCCGGGACAGGCCGTAGCCACTCCCACGGCGGTCCGGATAGACAAGTCCTGAGACGGATGCGCTTTTGCCGATGGATTCCAAATAACGGCCAAGCCCGGCGGATGGCTCCTCGGACATCGGCTCGGTGCGCGGCAGGAACAGCACCTCGGTGCCGTCCACTTCCCACAACTCCGCATGCTGTGCGATGAAATCGAGACGGGCCCGCAGGCTCTTCAGGTATTCCAGCAGGTCCTCGCCGATGAAGCGCAGCAGTTCCCAGATCGGATCACCGGGCTCCAGCCGCCTGGCCTTGGCGAAACGGCGCAGCACGGTAACATCCACCGGTGAATTCAGCTTCGCCAGCGTGTCCCGCTCGACCCCCAGCCATTTGGCCGTGGAAACCGGACCACGGGTATCGAACCATTCCGCAGGCTCCAGCCAGTCGCAGAATTTCCGAGCGTCCTCGTAAACCCCGAGGTGCTGGAGGACGAGCGTGAGCGCGCAGGCGGGCGGATGGTCGGCAGGGAACTGGTGATGGTCGAAATTGTTGCGCGCCGGATCGTGTTCACCGCCCACGTCCACCACCGCGATGGTCACGTCATCCAGATCGGCCTGCGCCGGCTCGCGGCGTTCGATCGGCACGCCATGAACGGCGACAAGCAGGCTGCAAGCGAGGAGTTCATCCTTATGCGAGCCGCCGGGGTGGGTGAGGATCAGGGAAGTGGCCATGGTGCGGCCGGACCCTAGGCGGCTTTCGCCCTGCGGCAAGCCTCGCCCTCGGATGGGGAGGGAAACCCGTGGACGGAGGCTCTGGTAAAATTCATTTCGACACCGCCGTCTCCGGAGAGGATACGCGGGCATGAAAATCACCCGCCATCTCGCCACCTGCACCACCAAGGACGGCTCCGTGCTCGTCCTGCAGGAGCATGACGGTCACTACTACCTGCGGGTGGATGGGGTGCAGCTCATGAGCACCACCGCCTCATCCTCGGAGCAAACCATGGCAGAACTGGCGTGCTCGCATTTGCCGGGGAAACCGCGGGTGCTGATCGGGGGCCTGGGCTTCGGCTTCACCTTGAAGCGCGTCCTCGAACTCGTCCCGGCGGATGCCATCGTGGAGGTGGCGGAACTGCTGCCGGAGATTGTCGCTTGGAACCGGGAGTTCCTCGGTGAGGTGAACGGCAAGCTGGTGGATGATCCGCGTGTGGTCATCCACGTGCGGGACGTGAACGAACTGCTCAACCGCTCCGGTGCGGATCGTTATCACGCAATCCTGCTGGATGTGGACAACAGCCCCGATCCGCTCGTGCAGCGTGGCAATGCCCGGCTCTACAATCGCTCCGGGCTGGAGCGGGCGAAGGCGGCGCTGCATCCCGGTGGCCGGATCGTTTATTGGTCCGCGAATCAGGACAAGGATTTCGCCCGCTCGGTGGAGAAGGTCTTCGGGAATGTCGAGTGCGTCGGTGCCAAGGCCTATCCCAAGGCGAAACGGTTCACGCACACGCTGTTTGTCGCGGATCGGAAGTAGGCTTTGCTGCCTCAATTTGATAGAGTGCCACCATGCATGCGTGGCATCGATGGTGGCTGTTGCTGGCGGGAGCCTTTGCGAGCTGTTCGCCGCATCTGGTGGATGTGGAATCCATGCGGCGTCCTCCAGTGCGCGACGTCCGCTATGCAACCACGGACAACTTCACGCGGACGAAACTCTATCCGTTGCCGAAGGTCTTCCTCCACCCGGATACCGCGCGTGCTCTCGAAGCCGTTCAGGCGGATCTTGCCGTGCACGGACTTGGGCTGAAGATTTTCGATGGCTACCGGCCCCTCTCGGTGCAGTGGAAGATGTGGAATCTGATTCACGACGACCGCTACGTTTCCAACCCCGCAGTCAACCGAGGTCGCCACACCCGCGGCACCGCAGTGGATGTGACGTTGGTGGATCGACAGGGCCGCGAGTTGCCGATGGGCACGGCGTTCGATGACTTCACCGATCGAGCGCATCCCGACTACCCGGCACTCCCTGAAACAGTAAAACGGAACCGCCAGCTGCTCGCGGGCGTGATGTCACGGCATGATTTCGAGGCGTATCCGTACGAATGGTGGCACTTCGACTTGAAGGGTTGGAAGGGTTATCCCGTGCTCGATATCGGTATCGACCGGTTGGCTGTCCAGTGAAGTTTGTTGTGCAACCTTCTGATAATAAAAGAAGGTGATGTGAGGAAAACGAAGTTTGGTCGAATGGTGATGTTTGTATTTTGAGATCCATCGGATATGCCGGGATTGTTGTTTTGAGGGGGATGTTGGATAAATGAAAATACGATGGTTCAGATGTGCCGATTGTTTCTGGGTATAGGCTAAAACACGCCCTCTGATCACCGGGAAAACACGTATGAATGTTGTTGGTGCGACATTTATCTTGAATGTGGATCGCCGATTGTTGTCATTGGCGTATGTCGATTGAAAAAAGGGTGTCAGCTTTCAGTGGGTCCTCTCTTATTCATTCATTGATAGGGGGGGTGTTGTGGATTTCGGCTTCCGGTTTGTCTTTTGCCGACCGGGATGCAATTCTCGGCACTATTGATAGTTCGGGTAATTTCACCTCCGGGCGCACCGCTTACACAACGGACGACGGTAAAATCAAAGAGGTCGAGAGCCGCCTCCAGGCCGATCCGAGCAACGAACACCCGCTCGATTCCAAGATCTACCATCTGCGGGCGCAGTGCTATGGAGACACGCTCATTCCGCTCGGCAAGTTCTCCAGTGGTATCATGACCCTCAATTGGTCGACATGGGGGGAATATGCCAGTGTCAGTGGCAATATGGTTGTTGCTTCCCATTGGGGCGGGGCTGACATCTCAGGCCCCTTCATCATGACCCAGCAGGAAGGTGCTGCCGGTGGTCGTGCGAAGCTCCGTGTCGCCAAAGGCGTGGGTGGTGACTACGATGGATTCTTCCTGTATCTCGAATATCACAATCCGGCGCTGGGCCACGCACAGATGGTCTCGGTCTCGATTTCGACCACGCAATCCATCAGCGAGACGTACGGTGAATCCAGCGCGGCGACAGCGACCCTCGTCCCGGTCTATTCCAATGTCTCCACCTTGGATAAGCGATTTGATTTCAACAAGGATGTCTACATCAATGGCTCGAAGGCACTGACGGAAGGCTCCGCGCCGACCAGCAGCACATGGACGAATGCGTTCATGCCTCGCCAGATGGGGACGAGCACCATCCTCAGTTCGGGGGGCTTGGTTGCCTGGGGCAACTCTTCCCAAGCCACGGCCGCAGGCGCGTTGGCAATCGGTCCCTCTTCCTATGCGAGCGGAACGAATAGCACCGCGATCGGCAATACGGCGCAAGCTACCGGGCAATCGAGCATCTCCATCGGAGAAGGGAGCATGGCGTTCGGCAACAATAGCATTGTAATGGGAGAGTACTCGATGGCCACGAATGTCGAGAGCTTGGCTCTCGGCGCCTACTCGTATTCCAACGGGCTCGGAGCGGTAACAATCGGAGGAGGAGAGTCCGATGGGGATTATTCTTTCGCGACCACATTCGGCTTGGCTACCGGCCAATTGGCCATCGCGATGGGGGGCAGCACGGCGACCGGCGAAGGTTCGGTGGCTCTCGGAGGATACGATACCACCTACTGGCCGTTGGCCAATTACGCAACGGGAGAGAATGCGACCTCGCTCGGCGGCATTTCGAATTCCTCCACGGGTTTCGCCTCATTCTCCTCAGGCAACTGGAGCCGGGCCAATGCCGCCTATTCCATTGCCCTTGGATCGCTGAACAAGGGGAGCGGATCCTCCGCAACCAATTGGGTGGAAACCGATTCGCTGTTGGAACTCGGCAACGGCTACGCCCCCCGTGGCAGTGGTGAACCCTCTTCGACTCTCCGCTCCAATGCACTCACCACGCTGAAAAACGGACAAACGACGCTGAGCAACAAATTCTGGAATGCTTCGAGCCCGACCGATATTCCCTCCAACGCGACGGAATCTTCGAATGGGCAAGCCCTCGTGGTGGAAGGCCACGCCGAGATCAAGGGCAATACGGTGCTTGAAGGTAAAGTGACCTTAGCCCAGCCGCAGGGTGACATCTCCATGGGTGTTTACGGGGATTGATACCCATACCATCTGTTACAGCAATCTTTCCACCAGCCGCCTCATGAAAAATGGCGGTTAAAGGGAGACGATCGCTTCACCTCATTTCCCCTTCTGCCCCACTTTCCAGTTCCTATGTTAAGGCTATCCTTCCCCTTTCGTTGCGTGTTTTTTCGCGGTCTGATCGTCGCGTCTATTTTCACAGGTATGATAGGTTCAGCCGCGCCTCCCGGATGGTGGAGCGATCGAGACACTCGGACCACTGAACTGGGAGCTCTCCAGGAGAACCACGGGGTAGCCAATATAGGACAGGCGAAATGGATGGCGAAAAATGCTCTCTCCGCCTTGCGAATCATCCTCCCTGACGTAGCGGATGCTATCGAGGCAGACCTCGTTGGCACAGGGAAACCGATCGCCAGTTGGGATGTTCCAGCGACTCTGGAGCAAAAAAACTTGCAACGGGCTCCCTTGCTGCTTGGCCAACTGAAGGCCATCGCAGCACCGTTCTACTCCCATCTGCATGATGTGGCTCCTCAGTGGGTGGCTGCCGAATTCACCCGTAATGGCATGTCATCTTCCGGGAACTATCCTTGGACGGATACAGCGGCCGATGACGCAAACAAGGCACCCGCGACGATTGGCCAATTGAAAGCAGTCTTCGCGCTCGACTTCGGGGCAGACCACGAAAGCGGAACAGATGCCGACGGAGTTGCCGACCTCTGGGAATGGTCGGTAGTCAACGTCTCGTCCGCGGATGATTGGACGGCGATCAGCCAGATCAATCTCAGCAATGCTGGTCAAGCTTACCTACAAAGCGGCGCTTCAAACCCACGGCCTGGCGATCTCGACGGTGATGACATCGACAATGATGAAGACGCGGATCCGGCAGATGCCTCGATCTGTTGGCTACGCGCCCCGGAAAGCATCTATGCGGTCCTGGAGCTGCCGGAAGCATTCGCGGGTGTCTCTTATGACGACGGCGCTCATTCCGAAAACTGGCATGTCATGGATCTTGGTGAGAATGGCGAGGTTGTAGCCGCCTATTCAAGAAGAGCTTATGAGATGGATGTAGATCTTCCGGCCTCCGTGGCCACCAGTTTCAAGACGAAGGTGTGGACACCCGGTACCGCTTCGTGGTCAGACCCTCTCAATCAATCTGCTTCGGATGGAAGCGCTTCTGTAGCCTTCGGATCCGCGATCGGCCTTGACGGGACGATCTATGGCCATGCCTATCATCCTGTAGAAGGTGAGACAGGTATGCCGGGCAATGGTCCGGGAGGCCTGACTTTTCCGGGACACTGGGATTCCGTAACGGCTGGCGGATACACCATTGAACTGCCAGCAACCGGTGGCTATCCGCTTTTCGATTCCTTCTCAAGCGATTCGACTTCTTGGATTACATTCCCGGTCTTTGATTTCGGCCTCTTCCCTTCCCCACAGCTAATGCCTCTTGCCGGCAGATCGGGTGAATATATGACGTGGCAATACGTCTTCGAGGATGGAATTCCGGTAGGTTATAATCTCGTGGTCGACAATGGAACCGGCCGGCACACGCTCTTCACCACTTACGCCGACTACTATGGATTCCTCTTCGGCGAAGATTACCTCTACGATGTGCATTCCTCTTCGACCTCCACAGGATGGTTCGCCGTCTCCGGCACCTACACTGATGAAGAGGAGCTGGGGCAACATCATCGCCGAACTCTCCTGAATGATGCTGGTGCCGAGATCATGGCTCCTGACGCAGGTATACTCGATTCCATTGCGGAAATCGATTCCAATCTGGTTCCAACCAACAAGCCGGGGCGCATCATCTGCTGGCTCGGACATCAGGAGACTTCCCCTTACAATCTTTTCTATTCGAAGAAGAATACGGATGATTGGGTCGCCTCGACAAAAAACGACAGTCAGATTCCGGCGGGCAAGATGAACGCCCGAGGTGAATGCCTTGACGGCACCCGGCTGTGGCGGAACGGCACCTGGCATACACTGGCAAGCCTCTTAGCTCCCGGCACCACCGGCTGGACCAATGTTTACGGTGTGGATATCAACAACCAGGGTGTTATTCTCGTCACAGACAGCTCCTCGGCTCCTACCAAGGCCGCCCTTCTCTATCCTGCGGGAGTCGTCGCAGATACCAACCGTGACGGCAAAATCACCGCTGGCGACTACGATCAGAAAGATGATTGGAATGACAAAAAAGGGTCCATATATAATGTTAATTTCGATAACGATAACGCCGGATCCGGTGCGGGTGAAGACAATGATCCCGATGCTATCAAATGGTGGGATGTGCCGGGAGATCCGATATTGGAGAATTATATTATCGATAATGATGAAGACAAGGACGATATCACTCCTTTGCAGATTGAGGTTCCAGATTTACCCGTGGGAACCAAATGCTATCTTACTGTTGCGTCTGAAGAACAGCGTCATGCCATCCACGTCTTTCCAAGGATCGCGGCGGGGCAGGAAGCAATCTGGGGTTCAGCCAAAGACCTAACGTGGTATTCAGGCTCCGGTCACACATCTGTTGGAACGCCACCTTGGAATGATCCTGATACAAATCTCAACGATATCGAAATCACAAAATGGCTGAATCCGACCGGAGCGGATGCCACCCCCATCAAGGGCGGCACCTACACCCTTGGGCTAGAAGGGCTCGTATTCCGGGGCATGCAAATCCCAGGGGGAACGCTAGGTGGAGGTGCCTTCGGAGGGATGCTCGAACTTGGTTTGGAGATTGTCTTGCCCGGTTCAACTACCCATGTGGGGTGTGGCAAGGTGAAGATAAAAGTTGCACCTTGGCTTTTGACCAACAACGACGATCGTCCGACTGACCACGTGTATATCTCAGGCGGCGTCACTCCACGTTTGGACAACATTCCCAACAAGGAAATCGTTGCCTTGAGTTTGGTGGGGATATGGCTTCAAGATCAAGTGGAAATTGGCTATACCCAGCGTCCAGGAGGCCCCTTGACCAAGATGACGTTTGCTTGCCCCTATGGCAGCCGAGGCATGCCTCAATGGGCTGCTGATGAGATATGCGACCCGGATCGAGGGGTTTTTGCAATAGGCGTGAATTTTGGTGCACGACAAGGAGATTTTGGAGGGGATATCGAGCTTACCCATCCGCAGCCGGGAAATCCTCTCGGACGAATTGTGGGAGGAACGTATATGAGTCCAGAACTAGCCGCATTTCTTGATGCCCAAGAGAAGCAGTCTTTCGTCCGGGTAGATACCGACTATGTGGAAGTCACCCATGTGGATGAAATTTTCAGCACGGGAAGTGGAGGAAAAACATATTCTAGTGATCCACGAAAAGCTATCAAGCTGTTGAAGGATAGTTTCAAGACTTCCCAAGAGCAGTTGGCCGGTGTTTTCTTCGCCACCGACACAACGCAAGCCAAAGTTTCGTCTGTCGCTTCCACTACTCCCACTGTCACCGATCACTATGTCCTCCTCTCCGATCCAGCTTCCTCGCTCAGCAGTTGGACACCCTATGCAATAGCAGGTGGCTACATCCGGATTGTCCATTCGGGAAGCTCTGGGGGGCAAGTTGCACAGATCGACTCTATTGGCGTGGACTCGGGCAAGGTGAGAATCAACGTCAAGGAGGTTTGGAATACAGGTAGCGATGCGAATACCGATTGGAACGACTCCGGTAATACAGGGTCTCCACAAACGGACTGGTTTATTGCTCCGGAGCAGGGGGCATCCGTCGTTGCTATCCAAGGATCTCTGAAATGGTATGGGGGCTGCCCAGCTGTTATCACCGTCAAGGAAGTGCTCAATAGCTCGGCCTTTTTAACGTTTAACAATGCCACCATGCCTCCCTTGGTAACAGCGACAGTGGCTGCGGCGGGCGTTTCAACTCCTATTGGAATTCCCAGTTTGTATTACAAGAAAAACGACTCCACTCGTCGTCTTCTGTGGACCTCTGTGGCATTCACTCCTGGAGCCGTAAATCTCCAATGGGTGGATGGCGTTCCAGTGGTGCCAAAGCCTTTTGGGCCGCGCAACAACAGCAATGAGGATGTTTTCGAAAAGTCTATCACAGCAGCCTTGGGAACCACTCCCATCTTTCAAGACGATTGGGCTTCCTACCATATTAAAGCGGGAGAAGTTCATTGCGGCAGCGCTGCGGAAAGAAACGCCCAGCCGGAGTGGTGGACCAAGTAACGCAACCCCAAAAACGCCATGAAATATTTGCTCTTCACTTTCCTTTTCATTGCGCCTCTGAGCTCCATTCTTCACGCGGAGCAGCCGTCACCCGCTGGCATTCCTTGGCCAGCCGGCATGGAGGCTAAGATCGATGAAGCTGTCTCAATCAAGCTGGCCGCGACGAAGAGAGCGCCGAACATGCGACTCAAGGATGATTCCGCAGCCACGGCTTTCGCTCAACGCATGGATGAGATCGCAGTCGGCCTGACTCAGGCGACCGATATCGAAAGCTTCCTACGAAAGGCCGAGGGAACTGATCTCAAGGCCAGCATCGGACTGTGGGCTCTCGACCGCCATAGACATCGGGAAAACTACACCCGGCTTGCAGCGATCTATGTCTACCTCAGTCCTGAAGCTGCGGAACGTCAAGTGAGTCAGCCTCCGAAAATAAAGCCTGGAGATCTCAAAGAAGATCAACGCTTGGCACTCGAGTATCTCTTTTTCTCTCCACCAGGCCCCAAGGGATTCGACGACGACTATTGGCGCTCCAATCTTGCGGAAGGTTTGCGGAAGATCGGCGAGGACAAATCCATTTTCGTGCTGCGATCCGACCTTCAAATGCGGGCCAACCTTTGGCCAAGTGCTGAGGAACAACGTCCTCAAGTCGGAGTCGAAGAGGGTATCGAGGCTATTCGAGGTTACCGTAACGCTGCGGCATTCCGCGCATTGGCCGTACTTTGGCAATATCCCAATATGCGCTGGTGGATCAAGATTCAGTTCCAGCGGGCGTACGATCCGAGCATCAACGGATTATACGATGATCATGTCGACAAGCGAAAAGCAGATTGCGAGCCATGGAGTGCGTTGGCCACGCTGGAATGGCAGACCGATGAGGAACGCGCTTTGGCGAATTTCATCAAGTTGTTGCCGTCTTCAGAAAAAAGGCACTGATGTGGAGAAATCCGCATACAGAGATACTTTGCTGCCGTATTCCCTCCGATCCAAATGAGGGCTTGGAAGAGCGAGATGAGGGGGCTGCGGGACGCCCCCCTCATTGAGTGCTAGTGGGCCGATGTGTCTGTGAGGCCCGGGATCTCGGCTTTTCCTACATTCTCATAGTTCTTTTTCAGAAAACTTCGCGAGCAGGCATTAATTTTCCAAGCACCGTCTGATCAGCAGGCTCGCGGCCTGATCACAGACCTTCGCACCTTCGCCGCTGTTGCACATGGCCACTACGGCGAAGTCCTTTGCCGGGGCCAGCCACATTACCGCGAAGAACATCGTGTTCGAGCCATTATGGGTGAGCGTGGTGCCTCCCGCCCAATCGCGCTTTGTTACCACCCAACCACACGCGTAGTCATCGCCGGGAGGGACTGGACGATGCAGGTCATCGAGCTGCATTTGGTTCAACGGGGCTTTCTTCGCGTCGCCCAGATGGAAGCTGGCGTATTTCGCGAAATCGAGGACAGACATGTAGATCGTGCCCGCCGGGCCGATGGCTGCAGGATTGTCGCCATTGGGCTGGGGATCCACGGCCGCGAGTTGGCCGTTCACCAGATGATGGCCATAGGGCTGGTCCACCTTGCCGTTCGTGGCCGGAGCTCCGAAGCCCGCGGAAGTGATGCCCAGTGGTTTGAACAGCATTTCCTGCATCAGGTCTTCCCATGCGCGACCGGTGACTTTCTCCAAGGCTGCTCCGCCGATTGCGAAGCCGCCGTTTGAATAGACCCGTCCTTGGCCCGGCGTGTAGTCCGGCTTCACGGAGAGGATGTCCTTCACCAGCGCCTTGCGTTGCTCCGGTCCGCTTTGGTTGCGATCCCACGAGCGGCTCTTCAGTTCATGAGGCACACCGCCGCTGTTGGAGAGCATTTGTCGTAGCGTGGCCGCACGATAATCCGGATGGCTTTCGAAGTCCTTGAAGACATCGGAGACTTTCGTATCCCAGCCGATTTTGCCATCCGCGATGATCATTGCCGCGAGGCTGGCGGTCATCGACTTCGTGCAGGAGCCCACGTGGAAATGGTCACCCAGCTCCACTTTTTGGGATTCACCCGACTTACGCACACCCGCCACACCGGTGGCGACGACCTCACCTTTCAGCACCGCTGCTGCGGCCACGCCGGGAACCTGCGAGTTCTCCAACAGCTTCGCGAGATCGGCGGAAACATCGAGCGGCTCCTTCGCTGAGGAGACGGCTAGGGTGGCACAGAGAGTGAGCAGGCAACGAACCATGGCAGCGGTGGCATACGAGCACCGCTGCCTGAATCCATCAAGACTTCGCGGGCGGTGGGAAGGGTTGATCGGAGATCACCCAGTCCTCGTTCTTGTCCGTGAAGGTCTTCAGCGCCCACTCATGCGGGATCAGGGCGACCAGTGCGCCGTGGACATCGCGGGCCAAGGTGACGCCCATCGAGAGCGCGGGCAGTTCCTCACCGGTCTTTTCCGCGTCCTTCGGCTTCATCCAACGGGCGAAGCTCCAAGTGCCGTTCTCAAGCCGCGTTTCCGCACCGTATTCGTTCTCGAGGCGATGCTGGAGAACTTCGAACTGGAGAGGTCCGACAGCGCCGAGCAACGGCACTGCGATGCCGATGGCATCCAGCAGGGTGAACTCGGTGACCACACCTTCCTTGAGCATCTGCTCCAGACCGGCCTGGAAGCGCTTGTATTTCGCGGTGCTGCGGTTGTGCAGGAAGGCGAAGCACTCCGGCGCGAAGCGTGGGATCTCATCGAAGCTCACCTTCGGATCGCTGGAAAGCGTGTCGCCGATCAGGAAATCGTGGTTGCCCACCAAGCCGGCGACATCGCCTGCGTAGGCGTCATCTACGGTCTCGCGTTCCTGAGCAAAGAGGCGCTGCGAGTTCGAAAGGCGCACGCGCTCGCCGGTGCGGGTGTGAACCACCGTCATGTCGCGCTCGAACTTTCCGGACACGATCCGGATGAACGAGACGCGGTCGCGGTGCTTCGGGTTCATGTTCGCCTGGATCTTGAACACGAAGGCGGAGAATTCGGGAGAAGTGGGCTCGATCACCTTGCCGCTGCCGCTTTCGCGAGAGGCCGGTGGCGGAGCGAGTTCCAAGAAGCGGTCGAGCAGGAGCTGGACACCGAAGTTGTTCGCTGCCGAGCCGAAGAACACGGGAGTGAGTTCACCAGCCTCGACGGCGGCGACGTCGAAGTCCGCGCCCGCGCCTTCCAGCAGTTCCAGCTCGTCGCAGACCTGTCGATAGGTGCCTTCGTCCAGCGTCTGGGTCACCAGTGGATCGTGGATGTCCTTTACGGATTCCGCCGCGCGGTAGGCGCCGCCGGGAGTCTTTTCGAACAGGTGGACCTGGCCGTGCTCTCGGTCGAAGACACCCTTGAAGCGCGGGCCATCGCCCAGCGGCCAGTTCAGCGGGAAGGCGGCGATGCCGAGCACGGATTCCAGTTCATCCAGCAGCTCGAGCGGCGGACGCGCCGGGCGGTCGAGCTTGTTCATGAAGGTGAAGATCGGCACGCCACGGCGGCGGCAGACTTCGAAGAGCTTCCGTGTCTGGCTCTCGATGCCTTTACCGGCATCCACCACCATCACCGCGGCGTCCACGGCGGTGAGCACGCGGTAGGTGTCCTCCGAGAAGTCCTTGTGGCCCGGGGTGTCCAGGATGTTCACCATGCAGCCCTTGTATTCGAACTGGAGGACGGTCGAGCTGATCGAGATGCCGCGTTGCTTTTCCAGCTCCATCCAGTCGGAGGTGGTGGAGCGCTGGTTCTTGCGGGCGGTGACGCTGCCGGCTTGGTTGAGTGCACCGCCGTAGAGCAGGAATTTCTCCGTCAGCGTGGTCTTGCCGGCGTCCGGGTGCGAAATGATCGCGAAGGAACGGCGGCGGGCGACCTCGCGTTTCAGCTCGGCGGCGGTAGGGGCATCGGAAGCGGACATGGGACGGAAAACGCGGGCGGCGTGGGCCGGAAGTAGTGGGGGAACGAGGCGGAGTCGAGGTTTTAGGCCGTGCCGCCGTCGCAGCGGGGGACTTGTCCGCAGGTTTTCAGGGAAAAACCGAACCCGGAACAGGTCGCGTTGATTCATTTTTTACGGGTTTCGGTTCCTCTTTAGCAACACGTCAACCGCCGGGCTGCAAGGCTTGCGCCGTGCTGCTCCGGCACTCCATCGAACCTAACAATCCATGCATACCAGTCATTCATTCCTCGGCTCTCTCCTCACGGCTTCAGCGCTCGCCTGTGTCCCGGTCATGGCGGGCACGATTTCCAGTCCGGCGACGGAGCCAGAGCCGTTTCTCGAAGGTAACCTTCACATCGGTTACAGCTCGGACTATCTCTTCCGCGGCGTTGACTCGGGAGCGGGTCTGGCTGAAGCCGGTCTTGATGTGTCCAAGAAGCTCGACTCGGGCTTCACGCTCAGCGGCGGGCTCTGGTTAGGTTCCATCGAGAACAGCGCCTTCGGGGATTTCCCGGATGTCGGCATCCCCGACCACTACAGCGAACTCGATGTTTATGGCCAAGTGTCGAAGGACTTCGGCTTCCTCACTGCTTCCATCGGCTATATCTGGTACCACTATGCGGATGCCTCCGTGGAAGTTCCGGCTGGTTCCTTCAAGTTCATCAATGACTCCCAGGAAATCTCCTTCGGTATCAGCCGCGAGCTCTTTTACGGGATCAATGCCGGCCTCACCTACTATTGGGATATCGAGACGGACAACGGAGGCTATACCGAGCTCTCCCTGAACAAGACCTTCGAACTCCAGAAGTGCCTCACTCTTGATGCGGGTGCGAAGGCCGGATTCCTCATGGAAGAGGGTGGTTTTTCTCATGTCACCCCGATGCTGGCGTTGAACTACAAGCCGACCTCCACTGTTACGATCAGCCCCTACATCGCCTATGCATTCGCATTGGATGAGCTGGATACCATCGCCCCGAATTCCCACGACCACTTCTTTGGCGGGATCAAAATGGCGGTGAACTTCTGATGCGTTGCCGTTGGTAGCAAATTCTGCTTCCGACCACATGTCGTCCGGCGAGGGTTCATGGTTGCCCCTCGCCGGGCGCTTTTGCGCATGGGTGCTGTGATAGTAGCTACGTTATCCGCTCAGTGACATCCCTTGAGTACATAGATGATCAGCAGGATCGGCAACGGCACGCCGAGCAGCCAGAGGAGTGCCCAGCCGATCTTGCCGGAGGCGAAGGTCCAGAAGCCGGGGCGTTGGGTAGGATTTGGGTTCGTTTTCATGGTCTCACTCATCTTTTTGCAGGGAACGGGCCATGATTGAATGGCGCTGGTAATCAAATTGTTACCATGAATGGGGCCGCGTGCCGATTGCATGAATCGCGCGACATCCGGCGATTCTCTTGCAGGTTGCAACGGACCACTTCCCAAAAGACTCCCCATCCGGTGCGATCCTCGCCACGTTCGGGCCGCGCATGGCTGTTCTCGATCCCGGTTCCATTTCCGATCCCTCGTCCTCGGATAAAATTCTCAATGCCTTCCTCGAATACCTCGTCGAGGCCGGGATCGAGCCCTACGGCCATCAGGAGGAGGCGATTCTGGAACTGTTCGATGACAAGAATGTGATCCTCAACACGCCCACCGGCTCGGGGAAATCGCTGGTGGCTCTGGCCCTCCATTTCAAAGCGATCTGCCAGAATCGGCGCTCGTTCTACACGGTGCCGATCAAGGCGCTGGCGAATGAGAAGTTCCTTTCGCTGTGCCAGATCTTCGGGCCGGAGAAGGTGGGGATGATCACCGGGGATGCCACGGTGAATCCCGGTGCGCCGGTGATCTGCTGCACGGCGGAGATCCTGGCGAACCTCGCGCTCCGTGAGGGCATGCGCGCGGAGGTGGATGATGTGATCATGGACGAGTTCCACTATTACTCGGACTCGTCCCGTGGCGTGGCCTGGCAGGTGCCGCTGCTCACGCTGCCGCAGGCGCGGTTCCTGCTGATGTCCGCCACGCTCGGCGAGACCGCGTTTTTCGAGGAGACGCTGACCAATCTCACTGGTACGAAGACGGTGCTGATCAAGAGTGAGGATCGCCCGGTGCCGCTGGAGTTCGACTACAGCGAGACGCCGATGGAGGAGAAGGTGATCGAGCTGGTGGAGGCCGGGAGGGCGCCGGTGTATCTGGTCCACTTCACCCAGCTCGCCTGCGCCCGCAGCGCGCAGAATTTGCTCAGCTCGAACTTCTGCACCAAGGAGGAGAAGCAGCAGATCGCCGAGGCGCTGCATGACGCGAACTTCCGCAGTCCGTATGGCAAGGAGGTCAGCAAGCTGCTGCGCCACGGCATCGGTATCCATCATGCCGGGTTGCTGCCGAAGTACCGCATTCTGGTCGAGAAGCTTACCCAGCGCGGGCTGCTCAAGGTGATCTGCGGGACCGATACACTCGGTGTGGGGGTGAACGTGCCGATCCGCACGGTGGTCTTCACCCAACTCTGTAAGTACGATGGAAATGGTACCAAGATCCTCGCCGTTCGTGACTTCAAGCAGATCTGCGGCCGCGCCGGGCGCCGTGGTTACGACAGCGTCGGCTACGTGGTCGCGCAGGCGCCGGAGCATGTGATCGAAAACCTGCGCTTGGAACAGAAGGCATCGAAGTCCGGCAAGAAAGGCGGCTTCGTGAAGCGCAAGGCTCCGGAGAAAGGCTACGTCGCTTGGGATGAAAAGACCTTCCGCAAGCTGCTCGACTCACCACCGGAGAAGCTCGTTTCCAGTTTTACGGTGCATCACGGCATGCTGCTGAATGTGCTCGGCCGTCAGGACGAGGACGGCTGCGCGGCGCTCAAGAAGATCATCGCGGACAGTCACGAACCGCCGACGAAGCGGAAGGCGCTCAAGCGCCGCGCGATGCAGCTCTTCCGCGGGCTGGTGGAGGGGAAGATCCTCCGCATCATCCCACGCGCAGAGCGCACCGGCCCCGCCAAGGTTGGGCTCAATGTGGAGCTCCAGGAGGATTTCTCGATGAATCAGGCGCTCGGTCTGTGGTTGATCGATGCGATCCCGCAGCTCGACCGCGAGTCACCGGAGTATGCGCTCAATGTTCTCTCGCTGGTGGAGTCGATCCTGGAGGATCCGGAGATCGTGCTGCGCAAGCAGGTGGAGCAACTGCGAGGCGAACTGGTGGCGAGGCTCAAGAGCGAGGGTGTGGAGTATGACGACCGCATGGCCCAGCTGGAAGAGGTGGAGTGGCCGAAGCCCGGCAAGGATTTCATCTACGACACCTTCAATGCCTTCGTCGCCGGGCGGCCATGGATGGCGGAAGGCAACGTGCGGCCGAAGTCGATCGCCCGCGAGATGTTCGAGAACTGGCAGTCGTTCGAGGACTACGTGAAGACCTACGGGCTGGAGAAGAGCGAGGCCGTGCTGCTGCGCCACTTGTCCGAGGTCTACAAGGTGCTGATGCAGACCGTTCCACCTGCGGCGAAGACCGAGGAATTGGTCGAAGCCGAGCAGTTCCTGGAGGACATCCTGCGCAGCGTGGACTCCAGCCTGCTCGATGAGTGGGAGAAGCTGAAGAATCCCGATTACGTGCCGGAGGCTGAAAAACCGGTCGCGGAGCGCCGCGCCGTGCCCTTTAGCCGCAATCGCGCCGCCTTCACCCGCGCGCTGCGGAATGCGGTGTTCTCAGTGGTCAAAGGTCTCTCTGCGGATCGTGTGGATGACGTGCTGGAGCAGATCGATCCGAACGATGCCGATGGCGCCGCGTGGACGCGTGATCGGCTCTTCCATCTTCTCGATGACTATCACGAGGAGCATGAGCGCATCCGCCTCGATCCGGAGGCGCGCAATATCAAGCACACCCACATCGACAGCGAGCAACCACGCCGTTGGACGGTGCATCAGACACTTGTCGATCCGGAAGAGACCAACGATTGGACGGTAACGTTCAGTGCCGATCTCGACCGCAGCGATGCGGAGATGAAGCCGGTGCTGACCTTAATGTCGATCGGGCCGATAGCTTGAGGAAAGAGAGCGCCCTACCTTCCGTGGCCCTAATTCCCGCTATCGAATACCAGCACTTCGAATGGCTGGAGATCGACGGTTACCGGGGTTCCTGCTACGAGGTCGAGCGTTCGAACACGCTGTTCCTTGTAAGCCGACTTTAAGGCGAGCTTTGTCGGTACACCGGCTGGGAGTTCGAATGCCGTCTGGGCATCGAGCGTGATGGTCTGGGGCTGGTCGCTCGGATTGCGGAGCGTGAGCACGGCTTGGCCGGGCATCCATGAAGCCCAGCCGTAGGGTTCCAGCTTCGCCGGCTCGCCACCGATCATGTGGGTGTCAGTCAGCACGGCGGCGTGCTTGCGCGCCCAGGTGGCTGCCTCCGCCAGATCGTTCCAGGCGGCATCGTCCATCAGGTCCGGAGAAAGGTAGCTCTCCTGCATGCAGGTGCCGGAGCCGAAGAACGATCGGCATTCGTTCCGCAGGTGGTTGCCGGCCTCGGCGGTGGTTTTGCCTTGGTAGGCATGACCCAGCACCATGCCGTGGAGCATGATCGAGTTCAGGGGATACAGCGGACCGCGCTTCACCACCGACAGGGCGGACTGATCCCGGTAGGTGAGCCATTGCTCGCGCTTGTCGCCCTTGCCCAGCCAGCTGACGTCTCCGCCTCCATGCCAGGTGCAGTCGACGTGATTGAGCCAGAACGGTGACGGCCACGTGCCGACGGTGACGTTCAGGAAAAGGTTCGGATCATCGGCATGCAGTTCGTCCGCGAGCTTCAGCAGGGACATGAAGTGCGGGTTCACGCCATCGCCCGCCTTGTCCCACTTGAAGTAACCCACGCGGTCCTCGTGCATCAGCGAAAGGCACTTTTCCTTGAACCACTTGTAGTAGCGTGGATCGGAGAGATCGAGCTTGTCGCCATCGGTGAGGCCCAGCTTGCGGGCGTTGGCGATTCGCATCGGAGCCTCGCCGTATCCCCCGAGCGGAGAGATCCAGATGCCGAGGCGGGAACCGGCTTTCTCGGCGGCGGTACGGAGATTCTTGAGACCTTCGGGCAGCACGGAGCGCTTCCAATCCCAGAATGTGTCCTTCGCATCATCCCAGCCATCGTCGATCACGAAGCCATCGAGCTTCACGCCGCGCTTCTGGATCAGCTCGCGCTTGTAGGCATCGATCACTTCCAGGAAACGCTTCTCGGAAACGGCGGCGTCATACCAACCGTTGAAGTGGAAATACGGTTTTGCCGGGCGGGCGCGCTCGCGTTCCAGATAGTATTGGAATCCACGGCGGAGCTGGCCGTCCGGCACCACACCGGTGACGGATGAGAAGGCCACCGTCTGCGTGCCTGCCAACTTATAGGTGCAGGGGAAGCCGCCGGTGAATCCTTCCTTCGCCGTCTCGACGGAGAACACCGGGATTTCCGCTCCGAAGAACAGGCTGCCAGCTACGACGGGGCTGCCGGGTACGGTTCCGAGTTTCGCAGGGTCTGCCACGGCCCGGTCGAGCATCTGGACACCGGTGAGAGTGAGCGGGGCCTTCGGCGCGGCCAGGGTGAGTTCCTCGCGGATGTAATTGGAGCCATCGCGGAGCACCGCCCGCCACATCACCGCCAGGCCGGTTTCTTCATCACGCAGCTTGGCCACGATCGCTTTGCCCGGATGATGGGACCCCTCCCGCGGATTGTTCGGCTCGGCGGGGAGGTCGATCAGCTTCGGGCCGTCGAACACCTTCAGCTTCGATCCCACCACGTTGAAATCGGGCACGGGTTGGAAAGGCGAGCCGATCACCTGCTCCTCGCCATCCGCGATCACCGAGCAGGCTCCTTCCTTGCGGATATTGACCACGATCGCCTTGCCATCCTCCCACACGAGGGCGAGCCCTGGTCCCCACGATTGGGCATCATCATTGGCGCGATCGATGCGGCAGGAAACCTGTGTCCCCTCCTTGGGGAACTTCCGCTCCAAAAAGGCGGCGCAATTCGCGGGAGCGGTGACGGTCAGCCAGCTTCCATCCGCCGTCACGGAGGTGCCGGGTTTGGTGGAAAGGCGCTGCGTCCAATCTGCGGACACCGTGGCGAAGCCGTCATTCACGAAGACCCGGCGCTCGTCGTTGATCCGGAAACCGGTGAAGCGCGGGCTGCCCGGGGCTCCTGCGTCCGGGTAATCGGAAAGGCCGCCTTTTTTATCCGTCTTGCCGAGTCTCACCAGCGAGGGCTTGTCTCGGAATTTGTCGGCGGAAATGCGCGCGAGGGTCCGCCAGCCACGACCGTTGGTGGACGATTGCACCAGCACTTCGCCGTCCTCCAGCCGCATGCCCAGCCATGTCTGGTTTTCCTCTTTCGCCGTTTGTTCTCCGGTGGCGAAGCGGAACACCTGGCGATAGGTCTGGGGAAAGCGGTGGTTGTTCAGCAGGTCCGCGATCTCCACCGGCCGTAGCTCACCATCCTTGCAGGACCAGCTTGCGGATACGATCTGGTTGCGGAGCGTGAAGACTCCTCCGTTGCTTTCGGACGCAGGCGCGCCCGGGGCTTTGCCGGGGAATACCGGGGCGGCGGAGAGGGCGGAACAGGAGAGCAGGCAGAGGAATAGCAGGCGGCGCATGGCGGGAAGGTTCCCTACGGGAGCAAGGTGGATTTCCTTCATCCGGACGGCTGGTGAGCCAACCCGACCGGCTGGAAGGTGTCTGGGATATCTCTTATCCCCGCCGAACCTGACCGCTTATTTGATCCCCTTGCGCAGATCGTAGAGATACCACGCCTCGACCTTTTGGCGGGCCCACGGCGTTTTCCGCAGGAAGGTCAGGCTGGATTTGATGCTGGGATCGTGGGTGAAGCAGCGAATGCGGATGCGGGTCGAGAGCATCTCCCAGCCATGCCGGTCCACCAGGGTGGTCAGGATGGTTTCCAAGGTCAGGCCATGGAGCGGATCGCGGGGATGTTCGGAAGGATCTGGCATGGATGGAGGAGTTGAGCCTTCAGGCGAGGAGGGGCTTCAGTGGGGGCGGAGGCTGATGAGCTGTTTGCAGATAGCCTGCCTGGAAAGGAGTGTCCATGGACTTCGCCTCACCCTCAAGACCCTCCTCGCCTGAAGGCTCAACTCCTTCCGAAAGCCGGAAAGATCCATGCCTTTCGCCCCGTCCTGCTTTGATCCATGAAATCCCTGCTCCTTGCTCCGTTGTTGGCTTTGCCTGTCGCTCTCGCGGCGGAAGGTCCTTATCCGGTGGATCCCGCTTCGCAGCGCCATGAGGGCGTGCCGGTCGGAACCGTGACCAAGCACACGTTCAAGGACAGCAAGGTCTATCCGGGGACCACCCGTGACTACTGGATCTACACGCCCGCCCAGTATGATCCTTCCAAGCCCGCCTGCCTGATGGTTTTCCAGGATGGGGGCGGCTATGTGAATGAGAAGGGCGCGGACAAGGTCCCGATCGTATTCGACAACCTGATCCAATCGAAGGAAATGCCGGTCACGATCGGGTTGTTCGTGGATCCGGGAGTGGCGGCAGCGGGGGATGGCAAGAGCCAGCCGCGCTACAACCGCAGCTACGAATACGATGCTCTCACCGACGACTACGCGAAATTTCTGGCCGATGAATTGATCCCGGAGGTTACCAAGGAACGGAACATCAGCAAGGACCCGGACCATCGCGGGCTATGTGGGGCTTCCTCGGGCGGGTGCGCGTCGTTTTTCGCGGCATGGGAGCGGCCGGACCAGTTCCGGCGCGTGTACTCGATGATCGGCACCTTTGTCGGGCTGCGTGGCGGGGATGAGATGGCCACGCTGATCCGCAAGACCGAGCCGCTGCCGCTGCGGGTGTTTCTGCAGGATGGCTCGAACGACCAGAACATCTACTGCGGCGACTGGTGGATGGCGAATCAGGAGATGGAGCGCTCGCTCCAGTTCGCTGGGTATGAGGTGAATCACGCCTGGGGCGAGGGACCGCATTCCCACCAGCATGGTGGAGCCATCCTCCCGGATGCGATGCGCTGGTTATGGAAGGATTTCCCCAAGCCGGTGGAGGTCCACTATGATGCCAGCAAGGGCCGTGCGAAGGACATGCTGATCCCGGGCAAGGGCTGGGAGCTGGTCAGCGAAGGCCACGGGTTCACCGAAGGGCCCGTGCCCGGTCCGGATGGCGGCGTGTTCTTCTCGGATATCCCGAAGAACGTGATCCATCGGGTTGGTGCGGATGGAAAGGTCTCCGTGTTTCTGGAAAACACCCGTGGCACCAATGGGCTCACCTTTGGCCCGGATGGTCGACTCTACGGGTGCCGCACCGGCAGCGGTGAGATCGTCTCCTGGGACATCCAGACCAAGGAGGAAAAAGTCCACGCCACCGGCATCAAGGGCAATGACCTCACGGTGGCCCGCGATGGCACGATCTACGCCACCGAGCCATCCAAGCATGCCGTGTGGATCATCCGCCCGGGGCAGGAAAAAGTGCTCGGCAGTGATGCGTTCCGGGGCGTCAACGGCATTTTGCTCACGCCCGATCAGAGCCGCCTCGACGTGGCGGATCCGGGTGGCCGTTACATCTGGTCCGCCACCCGCATGGCGGATGGCTCGCTGGCCAACGTCCAGCCCTACCATCATCTCCACCTGCCACCGGCGGATCCCGATCCGGGCAGCAAGGCGGATGGCATCCGGGTCACCAGGGACGGCTGGCTTCTCGCCGCCACCGCGATGGGTATCCAGATCTTCGACCAACCTGGCCGGGTGAATCTGATCCTGCCGCCCGTGCCGGGAGCGCGCTATCCCTCCAATCTTTGCTTCGCGGGTCCGGACAAGAGCACCCTTTATGTCACCTGTGGCGACAAGGTCTACAAACGGGAAACCAAACTCACCGGTGCCATGGCGTGGGAAGATCCGGTCACACCGCCCAAGCCCCATCTTTGAGAGAGGGCTCCCGAATGGGCTTGAACGCGCAGAGGAAAAGGCCACCGATTCGGAGCGTCCCGGCCAGATCCGGAGTGCGTCATGATGATGAACGAACTGGAGCTCCCGATACGCGCGGCGGTTGAAACCGCTGCGGCTCATGGCGTGGTCACGGACCGTTGTGAGATCCTGCAGGACGGGCACACCCTGGTACTACGGCTCTCTGAGTCGCTGGTCGCGCGGGTGGTCACGGACCGGGACGGCCCACGGCAGGGCTCGGCGTGGTTTGCGAGGGAGAACGCGATTGCCCGTCATTTGGCGGAGCGTGGGGCACCGGTGATCCCCATGCATCCGGAGCTGCCACCGGGCCCGCATGAGCATCTGGGCTATACGTTGAATTTCTGGCAGTTCGTGACCCGTGTGAAGAAGTTGCCGTGTCCTGAAGCGGTGGGGCGGACCCTTTATCACTGTCACGCGATTCTCAGGGATTGCACCGAACCTCTGCCGGAAATGGCGATCGTGACGGAGACCGTCACGCTGCTGGAGACCTTGGAGCAGCGGGCGTTGTTTCCGTTGGAGACCATCGGGTTGCTGCGTGAACATCTGGAGCGCTCATTGGAGGTCCTGGTGAATTATCCACGGCAGGCGTTGCATGGAGATGCGCATGAGGGAAATCTCATGAACACGACGCTCGGACTGTTGTGGACGGATTGGGAGGACACCTTCAGCGGGCCGGTAGAGTGGGATGTGGCCTCGATCATCTGGAATCCGAGGGTGCTGGATGGGGACGAAGACACCGCGGGCCGGGTCGTGGAGGCCTATCGCGCAGCAGGTGGGATGGTGGACGAGACGGCATTGCGGCAATGTTTGATCGCCCGCGCCGCAGTGATGAGCGCTTGGTATCCGATCCTCTATCCGCAGCCGGATGAAAGCCGCCGTCGAAAGCTGGCATTCCGTCTGGATTGGCTGCGGAATGTGAAACTTTGAGTTTCTACGAAATCCGGGCGTGACCTGGAGGCCCGATCCGCCGATGCATGCCGCGTATCATGTCCTCCCGGAGATATCATTCCAACCGCGGGTCCAGATGGACCGGCAACCAGAAGTGCATGGCAGTGGCATGCGTGATCCTGACGGCGCTGACCGTCTGGAGTTTCGTGGCCTTTTACCAAGGTGGCCGACAGCGTCATCCGGAGATGCAGGCGGGAGGGGCGCTGCTTATGTCATTCGTTGCGTCGATGATCTGCCCCGGGATCTTTGCCCTGATCCCGATCCTGGTCCTCTGGAAATCACGTTTGTCCCAGCAGTCGCGGAGTTTGAAGTCGGTGGTGCGATCGCAGGTATACCGGGGTGGCGGTTTTTCGGACCTGACGATCTCGAACAATGCACGACTGCCGCAGATCTGCTTGTGCTGCGGGACGGCCACCAGTCGTGTGACGCCGCTGCGCTATGAGAACGCCCAGACCGAGGCGAGTGTCTACGACTGGCGTCGGGCTGGGCCGTTTGTGATCCTGGGGCTCTTCATGCCCATCGTCCATGGGGTGATGGCGATGGCGTTTTTCTGGCAACCTGTGGAGGCGCGGATGAAGCGCCTTAAAGCAGCCGGAGGCGCCGTGACTTTCCGCATCCCGCATTGCCGGAGTTGCGCGAAAGACAAGCCGATCGTGCAGCGGCACTTCGACTTCCATGGCCGGAAGATGATCGTGGACGCCCATCCGGCATTCCGGGCTGCCATGTCGGCCTGATAAAAGTGGCGGCCCTCAGCGGAACTGGTTTTGTTCCGGCCGGTAATCGTATCCGGCGGCACTCATTTTCGCGAGGAGGGCGTCCGGATCGAGTCCATGGGTTTTGACCAGGTCATCGAGGGAGTCGCAATGATTGCGCAGCTCGGTATTGAGCAGGCCGAGCAGGAGATGGGGATCCATCTGGAGATAGCGGGAAAGGTCCACGCGCGGAGTCTGCCGGAAGATTCAGTGGCTGGCGACCACCCAAACGTAGGCGGTGGTGCCTAGCGTAAGCAGGCAGAAGGCGACCAAGGACAATTGCCAGATCAGCGTTCCGCGTTTGTCAGGATGCTGGGTGTCCGGAACGATGGCCACCTGCTCGGGCCAACTGCCCACCGGAGCAGTGGGAACGGAGGTGGTGATGCGGGCGGAAAGGCGGAACTCCCTGGACGGGGGCGCCACCGTAACGGGCAGCATCTCGGGAGCAAGGGGTGACGGCGCGGCGCGATTGCCACGGGTCAGCCGGTTGATTTTCTCCTGGGGAGTCATTGGGGGGATGGAAGATGTCTTATCAACTCCCGGGGAGTTCCTCAAAACCAATCGTGTACGCGATCATGGCATCTCGAGCGCAAGGAATGCCTTCGCAAGGAACCACAGTGGCCGGGCGTATGGAAATCATGCGCCGCCGTCCTATCCTCCTCTGCGCCCTGCTGCCCGTGTTGTTTTCTCCGGTTCAAGCCGAGCCTGCGGCTGTAGCGGTTCCGGCGGCCAAGGCTCCTGCCAAGCCTCATGATTTCGCGAAATGGGAGAAAGCCATCGCCGCCTTTGAGAAGCAGGATGCGGAAAAGCCCGCACCCAAGGATGCGGTGCTGTTCGTCGGATCATCGACGATTGTGAAGTGGAAATCTCTGGCCTCGGACTTCGCTGGAACCACGGTGCTCAATCGTGGCTTCGGCGGCAATGAAATCGCGGACTCCACCCACTACGCGGACCGTATGATTTTTCCCTACCATCCGCGCATGATCTTCCTGCGGGCCGGGACCAATGACATCCACGCCGGCCGCTCTCCGGAGGAGGTGGCGGAGGATTTCCGGGAATTCGTCACAACTGTGCGGGCGAAGCTTCCGGACGTGCCGATCGCATTCATTTCGGTGAACCCGTCTCCCTCGCGCTGGGCGGAGAAGGACAAGGGAGATCGGCTCAATGCCCTCGTCTCCGACTACATCCGGAAGACTCCGGGTCTGGTCTATGTGGACATCAGCCGGATCTCCCTGGATGCGGCGGGCAAGGTCCGCCCCGAGCTTTTCGTGGCCGATCAGCTTCACTTCAACGACGAGGGATACAAACTCCTCGCCGCTGCGGTGAAACCCTATCTGCCGAAATAAAGCACTTCATTCGGAGGCATCCGCCCGGCGCAGGCCGATCTGATAGTCGCCGCGCTGGAGCACGAGTCCGGTCGAGTTCGGGTAGACCTTCCAATTGGTGAGCATCACCGCCTTGCGGGAACCTTCTTCGGTCTGGTTGCCCACCACGAGGGTGCTGGAATCCGGGTATAGCTGCCAGACCAGCATCCGCACGCGCACGCTGGGATTCTGGCGCAGGGACACGGCCAGCGATCCGCTGTGCTTGCCTGCCTGCTCACCACCGCCGAAGTCCATGAACCACTCGCGGTCCTGCTTCATGGCGAACAACGGGTCGGTACTGAACACGACCTTGAAATAGCCGCTCACCGAAGCCCGGGGACCGGCGGGTTTATCCGGGAGATCCGCCCGGAGAATCGGAGCCGTGGTGAGAAGAACCACAGCGGTGAACCATGCCATCACCTTTCCCGCGAGCGGGGACTGGCGGCATGCCGTCGTCTCGACTGGTTGAGGGGTCATTCTCTCAAATTAGCTCGTGGCGTGCAGAATTGCGAGTTTTTGCGAGTTGCTCATTTCCAATCACTTTTTCGGACATCCAAGCCGGATGAAAGGCGCTGGCGATTGCAACAGCAGGCTGGAATCGTGCAAATCGCCTCTCCGACAGCAATTGACCGGCGAGCGCGGCGGTGCCATGGCAAACGGATCATCCGTTCCATGAAATCCGCATTTCTTTCTCCCGTTCGGCAGTGGCTGCCACTGCTGACGCTCCCTTTCCTGATCGCCAGTTGCGCACATATTCCCGAGCTGGGCGCGCTGACGGATCACGGAGGAACAAAAGGGCGGAAAATCGTGGTCGATCTCAGTGAGCAACGCGCCAATTTGTATTACCGTGGCGAAATGGTCGCCACCTCGCCGGTGTCCACGGGTCGGGAGGGCAAGGCCACTCCCGCAGGTCAGTTTCGAGTGATTCAGAAGGATCGGGATCACCGGTCCTCGCTTTATGGGGATTACGTGCGGGACGGGAAGGTGGTGGTGAAGAACATCGATGTCCGGAAGACCGCCCGGCCCGCTGGCTGCCGGTTTGTCGGTGTGCCGATGCCCTATTTCCTCCGATTCAGCGATGCCTGCGGGCTTCATGCGGGACATCTGCCGGGCTACCCCGCCTCCAGCGGCTGTGTGCGCCTGCCTCAACGTCAGGCGAAGCGGTTTTACGATGCAGTTCAGGTCGGTACCCCGGTGGTGGTGAAGCGTTGAGAGCCCCGGATTCCGTTCTCGCCGGGGATGGGAATCCAGCGTAATGGATGGGGGTGTGAAGATTCGTTTGAAGAAAGGGGCAAATCCCCTTTGCGGCGGATTTAACACCTCGTGGATTCTCCACAGACTGATGAAAACCCCCGCCATCTCCCTGTTGGGTTTCTTGGCCATCCTGTCGTCGGCAGGAGCCGCGCCGCGTTATGTCGAGGGCGAGGTGCTGGTGACCTTCAAACCGTGGCGGGACGCCTGGAGCGCTGACCAGACGCTGGGGCATCACGGGCTGAAATTCGCGCGGCGGTTCGGACTCTTGTCGGAACTGCGGCTTCGGCAGACGGGGCTGGTGCGGCAGGACGGTCGCAGCACCGCGCAGCTGATTGCCGCGTTGAAGGATGATCCCTCGGTCGAGACCGTGGAGCCCAACTTCATCCGTACCGTGAGTGCGGTGCCGAACGATGCAGCCTTCCCCTACTTGTGGGCGCTTCAAAACACCGGCCAAACGTTGAACGCGACGGCCGGTACCGCAGGCGCGGATATGCGGTTCATCGCCGCTCGGCCGCTGTACCGGACTCCATCCACGGCTCCGGTGGTGGGAATTCTCGATACGGGTCTCGACCGGCTCCATCCGGATCTGGTGGGCAGCCTGTGGATCAATCCGGGTGAAATCGCCGGCAACAGCATCGACGATGACGCGGACGGAAAGATCGATGATGTGAACGGATTCGATTTCGTGGCGAACACGAACAACATCGCGGACTCCGGGTACCACGGCACACACGTCGCCGGGACCATCGCCGCCACTGGCAACAATCAGGCGGGCGTGGTCGGGGACAACGACTCCGCTAAGCTGATGGCTTTGAAGATTTCGTCGGACGGCCAGTATATCAACGCCGCCGCCGAGATCGCGGCCCTGCATACGCCGTTCTGATGAAGGGCAAGGGAGTGAATCTGGTGGCGCTCAATGCCTCCTATGGTGGCGCGGACTCATCGGTAACCGAGCGCGATGCGATCCAGGCTGCAGGGAATGCCGGAATCATCTTTTGCGCGGCGGCGGGTAATGAAGGCACGAACAATGATACGACGCCCAAGTATCCGGCCAACTACCGGCTTTCCAACATGATCGTGGTGGCCGCATCGGACCAGAACGACGCGCTGGCGACTTTCTCCACCGGAGGCTCGAACTACGGTGCGACGACCGTGGATCTCGCGGCACCGGGCAAGAACATCTATTCCACGGTTCCCTCTGGAACCTCCAGTGCCGACACGTTGGCCGTGGTCAATGCCGGGGGCACGCTTTTCACCGCGACACCGCTTTTATACTCCGGCTCGGGTGCCGTGACCGGCAACTTGGTCAACTGCGGGATCGGCAGCGTGGGCCAGTTTCCACCGGCGGTGAGTGGCAACATCGCGCTGATCCAACGCGGGACGATCAACTTCTCCGACAAGGTCACCAATGCGGCGGCGGCCGGGGCGAAGGCGGTGGTGATTTACAACAACGTGGCGGGAGCCAGCAGCTTCACGCTCGGTAGCTCGGGAACGTGGCTGCCCACGTGCGCGGTATCCCAGGCAGACGGTGCCACTCTGGTATCCACCCTGCCCGTGACCACGGTGAACATCGGCTACTATGGCTACCTCAGCGGCACCTCGATGGCGACACCGCAGGTGACCGGAGCTGTCAGCCTGGCGGCGATGTGTTACCCGGAGGATACGGTAGCGCAGCGGGTGCAGCGGATCCTTTCCGCCGTGGATGTGAAGGCTTCACTCTCCGGTAAGACCATTACCAGCGGTCGGCTCAATCTCCAGAAGCTGGTGGACAGTGATCTGAACGGTCTGCCGGACTGGTGGGAAAAACTCTATTACAACCAATACACGGGCATTGTGCCGAATGCCGACTCCGACGGGGACGGTCTCTCGAATCTCAATGAATTCCTGGCCGGTACCGTGCCGACCAATGCCCAGAGCGCCATCAAGAATCTCGCCACCACCCGCAATGCCACCACTGGCAATGTGACGATCACCTGGAGCGCGGTGCCGGGTAAAACCTATCAGGTCTACTACAGCACCACGCTTCAGAGCGGGAGTTGGCTGGCGACCCTGCCCTCCTCGCTGCTGACCGCAGGCACCGGGCAGACGCAATTGAGCTACACGGACACGACCACGGGTAGCGCGGTGAAGCGGTTCTACCGGGTGGTGTTGGTGGTGCCGTGAGTGGGTAGTTCGTTAAACGGAATCTTCGAGAGGTCGGGGACTTCTCCCTCTTCCGAGTCCTGCGTGCCCAATCGCCCGCGGCGGGTCTTGTCGAAGGTCGAAGAATCCAAGGATCCGTATGGTATGCCTCGTGCCTTCAATTCTTCCGGAGTGATGATTTTGTAAGGTGGAACGGGAGATGCCGATCTGTTCCTCTCGGAACAAGTCGAGGTCGACAGCGCCACTCGGAAGATGATTGCGATGATGAGATACACCGGCCAAAACACTCTTTTGTTGGGGGAAGAGGAGCTGTCCGCAGATCGTCGATAGTGGAGTTCACGAGGCGGTCCCGCCTGGCCTTGATCCCAGGACGGCGTGTTGGATGATTCGGTGCGAACCGTTTGGGTGGAGGACGTGGATACGATGGCTGCCGGCAGGCTCGCTGCGAGTTCGGCAGGCAGGGTTTCCCTCATCTGTGGGTAGCAACGCCACAGGCGGGCTGCCGATGTCCGCAGCATCTCCACCGCAGCCGTTCCTTCCGAACTGCTCCAATCAAACGACTCCTGGCCGCCACGCAGCAACCTCTGCGCCCAGAAGAATTTCCAAGCGTCCGGGACGGGTTTGATCAGCTCTCCGATCGCTGCATGGTTTTCGAAAACCTGCATGAAAACGTCCCGCTGTTGGTTGCCCAGGTTGGCGTAGGCCAGATCGGCCAAGGGGGCCGCCACCTTGCGATCACGCAGGGCGACGGTGAAGGCCAGGCGGCAGGCCACCATTCCGCCCTCCGGGTTTGAGATGCGCTGCCGGTGCATCATCATGAATCGGGACAAGCTCATGATGGCGTCGTAGCGCCCTTGGGAATCAAGGCGGTCAATTACCGCGAAGGTTGCGGCTGCACCATCGTGCTCGATTTCGAACAAAAGGGCTTCCGGCTTCAACCGTAGATCCTGATTCCCGCGGTGGGTGTGGATCAGATCCGCCATGGCCCGTCCCCACGCGATGGTTTGGTCGGGGTGCTCGTAAAGAACCGCCTCCGCTTGCCGGACGAGGTCCGGGACGCCAAGAGGTGGTTCAGCGTTGAGCGCTGTTTCCAATCGATCCAATACTTCCCTTACGGCGAGCTCTCCGGCGGAGGGGCCAGCGACCGCTGTGGCCCTGGGAAGTCTTCCGGCCACCTCTCCATCCGCTCCGGTTTTGGAGACAGGGGGAATGGTTGCAGTCGTCGCGGCAGGCTCGATCGTTGCGGGCGGGCCATGTTGTTCCTTCCATTCCAGTTCGGCGAGAGCCATGGAGTAGGCTTCGTGCAGACGTTGGAATCCCTCCGGATCTTGATCCGGGCGACATGTTTTCAGACGACGCGCGTACGCCCGCTTTACATCACGGACAGTGGCAACTGCAGGATTGAGTTCGAGAGTGTCCCAAGGCATCGGACGGGGGAAATGACGGTTCAGGAATCGTGCGCGGGTCGGGATTCGCGTTCGTGTTCGTAAAAGGGGCGCAAGAAGCTATCGAGCACGGCGGCGGCTTGTTGGATTGCTTGGGCGTCCTGTGACTCGAGAGCATTTTCGAAGAGATCGATCAAATGAATCACCTGATCCCTGGAGAGGCCGACGAGCTCTTCATAGACGCGGTTGGCGCGCTCCAGACGGGCGCGGTTGGGAAGAAGATCACGCGGATGAAATTTGAGAGGGCGGAGGCGGGCGATGGCTTCCTCGATCTCCTTTCTGGAAAGGCTGCCAGGACGCTGTTCGATCACCACGCTCTTCTTCGTGCCGGTGGAGAGGACCGTTACTTCCACCTCGAGGAGCCCGCTCATGTCATGTGAGAAACGGATGTCGACCACGCCGGGCTGCTTCTGTCCCGGGAGGTGCCTGAGGCCCCGGAGGTGGATCTCACCGATTTTCTGGTTATCTTTCGTAAGGCGGGCTTCTCCTTGGAAGACCTGCACGTCGATCATGTCCTGCTCGGGATGAAGTGTATTGAAAATGCGACTGCGGCTGACAGGCACGGTGGTGTTGCGGTCGATGATGGGAGCGAAGTATCCCGGTTCGATACGACCGTGGCCGAAGTCCTTCGACATTTCCACGCCCAAGGTATGGGGACAGACGTCGGTGAGGACGATGTCCGCAACGGCATCGTGATTGGCACAAAGCCCCGCTTGAACTGCGGCTCCGAGAGCGACCACTCGGTCGGGATCAAGGAGGTGGTTGGGGAAGCGTTTCAGGGTTTCTTGAATAAACCGATGCACGGCGGTCATACGGCTGGCTCCGCCGACGAGGAGCACGTCGTCCAGATCCTCCCCCTGTAGACCGGCGTCCCGCAGACAGCGGGTGACCACCGGACGCAGCCGGGCGCTGATTGGCGCGGTAGCGGCATCGAAGTTTTCGCGACTGAGGTCCACCAGATGGTCGTTTACGGAAACGCTGGTCACAGGGTGGCTCGAGAGCATGCGCTTCGCCACCTCCACCCGCTGCCGCCAGCTGCCGGCACGCTCGGGGACAGGTTGCCAGCTGTGTTTCTCCTCCAGCCACCGGCACAGGGCATCGGTGTAGTCTTCGCCGCCGAGCCGACTCTCTCCGGCAGAGGCCTTGACCTCCACCACGCCATCGAAGATTTCCAACAGGGTGACGTCGAAGGTGCCGCCGCCGAGATCGAACACGAGCACCTTCTTTTCCACATCGGGACTCCGATACCCGAAGGCGAGAGCAGCGGCGGTAGGCTCATTGATGATGCGTTCCACCTCCAGGCCGGCGATACGGGCCGCCTCCAGAGTGGCTTGGCGCTGTTGGTCGTGGAAATAGGCGGGAACGGTGATGACTGCCTTGGTGACCGGTTCCCCGGTCGCTGCCTCGGCAATGCGTTTCATTTCCACCAGGATCACGGCGGAGCAGGTGATTGGATTCCATGTCTGGCCGCCGAACCGGTATTGCACGGCAGTTCCCATGTCGCGCTTGAAGCACGCCTGCCCGGATCCGGGGGATACAATCATGCGGTCCTTCGCCGCACGGCCGACCAGTAGGCTTCCGTCCTCTGCGACGGCCACCACGCTGGGAGTCAAATCCTCGCCCAGTTCGTTGGCCAGTACCCGAGGTTTGCCGTTTTCGAAGACAGCCACCAAGCTGTTCGTGGTTCCCAAGTCGATTCCGATCACGGTGCCAACTTGGAGGAAAAGGCCGGGTGATGGCAATCCCGATGCCCCGGGTTGATAGGACGGCCCGCTTGCCCGGCTGTCCCCGAACCTTCATCCGATGGACAAGTTTCCCTTCGCCCGCGGCGGTGGTGGTGGTTAGGCTGCGGCCATGTCCTCGACCCGCATTTTCCTCGTGCGCCACGGCGCGACGATCCTGACCGCCGAAGACCGTTTCGCGGGTGCCACGAATGTTCCGTTGTCGGATGAAGGACGCGAGCAGGCGCGGCGGTTGGGTGCCCGGCTGGCGGGAGAAAGCATTACGGCGGTATATGCATCGCCGCTCGATCGGACCGTGGAGACCGCGAAGCTGGTTTCCGAGACCCACCATCTTCCGATCCATACCGTGGATGGCTTGAAGGAGATTTCCCACGGCCGCTGGGAGGGCCTCACCCGTGGCGAAGTGGAGCAGCAATTTCCAACCGAAGCGGCGGCTTGGGACGAGGACCCCTTCACTTTCGCTCCGGTGGGTGGGGAAAGCGGCCTGGCCGTCACGGCCCGTGCGCTGCCGGCGCTGATCGACCTCGTGCGCAAGCATCAGGGTGGCACGGTGCTGGTGGTTTCGCATAAGGCGACGATCCGGTTGCTGCTCAGTTCGCTGCTCGGTTTCGATCCCCGCCGCTATCGGGACAATCTCGACCAGAACCCGGCGGCGCTGAACATCGTGGACTTCAAGGATGCCGTGCGCGCGCGGCTGACTCTGTTCAACGATACCTCTCATTACGATCACGCGGGTCTGGCGATTCCCGCGGTGCCGAATGCGCGGCTGTCGAAATGGTGGGATGACAACATCCACGTCTCCGAGGCCGACTTGGGCTGAGCTCCTCCGCCCATGCTGAACCTGCATTGGCGGGCCAAGGGGTCCTGGAACGTCGTGGGACGGTCCTTCGCGCACGCTCTGGCGAAGCGCACCGAGGTGGCATTCATCGATCTTCCGGAAGGTGGCCCGTTTTCCTCTATGGAGGTTTCACCGGAGGCGGTGACGCTGAATTTCGGCGATTGGAGGCTGTCGCCGTCCCTGCCGGGGCGGCGGGTGGTGAGCTACATCCCGTGGGAGACTTCGCGGATCCCCTGGCCCATCCGGCGGCAGATGGCGCGCTTGGACCACATCTGGGTGCCGAGCGAATGGCAGCGGGATCTATTCGTGCGGAATGGTCTTCCGGAGGGGAAGTTGTCCGTAGTGCCACTCGGATTCGACCCCGTAATGTTCCATCCGGGACCCGGGACTCGCCCCATGGACGCGCCCTTTCGATTTCTCTTTGTGGGCAAGTGGGAGGAGCGGAAAGCCTTGCCGGAGCTGCTGGAGGCGTTTTGCGCGGAGTTCCGAGCGGAGGAGGCTGTGGAGCTGGTGTTGCATGCCCACAATCCCTTCATCGACGGCTTCGATCAGGAGGCCCGTCTGGGAAAGGAGCTGAAGAAGCTCAAGGCCGGGAACCGGCGGATCATTTGTCGTGGCGACCTTCCCTTGTCGCAGTTGGCGCAGGCCTATCGGGATGCGGATGCTTTCGTGCTGCCCACCCGTGCCGAGGGCTGGGGCCTGCCGCTGCTGGAGGCGATGGCGAGTGGACTACCGGGCATCGCGACGAATTATAGCGCGCTCACCACGTTCGCTCATGAAGGGAACGCGTGGCTGGTGAATCCCTCCGGCTTCGTCCGGGTGAGGGATTCCTATTTCTTCAATGGCTTCCTGAACTGGGGCAGGTGGGCGAAGCCGGATGTGCTCCAACTGCGCAGCCGGATGAGATACGCGGTGGAGCATCGCGAAGAGGCGGCGGCCCTCGGTGAACGCGCGGCCCGGGAGGTGGCGGCAAAGTGGACCTGGGACGCCGCAGCCGCGGTGGCTTTGGAACGGCTGCGGGAGCTCGATTGAGGCAGACGGCGGGGGGATTGCAATTTGCATGATCCGCCATCCGCGGGTTGAAACGGCGGGAACGCGTTCTAACGTCGGCTCCCATGAGCTGGGGAGAGCTCAAACACCAGCGTAGCACGGATAATAATCCGCTGATCGGTCTGACCGTCAGCGCATGGTGGCGCATGCTCCGTGCCAGCGGATTCCGGATCAGCCTGGTGTATTGGCGGCGTGCGGTGATGCTGACCGGCGCGGCGTTCATCAACTCGCACTTCAAGCGCAAGGAACGCGTCCACGATTCCGCGATCCGATCCACCCCTCTTTCTGCCCCATTGTTCATCCTTGGCCATTGGCGCAGCGGTACCACCCATCTGCACAACCTGCTGGCACTGCACGACAGCCGCTTCGCCGCACCGACGACCTATCAGGCACTCGCCCCATCAACCTTCCTCACTACGGAAGACGAGGCGAAGCAGACCTACGCAGACCGGATGCCGGCGACCCGGCCGATGGACAACATGCCACTGACCTTTGATACCCCCCAGGAGGACGAGTTCGCCCTTTGTGCGTTGACGACCTTGTCTCCGTATCTGGCGCTTGCGTTCCCCCGGCGGGAGGCTCATTTCGAGCGGTATCTGACCTTCTCGGGTGTGGCGGAGAGTGAGATCCGCGAGTGGAAGGAAACGTTCCAATGGTTCTGCCGGAAGTTGTCCTACAAGCACGGACCTGCACGTCGGCTGGTGTTGAAATCACCGGCCCATACGGCGCGGATCCGGCTGTTGCTGGAGATGTTCCCGGATGCCAGCTTCATCCACATCCACCGGCATCCTTATGAGGTCTTCCGGTCGTTCCGCCATTATCATGACACGGCGGCGTGGTTCACCTACCTGCAGCGGCCGGATCGGTCCCGGGTGGAAGAGTCCATCATCCGTGGCTACCGGCGGATGCATGATGCCTATCATGAACAACGCGAGCTGATCCCCGCAGGGCGGTTGTGTGAGGTCCGTTTCGAAGATCTGGAAAAGGATGCGGTGGGAACGGTCGGCGGGATCTATGAAACGCTCGGCCTTTCCGGATTCGATGAATTCCTGCCCACGCTGGAGGCGCAGGTGAAGCAGCGCGATGGATATAGGAAGAACCGTTTCGAGCCCTTGGAGCTGCGCCTGCGCGATCGTCTGGCCCGGGAATGGCGTCGGGAGTTCGAAACGTGGGGCTATGATCCCGACGCGGTGCGATGAGAGGCAGCAGGGAGGGAATGACGCATTACCAGCCGATCGCTGGCACGCGCTTGGCGATCCCAGGCTTGCTGCCACCGAAGACGAGGCAGTAGTTGGCGGTGCGGCCATCAGGCGCGGTCAGGGTGATCGGTTCGGTGGTGAGTTCCGGCTCCTCATTACCAGAGTCGTAGTACTCGACCTTCCGGCCCATGGCTTGAAGCGAACCAGGGTATGCGAACGAGTTCTTCTTCACCGGACGTTGGGTGCCGACGATTTCTAGATAATCCTGTCCGTCCCGATAGCGGGCGATGTAGCTGCCGTCCTTCATCACGGTGTAGCGCGGTTTGCCGAAACGTGCCTCCCATGCGGGAGCCCGCAGGATCGGCACGCGGATGCCGGAGGTGTCCGGTGCGGGTGGTTCGTTGTCCGCATGGATGCCGGTGGAGAAGCGCTGGGCGACCTCGTCCTCCTCGGCGGGAGTCGTAGCGCATTGGCTGAGGACAAGTGGCAGGGCGAGCAACGGGAGGAGCTTTTTCATCGGGGTTCTTCTCTCTCTAACCGCTTTGCGGCGGGAAACAACCCCGGCTCTTCGGGAATCCGCTTGGCAAATTTCAATGTGGCGACAAAGTAAATTCGATGGCTCTCAATGCCGCTCAAAAGCATCTGTTCTACATCGAGCTCTCCAAGCTGCTCGCGGCGGGATTCGATATCCGGAAGGCGGCCGCCTCCATGTCCGCCAGCGGCCTGCCACGGCAGGAGAGAGAGCTGCTTGAGCGGATGGAAAAGGGGCTGGCCGAGGGCCGAACCATCACCGATGCGATGACGGAAGGAGCGGCCAGCGTCAGCAGTCTGGAGCGGGGGATCATCGGGGCGGGCGAACGATCGGGAAGGATGGCTCCGGCATTCCAGCATCTGGCGGATTATTTCGGCATGTTGGCTTCCGTCCGCCGGACGGTGGTTCGCGGGATGATCTATCCACTGGTCGTGCTGCATCTGGGCATTCTGGTGGGAACAGCGGCCGGACCGCTTCTCGAAGGAAAGGGCTTCTCCGCCGTCATCGGGCCCTTGATTCTCACGCTGCTCGCCATCTACGCGGGTGCGTTTCTGCTCTATCTTGCAGGGAAGGCTGTCCTGAAATCCGCGGAAACGAATCCGGCGCTCGATTCGCTGGTGAACCGGCTGCCGTGGGTCGGCAAGGCCCGCCGGAATCTGGCGATGGCGCGATTCACGCGGGTTTATCACGCCTGCCTGTTGGCCGGGCTGGGCATGGAGGAAATCGCCTCGATTGCGGCCGATGCTTCCCATGCTGGAGTGATCCGCGAGGCTGGCAGGAAGGTGGCGGCAGCTGCCGCAGCAGGGAACGCGCTCGGACCGGTGTTTCTCGCCAACAATGCTTTTCCACAGGGCTTCTCCCGCTCCTATGCGACCGCCGAGGAAGCCGGAACGCTCGACAAGGATCTCGAGCGTTGGGCGGGATTGTTCCAGGAGGATGCGGAGCGTGCGACCGCGGCTTTGGGAATAACCATCCCCAAGGTGCTATACGCCTGCATTGTGGTGTTCGTGGGATGGAAGATCGTCAGTTTCTACGGCGGCTATCTCCATCAGCTCGAAAGCATCGGCAACGATTGAAAATTGTCTGCAACTAAAAGAGAGAGGCTTCCGTATAGCTCGCCATGCGCCTTCGATCCCGCGTTCTCATCGCTCTGCTACCGCTCGTTTCTTTTTCCGCGTTTGCGGAAGAGATCGTCTTGTTCAATGGCAAGGACCTCACCGGCTGGACCAAAGCCGACGGCAAGCCCGTCACGGCGGGGTGGGTGGTGGAGGACGGCGTCCTGCATCGCGCGAAGGCAGCAGGGGATTTGCTCAGCGACAAGGAATACGGCGACTTCGAGCTGACCTGGGAGTGGAAGATCGCGGAGGCGGGAAACAGCGGCATCAAGTATCGTGTGCAGAGCTATCCCGGCAAGGGCACGCTCGGTTTCGAGTGACCAGATGCTGGATGACGTGAAGCATCCGGACGGGAAAAACGGAGCGATCCACCAGACCGGTGCGCTGTATGAGTTCTACCCGCCCGCTGCCGACAAGAAGCTGAACCCTCCGGGGCAGTGGAATACCTCCAAGATCGTGCTGCGCGGCAGCCACGTGGAGCACTGGCTGAATGGCAGCAAAGTGGTCGATGCGGAGCTCGCCGGAGAGACTTTCAAGGCCGCCCTGGCGAAGAGCAAATTCAAGGATATCCCCGACTTCGGGGCTGCGCCGAAGGGACGCATCCTCCTCCAGGACCACGGAAATGAAGTGTGGTTCCGGAAGATCGTGCTGAAGACGCTGTAAGCAGCGTCTCCGGTTACTCCGCGTCCCTTTCCTTCTCCTTCTTCGGCACGGCGGGGGCCTTCCAGATCAAGCGCACGGCGTCGATGCGAGGCCGTGCGGCGGAGATCGCTTTCGCAAGCTCGGCCTTGCGTGATTCCAGTGCGGCGATTTCCTCGGGGCGGACGTGGTCGTTGACCGTGGCCAGATCCTTGAGTCGGGAAATCTCCGCGGAAAGTTCCAGGAACATGCTCTCCTGGGCGGCGCGGATGATCGGCTTGCTCTGTTCGATCGCGATCTCGCGGATCTGGGTGAGCATCGCGGGAAGAACCTTGCGCTTCACGGACTCGTTTTTCAGCAGTCCCTTGGACTCGCTGCGGCGGAGCTTGGCGGCGGCCACCGTGGCATCGTTCGTGAGAACATTGCCGAGGTGGTCGACGAGAACCCGGACCGGCGTCTGCGGCAGGAAACGCTCGACGTGCAGCTTCGCGGGAGCGATCGATTCGATGACCACCCATGCTTCCAGCAGCATGCGCTTGTCTCCACCGGTCTCCCAGAGCGCGAAGCAGGCATTGCCATCGGCCGTGCCGAGCATCAGATCGAGCGCGCCACGGACCATCGGATGATCCCAGGTCATGAACGCCTCATGCTCGTGCTCCAGAGCACGACGGCGGTCGAAGGTGATGGTGATGCCATCATCCGGCAGCGCGGGGAAGGCATCCGACTTCAGATTGCCGGGCTTGAGGAAGTAGCGGCGCGGATCGAGTTCCTCAATGTCCACTCCGCTGTGCTCGAAGAGACGGATGACGAAATCCTCGAACTCCTGATCGTGATCCCAAGCTTGGATGCCCTCGACGAGAGCCGCCGATTTCACCGGGCGATGGGAGCTGCGTTCCAAAAGACGGTCCTGGCCGCGGGCGAGACGTTCGGAGACTTCGGCACGGACTTCCGCCGTGCGGGCGAGCAGCTTTTTCACGGCGGCAGGCTTGCCTCCATCCAGAGCCTTGTTGAGTTCTCCCTGCACCTCGCGCTGGATCTCCGCGCCACCGGTCACGCTGTGGCGGAAGGCATCGAGCCCTTCGTCCATCCAGCGCACCAGCGCTTCCTCCATGCCTGCGAGATACGGTACATGGATGCGAACGGTGCCTTTTTGGCCGATGCGGTCGAGACGGCCGATGCGCTGTTCCAGCACGTCGATGTCATCCGGCACATCGAAGAGAACCAGGTGGCGGGCGAATTGGAAATTGCGGCCCTCGCTGCCGATCTCGGAGCACACCAGGATGCGGGCACCTTCGGGCTCGGCGAAGTAGGCGGCATTGCGGTCGCGCTGGGGCAAGGTCAGCTCTTCATGGAAAAGCGCGCCCTTCACGCCCGCTGCTTCCTGGATCGCTTCCAGCACGGAGCCTGCGAGATCGGCGGTATTCGCAATGATGAGCACCTTTTCATCACCGAGATCCTTGAGCAGCTTGCACACCCAGGTGATGGCGGCGGCGAAGCCTTCCTTGCCCTTCAGCTTCACGAGGTTCGGTTCGCGGCCGGGGAAACCTCCGAGATGCGCCCGTGTATTGCGGAACATCACGCGGCCCATGCCGAAGCCATCGAGCAAATCGGAGACGAGCTTTTCCTTCGCGCCTTCTTCGCCACTGCGGAAGCGAGCGAGCGATTGCTCCAAGCGTTTGCGCCCGGAAACGAGGGCATCGAGGGATTTGCCGATGTCTTCACCGCCATCGAGGCGGGCGACGGCATCCGCAACCTCTTCATAATGGGCGGATTCCTGTTCGAAACGCGCGAGATCCGAGTAGCGTTCCGGATCGAGAAGCTGGAGACGAGCGAAGTGGCCTTCCGGGCCGAGTTGTTGCGGCGTGGCGGTCAGCAGGAGCAGCCCTTCGGTTTCCGCCGCGAGCAAGCGAACCATTTCATAAGACGCACCGGGTTCTTCCGGAGTCCATTCGAGGTGATGGGCTTCATCGACCACCAAGACGTCCCAACCGGCTTCGCGGGCTTGTTCCGCGCGGCGTTCGTCATTCGCCAGGAAATCAACGGAGGAAAGCACCCACTGGCTGTCCAGGAATGGATTGCCTTCCGGATCACCTTCTTCGATCGCCTCGCAGCGGCTCTCATCGAAGATCTCGAAGGAAAGCTGGAAGCGGCGGTGAAGCTCCACGAACCACTGGTGAACCAGTGGTTCCGGCACCAGCACCAGTACGCGGGAAGCACGGCCGGTGAGGATGAGGCGGTGGAGGATCAGGCAGGCCTCGATGGTTTTGCCAAGACCGACTTCATCCGCGAGCAGCACGCGTGGCACCGGGCGGTTCGCCACCTCATCTGCAATGAAAAGCTGGTGGGGAATGAGATCCATCCGCGCACCGGCCAGCCCGCGCACCGGCGAGCGGCGCATTTCGGCGCGACGGCGCAAGGCTTCACCCCGCAGATCGAAGGCGGTCACGTCATCGAGCTTGCCGCCGAAGAGGCGCTCTTCCGGCTTGCTGAAGCTGATCGAGTCGCAGAGTTCGGCCTCCGGCACGTCACCGGCTTCCGTTTCGTGGACGCGCAGGCCGTTTTCCTCGCGCACGCGCTCCACGGTCATCTCGGCTCCCGTGTGGGTCTTGATCCGGTCACCGGGCAGGAAGCGCACGCGGCGCAGGGGCGCTGAGTCCAAGGCGTAGCATCGCTGCTCACCGGCGGCGGGGAAGACGATCTCCACCCGGCCATCAGCACCGCTGAGGATGATTCCAAGGCCCAGCTCGGGCTCGCTGTCACTGACCCAGCGCTGTCCGCGCACCCATGCGTTCTCTACGGCTACCATGCGAATTTCGGGGCGCGCAACCTAGTCCCCCTGCTGGCCACCGCAAGCGTGGTTTTCCTGAAAAATCGCGGAGGGTGACAAGACGGAGGGCGGCTTGCCGATCCGGAGGTTTTCTGCCGGAATGAATTCATCAATGATGACGGCTCGTTTCCCCCTTTTGCTCAGGTGCCTGTGGTTGCCTTTTACGATGCTTGCGGGTCCGGCCGGTGCCGAGGTTTCCCAGACTCCTCCGCCCGAGTATGAGGAGTCGCTGGCGCCCTTGCTGACGTCCTTTGATGAGATCGCGAAGGGCAAGGATCCGTTCGCGGGCAAGGATGAGGGCGGCACGGTCCGGCTGTCCGAGGCGGTCACCCGTGTGCATGAGGATGGCACCTACCTGCGGGCGGTGCATTCCATCACCCAGCCTTATACGCAGAAGGGGGCGGAGGAATCGGCGACACGGCGGATTCGGTTCCAAGCGCACCTCGAAACCATCCATGTGGTGAAAGCCCGCACGGTGCTTCCAGACGGAACCGAGAAGCTGCTGGGGCCAAACGCCCTATTCATCCAAAAGGGCGAACGCGGCAGCGACAGCATCTATGATGACGGCCAGGATCTGGTGCTGATCTTCCCGGATGTGAAGCCGGGCGTGAAATGCGAGGCGATCGTGGTCTTTGAGCGGCAGAAGCCGGCGGTGGCCGGTGGCTACAGCGAGTTCATGGATTGGACCGCAGGATGGCCGATCGGGCTCCGTCGGAGAGTGGTGGATCTGCCCGCCGCTTGGGAATCCCGCGTCAAAGTGGAAACGGTCGGCAAGAGACCCGTGGCTCCCGTGGAACTCCCTGCCATGGCGGGACGTTGGAGGCGCGCATGGCAACGCGAGGCGATCGAGAGCAGCCGCGATGAACCGGAAGCCGCTCCAGCACCGCAAGTGGGTCCGGGCACCTGGCTGACCACCTTTGGTTCGTGGGACGAGGTGGCGGCTTGGTATGGCGGCCTGCTGGCCGAGCGCTCCGATCTGGGGGACACGCTCAAGGCGAAGGTGGACGAATGGACGAAGGATGCGAAGTCGCCTCAGGAAGTGGTGGCGATTCTGCACGACCACGCGGCGAATGACGTGCGCTACGAGGGGCTGGAATTCGGCATCTCCGGCTTACAACCCTATGCCTGTGATACGGTTTGGAAAAACCAGTACGGCGACTGCAAGGACAAGGCGAACCTGCTGGCGGCCATGCTGCGCCACAAGGGTATCCCCGCAAAGGTGGTGCTGGTGAACACCGAGCACGCGGGCTTGGTCGCGAAGAACATTCCCGACTATCTGCATTTCAACCACGCCATCGCCGTGGCGGAGCTGCCGGATGGGAAGGGTGGCACCACCAAAGTGTTCTGCGATGCCACCATCGCGCACGGCCGCCCCGGAGTGCTTTCTCCGGGGGATGCGGATCGTGATGTGCTGGCCATCCATGGCACCAAGGCCGAGTGGCTGCGCACACCTCCGGCTCCATCAGGCACCAGCCATTACGCCTTCGATCTTGAGATGACAGCGGAAGGCCGCGTGTCCGGCTGGCTGACGGTGAAGTCCACCGGCTTCAACGGCGTGCAACTGGCGCGGATCTTTTCCGGTGTGGACCGCGATACCGCCCGGCAGAAGCTCTACTGGTATGCGGCCAGCTTCTTCCCCGGTGCGGAGGTGATGGACTTCGTGCTGCCTGAGGAGAAGCGGGAGGTGGATGAGGCGGAGTTGAAAATCTACCTCACCACTCCGGCTCGTCAGATGGACAGTGCGGGTCGCCTGAGCCTGCCGTTCCCGTCGGCGAAGTGGCAGTTCAGCGATTTCGGCGAGGGCAAGGAGCGGCGCACTGCCTACTTCCAGAGCATCGACCACATCCGGGTGACTTCGAAGATCCGCCTGCCGGAAGGTTGGCAACCGGAGTCGCTGCCGCAGCCGCTGAAGTTGGACACGCCGCCATTCCAAGCTTCCGCGCGCTGGTCGCACAGCGGCACCGTTTGTGAAACGGAGCTGGATCTCGACTACCGGGAATCCCTGATCCCTGCGGACAAGGTGGCGGCTCCGGCCCAGGCCAACCGGGCGATGTCCGCATGGTTGCAGGCTCCGCTCGCGCTCAAGCAGGGGGCGGGTGCGCCCCAGCCGGATCTGGCGCGGAAACAGGTGGAGATGCCTTTGATGCCCACGGGCAAGGGGCAAATGAGTTTGGTTGACCGGCGGGACCCGTTCCACGGGAGATTCGACGAAACGGCAGGCCGCTCTCGAGCAGGTGATCCGTTTTTTCCCGAATGATCCGGAGACCGTCTTTTACGCCCGCGCGGAGCTGGCGTGCCTGAAGTTCGATGCGAAGAAATACGATGCCGCGTTGGCAGCGTTCCAGGAGTTGCTTACCCGCAAGCCCGATGGCGTGGGTGCTGAGTACGTGGGCTATGCGCGCTTCTTCGAAGCGTTGACCTTGAAGGAACTCGGCAAGGAGGACGAGGCGCTGGCCGGAATGAAAACTCTGGCCGGGGACGAGGGCGTCTCCGAGTATCGCCGGAGCTGGGCTGCCCGGTGGGTGGGGGACTGGCTGGCGAAGCACAAGCCCGTGCCCGCTGAAGCCATCACGTTCCTGAAGCAAGCCACTGCCGAGGAGGAATGCCGCCCGATTTCACTCTCCCTGCTGATTCCAGCGATGGCGGCGGGTGGGCAGGGCGATGCTCTGGTGAGCGGCCTTGTCGACGGCAGTTTGTTCGAAGGACTGGATGACGATGGTGCGGAGGTGATGACCGAGGTCACACGGGTGGCGAAGACGGGCGACAAGGCGGCTTCCACCGGGCTTTTGGAATGGCTGCGCAAGGCACGGGATGCCATGGGGGAGAAGCCTGCCGCCAAGCCGGTCTCAGCTGCTTGTATCGCACTGGAAAACTGGGCGACACGGGGCGATACCCTCGGCTCGCTGCGGAAAGAAGTGCTGGTGGTTCTGGAACGCAAACGCCCGGATGACCTGAAGAGCAAGGCCATCGAGGCATGCGGCACCGCTGCGGCGGGGTTGGCCAGGATGGAGGAACTGAACGCCACGGACAGCCAGGCGGTGGTGGCGATGGGCGGCGGATTGTTCCGCAAGTTCGAGGCTTCGGATGCGCTTCCGCGCGCGCTGTGGCTCTATCTTTCCCATCTGAAGGTGGTGGAACACGATTCCGGTGTCGCGGAGGAATCTGCGGCCTTCCCGGAGCTGGTGGAGATCGCGGGCAAGCTCCCTCACGATGACAAGCACTACTGGGAGTGCCTCTTCCTCAAGGCCAACTGGCTGAAGGAGCACGGGAAGTATGATGAGGTGCTCGGAATGTTCCGCGCCATGCCGGAGGACCCGCAGTTCAATGTGCTGTTCGAAAAGCCGGTGTGGAACCGGATGGGGGAAACCTATGAGGCCCAGGGCAAGTGGAAGGAGGCGATCGAGTGCTATGTGAAGTTCAAGGACGAGCGGCGTGAATTCCAATCGGTGGCGGAGCATCTGTTGCGCGCCGGCTTGCTGATGGCGCGAAGCGGGGATCGCGAGGAAGCCTTGGATCTCTGGAAGCTGCTCTCGGATGTTCCTCCTGCGATTTACGAGTCTTCCGGATTGGCCGGCGAGATTCAGGATGCGATCGCGCTGGCGGAGAACCCCAAGCTCACCCTCCAGCAGTGGAGTGCCACGGAAACGTGGTGGAAACACACCTTCATCCCCTATGTGCGTTCTCTGAAGGGTGACATGCCCATCCGGCCCCCGCTGTTCTACAGCACTCAGGCGGATGATCTCAATCTGCGCTGCCGGAAGGCGGTGGCGGAAAAGGATCTGAAACCGATTCTGGAAGATCTCGCCTCGGTGGCGTTCACCAGCCGTTGGCTGCCCTCGCAAGCCCAGTCGGTGCGGATCATGATGGATACCTATGTGAAATCGCTCGCGGCCAGTTCGGCACCTGCCAGCCGGGTGTGTTTCCAAGAGCTGGCGGGGACGGTGAGAACCGGAGCTCCGCTCGCGGTCGAGCTGTGCAAGCGTTTCGACGCGGCCTTGAGTTTCGACGGAGGAAAACCCGAGCGGACGCTCCAGGTGATCGACGGCCAATGGGAGGAAGCGCCGGGTCGCTCGGAGGAGCACCGCGCGCGCAGCGCATGGTTGTTCGCCGCGGCTTCGGCCGCCACCGGCAAGAAGGTGGATGTCGCCTTGGAGGTTTCGACCTACTGGATGGACCATAGCGAAGGCTTTCTGACCATCGCCCAATGGGCACCGACCCATGCCGATCTGCTGGTGAGGTCCGGCAAGCGTGCGGAGGCCGTCGCCTTTCTGAAGGGCAAGGCGTCACGCTCCGGAGTGAAGGGGAATGCCGCGTTGGTGACCCCGATCCTGGAGAAGATCTCCCAACTGGAAGATCAGGGGGAGAGCAAGGAGACTCTCGCCTCCGCGGTGGAGGCAGTGCTCAAGAAACACAAACCCGCGTGGTACGACCACGTCGGCCCGAAGGCGCTCGATGATCCACGGGTGGGGGATCCTGCGAAGGTCTCCGACCCGGACCTTGCCCGCTTCCATCCTGCGGAACGATTCCGCCTGAGGATGCTCGTTGCCCAGTCTCCGGATGTGGAAATGAATATCCGCGAACGGGCTTTGACTGCGGCGATGCTGGATCTGGGTAAGCAGCAGACCACATGGAATCAGGCGGTGGGCGTCTGGAGGGAAGTCCTCGATCAAGAGAAGGTTTCCACCTCCTGCCGGCTCCAGATGCTCTGGAAATTCTCGCTCGAATTGGCTTCCGCGGGGCAGGTGGAAGCACTCGCCGAACTCCGCAAATCTCCCGTTTTCGCCACCTATTCCACGGCCTATGCCGAGCGTTATTTCCCGATGGTGGAAAAAATCGCAAAGGGCAGGCGCGATGGCCCTCAAGCCTTCAAGGAAGCAATCGCGCAGTTGGGAGAACGTGAGCTGGATGGCGAGGATCTCGTGTTGGCGGGTCTTTGTCACACCGGCTTGCTGGATGCAGGTGACACCGACGGTGCTGCGGCTGCCCGGGAGGCTCTGAAAACCTGGAAGCTGAGTCCGGCTTTGATCAACGAGCGGAATCCCACCCGGCTCTCTTGGATGCGGAAGGCGAACATGTGCAAACAGTCCCTCGCCTTCCATGAGGCCATGCTTGCACGGTTCGGCGATCGGCTGACATCCCTTGCCCGACAGGCTCCGGCAGGGTGGGAGCAGCGGATTGATGTGGTGACCATGGGAGACCTCAAGGAAGCCGATCGGCATGCGATCGATGCCGCGCGCCTGACCCAAGGAAAGCGAATGGAAAGGACGACGGTGAAGGACTGGATTCTCGCCCGCAGTACATGGCTCAATGCCGCTGGTCCGCTGAAACCGACGGAGATTGCGGAAGCTTGCAAGCTCATGGCTCCCCTTGAGGAAATCGAGCAGAGCGCGGCTCTCGGCACGGTTCTGTTTTCGATGGACCCCATGCAAGATCAGGATCAGGACACCCTGGCCGGTGAGCTGAAGCTCTTCAAGGACCCGACCGCTCGTCCTGCGGCGGAGGCAGTGGTTTCGTTCTGGCAGGCCATCCGGGAGTACAGACCCGGTAGGCCTCTGGAATTGGACAAATGCTTGGAGAGGGTGAGCCGGGTTCCGGTATTTTTCCGTGTATCCATGAGGGCCTCTCTATTGGAACGGACTTGGGCCAATGGAAATATCCGGCAGGTCGAGCAGACTCTCGATTCCTTCAAGGCGGACGAGGAGATGGATGCGAACGCCTTCGAAGTCTATCTGCCGGTGCTTCAGGACATGAAGCGGCAGGAGGAATTGGAAATCGCGAATGAGGACGCGGTGAAGTTGATCCGTGATGAAATGATGACCGCATGGTGTGACCTGCACTCTCCTGCTTTCCACCGTGCCTGTGATCTGGCCCTGCTCTGTAACCGCAAGGAGCTGTTACCGGCCGCTTGGCTTGATACGGTGCCCGGTCTGCTGGCCATGGACTACGAGAGGTCCATGGCCCGTGCACGGACGGCCCAGTTGAGAGGCGATTGGAAGGCGATGAAAGTCGAGCTCGATGCCGCAAAGGACATTCCGGCATCTGAAAAGCCCCATCATGCATGGTTCATGGCCTGTGCCCTCGATGGGCTGGGAGACAAGGCCAAGGCAATCGAGAGCGCCCGCGACTGCATCCATGCCGGCAACGTCGGGAACCGTTACTTTGTCGCAGCCGCCCGTTACCTGCATCAGGCAGGTGTGGAACTGCCGAAGGCGGGTCAATGATCTTGCGTGATCCTCGCGCGAGCAGGAGCCGTGCAGCGAACGGCTCCTGTCCATCCTGAGTGAGATGTCGCTCAGGTGGGAGACGGATCAGACTCCGGGGAATTCATCCGCTGGCTGCACGGCTGCACGCTTGGCCTCGCGGCGCTCCAGATAGCGGAGCATCACTCCGTAGCTGATGAGGCCGAGCGGGACCGCCAGGAATAGAGACCCAAGCAACAGGGGCTTGCCCACGGTGAAGATCGTGGACCAGTGGATCAACTCGCCGATGCGCGGATGCCCGGCTGGGAACTGGTGGGGTGAATGCAGCAGCCAGTAGCCCACCCGGTATTCCCACAGCAGCAGCCAGGGTGAGATCGGGATGGTGACATCGTGCAACTGTACGGCGATGGCTGCGGCGACCACGTTGCCCCGGAACAGCCTCGCCGATCCCATCGCCAGCAGGGTCTTGAACCCGAGAAACGGCGTGAATCCCCAGAACATGCCGAGACCCACTCCCAGAGCGATCGCATGCGGGCGATCCTTGAGCTGGAACAAGTGCAGCCACTTCTCATGCAGCCAGCGCCAGACTTTGCGGAAAAAGGTCATGAAGGGATTCGTCGGGACTATCGCGGCAAAGAGGCTGCGGCGCACCTTCCAAGGAACGAAAATCGCGCTTTCCGCAAGACTCAAACCCCGCATTCTTCCTGCATACGATGTCACCGTGGACCTACCTGCTGCTGTTTTTTGCCGGACTGGCAGGGGGATTCATTGACGCGATCGCAGGTGGTGGCGGCTTGATTTCGCTTCCTGCGCTGCTGGCAGTGGGACTGCCCTCCCAGGTTGCGCTGGGAACAAACAAGTTCCAGGCGGCTTTCGGCACCATGATGGCGGTGAGCCGCTACCTGAAGGCGGGCTTGCTGCGAACGGAGGGCATCCGTCTGGCGGTTGTCCTGGCTTGCGTGGCGAGTATGGGCGGAGCCATTACGGTGACTGTCTTGGACAAGGAGCTGCTCAAGCGGGTGATTCCGTGGATGCTGGCGACGGTGGCGGTCTACACGGCGGTGAACCGGCGATTTGGCCTCCAACGTGGCAGCCGGAAGATGGTTCCCTTGGTGTTTGCGGCCGTTTTCGGCGTGCTGCTGGGCTTTTACGACGGGTTCTTTGGCCCGGGCACCGGCTCATTCTGGACCGTCGCGCTGGTCACCCTTCTTGGCTGTGATTTACGCGAGGCGACCGGCTATACCAAGGCGGCGAACCTCGCGAGCAACGTGGGCGCGCTGGTGGTCTTTCTCGCCAGCGGGTCGGTTCACTTTGCGATCGGTGCAGTGATGATCGCGGGCCAGCTCCTCGGCGCGCGGGCCGGCGCAGGATTGGCGATCCGGCGAGGTGCGGGTGTGATCCGGCCGGTATTCCTCACGGTGGTTTTCGCGATGACCGCGAAGCTGCTGTGGGATGCGTGGGCGAGGTAAGGCTATACCTTCTCCCACACCGCGATGAACTCCTTCGCGGTGTTGGGATCAGTAAGCAAAGTTCGGCCCGGTTGAGGGCCGTCGAAGGTCTTTTTGCGCAGGATGCGGAAGCGGCCGTTTCCTCGGAAAGCAGGGCGTTTCTGTAGTTCCAGGGCCACACGTCCCATGGTCATGCGAACGTTCACTTCCACCACCGGGCGCAGTGCCAGCGAACCATCCGGTAGACGATGGATCATCGAGTCGATCCCCACCGGACCACGATAGCCGGGGAGCAGATCCGGGAGGATCTCCGGGATACGCGTTTCGTACCACTCCATGCCCTTTGCGGGACCGAAAAAGAACGCGGCGCACTCCGGATCGAGCATCGAGCCCCATTTCCAAGCCACACGCGTACCGGTGAAGCGTCCGGCGGAATCATTCTCCATCACCGTCATGCCGGTGAGGCGGACACGCCCCTCCGGCTCGATTTCGTAGATCGCGGAAAAATCGAGCACGCGCTGGAGCCAGGTCTCGATGACGATCGCACGGTGCTTCTCAAGTGCTTGCCGGATCCACGCACGGGCGGAGTCATCGAGCTTGCCGGGATCAATGCGGAAATGCCCGCGGCCCGCGCAGGAGTAGGCGGCTTTGAGTAGAGCGGCATGTCCTGCTGCATGGATCGCCAACACGGCGATCTCTGCGGAAGCTGGATCGTTTACAAGTCTTCCGCGTTTCTCCTCCGGGATGTCCAAGCGCTCCTCCAGCCGCACCCCGAGCTCCTTTGAGAAGCAAATCGACGGCAGAGGCTCCCGCCATGGGTAGGGTATGCCGGAGGCAATATTGCTGGCGAGGCCCTTGAACAGCTCCGCAGCATCCGGCGACCATGCCCATGGTCGCAGCCCACCGAGTTTTCGATCCTTCAACGTGCCAAGCTCAGCCTGGGAGATGATCTCGGGGATTTCCAGGCCTGCGGCTTTCAAGTTGGCCAGATGCTCTGCGCCAGGCGGGCGGCGCATGACCGCGATGTCATCCTTCCGGCACCATGCCAGCGTGAGGATTTCCAGATCTTCATCCAGCGCTACCGCGTGCTTGTTCGGATCGTAGCGGAGACGGCTTGCCGCTGCCATCGTGTGCGACTCGGCATCCGGATTGAACCACGCGAGCACAGGCGTGCGGCCTCGCGATTGGCCGTAGACTTCCAGATGACGGATGAAATCCTCATCGAGCCCGGCGAGACGGCGGCCTTCGGCATTGAACGGTGCCACTCCCTTCGCGCGGGCGGCGCTGAGCGGCAGTCTCTGCGCCTGACAAAAGGCCTGCCAATCGCTGGTGCCGTGCTGCTTCCAGTGGCGGAACCACTTCACCCCATGACCAACGTGGCCGATCTCGTCCTGATAGATTTTTTCCAGCACTGCGGCGGTGGCGGAATCGCCAGCCTCCCGGAATAGAACGGCGTAGTGCTTGGAGAAATCGAGGTTCGCCTGTTCGAAGGTGAGATTCAGGCGGGTGACGAACTCCAGTGGCGATTCGACCGGCGCCACCAGCTTCCAGAAGAAATCATTCAGCGGCAGCTCGCCGAAGGTGATGCCGCACTCCTTCATCCGCCGCAGATACATCAGGGTGTGCATCTGCTCCTCCCGCATCGCCTCATAGACCCCGGCGCGGTATTCCTTCGGTGCGTCCGGGAATTTCAGCAGCACCAGAGCCATCAGCTCGGCAGCCAGCAATTCGTGGTTGGCGAGGAAATGCAGAAGCCGGCCCCGCTCGCGGTCATCGTCCAGACGGTGAGTGCCGGGAAAATCCACCTTCACGCCCTTCGTGCCGAGCTTCAGTTCATCCGGCCTGCCCGGCCCGGAGCCCGGCACGAGGATCGATGCCCCCGGCAGATCATCGCGCACCTCCCTGGGGACAAGCAGAAGCTTCTCCTCCAAGGTGGACGCAAACAGCACCCTCTCCGCCGCTTCACGCATCTGCATGACCGGACGATCATGCCCATCGTTCACGCGGTGAACATTCCGAATTCACCCGGAAAGAAGCCACCCCTGTATGAGTCATCCACTTCCCGGAAGAATCCATCGGGAAACTTCCGGGAATCAAACCAACCACGCACGACTAATAGTGCCGTGGATAACGGTGATGGTAGTGGTACGGACGCGGGCCCCAGCCGGGACGGCCGTAATAGTAATATTTCGGGCTGTTGTTCTGGCCGATGGCATAGCCGGCAACACCGGCAACGGCAGCTGCGGCGAGCGGATCGACCGATTGCTGGGGATTGCCATAGGCATCGTAGGTCGTCGTGCACGAACTGGCAGTCATTCCCACCACCGCCACGGCGACCGCTTTGATCAGGTTGCTTTTCATAAGCATGAATTCGATTTCAAATCTTAAACGAAATCGGACCCGGTTTCATTCGTTTCCTTGCGAAAAAAAACCGCCCGGAGAATCTCCGGGCGGTTCGGGCAATTGCTTTCTCAGCGGTGGTAGCCGCGGTGATAGTAGGCATTGGCCCGGTAGGGGTTGATCGGCCGGACATATCCGCGAGCACCCCAGTTATTGCGGTAGTAGGGGCGGTAGTAGGGGCCTCCGTAGTAGTACTTCGGCCGGTTGTTCTGTCCGATGGCGTAACCCGCGACACCGGCGACGGCGGCCGCGGCGAGCGGATCGACCGATTCACGGGGATTTCCGTACGCGTCATAGCTGGTCGGTACAGGAAACCGCGGTGAAGCCGATCAATGCGGTCGCGATGACTTTGAGAAGGATCGATTTCATGGATTTCCGGAGGTTGTTCAGACTCCTTGCCATCCTTCTTGCAGTCGGCATTCCGTCATATTGGAATGAGGCGCAAGTTTTTGACGATCAATGAAAAATGATCGAATCGGCGCGGTGCCATGAAAGCCCCCTTACCGGCAATTCGCATGCGGTTCCTACACGGTCCGTGCAAATCGCCTGATCAACCCTTCGTCTTCTCAAAAAACAATGTGAACTCCTGCCGGTTGTAGGTCAGGTGCGTGGTGGCGATGAGCGCCAGACCGACTGGCTTCGCGTGGGCGACCACCTCTTTGTAGAGATCATTCACCGCCTCCACCGTGCTGGCATCGGAGGTCTTCAGCGTGAATACCACCAGCCCGCCTTTCCGCAGGTGGCTGGAGAGGCGAATGATGTAGCCGATGGATTCACGGGCGCTGCCGTTGAGATCGGAAAGGAACGCATCGTAGCTCTCGCCAACTGGCGGTTGGAAATGGGCCACATCCGCGCGGGAAAAAGTCAGGCCCTTGGCTTTGTCGAGACGTGGATCGAGCGGAGCGCGGTCCACGGCGGTCACGCGGTAGCCACGTTTCAGCAGTTCGGAAGTCATGCCACCCGGGCTGGCACCGAGTTCCAGCCAGTGGCCACCGGTCGTCGGCAAAGGTCGATGCAGGGGGAGGTAGTGGAGTGCCTCGGCGATCTTCGCGCCGGCGCGGCTGATGGTTCCGGGGGCATTCTGGCTGATATAGCGGGTGCCGCCGGGATGGAACCCATTGCTGTCGAGTGGGCTTTGCACGCCGCAGAAGAGCCCCTCCGGCCCCACCAGGCAGAACAAGGTCAGCGTGGCGGGATCCTGTGCTTCCACCTCGATCTTCCCGAGCGACGGGAAAAGCTGGAGCGTGCGGCCGCGGAAATTCGAGGCCAGGGTCTTGTAATACTTGTTTGGCGAGCTGGGATCGAGCTGCCCCACCAGGACCGCCTGCAGTGGCAAATGGCCGAACTTCCGGACCAACGCCTGCGCCGCTTTTTCAATGAAACCTTCCGTCTTCTGCGGATTGCACGGCCAGCTGTGATGCACCGGTAGATTCCAGCGGATGAATTGGGCGGCCTCCGAGGACTGGATCGCCTTCAGGTCGGTTCCCTTCAGGAGGTGATATTCGCTGCCCAGAGGGGTTGAGGCGCTGGCACCGGTGCGGCGGACGACTTCATCCGCCAGCTCGCCGAACACCTCGGAAACACGGATCAGCCAGCCGGAAGCAGGCGGGAGAGTAGGGGAAGGAGTGGTCATCGGGCGGCGCGGGGCGCGACGGTGGCAGGAAACCTCCTCCCCGCCAAGAATCCATGCTCGTTTCCCGCGAGGTCTCCGCGTAAAGTGCCGCTCCACCGGCAACTCCATGATCATCCTGATCCGCAATCTCGACCGCGCCACCGACCGCATCCAGCTCCACGCCCTTCTCCGCAAGTTCGGAAAAGTGGCTTCTCTCGATCTCGTGATGGATGAGGAGACCGGTCGCTCGAAGGGCTTCGCCTTCGCGGAATTCTCCTCCGCCAAGGAGGCCACGGTGGCGATCCACGAGCTGAATGGCATGCAGGTAGGCGCGAATATCCTGCGGGTGAAAAAGGCCGCCGCCTCGTCCGTGAAGAAGGGCAAGGAAGCGAAAGGCGAAACCGGCGAGGAAGAACCGCAGCGCCCCCGCTTCCGCCCGCGCGGAGGGTCCCGCTCCGGCCCGCCGCGGAAGCGCCGTTGACCTGTCATGACGCCGGATCATTCCAAGGCGGTTGCGCGCCTCCGGAAGGCGTGCCCCACCATGAAGGGGCTCATCGCCCGCGTGGGTCCCTGCGCCATGGAGTATGAGCTGAAGCGGACGCCTTTCCAATCGCTCGTCAGCGCGGTGGCCCACCAGCAGCTCCACGGCAAGGCCGCCCAAACGATCCTCGGCCGTTATCGCAAGCTCTTTCCCGGCGGCCGTGAGCCCGGCCCAAAGGCGCTCGCCACTGTCAGCGATGACGATCTTCGCGGGGTCGGTTTCTCCCGCTCGAAGACCGCCGCCATCCGCGATCTCGCGGAAAAGGCCATCTCCGGTGTCGTCCCCGGTCGCAAGGAGATCGAGACGCTCTCCGATGAGGAAATCATCGCCCGTCTCACCCAGGTGCGGGGCATCGGAAAGTGGACGGTGGAAATGCTGCTCATCTTCACCCTCGGCCGCGGCGATGTGTGGCCGGTTGATGACTTCGGAGTCCGCAGCGGCTACCAATGGGCTTACGGGCTCGATGCCATGCCGAAGCCGAAGGAACTCGAGATCCTCGGCGAGAAATTCCGACCGCACCGTTCGCACGCCGCATGGTATCTGTGGCGTGCGACCGAGCTGGCGAAGGTGAAGCCGGTTATTCCTTGAGCCTCACTTCCGCTTCTTCTGCAGGAACAGGTCGATCCCGTCCACGATCGCGATCCAGCTCGCCTCGATGATGTTCTCGGACACGCCGATCGTTCCCCAGCTCCGGTGGCCGTCGGTCGTTTCGATCAACACGCGGGTCTTCGCTGCGGTCGCATCATGGCCATCCACGATGCGGACCTTGTAGTCCTCCAGTGAAATGTCCGCGATCTCCGGGTAGAAGGGGAGCAGCGCCTTGCGCAGCGCCACGTCCAGCGCGTTCACCACCCCGTGGCCTTCCGCCACGGTGTATTCCGGAGTGTTGTCCACATACAGCTTCACCGTGGCCTCGCACACCGGCTCGTGTCCGTCGCGATACTTGCGGAAGCTCGTGTGGTATTCCTTCAGGTCGAAGGTCTTCTTGTAGGTGCCCATCTCGCGACGGATCAGCAGTTCCAGAGAACCGCCGGCCGCCTCGAAGGAGTAGCCCTCGTGCTCCAGCTCCTTGACCTTGGCCAGCACCGCCTTTGCCACCGGCGAGCCCTTCTCCAGCTCCAGACCCAGTTGCTGGGCCTTGATCAGGATGTTGTCCTGGCCGCTCAACTCGGAGACGAGGATGTTCTGCGAATTGCCCACGGACTCCGGCACGATGTGCTCGTAGCTCCGCGCCAGCTTCTTCACCGCATTGACGTGCATGCCGCCCTTGTGGGCGAATGCCGTGCGGCCGACGAAGGGCGCGCGTGCGAAGTGCGGATTGTTGGAGACGTCGTCCACATAGTACGACAAGCTTAGTAGATTCTCCAAGGCAGGCACCACTTCCAAGCCCATCTTGAGCTGGAGGATCGGGATCACGGAGGTCAGGTTGCAATTGCCGGTCCGCTCGCCGTAGCCGTTGATCGTCCCCTGGATCTGGACCGCACCGCCCTGCACCGCCGCGACCGCATTGGCCACCGCCAGTTCGCAATCGTTGTGGGTGTGGATGCCTACCGGCGTTCCGGGGATGCGCTGGCGCACCACCTCGCAGATCTGCTGCACCTCGTGGGGCAGCGTGCCGCCATTGGTATCGCACAGCACCAGGCAATCCGCGCCACCTTCCGCTGCGGCCTTCAGAGTCGCCAGCGCGTGCTCGGGCGAGTCCTTGTAGCCGTCGAAGAAATGCTCCGCATCATACATCACCTCGCGGCCGTGCTTCTTGAGATGCGCCACCGTGTCCCGGATCATCGCGCGGTTTTCCTCCGCGGTCGTGCGCAGGACTTCGGTGACCTGGAGTTCCCAGCTCTTGCCGAAGATCGTCACCACTGGCGTCTCCGCCTCCAGCAGCAGACGCACCTGGGCGTCCTCCTCCACCGGCGTGTCCGCCCGGCGTGTGGAGCCGAAGGCGGCGAGCTTCGCGTGCTTCAGCTCCAGCTTCTTCGCCGCTTGGAAAAACTCGACGTCCTTCGGGTTCGATCCCGGCCAGCCGCCTTCAATATAATCGATGCCGAATGCGTCCAGGCGCTCCGCAATTCGCAGCTTGTCGAGGCCTGAAAGTTGGAATCCTTCTCCCTGCGTACCGTCACGCAGCGTCGTGTCATAGAGGAATACCGGTTTCATCGATGGGGCGCGGAGCCTACCGGCAGCCCCCCGGTTCGGCAATCGGCAATGCGTTCTACGTGGACAGCCGCCGCATTCAGGGAATGCAGGGGCGCATTCCGGTCATGTGCCGGCGGAAGCATTTCTCGTAGGGCTGCTGCGTGGCTGCCAACGCATCCAGGCCCCCCGCGTTCCCCGCCGCGCCGGGCCGTCATCGAGATGGAATCCCAACCGCTCCAACAATCGCATCGCCTTCGGGTTCGACTCCTGCACGTCCGCCCCTACCGCCTGTCCTGCGGGCAGATCGCAGGTCGCGAAGGCATGGCGCAGCAGCCGCAACAACAGCGGACCCTTCTGATGCTCTTCCGCGATCTGGATGGAGGAAACATACGTCTCGCCCCGTGAATCCCAACCGGGCCCGTACTCCAAATAACCGGCCAGGCTACCCGCCTCGTCCATCGCCACCACCACCGTCCCCGGATGTTCGAATGCCGACCGCCGCCGTGCAACCGGCACCTCCAGCCCGAGACGGGCGAAGAACTCCGTCATGTTCGCCACATCCAGCGCCACGATCGACTCCACCAGGTTCGCGTCGATCTCCCGACGCTCCAGTGACTTCACGGAAATCATACTCAAGGCTCTTCCGGTGGCACTCCGGGATCTTCCGCCTGTTTCTTCTTCCGCATCTTCCGCAGTCTCTTTTGCAGAGACCAGAGGAATTCCAGCGACCCTAGGACGCACACTCCCTCCGCGATCATGAACTTCACGGTTCTCTCCTCCGGATGTTGGAACAGATAGACCCCGAAGCCGACCGCTCCCGCTGCCAGCAGGGTGAATCCCATCACCCACACCGCCATCCAATGCCGCTGGCAGGTGGTGATGCGTGCAATCTCGCTCACCGGCTCGTTATCCGGGAGATCCTTTTGGCACAAGAAGCAGCGGTGCTCGCTCATTGGCCATGTCTAACAACTCTACCTGCCGTTTTTCAAGGACTTGTGGCTTGGAGAGTGGCCAAAGGCTTCACCGGCACTCTCCTGCGGAAAGTCCCAGCTCCCGCAAAACAGCTCACTTCTTCTCCACAATCGCTTTCACTGAACCATTGCTCGCAAGCTCCTGTCTGAAAGAGAGGGACACCGCCGCCTCCACCTTCATCCCCGGAACCGTTATCGCAGGCGGCGTGCTGTAGCCCGCGCCGCCACTGGTGATCTCGAAGCCGATGACCTTGCCCTCCTTTACCAGTGCATTGGCGGTGGCGGGAGTGGTCTTCCACAGGCCGCCGGGGCCGGGTGGGTAGCGGTAGAAGTTGGAGACGGTATCAAGGCGGTCGTTGGTGATGCCGTATTTCCCGAGCGCGTCCATGAGTGCCTTCTTGTTCTGGCGTGCCTCCTCCTCCGTCGGGCCCTTGCCCGGACCGGCGGGATGGACGTGGCTGAAGGCCTCGCGGAACACCTCCGGCTTCACGCCCAAGGCTGCGGCGATCAACACCACCGGTCGTCCGTGATCAACGCTCTCCGTCCCGTGCCCGCCGGAAAACACCACCGGCACCCGCGTGACATCCTTGGGCAATGCCGCCGGTTCCGCGCAGACAACTCCGCCGTTGAAAAGGCAAGCGGCCGTGAGCGCCAGAAACCCGGTCCGCATTCCGCGGGCCGGCGAATGGAGGAGTGTGTTCATGGTCGAAAGGACCGGGCGCTTTGCCCGCACCCGGTCTTCATTCCAGCGCTTTTCCGTTAAGCCCGTATGTGGGCGCGGCGGAAAATCGGTAAAGATCCTGTAAGAAGCCCTCCCCAAGGAGCACAATATTGCCAACATTCTACCGATGTCCGAGCCCACTTCCTCTGAAATCGACCTGCTCCGCGCGGCCTATGCGGCCTTCAATGCGCGGGACATTCCCGCCGCTCTCGCCACCATGACCGCGGACGTGAAGTGGCCGAAGGCGTTCAAAGGTGGCTTCGTCCAGAGGCCGGAGGAAATCCGTGCCTACTGGACCGGGCAGTGGAGTGAAATCGATCCACACGTCGAGCCCGTGGCCTTTCAGGCGGACGATGATGGGAGCATCCTTGTGGAGGTGCATCAGGTGGTGCGCGATCTGGCGGGAGCGGTGCTCGCGGATGTCCACGTCGGCCATCGTTTCACCTTTTCTTGTGGGCTGATCCGGGGTATGGAACTCGTTTAGTAGTCCTGACGGCGAGCTCTCAGGCGGCGCGGCTATTTGTGGGCCACAAAGAGTTGTCCAACGCAATTCGTTAGGGCTGATCTGCGAGGGCAAGCCACGAATTTTCCTCTAACAGCCAGTTTGAAAAACGAATTGCCTCTGGACGCCCTCATTTTGATGAGATCGAGTCGGAATTTGAATTTTTAGTCCATTATTAACCAGTAAGAAGAGAACGTCTTTGGATTTCAACGGGGAACAAAATCCTTGAAACGCTGGATCAGACGCCTCAAACGACTCTGAAACAGTTCGCTCATATCTGGAAAATCCTTGGGCGGCAAAAGATCATTGAATATCTCGATCAAAGAGGTAGCCGTGCTGATTGCGATATGCTTAATGTCTCGCTGGTGAAGAGATGATAGTTTTTTGAAGTGAATCAAGCATTCCAGTATTATTGATCCCGAATAGCTGGCATATAGCATCGCATGAAATGCTTTGTCGGACTTATAGACGTCAAATCGATGGTCGGACAAATAAGCTTCTAGACCGAAAATTGTTGGGTGTCCATAGTCGGACAAAAAAGAGTAGAGGAACTCATGAATTTGGAGGTCTCCGGGATCGAATCCTTTCTCCGCCATGGTCCGTATTTGGATATTGGCGGAAAAGATCTGTTGAGTTACTTTGTCTCGAATCACTCGTTGTTTCTTGCCGCTTTCATGGGTGATTTTGACGAATTCGCAGTCTCCCGTTTTCACTCGAACCCGGGCAGTCACGAGGTCGTCGATTTTCTGGGGGATCTTTGAGGAGAAAACCTATGTGCAGGTAGCATTCGTAAATGGATCTGACGATAATAAGGCAATCTTCGCCGTAACAATCCTTCAGAAGATGTTCCACGGCTTTCAGGCTTTTCAGCGATCTCGCAATGCAAAGCATTAGAAAATCGTGATGAGTGTGATCTCCATCTAGATCGAATTTTACGTTCAATGCTTCACCAGACAGGTGAATGAATCTTTCCAGGACTGTGATGATTTGGTGGATGTGCTTCTCAAGAGTAAAAAACCGTGATAACATTTTCATCCTGACGATGTCCGGCTCGGCATCGTCACGATCAATTTGTGCGCGATAATATGCAACGGCATCTTTCCATTCCTGCAGATCTCGATCTGGTATCAAATCCTCGTTTTCGGTGGTCGGCAACAAGCCGGTTGCGAGATGCGCATAGATCATTTCGACGGGCACACCACTTTCGATGAACAGTTTGAACGTTTTCGTGTCTAGATAATCTTTGCTGGGGAATGATAAGTGTATGGAGTCTTTGCATCCGGGCTTTCGACCGTAGATTTCAATGAATTTTTGCCGTTGATTATCGAGAATTTCGTGGAGTGTGGGATGGATAGGTATTTGTCTGTGAACCCTTCCTTTGGAATCCACCATCCATTTGAAATCCTTATCCCAGCAGCAATCTCTGTAACAAAATCCGCTTCCACATGGACAATGTGATTTCCAATGGACCTTTGTAAGTTTTTGTCGGCTCATTGATCGCCTTGTAATCTGAACTCCGTGAGTATTGAAGACGTTTTCGGAATGGCAAAGTGTGGGTGCCTAGGCCTTTAGCTATCGGAATCAAATCGTCCGAGATCTTGTGGCACATCGCGAATCACTAGGGTTCTCCAGCGTGGCAGGAGGGTGCGGATGAACTGCTCGAAGCCGGCGAAGCGGCTGGGTTCGACGAGGGTGCGAGGCATCTCGCCGAAGAGCCGGCTTCCGGCCTTTTTCTCCATGGTTCCCGTTGGGACTGGGGAGATAGCGGCGGCCAGCATGGCGGTGAGGCCGCATTCACAACCTTGGCGGATCTCCACATCCCCCGGATGAGGAATGCAGGGCCGGGACAGTTCCTCTAGGATCTCCAGATCAACGGAAAGCGCTCATGTCTACGTCAGCCACCGTCCGCCAGTCGACGCAAGGTCAGCGCCACGAACGCGGTGTACAGGTTCGTGGATTCGATGCCGATGGAGGCCAGTTGCCGCCGTTCCTTCGACCGCGTGGCAATCTTCCGATAGGGCGGGTTCAGGATCGCATGGGTTACAATCGGTGCGGATTCGCTCCCGAAAAGGTTGGGGTAGTGTATGCCCACCGCGCTCTTGCCATGGCGGAGAAAGACCTGTGTGCGGATTCCGGCTAGCTCTAGGGCATTCGCGCAGGCATCGAGATGTGCCTGCAGATCGGGGATGAATGCATCATCCAGCTCCTAGGCCTCCAACGCCACTTCTGCCGGAAGCTTCAACGTGCCCGCTGCTCGCAGAGTCAGCACCCGGTCCACCCATGCCGCGGTCAACGCACCGCCTCCTGCTCCCGGGTTTAAGAGGTGGAGTTTGGGGTTGGTTCAAGCCTTCGGCTTGAAACCAGTCCGCCAGTTGCCGGGCGACCGGAGCGGGCGTGAAAAATTGCCCACCCACCCCACGTGCTTCACGGGAGTTCTCCATGGAAGTCGCCCAGCCGATTGGACCGGCCATTGAGAGCATGCCGACTGTAGCTGGAGAAATCATGGGTTCGAGTGAACACTTGCGCCCGAACTCCAGCGAGGCGTATTTTCATGATGACCAAAGTCTTAGATTAAATATCAATCATCGGGATGGCGGAATGAATGCGCAACTCCCACATAAACGGTTAAAGACTGCTCGCCGGTAAGGTTAGTGTTCCGCAAATAGGAATGCGCAATTTTCACAACAGGAAATAAGCCCGATCGAGAGACGATAGCTGGAGTGACATTTGTATTCAAAATGTCAATTTCGACAATGTCGCCCGGATTAATCGAATAGGGAGGATGAGTTAGCCTCCAGGCATCGAGTTGAGAAGCACTGATGCCTTGTTCTTCTGCATTTTCAGCGAAATCGAAATTTACTTGGTGCATGCGAGTATGTGAGTGGCAGGGATTGGTTTATTTTATTGAAATCGTTCCTCTGGCGAGAATTGATTCTCGCTTATGATTTAAGCCTTTTCATGGTGGGCTCAAGGAAGGAATCGACAAATGCTTCCAAATTTAAAGCTTGAATATATTTGGAGAGGGCCAAGCCGCCTAAATACCACAATCCGAGGGATTTAGCGTATTGTTTCGCGCTGGGATCGAAATCAGAAGTAGTCCAGAAAGCAAAAACGACAGGGCTGAGAGGGAGGATCTTCCGATCCAATGCCAAATCGTTTTTTACTTTAATTGCTCCCCCAACAAAAGCTCTCACATCTGTTTCACGGATAAGATTTCCATCTTTGTAACGCTTTGCTTGGCCAATTACAGCGGCTCGGCAAGCCTGCGGAGTACGAATGCCATCAGAAACGAAATCAAAATCAACGGCAAAAAAATCTACACCGTCGTCATTAGTGCGTTTTGTAACATCAGCCTGAGCTCCCAATTGAGCCAAAATTTTTGCGCAGACTGTTTCAAAATCGAATGGATCGACTTTGCGAAGTTTTGAGAGTAAAGGCCTTATTGATTGATTTGATACGCGAATGTAAGGAGGTGCATCTTCTTCATCAATTTCAAAATCGATTGGGGCCCCATCGATTTCGGCATTTGCGATTTCATTTCTTAAAAGCTCGGCTACATAAGCGATGTTCGACTCTACAATATCCGAAATAAAGGTTTCTGTTGATCCTTTTAGCTTAATGGAAAGTGCCCGGCGACATGCTTCATCTAGCCGAATCCACTCAACCGATATTAAGGATTCTTTGGTCCAAGATGCAATAAGTTGCGATGAGGGTGTGGCCATGCTAAGATGTGGCCGTTAGTAATTTTTTGTCGTTTATTACCAGTTTTATCCGCTCTGCTAATTCTTCCAGTGTCGAAATCGTAGTTGGGTCCATTGTGCGCAACATGTCAGGAGTTAATGATTTTAATGCGCCCATGGCAGTAGTAATCTTCGGGAACCAATCCTCAGGATGATCCACTTCGTATCTAGCAAGTGCCCGTGCCAAAGTTCCATCTGGGCCACGGAGAATGTTTAATGCGTTTTCGTCATCAATAATTAGTGATAGATCCCGCACCGCTTTTGCCTCGCTCAATTTTGGTGGATTTCCATCATCGCCAGAAGGAACAATCCAGCTATAAAATTCGTGCACACGTTCTGTAAATGTGAATCGTTCGGATTCATCTGACCAGCCCAGCCATTTTTTGACATTTGGTCGTTTTAATAATTCCTCGAAAAAGCTATACATTTTCGGCTCTGCATACTCCCCAAATTCTTCATCGCTCTTCATTTGCTCCAAGGCGAGAAAACAACGATATGCGCCATTAGCCGCGCGGGTGGAAAGGCCGAGGCTCTGAGCGGTTTCTTGCGGGGACATTCCACTGCTTCTAAGCGCGTGAACTGCCTTAGCTTTTTGATACGGCCCCCATTCTTTAACCCCGGAAACATGTCTCAATCCAGGGAGGATTAAGGTTGCTGAAGCCGGAGCAACCGAATCGTCTAACAATAGCGCTTCGATGTGGATGAGATTGTCAATCTGTTTTTCATCGAAGGTCTCTTTCCCGATATCGTGCAGATTGAGCAACCATTTCAGCGCTGTAACGCGACGATTGCCTTCAATGACAACATATTTTGTTTTCCCATCATTCGCGCTTCCTTTCCATTTGCGCACGACGATGCGATCCATCGGCAAAAAGCCGAGAGTTTTTATGGTGTCTCTTAGTTCTGCAACATCGAAGCTGGGATTCCGCATTTTCTCAAATGCATTAGCCTGAACTTTCTCGTCCGCAAATCGGACCTCGGCTACGGGATGCAGTTCCTCTCCTAGTTCGGAGAATCTCGGATTGTTTGGATCTAACAACAGATCGCCAAGTTCCGCTCGGATAGGCGTTAATAATGTAGGCAATCGAAGGGAGCTCATAAAATTTGAAAGTGTATGGAATCCTATTTGTAGGACAACAAATATTGTATCACTGGCAAGCCTCGCAGGTGCCGCCGTTCATCATGGCTTCGATGGAGCAGGCATTCACTTCCTCGGCGGTGTAGGTTTTGGCGGGGGTGCCGCCGGTGCCGGCGGCGAGGCCGCGGACTTCCTTTTTCACGTCGATGGTGGCCTTCTCGATGTTCGAGGCCTGGAGGGTACGGAGGTAGTAGGTGGTCTTGAGGCCCTTGTCCCAGGCACGGCGGTACATGTGGGACAGGGTCTTCATGTCCGGGGTGGAGAGGAACAGGTTCACGGACTGGCTCTGGTCGATCCACTTCTGGCGGCGGGCGGCGGCATCGATGATGAACTCGAAGCCGATGCCGAAGACGGTCTTGTGCTTGTGCTTGAGCGCTTCCGGGATGTCATCGATGGAATCGAGCTCACCGTCGAAGTACCTTGAGCTGGTCGACCATTTCCGGGCTCCAGAGGCCGGCCTTCTTGAGGTCCTTCACGAGCTCCGCATTGAGGATGATGAACTTCCCGCCGAGGTTTTCCTTGGTGTAGAGGTTCTTGTAGTTCGGCTCGATGCAGGGGGTGGTGCCGGTGATGTTCGAGATCGTCGCGGTGGGGGCGATGGCGAGGACGTTGGAGTTCCGCATGCCCTGCTTGGCGATCTTCTCACGGACGACGGACCAGTCCATCTTGCCGCCGCGGGGGACATCGATCTTGCGACCGCGCTCGTCTTCCAGGAGGTCGACGGTGTCCTGCGGAAGGAGGCCGCGGTCCCACTTCGAGCCCTTGTAGCTGGAGTAGGTGCCGCGCTCGCCGGCGAGATCGGAGGAGGCGCCATACGCGTAGTAGGCGATGGCTTCCATGAACTCGTCATTGAACTCGACGGCGGCATCCGAGGCGAAGGAGAGGCCGCGCTTGTAGAGCGCGTTCTGCAGGCCCATGACGCCGAGGCCGATGGGGCGGTGGCGGCTGTTGGCGGTCGCCGCGGCGGTGGTCGGGTAGAAGTTGATGTCGATGACGTTGTCCAGGGCGCGGATGGCGACGGTGATGGTCTCCTTCAGCATCTCATGGTCGAGGGCACCGTCCTTGGTGATGTGGGTGTCCAGAATGACGGAGCCGAGGTTGCAGACGGCGGTTTCCTCGTCCGAGGTATTGAGGGTGATCTCGGTGCAGAGATTGGACGAGTGGATGACGCCGGCGTGGTCCTGCGGGGAGCGGACGTTGCAGGGATCCTTGAAGGTGATCCACGGGTGTCCGGTCTCGAAGATCATCTTGAGCATGCTCTTCCACAGCTCGATGGCGGGGAGCTGGCGGGACCAGATGCGGCCCTCGGCGGCCATGGCCTCGGTACTGGGTGTAGCGTTCCTCGAAGGCCTTGCCGTAGAGGTTGTGGAGGTCCGGGACCTCATTGGAGCGGAAGAGGGTCCAGTGCTCGCGGTTCTCCATGCGCTTCATGAACAGGTCCGGAATCCAGTTCGCGGTGTTCATGTCATGGCAGCGGCGGCGGTCGTCGCCGGTGTTCTTGCGGAGCTCGAGGAAGTCCTCGATGTCGTTGTGCCAGGTCTCGAGGTAGGCGCAGCCGGAGCCGCGGCGCTTGCCACCCTGGTTGACGGCGACGAGCTGGTCGTTGTGGAGCTTGAGGAAGGGGATGATGCCCTGGGACTCGCCATTGGTGCCCTGGATGTAGCCACCGGTGCCGCGCACGGCGGTCCAGGAGCCGCCGAGACCGCCCGCCCACTTCGAGAGGAAGGCGTTTTCGGCGATGCCACGGATCATGATGGACTCGATGGAGTCATCGACCTTGTAGAGGTAGCAGGAGGAGAGCTGGCTGTGGAGGGTGCCGGAGTTGAAGAGCGTCGGTGTGGACGAGCAGAAGCGGCGGCCCTTGTAGAGATTGTAGAGGCGGATGACCCAGTCCTCCTTTTTGGATTCCTCGCGCTTGAAGAGGCCCATGGCGACGCGCATCCAGAAGAACTGGGGCGTTTCCAGGCGGCGTGGCTTCGCGCCGGTCTTGTCGACGACGAGGTAGCGGTCGTACATCGTCTGGATGCCGAGGTAGTCGAAGTCGAGGTCCGCGGAGGGGTCGAAGGCGTTGGAGAGCTTGTCGAGGTCGTAGCTGTCGAGCAGGTCCTGGTGGATGCGCTTGATGGCGACGCCGTGCTTCAGGTAGCTCTTGAACTTGGACTTGTGGGCTTCCTTGAGCTTTTCGATGCCGTCCTTCTGGATGCTCCAGTCGAGGACTTCCTCATAGATGTAGGAGAGGAGGATGCGACCGGCGAACTTGGCGAAGTCCGCGTCCTTTTCGATGAGGGCCTTGGCGTTGAGGATGACAGTGGCCTTGAGGTCCTTGTCGGAGATCTCGCTGCCGATGGAGCGGCGCAGTTCGCGCTCGATCTCGACCTCGGTGAGGCAGAGGTCGAGGCCGATGGAGGCGAAGGAGATGCGCTTTTTCAGCTCGGTGCCGTCCCAGAAGTTGCTGGCGCCGTCCTCCGTGGTGACGACGACCATGGATTCCTGGTTCGGGTCTTCCGAACGGCTTTCCTGTTCCTGGCGGAGGCGGTTGCGCTGGGCGCGGTAGAGGATGTAGTGCTCGGCGGCCTTGAAGCGGCCGGCGCGCATGAGTTCTTCCTGGACCATGTCCTGGACGTCCTCGATGTGGACGAAGGATTGGTCGCCGCGGCGGATGCGCTCGGTGACGGCGCGGGCGATGTCGGTGGCGGCGTCCGGGTTTTCCTTGATGGTGAGGAAGGCCTTGCGGACGGCGATCTCAATCTTGGTCTCGGACCACGGCACGACGTTGCCATTGCGACGGATGAGGCGCACGGGCAGGGCATGGGGGCCGGTGTGAAGGTCCACACTGCCATTCTTCTCCATGGAACGGCGGAACGCCAGGGACTTGGCGACATCGTAGGCGTCGTTCTCGAGGAGGGCCTTTTCGATGAGGAGGTAGAGATCGGCCTCGGAGAGACGGAGGCGGCCGCCGTCATCGAGCGACTGGGTGAGCGAGTTCGCGACGGCGTGGGCGACGTCCGAGACGAACTTGCGGTTCACGTCCGAGAAGATGCTTTTCTCGTCGTGGCGGCGGGAAACCAGAAGGTCCGCCAGTGAGTCACCGATCGCGTCCGCCACGTCCTCGAGCGAGAAATGGGTCTCGTTCGTGCCGCGGGTGACGATGATGTCAGCGATGGGATTGCGCTTCTCCGTGGGCAACACCTCGCGCCAGGCAAAGGCACGATCGTTGGCGGGAAGGGTAAAGCGGTCCGTGATGACCTGCTTCAGGATGAGATCCTCGTCGGGGTTAACGGCGCGATACATGATTTTCTAGGGGCAGGGATTGAAACAAAGGGAAAAGGCAGAGGTAAGGGATCAGCGGGGCTGCGCCCCGGTGGGGATCAGAGTTCGTCGTCGTGGACGGTGGCGAGGGCGGAGGCCTTCTGGTATTCGGTGACCTTGCCTTCGAAGAAGTTGGTCTCCTTCTTGATGTCCATCATCTCGGCGAGCCAAGGGAAGGGGTTGGCGACGGACTCGTTGAGCGGGGCGATGCCGCAGGAGGCGAGGCGGCGGTCGGCGATGTAGTCGATGTAGGTTTCGAAGTCGGCGGCGTTGAGGCCGAGACCGGCGACGGGGAGGCAGTCGCGGATGAACTGCTTCTCCAGGCGGATGCCCTCGGCCATGGTGGCGCGGAGGTCCTCGCGGAACTCATCGGTCCAGATGTCCGGGTTTTCATCGACGAGGTCCATGAGCAGGTTGCGGAAGACCTCGATGTGGTTCGACTCATCGCGCAGGGTGTAGCTGAACATCTGGCCGATGCCCGGGAACTTGTTCTGGCGGTAGAGGCTGAGGATCATGCCGAAGAGGCCGTAGAACTGGGTGCCCTCCATGACCTGGCCGAAAAGGAAGATGTTCTTGGCGAGCGCCTGCTTGTTGGCGGTGATGGTGAGGTCGACATCGCGGCGCAGGGCGCGGCTGTTGGAGACGACGAAGTGGTTCTTCTCCTTGATGGTCGGGATGTCCTCGAACATCGCCTCGCACTCGTGGGGGTTCAGGCCCAGCGAGGAGAGCATGTAGACGAGGGAGTCGGCGTGGATGTTTTCCTCGTGAGCGTGGCGGCCGAGCACGAGCTTCAGTTCCGGGGCGGTGACCACCTCGCGGACGACGTGGAGGACGTTGTCACCCACGATGCCCTCGGCGGCGGAGAAGTAACCGATGCCCATCTTGATAATCCATCGCTCGACATCGGTGATTTCATCGGAGCGCCACTGTTCCACGTCCTTCTGCATGGTAATGTCTTCCGGCTCCCAGTGGTTGGCCTTCATCTTCTTGTACAGATCGTAGGCCCACTGGTACTTCAGCGGCAGGATGTTGAAGAACATCGTGTCCCGGCCGTTGATGACGCGCTTGGAGGCGAAGGCCTGTTCGGCCTTGTCGCGATCGAGGGTGAAGGTGCGGTTGCCGAGGGTGACGGTCGTAGTGGCGGACATGGCAGGGAAGCAGTCGGAAGGCTGGTTTGGGAAGGTCGTTCGGGAGGCGTCGGGCGCTGCCGCCGGGAGGCGAGCAGCGTGGGGGACAGTGACAGAAAACGTCACTGAGGGTCAATTCTGGTTTTGCCCATATGGTATCCACAAATTATTCACAATACTATATATAGTGTGTTTGCCCTATGAGCGCCTTGCATCGGATCGGGGAAAGGCACGCAAACCCTTGCAAAATAGAGGGGTTCCCAAACCTGTCGAAAACGGGCACCCCCAAGTCTTGGGGGTCGAAAAAATTTCAGCCCATTGATCCAGCCCTGCAAGGGGGGTGGTATTTTAAAAATTTAGTTTGGAAACATGAAGGAAACAGAATCATCACCGACCATTTCCTGATATTTCAGGGGAAAAGCGCCCCGGAATTTTTGGAAAGCCTCTTTCAAGGATAAGCAAGCGGTCATCCCTTGCTTTTTGCTCCACAAAAAAAGCCGTCCCCGGGTTGGGAGACGGCTTTTGAGGAGATGGAGTAGAACGATGCTGCCGCGCTCAGAACGACCAATCGTGGCCGTCCAGCTCGCACACGCAGGCGGTGAGCAGCTCGATGCAGGCAGCGAGGTCCTTCTTGTTCGTGGTTTCGATTGTCTGGTGGATGTGGCGGGTCGGGATCGAGACCGCGCCTGCGATCGAGCCTCCCGGCACCATCCGCTGGAGCTGGGCGGTGTCGGTGCCGCCTGCGGCGAGGATCTCCGGCTGCCACTTGATGGAGTTCCGCTCCGCCACGGCCTTCATGTAGGCCACCATGCGGTAGTCGCAGATCACGGAGGAATCCATGATCTTGATGCCCGCTCCTTCGCCGAGGGCGGTGCAGCGTTCCTGCGGCGTCGAGCCCGGGACGTCGTAGGCGATGGTGGTGTCCAGGCCGAAGGAGAAGTCCGGCTTGATATCCAGGGCGGCCGGGCCGGCGCCACGGAGGCCGATCTCCTCCTGCACGGTGAAAACGGCGTAGAAGTCGTAGGAGGGCTTCTTCTTGGCCTTCTTGAGGGCGCGCAGGGTCTCGATGAGGAGGAAGACGGAGGCGCGGTTGTCGAGGGACTTCACGTTCACGCAATCACCCAGCTCCATGAGCGGGCTGTAGCGGGTAACGAAGTTGCCGACCTCGATGTATTTCTCCACGTCCTTCTTCGCCATGCCGGTGTCGATGAAGTAGTCCTTGATCTGCGGGACCTTGTTGCGCTCCTCCGGGGACATGATGTGGGTGGGCTTCGAGCCCATGACACCGAGGATGTCCTTCTTGCCGTGAATGAGGACGCGCTGCGAGGTGAGGGTCTTCGGATCGAATCCGCCGACGGGATTGAAGCGGACGAAGCCCTTGTCATCCACATGGGTGACGATGAAGCCGATCTCGTCCATGTGGGCGGCGGCCATCACGCGCTTTTCGGAGGACTTGCCCTTCTTAAAGGCGACCACGTTGCCCATGTTGTCGGTGCGGATTTCGTCGGCCAGTCCGTCGATTTCCTTCAGGACGAGGGCGCGGATGGCTTTTTCGAATCCCGGGGCTCCGGGGGCTTCGCAGATGCGGCTGAGAAGGTCGATGTCGATGGGCATAAGGCTGGTATGGCGGAGGGTTCAGGCGGGAGCTTGTCCGGTGCGGGCGCGGGCACAAGCGCCAAGATGCGGACAGAACCGGGCGGCTCGGGGGAGCAGTTGGTGGGGTGGGAGAGGAATTGCCCCGCGGGTTCCACTTGGCGGACGGGCCGCATGGACTACTATCCGGCATGCAGAAACGCTTGTTGATCGACCTGTCCACCCTGCCGGAGGATGGGAAAAACGTCTCGGGGGAGCTCCCCGCCGAGATTTTCGACCTCCCGGAAGGGGATGCGAAAGCCTCCGGGCCGATGGAGTATGACCTTTTCGTGCAGCGTTTCGGCTCCGAACTGCTGCTGACTGGAAAGCTCGCGGCTCCCTTTGAGTTCATTTGCGTCCGGACCCTCCACCCGTTCATCCAAACCATCCGTCTGGACAACGCCGCAGTCTCTCTGGAAATCGGCCGGGACAGCGAAATCGACGCCACGGAAGCCTTGCGGGAAGAGGTTCTGATTCATTTTCCGGTGGATCCGCTTTGCGAGGATGCGGACGTTCCGCAGCACTGCGAAATCGATTCCCGCTATTTAGCAGTGGACAAACCGGACGAGAGCGGTGTAGAGACCGCCCCCCGCGCGGGGTCCGACGACCGTTGGACAGCCCTCGACGCGCTCAAGGACCTGAAGGACCAACACTAACCGACTCTACTACCATGGCAGTCCCAAAACGCCGCCAATCCAAGAGCCGCTCGAAAATGCGCCGTGGCGCAACCCGCTGGCGTGCCCCCATCCTCAAGAGCTGCCCGGAATGCGGAACCCGCATTCCCTCGCACATCGCCTGCCCGTCCTGCGGTTACTATCGCAGCCGCCAGGTGCTGACCGTCGAGGCTCTCTGAGCACCCCGATGTTGCTTTCCCACCAGTCACCGCGCCGGACTTTCCGGACGCGGTGATTTGGCGTGCACACCCGTTTCCACCAACTCTCCGTAAATCCCCGCATGAAAGTCGCCCTGGACGCCATGGGTGGTGACCACGCCCCCGCCGTGAACATCGGTGGCGCGATCCAAGCCCTCCGCCTGTATCCGAAACTCCAGCACCTCTACCTCGTCGGCGAGCAGGCCGCGTTGCAGGCGGAGTGCGCGAAGCAGGGGCTGGATCTCAAGGACAAGCGGGTCAGCATCGTGCACGCACCGGAGGTCATCGGCATGGCCGAGCCGGGGGCGAAGACGGTCCGGAAGAAGAAGCAATCGTCCATCAGCATCGCGATGGACATGGTGAAGGAAGGCAAGGCCGATGCCTTCGTCTCTGCAGGCAACACCGGTGCCGCCGTCGCCGCCGCGATCCTGAAGCTGCGCACGCTGAAAGGCGTGGACCGCGCGGGCATCGCCTCCGCGCTGCCGAACGAGCACGGCCAGTGCAACATTCTGGATGCAGGCGCGAATCCGGAGGCGACTCCGGAACACCTGGTCACCTACGCGGTGATGGGCACCGCCTACGCCAAGCACGTTCTCGGCAAGAAGAACCCGACCGTCGGCCTGATGTCGAACGGCGAGGAGGATGAGAAGGGCACCACTTTCACCAAGGAGACCTTCAAGCGTCTGAAGGAAACTCCGGGCATCAATTTCATCGGAAACGTGGAAGGTCACGACCTGTTCGAGCGGGAGCTGGATATCGTCTTGTGCGACGGCTTCCTCGGCAACGTGGTGTTGAAGACCGCCGAATCCACCGCGAAGGCGGTTTCCAAGTGGCTCAAGACCGAGATCAAAGGAAATCTGGTCCGGATGCTGGGGGCGGTCATCGCCAAGGGCGCATTCAAGGCTCTCAAGCAGAAGGCCAGTGCCGAGAGTTACGGCGGCAGTCCGTTGCTCGGTGTGAACGGCGTTGTCATCATCGCCCACGGTGGTTCTACGGCTACGGCCGTCCGGAATGCCATCCGGGTGGGGATGGAGACGGTGGATCACAAGGTCAATCCACACATTGAGGAGGCGCTGGCGGCCTTGGCTGCCACAAAGGCTCCGGCACAGGCCTGAAGAGGTCGCTGGCTGGTGCAAAACGGCCTAACCCGAATTCTTTTTTGGGTTATTTTTCCGGGCGTCCATCCGTGGCGCCCGAGTGTAGGAATTTGGGTTTCTGGTTTTTTTTGTTGTATAAAAAACAGCTGAATTGCCTGTTTTTGTGGGAGTTATTGTAGGCGGAAGAGGATTCGCAGAGCGAAGCTTCCAGCCGTGATACGTCTCATTTTGATGAGCGATCGGGAATCCGGAGTGGTTCCTTTTGGCCGTTTTGGTCACGGTTCACCATGTGCTCGATGCGTATATCCATGCGATATCTTGCTGTCTTTATAAGTCTTTGTATTTTTGGGTTTTAGGGTGGATTTGGAGTGAGGATGGACCTTGACAGCGTTAGGCGTTCTAACCATGCAGGACGCTGAATGTTAGTTTGTCATTGTATTTGTTAGGGTCCTTTTTGCGAACCTTACCCATGAAAACCCATCAATTGTTCCACCAGGTTTTTGGTATTATTTTTGCCAACCGCGGTAGGACGCCGGACGAGATTCCGGCAACCGACCGGATCGTGAGTTCAGCGGGCGTTTCCCACCCATTCCTTCCATTCCGGGCTGCGTCCGGGGTCCGCCAGTTGCCGCTAGCCTTGCTGCTGGCTTCAGCCCCGGCGGCGATGGCGCAGTACCATTACTTCAATGTTCCGAGCAACTCGGACTGCATCCTGCAGGACTACCGGTCTCCGAACGTGCCGGGTGGCATCTACGATGCGATCCACGAGGAGTATACCAGTAGTTCCGACGGCGGATCCGGATACTTCTACGGCGGCTACACCCACCAGAACCAGAGCGGCACCAAGACGCTGGTGCAGTACGTCTGCTGGCCCGCCAGCGGCGGCACGCCATCCTACGCCCAGCAGATCCCGGTGTTCGCAGGAGCGAACATGGTGGGGAACATCCAGATCGGTGAGGGCAGCAGTTGCTCGATCAAGGGCTACTGGCCGCAGTTTTCATCCACGCAATGGTACCGTTCCGCAGTAAAGTTCTGGCAGCCTGCGGATGGCACCGCCCATGTCGGCTACCAGGGCATGTGGATGAAGGAGCCGACCAGCGGAAACTGGTACCATCTGGGCACCTTCCAGTATCCCTATGCCATCACCGGTGTGAACGGGATGAGTGGCTGGCAGGAGAATTTCAGCGGCTACACCGGCGATTACGTGGTCGATCATGCGAACGGCTACTACCACAAGACCGGTGCGTGGAGCCGGGCCAATCAGATCAGTTTCACCTCGAACGGGTTCTCCAGCATTTTCGACCCCGGCACCAACACGATCGCGCGTTCGCAGGTGGGGCCGACCTACACCGGGTCCTATAACAATCCCATCACCCTCACGCTTTCCGGCCAGCCAACCTCGCCGACGTTCGATCCGATCGTGGTGAGCAGCTCCAGTGCCACCACTTACGGAACGCAGTTGCTGGTGAAGTGGGACATGCCGCTGACCAGCTCGCCGCAACTCAGCTACAAGATCGAGGTCTTCAATAACTCCGGCTACACCGGCACGGCTTCGCTGACCTTTACCGAGAACGAACCGGAGCGGCGACAGAAGCTGCTGGACGCCACCGGCATCGCCACTCCTTACGTCCGGCTGACGATCACGGATATCTTCTCGAATGCTGGCACGCCGATCCTCATCACGCCTTCGGCGGCCTCGCTGAGCGGCGCGTCCTCACCATCGGGAACCGTCGCGGGCCTGAACTACCAATACTACCAGGCGGCCTCCGGCACTTGGACCGCCTTGCCGGACTTCACCACGCTGACTGCGACCCGCCAGGGAGCGGTTGCCATTCCAGATGCCACCCCACGGTTGCAGCGCACGAATTACGGCTTCGCTTACACGGGTTACTTCAACGCCGCTTCCTCCGGTTTGTATGCCTTTACGTTGCGATCGGGGGACGGCAGCAAGTTGATCATCGACGGCACGACGGTCATCGACTTCGACGGGCTGCACGATTCCACCCAATTCAAGAGCGGTGGCATCGCGCTGGCAGCCGGCAAACACACGCTGACACTGAACTATTTCCGTGGTGCGGCCAATGCGGTGAATACGGGTGCTTACAACGACGGCATCGGCCTGAGCTATGAGGGTCCGGGCATCAGTCTGGCCGACGTTCCCGCCTCCGCGTTCTTCCGCGCCCCGGGTGCAAGTGAACCGTCCATCACGATGAGTGCTCCGTCCAACGGAGCGACGGTGGTGAACTCCAGCCCCGGCTTGACCGCTTCCGTGACGCCGAACGGTGCGACCATCAACAGCGTCCAGTTCTACATGACCGGTGATAAGCCCTATTATCCCCGGCCCGACAATTCAGCGGGCTACTTCATCGGCCAGGATTCCACGGCTCCCTATCAATTCAATTCCCAGGTCTGGACGGCGGGCACGAACCAAGTGCGCGCGCGTCTGGTCTACAACGGCAACCAGACGATCGATTCGGTGCCGATTACCATTACCACCACCAATACCTCGTTGGGCTCGTGGAACTGGGATCCGCTTGAGGTTCACAACTACTCGACGGGGGCCAGCGTCCAGTCGGACAAGGTTTCGCTCATTGGCGATGGCATGAACATGATGAGCCGCCAGGTGGCTGGCGACTGCACCATCATCGGCCGTCTCGCGAGCTTGCCTGCCAACACCGCCGGCCCGGATGGTGTGGCTCCGGACTCGGATTGGCGTGCGGGTATCATCCTGCGCAGCACCCGCAATACGACGGTGGGCGAGCCGTTGGGAAATGGCAGCAGCACCCGCTTCGTCGCGATGTTCAGCAATGTCGGCGGTGGCACCTATTTCGAGGATGACACCATGACCAACGGCAACGGTGATGCCAACCGCTGGTCCTCCAATCTCGGCGGAGCCAACCGCTGGTACAAGATCCAACGGGTTGGCGATGTGTTCACGAGCTATGTTTCCCCGGATGGCAGCAGCTGGACGCAGGTCAATACGATCACGCTTTCCGGCTTCGGCACGACCATCAATGCCGGGGTCTTCATCCATGGGGTGCAATCGTACAATCCGAATGTCCTGACGGCTTCGTTCGACAGCATCAGCATCCTCGGATCGGGAGTCGTCGGAGCAGGCAGCGTGACCATCAGTCCTTCATCGAGTTCCGTGGTCAATGGCCTGCCCGCCACCTTCTCCGCTTCGGTGATCGGTCCTGTGCCGACCATCTACCAGTGGCAGCTGAACGGTGTGAACATTTCCGGTGCGACCGCCTCCACCTACACGATTCCGAGCGTGGGAACGGCCAATGTCGGCACCTACACCGTGGTGGCGAACAGCATTACCAGGTACCTGCTGCCACCCTGGCGATTTCGTATCCTTCCGGTTCCGGCACCTGGACCAATACGGCCGGTGGTTCGTGGATCACGACGACCAATTGGAGTGGCAGCACGATCGCCAGCGGCACGGATACCGTTGCGGATTTCAGCACGCTCAATCTCTCCGCCAACCAGACCGTTTCCCTCAACGGTGCCCGCACCGTGGGAGCTCTGGTCTTCGATGACCTGAACGCGACCAAGCACACGTGGACATTGGCCACCGGCAGTGCCGGGCCGATCACTCTGGCGACCACCAGCGGTACGCCGGATATCTCGGTTAAAACTCCGACCACCATCAGTGCGGTGGTGGCGGGCACCCAGGGATTCGACAAGTATGGTTCCGGCTACCTGACGCTCACGGGCAGCAGCACCTTCACCGGTCTCACCGGTGTCTATGCAGGCACTCTCGAGGTTCAGGCCAAGTCCGGAGATACTCCTTACTCGATCGCGCAGGGGAGCACGCTCAAGATCGGCTACAGCACCGGCGGCGGCTATGCCAATACCGGTCTGACGATCAATGGCGATGGTGTCGCAGCCACCACCGGCTTCTATCTGGCGGGTGGGAAGACCTACAACACCAGTGGAGGTGTGACCATCCAGGGCTCGCCAACCACCATCCGCCAATATGGCACCGGCATGGCCGGGCTGGGGATCTTCGATAACAACAGCACCGGCCTCTGGTCCACCGCCAATGCCTCCGGTTCCGCGAGCGATGCGAACGTCCAGTTCGTCAGCTCCGGATACGGCATGGCTGTGAGGATCGACTCCGGTGCCAGCAACGCCACGGGCGACTTCATCGCGAATGGTCCGCTGAACGTCGGTAGCTCCGGTTTCTACAAGCGTGGCACCGGCTCGCTCCGCCTGAATGCGGCGGCCACGACGTCAAATACAGCGGTGCGGATCCAGTCGGGTTCCGTCATCTGCGGTATCGATAGCTGTCTTGGTTCCGCTTCGGCCGTGCCGCTCTCCTCCGGAGCCAGCCTGCTTCTGAACGGCTACAATCAGACGGTCGCCTCCATCACTCCGGTTTCCGGCGGCACGGTGACCTTCGGGGGCACCAACACGCTGACGACCACCAGCGCCACCACCCTTGCGGGTGCAACGCAGATGTCGATCAACCGGGGTGCGGCGCAGACCGCCAGCAAGCTGGTGCAGACCACCGGCACGCTGACCTTCGGTGGCACGCTGACCGTTACCAATCTGGGTGCCGCGCCGGTGGCGGGAGATACCTTCCAGTTGTTCTCGGCTCCGGCGTACGCGGGTTCGTTCTCGTCCATCACGCTGCCGACGCTCTCGGGCGGGTTGCGTTGGATCACGACGCGTCTCGCCATCGATGGTACGATCCGTCTCGGAGCACCTCCGACGGCGGTAAATGACAGCGCAACAACCGCGGAAGACACGATGGGCTCCTTCGCCGTGATGGCGAACGACAGCGATCCGGATGGTGACACGATCTCGCTTTCGTCCGTGACGCAGGGTGCCCATGGCAGTGTGGCTATCTCCGGCAGCAATGTGACCTATACTCCGGCCGCAAACTACAACGGCAGCGACTCCTTCACCTATACCATCACGGACAGCATCGATGGGACCTCCACGGCTACCGTCAATGTGACCGTGACTCCGGTGAACGACGCGCCGACCTTCACTGCCAATCCGATCACTGGAGCACCTGCGAACCAGAATGTCGCCTACAGTGGTTCGATCTCCTCGTATGGGTCGGACATCGATGCCGGGGATACGCTCACCTATTCGAAGGTCAGCGGCCCGTCCTGGTTGAGCGTGGCTTCCAATGGCGCTCTTTCCGGAACCCCATTGGCAGCGGATGAAGGAGCAAACAGCTTCTCGGTGAAAGTGACGGATGCGGCGGGTGCCAATGGCACGACCACCCTGAACATCACCGTGCTTTCCATCTACAACAACGGTGTCTGGATCAACACGGCCGGCGGCTCCTGGCCCACGGCTGGCAATTGGAGTGGCAGCACCACCGCCAATGGTGCGGACAAGACCGCCGACTTCAGCACGCTGAACATCACTGCGGATGCCACGGTCACGCTCGATGGCGCGCGCACGATCGGAAACCTGACGTTCGGCGATACCACGGCGAGCAACAATTGGACCGTCAATACCGGCACGGCGGGACCGCTGACGCTGGATGTGACCACCGGCGCATCGCTCATCACGGTGAACAATCAGACCGCCACCATCGGCGCGATTGTCGCGGGGGCGGATGGACTGACCAAGGCGGGTTCGGGAACGCTGGTGCTCAATGGAGCGAATACCTACACCGGAGTGACCACGATCAACGCAGGCACATTGATCATCGGCAACAACACCGAATTGAACTCCACCGCCACCGGCGGCGGCATCGTGGTGGCCACGACCGGCACCCTGCAACTCAATGCCGGAGCGAGCGGTGGCAGTTATCCGAAATGTTCGATCACCGTGAACGGTGCGGGGGCTGCTGCCACCACCGGTCTCTACATCAACAACGGGGTAAATCACAGCTGCCAGGCGAAGATCACGCTCACCACCGCGCCGAGCACCATTCGTGGTGTGGGGGGGACGGGGCAGCTCAGCGGCTTCGACATCAATGGCACGATGCTCCAGACGGATGCCTCGGCCAGTGGCTCGGTGATCGCATCCACCATCAACCTTTGCGGCAGCGGCTATGGCTTCGCGCTTTCCACCGCCGCAGGAACGAACACCGCGAACGGGGATCTTCAGATCGATGCCAACCTGCTCAATGCGGGAGTCGATGGATTCGGCGTCTACTTCAACGGTGCCGGTTCCGTGCTGCTGACCAGCCCCAGCGCCGCCTTCACCAATAATTTGAGGAACAAACTCACGGTAAACACCGGCACGCTGATCCTCGGTGGATCCTCCACCTTTGTCGGTGGCACCTACGGAGGCAGCGTGGTCTTCAGCAACAGCGGCAAGCTCAAGTATGACCGCACCGCCAGCGCCCAGACCTTCTCGGGCGTGATCAGCGGTGCGGGTTCACTTACCAAGAGCAACACCGGTACGCTGACCCTCAGCGGCACGAACACCTACACGGGCACCACCACCATCAGCGGCGGCACCCTGAGTGTGACCGGCGCTCTTTCCACCGGCGCGGTAACCGTGCAGAGCGGCGGTACCCTCGGCGGAACCGGCACGATCGGCGGCGCGGTCACCGTGCAAAGCGGTGGTACGCTTGCTCCTTCCGGGACCATGACGGCGAGCAGCACGCTCAGTCTCGCAGGCGCAACCCAGATCCATGTGGCGAAATCCGGCACGACTTTGAGCAATGGCAAGGTCACAGGCCTGACCTCGGTGACCTACGGCGGAACGCTGACGATCACCCACGATGGGCCCACCGCGCTGGCTTCAGGGGACAGCTTCACCCTGTTCAGCGCCACCACCCGCACCGGATCGTTCAGCAGCATCAGCCTGCCCACACTTGCCTCCGGCCTGACCTGGGATGCCAGCCGCCTGATTGTGGATGGCACGTTGTCCGTTGTGGCTCTGCCCGCCGGTTGGACGGCCGCGGATATCGGCACCACGGGAGGTGCGGGTGGCACGGGATATAATTCCGGCACCGGTGTTTACACGATCAGCGGCAGCGGCGCGGACATCTGGGGAACGGCGGACGCCTTCCAGTATGCCTCCACCACCATGACCGGTGATGGCGAGATCCGGGCGCGCGTCACTTCCCAGACGAATACCGCGGGCTGGGCCAAGGCCGGTGTAATGATGCGGGATGGCACCAGTGCCGGGGCGGCTCACGCCATGATGGTGATCACACCGTCGAATGGCTTCGCCAATCAATACCGCGCCACCGCTTCCGGCAGCAGCACCCACATCGCCGGACCGGCGCTCAACACCGCTCCGAACAACTGGGTGCGGATCACGCGCAGCGGCACCCTGTTCACCACCTACGTCTCGGCAGATGGGACCACGTGGACACAGGTCGGGCAGGAGACCATCACCATGTCTTCCACGATCAATGTGGGGCTTGCGGTGGATTCCGCCTCGGCTGGGACACTCAGCACGGCGACGTTCGACAATGTCACCGTCACGCCGTATCCCTCGCCGTGGGTGACCACGGACATCGGCACCACCGGCATTGCGGGTCGCTCGGAGTACTTCAATAGCGTCCACACCCTGAATGGGGCGGGCGTGGTAGGCAGCACCGCCGATGGTTTCCGCTACACCTATCAGCCGCTCACCGCGGATGGCGACATCACGGTCCGCATCCCGACCTTCGGTATCAGCAGCGGGTCACGGGTCGGGGTGATGATCCGCGACACGCTCGCGGCGAACTCGGCGCACATGTTCGTGGGCACGGATGGTTCCGGGGCGTTCACCTGGACCTATCGGACCACGGCGGGCGGCTCGACCACCACGGCGAACAGCGGCACGGCCACCGCGCCGAACGTCTGGGTGCGTTTGGTCCGGAGCGGCTCGACCATCACCGCCTACCGGAGCACGAATGGCACCAGCTGGACCTCCATTGGCAGCCAATCGATCACGATGGCGTCGAACTGCTACATCGGTCTGGTGGTCGGCAGTGGAAATACCACCGGCTTGAATACCTCAACCTTCGATTCCATCACGGTCACGCCATGATGAGATTCCTCTGATGAAAAGGGCGGGGTCGCGTGATCCCGCCCTTTTTCGTGTCAAATCACATGGGTCCGGTCGCTACCGGCTGACACCCTCGTCCGTTTGCGTGACGGGCTGCAGGAACCCCTCGCCATCATACCGGATGCGGTCGATCGCGATCTGCCGGGAGCCGGTGTAAGGACCGGGCCCATCCTGCTCCCAGCGGTGATAGACGATCAGCCAGCCGAGCTTCGGATCTTCCACGATGGAATGATGGCCGGGGCCCTTGTGGTGCTCGTCGCTTTTCAGGATCACACCGCGATAGGTCCACGGCCCGGTGGCGGAGGTGCTGGTCGCGTAGTGGACGGAGTAGGTGGCGTCCCGGTAATTTCCGTGGCTGTAGGTCAGGTGGTAGAGGCTGCCGTGATGGTGGATGAAAACGCCTTCCGTGAACTGCTGCGGCGTTTCCACCCGGATTTCCCGGAGGATCGAGGTCATGTCCGGCTTCAATTCGAATACCCGCAACTTCGCTCCCGCGCTGCCACCGGCGTAGAGCAGGGGGCGCTTGTCGGCGGGATCGATGAACACCATCGGGTCGATGGCTTCGAAGCCATTGCCACCGGTGAGCAAGGGTTTGCCCAAATCTTTGAAGGGTCCGGCGGGAGAATCGGCGGTGGCCACCCCGATTCGTGAAGGGTGCGTGGGGTCCTGGGGGCCCACCGAGTAGTAGAAATAGCTTTTGCCGTCCTTGGTGATCAGGCAGGGTGCCCACGCCCCGTGCTTCTGCCGCCCGTCCGAAGCGATCCATGGGACATCCTTGAAATCGAGGATCGGCCCGTGCTCCTGCCAGTGGACGAGATCTTTCGAGGAGAAGGCCAGGAAGTTGTCGCCGCCTTTGCTGCGGGTGGCGTGGAGCCACATCGTGCCATCGATGAGGGAGGCGTGGGGATCGGCCCCCGGCATGACCGGATTGGCCGCCATGGCCGGGGAGGCGAGCAGAATCAGGGCGGTGAGGGTGAGTTTCATGGCGGTTTTCAACCTTCCCCACAACGGGCCGCCCGCAACCGTCCTTTCCAGAGTGGCTTGGCTGATAGGAAAGAGGGCTTTTTCCGATGAAAGGTTCGTCCTACCCCGGGCTGGACAACCCGGCCCCGGCCTCCCACCTTCCCCGCCAGAAATGAGCGACATCGCCGTCACGATCGCAGGCACCGGCAGCTATGTGCCGGAAAAGATCCTTACCAACGAGGAACTTGCCGAGAAGGTGGATACTTCCAATGAGTGGATTGTCACCCGCACCGGTATCAAGGAGCGCCGCATCGCCGCGGAGGGTGAATTCACATCCCATCTCGCCACCAAGGCCGCCGAGCGCGCGCTGGAGCAGGCCGGTCTGGCCGCCTCGGAGGTGGAGCTGATCATCGTCGCCACCATCACTCCGGACACCCTGACTCCCGCCACCGCCTGCTACGTGCAGCGGAACCTCGGCGCGGCCAAGGCGGTGGCGTTCGACATTTCCGCCGCTTGTTCCGGGTTCCTCTACGCCATGAAGATGGCGAAGCGCCTGATCGAGGCGGATGCTTTCAAGAACGCGGTCATCATCGGGGCGGAGAAGCTCTCTGCCTTCGTGAATTGGGAGGACCGCACCACCTGCGTGCTGTTCGGGGATGGTGCTGGTGCCGCGGTGCTGCGCCGTGCCGAGCCCGGTGAGGGCCGCATCCTGGCCACCGAGATGGGCACCGATGGCAACCAGACCCATTTGCTCAACATCCCCGGTGGTGGTTCCGCCTGCCCGATCACCATCGACAATGCCAACGACCACCTCGCCACGCTGGCGATGCTCGGCAAGGAAGTCTTCAAGCACGCGGTGACCCGCATGAAGGAAGCCGCGGAGAAGGTGATCGAGCGTTCCGGCCTACAGCCGGAGGATATCGCCTGCGTCATCCCGCATCAGGCGAACCTGCGGATCATCGACGCCATCGCGGACCGCCTTGCAGTGCCGAATGAGCGGGTGTTCGTGAATCTCGACAAGTATGGCAACACCTCCGCCGCTGCGGTGGCGATTGCTCTTGATGAAGCGAATCGCACCGGTGCCTTCAAGCGTGGGGACAATATCGTGCTCGTGGTGTTTGGCGCCGGCCTGACCTGGGCGGCTGCCGCAGTGCAGTGGTGAGGTAGCGCAAGTTTTCAACTTGCGCATGTGTGGAGCGGAGTCGTGGGAAAGCCCGCGGAAGTTCCCGCGGGCTTCGCCTCTCACTGTGCTACTCCTTCACCTTCACCCGCGCCTTCGCGCTTTCCGGAGTGGTCTTCCACTCGGTGAGCTTTCCTTTCACGATCGTTCCCTCGACGAACACGTTGCCCGCCGCATGCAGGCGGAACTTCGCGCTCCAATCGGTGGGCCATGCCGGGGTAAGGAAGATTTCCCCGTTCGGACCGGGCTGGATGATCATTTCCTGAAGCGTATTCATCATGTTACCGGGGCCGTCGAAGTCCGGGCACCAGTCATGCGGTGAACCGAGGTAGCCGGGGAAACGCAGGAAGGTGCCGGGCTTGTCGGAGCGGTTCATCCGGTTCTTCGCTCGGAGCACCACATCCTGTTGGGCGCCTTCCGCCAGTCCCAGGCGGGCGGCGATCACGCCGGTCTGATACCAGCAGGCGTGGCCGGGGTTCGGCATCTTCTTCCAGCCCGCGATGGCCTCGCTGATGGGGTATTGGGTGCGGTCCAAGCCATAAACCCGGAAGGGGAAGACGCTGTAGAGATCGGGTGATTCGTAGTTCGTGCGCTCCGGTTTGTAGGACTCCGCGTTGTCCGGCATCACCACTCCATCGACGGTGCGCTTTGGAAGTGCGGGCAGTGCCGCTGAGATGCGGGTCCAATAGGCACGGTCATCCGCCGTGACCTTGGCGACCGGGAGCTTCAGCAGCCATTCGGTCACGGCATGAAGGCCTGCCACGGAGGGCATGTCGTTCACCACGTCGGTCCAATAGGTTTCCACCGCGTGGGTTGGCTCGATGCGGATCTTGCCGTTGTCCTTCTTGAAGCGCGTATCGTAGAATTTCAGCGCATCATTCGCCCAGGGGATCAGCGTTTCCTTGAGGAACTTCTCGTCACCAGTGTGCTCGTAGTAGTCCTGCATCAGCGTGGTCAGCTCCAGCGCCTGCTGCCAGATATTGCGGGTGTAGCCCTCCGAGTATTCCTTGCTGCCCCAGCCGAACTCGCCCATGCCGGGCATGCCGGTGAGATTCACGGTCTCCTGGAAATAGACTCCCTCTGCATTGTAATAGTGCTTCGCGCGGGCTTTGAACAAATCGCTCTTCGAGACGTAGAAGTCGATGAACCGGCGGACCGGTTCATTCCAGCCTTGGGCGAGCAGCGGCAGGTAGATGAAGCGGACATTCTGCCACCAGTAACTGCAACCGTAGAAGCGGTAGTCCGGCGTGTGCGGGAACGTTCTCGGATCGGTGGCGTACCAGGCGATCTTCGGGTCGATGGTGTAGATGCCACCTTGGAAATGTGCAGGTGTTTCCGCGCGGACCTGCATCGCATTGAGCAGTTTCGAGAGCACATAGGCGCGGGTGACCGGCGAGCGGGTCTCGCCGCCGGGCGCTTGGTCGCGCTGCAGCTCCTGGCCATCAAGGTAGACGATGGCGGATTGATCCGTGGCGGAGACCACGCAGGCGACGTGGTGCCACTCTCCGGCTTTCCAGGTCGCGGACATCTGCAACGTTTTGTTGCCGATGATGAGCCGCAGACCGTCGTGGGTGTCGAAGAGGATGCCATCGCTGCCTCCGGGAGTGATGGCATCAAAGATGCGGCCGCCGGGTTGGGTCACATTCGCCCAGCCTGCGATGGTGAAGTCTCCCGCAGTAAGGGCGGAGGATGCCTCGGCGGTGAGATCCTGCGGCGCCTCCACCTTCGCCGGGGGCTTGGCGGTCGCCAGCTTCTTGATTTCCGCAGCGGTGAGGGCCCGCGATTCCTGGATCATTCCGCTGAGCTCGCCCTGCAGGGAATTGCCGCCGCTTTGGTCGATGCCGAATTTCAGCGGGTGGTTGGCACGTGGCACCATCGGTTGAATCGATTCATCGAGGAAAACCCAGCTCCGCTGCCAAAAGGCATCCCACCAGCGGGTGGTGCGGGCCTTGGACTCTTCCGGGGATACGCTCGCGGTCAGCTTGGCTTCGGCCTGCTTCTCCCATTCAGGGGCGGTGGTGGTCTGGGAGACGTTTACGGCAGCACGCAGGTCGAAGGTGGTGAGCGGTGCAGTGCTCTTCAGCTCGGTGGGGCTTGTTCCCTTGAGGCCGCGGCCTGCGAGCAGCACGCCGGAGGTCCGGTTCTCCAGTGGATCGCGGAACTTCTTCAAGGCATCCGTCATGCCCTGCTCCCGGAAGAGCACCGGCATTGAGGAGTAGGCGTTCCGATGATACCACATGAGGCCCTTTGGATGGGCTTTGATGGTGTCCGGGGATTCCCAGTCCTCGACGCCCTTCTGGAAGCCACTGCGGTAGTCCCAGGTCGAGGCGAGCTCGGGGCCGGTGAGGACACGCTTCTCGGTGCGCCAGTTGTCCAGCGTCACTTTCATCTGGCGTGGGACTTCGCTGGAGCCGGTGAGATGAAGAACATCCGTATCGCTGTCGATCCACAGTTGGAGGTCGAGTTTCTTCCCCGGAGAACCGGCGCTGAGTTCGATGCGGCCGCCGCGCAGCACGAGCTGCTCGCGGATCGGCTCATCCTTGCCGAAGGGGCTGGGATCGAAGGCGATCTTCAGTTTGCCCAGCTTCAGCAGGCGGTGGAGCTCGCTGACCGCGTCATTGTGGGCGAGGTAGAGCTGGAGATCGCCATCGGGCTCGACCCACACATTCGCGCCGGTCCGGCCATTGCCGAGCGGGAGATTGTCCGCCTCGCCGCTGCCGTGGGTGGTCCACGTCACATCGTAGCGGGTGATCTCGTCCAGCGGGTTCCATTCCGCGAGTGCGAGGGGGGAGGACGGTCCAAATGCAAGAAGAACGATCGGACGCATCGCGCTCATGTTGGGCGAGTGAGGCAGGCGCATCAACAGGGAGTGATGCTTGTTTTGCGTCAGGTTGCTTCCCCCGTGCCCCGCTCTTTCCTGACCGTCCCGGGTGGAATGGTACGGGTTGCCGGGAATTCAAAATGCGGGAAGAAGTTCCCTTCTTGACCCGGAGCGGCTGTTGGAAAGGCTCCTGCTCCATGTCCTACCGTACGACGGCGATCGACACCGACAAGATGCCCCCCGGCATCCCCTACATCATCGGCAACGAAGCCGCCGAACGGTTCTCGTTCTATGGCATGCGCACGATCCTGGTGGTCTTCATGGCGCAGTATCTCCACCTGATGGACAAGGTGCCGGGCCATGCGATGAGCAATCCCGAGGCGGTGGAGAACTATCATTTTTTCGCGAGCTTTGTGTATTTCACCCCGCTGCTGGGGGCCCTGCTCGCAGACATTTTCTTCGGCAAATACAACACCATCCTCTGGCTTTCGATTGTCTACTGTATCGGACACGCGGCACTGGCCTGCATGGGTTCGTTCGGCTCCTCCGGTTGGTGGCTGTTTGCCGGACTCGCTCTGATCTGCCTGGGTGCTGGAGGGATCAAGTCGTGCGTATCCGCGCATGTGGGAGACCAGTTCGGTAAGAGCAACCATCACTTGATCACCCGGATCTACAACTGGTTCTATTTCTCGATCAACTTCGGCTCGTTTTTCTCCACGATGCTGACGCCCACGTTGCTCGCTCGCTATGGCCCGCATTGGGCTTTCGGCGTGCCCGGCGTGCTGATGGCCATCGCCACTTTCATGTTCTGGATGGGGCGCAACAAGTTCGTCCACATCCCGGCAGGGGGCTGGAAGTTCGTCGAGGAATCGTTTTCCCGCGAGGGTCTGATTGCGCTTGGGAAGCTGATCCCGTTGTTCGCCCTTATCTCGGTATTCTGGTCGCTGTATGACCAGACCGGTTCATCGTGGGTGCTTCAGGCGACGAGCCTGGACTTGAAGCCTTTCTCGTTTCTCGACTGGACGGTCCAGGCTTCTGCGGTCCAGGCGATCAATCCGATCCTGATCCTGATCTACATTCCGCTCTTCACCTTCGTGATCTATCCACTGGTGAACCGGATCTTCCGCCTGACTCCGCTGCGGAAGATCGGGTGCGGCCTGTTTCTGATGGCGGCGGCCTTCGGTATCGTCACCCTGACCCAGACGTGGATCGATGGCGGGCAGCGGCCGTCCGTCCACTGGCAGCTTCTCGCCTACTACGTGATCACCGCATCGGAGGTCATGGTGGCCATCGTCGGCTTGGAGTTTGCTTACACGCAGGCTCCGAAGACGATGAAGTCCTGGGTGATGGCGCTGTTCTGGCTCTCGGTGTTCGGTGGAAACCAGTTCACCGCCCAAGTGAACCACTACATCGCGATCCACTCCGCCTCCCAGAAGCAGTTTGATGCCGCCACTGCTGCTCTCCCGGCGGATGTGCAGACCTCGCCCCGGAACATCGTGCTGCCGGGCTACGATGGCGTGGTCGGCACCAATGACGACATCATCGCACGTTGCAAGCAGGGCGCACTCGACTCGATCGAACTCCCGGGCCGCCAGACCTATCTGGATGCTGCGGCGAAAATCGAGGCACAGGCGGCCGTGAAGTTTCCGAGCAAGGAAGAAGGAACCGCCCTGCTAGTGGGTATGAAGGACCAGTGGGGCAATCCTCTCCGCTACGACGTAATTGATTCCGCCACTGCCCGTATCGTCAGTGCCGGTCCCACCCGTCAGGACCACACCGAATGGGAGATGGGCATGATGATCGAAAGGCCGAAGCCCAAAGAAGAGCATCCGTGGCTCGACAAGCGTAAGCTGGAGCTGGGGGTCACCGAGGCTCCCACGGTGGATGGCTTCTCGCACACCGAGTTCTGCGGCGGCCAGAGCAAGCTGGAAGGAGCGGCTTATTTCCGGTTCTTTACTTGGTTGGTGCTTGGCGCTGCGGTGATTTTTGTTCCGTTCGCCATGCTTTATCGTCCGAAGAGCTACCTGCAGGACGATGTGGAGTCCGAGGAGCATCCCGATCCTTCCGTTGTCACACACTGATCTTTACCGATCTTTCCGAGTGATTACCGATTCCCACGCCCATCTCGCCAGCCATCGCTTCAAATCCGACGAGGTGGCGGATCTTGTCCAGCGCGCCGCCGATGCCGGGGTGAGCCGCATTGTGACGCTGGCCACCTGCTTGGAGGATCTCGGCGCGAATCTGGAAATCGCCGGGCGCTTCCCGAGCGTCCATGCCTGCATCGGCATCCATCCGTGTGACGTGCACTCGGCGCCGGACGATGCGGTCGAACGGATCGCGGCCCATGTGGCGGATCCACGCGTGTGCGCGCTGGGGGAGACGGGACTCGATTACTACCATCCCGCGCCGGAAGGCTGGGAAGAGGAAGCGTTCCGGGAACGGCAGCGTGTGTTCCTGCGCAGCCATTTCGAGTTGGCGGCGCAGTGCGGTCTCAATGTGGTGATCCACACCCGGGACAAGAGCGGCACCGGCTCGTTCGAGGACGCACTCGCTATTTATAAAGAGTATGCCTCGCGGACCCGTGCGGTTTTCCACTGCTTTATTGGCACCTGGGAGAATGCCGCGCGTGTTCTGGAGGTGGGCGGAATCGTTTCATTCGGCGGAGTGGCGACCTTCAAAAATGCCGCCGAGGTGCGTGATACCGTGGCGCAATGTCCGGATGGCACTTTCATGCTGGAGACGGATTCACCTTACCTCGCGCCCGAACCACACCGCGGCCAGCGTAATGAGCCGGCCTTTGTCCGCCACGTGGCGGAACGGCTCGCTGGATTGCGTGGGAAGTCGTTGGAGGAGTTCGCTGCTTCCACCTCGGCGACGGCGGCGGAGTTTCTCCGCTTCCGTTGAAAGCGGGTTGAACAACCGGCTGCGGTTGCGGCGTTTCATGTAGCAGACCGGGTCGGCGCGGCATCGTGTTCGGCTCTTCCCAATTCATCCATCACTTGCTACTCCACTGTTATGACTCCGCTCCGCGTGCTCGCCGTTTCCGCATCCGTCGCCGTGCTTGCCTCCTGTGGCAACAGCGATGGTGACAACCACTACGACACCTCGAATCCCTATGGCTCGCCTCAGGGTGGTGGCGGCCAGACTTCCGAAGCCCCGGCCCAGGCCTCGAACCCGACTTACGATACTCCGGCCGCCTATGAAGAGAGCACCGGAACCGCCGCCGCTCCGGCTCCCGGAGTCCGCGATCGTGGATCCAGGCATGAGCGCACCGCGTTCCACCGCCTCCGGCCAGCATGCTGCTCCCAAGTCGGCATCTTCCACTTCTCCGAAGCCGTCCGCTGCCGGTGGCACCAGCCACGTGGTGGTGAAGGGGGATACCCTCGGCGGCATCGCCCGCAAGTATGGTGTCAGCCAGGATGCCATCAAGAAGGCGAACGACATGACCAAGGACACCGTGGTGCTTGGCAAGACCCTCCAGATCCCGGCCCGCTGACCGGCGGTTGGTTAATCCCTCCTTTTCCTCCCGCCCTCATGCGCCCGCTCTTCCTGCTCGGTTTGCTTCCGGCTCTTTGTATCGCTGCGGATGAACCAGGCGGGCACACGGAGGAAAAGGATCTCTCGCCGCGCGCGGCCGCGGTGGAACACATGCTGACCGAGCGCGAGTCTCCCGCCGCGCTGGAGAAGGCGATCGCGGCGGCGAAGAAGCAGGGAGCGTCCGATCAATCGCAGTTCGAGGCGCGCTTTCTTTTCCTCGTCGACCGCAATGATGATGACGGGATCGCCGCGCTGCTGCCGGAGATGCTGAAGCGGAAGGATTCCTTCAAGCTGGAGGATTCCGAGATTTTCGCGGTGAAGGAGGACTGGTTCGCCGTCGTGGAATACGTGCAGGCGGTGGATGCCATGAAGAAGGGGAATCATGATGGCTTCAAGAAGCACATCCTCGAGGCCTTCTGGTTGAGTCCGCGCCAGGGTGCGGCCTATGCACCGCATATCGAGAAGATGCGGATGGAGGAGGCGATGAAGGATGTCCGTTACGGATTCGATCAGGAATTCGAACCGCTCAAGGGCAAGCAGAAGGTGAAGCTCAAGGAGCTGGTCGCCGGGAAGAAGGCGGTGTTGTTCCACTTCTGGTCGCCGTGGAGCCGCGAGTGTGAGAACACGATGCCGGACTTCGCCGCCGCGGCGAAGGAGTTCGAAGCGCATGGCATCGCGGTCATCTCGGTGGTGTCGGAAGACGAGCCGAAGCTGTTGGAAGAAGCCCGCGGGATGATGGCGAAGCTGGGTGAACATCCACCCGGAACATGGGTGCGCGATGATGAAAAGCAGCCGCTCGACCGCCTTTTCCGCGTTCAAGGCATTCCGGTGATGGTTCTTTTGTCTTCCGATGGACGTGTTCTTTTCAACGGCTCTCCTGGTGATGATGCGTTGTGGAAGGAGCTCGCCGGCATCTCGGCGGAGATCAAGCGGCCCGCATTGACGGATGATGCGAAGGAGCCGAAGAAGCCCGCAAAGTGAAGCGTCCGTAGGGATGCGTGCGATGCATCCGTTGCTACGAGGATTGTCGGAGATGCTCTCCGGGAGGTTCATCCACAACTCCAGGCCATCCTACTAGGATCATAGTGATTCGGTGACGATGGAAACGGCTTCTGGGAAAATGTTAAATTTTTCCGTAATTTTCGCAGGAATGAACTTGACGGATTCGTCAACTACTAGTTTCATGGTGCCAACCAACAAGGCACCACGTCATGTCTCGGCCAACTCATCCTTCCAATCTCGAACTCCAGGCACTCTCGGTGCTGTGGCATGAAGGACCCTCGACCGTGGCAGTGATCCTGGATGCGCTGCCGGATGGCAAGGACCGGGCCTATACTACGGTACTCTCCGTAATGCAGAGCCTGGAGCGGAAGAAGTTGGTCAAGCGGGTGCGTGTCGGTCGCGCTCATGTTTACGAAGCAGCTTATTCGCAGGAAACGATCGTCCGCCGGGCGACCCACGAGTTCCTCACCAACGCTTTTGGAGGACGTCTCGAAGAGGCGGTCCTCGCACTCCTCTCCGCCGGGACTTTGACACCGGAAGAGAAAACCAACATCGAACGCGAACTCAAACGACACAAAGCCATGGCTGCAAAAAAAACAGCAAAGAAGGCCCCGGCCAAGAAGGCTCCGGCCAAGAAAGCCGCCAAGAAAGCCCCTGCTAAGAAAGCCCCCGCCAAGAAGGCTGCGGTGAAGAAGGTGGCTAAGAAAGCGGCGAAGAAGGCCTCCGCCAAGAAGGCTCCGGCCAAGAAAGCCGCCAAGAAGGCGGTGAAGAAAGTCGCCAAGAGCGCCAAGAAAGCGGCGAAGAAGGCGGCGAAGAAGACCGTAGCCAAGAAGGCGGCCAAAAAGGTTGCCAAGAAAGCTGCAAAGAAGGTCGCGAAGAAGGCTGCCAAGAAGGCCCCCGCCAAGAAGGCGCCGGCCAAGAAGGCTGCCAAGGTCGCGAAGAAGGCCACCAAGGTCGCCAAGAAGGCTCCGGCCAAGAAGGCAGCCAAGAAGGCCTAACCTTTCAACCCGCAAACAGAATCGTCACGCCGAAAGCGATCGGACTGTTCGCGTCCACGTAGATGTTTTTGAAAGGCGGGGAGTCTCCGGACTCCCCGCCCTTTTCTTGTACCGCCCTCTGTTCCACTGCTTCCGTGCGGTGAAAATGGACGCCACGGAGGCGTCCGATTTTTTCGATAAAAAGGGATTGCATCGCCGCAGACCCGCTCCTAGCCTTCGGCCCCCGACGGGACGCGCGGTTAGCTCAGTGGTAGAGCATTACCTTGACACGGTAGGGGTCACAGGTTCGAACCCTGTATCGCGCACCATTTCCCATTGATTATTCAGGCTCCCATTCGGGAGCCTTTTTGTTGGGTGGATGAGCGGGATGATTGTCGGAGCGTGGAATCATTTTCCTCTGAGTTTCGAGTCGAGGGAGACGTCCCATCAAAGGGTGTGTCAGGATTTCTGATCGTATGAAAATGACATACGATAGATATGGTGCACGCAATTGGGCCGTGTGGATGGGCGAAGAATTGGTCGCCGTCACGGTTTATAAAAAGGGAGCCATAGCGATTGTTGCTTTGTTTTCGGAGTTGGCTCCGAAAAATGCGCAGCAGAGGAAGACGCGGGTCCCCGATCAAACCGGCACTCTTTTGGCTGATCGTCGACAGAAGAGATCCAGGCTAAGACTGGCAAGCTGACTCCAATTTCAAATATGACGGTGGAAAACGGATGACTTCCGGGCGGCCGCTCAGGGAGAGGGGACGATCGCGTCATACGCCCGAACGCGGTTCCTCATTTTGTCAACCTACGGGAAACGACGCATGGCGCGCGTGGACGATTTCTGCGATGATCCCCGTGGATGGTGAGAGTCGCAATCCGACCTCTTCATTCTCCTCTCCTTCACCCCCAAGATTGATCCCCATGAATGGTCCGACCCTAGCCACGACGGAGTTGTCCGTGTTGTTGCGGTTGCTCGATGATGAGACGCCCGAGATCCGTTCGCGTGTCGCCGAGCAGCTGGCGGCGGGTGAGGGGGACGTGAGCGAAGCGCTTGCAGAACTCGGATGGGAAGGCTCGGTGGCCGAGCGTGAATTGCTTTCCAACCTGCTGCTGCCCGCGCGTCGTGAGACGCTGCGGACGGAGTGGGCGATGCCATCCGGAGGCCTCGGTGATGATTGGGACCAGCTGGAGTATCTGCTGCGACTGCTTTCCGACTTCCTTCACGATGGCGTGACGATCCGCCAGTCACTGTCGGATGCGCTCGATCTGCTGGCGGAAGAAGCGGAGGAGAATGGCGCGGCGGACTCGGAGGAGGCCTTGCGCCATTTCCTTTTCGAGACCGGGCGGTTCCGCGGAAACAAGGAATCCTACTACGACCCGCGTAACTCGGACCTCTCGTTCGTAATCGAGGCCGGCACTTCGAACCCGATTGGATTGTGCCTGATCTACATCTTCACCGCTCGCCGGCTGGGGCTGGAGGTCACGGGCGTCGGCTTCCCCGGGCATTTCCTGTGCCGCATCCAGGATGAAGGCCAACCGGTGATCGTGGATTGCTTCGACAATGGGAAGCGCCACCACCTCGCCTCGCTGCTGGCCGCGCACCCGGAACTGGGCCGCGAGCAACGGGAGGCTCTGAAATACGCATCCGGTCCGGGCTCGATCCTGAACCGCGTGCTCTTGAATCTGGCATCGTCCTTCGCCGGGCTGAAGCGCGACGAGGATGCGGCATTGATCGCGGAATTGCGCGGGACGCTGGATTGAAGGGGATTCCGGGACTTTTCCCGGCCTGTGTTTTCGTTCTTGCCACGGCGGAAAAGCCGGTCAGTCTCCGCGCCCCGCCGGAGCGAATGGTTTTTCCGGCTTTCTTTGGTCGCCTGGCGCTGTCATCGCTCGGGGCTGCCGAACCCCGTCACGCGCATGGACACGCCTCCCTTTTCCGAACTCGGGCTTCCCGAGGAATTGCTCGCCGCCGTTGAATCCCTTGGCTTCGAGCGCCCGTCGCCGATCCAGGCATTGTCGATTCCGGTCGCACTCAGTGGCTCCGATTTGCTCGGACTCTCCCAGACCGGCTCCGGCAAGACCGCTGCCTTCGCGCTGCCGGTGCTGGCGAAAATCGATCTCAAGCTCCACGCGCCACAGGCGCTGATGGTGTGTCCGACCCGTGAGCTTGCCGTGCAGGTGTGCGAGGAAGTTCACCGTCTCGGTGCCAAGATGCGCGGCTTGCGTGCGGTGCCCGTTTACGGTGGCGCCCCGATGGATCGGCAGCTCCGTGCGCTGCGTGATGGCGCTCACATCGTGGTGGGAACTCCCGGCCGCCTGCTCGACCATATCCGCCGTGGTTCTTTCGATACCGAGCGCATCGCCCACGTGGTGCTGGATGAGGCGGACCGCATGCTCGACCTCGGCTTCCGCGAGGAGATGGAGGAAATGCTCGCCGCCCTGCCGAAGGAGCGCCAGACGCTGTTCTTCTCCGCGACCATGAGCCCGGGCGTGAAGCGCCTGATCGAGCACTTCGGCCGCGAGCCGAAGACGGTGAAGGTGGAGCAGAAGGCGATGACCGTCTCGACCATCGACCAATCGTGCATCGAAGTGCGCGAGCGCTCGAAGGTGGAGGTGATCTCCCGCCTGCTCGACATGGAGGCGCCGAAGCTGGCCATCATTTTCTGCAATACCAAGCGCGCGGTGGACGAGTGCACCGAGGCGCTGCTGGCGCGCGGTTATTCTGCCGACCGCCTGCACGGCGATATCACGCAGCAGATGCGTGAGCGCGTGCTGAAGCGTTTCCGCGATGGCATCATCGAGGTCCTTGTCGCCACGGACGTGGCCGCCCGCGGTCTCGACGTGGAAGATATCGAGGCGGTCTTCAACTACGACCTGCCGCAGGACCCGGAGGACTATGTCCACCGTATCGGCCGCACCGGTCGTGCCGGCCGCAGCGGTCGCGCGGTGAGTTTCGTGTTCGGTCGTGAGATCCATCGCCTGGAGATGATCGAGCGCTACACGCGCCATCCGATCCGCCGCGAGCGCGTGCCGTCCCAGGAGCAGGTGGAGGGCAAGCTCGCCGACCAGCTTTTCGAGGAAGTGAAGGACCGTCTCACCGAGTCGAAGTTCAATTCCTATCAGGATCAGATGGACCGCCTGCTCGAGCAGGGATTCACTCCCACCGATGTGGCGAGCGTCCTGTTCACCATGCTGCGTGAGTCCAGCGGTCGCGAGTTCGGAGAGATCGCGGAGGACCGCGAGGAGCCGCGCGAGCGCCGTCGTCCGGGCGAGCGTCCGATGCGCGAGCCGCGTGAACCCCGCGAGCGTGCCCCGCGTGGCGACGATGCGGACATGACTCCACTGTTCTTCTCGCTCGGAAAGATGCATGGCGTCCGCCCGGGAGAAATCGTCGGCATGCTTTACGGTGAAGCCGGCCTGCCGCAGGGCGCGATAGGCCACATCAAGTTGTTCGACAAGCACAGCCGGATCGACGTGCGTTCCGAGTTCGCCGAGCGCCTGCTGCAGGTGGTGAAGGGCTCGAAGCTGCGAGGCCGTCCGTTCATCCTTGATTACGACCGCGGTCCGGGAGACCGCACGCGTGGTCACGGTCACTGAGCCGCGTGGCCTCTCCTGGATCGGAGGCCTTTTAGACAAGAATCGCGTCCTCGTGCGTCCTGTTGATAATGGGACGGATGGGGCGCAAGCTGACCAGCGGAGATCTGGCAAGGATCTACGACGCGTATGCCGCGGCGATGTTCCGCCACGGCATGGCGTTGCTTCGGGATGAGGCTGCGGTCCGTGACCTGATCCAGGATGTGTTTGTGAAGCTCGCCGGAGGCCGGATGGCGCTGGAGCAAGCTGGAGCCGAGCGCACTTATTTGCTGCGTATGGTGCATCATGCGGCGGTGGATCGCATGCGCCGCGAGGCGGTGCGGCGGGACCACGTGGAGCAGGCTTCCGGGCAGGGCGAACTTTTCGCCACCACACCCGATCCGGATGCGTCGGCGTTCCGTGCCTCATTGGAAGCGGCGATGTCGGAGCTGCCCGCAGAACAGCGCGAGGTGGTTGCGCTGAAGCTGGCAGAGGGCCTGACTTTCCAAGAGATCGCGGAGATCTCCGGCATTTCCATCAACACGGCTGCGAGCCGTTACCGCTACGCCTTAGACAAACTCCGCGGCTTGCTGCGTCCCGTGTATGAAGAGCTTTGATCCCATGAACCCGGACGACTCCAGCGAGTTCCATGAGTTCGAGCGCCAGCTCGGGCAGGTGGTCTGGAATGATCCCACGCCGCATTGGCGGGCTGAGATCCTTTCCCGCTGCGTGCCGCCCATCCCGTGGCTTCCGAAGCCGTTGCTGATCGGTCTCGGCACGTGCTGGGCGGTGACGCTCGGGTTCTACATCGCCACTCCGGCTCCCGATCCTGCCGGCCTCTCGCAGCCCGGCCGGATCGAGGAATGGCAGCGGCCCCCCGTGCTGTGGGAAGGCGGGAGGGACATGCTCGGCTACAACACCAACTCCAAACCAAGCCGATGAAATTTCCGTGGAAGAAAAAATGGCTCCGTCGCTTCGGCCAAGCCGTTCTGGTCGCTGTCAGTTTGCTGCTCCTGGCAGCCGTGATTCTGAACTGGTGGGGCGCGCGCAAGCGGAACCAGATCGCCCGCGAACTCCAGAGCGAAGGACTGCCAATTGCCGTGAGCGGATTGCTGGCACCCTTGCCTCCGGACGAATTGAATTTCGGGAAAGTGCCGTCGATCGCCTTGGCTGACAGCCTCGCCTGTGTGCAACCGTGGGAAAACAGGGAGGTCGTTGCGGCCCAGAAATTGTTCATAGGCATGGATATCGGGCTCCCTCCGGACACCACAAAGCCAGCGCGGGAGCAGGACTTCAGGCGTTGGATGGCTCAGGATCAGCGTCGGGGTTTCACGACGGGCCCCAGGCCTCCGAAAGCAGGAGAGATCGTGGATCCGGTTGTGGATGCAGCCGCCTTTCTCAAGGATTACGACACCAAATACGCGGATGTCCTCACGGTCTTAAGGGAAGCCATCTCGCGTCCGCTCTCGCAGTCATCATGGTTGCAGGATCATATCAGCGATCGTGACTGGAATCTGCCTTTCGAAGGAAACAGCAATGTGGTGTGGAAAAGGACGGCGGTGAGAGGCATGATGTTCCGAGGTTATGGTGGCGTTGTGGCGGGTGAACCCGAGTCCGCGCTGGAGAGTCTCGAAATCGGCTATCGGATGACCGAGTGGCACGTTTCGGAAGGCTCATTGATGCCGGTGGTGGTCGGCATGTGCAATCTGGGGGACCTGCGAGGAGTCCTGAAAGCAGGGCTGCAGGGCGGTATATGGAACAAGAACCAGATCACGCGGCTCGAGACCCTGCTGGCCCGGATTGACATGGTCAAGGCGGCCCGGAACGCGCTTCTGCTGGAGAACGCCATTCAGCTGTCCGGAATCGACTATCTCCAACAAAGGCCTGCCCAGTTGCCCGTCTATTGGAACGGCTATCCCATGACCCTCCAAGTGTGGTCCCGGAAGTGGATGATCGGTCAGGCCTGCCGCCTGATACCCCGTGGTTGGTTCGATGCGAATGCCGCGAGGCTGCTGGAGGAACATCGCCTGAGAATGGCTTCTTTCGACGAGCCCGGTATCCTTGCCCGATGGTGGAGAGGCTGTGAGGAGATGGCCGGCACCCCGATCACCGATATGGGAGAGGGCCGGAGCCGTCAGGGGAACTATTTGGAGCTGCCACCATGGTCCCCTTCCTACGGTCTTTTTTTCCGATTGGTCGCCTCGACCACAGTCAGCGTCCGGCAGGCGCGCCTCGCCTGCGCGTTGGAGCGTTATCGGCTCGATCATGATCGCTATCCGGCCAGTCTCGATGAGATTGGCGGCGAGCTGATCGTCGATCCCGCCAATGGCAGGCCTTTTCGTTATGAAATAGGGAGCTCCGGCTATCATCTCTACTCCGTCGGCCCCGATGGTGGGAATACTGCTGGCACCCCTCCGTCCGGAATCGTGTCGAACGGTGTTTGGTAGGGAGGGTTTCCATCGATCCCTCTGTGGACAGCCTCCGGTTCCTGCGCCATCATCGCGGCGTGAAAATTGAAACGATCGCGGTGGTGGGCGTGGGACGCATGGGAGCGAACATGGCCCGCCGCTTGAAGGACACCGGTCACACCGTGAGCGCGGTGTATGATGTGAAACACGAGCTGGCGCAGGGATTGGCCACGGAGCTGGGATGCGGCGCACCCCGGACACTGGCAGAGACGGCAGCCTCCGCCGATCTGGTGATCACGGTCGTGACGGATGATGCGGCGATGCGCGGGATCTTCCGCACGGAGGGCGATTCCCTGCTGACCAATGCCACCGGGAAAATTTTCGTGAACTGCGCGACCGTCAGCCCGGCGGTGCATGAAGAAATCTCGAATGCCTGTGAGGCGGCGGGCGCTTCCGCTCTTGAAGCCTGCATGGCCTCCAGTATCACCCAGGCCCGCAATGGCACCCTGTACCTGATGGTGGGTGGCGATGCGGAAACCTTCAGCCGGGTGGAACCCATCCTGAAGGATCTCTCCAGCTCGCTGCGCCACGTCGGCGGAGTCGGTCAGGCGGCGAAGGTGAAAGCGCTGGTGAACATGGTGATGAACATCAACACCGCGGGTCTTGCCGAAGGTCTTGGTCTTGGTGCCGCTCTCGGTCTCGATCTCCAGATGCTCAAGGAGGTGTTTTCGCAGACGGGCGCGAACTCGCGCGTGCTGGAGACCGATGGCGACGACATGATCGCCCGGGAACACGATTGTTTCTTCTCCGCCAGCCATGCCGCGAAGGACAGTGGCATCGCGAATGCACTCGCAGCCGAAGTGGGCGTGTCAGTTCCGCTTTCCCGCGCCACGGAGGCACAGTATCGTCGTTTGATCGATCTCGGTCTCGGCGAACTCGACAAGTCCGGCATCGCTGAAATCACCTTTCCCGGCCGCTCCGCCTGATTCCCATGAACCTCCCAGAATTCCGAAACCGCCTCGGCGAACGTATCGACACGTCATTTCACTCCGCGCCGCGCGAGGATGTCCTCGTCGTGCTCGGGCACGGCCTGACTGGTAACAAAGACCGACCGCTGCTCGTGGCTCTCGCCGAGGGCCTGGCGAAACGCGGTTGGCCATGTCTGCGCCTTTCCTACACCGGCAGCGGTGGTTCCGAAGGTCGCTTCGAGGATGTCACCATCACCAAGGAAACCGAGGATCTCACGGATCTCCTCCAGGCGCTGCCGGAAGGCCTCCGCATCGCGTACTGCGGGCACAGCATGGGCGGTGCGGTGGGAGTGATCACCACCGCCGCGGATGCACGCATCCGGGCCTTGGTCACGCTTTCCGGCATGGTCTACACTGCGAATTTCGTCGAGCGGGAGTTCGATGACATCGTGCCCGGCGAAGGCGTGATGTGGGAGGAACCGGATTTCCCGCTTACCAAGGTCTTCGTGGAGGATCTCCAGACCATCGGCGATACGCTCGATGTGGCCGCGGAAATCGAGGTGCCTTGGTTGCTGATTCATGGCACCCAGGATGACATCATCCCGGTGCTGGACAGTGAGGATGCCTACGCCGCCGCCCGTTGCGACAAGCACCTCGTTGAAATCGAGGGTGCGGGCCACGTCTTTGATGAGACGAGCTATCCGCGTCTTGTCGATGAGGTGGACGCGTGGCTGAAGGAGTATCTGTGAAACTTCAGGCAGTGGCTCCTTTCGGGGAGCCATGATTGGCCGCCGACTCCGCTTCGCTCGCGCGGAATTGGAGTCGGAAGGAAAACGAAGGCTTCACATGCGAGGCCTTCGCTCTCCCTTGCCATGGCTCCTCGAAAGGAGCCACTCCCGGTGATCTTCAGGCGGCAGGCTCCGCTTTCTTGGTGCGCTTGTTCCTGATCATGCCTGCCAGACGACGCCATGCGAGGGCGAAGCCGGTGTAGACCAGCACGACGGCGGAAAGGCAACCCAGCGCGGCGAGGAACTGGCCGAAGGGGCCGCCAGCTTCACCGGTGTGCAGCCAGCGCACGAACTGGCGCATCTTTCCGCCGGTGGTGAGCTTGTCGAAGCTGTTCTCGCGGGCGGTTACCGCCATCGTTTCGCGATCAATCGTGAGTTTCACGCGGCGGTCGGGACGGCCACGACCGGCATCCGTCACGGTGGCGGTGATGGGCTTGGTGGTATCTCCTGGGAGATCGAGGGTGATGGTTTCCCACGCGGGCTGGTCCTGCTTGGCGGCGACGAGAGCTTGATTGAGGCCGGTTGCGACGATGGGGCGCGTTTCCTGTTGGCCGCCGCGTCCTCCGCGACGCTCGCCACCCATGGCCATGCCTGCACCTTCGCCGCCTTCGCCTCCACGGAAGCGCCGGCGCTCACCACCTTCACCCTGGGCTTGTTCGCCACCCTCGCCACGAGGACGGCGGCGTTCACCACCTTCGGCTCCCACGTTGTCGCCACCGGCGGTCTGAGCACCTTCGGGACGTGGACCGCGTTCGCGACGCTCTCCACCTTCGCTCTGGGCTTGTTCGCCACCCTCGCCACGGGGACGGCGGCGTTCACCGCCTTCGGCTCCCGCGTTGTCGCCACCGGCGGTCTGGGCACCTTCCGGGCGTGGGCTACGTTCGCGGCGCTCACCACCTTCGCCCTGGGCTTGTTCACCACCTTCACTGCGGAAGCGACGACGTTCACCGCCTTCTGATTGCTGACGGCCTTCGCCTTGGCCTGCGCCTTCGCGGGCTCCGCCGCCACCTTCGCCGCCGCCGGGGCCTTGGCGTACCGGCGGCTCTTCGCCCACGGCCTTGAACATCAGTCGATTCGCCCATGGGTAGCCCATGATTGTGCCGGTGAGGATCACCAACAGGAGCAACGGCGCGGCCCAGAAACCGGCGAGGTTATGCCAGTTCCAATCACGGGCACGCCCCTTGAGTCTGGTTTGCGGCAGGGTGACCGCCTTGAAGGCCTTTTTCGAAAACTTGCGGGGAATCCAGAGAACCAAACCGCTGACCAACAGGAAGCCGAAGACCAGCGTAGAGGCCATGGTGATCTGCCCGCCGACATTGCGCCAGGTAAGAGGTTGATTACGGCCTTCTCCCTGGCCCGGGCCTTCGCCCTGACCACCGGGGCGGCCTTCGCCACCCTCGCCGCGACCTGCACCCTGGGCCTGCGGACCCTGATCCTGGCCTTCGCTGCGCTGGGCCATGCCTTCGCGGCCAGAGCCCTGTCCTTGGCCCTCGCCACGCTGGGCGGGCCACGTCAGCCAACGGTGGATCGAGACGGCGATCTGGAAGAAGCGGCGTGTTCCTTCCGCGCCCTTGCCGAGCGACTCCTTGGTTACGGGATGGAACAACTGGCGTCCTTCACGGCCTGCTTGGAAAATAGCCGGATCTTCCAGGATCGGAAGACAGCACCAGAGTGGTGGGACGACCCGAGACGCCGGATGCCTTGTAAGCTTCGACCAGTTCTTCAGGACCCGCAGGAGTGCCGGTAGCGGGGAGCTTTTGCGGTGACGATCTTCGATTCGGCACGGCCGATGATCTGTGTCTCGAAGGACATCAGGATACCGGTGACGGCGAGAATGAGAATGACCAGGCCGGCGACGACGCCGGTGGCAAGGTGAGCCCAGAACAAGCAGCGGCGGAGGGTGGGATGAACCATGGGAGGTGATGTTGATTTCCAAATGGCGGGCGCCGGCAGGGCGGTTCCGGTGGGCCCGACTGTTTACTATAACCCTAGTAATGGGATCTGGTTTCCTGCGGGACGTCTATTCCTCACATTTCCGCCCACTGGCGGAGCAGGTTGTGATAGACGCCGGTCAGGGCGACTCCGGAGGGGTGTCCGGGGACATCGGCGGCGAGGCGCTGGATGGCGACATCCATGTCGAAGAGCATCGATCGCCGCTGATCGTCACGGATCAGGCTCTGGAGCCAGAAGAAGGAGCACAGCCGCGAGCCACGCGTCACCGGCGTGACCTGGTGCAGGCTGGTGGAGGGGTAGAGCACCATGTGCCCGGCGGGAAGCTTCACGCTTTTGCTGCCGTAGGTGTCCTCGATGATGAGCTCGCCGCCGTCATATTCCTCCGGTCCGGCGAAGAACAGCGTGCAGGAAAGGTCCGTGCGGAGGCGGTGGCCGGTGCCGGGGATCTGGCGGATCGCTCCATCCACGTGGGTGCCGAACTGCTGGCCGCCGGAGTAGCGGTTGAACATCGGCGGCAGGAAATGCAGCGGCAGCGCCGCCGACATGAAGAGCGGGTTGGTGGACAGTGCCTTGAGAATCCATTCCCCGATCTGGCGTGCCACCGGATGGTTCGGTGGGAGCTGCATGTTGTCCTTCACCTGACTGGCCTGGTAGCCGGCGGTGGTCTTGCCATCCGTCCACTCGGCGGCATCGAGCAGGGCTCGTGCTTCGGATACCTGATCGGGAGTGAGGACGTCTGGGATGCAGAGGATCATGTGGGGAGATGGCTGCGGATGAGGCGCGAAACAAGGTCCCGGCACCCGAAAGGCTCCGCCCCTCGTCGAAGAGGCGGAGCCGTGTCAGAGCAACCGGTCAGGTAAAAGGACGCGGTTTTAGAATGTCAGGTTCGTGCTGAAGACGAACGAGCGACCGTTGCCCGGGATGAAGTGGCCGCCACCGGGGCGATCGATGTAGTCTTCGTCCGCGAGGTTATAACCGTTCAGGCGGAACGTCACATGGTCGTTCAGCTTGTAGGAGATCATCGCATCAAAGGTGACGTAGTCAGGAGCGAGCTGGCGGGTGGAGCGGTTGTTGTTGTTGTAGCGGTCGTCCACGTACTGCACGCCATAGCCGATCGAAATGCCCTTCGGCAGGTCGTGCGAGGACCAGATGCTGAAGGAATTGTTCGGCGTGTTCATGAGCTGGTTGCCGACTTCCAAGGGGTTCTTGGACTTCGTCACTTCGCTATCGAGATAGGTGTAGCCGCCGATGAGGTGCCAGCCTTCCATCACCTCGCCGGTGAAGCCGATCTCGAAGCCCTGCACGCGCTGTTCGCCGTCCAGCACGATCACGTCATTCGCATCGGCCGGATCTTCGGTGCGTGCGTTGGTCTTGTCCGTGCGGAAGATGGCGGCGGTGAGAGCCAGCTTCTTGTCGAAGAGGTCCCACTTGGTGCCGAGCTCCATCGTGTTGCTCTTTTCCGGATCGGTGTTGATGCTGTTGGTCGCCGTGGCGGTGTTGGCCAGCGTGAGACCTTCCGCAGACGGATTGAACGAGGTGCCGTAGCCGAAGTAGATGCTACCGTTTTCGGTTGGCTTGTAGGTCAGAGCCGCGCGCCAGCTGAACATCTCGTCATCGCGGCCGAGCGGCGTGTAGACGTGCGCCGCAGTGGAGGAGAGATAGTCGGTGTTGAAGCTCTCCCAGCGCCCGCCGCCGGACAAGATCCAGTGCTCGCCCCACTTGATGGTATCGAAGGCGTAGATGGCAAGGGTGTCGGAGGTTACGTCCGTGCCACCACCATCGCGGACGATGGCCGGGACATAGCCCGGACCGTATGGATTCGGGAAGTAAGGATCGGTTTCCGGACCTCCGCCGTTCAGATCGATGCGGGTGTAGTTCTTGGAGGTTTCCCGGGTCGCTTCGAGACCGCCGACGAGCTCGTGTTTGAGCTGGCCGGTTTCGAAGTCATAGCGCAGCTCGATGACGTCCGTGAGGATGGTGTCCACCTGGTCGCGGCTCTTCCAGTCCGTGCGACGGATGTTTGAGGACGGGTAGGGCGGGGTGTTGTCAAAACGTGGCGGCGTGATGATCGAATCGCGATCCGTGCTGCCGAAGCGGGTGGTGTTGCGCAGCTTCAGCTTGTCGTTGAAGTCGTGCTCGAAGACCGCGGTCACCATGTCGGTGGAGATTTTCTCATAGTCACGGGTCAGCAGGCCGTACCAGTTGTCGAAATCGAACGGCGGGATGCCCGGAGGGAGGCCGGTGTTGTTCCCGGTGCGGGGCACCCACGGAAGGCCGTAGTCCGGCGTGTTGTCCTGCTGGAGATGGAAATAGCTCAGGGTGAAACGGGTGTCCGTATTCAGCCCGAATGCGATCGAGGGGGCGATGCCCCAGCGCTCCTGGTCGGCGTAGTCACGGCCCGGAGTGTCCTGGGTGTGATACATGCCGTTGACGCGGAATGCGGCTCCCTGGATCTCGGGAATCGCCTGGTTCACATCGAAGGTCGCGCGGCCGTAGTTGTCCGTGCCACCGCCAAGCATGAACTCGTAGGCGTTTTTATCGAGGTTCGGGACCTTGCTGGCGAGGTTTACTGAACCACCGGTGGAACCGCGACCGGAGTTCGAAGAGGATGGACCTTTGGAGACCTCGACGGACTCGAGGTTGAAGGGATCGCGGCTGTAGCCGCCGAAGTCGCGGACGCCGTCCACGAAAAGGTCGGTGCGGGCATTGAAGCCGCGGATGGAAAGGTTGTCACCGTTCGGCACGCCGCCTTCGCCAGCCTGCATGGTGATGCCAGGGACGTTTTTGAGCACGTCGCGCAGCGAGGTGGAGCCCTGCTCCTTCATCACTTCCTTCGGCACCACCGTCACGGTCTGCGGCACATCGCGGAGCGGCACCGTGTACTTGGTGGTCTGAAGCTTTTCCGGCTTGTAGAGCGATTGGCGGACCGCCTCGACGACCATGTCTCCCAGTGATTGCTGGGTTTCGCCTTCCTGCTTCTTGTCGTCTTTCTTGGGCTGGGTCTGGGCCGGAGCGTCCGCAGCAAAGGCGGTGCCGGTGGCTAGAAAGGCGCTGAGCGCCAGCATCTCCCGCGTGGTTGGCGCGGGGCGGAAGTTGGACTTCGGTTTCATGGTGTCGGTTGCCAAACGGGCTGTTGCTCCATAGCGGTGCCATGGAGCGGCTGGAAATGAGAATGAGTCTCAATATCGCGGCAAGCCTTTTTTCAGGGAATGTACGTTTCATGCCCATGACCGCGCCTCTCCCAGGGGTGGGGGAGAGGCGCGGCCGATAAGCAACCGATATCAGAAATGAAGTCCGGCGGACCGGATCAGAATTTGAACTCCGTGGAGAACATGGCGGACAACGGAGCGCCCGGATTGTAGCGCTGGCCGTTGTTGTTCACGCTCGCGCGGTATTCGCGGTCGAGCAGGTTGTAGATGTTCAGGCGCAGCTTGACGTTGTCGTTCACGTCATACTGGACCATCGCATCGACCACCGCGTAGCTCGGCACCTTGATGGTGTTGGCGGCGTTGATGAAGACGGACTCCTGGTAACGCAGGCCGGTGCCAACCGTGAAGTTGTAAGGCAGCTTGTAGGTGGTCCAGACGCTGCCGGAGAACTCCGGGGTGAGGGTCAGATCCTTGCCGTCGTTGGCATTGCCGGGCTGGTCGAGCTTGGCATCCAGAAACGCCACGTTGGTGAGGACGTTCCAGTTGTCGGTGATCTTGCCGGCCACGCCGAAGGTCGCACCATTGATTTCCTGACCACCGTCCACGGAGTAGACGATCGGCGGACCCGGATCGCTCTGGTAGATGACGTTGGTGTTCGTGGTGTGGAAGACCGCGGCGGTGGTGGTGAGGGCGGACTTGAAGAAGTCCCACTTCACGCCCAACTCGATGTTCTCGGACTCCTGCGGGTCGAGGTTCGGGTTGTTCTGGTTGGTGGCCGAGGTGCTCAGGGTGAAGTTCGCGGTTCCGGGAGGCGTCTGCGTCGTGCCGTAGCCGATGTAGATGCTGCCTTCCTTCACCGGCTTGTAGGTCAGCGCGATCTTGCCGCTGAACAGGGTGTCATCCGCCGTGGCATAGGTGTTGGTGGTGGCGCTGGTGGAGAGATAGCGGGTCTCGTAGGTATCCGTGCGGATACCGCCGCTGAGCTGCCAGTGTTCACCCCACTTGATAGTGTCGAATGCGAAGAGGCCGAGCGTATCCGTGGAGCCCCAGCTGCCGTAGCCGGTGTAGGCGAGGGCGGCACCGGTGACCGGGAAGTAAGGATTTGGGACGAACGGATAAGGAACGGTCGGGCCGGTGCCGAGGCCGGTCAGGCCGGGAGCGTCCTGGGAGTCATAGGTGTATTCCAGGCCGCCGACGAGAGCATGCTCCAACGGGCCGGTGTGGAACTTCGCGGTGACGCTGGTTTGGCTGGAGAAGATGCTGTTGTCGCGCTCGCTGCCTTGGCGGCTGCGGGTGATCCAGTTGTTGGCCACGTTGTAGGCCGGGCTGGTGATCGCGGCGAAGCGTTCGTTCTCGCTGTAGCGGATCTGGGTGCGGAATTGCAGGTTTTCGTTGAAGTCATGCTCCAGGCGGGCGGTGAAGCTCTTCTGGGTGACGTCATCGAAGTCATAGACGCTGCCGTAGTACCATTCGGAGTCGACGGTCGGGAGCGCATAGCCGTTGCGCGCCGGGAGGCCGTAGTCCGGGATATTGTCCTGCTTGAGGTACTGGGCCTCGAGGATGAGGCGGGTGTCCGTGCCGAGGCCGAACGCGAGGGAGGGAGCGATTGAGTAGGTATTACGCTCCACGATGTCACGACCGGCGACGCCGCCGCTCTGGTAGAGGCCGTTCAATCGGAAAGCCGCGTGGCTGAGCCAGTCATCGGAGCCCATGCCGAGGGCGGTGCCGATGTTCTGGTTCATATCCAGGGTGGTGCGCTGGCGGTCGCCGCTGGCGACAGAGAAGGAGCCGGCGTAGATATTGTCGGTCTTCGGCGACTTGGTCGCCATGTTGATGTAGCCGGAGGCGGTGCCACGGCCGACGTCCGAACCGGTCGGCCCGAGGAAGGCTTCCACGGCCTCAAGGTTGAAGGTATCGCGGGAGACGAGACCGTCATCGCGGACACCATCGACGAAGATGCTGTTGCTGGCGTTGAAGCCGCGCATGTTGAACATGTCGCCCGCGGTGCTGCTGGCGCCGCCGCCTTCACCGGCCTGGATGGAGATGCCCGGCACGTTGCGCAGCACTTCGGTGAGGGTGGTCGCACCCTGCTCCTGGATCACTTCCTTCGGCACCACGGTCACCGTCTGCGGCACATCGCGGAGGGGGACGGTGTATTTCTGGGAGGTGACGTTCTCCGGGCGGTAGAGAGATTGGCGGACGGCTTCCACCAGCATGTCACCGAGGGATTGGGTCTCCTCGGCGTCCTTCTTCTTCTTGGGATCCTCCTTAGGCTTGGCGGCGGGAGCATCGGCAGCGGCAGAGTGACCGGCCGCCATCAGGGCGGTCAGGACCACCATCTCACGCGCGGAGAGGGCTGGTTTGAGCAGGGCGTTCTTCGATTTCATGTGTGCGGACGACGCTCGCAAGCGTCGAAATGAGAATGCGTCTCAATATCGAATTCCGCGCAAGAATGATCCGTTCTCAATAATGACGGGATTGTAATGTTGGCTGTAACGCTCATAAAATGAGCGTGCTGGCTGCCGTGGGTCTGCTCTGCTAGTCAGCCGGAACGCCTCGGTCCAACTGCAATCGCCCGCTCAAAGTGGCTCTCAAACCGCGCGAATGACGGTTTCAGACTCCGCCTTGACCCTACTGGCGCTTGATGGTCCGGGGTGCCGTCGGGAAAAGACTCGCTCTTCCATCGGACGGGGCTCCAACCGACGAGGGCAGTTCGGGCGGCTCGTATTCCATGGGCTGCCCCTTGTTGCTGCGAAGCCCGGATTTCCCAAGCCATTGGTTCCGGCTTGGATCCGGCAACGCATCGATCTTGGCCCGTGTGGCGGCATCCGCCTGCTCGTAAAGGCTCCAGAGGCGCAAGACGATCTGGGGCCCCTTCACTCCGGTGATCCGTTTGCCCCACAGGCTGGCGGTGACGAGATCGTTGTCCTCCAAATACCACTCGGCCACTTTCGTGTAGCCCTCGTTGTAGCGACTGCTATTCTCCACCCGTGAGAGATAGGCCTCCAGGGCCTTGCGGTCTTCCGGTGTCGATCCCTCGGCCAAGGCTTTCAAAGCGTTCCCGAATTCCTGGTCATCTTCCAGGGTTTCGAGCTTCATCAGCTCCTTCCGTAGCCGCGGAGTTCCCTGCGGAGGGGGGGAATCCACTCGTTGCTTCGTCGGGGCTTCCGGCGAACCGTCCGCGTTCCGATGGGAACGGAGCGTGCCCTCCCGGTCCGCGGATTTCGGATCTTCAGGACGATCGCATGAGGCGCACAGAAGCAGGATCATGACTGTACCGCGGCGCATCCACTCTCATCGCTGCCCGATCCGTGGGCGCAAACAAGTCGAATCTTCCGGAGCGTCAGGGCGAGAAGCCGCATTCCCTCGTCATCCCGCCCCAAGGGCTTGTAACAAGGGCTCATCCTACCCGGGGCGTTGCCGGGCTCTCTCATTCCGCCCCGTTGGGGCATCATGGATGCCCATTGGAAACGTCGGCCGAGAGAGGGGGGGATGAATGTCGATTCAACCTCGCCTTTGAAACAAGAAAGCCACCGGAGTCCGGTGGCTTTTTCTTGTGCCGAGATGGCGACCCGTAAGGGAGTCGAACCCTTCTTGCTAGAATGAAAATCTAGAGTCCTAACCGATAGACGAACGGGTCGTTTGTCGCGGAGCGCGGAAGAAAGACCGATCCGCGCGCCTGAGCAAGAGGAAAACGCAAGGGGGAGGGGAATTTGTGGGTCCTCCGCTGCTGGGAATCAACCAGCGGAGAACCCGGAGTCCCTCACAGGGTTTTCGCTGCCTGGTAGTAGACCTTCTTCCCCTCCAGTGCCTGCCCGTCGCGGGATTTGAGTTTGGACAGATCCAGTGCATGGATCTGTCCGGTGGCCAGCTTCAACTGGACCGTCAGATCCCGGCCGTCTTTGGAGACCGAGATGCTTTCCGGATCGACCGTGGCGGGATTGGTTTTCGGCGAACCGTAGTCCTCGTGATAGGCGTAGCCGTAGCGCTGGATCGCGATTGCAGGCGGGGTGTTTTCCAGAGGCTGGCTGAAGTGCAGGGTGAGGGTCTGGTCTTGGGCGGCTTTTCCCTGTTTGCAAGACATCACGGTGAAGGCCGAACCGATGTCCTGCGGGACGATCTTCACCAAGCCGCGGCCGCCTGCCCACGAGAGGTGGGTTTTCCCGACCCAGAGCGCGCCATCCGGAGCGAAGGCGAGGCGATGGCTGCCGTTGCCGAGGGTGGTTCCATCGAACATCGGGACCAGCGCACCTTGGCGGAAGCCGCCGACATCGTCTGGCAGATAGCGGACCATGCGCTTTTGGTTCATCTCCCCGATCAGGACGCTCCCGGCGTAGGGGCCCCACGAGGATGGAATGACGACCGGTTGGGTAGGGGAGTTCGCCAGATCCCCTTGGGGAAAGCGGGCGGACTCCAGCGTGCGCAGGCTTTCCAGCTTGGCGACCGGAAGTTTCAGTGGATCGCCGTCCTTCCAATCCTCCCGCCACACCAAGGAGGCGGGTTGGCCATAGAAGCCTCCTTTTTTCACGACGTAGAGAGGCGAGGTGCCGCGCCAGTCGCCCTGGTTGTCCGTCACGAGCAGATTGCCGTCCGCATCGAAGCCGATGCCATCGGGAGAACGGAAACCGCAGGCGAAGGGCTCCATCTGTCTGCCGTCCGGGCTGAGACGCAGCACCCAGCCGCGCCAGGCGACGCGGGAATACATGCGCCCTGCCGCTGGCGACAGTTTCTTCCAATCGGGGGAGTGGATCATCTGCTGGCGGTTCAGCTCGCCAATGTCCGACCACCGGTCCCGGATCTCAGGAGCCGTGCCCGCGCCGTTTGATGCCAGGTTCAGGGCGATGTAGAGCGAGCCGTCCTTTGCCTTGACCGGGCCGAAGGCGAACTCGTGGTAGTTCCCCGTCATGCCAAAGCCATCGAAGACGGTTTCGTAATCGTCCGCTTTTCCATCGCCATCGGTATCACGGAGACGGGTCAGCTCGGCGCGCTGCATGACCAGCCATGAAGAGGCGGATTCCACGAGCACGCCGAGAGGCTCGTGCAAGCCTTCCGCGAAGCGGCTCCAGGTTTTCTGTGTCGGATCGAAGATCAATGCCTCGCCGCGGTGGAATACGGTGGCGATCCGGCCATCCGGCAGCATATCGACCCCGCCGATCTGAGGGTCCACCCCCTCTGGCAGCGGCATGGATTCGATCTTGAAGGACGGTGCGGCCAAGGCCGCGGCTGCGGTGGCGAGCAGGATGAGAGAGATGCGGGTGGAGGTTCTCATTTCCAGCGGCTGGTCAGGGTGAAGGATTTCGCTTGTTCGGCAGGCACGGTCGATCCGCCGGTGCTGGCTTGGAGGGTGCCCTGGTCCGGTGGGGTGATCGCCAGCGGTACGGACGCATCGGTGGTGAACTGGCGTTCGATGCCGTGGCCATCGGGCAGCACGTGGATGGTTTCGGTGTAGCGCACGCCCTCGCGCACGTAGCGGAAGGTCGGGATGCCATCCTTCACGCTGTAGCCGAGAAACTTCGGGGGAGCCGCCGACGGGGGCTTTCCGGTCCGGAGGGTTGCGGCGGTCTCGCGATAAACCACTTCACCCGTGAGGGTCGCCTGGGAGGAGCCGTTGCCTTTCCAGTAGGGTGTGCCATCGATGAAGCCTCCGGTCCATGCGTAGCGGAGGCGGCATTCCCCTGCGTCAAAGCAATAGGAAACCTTCCCCGGCAGCGCCACTGCGATCGCTGCGGGCGAGCAATCCGGAAGGAACATGCGCTGGATCTGCGGACCGTCCTTGGCGGGCGGCTCGACGAATTCCTTTGAAGCCATTTTCTCTTTCTTGCCTGCGGTGGTTTTCAGGATCCAGGCATGGAGTTCCGTGAGCGCGGGCGTGCCGACATGAGCCATCGATGGCATCTCGATGGCATCCGGGCGCTTGTGGCCGGGCTGCATGCACCAGGCGAGGAAGCCCTTTTGATCCTTCCCGTAGATGCCGGCGATTTCGATCAGGGAGGGTCCGACCAGCGGGTGATCGACTGCGTGGCAAGCGGAGCAGTTGGTGGCAAAGATCTTTTGAGGTGGCTCGGCGGCAGCCAACGGGGCCGCCACGAGCAAGGTGAGAAAAACACGGCTGGAGAAATGCATTGTTGCCGCCAATACTTGGGGCGGTGTCCCAATCCTTCAACAAGCCCCCTTTGTGCTCGGGATGGTGTTCCGGCAGGGAATCGAATCTTTCCTGCCTGTGAAGGAAGCCAACCGCCCGAACTGATAGATGGAGGGCCAATGGAGGCGGCGCTGGAAAACAAGAAAGCCACCGGAATCCGGTGGCTTTTCTGTGCCGATATGGCGACCCGTAAGGGAGTCGAACCCTTCTTGCTAGAATGAAAATCTAGAGTCCTAACCGATAGACGAACGGGTCGTTGGTCGCGGCGCGGGCGGAAAGAAGCACTAGGTCGGTCAGGCGTTCAAGAGGAAAATGAAGCAATCGTCACAATTTTTGCACTCAATCGTTGTAGGCAATTCATACAAGGCATTCCAAAGCCGCTTGTCATCCGGTTGCCGGTCCCTACGGTGTCCGCCCTTCCTACTCCCTCATCCCGCATGAACACGACCCTGCTCTCCGCAGCTGCCAACCAAGCCCGTGGCCTCGCCATGGATGCCGTCCACGCCTGCTCCTCCGGCCACCTCGGTCTCCCGCTCGGCTGCGCCGAGATCGGTGCGGTGCTGTATTCGGAGACGCTGCGCTACAATCCAGACGCGCCGAAGTGGCTGAACCGCGACCGTTTCATCCTCTCCGCCGGCCACGGCTCGATGTTCCTCTACTCCTGGCTGAACATCTCCGGCTACGATCTCCCGATGGCCGAGCTGAAGAACTTCCGCCAGCTTCACTCCCGCACCCCGGGTCATCCGGAGTCCTTCGAGACCGTGGGCGTGGAAGCCACCACCGGTCCGCTCGGCCAAGGCATCGCGAATGCCGTGGGCTTCGCCCTCTCCGGCAAGCGCGCCGCCGCCAAGTTCAACACCGCCGACCACGTCATCTTCGATCAGCACGTCTTCGCCCTGCATGGTGACGGCTGCCTCCAGGAAGGTGTCGCCAAGGAGGCGATCGCCTTCGCCGGCCACGTGGGTCTCGACAACCTTGTGCTCATCTATGACTCCAACGACGTCACCCTCGACGCAATGGCGGATGTGACCCAGGGCGAGGATGCCGAGCAGTACTTCAAGTCCCAGGGCTGGGACGCCGTGACCGTGAATGGCCACGATTTGGAAGCTCTTTCCGCTGCGTTCTCCAAGGCCAAGGCCGATCACAACGGTCGCCCGAAGGTGATCATCGCCAAGACCATCATCGGCAAGGGTATCCCGGAAGTGGCCGGCACCGCCAAGGCCCACGGTGAAGGTGGCGCCAAGTTCATCGATGAAGCCCGCAAGGGCCTCGGCCTCCCGGCGGACGAGCACTTCTTCGTCTCCGAGGAAGTCCGCGCGTTCTTCGCCGCCAAGAAGGAAGAGTCCAAGAAGGCCTACGCTGCCTGGGAAGCCACCTATGAGGCCTGGGCCGCCGCGAACCCGGCACTCGCCGCCGAGCTGACCGAGAGCGTGTCCCACGCCGTGCCGTCCGATCTCTCCGCCCAGATCCCGGCCTTCCCGGCTGACTACAAGGACGCAACCCGTTCCGCCGGTGCCAACGTGATCAATGCCGTGGCCAAGGCCGTGCCGAACTTCATCACCGGCAGTGCCGACCTCTACGGCTCCACCAAGAACTACATCAAGGACGGCGGCGACTTCTCCGCCACCAACCCGCTCGGCCGCAACATCTGGTTCGGTATCCGCGAGCACGCCATGGGCGCGATCTGCAACGGCATCGCCTACGACGGCATCTTCCGTTCCAGTGGCGCGACCTTCCTGGTCTTCGCCGATTACCTGCGCCCGTCGATCCGCCTCGCGGCTCTCTCGAAGCTTCCGGTCACCTACATCTTCACCCACGACTCCGTCGGTGTTGGAGAGGACGGCCCGACCCACCAGCCGGTGGAGACCGTGAGCGGTCTGCGTGTGATCCCGGGCCTCGATGTCATCCGCCCGGGTGATGCCGAGGAAACCGCCGGTGCCTTCATCGCCGCGATGAACCGCACGGATGGCCCGACCGCCTTGATCCTGACCCGCCAGGCCATCCCGCTCATGAACGAGCTGTCCGTGGACGAGCGCCGTGATGGCGTGATCCGCGGTGGCTACATCGCGAAGAAGGAGACCGGCACCCTGACCACCATCCTTCTCGGTACCGGTTCCGAGCTCCAGTATGCGATCGCCGCTGCGGCCGAGCTGGGCGACGGCGTCCGCGTCGTCTCGCTGCCCTGCTTCGAACGTTTCGACCGCCAGAGCGCGGAGTATCGCGAGAGCGTCCTGCCGAAGGCCGTGACCAAGCGAGTCGCCATCGAAGCCGGCGTCTCCGGTCTGTGGTGGAAGTATGTGGGCACCGAAGGCAAGGTGGTCGGCATCGACCGCTTCGGCATCAGCGCTCCGGGCAACACCGTCTTCAAGGAGCTGGGCATCACCACCGCATCGGTGGTCGCGGCTGCGAAGTAATCGCGTCGATCATCTCCTGTTTCTCCGAGCGGCCCACCCTCACCGGTGGGCCGGCTCTTTTCCGGCGGCCGGTTCTGGATCTGGTGGAGCCGGTCGAGAATCTTCGTGCGTGGCAGATTCAGCGCGGCGAATCCGCCATCGGCGGATGAAAGGTTGGAAACGAGACGCTGGATGACCTGCGTGTTATTCTCCTCTACAGCGAGGTGGAGGTCCTGCAGACCCTCCACGAAGGACGTCACCAGCGAGAGTGTTCGGGATTCGCTGTTTGAAGTTTTAGGTAGGCGCTTCAAACGATAAGCCTCCTTCAGGAGTGGATCAATTTGTTCGGGGCGGGTGGCGGCGAGAGCTTGTCCAGCCGCACGCGTGGCCCACGTCTGGAGTTCTTCCTCAGTCGGGATTCCCGCAGCTTTCCGTGTGGCAGTGATGGCAACCTGAACCTGGGTGCGGATCTCTTCGCTGGAGAACCATGGAGAATAGGAATTCTTAGGGATCTCCTCCAAGGTGCCGAGTGCGGCTCCGTAGTCTTTTGCTTCCCGCTGCGCCAGTTGGCTCTGCCAGATGGTGATGAATTTCTGAAGTGTGAGGAATTTGTTGGGAGGCTTCGGAGACGGGCTGAAGGCGGGGGAGGGAATAAGCGGTTGGGCTCCCGGCAATTCGTCGAGGAAGCGCTGGAGCTCCTTCGCGGTCTTGGCCTTGAATGCTTCCCTGGCGATACGTTTTCCGGCTTCGTCGAGTTGGGCGTCTTTTCGATTCTGGCGGGCAACCGCGTGTTGTGCCCGCATCCGGATCAAGGCGATGGCGAGATCCGCGCTTTGTTTTGATCCGTGGGTAATCACCGGGGATTTCCATTGCTCGATGTGGTTGTCGGGCAGATCGCTTTCGGGTGGAGGCATTTCCAGCACCCCGACGATCATCTTCGCCAGATCGGAGCGGATGGAAAGTCCCTCGCGGTCCTGCGGCCGGGCTTCGATGTCATGACGCAGGGATTCGACCAGCTGGTTGCGGAGGGTGAGAAAATCGCCTTCGGGAACTGGAACTGCCCCCGTGGCGGTGACGGGTGGTTCCGGTGGGGCGGGAGCGATCGGGACTGGGGGAGGAACCTGTAAGGGAGGCTGTGTTTGGGCGGATGAGAGGACCGGGCAAAGAGCGAGGACAAGGCTGGTGAGGAAGGGGCGCGCGGAAGTTTTCACGGGCTTGGAAAGTCTAGTGATTGAGGTCTGCTGGGGCCTGCCGGGGCGTGGCGAACGAGTTGAACCAGCGCCGGAGTTTCGTGCGGGGAATGTTGATTTCTCCGAAGAGCGGCTCGCCGTAGGGGAGGCCGGTCTGGGAGACCATGTGTTCGATGGTGCTCCGGGGTTCTCCTTGTTCCATCAGGGTCAAGGCCTCCCGGATGTTTTCGAGCACGGAGATCAATGACTCACGCGGAGGATGGAGGCGGTACAAGGGTTGTGGATAGATGGAGGCCGGAAGCCGGGTGGCCTCGGCGAGCAGAGGAGCGATCTCCTGCGGATGTGTGGCAGCCATGGCCCGTTCCATGATGCCGGAGATCCGTTCGAGCAGCTCCGGGTCCGCTAGTTCGCCGCAGGCGAGGCGCGCGGCTGCGATCTCACGCATGGCCCTTTCCTGTCCGATGCAATCGGGGATTCGTTCCGGTATCCTGGTCAGCAAGGTGAGTGAACTTATCGCATTGGGGAGACGTCCTGCCTGACGGTCGCTCAGGTATCTCTTCCAGATTTCGGTGAACCACTGCAGGTCGTCCACATCCCGCCAAGCCGCACCTTGGTTGACTCTGACAACGCGCAGAGGATTTTTCAGGCGATCGATTTCGACTTCGATCTGACTCAAATCAGGGAATCTCTTGGCATTGAGGATGCGGGTGGCGACTTCTCTGCTGGCGGAGGTTGTTTCAGTGGTGGCGCGGGTGATCTGGGCCTTTCGCTCCTCCGGTGCACGGGCGATGGCAGTTCGGAGAAGTTCAAGCGCCACGTCCCCGGTTTGGTGGGAGCCCAGGGCGATGGCGCGGCTGGCCAACGGGAGGATTTCCGAGGGGGCTTCCGCATTCGATTGGTTGAGATCGGAAATGAGGTATGCCAGATGTCTCAAGCGCTCTTCTGGAAGTGGCACCTCGTCACGAAGCGATTCCACGTCCCGGAGCAATGAGGCCATCAGGCGAGCACCTCCACCCTCAGCCGGTTGCGACAGGCAGAGGGCAGGCAGACTGACCAGGAGGAAAACGAGAATGGGCTTCATGCAAAGTGGCGGGAGGCCGGAGCCGGTGGCTGCTTTCATAAAGCCGCCCGAGCACCCTCCGTCGGTAAATTGTCCGTAAATCGCACCCCACCTCGCCGGCGCGCGCGTCACTCGTCCGGGGGGAAGAAATTTCAATCCGGCGCGACTTTCTTCCGGCGCGGGGTTATATGTTTCATGGGGTGCTCATATCCCGCCCCTTCAGCAAACCATGAAATACCAATCGATTCTGCTCGCGGCCGCCGCCGCTCTCGTTCTCGGAAGCCAGGCCGCCCGTGCGGAAGGTGAAGAGAAGAAGGAAAAGGAACATGGCAAGGGTGGTGCCGCCGGCCTGCTTGAGAAGTTCGACACCAACAAGGACGGTGAACTTTCCAAGGAAGAGCTGGCCGGTATGCCGGAAAAGCGCCGCGACCATCTGCTGGAGAAGTACGACACCAACAAGGATGGTGCTCTCTCCAAGGATGAACTCGCCTCCATCAAGGAAGAGAAGAAGGAAGGCGGAAAGCACGAGAAGAAAGAAGGAGATAAGAAGTAACCTTCCGCGGATTCATCCGCGAGCTTCCCATTTTCCCGTAAATTGAAAAAGGCCCGGCGTGAGCCGGGCCTTTTTGCGGGTCGGGTTTTTGAAATCCGGTGGATCAGAGTTTCAGCAGGCGCTTGATCTCGGTCTCGAGCTTTTCGCCGCGGGCGTTGGTGGTGACGACCACGCCGTTCTGGTCCAGCAGGAACATGGCGGGAATGCCGGAGATGGCATACTTGCGGGCGATGTCGTTCTCCCAGTACTTGCCGTCGAAGTACTGCGGCCACGGCATGTTCTTGGCCTTGGTGAAGTCGATCAGCTTCTGCTTGTCCTCGGCCTTGTCGAGGGAGATGCCGATGACTTCGAAGCCCTTGTCGTGATAGGTGTCGTAGGCCTTCTTCACGTTGGGTAGCTCGGCGATGCAAGGGCCGCACCAGGTGGCCCAGAAGTCGACGAGCACGACCTTGCCGCGCAGCTTGGCCACATCCACCTCGCGGCCGTCCACGGCGGTGAACTTCAGTTCCATCGGCTCGCTCTGCACGGAGGCCACACGGAGTTCCGCCTCGGCGCGGGTGCGGACGACCTCGCTCGGGCTCTTCACGAGTGGTTCCCAGAACCCCTTCGCATCCGGAGTGCCCTTCTTGCCGCTCTTCTGGAAGATCTGCATGTAGAGGCCGAGGGAGGCCTTGCCCTTCGGGAAGCGCTTCGCGAAATCTTCTGCTGCGGTCTGCAACATGGCATCCGTGAAGCTGCCATCCTTGCGCCCGGCGGACATTTTCTTGGAGAGATCGAGCGAGGCGAGCTTCTCCTGGACTTCCCACGGCACGTCATCGGCGGCGCGAAGGGCTGCTTCATAGGTGGCGAGCTTCTTTTCCCACGCGGCCTTGGCTTCCTCATCGATGACGAGGTAGTCCTTGTAGTCGGCGGCCTTGGCATCCTCGAAGCCGGGTTTGATGTCCTTCACGAAGTCCGGCTGGATCATGATGAGGTGCAGCACGGCTTCCCAGCGGAGCGGGTCCTTCGGATTCTCCTCGTAGAACTTCACGGAAGAATCGCGCACGGCCAGTTCTTCCTGGGCACGGATCTTGGTGAGCTCCGTCTTGGTCTTGCCCTCGAAGTATTCTTTCGGTTGGGGGCCAAGCAGGAGGTGGTGCTTGTTGATCTCTTCCAAACCGGCTTTGGCGGATTCGGACATAGGCACCGAGGTGATCTCGGTCATGGTGGAGCGCTGGCCGTAGGAGGCCAGAGGTGCCAGCCCGAGGGCGGCGAGAAGCAGTAGCTTTTTCATGGCAAATGGTGCGTTTTGACCTTCCACGCTAGGAGGGACGGGTTGGGAATCGAGGCCGGAATCCGGGATTTCGTGTATAACCCAGTTGTACAGAAACCGGGTTCCAAGCATAAAAAACGCGGGATGGCGAACCATCCCGCGAAAATGGAGAAAGGCAATAGTGGGGCCGGATCAGGCCTTCTTCTTGCCTTCGAAGTATTCTTCAATCTCCTCAAGGGTCTTGCCCTTGGTTTCAGGCATGAAGAACGCGGCGGTAATGAAGTAGATGACCGTCGAGATTCCGCAGAAGATGAAGAAGGAGGCGTAGCCGTGCGAGCCGACGCTGGGCAGGAACGCACCGGCGATCGTGGTCGAGACGCCCTGGTTGATCACGAGTGCGATGCCCATGCCCACGGAGCGAATGCGGGTTGGCATGAGCTCGGAAAGAGCGAGCCAGACGCAAACGCCCGGGCCGACGGCGAAGGACGCGATGAAGAGCATGAGCGAGCCGAGGATGGCGTAGCCGGCGGCCTTCGGAGCGATGGGGCCGTAGGTGGCGCGCTTGATCACCAGCTTCAGGGTGTTGCCTGCGTTGTCCTGGCCACCTTCCAGCTTGAGAATGGGCTCCTTGTCATTGGAGAAGGCCGAGGCGGTATCTTCCGCCACTTCATGCTCTTGGCCGGTCTTCGGATCGATGGCGACCTTACCGAAAAGAACGTTGAGTTCCATCGGGGTTCCGTCAGCGGCGGCGGGACCGAGCTTGTCGACCGTGACAGGCACGGAGATGGCATTGTCACGGAATTCAGCTTTCACCTTGTCCAGCACGTCGACCCGCTTGGACTCGAAGGAAAGGAATGCGGCGGCACCCATCGCAAGGGAGACGACGATGCCTGCCGTTCCGAGCTTGAGCAGGAACTTGCGGCCCATCTTGTCGACCAGGATCATTGCGATGATGGTCACAACGATGTTGGTGACCTTGACCGCGTTGCCATACATGGCGGCGTCCGTGAGTGTGAAGCCGCCCTTTTGCAGGATCAGGGTGAGGTATTGCAGGATCGAGTTGATACCCGTTCCCTGGGTGCAGCCAAGAATGATGCAGGCGATGATGAACGGAACCACGTATTTCCGCTGGAAAATCGAACCTTGGTGAGAGGTTCCAGATGCCGTCTTGGCGGCGCCATCGTTGTGAACGGCCATTTCAGAGAGTTCCACGTCCGCTTCGGAAGGGGTGCGGGACTTGAGCAGGGCGTTCTTGGCAGCGTCGGTGCGACCTTTGCGGAACAGCCAGCGCGGAGACTCGGCCACGAGGCCGGTGCCGATCAGATAAAGGGCGCCCGGAGCAAGAACGATGAGGAACATCGAGCGCCAGGCGTGGTTGGCGGCGGCCAGTTCGGCGGCCGTGTCCTTGGCTGCCTTGGCTGCGTCCATCGCGCTCTTCGCTTCATTGATGAAGCCCGCGCCGATCACGCCAGCGAGGAGGATGCCGACTGTCAGGAGCAACTGGAATAGGGCGGTTCCGCGTCCGCGTTTTGCGGAAGGAAGACACTCCGCCAGATAAAGCGGAATCACGACGGCGATCACACCGCCTGACGCGCCCTGCACAAGCCGCCCGATGAGAAGGGTCGAATAGGCATCAGCGGATTTGATGACGAACACCGAGGCGATGAACATCAAAGCGGAGATGATCATCATCAGCTTGCGGCCGAGGAAGTCGGCAAGAGCTCCGGCAACGATCGAGGCGATGGCCGATCCGGCGAGCACGGCTGCCACGATGAACGACGCCTGCTGTTCGCTGATCTGCAGGCCCTTCTTGATGAAGGGAAGCGCTCCGTCGATAATGCCGATGTCGATGCCGTAAAGGAGTCCGCCGAGGCCGGACATCGAAAAGCAGCAAGATATTATAGAGCTTTTGGTTCCCTGAGGGCACTGAATTGGTCATGGGGTCTTAAGGTTCGCCGGGAATGCTACGGGGAGACATGGGTCCGACAATCCAGAAATTGTTGGACATCGGGATGAGGAGTGCATCCCGGCGCGTGTTGGGCTTTTCTTTCACCCGCATCTGTGCGAAAAATGGCCGTTCATGGACGCGCTGATCCACCATTTGGAACACAAGGAGGAGCTTTCCCCGCAGGAGGTGGCGGTGGCGGCGGAGCTGCTGCTGGATATGAGCGTGGCGGATGAGAAGAAGGCCCGGTTGTTGGAGGCCCTTTCCCGCAAGGGTGAGACGGCGGCAGAGATCGCGGGCTTCGTGGAGGCCTTCCTCGTCCATGCGGTGGATCCCCACGTCGGTCTGTTGGATCTGCCCGGGCCGACCATCGATGTCTGCGGCACCGGGGGTGACAAACTGGATCTTTTCAATGTCTCGACCACGGCGATGTTCGTGGTGGCGGCGGCCGGCGGCGTGGTACTGAAGCACGGCAACCGCGGCATCACCTCGAAAAGCGGAGGAGCCGATGTGTTGGAAAGCCTCGGCATTCGGATCGATCTGCCTGCGGAAGGTTTCCGGCAGTGCTTGGAAGAGGCAGGCGTCGGATTCCTGTTCGCGCCGATGTATCATCCGGCATTCAAGGCGGTGGCGGGCGTGCGCAAAATGCTGGCGGAGAAGGGAATACGAACGATTTTCAATATCATCGGCCCGCTGATGAATCCGGCGCGGCCGCAGTGCCAGCTCACCGGTGTATTCCAGCGGGAATGGTGCCCGGTCTTCGCGGAAATCCTGCAGCGCCTGGGGCGTGAGAGCGCCTGGGTGGTTCACGGGACCACAGGGGACGGCCGTTCCGTGGACGAGATGAGCCTCATGGGCTCCACCCGGATCTGCAAGGCGGGGACCTATCAGGATCCCGAGGACGAGGAAGTCCGGCCGCGTGATTTCGGTCTGGCCCATGCGGAGGTCGAGGATCTCCAGGGTGGGGATGCCGAGGTGAACGCGGCCATTCTTCAGGCCATTCTGGGCGGTAAGGAAACCGGTCCCAAGCGGGACATGGTGCTTCTGAATGCCGGGGCGGCGCTCGCCTGCTGTGGTCTTGCGGATGACATCGGCCAAGGCATCGAGCTGGGTCGCGAGGTGATCTCCAATGGAGCGGCGCTGGATCGCCTGCGCCGCTTGCAGAAAGTGGCCCGCTGATCCTGTTCGGAGGCCTTCCCTTCTGAGGGCAAGATGTTCTATTCAGCTTCAAGGTCCGGAATGCAGGAGGTTGCCATGAACTCCGGTTTGACCCGCTGGCCGGTCTCCGGCACTTTCCGGGGCATGCCGGAAGCGCAGTTGGAAAACCTGTTTATCGTGGCGGTCTTCGGGACCGGATTGCTGTTGCTTTGCGTTTTTTTGCTGGCGCGCATCTCCTGGCGGCTGGGGCGAATCGAAAAGAGCCTCGTCGTCCAGCTCGAAACCGGCCGCAAACCCGAAAAATCCGAATCGCCGGAGGCTGCTGATATGAGCGGCCTTTTTGGAAGATTCCTCAGTGAGCATCCGGAATGGGTCCAGGAGCCGAAGGCCGAGCAATTCGCCGCTTATCGGAAATGGCGCAAGGAACAGGGGCTCAACTGGGAAGGCCGTTAGAACCCGCAATCTAGCCGGAAATTTGTAACGGCAATAGGAAAACCCAAGAGATTTTCCTGTTTTTGGCATTGCCACAAATTCTTACCGCTGCATGCTCGCCGCCGCTCCGCGGCATCTACCGTAGAGCCCTCGAATCCTGCTTGTGAAATTTTTCACAAGCGATCCGCCGACCTCTTTCCAACGACCCGCGCTCCCATGGCTAACTTCTTCCCTCGCTGGACGAACCTGCTCCCGTTCAAGATCGCGTTCTGCGTTCTCAGTCTCGGAGCCGGTGTCGGCCTCGCGTTCACGTATTACGCGACGCCGAAAACGCTCAACGTGGGGTATCAGCCGTCGCAGCCGATTCCGTTCTCCCACAAGATCCACGTCGATCAGGTCGGTCTGGATTGCCGTTACTGCCACTCCTTCGTGGATGTTTCAGGCCACTCCAACGTTCCGACCGGCAATACCTGCTGGAACTGCCACCAGCACGTCCAGAAGGACAGTCCGAAGCTGGCTCCGCTGCATCGCGAGATGGACGTCAACTACCCGGGCTACGACGGCAAGCCGGTCCAGTGGGTGCGCATCCACAAGACCCCGGATTACGCGTATTTCAACCACTCCGCCCACGTGAACCGCGGCATTTCCTGCCAGAGCTGCCACGGCCGGATCGACCAGATGGAGGTTGTCTATCAGGTCGAGAACCACTCGATGGGCTGGTGCCTCGAGTGCCACCGCGCGCCGGAGAAGAATCTCCGCCCGCTGGAGGAAGTCTTCAATCTCAAGTATGACGCCCATCAGGCCGTTGAAAAATACGGCAAGGATCTGGGCGTGACGACGACCGAGGAGCTTGGCCTCAAGCTCAAGGAGCAGTGGCAGGTCAAACCGAAGACCTCCTGCGCCACCTGCCACCATTGATTTCCACCTACCAAGCTTTCCGAACGCCGACATGAGCAAGCGCATCTGGCAACATCCCGAAGTCCCCGCAGGAGAAAAGACCGTCTCCTGGCGCAGCGTGGAACAACTCGAGGATACCCCCGCCTTCCGCCAATGGCTGACCCGCGAGTTCCCCCGTGGAGCTGCGGAAATGTCCGGTGAGGGTGACATGGAGACGTCCCGTCGCTCCTTCCTGAAGCTGATGGGCGCGTCCACCGCGCTGGCTGGATTCGGCATGGCGGCCTGCCGCCGTCCGGAGAGCTACATCGTTCCTTACGCCCAGGCCCCCGAGTGGATCATCCCGGGCAAGGCGCTTTACTACGCGTCCGCCATGCCGCGCTCCGGCGGTGCCACGCCGCTGGTGGTGACCACCTTCGAAGGCCGTCCGACCAAGGTTGCTCCGAACACCCTCCATCCGGATGGTGACGGCACCGATGCCTTCGCCCAGGCTTCCGTTCTCGATCTCTATTCGCCGTCCCGCTCCCGTTCTTTCGCGAAGAATGCGAAGAAGGTCACCAAGGCCGACTTCCAGGAAGCGCTGACCGCGCTGGCCAAGGACAAGTCCGCCAAGGTGGGCTTCGTTTTCGGCACCGATGATTCGCCGACCCGCACCGCGCTCGCCAAGAAGCTGGCCGCGAAGTTCTCCTCCGCGAAGTTCTACAGCTACGAGGCTCTCTCCGCTGACGCCGGTATCGGCGCGGGTGTGACGCTCGTTCCGGACTTCTCCAAGGCCGACCGCATCGTGTCGCTCGACCACGATTTCGTGGGTGTCGACCAGGCTTTCCCGACCGCTGGTTTCTCCGAGCGTCGCAAGCCGGAAGGCAAGGACTACAAGGGCAAGCCGGACGTTTCGCAGATGAACCGTCTCTACGTGGTGGAAGGCACCTACTCGCTCACGGGCGGTATGGCCGATCACCGCCTGCGCGTGGCTCCCAGCCAGATCGCGGCAGTCGCTTCCCAGCTCGCCAGCGCCGTTCGCGGCAGTGGTTCCGCCGCTTCTTCTCTCGATCAGAAGCAGGCCGATTGGGTTGCCAAACTGGCGGAAGACCTCAAAGAGAACGCTGGCAAGTCCGTCGTCCTCGCCGGTCCGCGCCAGCCGCAGGTGGTTCACCAGCTCGCTCTCGCGATCAACACCGCGCTGGGCAACATCGGTGCCGGCAAGCCGCTCCAGGCTTGGCAGGCTGATGTCGCCGGAGCCGGCACGATCGCTGATCTCAAGAAGGATCTCGACGGCGGTGCCGTGGAGACCGGTGATTTTCCTCACCCCGTCCAACCCGGTCTATGATGCACCGGCGGATCTGGATTTCGCCACCTCCTTGGCCAAGGCGAAGACCTCGATCCACCTCGGCACCCGCACGGATGCCACCGCACATGCCGCCACCTGGCACGTGCCTTCCGCCCACTACCTCGAGTCGTGGTCGGACGCCCGCTCCGCCAATGGTGTCTACACGATCGTCCAGCCGATGATCCTGCCGCTCTATCCGGACTGCGTTTCGGAGCTGGAGCTGCTGATCGCGCTGCTGGATGACAATGGCAAGCTGATCAATGGAGAAGGGGAGAAGGGTGCTGCTTCTCCCGCCTACGACGCGGTCAAGGAGACCTTCGGCGGCCTTTCCGACAAGTCCGAAGCGGCTTGGAAGAAGCTGCTCCGCGATGGCTTCCTCGCGGGTTCGAAGTATGCCACCGCCACCCGCGAAGACCGGATCGACCAGCCTGACGGCTGTCTCGGCTCCGACCGTGGGTTCGCTGGAAGTGGTGTTCGCCACCGACTCCTCCGTGTATGACGGCCGCTGGATCGACAACGGCTGGCTCCAGGAAGTGCCCGATCCGGTGACCAAGCTTGCTTGGGACAATGCCGCGCTCATTTCGCCGAAGACCGCCAAGGAACTCGGCCTCTACGACGAGATCATCCAGCTCGAAACCGAGCACGCCTCCGTTCACCCGGACGGTGAAAGCGGCCACCGCAAGGCCCCGATCATCAAGGTGACCGTCAACGGCAAGACCGCCGAATTCCCGGTGCTGATCTCCTTCGGTCAGGCAGAGAACACCATCGTGCTCCCGCTCGGCTACGGCCAGGGCTTCGACAAGGACGATGAACTCGACCGCGATACCGCCAAGGACAGGTCACGTTGGCCTCGTCGGCGTGAACTGCGGTTTCGACGCCTACCCGCTGCGGACCTCCACCAGCTCCTATTTCGCCACCGGTGCCACCGTCGCCAAGACCGGCAACCGCTACTCGCTCGCGGTCATCCAGGAACACGCCGCCATGTATGGCCGTGCGCTTGCCCGCGAAATCTCGACGATGACCGATGAGGACACCGAGCACGAGAAGGGCAAAGGCACCTTCGCAAGAGCAGCTCGCCGATGTCGCCAAGCAGGGCAACGACGCCCACGCCCCGCCGAACGTCTCCCTCTACAAGCAGGAAGGCTCCAGCACCTGGCACCCGGACACCGCGAACAAGGATCCGAAGAAGAACTTCGGCAATACCCTTCTCAGCGATGATCTCCACCAGTGGGGCATGGCCATCGACCTCTCCTCCTGCTCGGGTTGCAACGCCTGCGTGATCGCCTGCCAGGCTGAGAACAACATTCCGATCGTCGGCAAGGAGCAGCTCGCCAAGGGCCGCGAGATGCACTGGATCCGCATGGACCGCTACTTCGCGGTCGACAAGGAGAACGACTTCGACCCGGACAGCCCGGAACTCGTTCCCCAGCCGGTGGCCTGCGTGCAGTGCGAAGCTGCCCCTTGCGAAACCGTCTGCCCGGTCAATGCCACCGTCCACACCGAGGACGGCATCAACGCGATGGCCTACAACCGCTGCATCGGCACCCGCTACTGCGCGAACAACTGCCCGTACAAGGCGCGTCGTTTCAACTACTTCGACTACAACAAGCGCAACCCGCTGGTCGCCCACAACCTCTATCGCGGACCCTTCGGTGAGAAGCAGGTCGGCGAAGCTCCGCACCTCCAGCGCAACCCGAACGTCACCGTCCGCATGCGCGGTGTGATGGAAAAGTGCACCTACTGCGTGCAGCGCCTGAAGGACGCCAAGATCCGCCAGAAGGCCGGCCAGAAGGTCGAGACCCTCGCCGAAGGCAAGCCGTCCGTGGACGTGAAGGTGTCCACCAGCACCCTCCGCATCCCGGTGGACTCGGTGAAGGTGGCCTGCCAGGACGCCTGCGCATCCGGTGCCATCACCTTCGGCAACCTCCTCGATGGCGACAAGTCCTCGATGGTTCGCGCCAAGGGCATCGAGCGCAACTACGACCTGCTCAACTACATCGGCACCCGCCCGCGCACGAGCTACCTCGCCCGCGTCAAGAACCCGAATCCGAAGATGCCGGACGCCAAGTTCGTCGGCAAGGCCACCATCCACATGGCCTGATCCTCCGCCCGTTCCATCTCCCACCTTCCACGACTTAAACCATGGCCCACGCCACCACCCACGCCCCGGAGACCCGCCAGGGACCGAAAATTCCGGTGCTCGAGCGCGAGAAGCTCATCCTGAACGGCCGATCCTACCACTGGATCACCGATCGGATCTGCAGCGTCGTTGAGAACAAGCAGCCCGCCATCTGGTGGTTCCTGTTCATTCCGTCCGCGCTCATCGCGCTGATCGGCGTGCTCGGCGGTCTGACGATCCTGGTTTCGACCGGTGTCGGCGTGTGGGGCATGACCAACACGGTCTTCTGGGGTTGGGACATCACGAACTTCGTGTTCTGGATCGGTATCGGTCACGCGGGAACGCTGATTTCGGCGATTCTATTCCTCACCCGCCAGAACTGGCGAACGTCCATCAACCGTGCGGCGGAGGCCATGACCATCTTCGCCGTGTGTTGCGCCGGTATCTTCCCGGCCTTCCACGTCGGTCGTGTGTGGTTCGCGTGGTTCTTGGCCCCGGTGCCGAACGCCAACGCCATCTGGCAGAACTTCAAGTCGCCGCTGCTGTGGGACGTGTTCGCCGTTTCGACCTACTTCACCATCTCCCTGATCTTCTGGTACCTCGGCATGGTGCCGGACCTCGCCACCATCCGTGACCGTTGCAAGCCGGGCCTGCGCAAGCTCCTTTACGGGATCTTCTCGATGGGCTGGCGCGGTGGCAACCGCCAGTGGAGCCACTACGAAATGGCCTACCTCCTCCTGGCCGCCCTTTCGACCCCGCTCGTGCTTTCCGTGCACTCCGTCGTGTCCTTCGACTTCGCCACCTCGGTCGTCCCCGGCTGGCACACCACGATCTTCCCGCCCTACTTCGTCGCAGGCGCCATCTTCGGTGGCTTCGCAATGGTGCTCACCATCATGATCCCGGCCCGTTACATCTACGGCCTCCAGGACATGATCACGATGAAGCACATCGACAACATGGCGAAGATCATCCTGATGACCGGCACGATCGTCGGTTACGCCTACCTCATGGAGCTCTTCGTCGCCTTCTACTCCGGCGCGATGTATGAGGCCGCTGCTTTCAAATACCGTCTGACCGGTCCTTTCTGGTGGGCCTACGTGGCAATGATGTCCTGCAACGTGCTGTCACCACAGATCTTCTGGTTCAAGTGGTGCCGCGAGAACCTCTGGGTCGTCATGGGCGTCTGCATGTGCGTGAACGTCGGCATGTGGTTCGAGCGCTTCGTGATCATCTGCACCACCCTGGCCCGCATGTTCCTGCCGGCCGACTGGGGCTACTACACTGCCAGCCCGGTGGAGATCATGCTCTTCCTCGGCACGATCGGCATGTTCCTCGCTTTGTTCCTCCTGTTCCTGCGCTTCCTGCCCTGCATCAACATCGCGGAAGTGAAGTGGACCCTGCTGGAATCCGACCCGCACTTCGACGATCACCACGACCATCCGGACCATGGTGTGAAGCGCGAAGCCGCCTACCAGCAAGAGCTGAAAGCCGCCAACAAGGCCTGAACGCGAATCCCGACCTCCTTAGCAAAACGTGAGCACGACCCGCAAACGCGTCTACGGCTACCTCGCCGAGTTCAAGAGCGCCTCCGCCCTTTACAAGGCAGCGGAAAAGGTGCGCGACGCCGGCTTCCGGAAATGGGATTGCTACTCCCCATATCCGATCCACGGCCTCGACAAGGCGATGGGCATGAAGCGCTCGATCCTTCCTTGGTTCGTGTTCTTCGGCGGCATCACCGGCACCGCCACCGCCTTCACCCTGGCCTATTCCACGCAGGTCGTGATCTACCCGACCGTGGTGCAGGCGAAGCCCGCCAACATCTTCACGGTGCCGGCGTTCTTCCCGATCATGTTCGAGCTCACGATTCTGTTCTCGGGCTTCACCGTGCTGTTCGGCCTGCTGGCGCTCATGAAGCTGCCGCGCCTGAACCACCCGCTCTTCGCCAGCCGCCAGTTCCACCGCGCCACCGACGATGGCTTCTTCATCGCCGTCGAGGCCCGCGACGCCAAGTTCAGCCCTGAAGGCACCCGCTCGTTCCTCGAAAGCATCGGCGGTGCGAGCATCGAACTCGTCGAGGAAGAGGAATCCTGAACCCCTTTAGCTCTCTCCCAGCATGCGCTACTTCTTCCTAGCCTACGCGATCATCGCGCTTCTCGTCGTCGGGATCTTCGGATTCCGCGGACAGAAGTTCTCCAGCCCGCCCGTCCGCATTTTCCCGGACATGAAGGAGCAGGACAAGCTCCGCGCCCAGAAGCCCGACGATTTCTTCGCCGACGGCCAGGGTGCCCGCAAGCCCGTCACCGGTACCCAGCCGCGTGGCTTCAATGAAGAAGGCGTGAAGGAAATCGGCGGCATCGCCGAGCCCGAGTTCGGCGGCCAGACCGGTTACTACTACACCGGCCACGTCGGCGACTACTTCGGCGGTGGCATGCCGGAGGAACTGACCCTGACCGAGACCAACGCGTCCGCCTTCCTCCGCCGCGGTGAAGAGCGCTTCCAGATCTACTGCATGCCCTGCCACGGCAAGTCCGGAGACGGACAGGGTGTCACCGGCCAGTATGGTGTTCCCGGTATCGCGAACCTGCACATCCTGAAGGCCGAGACCTACCCGGACGGCCGCATCTTCGAGGTCATCTCGAAGGGCAAGGGCAACATGAGCGGCTACGGCTACAACATTCCCGTGCGTGACCGCTGGGCGATCGTCGCCTACATCCGCGCTCTCCAGACCGCCAAGGAAGTCCCTTACGAGTCTGTCAAATCCGCTTTCGACGCCGCCAAAGCCGCGGGCCAGGTGAAGTAACGCAACGATTCTCCTCCGACTGAAATGTCCGACCACCACGTCACTTCCGCCGACATCCCTGTCAACGGCGAGCATCTCGATCCCGCGAAGGTATCGAAGCTCAAGACCATCTGCCTCGTCATCATGGCGATCGGCACGCTGGCGAGCTATGTCGTTCTCCTCATGGGGAACAACCCGAGCTTCCAGAAGATCGCCGGCTACTACTCCTATTCATGGGTCTTCGCGGTCTTCTTCTTCTTCACCCTCGCCGTCGGTGGCTGCTTCTGGACGCTGCTCCACAATGTGACCAACTCCGGATGGGGCACCTCGGTCCGCCGCATTTTCGAGAACCTTGGCTCGACCCTGCCATGGCTGTTGATCTTCGCGCTGCCGCTGGCATTCCCGCAGGTGCAGCAGTACTCTGTATGAATGGATGAACGAGCACCGTGCGGCGCATGGTGACGTGAAGGAGCACCTCCATCACACCAATCACCTGCTGGCCAACAAGTACTTCTACATGAACATCCCGTTCTGGTACGGCCGCTTCTTCTTCTATTTCATCGGTCTCGGCTCGGTGATCATGGTGATGCGCAAGCTGTCCACCGACCAGGACAAGGATGACAATCCGGGCACCTGGCGTTTGTTCAAGGCCCGCTTCCACTCCACCTACACCTTCATCATCTTCGCCATCACCATCACCTTCGCCGGCTTTGACTGGCTGATGGGCCAGGACTACACGTGGTTCTCCACCATGTGGGGTGTCTACCTCTTCGCAGGTGCCGCGCTGAACTCGATGGCGGTGATCATTCTCACGGCCGTGTGGCTGAAGAACAATGGCTACCTCAAGAACGTCGTTTCTGCGGAGCACTTCCACGTGAAGGGCAAGCTGCTGTTCGCCTTCACCATCTTCTGGGCCTACGTCTCCTTCTCCCAGTTCTTCCTGATCTGGTATGCGAACGTCACGGAAGAAACGAAGTACTTCCTCATCCGCAACACCGGCGGTTGGAACACCGGCATGATCTGCCTCGTCTTCGGCCACTTCGTGATTCCGTTCGTCGCCCTCCTCCAGTCCCGCTGGAAGCGCAATTGGAACATCCTTGCCTGGATCGCCGTCTACACGCTGGTGATGCACGTGCTCGACCACTACCTCATCACCATCCCGGAACGCGGTATCTCGCTCGGCAACATCAATCCGTCCGTCTTCGGTGAGATCCAGTCGACCATTCCGGGTGCTTTCGTGGGGGATATCATCGCCTTCGTCACCGTGGGTGCAGGCTTCCTGTTCTTCTACCTGCGGGCCCTCGGCCAGCACGCTCTCTATCCGCACCGCGACCCGCGCATCCTCGAGTCCGCGAACATCTCGAACTGATCCCGCGAACGGAATTTCCAGCTCACTCCGCACATGTCTTCTACCCGCGACAATCCAATCGCCCGGTTCTCGGCCTTCGTCTGGGGCATCGGCATCTTCCTCCTCTTCGTGGTGGGGCTTGCCGTTATCTACGTCATCAATCGCGAGGACCCGGTTTCCCTTGAGGACTCCGCCGCCGCGAAGCGCTACGACACCAAGGCCAAGGTCTTCGCCGCCCAGGATGCGGCCGTCGGCTACAAGGAGATCGAGCCCGGCAAGAAGGTCCAGGTTCCACCGCACGATGTGTTCGAACTCGTCGGTAAGAAGCTCGCCACCACCAAGTCCGCTGCCAGCGATCAGGTGGTTCCGGGCTCCGAAACTCAGAAAAAGCAGGAGGCAATAGCACAAGCAGGTGCTCCGTTTGACGCCAAGAAGATCGACGAGATGGGCCCCAAGGCCGGTGACCCGATCGACCCGGCGGCGATGGAAGCGGGCAAGGCCCAGTACCTTCTTTGCGCAGCCTGCCACGGCCAGAACGGTCAAGGTAGCCCAGCCGGCCCTCCACATGCAGGTTCCGAATGGGTGACCGGTCCGGTGTCCAATCTGATTCTCATCCAGCTTCGGGGTCTCCAAGGTCCGATCCACGTCAAGGGTGAGCTCTTCAACACGATTCCGTTGATGACGCCACAGAGCACCCAGACCGACGAGCAAATCGCCCACGTTCTCACCTACGTCCGCAACAGCTTCGGCAACAAGGCTTCCGCCGTGTCCGTCGAGCAGGTGAAAGCCGCACGCGGTGAAGTCGGCAAGCCGATGGTCACCGAAGCCGAACTGATCAAGCCCTGAGGTTTTCCTGCCAGCGAACTCCCACTTTCCCCGCGATGTCCCAAGACACTCCCAACACCCCGGACAAGGACGCTTTCCTGCGTGCTTCGATCGACCGCTCGCTGCGCCACCCGGTGATGTTCTTCTTCACCAGCGCCGCTGCCTGGCTGGCCGTTTCGATCCTGTTCGGCCTGATCTCCTCGATCAAGGTCCATAGCCCCGGCTTCCTGAACTGCGCCGGTTGGCTCACCTACGGTCGTGTCTTCCCGGCCCACATCAACACGCTGATCTACGGTTGGGGCGCGCAGGCAGCCTTCGGCACCATGATCTGGCTGATGTCCCGCCTTTCCCGCCAGCAGTGCCGCGCGGCAGGCATCATCCTGACGGCAGGCCATGTCTGGAACTTCGCCGTGCTCTGCGGCACCGTGGGCATTCTTGCAGGCTTCGGTAGCGGCATGCCATGGATGGAATTCCCCGCTTTCGCCTGGCCGGTGCTCTTCGTCAGCTACACCGCCATCGCCATCTGGTCGCTGGTCCAGTTCAAGGTCCGCCCGGAAGGTCACACCTACGTTTCCCAGTGGTATGTGCTGGCTGCGCTGATCTGGTTCCCATGGGTGTTCCTGACCGCGAACGTGATTCTTCACTGCTTCCCGGGTCATCCGGTGATGGCTGCTGGTATCAATGCTTGGTATCGCTCGGCGCTGCTGCTGCTCTTCTTCGTCCCGGTCGGCACCGGTACTGCTTACTACCTCGTGCCGAAGGTGACCGGCCGTCCGGTGATGAGCTACACGCTGGCCAAGATCGGTTTCTGGTCGCTCGCCGTCATCGCCCCTTGGGCGGGTATGCAGAAGCTGGCCGGTGCGCCGATCCCGTATTTCCTCCCTTATCTCGGTGCCGCCGCCACCATCCTGTGCGCGATCCCGGCCTTCGCGAATGCGTTCAACCTGATCACCACCGCCACCCGTGCCGGTGACACCGTGGTTCACAGCCCCTCGCTGCGCTTCACTCTGGCCGGCCTCATCGGTCTCGCCCTGTTCGGTGCCGCCTGCGTGATCCTGAACCTGAACTCCACGCTGCCGATCAGCCAGTTCACCCTTTCCGGTTACGGTTTCGATCTCCTCGGCATCTACGGCTTCTTCAGCTTCGTGATGTTCGGCGCGATCTACTTCATCGTCCCGCGCATTACCCGCCGCGAGTGGCTTTCCCGCCGCCTGATCAAGATGCACTTCCTGTTCTCGTCCTACGGTCTCGCGATCGTGGTGCTTGTCGCCCTCTTCGGCGGCCTGATGCAGGGTGTCGGCCAGGAGGAGTTCCGCAGCCACTGGCAGTTCGTGGCCGAGCGTGCCTTCCCATACGCCATCTTCATGACCAGCGCTTGGATCGTGATCCTCTTCTCGAACGTGTGGTTCTTCCTGCACCTCACCCTGATGTGGCTGCGCCTCGGCCGCCGCTCCTCTCACCCGACCCTGCTTCTCGATGGCCATCACGGCAATCCGCACGGTCCCGAGGGTGATATCGACAATGCCGGTCCCGGCCACGCCTCCGCCGCCCACTGATCTCCGTTTCGGATTCCCGACCTCGAAGTTCGAAATCTCCCATCTTCCATGACCTTCCGCTCATTCGTCCTCGGCCTTTCCGCCAGCTTCGGCCTCGCCTGGCTGTTCGTGGTTGTCGTTCCGTTCTTCAAGATGCGTGACCTCGCTCCGGTCACCTTCAAGGAAGGACTCGACACCAAGGAGGGCAACTACTTCCCGAAACGTTCCGGTCGCGTGGCCAATGGTGCGGCGGTCTATGCCGAAAACGGCTGCTACCTCTGCCACACCCAGCTGGTCCGCCCGACCTACGCCGGCAACGATCTCTATCGTGCCGATTGGGGTGGCTTGAAGGACAACGGCGAAGGTCTCGATACCCGCCGCGAAACCAACGCCTTCGACTTCCAGTATGAGAAGTTCGCCCAGATCGGGGTGACCCGTTTCGGTCCGGACCTTTCGAACCTCGGTCTCCGCGTCGAGTCGATCTACGCCAAGGGCACCGATCCGTCCGCCTGGCTCTACGCCCACCTCTACAATCCGCGTGCCGCCGTGGAGCGCCGCCAGTCGGCCTGCCCGTCCTTCCGCTTCCTCTTTGAAGAGCGCAAGATCCAAGGTAGCCGATCCAACGAGGCTCTCCCGTTCCCGGCCTCCAAGGAAGGCATGGAAATCGTGCCGACCTCGGCCGCCAAGGAGCTGGTTTCCTACCTCCTGTCCCTCAAAAAGGACGATGTCGTCCCCGCCTCCATGAACTTCTCGCCGAAGAAGGGCGAGAAGAAGTAACCGCCGGCCGCCTATCCCTCCCAGCCTATTTCCGACATGTCCGATCCACTTCAGAAGCCCGATCTCGAGGAATCGATCAATGTGACCGAGACCCACGGTCGCATCGCGCGCCAGATCGCTGCGGCCGCCCGCGAGAACAAGCTCGGCGAGAGCGGCAATCACCCGATCGCGCCTTGGTTCATCTTCATCCTGGTGCTGGTCGGTCTCGCCGCTGGTGCCGTGCTGAACAACAGCGGCAAGCTCTTCTCCTACGATCACACCTTCCGTGAAGGCTATGTCCGCGCCCCCGAGCCGGGTGGTGGTAGCGACAAGCTCCCTCCAGTGCCGCTCGTCAAGGCGCTCTCCACCAAGGGCTCGAAGATCTACACCGCCAAGTGCAACGGCTGCCACGGCGCGGATGCCCGCGGTGACGGTGCCAACTATCCGTCGCTCTCCGGTTCGGAGTGGGTCAAGGGCCACACCGAGCGCTTCGCGATGATCATTCTCAATGGTCTTCACGGTCCGACTAGCACCGGCAAGGTGTTCAGTGCTGCGGGCATGCCTGCCCAGGGCGGTGGCATGACCCCGGAAGACCTGGCCGGCATCCTTACCTTCCTCCGCAATGACAAGGGCAACTCCGTGGGCGACGTGGTCACCCCTGAGATGGCCAAGGCTGCGATGGAGATTTCCGCGAAGCGCGCCAAGGCCGGTCAGCAGACCGATGCCGACGAGCTCAAGGCGGAACACGACAAAGACCTTCCCGGGGAGAAAATGGATCCCAACACGCTGGTCGATCCCGCAACCCTTCTTCCGGCCGCGGCCAAGTAAGGAAACCCCGTACCTTTGCCACCACGCATGAGCGCTCACGCACACACCGAAGATCACGCCCACCACGGTCACGACGACCACCACCACAATCCGGGCTTCTTCAGCAAATACGTCTTCTCGACCGACCACAAGATGATCGGTCTCCAGTACGGCCTTACCGCTATGGCCTTCCTGGCGTTCGGTTTCTATCTGATGATGATGATGCGCTGGAGCATCGCCTACCCGCACCGCCCGCTGCCGGAGTGGATGGGTTTCCTGTTCAACGATACCTGGAAGGGCCGCTGGCTGCAGGATGGCAAGATCACGGGTGAGACCTACAACATGTTCGGCGCCATGCACGGCACCATCATGGTGTTCCTTGGCATCGTGCCGCTTGGTTTCGGTGCCTTCGGCAACTACGTCACCCCGCTCCAGATCGGTGCGCCGGACATGGCGTTCCCGAAGCTGAACATGGCTTCCTACTGGCTCTACCTCCTGGGTGGTCTGGTGATGTGCGGTTCCTTTTTCATGGAGTCCGGTGCCGCCAAGTCCGGCTGGACGAACTACTCGCCGCTCGCCGGTTTCGCGGACGGACAGATCGTCAACCAATGGCTCGCGGGCCAGACCCAGTGGCTGGTTGGCCTCGTGCTGCTCATCTCTTCCTCGCTGCTGGGTTCGGTGAACTTCATCACCACCATCATCAACCTGCGCGCCCGTGGCATGACCTGGATGCGCCTGCCATTCTTTGTCTGGGCGATGCTCGTGACCGGCTTCCTGCTCCTGCTGGCCTTCCCGCCGCTTGAAGCCGCCGGCATCATGCAGCTCATGGACCGCGTGGCCCATTCGTCCTTCTTCATGCCGACCGGCCTTTACACCAAGACCGAAGGCCTCGCCGAGCTCTCCGGTGGCGGTTCGCCGCTGCTGTTCCAGCACCTTTTCTGGTTCCTCGGTCACCCGGAGGTGTACGTGCTCCTTCTGCCCGCCATCGCCTGCGTCGCGGAAATCATCCCGGTCAACACCCGCAAGCCGCTGTGGGGTTACAAGTCGATGGTCTACGGCGTGCTCACGCTCGGCTTCCTGTCCTTCATCGTTTGGGCCCACCACATGTATCTCACCGGCATGGGTGCCGCGGTGTCCACCTTCTTCCAGACCACCACGGTCTTGATCTCGGTGCCGTCGGTGATCCTTCTGACCGCCATGATCATCTCGCTGTGGGGCGGCTCGATCCGCTTCCAACCGGCGATGATGTGGGCCTGCGCCTTCCTGCCGATGTTCGGTATCGGTGGTCTGACCGGTCTGCCGCTCGCCTTCAACCTGGTCGACCTGCACCTGCATGACACCTACTACGTCATCGGCCACTTCCACTACGTGGTGGCTCCGGGCATCCTCTTCGGCCTCTTCGCCGGTGTGTATCACTGGTATCCGAAGATCACCGGTCGCCACCTGAGCCGGAAGCTTCCTGGCCCACCTGCACTTCTGGCCCAGCTTGATCTGCATGAACGTCATCTTCTTCCCGATGCTCATGCAGGGCATGGCTGGTTTCCACCGCCGCTGGTACAACGGTGGTGATGCCTACCTCGACCGCACGCAAGGAACTCACCAACGTGTTCGGCAAGACCGTCGTGCAGCACATCGACCTGAACATCCTGATGTCCTGACGGTCGCCTGGATCCTCGCGCATCGCGCAGATTCCGTTCCTTCATGAACATCTTCGGTGCCAAGTTCTTCGGCCGCAAGGTGGAGAACGACAATCCATAGAACGCCACCACCCTCGAGTGGGCGACCCCGACGCCTCCGGGACATGGCAACTTCGAATTCGAACCGGCGGTCTACCGCGGCCCGTATGAATACAGCCGCCCGGATCACGATGAGGATTACCTCCCGCAGTGGACCGAGCCGAAGCGCCCGGAAACGGAAACCGCCCCGGCCAAGAGCACCCCGGCCCACCACTGATCCACCGCCCGTCATCCCACTTCCCACGTTTCACGCGAAATGGAAATCCCATACGTCGTCACTCCCCGCAAGGACACGGGCCTCATCAACTCGAAGATCGCCATCTGGCTGTTCCTCGCGTCCGAAGTCATGTTGTTCGGCGGTTTCTTCTCCGCCTACGTCTTCCTGCGCATCGGCGCGGACTATCCGTGGCCGGAGCGCGCCCTGCCGGTCATCCCGGGTCTGGTGAACACCTTCGTGCTCATCGCCTCGTCCGTGACGGTGGTGTTTGCCTGGGCTTCCCTCAAGCTGCGCCAATGGGGCCGCTTCCAGGCCTACATGGGCTTCACCATCCTCTGCGCGTGCGTGTTCATGGTGCTCAAGGGCATCGAGTACAACGTGAAGTTCCACCACCAGGCTCTCCGCATGACGGATGGTGCCGTTGTGGAAGGCCACCTTGGCAGTGAGCTCAAGGAAGGTGTGCAATCCTCACGGCCCGATCAAGGAAGAGGACTACCTCCTCGACCATCACGGGCAAGAAGATCGAGGAAGACCGCATCTTCGTGGAGGCCACGCGGCCTGACCTTCAGCTCGCTCCGCTACCACAAGGACTGGGTGGAGGAGATCCTCAAGGAAGCAGCCGCCAAGAATGCCAAGATCACCCTTGCTTCCGATGTGAAGCTCGACATCAAGGACGGCAAGACGATCAAGAAGGAAGGCAAGGTGTTCACCGCCGGCACGCCGCTGACCGTCGAGCTGCTGGCAGAAGCCGCGTCGCTTCACAAGGAAGCCCGCGCCGTCAATAACAAGGTCCGCACCGAGATTCTGCGTGAGGCTTGGGATGAAGGCCACGCGCCAGTATCCCCACAAGGCGGATTGGGAAATCTCCGACAAGATCGCGGTCGATCCTGCCAAGCTTGTGGGCAAGGTGGCGACTGAAGTGCCGAGCTTGGCATTCAAGGTCGAAGCCTGCCGTGAAGCTTGAGCTTCAAGCCGCGTGACATGAAGGAAGGCCCGACCCAGAGCCGCCTGCGCGACGACACGATGATCGAAGGCAAGCTGCTCGAAAGCCCGATGGTGCTTCCACTACGTGGACGCCGTGGACTTCCGCTACCTCGCCATGAAGGCGAAGGAGAAGGGCATTGATCCCGCCGTAGCCGTCGAGAAATCCTGGATCCTGGCCAAGAACTCAAGGAGGCCTAAGGCACAAGGAGCAGATCAAGGAGCTGGAAAAGCACCTCATTGAGAAATACGGCTTCGAGAAGGACGAGAAGACCGGCCAGCCTACGACGATTCCGAAGCGCGAGCCGACCTTCACCGAGCGCTACCGCATCGAGTGGAAGGACTTCGCCGCCAAGGCCGATGGCAAGCCGCACACCGAGCGCGAAAGCATGCCGAAGCTTCCTTGAGGAGATCAAGGAGACCGGATTACGAGGCCCGCGAAGCCAAGCACACCTTCCCGCACCTCGAGGTGCCGCGTGACCAAGTCGCTCTTCGCCTCGAAGTTCGCTCCCGCATGGAACACCTACTACGCGATCTACTTCACGATGACCGGTCTGCACGGCCTCCACGTCATCGGTGGCGCGCTGGTGCTCGGCTTACTACCTGTTCTTCGGTAAGAAGATGTATCTCACCAATCCCGAGTGGCTCGCCAACCGCGTCGAAGTCGGCGGCCTGTTCTGGCACTTCGTGGACCTGGTCTGGATCTTCCTCTTCCCGCTCCTCTATTTGATGTAAGCTCTCGGCCGAACTTCATCTTTCAGATTTCTAATTCCAGATTCCCGCTGGCCGATTCTCCTGAAGCAATCAAGAAGACGCTCCGCCTTTACAAGCTTGTCGGGCTCGTGCTGTTCGCCGGCACAGTCCTTACCTATTCGTGGCAACGTGCCGAGGCCCTCGATTCGGCAAGCACGGGTTCGACACCGCCGACATGGTGCTCGGCCTGCTGATCGCGACCGTCAAAGCCTCGCTGGTGGCAGCGATCTTCATGCACCTCAATCACGAGAAGAGGCTGATCTACTGGATCTTCGGCTTCGGCATCATCGCCGCCGATCTGCCTGGCTCGCGTCTCACCGCCCTCGCGGATTCCGATCCCGATCCACTACAATGTTCTTCAACACGGAGCCCCGGTTCGGATACAGATCGAGTATTTCCCTCACAACTAACCGCCTCCCACCATGTCCCTCCGAGCCTTCCACATTGTCTTCGTCACCGTGAGCACCCTGCTCTTCGGTTTCATCGCGGTGTGGGCGTCGCGTTCGCCACGAACCGGACGGCACTATCACCGCACTCGGCGTGGTCAGCGCGGTGCTGCGCGGTGGCATGCCGGTCTACGGCGTCTGTTTCTACAGCAAGGTCCGAAGAGTCGTCCTCTAACCACCCCAACCGCTCATGTCCATACCATGCCTTGCCTGTGCCACCTGCGCAGGTCAATATGCCAAGGGAGGTGCGAATGCCGCCGGCTGGTCGATCTTCTTCATGCTCGGCGTGATCCTGCCGATGCTGGGTGGCGTGATCTTCTTCATGATCCGCCTGATCCGCCGCAGGACGCCAATCTCGATCCCGAGCTGCGCGACGATGTGCCAGCCATGCCTATCGCTTCCGCCTCCACTCGCTGACGCTTTCCCTTTCCATGAGTCCTTCGAAATTCCTCAGCATCCCCGAAAACTTCTCCGCCCACGGCGGCCAGGTGGACCACCTCATTGATGTGGTTCACTGGTTCATGATCGCGCTCGGTACTGGGCTGGATCCTCTTCTTCCTTTCTGCCTGATCCGCTTCCGCGCCTCCGTGCACCCGAAGGCGTCGTATCACGGCGTGCGCAACCACATCTCCAGCCACATGGAAATCGCCGTGGTCATCATCGAAGCCGTGCTGCTGCTCGGTTTCGCATTCCCGCTGTGGAAAGAGCGCACTGACACGTGGGAGACCGTGCAGAAGCAGGATCCCGTGCGTGTCCGTGTTATCGGCTGGCAGTTCGGCTGGACCTATCACTATCCCGGCAAGGACGGAAAATTCGGCCGCATCAATCCGCTGGTCCGCACCGCCAACAACGACGTGGCGCTCGATCTGAACGATCCGAACGCCCAGGACGACTTCATCGCCTCGAACCTCAAGATCGCGAAGGGCCGCCCGGCGATCCTCAACATCACCTCCAACGACGTGATCCACAACTACGCCATTGTCCCGATGCGCATCCAGCAGGACGCCATCCCCGGCCGCGAGATCCCGATGTGGTTCACGCCGACCAAGACCTGGAAACCTCCGTCGTCTGCGCCCAGCTCTGCGGCGAGAAGCACGGCGACATGGTTGGCCAGATGGAAGTCGTGGAAGACAAGGCCTTCCGCAAGTGGTGCTCCGAACAGTCCGGAATCCGCACTCAAGGCCCATCAGGCTGCTCCGGAAAACGGAGAAGGCGGAACACTGAGCCAATCTCTTTCCAAAGCCCGCGGATGAGCGATCATCCGCGGGTTTTTTCGTTTCCATGGATCCGGTTCGTGACCTGTGGAGCGTCCCGTGATTGATTGGAGCCCGGCATGCACGTGAACCTGACCGATATGGATCATGAGGACTTCCGTCGTCTCCTGACGGAAATCGGCAAGGCACGCATGCCGTTCGGGAAATTCGGCCCGAAGGATTATCCGCCTGCCGGAGTCCCGGTGATGGATCTGCCGCCGGAGTATCTGGTTTGGTTCAAGGAGCGCGGCTTTCCCAAGGGCCGTCTGGGTGAGCTCATGGCGATCGTTTACGAGGTCAAGGAGACCGGCATGGACAAGCTGTTCGACCCGCTCCGGGCGATGAATGGCGGGCGGCACCGGATGCGCCCGCCGCGCCGGAAGAGCTTCGATTTCGAGTAAAAGGGGAGCGGCCGATACGCCTGGAGGAAGGGTAATTGCGAAAAGGTCGCAAATTCCTCCAAGACTTCGGCGCTTCCGCTGTCTACTCTGGAGAACTCATGAAAACCTTGTTCTTCAGTCTGACAGGGATGTGGCTTTTTGCATTCGCGGCTTTCGGCCAGGATGTGGCGAAGGTCAGAGCCGAGCGCGACACCATGGTGGACAAGGGGCGCTGGAAAGAGGCTCTGGACCTCTATGAGGAGAAGCTCCTGCCCGTCGGGGATGAAAATTCCGGGAAGGATTGGAATCAGGTGATGATCTGTTTGGGGAAACTCAACGATTGGGGCCGGTTTGATGACCTGCTGGATCGGGCCGTGTCAGCTCACCCGGACGAACCACGGTTGTTATTCGCGGCCGGGACCAGTTTGCAGGGAGTTCCCCATGGAGGACGGATACTGGCCGGAGAATTCGAACGGCAGCAGGGCTACTACGGAGGGTTCCGGGGAGGCAGACGTTATTTCAACCCCAATCCCAATGACAGTGACGCTGGAGCCGGAGAGATGATCTCCTGCGAACATCGTGACTACGTCCGCGCGTTGCAGTTGCTGAAGCACGCGGTGGATGTGGCACCGGATGAGGAATTCCGAGCCAATGTGTGGGGCATGATCTCCGCGAGCCTGAGAGGCGTGGGAGATGGATATACGAATGGGGGATGGCGCTTGCAAATACTCACGCCCCTGGACGTGTTGCCCGATTGGCGAGACCAAGGACCTTCCGGCGGCACGGAAGGCGCGCCATGGGCTGGAGACCGGCCGGTGCTCTATGAAGTGCCCATTTCCTGGGAGGCTGCGAAAAGCGATGGGGAACGACTCCGCTTCTCGTGGGCGGAACAGGCTCGCCTGATTCCCTCGAGGAAAGCGGGATGCACGCTGGTTCTGGCCCAGTTCAATCGAAGCCAATTCGGCGTTAGAACTTTGGCGGGATACGGATGGTGGGGAGAGCAGGATGAAGAGAGCGGGAAGGCCGTTTTGAGCGTCGATACGCTTGCGGATGATGAATGCCTGGCCAAGACCTCGGATGGTGTGCGCAGGTTCAAGCTGCCCGAGGACCAGCATTTCATCGCCCTCTATCGTTCCGTTTTCGCAGACCCCAACCTAGGTGGTAGAGCAGGGGATGAACTGGTGGATGAATATCTGAATCGCCGTCAGTATGATCGGGCTGAAACCACCCTGCGCGAGGTGATTTCGAAGCACGGCGCGGGTCCCGAGAAACAGCGTGAAAAACTGTTGGCCCAGATCACTGGAAGCTGGGGGCGGTTTTGGTCCGCGAAAACGGTGGCGGCCGGAACACGGCCGAAGATTCCACTCATCTTTCGCAACGCCGGATCGATCAAGCTCACCGCCGCCCGGATCGACATGGAATCCGTGCTCCGCGACATCAAGGACTACATTTCCAGCAATCCACCGGAACTTGATTGGCAGCGCATCCAGCCGGGCCAGATCGGCACGAAGCTCCTTGAGGGAAAGGCCGCAAAGTATCTTGGAGAGGTCGAGGCCTCCTGGCAGCAGGATTTGAAGCCCGCGGAAAAGCATCGTGATACCAACGCGGAGGTCGAGGTGCCGTTGGACAAGGCTGGGGCCTGGTGGGTGACCGCGACTTTGGCGAACGGCAACACGATCCACACGGTGGTTTGGATCATTGATACGGTGATCGTGCAGCACGACACTGCGGCTGGTCGCCAGTTCTGGCTGGTGGATGCTTCTACCGGCGCTCCCGTCGCGGATGGTGAGGTGGAGTTCTTTGGACATCGTGCGGTGAGCGTGGAGCGAAAGCAGCCGCAGGGCCGCCGTTATGAGATCCGCACCAAATCCTTCAGCCGCACCAGCGATGGGGAAGGCCGTATCCTCCTCAAGCCAGGCGACTGGGATAATGAGTATCAATGGTCGACGGTGGCCCGGAAAAACGGTCGTGGGATCGCCTTCGGAGGATTCGGACCCTTTTATGGCTATAACGGCGGGGATGTGCAGACGAACCGGGCTCTCTCCTATGGAGTCACCGACCGCCCTCTCTATAAGGCGGGCGATACGGTGCATATGAAGTTCTGGATGCGTGAGGTAGGCTACGGGAAAACCAATGAGGCCCGTTGGGCAGGCAAAACGTGCACAGCTTATTTCAATGATGGCCGTGGCCAGGAGGTGATGAAGATCGAGAACCTCAAGGCCGACGCGCTGGGTGCGGTGGAGGTGGAGAGCATTCTGCCGAAGAATGCGGCGCTTGGTAGCTGGACCGTGCGGTTTGAATTTTCCGGCGGACAAGGTGGGTCGGTGGTGTTCCGGGTCGAGGAGTATCGGAAACCTGAATACGAGGTCAGCGTCGAGGCTCCTTCCGAGCCGGTCCGCTTGGGCGACAAGTTCACGGCCACGGTGAAGGCGACTTACTTTCACGGAGCGCCGGTGCGGAACGCGACGGTGGAGATTACGGTGAACCGGGAGTCGCTCGGTGAACGTTGGTTCCCGCTGTGGCGCTGGGATTGGCTCTATGGTCGCGGTGCCTGGTGGTGCGGCGTGGAGGCTCCATGGCATCCGGGATGGAAGACCTGGGGTTGCATGGCTCCTCCTCCGCCGTGGTTCCGTGGTCAGCGCTGGACGCCCCCGGAGCTGGTGGTGAAACGCACTGTGCCGATCGGTGAGGATGGCACTGCCAAGGTGGAGGTTGATACCGCCATGGCGAAGATGGTGCATGGCGATATGGACGCCCGCTACGTCATCGAGGCGAAGGTGGTGGATGCATCGCGCCGCAAGGAAACGGGCAAGGGCAGTGTGGTGGCGGCGAGGAAGCCCTTCGAGATCGTAGTGGCGGCGAACCGTGGTTACGCGCGGCCGGGAGAGGACGTGGAGGCCACGGTTTCCGCAGCCACGTTGGCGGGCAAGCCGGTGGTGGGCGCGGAAGGCACTCTCCGGCTGCTGCGTCTCATCGCCGGAGAGAACGGACGCATCGATGAGAAGGAGGTTTCCCTCTGGCAGGTGAAGACCGATGCGGAAGGGGAGATCCATCAGCGTTTCCAGGCTCCGGCAGCCGGGCAATACCGGCTGGCGGCGAAGCTGTCGCATCAGGGTGGCGAAGCCACCGAGGGAGGCCTCATTCTGAATGTCCACGGCACGGACAAGCCCGGAGATGACTGGCATTTCGGAGGCCTGGAGCTTGTGCCGGACAAGCTCTTCTATGCACCCGGAGAGACCGTGCGCCTGCGTGTGAACAGCGATCAGGCCAATGCTCATGTCTGGTTGTTCTTGCACGCCGAGCAAGGCGGAGGCCGCGAGGCGAAGCGTATCGTGCTCGATGGACGGAGCAGCGAAGTCCAGATCCCGCTTTCATTGGATGACATGCCGAACACCTTCATCGAGGCCATCACAGTCCATGGTGCTGAGGTTTATACCGCGGTGCGGCAGATATTGATGCCGCCCCAGAGCCGGGCGCTGGATGTCTCGGTGGAGCCGGCCAAAGCCCGTGTGAAACCGGGTGAAAAGTCGGCGTTGGCGGTGATTGTCCGGGAGGCCGATGGCAAGCCATTCCAAGGCACGACCACCGTGACCATCTATGACAAGTCGCTGGAAGCGATCACCGGCGGTCCGAATGCCGGATCGATTTTGGAGAATTTCTGGTCCTGGAAACACAATTACTGGGGACCTCGTACGATCGGATCGATTCCTTCCTCGCCCGCGTATTTGATGGAGTCGGGAGTCGAGGCGATGCAGACGCTGGGAGTCTTCGGAGGGAGCGATGCGGCGGGGCTTGTCGGAGGGCTCGGAGGCAGTGGCGGGGCTTTCGGAAGAGCCAGGGGAGAGGTGAAGGCCAAAGCGTCTGAAGCGTCCTTTGATGCGGTTGCTGATCTGGCGGCACCAGCCTCAGCTCCCGTCGCCGCCCTCAGAAAGAATATGGCTGCAGATGAGTTCGGGGATGGAGCGGAGCCCTCGATTGCCGTCCGCAAGGATTTCGCCGATCTGCTCAAATGGGCAGGTGAGGTGAAAACGGACGCGGATGGACGGGCGGAAATACCGTTGGAGTTCCCGGACAATCTGACCACATGGAAGGCACGGGTGTGGGCCTTGGGTGAGGGGACTCGTGTGGGCGAGGGTAGTGCCGAGATCATCACCTCGAAGGAATTGCTCGTGCGCCTGGAGGCCCCCCGGTTCCTCGTGGAAAAGGATGAGGCGGTATTCAGTGCGGTGGTGCACAACGAGCACGATGCGGCGAAGACCGTGAAAGTGTCTCTTGAGCTCGAAGGGAGCGCAGTGGAGCAAATTGCAGGAGAAACGAAGAGCATCGAGATCCCTGCCAAGGGCGAGACTCGTGTCGATTGGCGGGTGAAGGCGCTCAAGGAAGGGGAGGCCACCGTGCGGATGAAAGCCGTATCTGCGGATGACGGTGACGCGATCGAGCGGAAACTGCCGGTGATTGTGCATGGCATGCTGCGCCAGGAGGCGTGGAGCCGTGTGGTCGATCCAGGAAAAGACAGCACCAGGATCGAATTCGAGATCCCGGAACAACGTCGTCCGGATCAGACACAGCTGACAGTTCGCTTCTCACCTACGGTGGCGGGTGCGGTGGTGGATGCGATTCCTTATCTGGCGGATTACCCGTATGGCTGCACCGAACAGACATTGAACCGTTTCGTTCCCGCCGTGATCGCGAGAAAGATGGTGCAGGATCTGGGGGTGAATCTGGATGAGATCCGTGCGAAGCGGACCAATCTGAACGCTCAGGAACTGGGCAATGCCAAGGATCGAGCCGAGCAGTGGCGGCAGTGGAAGCGCAATCCGATCTTCGATGACCTCGAGATGGAGAAGATCGAGCAGGCGGGAGTTGACCGGCTGATGAACATGCAGAATTCCGATGGCGGTTGGGGCTGGTTCTCCGGTTATGGAGAGGCCTCCTACACGCATACCACCGTGGTGGTGGTGCATGGTCTGCTGGTGGCGAAGGCGAATGGCGCGAAGGTGCCGGACGCCATGCTGAACCGCGGTGTCGCGTGGCTGCAATCGACTGAAAAGAAAGAACTCACAGCCCTGAAGCGCTACATGGCACGGGCCGAAGCGGAGAAGGCGGGCAAGAAGCCCAAGCCATCGAAGCTGTATGAAAAGAGCAGTGTGGATGCGAGCGACGCCTTCGTCCGCATGGTTCTCGGGGAGGCGGGTAAGGACAATGCTGAGATGGTGGATTTCCTGTTCCGCGGACGTCAGGGACTACCGGTCTATGCCCAGTGTCTCACCGGTCTGGAGCTTCATCGGAAGAAGGACGCGGGACGTCGTGACGAGGTGATGCAGACGATTGCGCAATTCATGAAGCGCGATGATGAGAACCAGACCAACTATCTGGACCTGAAGAACGGTTCCTACTGGTGGTATTGGTATGGCAGCGACATCGAGGCGAACTCTTGGTATCTCAAGCTGCTTTCGGCAGTTAAGCCGAAGGCTCCGGAGACCCGCGGGCTGGTGAAGTATCTGGTGAACAACCGCCAGCACGCCTGCTACTGGAAATCCACGCGAGACACCGCGTATGCCATCGAGGCCATCGCCACCTATCTGAAGGCGAGTGGCGAACTGGCGCCGAAGATGGATGTGGAGGTCCTGGTGGATGGCAAGGCCCTGCGCTCGGTTTCCATCGATCGTGACAATCTGTTCTCCTTCGATGGCACGGTGACGGTGGACGCTGCCGGGCTCGCCACCGGCAAGCATACGGTGGAGCTGCGCCGCAAAGGCGAAGGCTCGTTATATGGGAACGTCTATCTGGAGGTCTTCTCGTTGGAGGATTTCTTAAAGAAAGCCGGGCTGGAGGTGAAGGTGGAGCGCCACGTTTACCGGTTGATTGAAGAAGAAGGAACCCGCGCCGTGCCGAACTCGACCGGACAGGTAGTCAACCAGCGCGAGCGCAAGTTCCGCCGCGAGGAACTCAAGGACGGAGACAGCTTGGCGAGTGGCGACAGGATCGAGGTGGAGCTGGTGCTGGAGAGCAAGAACGACTACGAATATCTGCTCTTCTCGGATGCGAAGGCCGCTGGATTCGAGGCGACGGAAAGCCTGAGCGGTTACGTGCCCGGGATGATCCAGGCCTACATGGAACCGCGCGACAAGACGGTGGACTTCTTCATCCGTTCCCTGCCACGGGGACGCAGCCAGGTGACCTATCAGCTCCGGGCCGAAGCTCCCGGCAAATACCACGCCCTGCCGGCGAAGGCGGAAGCGATGTATGCGCCGGAGCTGCGCGCGAACTCCGATGAGATCCGGTTGGAGGTCATCGAGAAGAAGTGAAAGGCCGGCTGGTGGTCAACCGGTGAGCACCGCCAGCCAGTTTTCCACCATGCGGGTGAGACTGAAATGATCTTCCACATGGCGGCGGCCGTTATTGCCGAGCCTCGCACGTTCCGTCGGATCTCGTGCGAGATCGGTCATCGCCTTTGCCAGGGCCTCGGGTTCGTAAGGTGGAACGAGACGCCCCGTTTGTCCGTCGATCACCTGCTCCGAAGCCCCGCCGATATCCGTGGCGATCACCGGTAGTCCCGAGGCGAGAGCCTCCAGTGAGGCGTTCGGACATCCGGCGGGATTCGAGATCATGACGAAGATATCGAGGTCCGCGTGGAAGGCCGGGATGTCGCGCAGATCGCCGAGCCATTCCACCGGCAGATCCGCGGATCTGGTTCTCAACTCCGCGGCATGATCCTCGCTGCCGGTTTCGACTCCGCCCGCAATTTTCAGGACGCAGGAAGGAAGGTCCGGCAGGGCTTTGCGGAAAGCATCGATCAGATCGCCCAGGCGCTTCTGAGGGCTGATGCGGGCCGCCGTGCCGAAGACCAGCACCGGTCCGGGATGCTGTGGCGGCATGTCATGCAGGGCGATGCCATTCGGCACCACGGTCACCGGCACACCGAGCGCCGCAGCGCGTGCGGCTTCCGCCTGATACTTCACCACCATGACATCCAGTACACGTCCATAGTCCGCTGGTCCGCACACCGGCAGCGATGCCGGGCGTTGCAGCAGCCAGCGGTCGAGGGAATCGAAGAACATTTCGCCCGGGCTGACATCCATCACGCGGGAGAAAGGCAGGCCTTCCGCGATCAGGAACTTCGAAGCCGTGATCGCATTCCAGAAAGTGACCGTGCGAGGTTGATCGGCAGCCATTTCGGCAAGGATTAGATCAGCGGAATCCACCGCATCGATCTGCCCGAAGGGCGGCGGCACGAAAACGTCGACCCCCTCCGCAGCCAAGGCTTCGCGTCCCGGTGTCGGGTGATCCGGGTATTCCTGGAGCAGTGCGAGCCGCACGCGGTGCCCGCGGCGATGGAGTTCCACCATCAGGCGGCGCAGGGAGGATTGGGCACCGCCGGTGGACAGGTTGTTGGCCACAAACCAGAAGGTCTCACCGGCCTTCTCCGGGCGGCATGCGATCTGTCGCAGCAGGCGTGCCGTGCGTGCCGCCATGCGTTCGGTGCTGAAGTCGCGGAAGATCTTGTCCCGGCTCGATGCAGGAGGATCGAGCAAGACCGGCACCAATGCGGCCGCGAATTCCTCCGGCGTGGCTTCCGGGGCGATCAGCTTCATGGCCGGACAGCGGGCGGCGATCTCCGGCGTGCCACCAACCGCTGTGGCGACCACGGGCAGGCCCGCCGACAGGGCTTCCAAATGCGCGAGGCTCAGTCCTTCGTGCGCGCTGCAGGAAACCAAGGCATGCGCTTCAGCGAGCACATCCGGCACGGGGCGATTGCCACCGGTGAATTCCCAGCGGATGTCGAAAATCCCCGCCTGCCGTTCAAGATCCTTCATGCAGGCGATCGCGCTCGGATGGCCTTCCGGCGCTTCCCCGGCCACGACAAGCCGCAGGTCTCCGGAATGCCCGCGTCTTTTCAATTCGGCACGGGTAGCGGCCAAGATCGCCGGTAGACGATCGAGCCGCTTTTGCGGGCGCGGATTGGCTACTGCAACCAACGTGAAAACCCCGCTATCCGGTCGAGGAGATTCGCACAGCGGTTCAATGCCGTTCCACACCGTCCGCACGGGAATTTCCGGCAGACGGTAGCGGGACTCCTGGGCGACCGCGTTCGAGCAGGCGATGAATAAGGAAACGTCCTTCTGGTTCAGTGTATCCCAGCCTTCCGGCCAACCGCGGGCCGTATTGTGCAAAGCCACCGCCACCGGAAGGCCGAGTCCGGAGAGGGCGCGTGTGTCTTCGACGCTGGTGAGATGGAGATGCAGTACGTCGATGCCGTTCGCGAGGGCCAGCCTCTTCACCGTCTCCGTGCGTTCATGCCGTTTGACCTGCGAGAGATCCATGAAAGCCGGTGCATCCTCCAGCTCCTTCCGCAGGGGTGTCCCGAGTACGGCAAGCATCGTATCAATACCATGATCCGGCAGATGCCGTGTCAGGTCTGCGGCGATCTTTTCCGCACCGCCATGCTGGAGGCTGGTGACGATCTCGAGCGCCCGCACTGATCCACGAATGGAGAAATCCAGTGCAGGGAAATGGATCAGGCGCGTGCTTGCAGGGAGCGGCCGCCCTTCCACCCGTGCGATCGCAGTGGCGGGCGCGGGATGCCATTCGCAGACCGGCGGCGGTAGTTCGGTGGCGGTTTGGATGTTACCGCCATGTGCGGCCTGTAGGTCGTGCCACGGATGCGCCTTTTCATCGTAGGGGGGCAGGCCGAAGGCGATCGGTGCATTCTCCGGCAGCGCCATGAACCACTCCGGATGTGCCAGCCAGGCACCCGCGCGGGCAAGCAGGATCGGTCCGTCGTCTGACGGAGGGTGCGTGAGGATCTCCTTGAATCCTGCGGCGCGCAGGCTGCGGGTCGTGCGTGCGGTCAGCCAGGGGCGGTGTGGATCGGTATCGAATATCCAGGCTCGCATCCGGTTCATCCGATCACCTGGTTGACGAACGGGTCCCCATTCAGGTGACGGCGGAAGTTCTCGAGGAAGTGCGCGACCAGCACCCCGCTCTCGTCACATTGACCGCCCGCGACATGGGGGGTGATGTGGCAATTCGGCAATCCGAGCAGGCGGTGTCCTTCTGGCAGTGGTTCGGGATCGGTGACATCGAGCCATGCAGCATCGAGAGGGCCGTGCAGCAAGGCATCGGCCAGCGCGTCCTGATCGACGGTGGTGCCACGGCCGATGTTGTAGAACACACCGCCCGGCTTCATCGCGCGGAAGAGCGCCTGATTGAAAAAGCCGCGCGAGTCCGCGTTATCGGGCAGGATGTTGATCACGTGATCCGCCCCGGCGAGAGCGGCAGTGGCTTGCTCCGGTGTGACAATGCGGATGCCTTCATTCCCACGGGGTTGGCGACGGACGGCGGTGATTTCCATGCCGAAGGGCGCGAGCATGCCGACAAGCCGTTCGGCAATCGCGCCGTAGCCGTAGATCAGCACCGATTGCCCGAGCAGCAGTCGGCTGCTTTCTCGCAGCGCGGTCCAGGCAGGATCGCTGTTCGTGCAGCGGGTCGCGAGAGAACGGGGCAGTTGCCGAGCCTGCCCGAGCATGAAGGCGAAGACGTGCTCGGCACAGGCCTGATCATAGACATGGGAACTGTTCGTCACCACCAGTCTGCGCGCATGAGCGGCTGTGCGGAACTCCGGCGTGTCGTAACGGGTGAATCCGGCGGAGCTGACCTGGAGCCACTTCAAGCGTGGTGCTGCGAGCACGCTGGCGACATCCGGCTGGCCGAAAGCGATGTCCGCTTCCGCAATCAACGGATCGGAGGCCTGCTCGACCAATACCGAGGCCGCGCGTTTGGTGGGGAGCAGTAGTTCATGCGGTGCGATTCCGTTGCGCAGCCAATCGAGGAGCCCGGCGGAGGCTTGGATATCGGTGAATACCTTGAGCGTGGACATGAAAACAGATCGATCAATAGGCAGCCGGATTGCGGGGCGGTGGAACGGGGCGGGCCCAGTCGTCATCCCGATCATCCATCACGGTGTGATGCTGCATCGGCGGTGGTTGGTTGAACATCCGGGAGGCCATGGCGGAAGCGGCCGCCGCGGCCACGAAGGGCACAACCGAAACCGAAAGAGGGCGTCGTCCGGTGAAGACGAAGTGTCCCTGTGGTCCCGGCTGGTAGGTCAGGCGGCTGCGTTGCTCGACACCATCGGCGAGGCGATAGGTCACATCCAGTGGCGTGCCGGCGGCGGCATCGGTTTGCAACCAGAAGCCGTCTTCCGTCATCCGCACCTGATGCTGGGCCGCCGGAGTACCGAGGGAGATAGTTGTTGTTGCCGGATGGAAAGGGCGGAGGAGAGCCGGACTTGCGGCGTGCGGCGGATTTCACGATGGCGACCACGATCGCGGCAGCCGCACCGAGGGGGATCAGCAGACAGGCGAGCCCGCTGATTCTGAAGCTGCTCGATGTCATCCGTGGCGGAACGGTGCTGCCGGGTGCAGGATCCGGATCGGGAATCCCTGCGGAAGAAGGAGTGGATTTCAAAGGGGGAGGTGAAACGGATGTCGGAGCTTCCGCAATCAATTGATATGGCGCGGCGACGCGGAAACCGATGTCCGCATTGCGGCTCCGTGGATCAGCGCGGTAGCGGGCGGCGCTGCGGGTGTTTTTGAGATCCCGGATCCACGAGCCGCCGCGCAGTACCCGGCGGGGTTTGTCGGAGAGATTCTGGTTGGTCTGGAGAGGATCGGTGACCGGTCCATCCGCGTAAGGCGCGTACCAATCGAGACACCACTCCGAGACATTGCCGCCGATGCGGATGCCCCATAGATTCGAGGCGGTGGAGGCGGTGGCGTGGGTGCTGTTGTTCGAGTTCCCCTTATGCCATGCCAGATCGGTTTTCACTCCGGCGGCGGAGAGGGTGGGGGAGCCATCGTGCCAGGGTGCGATGCTACCCGCCCGGCAGGCATATTCCCACTGGGCTTCGGTGGGCAGGGTGATGCGCAGCGGTGTTTTCTTTCCCAGCCATTTGCAGAACTCGGTCGCATCCGGGAAGGTGATGATGCAGACGGGATCATCCGGTGACTGGGCGAAACCGGGAGACTTCCAGGTGAATTGCTTCTGCTGTGCCAGTTCCTTGCCGTTCCAGCCGAAGCCGCCGCTATTGCCGGTTTCCGCTTCAGTCTGGTAGCCCGTCTCCGCGACGAAGCGCTTCCATTGGCCGACGGTGACGGCGCTTCTTCCGAACCAGAATGGCTGGCTGATCGTGACCTGACGCTGGGATTCATCCTGAGCACGTCCCTCCTCGGCAGCGGGCGAGCCTTGGGTGAAAGTCCCGGCTTCCACGCGGACGACTTCCAAGGCAACCCCTCCGCCGAGATCGACGGTCTTGGTTTCATTCGCGGTGGCGAGGCAGGCAGCCACCCAAACCGGCATTCCGACGAGCCACGATCGTTGCATGTGTGGCCGTAAGGTAGGGAATCACGGGGGATTCCCTCAATTCCCATTTGGCCCCGATTTTCCATTCGGAATGAGGGCTTGAAGGAGGAGGGGATTTTGAAAAAATCCGATCGGCAGATCGCTCTGAAACAGGCGATTTTGGAGAAAATGCCGGAAAATAGGAAGTTTGGGCTTGCCTCCCCCTGTGGATGGGGTATTCACCGCGCCCCGAATTATGGCTAAGAAGAGCTGGATCGCACGCAACGAACGCAAGGCACAAACTGTCGCCAAGTATGCCGACCTCCGTCAGAAACTGAAGGAGGAGAAGGACTACGTGGGCCTGACCCTGCTTCCCCGCGACGCCAGCCCGACGCGCTTGGTGAACCGCTGCGAATTCAGCGGTCGCCGCCGCGCCTTCCTGCGCCGCTTCAAACTTTCCCGTATCAGCTTCCGCGAACTTGCGAGCGCCGGCATGATCCCCGGTGTCACCAAGTCGAGCTGGTAAGCTGGCACGCCACGCGCTATATTTCGACCCGGGACGGTAACTACCCGCTCCCGGGTCTTTTTCATGCCCATCTACGAATACGTTTCAGAAGCTCCTGAGGATCCCGAACGATCGTGCCGCATCTGCGCCCGAGGATTCGAACTGCGCCGTCCGGTGGACCGTGCGCCTCTTGAGAAGTGCCCGTTGTGCAAGCACCCGGTGAAGAAAGTTATCTCCCGGGTCAATACTCCCAAAATCGCCAAGCCGCTGTCAGTCAGCGATGCCAAGGCCGCGGGATTCACCGTCCTCGAGCGACGCGACAAAGGCGTCTACGAGAAACTCTGAACGCCCGTGATCTCTTTGTTCTCCCTCACTCCTGTGCTCGCCATGGAAAGCGCGCACGCTCTTTCCCACGAGCTTCCTTCTCTCGGGGTCTGTGCTCTCTATATTCTGGGCATTATTTTCTTCCTGCTGCTGAACGCGTTCTTCGTGGCATCGGAATTTGCGATCGTGAAGGTCCGCCCGAGCCAGCTCGAAGGCATGGCCAAGGACAAGCCCGGCCGTGCCGCCACGGCGCAGCACGTGGTTTCCAATCTGGATGGCTATCTTTCCGCCAACCAGCTCGGTATCACCATCGCTTCGCTGGCCCTGGGCTTCCTCGGTGAGCCTTTCGTGGCGGCGTTGGTGAGTCCGCTGCTGTTCATGATAAACGTGCCTGAGAAGGCCGTCGCAATCATTTCCTTCGTACTGGCCATCGCCTCCTTCACGTTCCTTCACGTGGTGATCGGCGAACTGCTGCCGAAGTCGATTGCCATCCGCAAGGCGGTGGCGACGACGCTGCTGCTGTCCGGGCCGCTGCATCTCTTCTACAAGACCTTCAAGTGGGGCATCGCCCTACTCAATGGCACTGCGAACTGGCTGCTGAAGCACCTTTTCCGCATCGACCCGGTCAGTGAAGGCGAGCACGTCCATTCCGCGGACGAGCTGGCGTTGCTGTTCGCCGAAAGCGAGCGCGCCAAGGAAGTGACCGAAACCGAGCGTGAGATCCTGATCAATGCACTCGAGCTGAACGAACTGTGGGTGCGTGACGTGATGACGCCGCGCGCCCGGGTGGTGGCGCTCGATGCCGACCAGCCGTTCGAGAAGGCGCTTGAGATCGCCCAGCGCAGCAAGCACACCCGCTTCCCTCTGATCAAAGGACACCTCGATCACGCGATCGGTCTGATCCACATCAAGGACATCCTGAAGATGGTCAGCCAGCCGGATCCCGATCTGATGCGGATCAAGCGTGAGCTGAAGGTGGTGCCGGACACCATGCCGCTCGACACGCTGCTGAAGTTCTTCCTGCGCGAGCACGCCCATCTGGCGATGGTGGTCGATGAGTTCGGTACTCCGGTCGGCATCGTGTTCCTCGACAACGTGATCGAGGAACTGGTGGGCGACATTCAGGACGAGTTCGACAACGAACGTTCGGCGTTCACCCGCATCAATGACGATGAGTTCGTGATCGAGGGCACGATGACCCTCAACGACCTCAGCGGTTACGTGGAAGAGCTCTATCTGGAGAGTGGTGAGGTGACCACCGTGGGTGGCTATATCACCCAGCAGCTCGGACGATTCCCCGAGCCGGGCGAATCGATCGAGATTCTCGGCTACGAGGCGAAGGTGACCAGCACCGATGGCCGCCGTGTGGGCCAGGTTCATTTCCGCAAGCTGCCGGAAACAGGCAGTGAGCCGGAAGCCCCGGAACCGGAAGAGGCGCTGGCAGGCAAGGAAGCCGAGTAAGCGCATCCAATCCATCCGGACGATTTCAAGACAAAGGCCGGTTCTCTCGGGGAACCGGCCTTCTTTGTTTGGTCTGAATGATCCAAGTGCCGTGTTACGGTGCTGACGTGATGGCCCGGTAGAACCTCCGGCTTTCGGAGGTCGTGATTCCGATGCTCACAGAATGAGCGGATGATTGGGCCGGGACGGTGGTGAAGAGCAACCAGTGTGTCATGTCGGTACTGGTTTCGATCGTATAGCTGCGGTCAGCCTCGGCGGTGAAATCCAGGGATTGCTCGCCGGACGGTGTACGTGTCGTGCGGAGATGAAATATGCTGCTGCCGTCACGAGGATCGGTGTTCGCCGCGTATTCTTTGGAGTTGGGAATGCCATCGCCGTCCGGATCAGCGGTATCGAGCCCCAGGGCGGGGTTTTCTGCATCCCGGCCGGGGAAGTGGTTGAGCCGCCAGGCATCGTAGGGATTGCTGGTGGCGGTGGTGGAGACAGGCAGCGTGCCGATCAACCGGACATCCGCGATCCGCTGGGGCGGATCGGTGGCGAGTTGGGTGATGGCTCCATTGCGGATCGTGCCGGTGATGGTGGTGCCACCTGCGGCGTGGAGCTTGAAGGACGCATTCCAGTCGGATGGCCAGGCTCCGGCCAGCAGGAGGGTGTTGTCCGGTCCGGGCTGGAGGATCATTTCCTGGAACGTGCTCATCAGATTGCCAGGGCCGTCGAAGTCCGGACTCCAATCGTGCGGGGAGCCGAAGTAGCCCGGAAACCGGAGGACGCTGCCCGGCTTGTCATTGCGGGCCATCCGGTAGGCGGCACGTTGGGTGATGTCATCCTTGGCCGCATCGGTTTTCCCCAATCGGGCGGCGAGCATTCCATATTGGTTCCAGCAACTGTGCTCGACGTCCGGCATGTTCAGGAATCCCTGGCGGGCCTCCGCGATGTCGTGCGTGGTACGGTTCAAGCCGTAGATGCGGAAGGGATGAACGCTGTAGAGATCGGGTGATTCGTAGTTGCTGCGCGCGGAATTGTAGATGGCGGCATTGTCCGGGACGGTGACCCCGTTCACCACCCGCTTGGGAATCGGCGGCAGCTGGGAGGAAATGCGAGCCCAGGTCGTGCGGTCGGCAGGAGCGACCTTTGCCGTGGGCAGCTTGAGCAGCCAATCGGTGACGGCGTGGAGGCCGGCCACGGATGGCATGTCATTGGTGACACCGGTCCAGTAGGTTTCGAGACCGTGGCTGGGATTGATGTTGATGATGCCGCTGCTCTTCGAGAAGCGGGTATCGAAGAACTTCAGCGTATCATTGGCCCACGGCAGCAAGGTCTGCTGCAGGAAGTTTTCATCTCCGGTCTGGTCGTAATAGTCCTGCATCAACACCGCCAGCTCGAGCGGCTGCTGCCAGATATTGCGGGTGTAGGACTCCGAATACTGCGTGGCATTCCACCCGTAGTCCCCCATGCCGGGCAGACCGGCGAGGTTGACCGTCTCTTGGAAATAGATTCCCTGGGCACCGTAGTAGTGCTGGGAGCAGTCGTTGAAGAGGCTGCGCTTTGAGGCGTAGAAATCGATGAAGGTCCGCACCGGCTCGGTCCATCCCTGTGCCAGCAGCGGCATGTAGAGCAGCCGCGCGTTCTGCCACCAGTAGCTGCATCCGTAGAAGCGGTAGTCCGGCGTATTGGAGAACGTGTTGGGATCGGTAGCGTAGTAGGCGATCTTCGGATCGACGGTGAAGATACCGCCTTGGAAATGGGCGGGAGTCTCGCCGCGCATCTGCATCGCGGAAAGCAGCTTCGTCAGCGTGTAGGCACGGGTGACCGGGTAGCCGGGCAGGCCGTCCGACCAGCTCTGCCGCGTGACCAGTGCGCCATTCAGATAGAGCGAGACTTCCTTCCGGTCCGCGGAAACGGTGCAGGCGACATGCTGCCAGACATTCGTCTGGAGGGTCGTGGTGCCATAGATCGTGTGATTGCCGGTGATGAAACGCAGGCCGCTGTAAGTGTCGAACAGCATGCCATCGCTGCCGCCCGGGGTAATCTTGTCGAAAATGCGGCAGCCCAGTGACGTGGGCTTGATCCATGCCGCGAGGGTGAAGTCGCGGTTGAAGAGTGTATTCGCGTCATCGGAGGGATACTGCAGCCAACCGGTGTTGAGCGTGATGCCACTGGCATCGGCTACGGCAGGCGCAGTCGCACTCCAACCGGCAGGCAGGGTGGCGGGAGGCGTGGTCGGGGAGGAGGTGGCAAGGGCGGCCACCTGGGAATCCGTGAGGCAGGAGGCCATGGTGGTGATGCCCGCCACATTTCCACCGCTGCGGTTGCCGCCGCTTTGGTCGGCTCCCATACGCAGCGGTTTCGCATTCAACGGCACCACGCGGGCCGGGGCTTCCTCAGCGAAGATCCAGCTCGTCTGCCAGTAGTTTTCCCACCACGTCGCGGTGCGGGTGCGGGAAGCCTGGGTCGTCACGTCATTGGCCAAGGCGGTTTGCACACCGCTCTCCCAATCTCCGGCGGTGGCGGTCTGGGACACCTTGACCACCGCCCGCAGATCGATGTTCGTGAGAGGGGAGCTGCTGGTGAGAGTCAGCGGATCACTGGCGGTGAAGCCGGTGCCGGACAACAGGACCCCGGAGGCGCGGTTTTCCAGCGGGTCGGTGAAGTTCGGCAATGACGCGGAGAGCCCCTGTTGTTGGAAGTGGAAGGGCAGCGAGGAATAGGCATTCCGGTGATACCACATCAATCCCGCCGGGTCGGTCTTGATGGTGTCCGCGGATTCCCAATCGGCCGCACCATTCTGCACGCCGGTGCGGTAATTCCAAGTTGAGGCGAGTTCGCTGGTGCCGAGCGTGCGCTGGGTATTGCGCCAGTTGATGAGATTTACCGTCACACTTCGCGGGATCTCGCTGGTGCCGGTGAGGTGGAGGACATCGGAATCGCTGTCCATCCACAGTTGCAGCGAGACACTCTGGCCGGGAATACCGGCGGTGAGCTCGATGCGACCACCCCGGAGCACCAGCTTCTGCCGGATCGGCTTGTCCTTGCCGAAGGGGCTGGGGGACAGGGCGATCGAGAGCTTGCCGAGTTTCAGCAGCCGGTGCAGTTCGCTGACCGCATCGTTGTGGGAAAGGTAGAGCTCGAGGTTGCCATCCGGAGTGACCCAGACATTCGCACCCGTGCGGCCGTTTCCGAGCGGCATGTTATCCGCCTCACCGGTGCCGTGGGTGGTCCACAGCACGTCATAGGTGGAGAGGTCCACCAGTGGCTGGGGAGAAGTATCGACCGGCTGGATCAGCGAAACCGCGGTGCCATCCGGACTGATGCGGAAGAGCGAATCGAAGTTCGCGCTGGTGACCTGGCTGCCTGCGACCTGGACACCGGTCTGCGTCAGGACCGTTTTCCAACCGGTGCCACCGGCGAATCCCGGGTTGGTCAGTGAGCCTGTCCAACTGCTTTGGAAATCCAGGATGCCGGTGGTGCCTATCACATACTCGGCGGTGGTGGAGCTACGGAACGCAGCACTCCAGTCTCCGCTGACCTTCACCGTATTCAGGTTCGCCACCCGGAACACCCACACCCCGGCGCCTGTCCATGCAGAGCCGATATTGACGCCGCTTCCACCCGTCAGGCGATGGGTGCTGGTCGTGTTACTACCGAAGTCGTAGGCGAGGCCGGTCAAGGTGCCGCCGGTTTGATTGAATACACCACTGTTGACGATCTGAACGCGGGCTCCGCCCGTGGGAGATGCGGGGGAGGAAACGGTCCCGCCCACCAGCGTGTAGGTGACCCGGTTGTTCACCACCACGAAGCTGCATGTCACGCTGCCGCCATACTGGTTCCATTGGTAGGTGGCTCCTCCGGCGGCATCGTTGCGCAGGTTGAGACTGTCGCCGGTGAGAGTGCCTGAACCGTGGCCGACGGTGACCGTGCCTGCGGTGGCGACATTGAAGTTCACGTTGCCGGCGAAGGTGCCGGAAGTGGTGATGGAACCGTCGTTGCCGACGGTGGGCAGGCCGTTGCTCCACTGGGCGGCGGAGTAGAGACTGCCGCCGTTGAAAGTGGTGGTTGCGAGGCCGCATGAAGCACCCAGCCAGAGGAGCAGGGGGATCGGGAGAAGGCGCTGGTACATGGTAACGAACGGATGGAAGCACTCTCACTGTGAGGTTCATCGCTCCCGTGGACAATCGGATTGAACATCCGCTTTGCGTCAGATTGGTTCTGTAAATGGCTACAAACAGGAATGGGAGTGGATCTGGAGAGCCCGGAATGCGTCTGGGTGAGCCCTTTCATCACGCCCTGCCCGTGCAGGAGCACCTGTTTCATGAGGGCCTGTATGTGACCCATGCCGGGTGGGAGCACATCCTTCCGGATCAGCCGTATCCCAATATAAATCATCCGCCGTTCTATTATTTCCGCTGGGAGGATGGTCGGATCCTGCCGGCCTTCTGTCTCGCGTGGGTGGTCTCAGGCCGCGGCGAATTCCAGACCAAGGGAAGCCGCCGCATCGTGGAGACGGGTGACGTATTCCTCATGCTGCCGGGTGAGTGGCATCGTCATCGTCCGGAGCCGCAGGTGGGATGGAAGCTCGTGTGGGTGGAGTTCAATGGCACGCGCCCTTACCAATGGTGGAAAGGGGGAGTCTTCGGAGTGGAGGCGAATTTCCCTACGATCGAAGACGCGCCATTGTTCGCGCGGCAGTTCGAGCGGCTGCTGGATCATGTGAGCCGCCATCCTTCGGGAAACTCGACGGCGCTTTCGGCTCAGGCCGCAGGTCTCTTGTCCCACTTGATGCGGGAGACGGGGGATCCACAGCAGGGAGAGACGGGCGATCCCATGGTCGATCGGGCGATCGCTCATATCTGGAATTTCAGTCACGGAGTTCTCGATGTGACGGAGATTGCCAATCACGTCGGTGTGGGAAGGCGTACCCTGGAGAGGCGTTTCCGGGCGATCGCGGGCAGGGCACTCCTGGATGAGATCCAGCAGTGTCGTTTCACCCGTGCCGCACGTCTGCTGGTGGAGACGGAATTGCCGGTGAAGGTGATCGTGGATCGTGCCGGATTCACCAGTTACGAGCGCATGCGCCAGGTGTTCCGCAAGTTCACCGGTGTCACGCCTGAAAGCTACCGCCGCCAGCCGGTCTCGACAGCCGGATGAGAGATCACCGGACTTCCGTGAAGTCCTTGAAGTTTGACAGCCATGGTCCGGCTGACATCCCATCCGGGGAATGGTAGCAATCGGATGGTCGCGCACATTTCTGTTAGTGGGCGTCGCCCTGTCTTTTTGGGGTGGCCGGTTGTTCGGCCATTGGTCGGAGAGTGAGCCAACAGGAGCTACCAGGCCGACGGTGATCCAGCCGGAACGATCGACCCGCCCCTCTCTGGCGGGAGATCGGGCGGTTGTGGATGAAGGCTTGCGCCGCGCGGTCGTGGATTCTTCCCGATCGCTCCGCTTGTCGATGCCCGCTTGGGAAAAGGTCGGATCGTTTTCAGAAGCCCAGTTGAAGGAGACGCTGGTTTGGTTGAAGACGGTTCCGCAGGGGCGGGGGCAGGCGCAGCTCGGGCAGATGCTGTTTTTCCGTTGGGGCGAGATCGATCCTGTCACCGCGATGGCAATCGCGAGGGAAAACCCGGTGATTGCCAGGGATTGCGAAGCGGAGAAGGCGATCTTATCCGCATGGGCGAAACAGGATTTGGACGCAGCCCGACAGTGGGCGGAGAAGAACGCGAGTGAAGAAGCGTGCAAGGAGTTGAATCGAGGGGCTAGCCGATGAACCCATCCTGTATCCAACGGTTCCGAAAGGTGATGCTGCCTGCACTCGCCATGCTGGCGGCTGCGGGCTTGGGCTATGTGACGGCTCGGCAATCGCGATCCCAGGAGTCTCCTGCTAGATCCGCCACGGCTTCATCGAATCGGGTGGTGGAGAGCAGACGCTTCCGCCAAGGAAACCATCTCCCCTTTGTGGGATGCCGCACACTGGCCGATGGTGAAGAAGCGTTTGATCCACCGGTGGGAGAACTCGCCGTTATCCTACTACGATTGGGCGCTGAGGATGGAAACCCGGCGGTTGCTGGAGGAGGTGCCGCCTGCCGAGCTTGAGGCATTCTACCGCGAGCTGATGGCGGCGAATATCGGAAAGCCCATGAATGATCTCAGCGCCTGTGTTCGCAAGGCGTGGGTGATGCAAGATGGTCCGGGGGCGGTTCTGGCCCTGCCAACCCAAGAACCCGAATCCTTTTTCAGTGGCTTCAAGGTTTGATTCCGCCTTGTTGGATTGGTCGGCGGAGAATCCGCGGCAGGTGTTGGATTGGTTGAATGGCGAGCACTCGGCCGGGTTGACCTTGGATCGGGAAGAAGCCCGGCAGGATGCGCTGATCCGGCTGAGCACCTTGGATTTCGCGGAGGCCGAATCGTTCATCCGTGAAATGAGCAGCAAGCAACGGGTGGATTTTCTTTCGAGGCTGTCTTTCTCGTCCGGCAATACCGACCTGCAAATGAGAGATGACCTGATGGCGCTGGCCGAGCGATCCGCACCTGCCGAAGCGGTGGCGGCGTTGGGGCCGCTGCATGCAAGGTTGGGGTGCCAGAGATCCAGAGGCTGCTCTGGCGGCCTTGGAATCTTTGAATCTCCCCGGAGAAGTTCGCGGGGAAGTGGATGCCGAACTGGCGAGAGGCCAGGCCAGCAACGATCCGGAGGCCGCTCTGACAGGGTGGATGAAACGGAATCCAGGACAGATGGGAGTGCCGGATACTGTTCTTCAAACGGTGGATCGCTGGATGGCGGATCGTCCGTCGGAAGTGGAAGCCTGGATCGCTTCGTTGCCCGCCGGATCGCCGCGCGAGATCTTGCAGGCGAGGGTGACGGCGCTGAAGAGCAGCGAACCGCGGAAAGAATAGCCGGTGCGCGTCACTCGATCTTCCTGGCGATCACCGTGAGGATCTGGGCATCGGCTTCTTCCGGGAAGGCACAGGTTTCCTCAAACTCGGCGATGCCTTCGAAGTGTTCGAAGCCAGCTGCCACCAGCAACGCATGCAGCTCCGCAGGCTCGAACCAGCGCAGGGTCTGCGGGCACTCGTGGGTGGCCAGCGGATTCCGATCCGCATCCATCATCGTGTAACGGTGCTGGCGATGGAGGAGATGATTCGCGGCTTCAAGCCGATGGCGCGTTTCCAATGATCCGATCCGGCCATCCGGCAGGCGCACCTCGTGATCCGGATACCATTCGTTCTCCGGGAGGTCGCCTTCCAGTTCCGCTTCCGGTGTGAACACCGTGAGGTAGAGACCACCTCCGGGTTTCAGCATGTCCGAGATGCACTTCAGTGCCGCCACGGGATCCGGGCAGAGCTGCAGGGTGAACGCAGGGACGAGGATGGCGGAGTAGAGCTGGTCCGCCCGGAATTCCTCCACCGTGCCGGTGTGCAGGATGGGCTCCAATCCCACGACCGCAGTCTTCTTCTGCAGAGGGCCAGCATCTCGGTGGAAGGCTCGAGACCTTCGACCTCGAATCCCTCCAACAGCAGCGGAATGAGCAAGCGCCCCGAGCCGCAACCGACTTCCAGCGAGGTGCCGGGAAAGTGCGCGAGGAAAGTCTGCATCAACGGCAGTTCCACGGACGGGCCTTCCGCCTCCCAGAAGGGATCGTGCAATTCGGCTTCGAGGGATTGGTAGCTGGACACGGCGCGACTGTGCGCGGGCGCTCCCGGAAGCTCAATCCAAGCCTTTGCGTTCGCCCCAGTATTCGCTCATCTTCTTTTCGAGAATCGCTTCCACATAGGCACGCAGCAATGCGGTTTCGATCGAGTGCTCTGACCGCTTCTCCCGCCTCGCTTGTCGCCACGAGAGGATCTGGAAACAGATCCTTCACCACCTCGGCGCGGGCGGGAGCATAGTCACCGAGCAAAACCGCCAGCCGATCCCGGACACCTTGTCGGACGGGCGAACCCGCCAGATACGCTTCAAAGGCGCTTCCATCATCAATCTTGGCATTCGGGACGTTTGCAAGCCACTGGGCTTTGAGCTGCTTTTTCGCGTTTTCCAGCTCAAGCTTCCACGTATCGCGATCGAGAATCGGACCGGGCACGACCCAGTCTCTGGCGATCTGGCGGAGCTCGTCACGCTTCGCGTCAAACTGGGAATCCACCTTATCCAGCACGGCGTTGCCGGACTCCACTTGATCCACAATAGACTGGAAAATCTTCGTTCTCAGGACTCCGGTCATCGCGCCGGAGGAAACGAGACGCGGAGTGGTCGCTTCCCAATCTTTTGAGAGTGCTCTCACGGCATCCTTGCCTGGGTTCAATGTGAGGGATTTGAGCACCATCACGCGCTTTTCATCGCCATCGTTGGTCTCCTGATGCGTGATCATCCCGCTTTTGCGGCCGATCGTCAGAACGCCGGAATCCGTGGTCTCGAACGTGACCAACTCATCGTCGGAAGATTTCACGACCGCCTTTTCCAAGGCCGGAGCCCAAAATGCCTTCCGGCGGGTTCCCCAGCCGAATGCGAAGGTGAAGCCCTTGCCTTGAAGCATCAGGTTGGAGTTCAACGAAAAGCTATCGACGGATATTTCCTCAGTGCCCTCGTGCTCCTTGGCGTAAATAGCGGGTAGGATCGCCTCTTGGAAATCCAGCAGGAACTTGAGTTCGGCCCGCATCCCCGTGATCTGGCTGGCGACTCCATCCTGCCAGATGAAGAGCCGGTCACCTTGGGTCCAGAACTTCCGCTCGCCCGCGAATTTACCTCCGGTGGTGGTGAGATGCACCGCCAATTCACCCGAAGGCACGTCGGATGCCAGCAAAGCATCGACGGTGACATCCTTTCGTTCCGCGTGATAGCTGGCGATATAGCCACTGGACTGGAAATGGACTTTGGAGAGTTCCTCAGTCCATTCCTCCGCGGATTTCCCGCCCGCCGTGAGAGTCAGCATCAGGGCCCAGGAAACAGGATTTCGGAGCATCAGGCTTGTTAGTAATCGGGCGGGTTGAGGGCAAGGTGGATCGTGTCTTTCAACTCATCGATCTCTGACCTGCGAAGAAGCTCTCCATGCGGTGTTGCATGTCTTCGTAGAAGCGGCGTTTGATCGCATCGAGTGCGGCGAGTTTTTCCGGCGAGGCCTGGGCGGCGGCTTCCTCTTCGAGATGCATTTTCTCCGCGAACGCGCGCTCCATCTCGATCAGTGAATCGAGGAACTCGCGGGCGGCGCGGGAGTGCTCGACTCCCTCGACCAGCGCATTCTCGAGACGCTTGTTGCGGGTGACGGCGATCAGATTGCCCTCGGCGAGTTGCTCCATGTAGCGGCGGTGGCTCTGAAGGAAGGCCTTGTGCTCGGAATCAAAGGTGATCTCATCGCGGTCGACCAGCGAGTCGTAGGGACCGGGCTTGGTGAAGAACTTCACGATCAGCGGAATGGTGTCCACCAGCATGAACAGAAGCGGTCAGCACGAGATAGGTGTAGAAGGCGAACTGACGCCACCCTCCGTCGCCACTCTGGAAGAGGCGCGTGTAGCGCGAGCGTCTGGGTGAGGATATCCCGGCGGGGCTCGGAGCGGATCGCATCGAGGCGGGTCGGCTTCCTCACTGGACGATACGCGGCGAGTCCGTCCTGGGTCGAAGACGAGTTCCTTCAGACGGCTGTCGATCTGCTGCTTGATCGTTTCGCGCAGGGCGTTCTGCTGGGTGACGAACTGACCGGCCTGGTCCTCCTCGACCTTGCGCTTCAGCCCGGCCACGCGATCGGCCTCCACTTTGTTGGCCGCTTGCGATCTCCTTGAGCGTGGGAGTCGAAGCTGGCGATGGCGAACGCTTCTCCGCCTCGCGCGATCTGGGTCTGAAGAGTGGCCTTCTCGGCGGAGAGGTGCTCGAGAAGGCGCCGATGCGCTTCGATTCCTCGCGGCGCGGGTCGAGCTGGTCGGCGCGGATGGAGCGGGCGCGCGGGCCTTCACCCTTCATGCCGGACCGCTGGCCATTGAGCTCGCGCTCGAATTCCGCCTGCCAGAAGCCGAGCTCGGTCTGAAGCTTGGTGTAGTGCGGGGTGAGCTCTTCGGATTGCTTGTCGACGATGGCGAGCCGGTCGCGGAAGGCCTTCGTCGCCTCGTCGGTCGCCTTTTTCAACTCGGCCTGCTGCTCCGCGGTCAGACCGGGAATCGCAGCGGAGGCGTCCTCGTGTTTCCTGGAGGATGAACTTTGCCTGGAAAGTCTCGTTCCACTTCTGGCGCTGTTCGGCGATGGCCGTCTCCAGCTTGCCGATTTCACCGCGGATCTTTCGTCTTCTCGCCTCTCGAATCCGCCACGGACGATTTCGATTTCCGCCGCGCGGTCTTTCTCGATCACGGACGGAGACCGTGTCGCGGAACAAGCAGCAGCACCAGCGGGTGGGCGATGGTCATGCCCATCAGGATCGCCACGCAGAGACGGAGCGACGAACTGCGCGACAGCTTCCGGATCCATCGAAAGGTAGGGCCGGTAGCCGGCGAGCAGGGCGCGGTCGATGGTGAGGATGATGAACGCCCACACCGCGGCGACCGGATAGATCACCTGCGGGATTGTCGGTGAGCGTGGAGAGCGCGTAGGCGCAGGCGATGAATGCGAACGCACAGGGCACCAGCACGGTCGCACCGAAGGCGACGTATTTCCGCTGCTCCCAGGCCGGGCATTGTTCGAGAGTTTCGGTGCCCGCGCCGGAGAGCCAGAAGAAGAGGCGTTTGATGGCGTGCATTCGGACTTTCATGACGGAAACAAGGATGACGGGATTCGACGGAAAGCAGGGCTCAGACGAGCGATACTGGCTGGAGAACTTTTATCATTTCACAGGGATCAGGCAGTTGGAAAAAAAGCCGCGTTTTATCGTCAGGTGGTTGCCCGCCGGGGTGTCCCGCGGTTAGGAATTGGCGATGCGGAACCGGTTTTACAACGCGTTGGACATCGAGCGGCAATCCGGCAGGAATGACGAGGCGGATTACCGCTCGCCCTTCCAGATCGACCGTGACCGCGTCCTGCATACGCCGACGTTCCGTCGGTTACAGAATAAGACCCAGGTCTTCTGGAGCGGGGAGTATGATTTCTACCGCACCCGCCTGACCCACTCGCTGGAGGTGGCCCAGATCGGCAAGGCGATCTGCCACTGGCTGGAGACCCGTCCGGACGGTCCGCTGGAGCCGGATCACACCGTGGATCAGGATCTGGTCGAGGCGGTGTGCCTTTCGCACGACCTCGGCCACCCGCCCTTCGGCCATGCCGGGGAGCGCACGCTGAATTTCCTGATGCGCGGCCACGGCGGCTTCGAGGGAAATGCCCAGACGCTGCGGCTGCTCACCGACCGGATCTTTTCCGCCCGCCGCACCGGCATGGATCCGACCCGTGCCTTCATGGACGGCGTGCTGAAGTATAAATCGCTCTGGACCGAGCTGAAGGCGGCCAATGACGGCAAGGAGCCCGAGCATCATTTCCTCTACGACGAGCAGTGTCACCATCTCGACTGGGCGATGGGCGGGAATGATTTCCCGCTGGAGCTGCACGCCGGGAGCCGTGCGGGACGGCTTCAAGTCGATCGAGTGCCAGATCATGGACTGGGCGGACGATACCGCCTACTCGCTCAATGACCTCTCGGACAGCGTCCGTGCCGGGTTTCTCACCATCTCGAAGATCGAGAACTGGGCGGAAGTGAACGGTGTGGAAAAGGGTGAGAACACTCCGCTGGGTGACCTGATCCGGGCGATCCGTCGCAAACGCGTCGATCCGTTGGTGGGCCGCCGCATCGGTTCCTACATCCAAGCCACGCGGCTGGAGTCGGACGTGAATTTCCTCAGCGGTCTTACCAACCGCTACCGTTACCGCCTTGTCATCGATCCGGCGGTGAAGGAGGAGTCCAAGCTGTTCAAGAAACTCGCCTTCGAAGTTGTCTTCCTCTCGCCGCAGCTCAAGCAGCTTGAGCACAAGGGCAGTCGCATGCTGCGCCAGCTCTGGGAAGTGCTCGGGCAGCGCTATGTTCGCGGAGAAAGCATCGATGGTCAGGATTTCCAACTCCTCGCTGCGGAGACGGTTTCAGAAATCACCGCCGCGCCCGACGAGAACGGTCGCGCCCGTCTGGTGTGCGACTTCCTCGCCGGCATGACCGACGGCTACGCCGCCCGCACCTACAAGCGCCTCTTCATGCCAGACTTCGGCTCGATCGGGGATTTGATCGGGTGAGAAAGCCTGGAATGGACAGAGGAGTTGTGCTGTTTTGGCGGAAGATGGTCCGTCGCTTTCCGATGAAATGGCTTCTTCTTACAATTCCCGCCATGCTTTCGATCGCTATGGCGGAAGAAAACCCTGTGCCACAGGCAGAGGTGCCCAAAGTGGTGGCTCTGAAACGATTTCCGGGTAGCTATCCCAGTTCGTCGTCCCTCTCGATTCCGTTCACAGGATGCGTCGTGTTGGACCGGAAGCTTGGGAAGAACTCCGGTGAGCAATGGCTGTCGGTTGACGAGTTGATCAAAGATCCAGATTTCAAGGACTTGTATGTGCTGGTGAATGGCGACGGATCATTGCTCGGAGGCCGTGTGGCCTATAAAGGCTCGTTGGCGGATTGGCGGGGTGAACCCGGATTCAAGGCAAGGCTCAGGGTTCTGGAGGTATTTTGTCCCGAAGAAGCGACCGTGAGCAAAGCTTTGCCAATGACCTATGACGGCTCCGATTTCGGAGGAATGATCTACACGTTCCGTGACAACGGTGAGGTTTCGTGGCGCAAAAAGGCGGCGGGAGTCGAAAACGAAAAGGCTTACATCGAGCGACAGGAAACACATGTGAAGAGTTGTCCTGAATGCCAAGGAACCAAGGGCTATCTGCCACAAGTGGTGGCAAGCATCGAAGGCCCGGTAACGAATATCCGGCGGGATATTCCAGCGGAGAAGTGAGATTCTTTTAACAAAACGGCCGCCTGACATGGCGGCCGTGTTCGCTTGGTGCGCGATTTCCTCGCCGGCATGACGGACGGCTACGCCGCCCGGACCTACAAGCGCCTTTTCATGCCGGACTTCGGCTCGATCGGGGATTTGATCGGGTGATCAGCAGGCCGATACACTCGGAATGGAGATCATCAAGGAAGAGCGGGAAGCGGAATGCCGCGTTTCTCCGGCGGCATGTCATCGAGAATGAGGATGGTGTAGCTCAATTCCGGAAATCTGGGATCTACGAAATGGAGCTGGTCGGGATAGGGCGGGCCTCCTTCGGAACGGGGGCGAACAAAGGCGCTGCCATCGTTAAGCTGGAGTTGTATCGCCACTTGGTAAGAAAGAGGTCCTCTTTCAGGAAAAGCCACAGAACTGGCAATTGGCACAGGTTGTGTGGTGCCAAACGGATAGGTTACCTGGGCTGGATCGGAGCGATCCAACGGGACGACCAATATCATGAGAGGAGTGTCCCCCTCCTGCTTGCCGATCTGTAATTGCAAGGCACCCTCTGTGGATAGCATGCCCGATAGATCCAGCGGCAGTCTGTCGATGAACCAACTGTCTTGATTGATTTTACAGCTGCCGCGGATCATGTGGAGTGGCGATTCACTTCACCGCCGGTTCGCGCGGGATGTATTGCATGAAGCGCTGGCGGTCGCGGCATTGGAAGAGGGCTTCTTCCAAGGTGATGTAGCCGCCCTTGAGCAGGAACTCGAGGGAGTCGTCGATGGTGTGCATGCCTTCTTTGCGGCCGATTTCCAAGAGGCCGACGATCTGTTCGATCTTGCGGTCACGGATCAGGGCGCGGAGGCCGTAGTTGACGCGCATGACTTCGGAGGCGAGGACGCGGCCGCTGCCATCGGCTTTCGGGAGCAGGCGTTGGCAAATCACGCCTTCCAACACATTGGCGAGCTGGGAGATGATCTGGGGCTGCTGGTCGGCAGGGAAGACGTCGACCAGACGGTCGATGGTCTGCGGGGCGTCGATGGTGTGGAGGGTGGCGAGCACAAGGTGACCCGTCTCCGCCGCGGTGAGGGCGATGCGGATGGTCTCCAGATCGCGGAGCTCGGAGACGACGATGACGTCCGGATCCTGGCGGAGCGTCTGGCGCAGGGCGTTGGAGAAGTTCTTGGTGTCCCTGCCGATCTCGCGCTGCTTGATGAGGCAGGAGCGATGCGGAAGCATGAACTCGACCGGGTCCTCGATGGTGATGATGACGCCGGAGCGGGTTTCCGAGATACGCTTCACCATCGAGGCGAGCGTGGTGGTCTTGCCGGAGCCGGTGATGCCGGTGACGAGGATCAGACCACGGCGTTCGTTGCAAAGTTGCTCGATGGTCTCGGAATGACCGAGGTCGGAGATCTCGGGAATGTTCTCCGGGATATGGCGGAAGACCGCCTCCAGATGGCTGCTGGCGAAGTGGACGTTGCCACGGAAACGACCCAGTCCTTGGATCTCGATGGCATAGTCCAGCTCCCAATCGGTCTCAAGGCGGGAGCGCTGGGCCTCGCTCAGGGTCGAGTAGATCAGGCTGCGGCTGGCTTCCGCAGTGAGCGTGAAATCCTCCAGCGGAACCAGCGAGCCGTGGATGCGGGCCGCTGGTGGGGCGCCGACGCTCAGGTGCAGGTCGGAGCCGCGGTTTTCCACGGTGATGCGGAGATAGTCGTCGATGTCGCGGAGTTGGGACATGGGTGTTTTTCGATGAATCTTGGAAAAGGGTGGGCCTTTGGGATCAGACGTAGCCGCGGAGCGCGCGGTCGAGGTCCTGCGAGTTCGGCGCGGCGGCGCGGGCGGTGGCCGGGCTGATGTGGCCTTGGATGGCGGCGTGGGTCAGGGCGCGCAGCATGGAGACATTTCCCGGCGTATCCGTGCGGTTGAGGAAATCCCGGATCTCCGAAGTCTGGCGGCCGCGCACCCAATCGCGGACGGCGGCTTCGTTCTGCAGCGATTCGCAGACGAGGTGCAGGGTGCCGCTGGTGGAGGGCAGCAGGCGCTGGCAGAGAATGCCGACGAGGTGGCTGGAGAGGAGCTGGAGGGAGGACTCGCGCTGGCCGTCCGGGTAGAGATTGCTGAGGCGTTCCAGCGTCTCGGTGGCACCGGGGCTGTGAAGGGTGGAGAGCACGAGGTGTCCTGTTTCCGCGGCGCGCAGCGCGACTTGCGCGGTGTCCTCGTCACGGATCTCTCCGAGGAAGATGATATCCGGGCTCTGGCGCAGGGCGGTGCGGAGCGCATGAGGGAAAGACTTGGTATCTCCACCCAGCTCGCGCTGGGAGAAGTGCGAGAGATCATTCTCGAAGATGTATTCCACCGGGTCCTCGATGGTGACGATGTGTCGGCGATAGTGGTGGTTGATCCAGTCCAGGCAGCTGGCGATGGTAGTGGACTTGCCGGAGCCGGTGGGGCCGCTGACCACGATGAGCCCGCTGCGGTGGGACAGCCAGTGCATGAGCAGTTCCTGGGGCAGGCCGAGATCGTGGAAATCCGCGACGTTTCGTTTGATCGGGCGCAGCACGGCGCAGAGCTTGCCCAGCGATTGGTAGAGGTTTACGCGGAGGCGGGAGCCATCCGGCGCGATCCAGCTCAGGTCGGACTCATATTCCGTGGCGGGATCGGTTTTGCAGTCCCGCCAGAAGTCCTCGAGGCAGGCGCGGTCCAGCGGGTCGTGCTCGAACACCAGCAGCTCGCCGTTGATGCGGACGCGGGGTGACTGGTCTTCCGCGATCAGGAGATCCGTGGCTCCGGCGGCGAAGGCGCTGTGGACAAAATCAAAGACGGCGGGCATTGGGGCGAATCTGGGTGGGATTTTTCTCCGTGGGAATCCGGAATTCAGCCGGAGCCACGATTACCGTTAGGAAGTCTCATCGCGCATGAAAAGCGAATGCCGGTTAAGAGTCGGTTAAGGACGGTCAAAGCCTTGCCGAGGGGGTGGCCCGGACTTGACCGTAAGAGCTTGGAGTTGTTCATTTGTGCAGCAAATGTCCGAGCCTTCCCAAGAACCGAAACCTCTGGTGATGACGCCCCATGAGGCGCTGAAACGGTATTTCGGCTTCTCCGGATTCCTGGACGGCCAGGAGAGCGTGGTGAGTGACATCGTCTCCGGCCGCGATGGCTTGGTGGTGATGCCGACCGGCGGTGGAAAGTCGCTGTGTTATCAACTCCCGGCTTTGTGTTTCGGCGGTGTGACGCTGGTGATCTCGCCGCTGATCGCGCTGATGAAGGATCAGGTCGATGCATTGATTGCGCGGGGTATCCCGGCGACGGTGATCAATTCCACTGTGCCGTGGGCCGAGCAGAAGGAGCGGCTGGATGGCATGCGGGACGGCACTTACAAGCTGGTCTATGTGGCTCCGGAGCGCTTCCGCGCGGAGAGCTTCCTGAATGCGGTGCGCGGGGCGAACATCTCCCTTTTCGCCGTCGATGAAGCCCACTGCCTCAGCCAGTGGGGGCACGATTTCCGTCCAGACTACCTGCGACTCGGCAAGGCGCTGGATAAGCTCGGCAGGCCGCAGTGTGTCGCGCTCACCGCCACCGCTACGCCGGTGGTTCGGGAAGATATCGTTTCGGTATTGAAGCTGCGGGAGCCTTTCGAGCGGGTCAGCGGGTTCTCCCGGCCCAACCTTTCGCTCGGGATCACGGCGGTGGAAAAAGCCGCCCACAAGGACGAGCGGATGCGCGCGGTGATCGCCGCCCACAAGACCGGCATTGTCTACTGCGCCACCCGCAAGAAAGTGGAGGCGGTGTCTGAAACGCTGGCGAGCTGGGGCGTGAAGTGCATCGCCTATCACGGCGGTCTGAGTGACTCCGAACGTGAGCGGGCTCAGGAGATCTTCATCCAGCGGAAGGCGGATGTGGCGGTGGCGACCAATGCCTTCGGCATGGGCATCGATCGCTCGGATGTCCGCTTCGTGGTCCACTACGAGGTGCCCGGTAGTGTGGAAGCCTACTATCAGGAGGCAGGCCGTGCCGGTCGTGATGGTGAGGCCGCGGTGTGTGAACTGCTGTTCAACTACGCCGATACCCGTACCCAGGAGTTCTTCATCGATGGCGCGAACCCCACGCCTGTCATCATCCGCGGGATCTACCAATATCTGCTCAATCAGGCGGACAAGGACTACGAGGTGCATCGTACTCTCGACGAAATCGCGGAAGGCGCGGATGTGAAAAATCCCATGTCCGTGGGGAGTGCGCTCACCGTATTGGCGCGCGGTGGTTATATCGAGCGGTTCGATATCGCGGGTCGACGCACCCGTGGCACCCGGCTGCTGAAGCCGGATGTGCTGGCGCGCGGGCTCCAGCTGGATGAGGCATCGATCGGTGAAAAGGACCGCCGCGACCGGGAAAAACTCAAGGCGATGGTGGAAATGTGCTACGCGCGCACCTGCCGTCAGCAGTGGATCCTCGGTTATTTCGGTGAGGAAGACGCGCGGACCTGCGGCAGTTGCGATGTCTGCCGCGATGGCGGCTCGGGAGAGGCCCGCCCGCCGACGGCGGAGGAGTCGATGATCGTGAAGAAGGCGCTCAGCGGAGTGGCCCGCATGTCACGCCGCACGCCGGATGGTTGGGAAGGTCGTTATGGCCGGGGGCGGATCGTGCAGATGCTCTGCGGCAGCCGTTCCCAGGAAATCCTCTCCGCCGGACTCGACAAGCTGACCACTTATGGCCTGCTGAAGGATCGGGGCACCGGCTACCTGAACTCACTGATGCGCTCGCTTTCCGATGGCGGATTGGTGCAGACCGAGCCGGGCGAGTATCCGGTGGTTTCACTCACGGCGGCGGGGGATCGAGCGATGCGTGGCGATGTGAACTACCGCCTCGTATGGCCTGCGGCGGATGATGGCCCGGTCAATCCTGGCCTCAAGGATCACGGATTCGATGGTGGCCTCTATTCGATGCTGAGGGATCTGCGCATGAAGATCGCGGACAAGGAAGATGTGCCGCCTTATGTGGTCTTTGGGAACAAGACGCTGGAGTCTTTCGTGCTCTACCGTCCTGTTTCGGAAGAAGAGGCGCTCAAGATTTCCGGCGTGGGCGTCGTGAAGGCACAGCGTTACCTGAAGCCGTTCCTGGAGGCCATCAAGACATGGCGGCGAGGCCGCTGAGGCGGCCCCCTTCTGCCTCATTCCAATCGCTCGCCGACGATGATGGCTCGTGGGGCGATCGGCTCCTTTTGGGCCGTTTCGGAATGCTTGCCTGCAGGCTCCGGGAGTTTGGCGGGTTCCTGAGACTTGGGTGCCTCGGGAGGAAGTTCCTTGGTCGGATACTCCTGGACGTACTTGCGCGGCGGTTGGGCCGGAGGCGGAGAATCGATCTCGGTGCCGCTAAATGTTTTCTCGATCACCGGCCAACCTTGGACAAAGCCGTAGACCAGTCCGCCTGTGAGCAGGATCAACATCACGGTGGAGCCCACACCGCGTCCGCTCCGCGGATGTCTCAGCTCGGCGACCGAGGCATGGTGATGCGCGTGATGATGGCCGGGGTCCGGCGCATCCACGATGGAAAGCACGTCATCCGGCCCCGTGAACGCCACTGGCTCGAAAAAATCCATCCACCGGCTCGAGTCGATGCCGACGAAATCGGCATACTGGGCCAGGAAACTCTTGGCGTAGGTCGGACTGGGGAACGACCCGTAATCGTCCTTCTCCAAGGCTTCGATGACCTTGGTGGGGATACGGGTACGATGCGAAACATCGGCGATGGTCATCCCTTTTGCTTCGCGGGCTGCGAGCAATTGGCGGCCAGGTTCTTCCCAATCTTCTGCCACGGCTATCTCCAATGCCAGACTAGGCACGGTGATCCGCGAAAGCAAGCTTCCAACGATGGATTGCCATTTGACTCCGTTGGACGCGGGGCGAATGATCGGCGCGATGGCGACTGAGAAACACGTGCTCTTCGTATGCACCGGCAATACCTGCCGCAGCCCGATGGCGGAAGGCCTCTTCCGGAAGGCGGTGGAATCACGTTCCGACTTCACTGTCGGGTCCGCGGGCGTTGCCGCGCGGAAGGGCACCCCTGCCAATCCCGAGACCGTGACGCTCTTGAAAAAGCTCGGTGTCGATCTCAAGGGCTTTACCAGCCGCCCTCTCAGCCATGATCTCCTTCGCGAGGTCACTCATGTTTTCGCGATGACCCGCGGCCACCTCCGCACGATGGAAGCCGCGTTTCCGGAACATGCGGATAAATTCTACCTCACCTGCGAGTTCGTGGAGATCCCGGGGGAAGGTGTCGGCATGGACGTCCCGGATCCGATCGGCATGGGACGCCGTGCCTACGAGGAAGTGGCGGATGTCCTGGACATCGCGATTCCCAGTATCATCGCCTACATCGATCAGACGACGAAGGCGGAGTAAGGAAGGAAAGGGGCGTGTCCCTCCACTTGAAGCAGAGGGACGGGGAGTATTTCAGATCATCCCCAGCTTCATTTTCCCCTCTTCGGAGATCATGTCCTGGTTCCAGGCGGGGTCCCAAACCAGCTCGACCTTGGCGTCATCGATGCCGTCGATGGTCATGATTTTTGCCTGGGCGTCCGCAGCGATCACCGGACCCATGCCGCAGCCGGGGGCGGTGAGGGTCATTTTCACCGTCACGATCTTTTTGCCGTCCTCTTCGCCGACGGAGCAGTCATAGACGAGGCCCAGATTGACGATATCGACCGGGATCTCAGGGTCGTAGACCGCCTTGAGCTGTGCCCAGACCTGCTCCTCCACCGGTGCGTCCTTGAGACGCTCAGCTTCAGCCTGCTTCTTCTGCTCTTCCTCGTTGTCCACACCCAGGGCATCCGAATCCTTCGAGGAGATGCGGGCGAGTCCCTGGGTGGTGGCCACGGTGAAGGTGCCGCCCAGACGCTGGGTGATGAACACCTCGGTGCCGGCGGGAAGAGTGATGGTGTCGCCGCTGGGGATCTGGATGGCGTCCACCTCACGGGCGAGCAGGATCTTGTCTTGCATGGCGGCAGTAGAGAGCACTCCCGCCCCGCGGGCAAGGGGTGAAATGGCCGGAACTCCGGCGATCTCCCGCAATCGAAGGTGACATAAGCCTTTGTCGCCGGTAGCTTGTGGCCACGTCGACATGTGGGAATTCGTGCAAAAGCATGCGGGTGACGGGGTGGAAATCCTCCTCCTCGCCGTCTGTATTTATCAGATCTACCGGGCCTTCCGGGCGACACGCGGTGCCCAGATCCTGGTCGGACTCGGGGCGATCCTGGTCGTTCTCATCCTGTTGGCCGGAATATTCCACTTCGAGGTGATCAACTGGATCATCACGCGTGCCGCCGCATTGCTGGCATTCGCCCTAGTGGTGATCTTCCAGCCGGAATTGCGGAACGCGCTGGCAAAGCTGGGCAGCAGCCGCCTGTTCTCCTTCTCCAGCACGCGCCGGGTGGCCTTCCTCGAGCGTTTCGCGGACGCGGTGATCGGCCTCTCGAAGAAGCGCATCGGCGCTCTTTTCGCGATCCAGCGTAGCATCAGCCTGAAGACCCACCTCGAGAGTGGTGTGGTGCTGGATGCCCAGTTTTCGCCGGAGCTCGCTACTAGCGTCTTTTTCCCGAAAACCCCGCTGCACGATGGCGGCATGATCATCGCGGATGACCGGGTGGCCGGAGCCGGGTGTGTCTTTCCCGTCAGCCAGCGGGAATTGACGGACCGCTCGCTCGGTCTGCGCCACCGCGCCGGACTCGGCTTGGCGGAGGAAAGTGATGCCGTGGTGGTGATCGTCAGCGAAGAAACCGGCAGTATCTCCATCTGCGTGAATGGAGCCTTCCACCGCAACCTTTCCGAAAAACTTTTCCGCGAGAAGCTGTCGCAGATTTTCCTGCCCACCGACGAACCCGATGAGACTGAACCTGACCAAAAACTGGATCGCGAAGATCCTGTCGCTCCTGCTCGCGACCGCAATCTGGTTTCAGATTAGCAGTATTCTGGCACCACGGGAGATTACGGATGGCGTGTTCCGGTCTCATGATTCGGAGACGGAAGCGCGCCCGAGTGAGTTCCAAGTGGAGGTGCTGGAGCGGGATGGCGAGGGCCAGCCGATCCTCAGCATCAAGCCGATTCCCAAGGCAAAGCCTGCGTTCGGCAAGCCCTGACGGGATTGCTTCAGGGCCGCAGCGTGATGTGGTCGATCAGCCGGACCTCCCCGTAGAAGACTGCGGTTGCCAGAACCGCCGGGCGTTCCACGTGATCCACGGGTTGCAGGTTCTCGGCGTCCACCAGTTCCAGATAGTCGATCCGGGCAAACGGAGAGGCTTCGATCTTTTCGCGCGCCGCGTCGATCAAGGGGGCGGCGATACGTTCACCGGAGCCGAGAAGATCGCGGGCTGCCAGCAGGGCTTGGCGGATGCGCGGGGCATCGGCGCGGTGCTCGGGAAGCAACCGGACATTGCGGGAGGACATGGCCAGGCCGTCCTCCTCGCGGATGGTGGGGTGACCGATGATTTCCACCGGCACATCGAGATCGCGGACCATCCGGCGGATGATGGCGAGCTGCTGGAAGTCCTTTTCCCCGAAAACCGCGGAGTCCGCGCCGGAGAGCAGGAAGAGTTTCAAGACCACCGTGCATACCCCGTCGAAGTGGCCTGGCCGGGTCGCCCCGCAGAGATGGCGGGAAAGCAACGATTCCGTCACGGTGATCGAGCGATCGGGGTGATACATCGCTCCCGCATCCGGGGTGAAGACCAGATCCGCGCCTTCGGCCTCGCAGGCGGCGAGATCGGCCTCCAGTGGCTTGGGGTAGGCGGCGAGGTCCCCGGCACGATCGAATTGGATCGGATTGACGAAGATCGAGACCGCCACGGTTCCCTCCGGACCAGCGAGTTCGCGGGCCTTGCGGATCAGGGCGCGGTGCCCTTCGTGCAGCGCACCCATGGTCGGGACCAGCACCAGCGGGCCGCTTGAGGAAATGGCTGCGGCGCGGAAACCGGATGGATCGGCGATGACTTGCATGTGCGTGCGATGCCACCGGCAGCTCGTATCCGCGAGGAAAAATCCCGCGCCTGCTCCCCTCGCCGCAGAGGCGGGAAGGCGTTGACGCGTTCCGGGTTTCCGTACAAGGTCGGCCATCCGTTCCGGATCAACCCCATCTTAAACATGACTCTCATCCGTTCGCTCCTCGCGGTGGTGCTCGCCGCCTCCCTCTCCGGCATCGGTGCCGCCCAGGAAGGCAAGCTCAAGATCGCCACGGTCGATATGCAACAGCTCTTCAAGGAGTACTATCGCACCAACGAGGCCCAGAAGCAGATCAACATCGAGCGCGCGCGGATCCAGAAGGATAACAACGACCGCCTCACCCGCATCCGCGAACTGGAGAGCAACCTCGCCAACCTCCGCAAGCAGATCGAGGACCCGGCCATCTCCGACCAGAAGAAGCAGGCCCTTTTCAAGGACTGGCAGATGCAGCAACAGGAAGGTATCGCCCTCGACCGTGAGCGCCGCGAGTTCCTCCAGCGCAAGAACCAGGCTCTCAACGAGAACATGGTCCAGCGCATGAAGGGCATCCTCAATGAGATCCGCAAGCTGGTGGAAGAGCAGGCCAAGGGCGACAACTACGACTACGTCTTCGACAAGTCCGGCCTCAGCACCTCGCAGGTTCCCTTCCTTCTCTACACCAAGGACGCCACCGACATCACCGCCGGCCTCCTGAAGGATCTCAACAAGGACGCTCCCCCGGAAAGCCTCAAGCCGGTTGAAGACGGCGGTAAGGCTCCTCTCACTCCGGACGCAGCTCCTGCGGACGACAAGGACAAGTAATCCGTAGCTTTTCGTAGTGGCATTTGCCCTCACGCTCTCCGAGCTCGCCCGTCTGACCGGTGGTGACATCGTCAGGGGCGGGCTCGATTCGTCTTACTCCGGCATGGCGGCGCTGGATGCCGCCGGTGTTGGAGACATCAGTTTCCTTGGTAACGAGAGAGTACCGCGGCTTGTTCCTGACCACGGCCGCCGGTGCCGTGCTGGTTCCGCCGGGTGAGACGGAGGGGCCGGAAGGGGCCGCCCTGATCGCGGTGGAGAATCCCTCGGGCGCCTTCGGTGCGGTGGTGAAGCATTTCGCGGTGGCGGGCAGGCCTTTCCAGCCTGGTGTTCATTCCACAGCTTTCGTGGATCCTACCGCGACGCTGGATCCTTCCAAGGTCCGTGTCCAGGCAGGTGCGGTGGTTCTCTCGGGTGCGGTGATCGGAGACGGTTCGGACATCGGTCCGAATGTCGTCATTGGCGAGGACTCTGTCATCGGCCGCGATTGCAAGCTCTACGCAAACTGCACGGTCCGGGAGCGCTGTGTTCTCGGGGACCGGGTCATTTTACAGCCGGGGGCCGTGATTGGCTCGGACGGCTATGGATACGAGTTCGCCAACGGCCGCCACATGAAGGTCGATCAGGTCGGCATCGTGGAACTCAGAGATGATGTGGAAATCGGTGCGAACACCACCATCGACCGCGCCCGTTTCGGCAAGACCATCGTGGGTGAAGGCACCAAGATCGACAATCTCGTCCAGCTCGGCCACAACGTGGTCATCGGGAAACATTGCCTGGTAATCTCCCAGTCCGGCATCGCTGGTAGTAGCAGACTGGGGGACTACGTGACGGTGGCCGCTCAGGTGGGTATGGTCGGACACATTTCGGTCGGCGATAAGGCGATCCTTGCCGCGCGCACCGGTGTGAACCGTAGTCTCGAAGGGGGAATCACCTATTTTGGAGACCCGGCCCAGCCCTACATGGAGGAGCAGAAGCTCCGCGCCCATATCCGCCGCCTGCCGAAGCTGGTGGAGGAGGTCAAGGCTCTGAAAAAAGCGAGCGGAGCCAAGTGATTTCCTGGCTCCGCCCGTAGCTACGCTTCAATGAAGCGCCGGATCAGCGGCGGCGGCGCAGAAGCGCCAGAATGCCGAGCCCACCCAACAGGGTGGCGGAAGGCTCCGGGACTCCCACGATCTTGACGGCGGCGATGCCGCTCTGCTGGCCCAGATACTTGACGTTGATGGCGAGAGTGTCGCTGGTGAACTCCTGGGTGGCACCGGTGCCGGACCAGAAGGCGGTATTTGACCCCGTGCCGTGCGCACCCACCGGTGATGGTGTCATAGGTGGTGCTGCTGGTCGTGACGAACGAGACGGCCTGGGAGGTGGAAGCGAGGTTCTCAGAGGCGGCGGAGCGGCCTGCGTAGTAGACCACCACCTGATAGCTGGTGAAGTTGTTGGCCGTCATCCAGGCATTGATGCCGCTGAGGGAGACGACGGCTTCGTTGCCAGTGCTGCCGATCTGCGCTCCGCCGAGGAGAGTCGCATAGGGCTGGCCGAGGGCGGTGAGTTGGTTCTGCTGGAAGAAGTCCGCGTAGGTCACCGAGCCGGTGATGCCGTCCAGCGAGATCGAGGTGGTGGTGCCGGCAGCGAGGGTGACGTTGGTGCGGACGTTCTGGTAGAGATCAAGGCCCAGGGTGGTGGCTTGTCCCGAGGTGATGTCGTTTCCGGCAACACTGCTGAAATTGACCATCAGCGTGGTAGCAGCCGAGGCTGCCGAGGCACAGCCAAGAACGACCGCAAAAGCGGCATGGCGCAGGAGGGAGGGGGCGGAAGGAAGCATGCCCGAACACCTCACACCCACCGCGCAAAGGTCGCCATGGGCATCGGACAACTCCTGATAGCCTTTTGCCAATGGAGGCCTTTGCGTATGGGGCGCGTTCTTACTTCGTGCCGAAGTAGCAGGCGAAGACGCTGATCCGGTGGAGGACGTCGTAGCCGGAGAAGCCGCAGGTTTTCAGAAGTTCCAACTGGAATGGCAGAGAGCGCGGCGAGTCTTCCTTATCGATGTAGGCCAGCACCTTCTCCCGATATTCCGGCCCACCCAATCCCTCTAGATAGCGGCCGTAGCGTTCCCACATCAGGGCGCGGACTTCCGGTGCATCGAAGTCCACCAGATCCGCCACATAGAGTCGTCCGCCGGGTTTCAACCAGCGGTGGAGCTTGGTGAACACTTCCGCCCAATCCGCATCTTCGCGCAGGTGATGGAGCACCGCACCCGCGAGGATGCAGTCGAAGGAGTTTTCCTCGAACTCAAGATCGCGGAGATCGGAGGCGGTGGTGGCGACTGAGGTGGCTCCGGCGGCGCGGACCCGTTGCTCCGCTCGCTCGAGCATCGGCTGGCTGAGGTCAACGAGGTGACTGGCCACCGGTCCCACTTCCTGCATCACCCGGAGGGTGAAGTTCCCCGCGCCGCAGCCGAGATCGAGTACCGCCGCGCCCGGCTTGAGGTGGAGGGCGGCGGTGTTGGCGACGAGTTCCAATACCAGCGGCGCATCCATGGTGGCGGATTGGCCGGTCTCGAGATTGCTGAAACGCTCGACGTCCTGGTCGAAGCGTTCGCGGATCTCGGTGGTGGTGGACTTCTGGGTGAGGGGCGTGTTCATGAGATTATTTTCCGCTCCAGCCGCCGCCGAGAGCCTTGGCGAGTGCCGCAAGGGTGATCCGCTGCTGGGAATCCACCTGGGCGAGCGCAAGCTCCACGCGCAGCACGGTGCGGTCGGTTTCCACCACGTCGAGGTAGCTGGTGAGGCCCTTGTCGTAGCGTTCCTGGGTAAGGCGGCGGGTATCGCGGGCGCTGGTGAGAGCGGCATCCAGTGCGCGACGGGAAGCAGCGAGACCCTTCAGATCAACGAGGGCATCCTCCACCTCGCGCAAGGCCACCAGCAGCGTCTGGCGGTGTCCGGCCATCGCCTCGTCATAGCGGCTGCGGGCGGCTTCGTAATTCGACTTGTTGGCGCCTGCATCGAAGATTGGGGCAGCCACGTTCGCACCGAGCGAAAGCACCCGGTTCTCCCAGTTCAGAAAGCGGGTGACATCCAGAGATTCCAATCCGGCATCCGCCGAGAGGCTGAAGTTCGGGTAGAATGCGGCTTCCGCCACACCGATGCGGGCATTGGCGGCGCGCAGCTTCTGTTCGGACGCCCGGACATCGGGGCGGCGTGCCAGCACATCGGCCGGCAGGCCCGGACGGATGGTCGGAAGGGAACTGGTGGGACCGCGGTGCGAGACGGAGAAGCTGGAGGGCGTGGTGCCACACAGTACCGCCAGCGCGTGTTCTGCCGCGCCACGTTGGCGTTGGACGGCGGCTAGATCGTTGTTGGCGAGTTCCAGCTCGGTACGGGCGCTGGAGGTGGCGATGCCGTCGGTCAGGCCCGCGTCGGTCTTGCTCTTCTGGATGTCCAGCGATTGCTTGCGGGTCTTGAGCGTGGCCTGCAGGACGTTCTCCTGCGCATCGAGACCACGGAGCAGGAAATACTGGCGTGCCACCTCGGCGGCGATGCCGAGACGTTGTGCGTCGACCAGCGCGGCACTGGCTTCCGCCTCAGCGGATGAGGCTTCCAACGAGCGCTTGTTGCGGCCCCACAGATCGGGATCGTAGGCGAGGTTGAAGGTGCTGCGGTAGCGCTGGTTTTCCAGCGGGATCATCGAGGAGAAGGCGGAGGGAATATTTGCCGTGAGAGCATCCGAGGACTGGCGCGAGATGCCCGCCGATCCGGTGAGGTCCAAGGTGGGAAACAACCGGGCGCGATCCAGCCCCACCAGGGCACGGGCGGTATCCATCCGGGATTTGGCGGCAGCGAGATCGTTGTTCGCTGCGAGTGCGCGGTTGATCAGCCGGGTCAGTTCGGCATCGCCGAAAAGCCGCCACCAATCGTCCGGGAGGCGGGCATTGCGGGACACGGACGACTCCTTCCATTTGCTGCCGCCGGAGAGGCTCGGAAACTGGAAGTTCGGACCGACCTTGCAGGCCGTGAGGGCGAGCGTGGCGGCAATGGGCAGGAGAAGGGCGGGTTTCATGGGCGGATCAATCGAAAGCAGTCGGGAGAGATGGGTCGGCAAGATGGCGGCGGGCGAGATCGAGGTAATGGTCGGCCGCACGGTGCGGACAGAGAGCGGGGAGCTGATCGAGCGGGAAGAACTCCACCGCATCCGTCTCGTGGCTGGTGGTCAGCTCGCCGCCGGTCTTCCGACACAGGAACACGAGCTTGTAGACGTGCTCCGGCTGTTTCGGGTGGCCCTGCTTGTCCTTGTCCCAGCAGGCGATGAGTTTCTCGACGACCACTTCCAGGCCTGATTCCTCGCGTACCTCCTTGGCGGCGTTTTCAGCAGGGCTCTGGTTGAGGTCGGCCCAGCCGCCGGGCAGGGTCCACAAGCCGTTGGAGGTTTCGCGGACCAGAAGCACTTTGTCGTCTTCGATCACCACCGCGCGGACATCCACCTTCGGCGTGGCGTAGCCGAACTCATGAGGCCACGAGAATTCAGGTGCGACTGCGGCGATCGGAGAGGCGGCAAGTTCCAGAATGCGGGCATAGCGCTCACGGTCGTAGGCATTCTCGCCATAGCGCAGGCCGGCTTCTGCGATGGACTTCAATTCGCGGCTCAACGCGATCCAATCGAGTGGCTCGGGAGTGGTCATTTTTCCGGGGCTTCGATGAAGACGTCCACCTGCTGGCCGACGTAGAGGGGCGGGTTCTCCGGGCGTTTGAGTGAATACATCACCTGCAGCACGCGGGTGTCCACGCGCTCGGTGCTGGCACCGGTGAGGGAGACTTTGGGGATCACGTAGGGCTCCACGCGGAGGTATTCGAGTGGGAATGTTACCCGTGGATCGCCCTTGAGATAGGCGATGGCTTTTTGGCCGGGGCGGATGCGGATGGCGTTTTGTTCGTCCACGTCCGCGCGGACCTGGAGGCGATCGATATCCCCGATGATCAGGGCGGGAGACTTCGGGGAAGTGGCGGCGTATTCACCGCTACGGATGTTCACCTGAAGGACGCTGCCATCGCGCGGCGAGCGGACCGTGAGCCGCTCGATGAGCAGGGCGAGGCGCTGTAATGCGGTTTCCGTCGAAGCAAGCTGGGCCTTGGCGGCTGCCACCTGCGCGCGGGCCACCAGCACGTCCTGGCGGCGGTTTTCCAAGTCATCCTTGCTGACAGCGCGTGGGTCCGTGACCGCTTCCAAGCGGGCGAGCTGGGTTTCGGTCTTCTTGAGCTGGGCTTCCGATACCTCGATCTGGGCGCGGGCGATCTCGCGTTGTGCTTTGGTGGAAAGCTCTTCCGCGCGCAGGTCGCGATCATCGATGGTGAAGAGCGGTTGATCCTTTTTCACCGTATCGTTCACCTTCACCTGCATCTGGGTGACGAGGCCGGGAACGGGCACACCGATGGCCACGTTTTCACTGAGTGCCTCAAGAATGCCGGTGGCGGCAACCGCGTGGGTGAAGGGCTTTTGCGGGGGTGGCACCGGCGGATCGTTCGCAGGAGGCATCTCCTTTTCCGCTTGGGTCTTCGATACCATGCAGATCATCCATATGCCGAATGCGGCACCGGCCAGGGTGCCGTAGCGGATGAGTTTTGAGAAGAAGTTCATGAGGAGAGAGGGCTGGTCAGTGGGCGACCTCGTGTTCGAAATGCGGCATCACGCCCTGCGATTGCTCGTGGACCTCGACGATCTCGCCGTCGTCCATTTTTGCGATGCGGTCGGCGTAGGAGAAAATGCGGTTGTCGTGGGTCACGATGATGACGGCGCGTTCAGGAGAACGTGCGACTCCGCGGAACAGATCGAGCACGATCTCGCCATTCTGCGCATCGAGCGCGGCGGTGGGTTCATCGCAGATCACCAGTGGTGGCTCATGCACGAGGGCGCGGGCGATGGCCACCCGCTGCTGCTGGCCTCCGGAGAGCTTGTTAGGGCGTTCTTTCCAGCGGTTGCCGAGACCCACCGATTCCAAGGCGGTTCGGGCCTTCTTGATGGCGGTGCCATTGGATACGCCCTGGATCAACAGCGGCACGCTGACGTTTTCCGCGATGCTGAGCGTGGGGATGAGGTTGAACTGCTGGAAGATGAAGCCGATGTGCTTCGAGCGGAAACGGGTGAGTGCTCCGCCTGACATGGAGTGCAGTGGCTCGCCGAAGACGTTCACCTCTCCGCCATCGATCTTGAGCGTGCCGGCGATCGCGCTGAGCAAGGTGGTCTTTCCGCAGCCGGATGGGCCCACCAGCATCAGGATCTCCCCGGTGCGGGCTTCCAAGTTCACGTGCTTGAGCACATGAATGCGGTTCTGACCCTCGCCGAAGCTTTTCTCCACGGCACGGACATCGACGACGATACGGGATGCTTCGCTCATGCGCGGAAGACCATGGCGGGTTCGTAGAGGCTGAGGCGGATGATGCCCATCAGCGCCGCGAGCATGCAGATGAATTGGATCACCACGAACGAAACCACGGGAACGATCCATGGCATGTAGAAGGGCGGCTGGTCATGTTTCAGCGCTCCCATCGCAAAGCCGGACGTGGCCAGCAGGCCGAGTCCGAAACCGATGATGCCAACAGTGGTGGCCTGGATCAGCAGCATCAGGCTCAGGCGGAAGTTCGACATGCCCATCGCCTTGAGCGCACCGAGGTGCTTCAGATTATCCAGCACGAAGGCGTAGAATGTCTGGCACGCGATCGCCACGCCGACGATGAATCCGATCACCACGGTAGTGCCGAAGGAAAACGGGATGCCGGTGTTCCGGATGAACCACTGGATGGTGGTCGTGTTGAAATCGTTTTCATTCTTGCCGTATTCCCGGTTCACGTAGGCGCGCAGGCCGGTTTCCCGGGAGATCGCGGCGGCGGCTTCGTCCGGGCTCATGCCTTCCACTGGTGCGGCGATGACCGCGGAGAGCATCTTGCGTTGGGGCGGCGTGTATTGGAGCGCGCGCTCGTAGGTGGTCCAGATGTAGGGGCCGCCGGTAAAGGCGCGCATTGCCTTGCAGATCCCCACCACGCGCGCCTCGATGTCGTTGATCTCGAAACGATCTCCGATGTCGATGGGATGCGCCTTGTCCTTCGAAAGTTGCTCCACCGCGATCTCGTCGATGATGACCGTGTTCGGCAGACGGAGATCCTCCAGATTGCCCTTCACCATCCGTGTGGGGGCTCCGGCCAACGAAGCGGGATCGATGCCGAGAAGCTGGATGGTCTTGAAGCTGCCGTCTTCACGCTTCACCCGCTGGATGCCGGAGTAGAGCGGCATCGCCCAACGGACCGCGGAGACCGAACGCACGCGCGAGACATCGGTATCGCGCATCGGGTTGACCTCGTTGATCTGCTCGACGCGTTCCTCAACCACGTAGATCGGCGCGCCGACGTTCTTCAGGGTGGAGGTCGTCCATCGCATCAGGCCGCAGAAGACTGACGCCTGTTGGACGATGAGGAAGGTCGCAAAAAACAATCCGGCCACCAGCATCAGATACTTGGCGGTGTCGCCGAATAGCATTTTGAGCGCGAGGCCGAACATGCGCGGAAACAGGATGAAAATCCCGCAAGCAGGTGCTTGCGTGCCGCGACCCTAGCAGCCGCAAGCAACGAAGCAACCGGGGACGCACGCCTGCGTGAATTTACGAGCGCGCTGTTTCAAACAATCCGCACTCAGAGGGGAGGGAATGAACCACGGATTCAAATCTGTGGTTCATCCAGCCCGAGCCAGGGAAACTCAGGAGCGCTCCAGAATCTCCACCTCGTAGCCATCCGGATCGGTCACGAAGGCCATTTTGCGACCGCCAGTGGTGAATTTTTCGCGCCAGCCGGAAGGCCAGATCTCGATGCCGCCCTGCTCCAGGCTGTCGCAGTATTCGACGATGTCCGGCACTCCGAGACAGGTGTGCATGAGATCCTCCGGACAGGTGGCAGTGTATTCGGGCGAGTGGCAGAGCTCCAGGAACACGTCGTTTCCTTCCAAGCCGAGGAAGGCCAGTTTGTTGCCCTGCGGCGAGTCCCTGCGGTCGGTCAATTCATAGCCGAGTTTCTCGTAGAACGCGACGGAGACGTCGATGTCCTTCACACGGATGCGGGTATGGAGAAATTTGATCATCGGCGGGAGTGTGGTCGCAGACCGGTGCTTTGGCAAAACCCGGTTTGTTTTTGACGAAGGTTACGCAAAAAGCACCGTGGGCAGGATCGTCGTGGCATCCGGTGCGCACCAGGGTTAGAGTCTCTGGTGCCATGAAAACGATCGTCGCAGCTCTCGATTTCTCCGATTCCACCTCCGCGGTGCTGGCCTCCGCCGTGGAACACGCCCGTGCGTTCAAGGCGACCCTGCATCTCCTGCATGTGCTGGAGGCGGAGCCTGCCTACACCGCCTATGGGTTCACTCCAGATGAGTTCCCTGCGATCCATACATTCCAGGAGGAAGCCCGGAAGCGGGCTGTGGCGAAGCTGGACGAACTGCTCGCGACCGTCCCCAGCGACGTGGAAGCCCGTACCAAGCTGGCCGATGGAAGCCCTTTGCATGCGATTGTAGAGTATGTGGGGGAGCATTCGGCGGATCTGGTGATCCTGGGCACCCATGGGCATGGGGTGGTGGCCTCGCTTTTGCTGGGGAGCGTGGCGGAGGGGCTGATCCGCAAGGCGGCGGCTCCCACGCTGGTGATCCCGGTGAAGCGTTCCTGATGGTGTTGGCCTTGCGGGACCGGCGGACGGCGGCTAGGGATGCCGCATGGCCCGACGCTCATTCAGCCTTCTGCTCGCCCGGCGGTATCTCAACCCCCGGCGCTCGATGCTGTCCTCGTTCAGCATCATCTCCCTGATCGGGGTGATGCTGGGGGTGCTCGTGCTGGTGGTGGTGATGGCGGTTTTCGCCGGCATGGAGCGCGAGGTGAAGGCCCGTGTGCTCGGCTTCACCCCCCACGTGCTGGTGCAGCATCCCTCCCTCGATGGCGTCACTCCCGGCATGACGGATTGGCGCGAGGAATTGAAGGGCCTGAAGGGGCTCTCCAACGTGAAGTCCATCGCCCCCTATATCGCGGACATGGTCATCCTCGATGTGGATTCCAGCCAGTCACCGGTCCAATTCCACGCGATCGATACCGAAGATCCGGCCCAGATCGATGGCATCACCAAGATGTTGGACAAGGATCATTACCCGGATTCCTCCGCAGACATGGGGCTGGATGACCGGGTGGTCATTTCCTCCACGGTGGCGGAGAGCTTTCACATCGGCGTGGGTCAGACGGTGCGCTTCTACTCGACCCGTAACTTCGATCAGGTGATGGCTGCCTACAAGGCCACCGACAAGCCCCCGATACGCGAAGCCTTCGCGGAGAACTGGAAAAAGGCCAATGCGCTCCTGGCGCAGGGTTGGAAGAAAAGCGGGGAGTCCGAAACGATCGCCAAGGCGACGTTGAAGGAGTCCTACGATCTGCTGATGGGCATTTGGAAACAGCGCATCCGCGAGCCGGAAAAGGTTCTGCTGCAGGATGTGCTGGATGCCATGAGCGCCGGGGAACCGGATGACGCGGCGGGGATTTATCGAATTCACCGGCGAGCAGAAGACTGCGGTCATCAAGGCCCTCGCGGAGCTTGAGGAGACGGACGCGGAAAAGATGGACGGGGAGATCCTGAGGGGCTCAAGGAGTTCGTGCTGCCCAAGGAAGCCTTGGTGATCGGCGTCTATCAATCCTCCCAGATGATGGCGACTCCCGGGATTTTCATGCCGCTGTCCCTGGCGCAGACGCTCGCTGGCATGGGAGACTCGGTGCAGGGGCTTTCGGTGAGGCTGGAAGACCCATACAAGGCTCCGGAGGTGGCGGCCCAGATTTCGGGAAAACTCGGCCCGGAATGGGTGGCGGAAACATGGATGCCGAAGATGCAGGCCTTTTCCAATCTGATCAGCCAGCAGCGCATGATGATGTATGTGGCCCTCTCCGTGATCATGCTGGTGGCGGCCTTCTCCATGATGGCGGTGATGTTCACCGTCACCATCCAGAAGCGCCGTGAGATCGGCGTGATGAAGGCGCTCGGGGCCACGGCGGGCCAGATAGTAAGGGTCTTCCTCTACCAGGGCATGATCCTGGGTTTCCTGGGGGGCGTGCTCGGTGTGGCTCTCGGCCGCGTGGTCGTCCACTATCGCGGAGCCCTTCAGGCCGCATTGCGGACGGTGGGTTTCGATCCGTTCGAGGCGGGCTTTGTTGGATTCACGGTGTTGCCTGCCTACAACGATCCGGTGGAGCAGGCCCGCTTCGCGTTCATTGCCTTCGTCCTTTGTTCGTTCGCGGCCCTCGTGCCCGCGTTTTTTGCTGCACGCAGTGATGCGGCGAAGTCCCTCCGCAATCTCTGAACCGATGGACTTCTGGATCATCCGCGACGGCGAGAAGGCCGGTCCGTTCCCTGACTACGAGATCCGTCGTAAACTCGAAGCCGGAGAGCTGGTTCCCACCGATCCGGTGTGGAGCGATGGCATGGCGGTGTGGACTCCTGTCGGTGAGGTGCCGGTATTCCGCGTGACGCTGGACCGTCCGCGCGTGCTGCCACCGCCCTTGCCCGCGCATGCGATTCCCGCGCCACCAGCTTGGCGGCGGTTCTGGGCGCGGATGTTCGATTTCATGTTCTACGGTGTTTTGCTGTGGGGCGGCCTCTCGCTCGCAGGAGTGGATCTCAAGGCGCTGATGAACAACAAATGGTTCGTTGCCCTGCATCTGATCCCTTGGTTCGCGATCGAGGCGGCTCTGATCCACTGGTTCGGCACCACGCCGGGGAAGGCCCTGTTGGGGCTCAAGGTGCTCAATCAGGATGGCTCACGGCTTTCTTTCCCGCAGAGCTTTCAGCGGGCGGCCTTGGTCTGTGCCGCGGGTGTCGGCCTAGGGATCGGGTTCCTGTTTCCGATCTGTTTGGCCATTAGTTGGGCTAGCTTGCGCAGAATGGGAGTCAGCCTTTGGGACTTCGTGGGCGGCCATCAGATCGTAGAATCCCAGAGCTCGCCATGGCGGATTGTCGCCTTTGTGCTGCTGTTTTTGGCTGTGATGGAGACGCAGGCTCGGATTTTGAAGCCGACGATGTTTGATCTCACGCCTGAGGAGCTTGCGCAGTTGCCTGACTGGGCGCGGGATATGTACGAGCAGGCTCGACAGCGCTGAAAGAGCGGGCGAGGTGTAATTGTATATTGGTTGCGTTAAATTTGCTTTGACACCCGGCCTCGGGTCTTCTTTTCTCTTCGCAAGTGAGACGCAGTCTCAATAAGACCTCCCTGCTGCGATGAGCCCGCTGTTTCAGATCGTCAATATCTCCACCCTTGCCGCGTGGTTGACCATGGCGGGAGCCAGTTCCGTGGCCTGTTGGGTCAAGGTGGATTACCTGATTCCCGAGCGGAAGACGATGGAGCTCAAGATGAGCGACCAGGAGGGCATGATCGATCTGGATCAGGAGTCCGCCGGTTCTGCTGCCACGGATGTTGCGGAAGCAGAGCCTACCGAGACCGTGCCCACTCCGGAGCCCACCCCGGTGGAACCGATCCCGGAAATGCCGGAAGTTCCGCAGCTCGAACCCCTGCCGGAAGTGCCGGATCTTCCCGAGCCGAAGCCGGACAGCCTCGTGACCGAGCAGCCGAAGGAGAAGCCCCGCCCACAGGCGACGAAGGCCAAGACCACCAGCTCTGCTCCCCGCACCAATTCCCGCCCTGCGAGCTCTTCCAACAACAGCGGCGGCGGCTCCGGCAGCGGCGCTGGAACCGCAGCTGGCGCAGGTGCCGGCCAGGTGGGAGCCGATCGTTTCGCCGGTGGCCGCAGGCCGAAGCCGGACTATCCGAGCGACTGCCGCTCCCGTGGCGAACAAGGCCGCGTGTCCTTTATCCTGACGGTGGATGAACAGGGCAACGTGGTGGATGTCCGCATCAAATCCTCCCCCTACCCAGGGCTCGCCTCCGCCACCGAGCGCGGCGTGCGCCGCTGGAAGTTCAAAGCGGGTGCCCGTGCCAGCGTGACGGCGTCCGTGACCTTCGATCTGAAGGAGTCCCACTGATTGTAGAGATTCATGTTGTTCGCCAATATTGTCATCGAGAAGTTCCAGCACGGCGGCTGGGTCATGTGGCCCATCCTCGTCACCTTTTTCCTTGCCCTGTGCGTGCTCCTCGAGCGCTGCCTGTGGTGGACCGGTCTGAAGCGTACCATCCGCCGCTCCCTTCACGAGCAAGCCCGTGAAACCCTCGGCACCGGCCAGTTCGATGCGACCTGGCAGTTGGTGGGCAAATCCGACGATCCTTTCCTCGTCAATCTGCGGGATGGTATGACCCACGCGCACACCTCCATGCTCGCCGCGATGCAGCTTCATGCGTCCGACCTGTTGGAGAAGGCGGAAGCCCGCCAGTGGGTGCTCGGTACGATCATCACGCTCGCGCCGCTGCTCGGCCTGCTCGGCACCGTGGTCGGCATCATGGGCTCCTTCAGCTCCATCGGCGATGACGCGCTGGCCGTGTCGAAGGTCTCCGGTGGTATCGGTGAGGCGCTCATCGCCACCGCCTGCGGTCTGGCGATCGCGATCAGCTGCCTGCTGCCCTACAACTACTTCCGCAAGCGCGTGGCCGTCCTTCGTGGCGACCTTGAGCGCTGGATCAACCACTCCGAGTTGCTGGTGCAGAACGCGAAGGCGCACGGCCACGACCTCGAAGCCTTCGCTGCGGCCCGTCACATCAACCGCTGAGCACCGATGCCGGTCAAACTTTCAGGCGGAGGCGGTGGCGATCACGAGGAGGAAGCCCGGATCGAGATCGTTCCGCTCATCGACATCATGTTCTTCCTGCTCGCCAGCTTCATGCTGGTCAGCCTGAGCATGACGCAGATTCACCGGATCAATGTGAAGGTCCCGCAGGCCTCCACCGCGACCCATGACGCGAAGCCGCCCACGGTTCACATCGCCATCGATGCGCATGGTGTGGCTTCCTGGGACACCGCCATCGTCACGCCCACCGAGATCACGGACAAGCTCAAGGCCTTGCCCGTGACCGAGGAGACGCGCGTGTTGATCGCGGCGGACGAGGAGACCCGGCACAAGTCCATTGTCGCCGTGATCGACGCCCTTCGCGCCGCCAAGGTGGAGAAGTACGGTTTCGAAACCAAATCCGTGAACAAGTGAGCGCCCGCCTTTTTGCCATCGTCAATGCCGTGGGATGCCTGCTGCTGGTTGGATTCATCGTCATCCAGTGGGTCATCGGCCAGGGCATGGAACACCAGCTGCACAAGACCGAGGTCGAGGCGGTGAATGAATACAATCTCCGTGTGGATGTGGAGAAGCGTGAGGAAGCCTTGAAAGGCGATGTCGAAGGATTGAAGAAATCCATCGAATCGATCCGCGCTGATGCGGAAGCCAAGACCAAGGATCTCGAAGCCCGCCTTGCCGAATCCGCTGCCCTCCAAGCCGGAATCACCCAGGCGCAGGAAGAGTCGAAAACGAAAGACGAGGCCATCAAGGCGCGCGATGAGGCCATCAAGGTCCGTGACGAGCGTCTGAAGGAAACCACCGAAGCTCTAGCTACCGCTCGCAAACGCCTTGAGGACGCCATCTCGAAGCTCAAGCAAGCCGGAGCCAAGCCGCAGGAATAAATCCTATCCGGCTGTGCGGGGATGAGCCTCGCGCACCCATGCATATACCAACGCTTCCCGGGGAACTCCGGGAGCGAGGTTGGGCCGGATGATCCGGTCGTGGTGGTGGCCTTCGAATGTCAGGCCGACTTTTTCGAGGACTCGGACAGAAGCCGCGTTGTCGATGTCGCATGTGGCTTCGATTCGCGTGATGCCATCCAGACTGCGCAGCCACTCGAAGAGCGCGGCAGCCGCTTCGGTGGCGTAACCCCGGCCCCAGCAGCCTCGCGATAGCAGGTAGCCAAAGTCCGCGGTATCGCCTTCGATCCGGCAGGCGATGTTTCCGATGGCCTGATCCGAGGGGCTGACGGTGATGACCCAGTTGAAATCCCGTCCGGCCAGCCAGCGTGCCGCGGAACTCTCCACACTGGGCATGTCGAGCGGGCTTTCCGGCATGGCCCAGTCCATGTAGCGGGCCACCTCCGGATCACTGGCGTAAGCATACCGATCGGCCTGATCGGAGGCCTTGGGCCTTCTCAGAACCAAGCGTGCGGTCGTGATTTGTACGGGTGGGTGCATGGAGCCTACTTCGAGTTGCGATACAGGTTGCCCAAGGGAATCCATCTCGAGGCCCACGTTCCTTGCTCGAAGAAGCGCACTTCGACCAAGCCTCCGCTGTTCTCCGGATCACTCTGATCGAAAATCAGATTCCCCATCGAATAAAACCGCAGCGATTTCTCCGATCGCTCCCATCCCGATGACGGACGATGTGGATGAGCGCCGATCACCAGCGTGGCTCCCGCGTTTTCAGCCCACTCCGCCAGCTGGCGTTCGCGCGCTCCCGGAGCATTTCGATATTCGATGCCCGCGTGGAGAAATGCGAACAAGGGCTTCTTGGAGTCCGGTAGCTTCCATGCATCGAAGGCATCCGCTGCCAGTATCGTATTCGCGGGAGAAGGGTGATTGATGACGTCGGTTGCGGTTCCGATCCGGAAGGAGCCGAGATCGGTGGGAGCTCCCTCGTCCAGCACGGTAATGCCGTGATCGGCCAAAGTCTTCTTCATCCCGTCACGGGCTTCGCGGCCGTAGTCGAGTGAGTGATTGTTCGCGATGGAAACCGCAGTCACATGGAGCTTGTGGAGTTGCTCCAAGGTGATGGTGGAAGCCATGCCGATGCGCATCGGATGCTGCTGCCCGACGGGAAGGTGATCGAGCATCACTCCCTCCAGATTCACGATCAGAGGACGCGATCCGGTGATGGCGAGGATTTGCTCCGACATGACAGCCAGCCGTTCCTGTGGCAGGTTCGCGATGTTCCTGCCGAATTGGGTGTCTCCGCCGAAAAACCAGGCTTCACCCGGCAGCGAGGATGCCGGAATGAACCGCGGTGAATAGACCTGGGTGATGTAGGAAGTAGTGCGCGGTTCGTCCTTGCGGCCGCCGTAGCGGATGGCATTGCGATTATCCACTACCACGGGAGCAGTGATGCCGTTCACCTCTCGCTCCACTGTCATGTGCAGCCATTGGCAGGCTTTCGAATCAAGATTCTGAGGCTGACCCAATGCCGGAATTCCTGCCGAATCTCCGCAGGCCAACAGACGCATCGTCTGCTGATCCCGTTCCGCCGCCACCGGCTGGGAGAGGTAGTGGGAGAAATCGGTGGATTGGACGATCAAAGTGTCCGGCGTGACCAGTGGCTTGAGCTTGGCTGCCAGCGCGGGCCATTCTTCCGGCTTCGAGCGAATGTCCAGCGCCAGCGGCACCACCGGCGTGCCGGGGAACCACCGGGCGAGAAACGGGAGGATCGCCTGAATGCCGTGTTCATGGGAAAACAGCGATGACTCTGAAATCGCAGAGTCCTCCAACAGTGAGCGCACGGCTTCCTCATCCACCGCCACATTGCCCAGTGCGGTCGTGAAGGATCGTGTGGTGGTCGAGCACAGCGTGGTGCCACGGCGGAAATGATCCGGGCTTAGCAGCACGATACGCTTGTAGCGATGGCCTGATGCCAGTCGCAGGGTGTCCGCGATCATGTCCGCCGCCAGCAGGTGATGCGGCACGGTCACACCGGTCACCGGTTGCTCCAGCGGCCGGATGTTCTTCTCTGCGGCGGTGATGGCAGGCAGGAACAGCGCGGAGGTATCGTAAAACAGCGGGTAAGCTTCCGCCGCCGCAGCCCGCAGGGCGAGACACGTGACGACCGCCAGCAGCCGGAGCGCTGTCATTCCTCACGCTTGAGTGTCACCGGCTTCACCACCGGAGGTTGCCAACTGGCACGTGCCGGTAGCTCGGGCTTCGCGACGTAGATGTGGGACTGCCACTCCTCATCGGTCATGCGGCCTTTGTCCAGCGATCTCGCAAACTCGTAGTAGTTGTAAACCAGTCCCACCAGCAGGCGGCTGCCGTGGCGTCCCCCGCCGATGGCGATCATCACCTGCGGGCGGCCGAGTGCCTGATGGAGAGCCTTGCCGTTGGCTGCATCGGTGTGGATGTCCGTGACCAATGCGTTCTTGCCTTCGCCGGGTTTCGGCTCGTCGTAGGGCAGGATCGGCCGCGCCATCTGGATGAAGTCGGCGGTGCGGATCGCTTCCCAGTCCTTGTCGGTGAGAGGTTGTCCGGCCACGTCCTTCTCGGCGATCTGGCGGAATTTCTTGATCGAGTCTGCAAACATCCGGAAGCGGTTGAACTCCTCATCCGCATCCGGGAGCAGCTTGTGGCGGGTGAACCCATCGTTGGCGAAGGTGGCCAAGCGTTCCATCTCGCGCCAGAATGGAACGTCCGGCTGCACGAGGCCATGGGGTGCGGGCGGGATCTTTCCTTCCTCCGCGCCATCACCCATCTCGGCATAGCTTTGTTTCGCGTAGAGCACGGTGTCGTGCTTCAGCTCGGTGTAGGAGCCGAGCATCGAGATGAGGTTCTTCGCGGGGAAGCCCGGAGCCTGCATGTAGGCGGGGAAATTCGCGTTCCGCTTCTTCGCCAGCATCGAGATCACGTGGAGCTGCTTCGAGGCCATCGAGGCGAACCAGTCCTTGTCCTCCACTCCTGCCAGTTCCTTGCGGATCTCCGGCAGGCGCTTGTCGAATTCCGCGACGTAAGCCTCTCCTTTGTCGGGGATCGCCTTGAGGTAATCCTTCGACAAGGCTTCCGACTTTTCATCGCCGAAGGCTGCGGGAATCATCACTGCGGTTGGCAAGGTGGGCATCTCATCCGGTGCACCGCGGGTCAGGCGATCCAGCACGCGCGCATCCCAGGTGAAGCGTTGGCCGAAAACCCGGAAGGCCTTGGGGTCGGAATCCGGTGAGGTCTTCTGGTCGAGATGACCGGAGGAGACGATCATCGGCGCACGCAGCTTGCCGAGTGCGGCAGTGAGCTTCGTGCCGGTGTCAGCGGAAAGCGCGGCTTCGGTTTCGAGCGCGGGCTTGCCGAGCGTCGAGCCGATCCATTCGCGGAACTCCGGATAGGTGATGTCGTCGCTCTGTCCGGCGAAGAAGCCCGTGATCTCCATCACGTCCTTCCATGCGGTGATCGGAGTGGCGCCTTTTGCGGTGGTACGGGCCATTGCCAGTGCAGCGAGTTGGGCGTCGCCGATCGCATCGGCCGCCTTGAGCTCGTAGCCATTGCGACCGAGGAACATCATGGCGCGGAAGTAACCGCCGAGCGTGTCACTCTTGGTGTAATGCGAGCGGACCTTGTATTGGGTGTAGTCGGAGGGTTTGTCCGGAGCATACTTGCCGAACAGAGGCGAGGCGGACATGCCTTCCGCCGCCAGCACGAGACCGATTTCTTTTTCCAGAGCGGCTCCCGCGTCGGCAGGCAGCTCGGCTTTGATCTTGGCGAGCCGCTGTTTCACCACCTCGTCATAGGACGGGCGTGGTAGCTCCGGCTTCGGCTTGCCTTCTTCGTCGAAGTCTTTCGTTGGATCGGGATCCGGCGGTGCGGGCGGCCCCAACAGAATCCAGGGAGCGGCGAAGCGTGCCTCGGCCCATCCAAGGCGGTCCGCCGTTGGACCCGTGGCCTTCGCGCGCAGTTCACGGACATTGTCGAGCGTGCCTTCCAGAAAGGTGGTGAGCAGTTCGTGCAAGCGGCGCTGCTCGATGTATTCCAACGTACGCGAGAAGCCCGCGTGCCATGCGTGCAGCACCACATCGGGCGTGATCAGCCGCGTTTGCCACGGCTTGCGGTCCTCCGGATCGGTGCCGCCGGTTTGTGAAAACGCGCCCAACATCTCATCCTGGGTGAAGGCCCACTCCTTCTCCTCGTCGGTGGTTGGCAGGTCTTCACCCAGCCAGGTGGATTCGATCGGGATCAGGATGAAACGATCCTTTTCGAGTGCCTTCTTCTGCTCGTCACTGAGCTTGATCCCGAGCTGCTTGTAGACCGCATTGGCGTTGGCGCAGTCCTTGAGAGAGGCGGGTTTGGGCTCCATCGGCTGAGCCGGTAGCTCGGGACCAGTGGAAAGCTTCGCCGGAACCGGCGCGAACGGACCGGGATTCGCCTCAGGCAGGGTGACCTGCGCGAAAGCGGTCGCTCCACACAACCAAGCCCCGAGAAGCATTTGCCGGGTTTTCATGATGTCCGCAGGGAAGCATGGATCGCAAGTCAGGGCAAGTTGCTAGAGGAAGCGGTTTCGTTATGGAACCGGGCGGACTTTCGGAGTCTGGAGCCAGGTTTCGAAAAATGCTTTCTGGTTTGCGACCGATGCCGGGATGACATCCGGGCCGGAATCAAAGATGCCGACCAAATCGGATTGGCGCGGTGTTTGTCCGAGAGTCAATCGATAGGCGGAAAGGCCCGCGCCCATGTCACGGCACATGCCCGACGGGAAAACGTTGAGGCTGGCTCCATAGCAAAAGGGGATCAGGTTTTCCGCTTCCAATTGCAGCCGGATATCGGACAGGGCCTCAAAGTAGTCGCTTGCCGTGGCCGTGATTTGTTTTCCCCGATAGGTGAACTGCACATGGCAATGGTCATCCAGCGGGAAAGCGATGAAGTTGGCGATCTCGTCATCGGCTCCTCCGATGAGATAGAGTGTTTGATCGATCATTTCCACGTTCTCCTCCTTTTTCTATGGAAAAGCCGGGAGTTGGGAACGAGTTCAACTCCCGCAGCAGTCCCGGAATATCGCTTGCTTCACCGTAGGCGTGTTCGGAGGCCGACCAATGTGGACTGTCGAGCGCGATCATGGTGAGATGCTCCGGAGGTGGGCTTATGCATTTGTCCGCTTTACCAAAAGTTTTGCGAGCTCTTCTTTCAAGCAATGCACGGTCCAAGGGGCCATATCGTAACGCAGGGGGAGGCCTCCTCCAGCAAAGAGAACCTCATGGCATCCGAAGCAGAGAAGGGCTTGGAAGGGCCCATAGGGACTCTCCCAACAGATGGTGTAGTCGGGATGAAATCCTCCACAACGTTTCTCGCCGCTGAACTCTCCGAGGTTCTCCGGATTGGCGAGCGTTTTGACAATCGGAGAAGTGGGGCCGACTTCGAGTTCTGCTTGGTAGAAAGGGAAACCGGAGACCAAGAACACATCCATCCGCTCGCTTTCTGCAAGCAGGGCATCGTGCCGCATTTGACTGGGCAGCCCTTCAAACACGGCGATCCGGGAGGCCCTGCGAAGTTCGGCCCGCAGGACTCCACTGGCCCTGACAGGGACCGCGACGTCCGCCCCGATGGCATGCAAGTGCCCGCGGATGCCCACCAAGGTCTTTTGGAAGCTTTGCCCGAGATAGGACGGTTTCACGGTAGTGGCTCTGCCCCGCCTACGGGACGGAGGAGAGGTTCAGCTCGCCTCCAGTGCCAGATACGCCTCGATCTCCTCGGCCGGATTGTGCGCGCGCATCAGGCTTTCGCCGATCAACACTGCATTTGCACCGGCATCGAGCGCGCGCTGGGCGTCGGTGAGAGTCTTGATGCCACTTTCGGAGACGAGCAGCACTTCGTCCGGCACTTCGTCGGCGAGGGCTTCGGTGGTGGCCAGATCGATTTCGAAGGTCTTCAGGTTGCGGTTGTTGATGCCGATCAGATCCGCACCCAGTTCCAGCGCGCGCTCCATTTCCGGGAGGTCATGGACTTCCACCAGAACATCGAGTTGGAAGGACTTCGCTTCGTCGTAGAGCTTGCGGAGGAGATCGTCATCCAGGGCGGCAACGATCAGAAGAATGGCATCCGCGCCGGAGACCACGGCCTCGTGGATCTGCACCGGATGGATGGTGAAGTCCTTACGGAGGAGAGGGGCATTGGAAAAGCGCGAGATCTGGGTGAGATAGCTCAGCGAACCTTGGAAGTATTTCTCGTCCGTGAGGATGGAGAGGCAGGATGCGCCGCCATCCAGATAGCGCTTGGCCTGGCGCACGGGATCGAAGTCCGGATCGATCAGCCCGACGGAAGGTGATGCCTTTTTCACCTCGGCGATCACGCCCAGCTTGCCCGGACCGCGATCAAGGGCGGCACGGAAGCCGCCGAAGTCGTTCCGCATCAGCGCGCCCGCCCGCAGATGGGCGGCGCGGGGAATCAGCGCTTCGACTTCCTGGTGCTTGGTGGCGATGATCTGGGCGAGCTTGTCGGACACGCGGATGGTTTGGCGGCGGACGATGGCCGTGCCAAGCCCCAAGTTCGGATCGGAGGCCCGCTTTCCCGGGCCTCTCCCATCCACGAAAACGGCGGCGGATCACTCGGGATATTCCGACATATGGATTTGCCACTCTGGGTTTTAGAAATCAGGGTGCTGCGTTCCGTTCGTTCATTTGCTCCATGAAAACCCCACTTCTTTCCTCGGGAAAGCGGCGTCTGGCGTTTGCCGGTGCGGCGCTATTCGCCCCCTTCGTGTCCTACGCGACGCCCTTGCCCGGCCTGATCCATCATTGGAATTTTGACGAAGGTCCGGATTGGCACGACAGCGCCTATCAGACCAGTTATCCGGGCACGACGGCCTACAATTACGGGGCGTCGATGCCTGCCGCCACGCTGAAGAACATGACGGCAGCGAACTGGGTCTCCGGGCGGCAGTTCACGGCTCTCTCCTTCAATGGTAGCAATCAATACGTGGATGCGGCCACGAACCTGGCCTCCACGTTGGGCGGCACGGCTTCGCTGTCCTGCTGGCTCCGCACGACGCAGACCGGCCCTTCTGCCTCGACGAACGCACCGGGCATCACCGGTTCATCCGCGAGTGGCGGGGTGCAGTTCGGTTGGATCGACAACACGGGGCGCATCGCCTTGTCGGTGGACAATGTGCTGGTGGCGCGCTCCGCCCAACCGGTGAATGACAATCTCTGGCACCATGTCGTCATCACCCGGAATGCCTCGACCGGTGCGGCGCAGGTCTTCGTGGATGGTGTGCTCTCGGCTTCCGCAACCGGCGCGACGGGAGTGAAGTCCGCGGCTTTCACCAGTCTCGGAAGGATCGAGAACGGCGGCGCAGCAGCGTATTTCCAAGGGCGCCTGGATCAAATCACGGTCTTCAACACGGTGATCGCCGCAGGTACGGTCACGACTCTCCAGACCAATCACGCCCCCAAGGCCTGGGATACGACGACCGATGGCGTCAACACCGGCACCTTCACTACGAAGAGCGTCTTCGCCAACTGCTACGATGTGGAGCGCCAGACGCTTTCGGTGGCCTCCTTCACGCAGCCGGCCCATGGCAGTGTGGTTCACAACGGGGATGGCTCGTTCAGTTTCTCCGCCACCACGGGCTATCTGGGGAAAGATGCTTTCACGGTGGTGATCGAGGATGGCAACGGTGGATATCACCGGGTGACGATGAATGTGAACATCGCCACGGAACCGGTGGGCGGCGGCGTTCCCTTGCTGACCTACGGCGGCTTCACCGCCCTGCAGGCAAACGGTGCGGACTTTGATAAAAGCGGACTGCGCGTGCCACGGGCGATCGATTGGGATGGAGATGGCAAGCTGGATCTGCTGCTCGGAGCGGGTGGCTACGTGTGGCTCTATTTGAATACGGGCACCGTGAACGCGCCCGCCTTTGGAGCGGGCACCAAGGTGAAGGCGAATGGCTCGGACATCTATGTGAACACTACCTCCAGTTCACCGATCGCTCTGGTGGACATGACCGGCGATGGCGTGCGTGATCTGGTGGTCTCCGATTCCGCGAGCAAGCTGCGGATCTATCGGAACACGTCGGCAGCAGGGGCTCCTCCGGTGTTTGCTGCAGCGACGTTCGCGAAGACCTCGGCGAACGCGGATCTGGTGCTCGCAGACCGGCGGTTTGATATCGGCGATTGGGATGGCGATGGACTCGTCGACATCGTGACCGGCACTTTTTCAGGCAATCTTCTGCTCTATACGAACACCGGCACGGCTGCCGCGCCGAAGTATGGCACCGGGCAGGTTCTTTTCGGCGATTCCTACAACCTCTACCCGCGGCTGTATGACCTGAATGGCAACGGCTCGATGGATCTGCTGTGGGCGATCAACTGGGGCAGCGTGAGCTATTGGCGGGATGCCGCTGCGAATGCCCGGAGCAGCGCGAGTTCCAACTTCGCCATCAGTCTGGCGGATGGCTCCACGGCGGACGTGCGGGCGGTTACGGATGGCGCGGTCGTGGACATCGCGGACTTCAATGGGGATGGCAGCCCGGACATGATCTTCGGCGGGCATGCCGGGGCGCAGATCCTGATCGCCTATGGAGTGCCGAAGACGGTCACGCAGAGCATCGCTGCGATCGAAGCCATCTATGATGCCAATGCGGCGGATCTTGGCACCGCACTTTCCGCGAACAGCAATGCGCTGCTCAACCAGATCAACAGCGCGAATCTCAACCTGATCGCCCACATCGAAACTGGAACACCGGCGATCCGGACGGCGGTCTACAACGCGCTGGCGGCACACATCGCTAAGTATCCGTTCCTGAAATACCAGACGCTGAACACCACCACCTATCACCACGTGCCCAGCATCGTGCTGCAGAACTGGGTGATGCTGGGTTACGCGAAACCGGACACGCCGACCCACCGTGCAGCGGTGGCGGACATCATGGGGCTCACCGGGACGATGCGGGACATCTACCTGGAGAACAAACTCGCGCTGGGGGACAATGCGAAGTCGATCTCCGCGGCGTATGGCACGATCCGGGATTTCCTGCGCCGCCATCCGCGCGAACTGTTTCCGGATGCGGTGGTGACCATCGACCAGCTCAATGGTGATGGACGCGGCGGGTTCATCTGGACGCCGAACAGCACGAAAAACACCTTCGCAGATTCCGCGATCGGTTCCGCCAATGAGTGGGCCAGCGACCTCACCTCTGCCATCCAAGGAGTGCTCGGTTCAGGCAAGGCGAGCGGGGATTACTTCACCTTCGTGCTCGGGCATGAGGTGACCCATTCGCTGGATGCGTATGTCAATGGTCGCGCGAACAAGGATCTGCGGCGGCGTTGGGGTCTCACGCTGATGACGGCCGCCGGACCGGATGTGATCGCCACCGCGGATGGCTGGCGGGATGTGGCCGCCACGAAGGCGAATTTCCAAACCAAGGGTCTGTGGGATGGTGTGGAGGCGAACTGGAGCACAGCGTGGACGAACTACTGGACCACCGGTGCGGGTGCGGTTTTCAGAAACACCTCCTTCATGCGCGGCAGCATCGATTGGTTTCTCGACAGCTCCCAGGAATCGCTTGCGACCCAGGGCAATCATCATTGGGCGAACGGACCGGGCCGTCTGATCGGAGCGGTGGATCGTTTCCGTCGTGCGAGTGCCGCAGGGGCCGGACCGCTGAAGGCGAATATCAATGAGGTGGTGACCTTCATCGACTTCCTGTCGGCTGGCATGAACCGCGTGAATCTGGTGGAGACGAAGTATCAGGCTTCACCCAAGCAGGTGAACTGGTTCGATCATTTCGCGGATCTGGAGCGCGACGACAACGGCCGGGTGACGAAGGTTTCCGTGGATGGCTACATTTACGATCTCACGGTGAATGCCGATGGGGTCGTGACGGATGTGGATTGCTCGATCGCGACGTTGGTGAACGACAGCACCACGGCTGTCTCCGGTGATCCGAAAGTCATCAATGTGGGAGCGAACGACACGCGTCTCGATGGCAAGCCGGTGATCGTCCATAGCTTCACCCAGCCAGCCAATGGTCAAGTGACCGCTGGCGCGGCCGGGCAGCTCGTCTACCGCTCGAATGCCGGTTTCACGGGCAGCAATTCGTTCACCTACAAGGTGGGGCTGAAGACGGCGACGGTGACCGTTTCCGTGAGTGCCGCCACTTCCTCCGTGTTCGATCGATGGCTGCAATCGTATGGCCTTTTGGCGGCAGGCAATCCGGATGGCGATCGGATGACGAACTTGTTCGAGTATGCCTTCGGCACGGATCCCAATGTCCATGACGGCCATTCCATTGTGACGGACGGCAGCGTCATCGTCTCCAGTGGGATGCCACGGATCGAGGTGGGGGCCGGAGGATTGCCAGCGAAGGTCTTCTTCGCCCGGCACAAGAATCCGCAACTGGCCGGGCTGACCTACACGCCGCAGTTCAGTTCCAATCTGAAGGACTGGTTTGATGGAGCGGCGGGGGCGACTGCGGTTGCGGAGAACGATCTCACCGAGATCGTCACCTCGCCGTTTCCGGTCTCGCTTCCGGACTCGAGCGTGCCGCGATTCTTCAGGATGAAGGTGGCGACCTATTGATTTCTCCGGTGGATCCGCAGGGAATGAGAAAACTTTGCGGTTTTCTCTTGCCTGCGGGCCGGGGATGCGTAGAAAGCGCGCACGCAATACGCGTCGCGGGCGTAGCTCAGTGGTAGAGCGCCACCTTGCCAAGGTGGATGTCGTGAGTTCGAATCTCATCGCCCGCTCCAACCTCCCTTTTCGGGAGGTTTTTGCGTTTCAGGGGATGGCGGGGTTTCCGCACCTCATGAAACGGCAAGCTGCGGCTTCCCAAAATCCTTCATCCGGTTCAACGTGACCGCATGTTTGTTTGGTCGAAACTCTCCGCCGCGAAATGGATGGATGCTTGGGAAGAACGCTTCGCCGGCAATCCGAACCTCGCCATTGAGATCATCAAGGGCGGCAAGTCCGTGCGGGTGCAGGTCTATTGCAATCTCCGCAAGGAGGCGGATGCCATCGTCGAGCAGTGGGGAGGATCGGTCCGGCCGCTGGCCAGCGACTGGCACAAGAAGGAAGTGCCGCTGCCCCGCCCGATCAAGGTTCGCGACGTGTTCCTGGTGACTGGCGAGAGCAAGCCCAAGGAGCTGGCGAAAATCCGCAAGGAGAACGGCGGCCGTGAGATCATCTCGATTCCGCCGGAAATGGCCTTCGGCACCGGCGACCACGCCACCACCTCCACCTGCCTGCGCCTGCTGGTGGACATCGCCCGCGAGCGGAAGGGCGGAAATTGGACTGTGGCGGATCTTGGCACCGGTACTGGTTTGCTCGCCATCGCCGCCCGGAAACTGGGTTCCGGCGAGGCCTACGCCTGTGATTTCGACCCCTTTGCGGTGAAGGTTGCCATTGAGAACCTGGCTCGCAATCAGGTCGACGGCGTGGAGGTGAAGGAGCAGGACATTCTCAAGTGGAAGCCCCGCAAGAAGGGCTACGATGTGGTGCTGGCCAACATTTTCTCCACCGTGCTGATCCAGGCGTGGCCCGTGATCGCGAAATCGGTGGCTCCGGGTGGCGATCTGATCGTTTCCGGTATCCTTGCCACCCAGGCGTGGGACGTTTTCACCGCCGCCGCAGCGAACGGACTGGGATTCACCCAGGTCATCCGGAAGGGGAAATGGGTTACCGCGCGCGGCGGACGGATGGAGGATCTCGTGAAAAAATCCTGATCACGGGGCCTTTGGGGGCTTTTTCGGCGGAAAGCCCACGGCTTCAAGGGGCCGTTTTGTCAACTATCTCCATTTCACTTGCACCCCTGCGGGCCAGCGGTGAAAACAGCGCCCCGCCTTCCGGGCTGTCCAACGCCGTTGACCGCCCCTGAGGAGGGTCAACCTTCATCCGCGCGCTTCCATGGACAGCATTTCATCCCGCATCGCACAGGTTCAACCGTCGCTCACCCTCGCCGTCACGAACCAGGCCAAGGCCATGCAGGCCAAGGGCGAAGAGGTTTACGGTCTCGCTGGCGGCGAGCCTCACTCCGACACTCCGGATTTCATCAAGGAGGCCGCCATTCAGGCGCTTCAGGAAGGCAAGACCAAGTACACCGCCTCCGCTGGTATCCCGGAATTGCGCCAGGCGCTTTCCGAGAAGCTCCTCAAGGACAACGGCCTGACCTACGATCCGAAGCAGATCTGCGTCACCGCTGGTGCCAAGATGGCCTGCTACAACGCCATCCTCGCCGTTGTGGAGGAAGGTGACGAAGTCATCATCCCGACCCCATACTGGGTGTCCTATCCGGAGATGGTCCGCCTCGCCGGTGGTATCCCGGTGCTCGTCGAGACCAAGGAATCGACCGGCTGGAAGATGACCGCCGAGCAGTTCGAGGACGCCATGACCCCGGCGACCAAGATGGTCATCCTCAACTCGCCGTCGAACCCGACCGGTGCCGTTTACACCAAGGAAGAGCTCCTCGCCATCGGTGAAATCGCCCTCACCGAGGACATCATCATCCTGTCCGACGAGATCTACGAAAAGCTCGTCTACGGCGATGCCAAGCACATCTCCATCGCTTCGCTCAGCGAGGAACTCTACAACCTGACGATCACCGTCAACGGCTTCTCCAAGGCCTACTCGATGACCGGCTGGCGCCTCGGCTACACCGCAGCTCCGAAGGCGCTCGCGGAAGCGATCGACAAGATCCAGAACCACACCGTTTCGAACGTCACCAGCTTCGCCCAATACGCGGCGGTGGCGGCTCTCACCGGAGACCAGACCTTCATCGAAGACCTGCGTGGCGAGTATGACGTGAGCCGCCAGTTCATGTTCAACCGCCTCAAGGGCATCAACAACATCCGCGTGGTGGAGCCGAAGGGTGCGTTCTACTTCTTCGTCTACACCGGCAATCTGGGCCTGAAGTCCCAGAACCTGTGCGACAAGCTGCTGTCCCGCTACAAGGTGGCTGCCGTTCCCGGCATCGCCTTTGGCTACGATGACGGCATCCGTCTCAGCTACTGCACCACGCTGGACGTGCTCAATGAGGGCCTGACCCGCTTCGAGCAGTTCTGCCGCGAGCATTGATCCTTCCAACAGGGGGGATTCCCCCGATTTCTTTTCCCAAAAACGCCGCTCGGTTCTCCGAGTGGCGTTTTTTGTTTTTCTGGGAAAATCCCAATGAGGATTTGGGATTTTCCAATGGTTCACAGTTCCGTAGCACCAATGTAAATACTTTTGCAGGATTCTTTATTGACCTGATCTGTGTTTATGTGGCTTTATGTTGGTTATGCATGGCATTACTGACCGAAATTGCATGGGAATGTTGAAAGGAGTGGGATTTTTCCTGCGTAGTTTCACGTCTGGCAACGGCGTCAAACGCCGAGGCAGGGACGGCTTTGCGCTCATCATCACCTTGATGTTGATGACGCTGTTGACCCTCCTTGCTCTGGGGCTGCTGTCTCTCTCCACGATCACCTTGCGCCAGAGTGGGTCCGGAACGGCGATGGCGACCGCCCGGAACAATGCGCGGCTGGCTCTGATGCTAGCGCTCGGTGAGTTGCAGAAACAGGTGGGGCCCGATCAACGCGTGACCGCGACGGCGGACATCGCGTCCGCTGCGAAGGGGGAGATCCTGCCGGCGGGCGCCGCACCCCAGAACAATGTTTCGGTCAATGGAGACGCCAAGGGCCTTTCAAATATCCAGAATGGCACCCGCTACTGGACCGGCGTTTGGAAGAACAAGAATGTCACCAATCCCGAGACCGAGATCTACACCAAGACCCCTTCACCCGATCTGGTCAAATGGCTGATCAGCGGCAACGAGGCCTCGACTTCCACGACCACCATCACTCCCGGATCGAGCGTTGCCGCATTGGGCTCCAATGGAAAGACCAGTGATCCGACCAAGGCGGTGATCCTGGTTGGGAAGAACACGGTCGGTGAGGCGGGAGCCACCTATGCCGGTGCCAGTGGTCCGAATCTTCTCCACTATGTGAGCGCTCCCTTGGTCAGCATGAAGACCAGCAGTTCTGCCAAAACCAACGGCCGCTACGGCTGGTGGGTGGGGGATGAAGGCGTGAAGGCCCGTCTCAATCGAGCCGCGGATTCCGGTGCGCTCACTTATGAAAACTTGTCCACCGTCCGGAGAGGATGGGAAACCACCGCCCTGAAGCAGTATCCCGTGCCGCTCGGTGGCTCGGATGCCAACCTCAATCGTCTCGTGACCCTTTCGCAGAGCGAGTTGCTCGCGAGCCAATACAAGGATGGCGGTTCAGGCGCGGTTGGGCAGATCTTTCATGCCGCGACCTCGGACAGCAACAGCGTGCTGACCGATACGTTGGCCGGCGGCTTGCGCATGGACCTCAGTGCGTATTTGGAATCCCTGCCAAGCGGTGCACTTCCGAATGTCCCCAACTCCCCGACTACAGCGAAGAACATCATTCCTTCCTCGGTCTCCAGCACCTTGAAAGGGCCGACCTGGGATCGGCTGAAAGCCTTCAAAGACACCTATGCCGGACTCAGTGGTGGCAAGCTGGTCTGCACCGCTGCAACGGATGAGAAGAAGTATGCGGTCGGGCCGGTGATCTCCGACATCCGGATCCTGATGGGCGTCAAGCTCGAGCCCGTAGCCGGATCCACCACCGAATTCAAGATCCACGGGTGCAGCAAGGTGGCGGTGGTTCTGGCCAATCCCTACGCCTACCCGCTGACATGGAATACCGATCTCGATCTTGAACTCAAGTGTGACAAGCCCGCCGGAGCATCCTCCAGCCTCCAACCGAGCCGCATTTGGGAAATCAATCCGAAGGTGGCCTACCTCCCGAATACGGACACGGAGAACGCGGTGCTGAACAATGTCGTCTTCCGCATCAAGAAGGGCGACACCCTGCCCGCCGGAGGAGCGAAGGCTTACACGATCGGTTCGCAGGTGGTGCGGGATCCCGCCGCGACTCCGATGAGCACGACTCAGGTCGTGCCGATGGTGGACTTCGACAATGCCGGAGCCGCGAATTTCGACGTCAACCTGTTGCTGGTGAACACCAACAAATACACCGGCACCGCATTGATGGACGTGCGCGAACTGACCACCACGTCCCCATTGACCGCCGAACTCCGTCCGGCCGGGGATAAGACCAACATCATCCGCCGCATCGAGCGGTTCGAATTGGATAACGCGAACTTCTCCAACACCCTCGGAGGCGGATCGGGCCGGATCACGGCGAGCTATGCGAATGCGGTGAAGTATACCTCTGCATTCCCGATCATGCACTACAGCTTCCAGATCAGCCAGCCCGGGACCAATTATGGGACCATCCTTTATGGGTCGGATGTCGGGCTGCGCAGCTCCACCCAGCGGACTTTCGCGGATTTCAACATGCAGTGCACCCGGTTCCGGAAGACGATCTCTTCCTACAATCCGGTACCTTTCTTCATGGAGAGCACCTATGCGCTGACGGCGCTGGACAATGCTCCGCCTGGAGGCTCCTCGGGACTCGTATTTACCAAGAACCTGCTGTCGCCGGTGAGCTGGGGGGGATCCAGCCTGGATACGAGAAACGTCGTACTTTTCACCGCTCCGCAGAGCCTGGCATCGCTCGCGCAGTTCCAGCACGCGGATCTCACCGCGGACGATCTCTTCGTCTCGGTGGGGCACCAGCCCGGCAATGCGGTGGGCAATTCGTATGCGACGCCCTTCGTCCAGCGCGACCTGGTGAAGCAGCAGCGCACGGATTATTTCCTCAACGCCCAGACCTACTATTCCGTCACCACCCAGCCGACGAACTACTATGACATGGCCTACCTGTTGAACTCGGCTCTGTGGGACAGCTACTACTTCTCGACCATCCCCCGTGCCGGGGCCACCAGCGAGCCGGTGTCGAAGGCGATCGTCAAAATCTCCGGTGCGGATCAATCCACCGAACTCCGTGACGGCATGAAAGCCGCCGGGCATCTGTTGGTGGGCGGTGGCTTCAACATCAACTCCACCGAAAAGGATGCGTGGAAAGCCCTGCTCGCGGGCAGCAAGTTCCTCAAGCATTCCGCGGGCGGTTCCTCGACCGATGCCATGTTCCCACGCAGTCTGGAGCAGACCAAGGCGGATGCGAATCCACCCTCCGGAACCAAGGATGATTCCTACGCCGGATTCCGCCGTCTGACCGACGATCAGATTGATGCGGTCGCCACGGAGATCGTCAAGCAGGTGCGCTTGCGTGGTCCGTTCGTATCCCTGTCCCAGTTCGTCAATCGCGCGCTGGTGGGAATCGATGACAAGGGCACGACCGATAAGAACACACTCAGCCGGAGCGGAGCGCTGCAGGGGGCCTTGGACAATGCCAAGGGCGTCAACATCACCCCGGATGGCGGCACCTCGGGATTCAAATCCCTGAGTGTCAGCATCGATCGGATGAACCTCCAGGATGATGGAGGCAAGCCGAAGGCGGATATGATGGGGCCATCTCCCAAGACGACTCCGGCCGATCTGGTGAATACGGGGGACTGGGGTCCCAATTCATGGGATCAAAACGGCGGCTCGGTGGCTTCCAATGTGGCGGACCGGGTGATGCTCAGCACTCTGAAGAATGAGCAAGGTTTCCGCTCCACCGGTATTCCCGGCTGGGTGACGCAGGCCGATGTGCTTCAGGTCATCGGTTCATCGCTGACCGCGCGCTCCGACACCTTCCGCATCCGCGCCTATGGCGAGGCCGTGGATTCCGAATCCGGCACCACCACCGCCCGCGCCTGGTGCGAGGCCGTGGTGCAACGGACTCCGCAATATGTGGATACCGCCAATCAACCTTCCGATCGCGGGGCGGCTTTGAAGCCTCTCAACCGCACCTTCGGCCGTTCCTTCTCCGTTGTCTCCTTCCGCTGGCTTTCTCCCGATGAAATCTGAAATTCTGTCCACCCTTTGCTGTCTTCTGCTGTCCGTTCCTGCCTTCGCCCAAGCCCCGTCCGGGGTTTCCCTGAAAATCGACCTCGTCTCCTGGAGCGAGGATATTCCCGGGTTGTCCGTGAAAGAGGAGAACAAGGGAACCGAGGTCACCGCCCTGGCATTCCGCTATTCCGATCCCGTGACTTATGCGGGCCCGGCCATGCTCGAGCTCTACCAGAAACCTGATGCGGGAAAGGCTACCGCTCCATCCACTCCCTCGCCATCCACGCCTCAGACCAAAGGGGCGGAACGGGACCCTGTCCTGACGGAGATTCTCAAGCGTCGCAAGGACAAGCCGGATCTGGTCGCGCTCGCGCCTCTACCGGCCGATTCCAAGCGGGTCACCATCCTGCTTGCTCCAGCGCCCGAACATACCTACCGGGCGATTGTGATCGATGATGATCCTTCCAAGCTCCCGATGGGGAAGCTGCGGATCCACAATTACAGTTCGCTCCCGATCGCCATGCGTTGCAATGGAGCGGAGGGCAAGGAGCTGAAAATCCGTGAATCTTTCGTCGTCGAGCCGAAGAACAGCCAGGTTAAATATGAGCTCGCCTATCAGGAGGATGGCGAGTGGAAGATGCAGGAGAACAACGTGCTGCTGGTGCGTGACACCGAGCAGGTGCAACTGTTCGTTCTCAAGACCGACAGCGGGTTCTTCAAGAACAGCGCCGGAGGATCTTCCGGCTTCCTGCAAACCGTGATTTTAAGGCGGCAGCGGACGCAGTGAACGACGGATTTCCGTGGCGCATGCCCTGCGGGGTATTTTCATGGTCAATGCAGGACTTGGCACATTATCTTCTAGGGACACCTTCGTGATCTCCGATCTCGGCGGGACCTGAAGATTCTTTGATCCGGTCTTTCATTGCATGAACCTAACCGCGCCGCCTTCGGGAAACCGGAGGCGGTGTTGCTTTTGGCTCTGTCCCCTCCCGATGCGGAGTGTCGGTTTTGCCGCCCAGCGCCACTTAAAAGTAAGGTCTGGATTCGTCTGGATCCGGGGTCCAGCCATTGAGAGTGACGACCCAATCGCCATCGTATTCACGGTATTTGATGGCGACACTCCATTCGACATCCCCCGAAATGATTTTGGAAGGAATGCAAATCTGGATGAATGCCCAAGGACTGGCCACTTTTAGAGGATGCTGAACTTCATCCAGCATCCGCTGAGCTATTGATAGGATCTCGGGCCATAAGGTGGGCCACCTTTCGAGAATCCGCTCCAGGTTGTTCCTGGCCACATCGAATGCGCCGTCTTCAACTTCCACGGACAACGTCATCCGGCCGCTTTCACCGCAATCAATAATACCATTGCCACTCCAAGCTGTCGGCCACGCGTCTTCGATTTGGGTCATGGGATTGTTCTTCGGTGGTGGAAAGTCACCGGCGGAATGCCAGCGGATGGATTGCTCAATATGAATCCGGCCATGGGAAGCTGCCCTGTGGCCTTACCTTCATCTATCAAGCCAGCAGCGCGGTGGCGATTTGTTCCCATTCCGCGGCCAGATCGGCCTTGTTGGCGGGTGCGGGTTTGCCTGCGCGGGCATACCAGTAACCGGCGTTGCCGAAGTCGCCCTCCTCGCGGTGCAACCATGCGTGGATCCAGGCCCCGGCGCGGGTATCGGGCAGTTCCTGGCAGAGATCGTGGGCCTCGTGCCATTTACCGGCTTTGGCGAGCCAGAGGCAGCGCGCGGTGTCGCTGAGATCCGCAGAGGGCTGGGTGTCGATGGCGGCGGAGCGGGCGAGGTCGGTGGCGGTCATGAGACGATTTTCGGAGAATGGCTTTGGAATGACAAGGAGCCGATGGAGGTGAAGGGGAGGATTGGGTGCTTGTATGTACACCGGGATTCACTTTCCCGTGGCTACGTACACCAGAAGCCCGAAATGGGTTCATTTTTGAGATTTTCCGGCTCAAAAATAGGTCTGGAAAGCGGTTTTTGAAATAAATTCCCCTTGAATCGCCCGTTTTAAAGATCAATTTTTACGATTCAATTCACTGATAATGAAGGCTTTAAAATTTTATTAACAGAGGTCTAGTTTCTCGTTGACCCTTTCGGTGTTCTCTGGTGTACTTCGGGGCACTGAAGCGAACCTCTCCCCCGAGTTGAACACCACTGGTCAGCGCTACTTTGGCTTCTCGCCATACAAGATGGACCCCAAGTTCCGGGTCTCCATCCAGCCTGGCTGGCGTCCAGCTCCCGGTGAGGTGCTTCGCCTGCTGTTTTCCAAAACGCACGGCATGCCGGTCATCAAGGTCCTGACGCAGGAGTCCTTTGACGAGCGGGTGGCGGTCGTGGAGGCCAGCGATCTGACCCCGGCCAAAAAGCGGGCGACGTTGGACAGCCTTTACATGCTTTGCCGCGAGGCATCGCTGAACGACCAGGGCAAGCTGCTCGTTCCAAAAGATTTGAGCGAGAAAGCCGGAATCGAGGCGGAAGCCGAAGTGATCCTGGCCGGACGCGGAAAACACTTCGAGATCTGGAGCAAGGCGAACCACGACCGCGTGCTCGAGATCGAAATGAACCAGGACGACGAAGACGAACTCGGAGTCCTCTGATTTCACAGACACTCACCCACACCCAACGGCAGACATGCTGTTCACCCCACCAACTCCGGCACTTGGCGCGCAGCACCCTGCGGCGGCCCTGTCCACCGGCGCCCAGGCGCCGGAGTTGGGAGCTATTTTCATGGTGGGAGGCCGCGTCGCGCTCGGGACAGCGCAGGCGGTTTCCCTGGCACCGGTCGTCCGTTCCGCGCCTGGCTGGTTGGCGGGGCGGGGGCCGGAATCTTTCCTGGCTGGGCGCAAGAGGATTTTCGGGACACTTCCTCTTACGCCGATCAAATGGGCCGTCCGCTCCGCTTCTGGCTGGTTGTCGGCGCGGGCTGCCCGGATTTTCCTGGCTGGGCGGGCGGAAGCACTCGGGACAGCGCTTCCTTCCGCCACTCAAATGCCGATCGTCGTTCCGGTTCCTGGCTGGTTTCCAGGACGGCGGTCGGACACTTTCCTGGCTGGGCGCAAGAGGGTTCTCGGGACAGCCCCTCTTTCGCTCCTCAACAGGGTCGTCCGTGCCGCTTCTGGCTGGTTGTCGGCACGGGCGACCCACACTTTCGCGATGGAACAAGCCGCCGGTGGCGAGCTGCCGCACTATCACCTTTCGGTCCTGCCGGACGAGGTGAACGAGTGGATGGCAGCCGGCCCGGGCAAGTTCATCATCGATGGCACCCTCGGGGGCGGCGGCCACAGCGGCGCCTTCCTCGCAGCGGGAGCCCGCGTGCTCGGGATCGACCGTGATCCGGAGGCGCTGGCCCATGCCCGCCGCCGCCTGGCGGAATACGGCGACCGCTTTTCCACCTGGGAAGGCAACTTTGCGGATTTTGAAGAGACCCCCGAGGTCCAAGGGGGGGAACAGGCCGATGGCCTGCTCTTGGACCTCGGGGTATCTTCGCGTCAACTGGATGCTGCCGAGCGCGGCTTCTCCTTCATGAGGGAGGGCCCGCTCGACATGCGGATGGGCCCCTCCAGCCCGCACACTGCGGCGGAGATCGTGAACACCTGGTCGGAAGCGGAGCTCTCGAAGCTCCTTTTTGAGTTTGGTGAGGAGCCGAAAGCCCGCCGCATCGCCGCTGCAATCGTCGAACGCCGCGGACGCCGTCCGTTTGAGACGACCACCGACCTTGCCGTCTGCATCGAAAAGGCGATCGGCCGCCAGGGTAAGACCCACCCGGCCACCCGCGCTTTCCAAGCGATCCGCATGGCGGTGAATGAAGAGCTGGAGTCGCTGGCCAAGGCGCTCGAGGCCTCCACCCGGGTGCTGAAGCCCGGCGGTCGCCTGTTGATCATTACTTTCCATAGCTTGGAAGACCGGATGGTGAAGCGCTTCCTGCGCTACCGCTCCACGGCCTGGCTGGATGAACCCGGCTGGCCGGATCCAAGGCCCAATCCCGATTACCAATTCCGCCTGCTGGTGCGGAAAGCCGTGGCTCCCACCACGAAAGAGATCTCCCAGAACCCGCGGGCCCGCAGTGCAAAACTGCGGGTCGCCGAGCTTCTAGCCCCTGCCGTATGAACCGCCGCCGCACAGACATCCCGCGCAGCCACTTCACCACCTATCTCTCGGTCATCGCCGGAGCGGTGGTGGCGGCTTTTGGTGGCGTCACGCACGCGTATTTCATGAACCGGCAGGTCGAGGCGCGCCGGGAGATCAAGCGCATCGAGGATGATACCAAGGAGCGCGAACTCGCGATCCTCACCACCGAGATGCGCATCGGCGAGCTGCTCAACCGCTACACGGTCCGCGAGGAGCTCGCCCGCCAACATTCATCGCTCAAGCCGATTCCGCGCGGTGTGGCTGAGGACGTGCGTCCCGCCCAGCAACGCGCCGTCGTTTCCGCCATTCCCTAGTTCATGCTCCGCACGTTCCAGAGCCGGTCGTTGGTCATCTGCGCGGTCCTGGTGACTGGTTTCAGCGGCCTCTCGGCCCGCTTGATCCAGATCCAGCTCGTGGATCGGAAGCGTTACGTGCAGGGCTCGGAGAAAACCCACGGCCGCCTCGATCGTCTGCCCGCGATGCGGGGGATGATCGTCGATTGCAACGAGGAGGTGCTCGCGAAGAGCCTGCCGGTGTCTTCGGTCATGGTGGACCTGAACCATCTGACGGATTCCGACATCGCGGCATACGGTCTGGCCTGCGCGGAAGCCCAGAGCCGGCCGGATTGGCAGAGTCTCGACAGCCACGACCGCGCCAAGGTGCTCAAGGAAATCCGTGGCAAGATCATCAGCACGGAAACCGAGGAGTCGATCGTGGAGAAGCACCTCGCCTACGCGATCGGTGTGCTGGCACGTCCGCTCGGCATGCGCCGGGAGGAACTGCGGGCGAAGATCGAAGAGAAGCGCGCCGCGAATCCCAAAGCCTACTTCGCCATCGCCAAGGAACTGCCGGGTGACGTCGCCGAGCCGCTCCGGGATGCGATCGAGGACAGCGGCATCCGTGGCATCCGCCTGGAGAATTCGCTCAAGCGTTGGTACACATCCCCGACCGTGGCCACCCATGTCACCGGCTATACCGGTGAAAAAGAGGAGGTGGGTGAGGACGGTGAGATCAATCACCGGGCTGTCGGCAAGGCGGGGATCGAAGCCTCGATGGAGGAGTATCTATGCGGGCGTGATGGCTGGCGCAAATACCGCAGCAACCGCAGCGGTCTGCCGATGCCGGGGGATGCGGACAGCCTGATGCCGCCGCGCGCGGGTCTCAATGTGCAGCTCACGCTGGACATGGGCATCCAGACCATCGTGGAGGAGGAGCTGGATGCGGCGATGGCCGAGTATCAGTCCAAGCGGGCCGCCGTGGTGATCATGGACCCGAAGACCGGTGGCATCCTCGCCATGGTCAGCCGGCCGAACTTTGACCTGAACCGCCGCGAAAACATCACCACCAATGGTTTCAACTTCGCCATGCAGGCGGTGTATGAACCCGGCTCCACCTTCAAGATCGTGGCCTCCGCCGGAGCGCTCAACGAAGGGCTGGTCACGCCCCAGACGTCCATTTTCTGCCACAACGGCCTCTATCAGGAAGGGCCGATCAAGGTGCCGGACCACGGCAGCTACGGCATGTTGACCGTGGAGGGCATCCTTCAGAAATCGAGCAACATCGGCGCCTACAAGCTCGCTCGCCAGCTCGGCACCGACCGGTTCTACCGCTACGTGAACAGCTTCGGCTTCGGCAAGAAGACGGGAGTGCTGCTCGCGGGCGAGAGCTCCGGTCGGGCGAAAAACTCCGGCAATCCGGTCGACTTTTCCCGCGCTGCCTACGGTTACGCATTGAATGTCACGCCCTTGCAGGTGGCCACCGCCTACTGCGCGATCGCAAATGGCGGTCAGTTGCTCAAGCCGCACATCGTCAAGGCGCTGATCGCCAATGATGGCAGCGTGGTCGAGCGCTACGACCCGGAAACCGTCGCCCAGGTGCTGAAGCCGGATACGGCGCGGAAAATGCGCGCCGCGCTTGAAAAAGTGGTTGATAAACAGGGCACCGCACCCCTCGCTGCCGTCCCGGGCTTCCATGCCGCCGGCAAAACCGGCACGGCCAAGATGCACAATCCGAACGGGCGGGGCTACCTGGAGGGGCACTACACGGTGTCCTTCGCCGGGATGCTTCCCGCCGAGGATCCCAAATTCGTGGCGGTCGTCGTCATTGACGATCCGCGCACGACCAAGGTGACCCTCTACGGCGGCACCATCGCCGCGCCGGTATTCGGCAAAATGGCGGCCCGGATCGCCAACGCCATGAATTTGCAACCGACCGAACCCGTCGAAACCCCGTCTTCCCGGACCGCCTCCCGATGATCCTCCGCGACCTAGCTGCCAAATTGACACGAGTGACGGTTGCCGGATCTCTCGATCAGGAGTTGACCTCCATTACCGATGATTCCCGCAAGGCGGGACCCGGAATCCTTTTCGTCGCCGTCCGCGGCGAGGTAGTGGATGGCCACGATTACATCGACAAAGCTCTGGAAGCCGGATCCACCGTGATCGTGGCGGAGTCCGCGCAGCCACGGAATTTCTCCACCGATGTGACATGGCTGCACGTGCCGGACAGCCGCTATGTGCTCGCGGTCTTCGCCAGTGCCTTCAATGGCGACCCGTGGAAGGACATGGCGATCGCGGGTGTGACCGGTACGAATGGCAAGACCACCACCGCCTTTCTGGTCCATCACCTGATGAAGACCCGAGTGGCACCGCGCCGGTCTGTTGGGCACGGTGACGGTGGATGACGGGGAAAAGTCCGTGCCGGCCACCTCGACCACGCCGGAGCTCCCTGGAGCTCCAGAATCTGCTGGGCCGCATGCGCGATCACGGCTGCCGCGGGGTCTCGATGGAGGTGTCCTCGCACGGCATCGATCAGAATCGGATCGGTTCACTGGGTTTCGACGCTGCGATTTTCACGAATCTGACACAGGATCATCTCGATTACCACGGGACGATGGAGCGCTACTTCGAGGCGAAGAAGTCTTGGTTTGATAAGCTCGCGGACAACCCGCTCGGCAAGAAGCCGGTGGCGGTGATCAATGTGGATGATGCCTACGGTCTTGAGATCGCGGAGTCGTTGGAAGGCAAGCTGCCGGTCTACCGCTACGGCTTCGGCGTCCACACCGATTTCCGTGCGAACAATCTCAAACAGACCGCCCGCGGGATGGAGTTCGAGCTCACTGCGAAGGGCAAATCCTTCCTCGTGCGCGCCCCGCTGATCGGTCGGTTCAACGTTTACAACCTACTCGCGGCCATCGCGGCAGTCAGTGCCTGCGGCATCCGCCCGCGTGAATCCGTGGCTGCCATCGCCGAAGCTCCGCAGGTGCCGGGCCGCATGGAGAATATCGGTCAGGCCGGTGGTGCCACCGTGTTCGTGGACTACGCCCACACTCCGGATGCGCTGGAAAATGCCTGCCGCACGCTTCGCGAGCTCAATCCGCGCCGCCTCATCACCGTCTTCGGCTGCGGTGGCGACCGTGATCGCACCAAGCGTCCGCTGATGGGAACCGCCGCCGCTCAGAACAGCGATATCTGCATCATCACTTCGGACAATCCCCGCAGCGAGGATCCGATGGCGATCATCCAGGAAATCGAGAAGGGCATGGGCGGCAAGACTTACAAGGTCATCGCCGACCGTGAGGAAGCCATCTCGTCCGTGGTCAAGGCCGCGCGCGCCGGAGACATCGTGCTGATCGCTGGCAAGGGCCACGAGACCTACCAGCAGTTCGCCGACCGCACCATCGACTTCGACGATCGCAAGCACGCTTGGAAAGCGCTCCGTGAACGCACGGAAACCGACGAACGCCCGTGAGAACCATCACCGTCAACCAACTCGCGGAGATCCTCGGCACCACGGTGGCCGCAGGCAGCGGGGAGGCGCGCGTTTCCGCAGGAGTCTCCACGGATACGCGCACGCTGGCCGCGGGTTCCGCCTTCTTCGCGCTGCGTGGCGAGCGATTTGACGGCCATGGTTTCACCGAGGTGGCGTTGAATTCCGGAGCCACCGCCCTGATCGTGGATCAGTGGGAAGGTGAAGCTCCGGAGAATGCCGGAGTGGTGATCGTGGCGGACACCTTGATTGCCTTGCAGCGCCTCGCCTTCTGGTGGCGCAGCCAGCTCGATATCCCGGTGATCGGCATTACCGGTTCGAATGGGAAGACGAGCACCAAGGATTTCACCGCTTCGATCCTGGCGCGCCGTTTCAAGGTCAGCGCGACCAAGGGCAATCTGAACAACCACATCGGAGTGCCACTCACCGTGCTTTCTACGGAGGAGGATACGGGAGCCGCAGTATGGGAGATGGGCATGAACCATAGCGGCGAGATCGCGCCGCTGTGCGAGATCGCGCGTCCCAAGTTCGGCATCATCACGAACGTCGGCACCGCCCACATCGAGTATCTGGGTTCCCGTGAAGGCATCGCGGAGGAGAAGGGCATGCTCGCCCGTTCGCTGCCGTCGGATGGCACGCTGTTCCTGCCTGCGGGCTGTGATTTCTACGAATACTTCCGCCAGCGCACGAAGGCGCATGTGGTTCCGGTCGGCAACGGTCGTGGCCTGGTCCGCGCGGAGAATCTGGAACTCGGCGACGGGTTTTCGCGCTTCACTCTCGTGATCGAGGGCGAGGCACCTGCGGATGTGCTACTGCCGGTCGCAGGCCGTCACATGGTGACGAACGCGTTGCTGGCAGCCGGTGCAGCCTGGAAGCTCGGACTCTCCCCGGAAGAGATCGCGGCGGGGCTTTCCGCCACCGTGCTCACCGGCGGCCGCCTGCGCCGCATCGAGTGGAACGGCATCACGATTTTCGACGACACCTACAACGCGAATCCCGAGTCGATGGCTGCCGCTTTGGAAACGCTGGCGGACACGCCGGTTTCCAATGGAGCGCGCCGCATCGCCGTGCTTGGCCGGATGGCGGAGCAGGGTGAACACGCTCCCGCCGCCCACCGCCGGACGGGGGAACTCGCCGGTCGCCGTGGAATCACCGTCATCGCCGTGGGGGATGGCGCCGAGGAAATCGCCGGGGCTGCTGAAAGCGGCCGTCATTTCCCGGATGTCGAATCCGCCGCCAGCTGGCTTTCGTCCGGATGCCGTCCGGGTGATGTCGTGCTCTTCAAGGGCAGCCGCTCCGCCGCCATCGAGCGTGTCATGAACTCCGCTTTTCCCCGTCCCTGATGCTCACCGCGATCTACGATTTCTGGAAGTCCGCCTACGAGGCTGAGATCCTCGCCAACCCGCGCCACCCCGAGGGGTGGGCCCATACCTATTCGTTCTTCAACCTGCTCGGCTACATCACGTTCCGGGCGGCGGTCGCGTGTTTGCTTTCGTTCTTCCTGAGCCTGCTGATCGGACCACGGGTGATCCGCAAGCTGATCTCGCTGAAGGTTGGCCAACCGATCCGCACGGCAGCGGAGGTTCACCGTCTTGCAGAGCTTCATGGCGGCAAGATTGGTACGCCGACCATGGGCGGTGTCTTGATTCTCGGCACGGTGCTGGTTTCCACGCTCGTGTGCGCCCGCGTCTTCAATCCCTTCGTGGCGGTTTGTGCCTGCACGATGGGGGCCTGCGGACTGCTCGGGTTTTGCGATGATTTCAAGAAGGTGAAGGAAAAGAAGTCGGACGGGGTCAGTGCCCGCACCAAGCTTTTCTGGCAGCTCGTGATCGCAGTCGTCGCGGCGTCCTTCATTTACTTCAAGAAGGAGATCTCCGGCTTCGGCGCGAGCGATGCCGAACGCGCGCTTGGCATCGCCGGCTTCCGCTTGGGCAAGGAGCCCATCGACATCGGCGCGGTTTGCTTCCCGCTGTTGAAAACCCCGCTCATCAATCTGAGCTGGCTGGCGATTCCGTTCTTCGCGGCGATCATCATCGGCACCTCCAATGCCGTGAATCTGACCGACGGCCTCGATGGTCTGGCGACCGGCTGCACCATAACCACCGCACTGGCTTATTCGCTGCTCGCTTATCTGGCGGGTCATTTCTACATGGCCACCGATTATCTCGTGATCCCGCACAACCGCTATGTCGGCGAGCTGGCGGTGTTCCTGATGGCTTTGGTTGGGGCGGGATTCGGGTTCCTGTGGTTCAACTGCCACCCGGCGAAGGTGTTCATGGGTGACACTGGTTCGCTCGGTATCGGTGGCGCGCTGGCTACTGCAGCGATCTGCACCAAGCAGGAGCTGATGCTGGTCATCATCGGCGGTGTGTTCGTGATGGAGGCGCTCTCGGTCATCCTGCAGGTGGGTAGCTTCAAGCTGCGCAAGAAGCGCATCTTCAAGATGGCTCCGATCCACCACCACTTCGAGCTGCTCGGCTGGCATGAGAACCAGGTGATCATCCGCTTCTGGCTGCTTTCCATCATGCTTGCCCTCTTCGGCCTCGCTCTTCTGAAAATCGCATGACTCTTTCCGGCAAACATGTCGCCGTTCTTGGCGCGGGCCATAGTGGCCGCGCCGCCGCCGCGCTCGCCTTGCGCGAGGGCGCGACCGTGTCCGTGTACGACGCGGCCGGTCCCGAGGTCTTCAAAAACATGCCGGAAGGTGCGGGGATCGTTCCTAACGCCACTGCGGCCATCGGCAGCACGGTGACCTCCGATCTGCTCGTTGTGAGCCCGGGGATCGATACCTACGGTCCCTACGTTGCCGCGTTCTCGGAACAGGCGGGCGAGGTGATTGGGGAGACGGAATTCGGCGCACGCTACTTCAGCGGCCGGATTGTCGGCATCACCGGCACCAATGGCAAGACGACCACCACCGAACTGGTGTCCCGTATCCTGGCGGGCGCGGGTTTGGGTGGGACTCCATGTGGCAACTACGGCGTGCCTTTGGCCGAGGTGGTGCTGCAAAAGGAAATGCCCGCGGCGGTTTCGCTGGAACTCAGTTCGTTCCAGTTGGAGACCATTCGGACGCTGCATCCGACGGTGGCGATCTGGCTGAATTTCGCGCCGGACCACATGGACCGCTACCCCACGGTGGAGGCCTATTTCGCCGCCAAGCTCCGTATTTTCGAGAACCAGACTTCGGAGGATGTCGCCATCATCCGCGGAGGAGAAAGCCTGCCGGAGCGGCAAGCGCGCACCGAGACGTTCTCCACGGAGGACGAATCTGCCGATTGGTTCTCGGACGGATTGGTGGTGCGTTATCGTGGCGAGGTCGTGCTGGATCTCCAGCATGACACCAGCCTGCGCGGCCTGCACAATGCCGAGAATGCCATGGCGGCTCTGGCAGCCGGGCATGCGCTTGGCATTTCCTTTGCCTCGATGCGCGAATCGCTGCACGGTTACGCGCCGCCGCCCCACCGTTGCGAGCTGATCCGTACGCTCGATGGCGTGGAGTATCTCAACGATTCAAAGGCCACCAACCTGCACGCCTTGGAAAGCGCCCTGCGTTCCCAGACCCGTCCGGTAGTGCTGGTCGCTGGAGGCAAGGAGAAGGGCTTGGATTACGCTCCGGTAGTTCCCTTGTTGAAGAAGAAGGGCCTTGCGGCCGTCACATTCGGCCAGATCGCGGTTCCGTTGGGCAAGGTGCTCGCCGGGGCCGTGCCGGTCGAAACCGTTTCCACTCTCGAAGAAGCCGTTCACGCCGCGCGCCGCCTGGCGCCGCGGGGTTCCACGGTCCTGTTGTCCCCGGGGACGTCGTCGTTCGACCAATTCTCCGGCTATGAAAACCGCGGAAACGTCTTCCGCGACATCGTCCATCAACTGCGCTGAACCCGATGAAACAACACCCGACCCTGCCCACCAAACGGGAGCCCGTGAAGAAGGGCATCATCAAGCGTCTTTACGCTGTCACGAAGAACCGCAAGCAGCGTGTGGCCGCCACCGCGATGGCGGGGGATTTCGATACCGAACTGCCCGGCCGCAAGATCGGGATGGCGCTGGCGGTGATCGTCGGCGTCCATGTGGTTGCCGCGGGTTTGGTCTTCTATCATCACTGGCGTCTCGAGGGACGCGGTGGGGATGCCGCCGCCAGCACCAAGCCGCTGGCACTTGCCTCCCAGGCCAATGCTCCCGTGCCGATTATTCCGAAAGATGGCGCACGCCATCCGGTAGGCAGCGGCGAGACCTACCCGGACATTGCGAAGCATCTGCAGGTGGATGAGAACGCATTGCGCGAGGCGAATCTGAACACGCCGCTGCGCACGGGTTTGATTCTCAATGTTCCGCCGAAAACCATCGCGCCGAAGGAATCGCCCGAGGCGGCGGCGTTGCGCGCGGACACCCAACCGGACACGCGCGGATTCGATGTGGAGATCCCGAAGGCCACTCCGGTGCCCGGAGCCACGCTGGTGAAGCCGAATGTGCCGAAGAATGGCACCACGGCTGCCAACTTTGCAGCGGTATCGAAGGGAACCTCCACTCCCAAGGCCACGCCGGTCGCCAAAACCACCACCGCCCCGAAGGACAAGGAGACTGCCAAAAAGGACTCCTCCTCGCCGAAGGCCGCCTCCGGTCGCAGCTACACGGTCCAGGATGGTGATACGCTCTATCGCATCGCCGGACGCTACAAGGTGACCCCGGAACAGCTCATGAAGGCGAACGGCATCAGCGACGCCCGCAAGCTGAAGAAGGGGATGACGCTTTCCATCCCGAACTGATCCCGGATGAGATGATCCGCTACTGCTCCATCGTGCTTTGCATCGCCGTTGCCCTTTTGGTGGGCCTCGGGCTTGTGATGCTGGCCAGCACCAGTGCCTGGGTGCTGCAGGAGGGGGCGTCTCCGTATTCCTTTGTCAAGAAGCAGGCGGTCATGGTGGTGGTCGGTGTGGTGCTGGCCCTCGTGGCGGCGCGTTTGCCGGTCGCTCCGGTGCGGAAATTGTGGCCGTGGGCCTTGGCGGCCGTCTGCGTGCTGCTGGTCATGTGCCTGCTCCCCGGCGTGGGCCAGGAGATCTACGGGTCGAAGCGCTGGGTGAAAATGCCGGTGGTGGGGGCTTTCCAGCCGTCGGAGCTCGCTCGTGTGGTGGGAGTGGTCTCGTTGGCCGGGTGGTTCGCCCGCTGGCAGACGGAGACCCGGACGTTCTGGCGCGGGTTCATCCTCCCGGGCATGATCATCGGTTTGCCCATCGGTCTGATTGCCATCGAGACGGACGTCGGCTCCGCGCTTTCCATGTCGGTGGCTTGCGCGACGGTGTTTTTCTGCGCCGGCACTCGTCTCCGTTACCTGATTCCGATCGCGATCCTCGGCATGTCCGGTGCGTATGGCTACGTGCGGCATGATCCGGTCCGGTGGAAGCGCATTGAATTCTGGCTGGATCCCGAGAACCACAAGACGGATGGGGGGATGCAGCAGTGGCGGGCGCTGGTTGCCTTCGGCAACGGCGGCCCCACCGGCGTGGGACTGGGCAATGGCAACGAGAAATTCGGCAGCCTGACCTTCGCCCACATCGACTTCATTTTCCCGGAGATCGGTGAGGAATTGGGCCTCCCGTTCACGCTCGGAGTGGTGCTTTGTTACGTCCTGATCGCCGTGTGTGGGATCGGGATCGCCTCACAGGCGAAATCCGTCTTCGACCGGCTGGCCGCTGTGGGGTTGACCTGCATGGTCGTGGTCCCGGCGATGCAGAACATCGCGGTGACAACCGCCTGCCTGCCGAATGACGGGCTGCCGCTGCCGTTCATTTCCTACGGGGGCTCCAGCATCGTGTTCGCCCTTGCCGCTGTGGGGATGCTGGTAGGCATCCATCGCCGCGGGGTTTCGGAGGGGATCGTGGAGGTGACCCTCGGGCAGCAGAAGCGTTACGCGATCCGGCTCTGATAGATCCGGCGGTTTCCAGCCCGTCCGGCGGCTGCCGGGCCTTGTAATGACGGGGTTCATACGGGAATCCGCGTATGAGGGAAAAACGCGCCGTGGTTGGTTGACAACCCCGGTCGGGGTTGACCAATCTGCGACAAGCCGCGGCCCGGAAACCAATTTCCGGGCGGGCTTTTTCCATCCCTGGATCTCAAAAACCCGTGTTTTCCAACGAAGAATATCTCGCCCAATTGCTGATCGAAGCCGGCATGGTGAGCGAAGATGACGTGGCGAATGCCCGTCTCGCTCTCTCCGGTCGCGAAACCCTCATCGAGAAGCTGTTGAGCCAAGGCACCGTGACGCAGGAAACTGTGGCCCATGTGCTGGCCTCGAATGCTGGGCTTCCATACGTCGATCTTGAGTCGTTTTCTTTCGATCCTGCGATCACCGAGTCCGTGCCGGACGATATCGCCCGCCGCTACCACGTGGTTCCGGTTCAGGATGACGGCTATTACCTCACTCTGGCGGTCTCTGATCCGCTGAACTTCGAGGTCATGGACAGCCTGCCGCACGTGCTCGGCCGTGAAATGATCTTCGTCTGCGGAACCCAGCAGGCGATCGACAACTGCCTCCGCCAGTTCTACGGCGTGGACACCAGCAAGGCGGCCTCGGATCTCGCGCTGCCGGAGGATGAGGCCAACAGCGCCGATGCTCCGATCATCAAGCTGGTCTATCAGATCCTCACCGAGGCCATGCGCCTCAAGGTGTCCGACATTCACATCGAGCCGATGGAGACCTCGGTTCGAGTCCGCTACCGCATGGACGGCAAGCTGGTGGAAGTGGACAACCACCCGAAGAAGCTGCTGCCCGCGATCATCGCCCGTCTGAAGGTGATGAGCGGCACCATGAGCATCGCGGAAAAACGTCTCCCGCAGGACGGTCGTATCCAGCTCAAGATGGCGGACAAGGAGGTCGACCTCCGCGTTTCTTCGGTGCCTTCGAACCATGGCGAGTCGATCGTCATGCGTATTCTCGACAAGTCCGCCCTCGTGCTCGGCCTGCCGCAGCTCGGCTTCTTCTCGGACGACCAGGCGACCTTCGAAAAGCTCATCACGCTGCCGGACGGCATCATTCTGGTCACCGGCCCCACGGGTTCCGGAAAGACCACCACGCTCTACGGCTGCTTGAACGTGATCAACAAGCCGGACAAGAAGATCATCACTGTGGAAGACCCGGTCGAGTATGAGCTCGCGGGTATCAACCAGGTGATGGTGCGCACCGACATCGGCATGACCTTCGCCGCCGCGCTGCGAGCCATGCTGCGTCAGGCACCGAACATCGTCATGATCGGGGAAATTCGAGACGCCGAGACCGCGAACATCGCGATCAACGCGTCACTCACCGGTCACTTGGTGTTCTCCACCCTCCACACCAATGATGCCCCGGGCGCTGTTGCCCGTCTCGCGGACATCGGCGTGAAGCGCTTCCTCATCGCCTCCGCCGTGCGCGCGGTGATGGCCCAGCGCCTCGTCCGCAAGCTCTGCCCGAACTGCAAGGCCCCGGCCGACCTGACCGAAAAGGAAATGCGGGCGCTCAACCTGGATCCCTCCCGCACCGCCGCCGCCACCATCTTCGGACCGGTGGGCTGCGAGAAGTGCCGCGGTGGCGGCTACAAGGGCCGTATGGGCATCTTCGAAGTTTTCGAGATCGATGACGAAGCCCGTCATATGATCAATGCTGAACTGACCACCATGCAGCTCCGCCGCCGCGCGCGGGAACTCGGCATGCGAACCCTCCGCGAAGACGGCATCCGAAAGGTGCTCGCGGGTCTGACCTCCGCCCAAGAGGTGATCCACGCCACCATGGCTGACGCCGACTGATCAAAACCCATCGCAAACCGATTTCCCACGTCCTATGGACAACACCCAGCTTATCGAACTTTTCCAATCGCGCGGCCTCATCGACCGCTCGCTCGCTCAGGATATCCTTTCCGAGATCGACGTGAGCGGCAAGGAGCCCGCCGAGATCCTCGCCGACTTCCAGGTCATCAACCATCGGGATGATGTCTGGCCGGTCATCGCCTCCGAGCTCGGCGCGGAAATGGTGGATCTCCGCAATTGGACTCCGCCTGCCGAGCTTCTGGCCCTGATGCCCGCCGGCACGGCCCGCCTCCACGGCGCGCTTCCCGTTCACTTCGACCACTCCGGTCTCCACGTCGCCCTTGTCGATCCGCTCAATCCACAGACCGTGGAAGACCTGCGCTTCGCCCTCGGCCGCGAGATCGTGCTGGTGATCGCCCCGGACTACCTCGTCGAGGAGAAGCTCAACGAGTGCTACGGCGGCGAAGGCAAGGCGATGGACGACCTCCTCGCCCAGCTCAAGCTCGGCGGTGATTCCAGCATGAGCCAGGCCGATCTGGAAGCCGAGGCGAACTCCGCGCCGATCATCCGCTACGTGGACCTGGTGCTCTATCAGGCCATCAAGGAGAAGGCGTCGGACATCCACTTCGAGCCCTTCGAGAAGGACTTCAAGATCCGCTACCGCGTGGACGGTGCGCTCTACGAAATGGCTCCGCCGCCACAGCATCTGGCGGTTCCGATCCTTTCGCGCGTGAAGGTCATGTCGAACATGAACATCGCCGAGCGCCGCGTGCCGCAGGACGGCCGCATCGTGAAGCAGGTGGGCGAGAAGCAGGTGGACATGCGTGTTTCCTCGCTGCCTACCCAGCACGGTGAATCGATCGTGCTTCGTATTCTCGACCGCTCCTCGGTGAACCTCTCGCTGGAGAACCTCGGCCTGCCGCCGCACATCTACGACTACATCGGTGAGACCATCGAGAAGCCGAACGGCATCTTCATCGTCACCGGTCCGACCGGTGCCGGCAAGACCACCACGCTTTACGCCGCGCTGCGCCGGATCAACACCATCGACCACAAGCTCCTCACCGCTGAGGACCCGGTGGAATACGACATGGACGGCATCGTCCAGATCCCGGTGAACGAGGCGATCGGACTGACCTTCCCGCGTATTCTCCGTGCCTTCCTCCGTCAGGACCCCGACCGTATCATGGTGGGGGAAATGCGAGACCTGGACACCGCCCAGATCGCCATCCAGGCGTCCCTGACCGGTCACTTGGTGCTCTCCACCCTCCACACCAACGACGCTGCCGGTGCGATGACCCGTCTTGTCGACATGGGTTGCGAACCGTTCCTCGTGGCGGCTTCGCTGGAAGGCGTGCTCGCCCAGCGTCTGGTCCGCACCATCTGCAAGGAGTGCAAGGCACCGTATGAACCCACCGAGGCGATCCTTTCGCAGCTCGGCGTCTCCCCGCACGAGCTGGGTGACAAGGCGTTCTACACCGGTCGTGGCTGCTCGGTCTGCGGACAGACCGGCTACAAGGGCCGCCGCGGCCTCTACGAGCTTCTCGACGTCACCGAACCGATCCGCGAGCTGATCACCGAGCGCAAACCCAGCGTGGTGATCAAGCAGAAGGCGGTCGAACTGGGTATGAACACGTTGCGCGAGGACGGCTTGCGCAACATCTACAACGGCGCGACGACGATCGAAGAAGTGCTGAAATACACCTGATATACACCGTTCCACGGATTCACGGCTGGCGGCATTTTCGAGTCGCCAGCCCCCCGTCTGGCTTTCATAGACTAAAACCCATCCTCGTTTCCGTTTTAAAAATCCCACCGATCCATGGCCAATTTCCAATACAAAGCCCTTGATGCCAAAGGTGAAGAAACCCTCGGCGTGATCCAGGCGTCCACGGATGCCGAAGCCATCCAAATCCTGCGTGGCCAGGGTCTCTATCCCACCCAGGTGGTGGAAGAAGGAAAGGGCAAGATCGCCCAATCCAAGGGCAAGGCCGCTCCCAAGGCCAAAGCCAAAGCCTCCGCCCCGAAGGCCGCCAAGGGCAAGGTCGGCGGCAGCATCAAGCCGAAGGTCCTGATGATTTTCACCCGCCAGCTGGCGACCCTGATCGACGCCGGTCTGCCGCTGCTGCGCGGTCTCACCGTGTTGGCCAAGCAGGAGCCGAATCCGGTCCTGAAGGCCACCGTCAACGCCCTCGCCGATTCCGTGCAGGGTGGCTCCACTTTCTCCGAGTCGCTGGCCCAGCACCCGAAGATCTTCAACAAGCTCTATGTGAACATGGTGAAGGCCGGGGAGCTCGGTGGTGTGCTCGAAATCGTCCTCCAGCGTCTCGCCGAGTATCAGGAAAAGGCCCACAAGCTAAAGAACAAGATCGTCTCCGCGATGGTCTACCCGGTGATCGTCATGTTCATCGCCGTGGCCATCCTGGTCTTCCTGATGTTGTTCATCGTGCCGAAGTTCAAGGAGATGTTCGCCGACATGGGCGACGCCCAGCTTCCGACGATTTCCCGCGTGGTGTTCGGCTTCTCCGAGTTCATGCTGGCCCGTCCGCTGGTGCTTCCGAACGCGGTGTTCATCTTCCTCGTGATCGGCGCGATCGCCTTCGCCTTCCAGATGTGGGGCCGCACGAAGGGTGGCCGTGACATCATCGACAACCTCAAGCTCAAGGCTCCGATCTTCGGTGACATCCAGCGCAAGAGCGCCATCGCCCGTTTCTCCCGCACCTTGGGCACCCTGGTGACCTCCGGTGTGCCGATTCTCCAGGCGCTGAACATCACCCGTGACACCGCCGGCAACGTGGTGGTCTCGCAGGCGATCGAGAAGGTTTACGAAGCGGTGAAGGAAGGGGAATCGATCGTGACCCCGCTTTCCGCCTCCAGCGTCTTCCCGGCGATGGTGATCTCGATGGTGGACGTCGGTGAAGAAACCGGTCAGCTCCCCGAGATGCTTCTGAAAGTCGCGGAAGTGTATGACGACGAAGTGGACAATGCCGTGACGGCGCTTACCTCCATTCTTGAGCCGATCATGATCGTGATTCTGGCCTTGGTTGTGGGTTGCGTTGTATTTGCATTGTTCCTACCGCTGATTAAGGTTATCCAGAACCTCGGCCAAGCCTCCTAAGGGCTTGCTCAGGCAAAAAACCGAATCCGTCGTATGAAAAACTCCAATCCTGCGGGACGCAGGGGCTTCACCCTCGTCGAAATGCTGGCCGTGGTCGCGATCATCGTGATCCTGGCGGCACTGGTCATCGGCAGCATGAAATTTGCTACCGAGAAGCAGAACATCAGCAAAGCCAAGATCCAGGTCGCCTTGCTTTCCAAGGCGATCGAGGAATACAAGTTGGACAATGGCTCTTATCCGCCTTCCCACAGCGGGACGGGTCAGGGTGAGACCGCCGACTTGCGCAAGCTGCTGTTCCTCGATGGGCGGGATGACAGCACCAAGGCCAAAAAGATCTATCTCGGAGAGCTCGATGAGACCTCCAAGCAGAACTGGGTCACCGGTAGTGGTGAGTCGGCCACCATCATCGACCCGTGGGGTAATGAATACCGCTACCGCTCGGGCAAGGACTCCTCAGTCGAGGGCTTCGAAATCTGGTCGGTCGGCAAAGACGGCAAGACCAAGGAGGACGAGCCGAAGGCCAAGGACAGTCTCGACGACATTCGGTGAGATCCCTGCGATCCGTATTCCTTTCCACTCGACGCCCGCCGTTCCGGCGGGCTTCTTGTTTTCAGCCCATGAGCGAAGAGCCATTGTCCTCCGATTCCGCCGCTGAAGCGCCGAAGAAATCCCGCCGCGTGTCGACTCCTCGTCCGCGCAAGACTGCCAAGAAGGCAGCTACGAAAACCGCCGCCGCGAGTTCGGAGACGACGGAAGTCCAACCCCCAGCTCCTGTGACTTCCGCTCCCACAGTGGAAGTAAAAGCCCGCCCGGAGCCCGTCGAGCGGGAGCGTGAGGAAAGACCTGCCCACACGCCGCTCCCTCGCGATCCGCGGCTGGATGACATTTCGGGCCATGAGAGCCATGACGGTGCCGGCACCAAGTCAGGCTGGCCGGAGCCGGAGACCATCCAAGGTGGTTCGGAAGGTTCGAGCTCCTCCAGCAAGCGCAAGCGCCGTCGCAAGAAAAAGGGCGGCCAAGGTGGTCAGGGTGGCCAGCAATCTCCCCAAGGCAGCCAGCCATCGGAGAGTCACGGCCCGCGCCCGCCATCTCCCCAGCCTGCCGTGCAGGAAGCTGCTCAAGCCCGTCCGCAACAGAATCCCCAGCCGCCTCAGCAGAACCAAGGTCCCCGTATCCCGGTGGATCCCGAGGAACTGGCGAAAAAGGCCTGGCGGATTTTCCTTGGAGAAGTCGGAGAGGAAGGTCTGGCATTGATCGGGGATCAGGATGCCCGCGAGATCAGCCGCCGCAGCTTCCGTCTCGCCGAGATCTTTCTGGAAGAGCAGGGGCGCAGGGGCCGCTGACTTCGGCTGGAAATGCTGAATTCGGAGTGTGTCGGCAGATCTGCCGACACAAAATTGGCAGAAATCCCGTCCGCCACCGTATTTACATCGTAGAGTTTTCGGCGGAAGTCTCATGCAATTACTTGTTGCATGAGTGCTACTATCTTCCCTTCCGCGAAAAAGAACCACCGGGCCCGCCAAGGCGGGTTCAGTCTGGTCATCACCCTGTTGATGATGGTGCTCCTGAGCATCCTTGCTCTGGGGCTCCTCTCCTTGTCGTCGATCACTCTGCGTGCGTCGTCCCAAGGTTCCGCGCAGTCCATCGCCCGTGCGAACGCTCGTCTGGCGCTCATGATGGCGCTGGGGCAGCTGCAAACGCTGGCAGGTCCGGATACCCGGGCTACCGCACCGGCAGCCCAGCAGGACACGGTCGCACGCGCGGGGGGCAAGGCCCAAAGCCAGCAGGTCACCCAGCCGAACTGGGTGGGCGTGTGGCCGACCACGGTCACGGGCAATGGCAACGCCGGTTTCGTGATCGGGCGCTACGGCGCGGATTCCGATAAGAAGAACTATCTGGTGGACCTGCGCAATGCCACCACCCCGGCATCCGGTTCATCGACGTTTGATGCCAATCGCACCCAATTTGCCAGCAAGGGACAGTTGGGATGGCTGGTCTCCTCCGATCCTGCGGTAACCTTGGATCCAAAGACCTTCGCCAGCGATGCGGACAACACCCGCGTGGTATACGGTTCGACATGGGCCACGTCCTCCGATGCTACCCTCAAGAAAAAGGCCGTTACGGTGCCTCTCATCCGCATCAAAGGCCAGCAAAGCGGAGATGGCGGCTATGCCTATTGGGTCAGCGATGAGAGCCAGAAGGCGAACATCGCGGTGGAGGGCAAGCAAACTTCCGGCTCCCAGAACTCCCTCGCGGTGGCCCAGACCTCCGCGGCTGACTTGGTCGACTCGGGCTTCAGCGGGCATGGCGAGTTGGCTCGCAAGCAGGGTTCGGTGGTCGCCAATGTCAGCACGCTGGGATCGACCGCCCTGCTGCCACTTTCGGGGAACTCCAAGGATCTCGCCGAAACGGTGAGGCTTCACGGGCATGACCTCACTGCGAGCAGCGTCGGCCTGCTGACCAATCCTCAGACCGGAGGCTATCAGCAGGACCTTTCCGCATTCTTGGCTCGTTCCGAGACGATCAATGATTCAACGACACTCAGCTCGACCAGTGTCGGTTTTACCTCAGACAGCACGATTGGAGCGCCAGCTCTTTCGATTGGATCGCCGTTGGTTTACGGAGACCGCCACTCCGCCACTTCTCCGCGTTTCGGTGCACTGAAAGCTTGGGCGGATCTCGCCAAGCAGGTGAATGGGACGGGTGCGGGAGCCCGCATCGCGGCGAGCGTTCCTCCTTTCACGACCGGCCACCCTTACAGGGGACCGGATCTCACCCGGGTGGCTGCCCAGGCGATCCACCCGATCATGACCGAGTTCACGGTTGGGTTCGACTTTTCTCCCTTCAGCACCGCCCAAGCGGGCCGCGATGCTTCCAAGGATGGCCTCCGCCTCCACATCTATCCGCGCGTGGTTCTGTGGAACCCGTATAACGTGGCCATCGAGGCGCCTTCCTATCTGGCGATCGTCCGCTATGACCCACGTGTCTCCTTGAAGATCCGCGGTGCGACCTTGGAGACGCCCTACTACACCAAGAAATCCTCCTCGCACGGCTACTATCCCTACCTGCTGACGATGGTGGAGGATGATGAGACGATTACGGGCAACTGCCTCGGCTTCACCACCGAGCCGACGGTGATCCCCGCCGGACAGGCGCTCGTCTTCACTCCGGACGTATCGAAGGGGACCTCCAAGATCGCGGGTACCGCGGTGAAGTATGATGCCAAGAAACTGGAGAACAACATCCTCACCTGTCGCAACCCTTTGACGTCACCGGGAGGTCAGGAGAACTTTTACGGTGAGGCTCCCATCCGCGCCGCCGGCGATGGCAACATCCACTTCAGCGGCATCCCGAAGACCGGTGCTACTGACTACAGCTGGAGCTACGTCAACGACGTGGGGATGTACTACCAGTTGAAGCCGCTTCCCACGGGTGCGGCCAATGTCACCATCCCGGTGGCGAATGGTTATGAAAGCCTCCAATATGTGGTGCCCAATGCCTGGGGCACGAACTACAAGACCTATGAAGGTCTGAAGGACGGCACCAATAGTGAGGGGCAGCCTTTCCAGGAATATGGGCTCACCACCTCCCGCCACCAGCAGAGCACCTGGCGTGTCGGTGTCCGCGTCCGGTGGTTCGATGAAACCAACGAATGGCAGGCCCGCACCAGCAATGGTTCGCTGGTGATGGGGCGCATCCCGTTCTCCTCGGCCTGGTCGCAATACAATCTCCGCGGCGGCCATGTTCATACGGCTTGGCTCGGTTCCAACGTGAATTACACGGAAGCCGATCCGGGCAAGGCCTGGGAATGGAATCCGGGTGGCAACTACATCAACATCCGCAGCAATCTCTCGAACGACGATTCGCGCATGGCGGCCGCGCCCAACAATTCCGGCCAGTTCACGATGCCGCCGTTCGGCACTGCAGCGGATCTGGGTGGCGTGCAGTCGTTCGTGTTCTACGAGGTTCCCCAGTCGGACACTCCGATCGCTTCGCTCGCGCAGTTCCAGAACGCGCAGCTTTCCTATGCCAACTACCAGCAGGGGAATGTCGTTGGATGGTCGTTCCAGGATGTCCGCAGCGAGCGTGGAGCCACCGTGGTCCGTCCCGGCCGGGCGGGAACCGCGGACTCGAACACCCAGGACGATATCTCGAAGTCGACGCGCTGGAACAGCGGACATGCCGGACTGATCCAGAAGGGCAACGGTCACAACGATGACATCCTCCTCTACGACATGGCGTTCGAGGTGAACCAGCGCCTGTTCGACAACTACTTCCTCTCGACGATCCCGTATTCGTCCTCCGGGTCGTCTTGGAACCTTCAGACCACGCTGCCTAACGGGCGTATCCGACCGATCTTCGCAAAGACCCAGCAAGCTTCCCAGACAACCCTTGGAACGATCCAGACGGCCTTCAACAAGTCAGCCACGCTCTTGGGCAACTGCGGCGCGTTCAATGTCAATTCCACCTCGGAGGATGCGTGGGTGGCCCATCTCAGCGGCTTGCGGGGTTTGAAGCGGGATACCCTCTCTGGGGCATCTTCCGCGGATTCTCCCTTCTCCCGCATGCAGCATCCCGGTTCCCAGGGAGGAGAGCCATCATCGTGGATCGATCCTGCCACCTGGGGTGGAGCGCGTGGGTTGAGCGATAAGGAGATCCGGTCGCTTGCCCAGGGGATCGTGCAGGAGGTGAAACTCCGGGGACCGTTCTTGTCCCTCTCGGACTTCGTGAACCGCCGTCTCGTGGATGCTCCTGCGTCCTCCACTTCCACCCTCAAGGAAGACGCTGAATCGAACAGCCTGGAGGCAACCGGACGATACGGCGCTCTGGATGGTGCGATCCGTCGCGCAAACCTGAACAAGAACCTTCAGGCCGACAGTAGCAGTGATCTCGTATCCTGTGTGCAGGCCTTCAACGGAGACGATCTGGCCAAGGGCTACCTGCCTTACGGAGCCCAACCGGATTACAAGACGATCGGTCTGCCGGGCTATTTCACCCAAGGGGATCTACTCTCGTCGCTGGCCCCCACCTTGACGGCACGCGGCGATACCTTCCTGGTGCGTGGCTACGGTGAAGCGCGGGATAAGGATGGAAACGTGACGGCTTCCGCCTGGTGCGAGGCCATCGTGCAGCGGACACCGGACTACATGGATCCATCCAATGAAGCGGCGACCCGTGAACTGGTGCCCGCCGGTTCCGATCCGGCTGATCCTTCCCTCTTGGAAAACAGCAAGCTGACGACCCTGAACAAGAAGTTCGGACGTCGCTTCGAATTCGTGTCCTTCCGCTGGCTCAAATCTTCCGAAGTCTGATTTTATGAAACCCTTTGTTCTGACATGTCTCTCCAGCAGCCTAATCATGGCTGGCATCGCTTCCGCCCAGACCCCTCCACCTTCTTCCGATTCCCAGCCCGGCTCCGCACGCGTGACGGTGGTCGCGCTCGGCACGATGCCGAAGAGCGTGGTGAAGTGGGGGAATGACGGCCAGGTCTCGTATGAGATGAACCAGGCACAGACCCTGCCGCCGACCGGCCTGTATGTGAAGGTCATGCACGAGGCGAAGAAGGAGTACGTTCCCTTTGCGATGACCTTGAACATCCCCTCGGTGCCGGTGCCCTTTGGCGCCGATGGTCTGGTGCTCTATGGGCCGGAAGCGGCGAAGGCCGAGGAGCAGAAGAAGCAGCCGGAAGCGGCGATGACCATTCCGACGGTCAAGACCTCCGAGTATCAGATGATCATGATGTGGCGAAAGGAACCGAAGGATGACTGGAAGCATCCGGAGTTCCTGCCCCTCGACCTGGCGGAGTCGGCGTTCCCTCCGGGCAGCGTGTATTTCATCAATTTCACGCAGCGTTCGGTGCGTCTGGTCATGCCTCAGTCGAATCAAGCCCGCCCGATGGGATTCAAGAGCGGCTTTCTCATCACTCCGGCGAAGGACCTGCCGACATTCAACTACAAGGTGGACTGCCTCGGCCGTAACAACGAGATCCTGCCGATCTGCTTCACCGGCATGAAGGTGGACGCCAGCTCCCGGAATGTGGTGGCCGTCTATGAAGGCGCGGAAGGCCGTCCGGTGGCAGCGAGCTTCGCGGTGCCGGTGAAACCCGCGCCCGAGAAGAAAACGACGGATGCGCCAGCTCCTGCGGTGTCCGTCAGCACCGGTGGCGCGCACTGATCCCGCTCATCGCTCATTCTTCCACGCGCTTGCGCCGCCATAGCGGAATGAGCGCGTGGAGGAGATTCGCGGCGACGATGGTCAACGTGCCGGCATAGAAGCCGCCGTGGAGATCCTTGTATTCTCCGAACATCAGGCAGGCTGCGAGAATGCCATACACCGGCTCGAAGTTGATCGCGAGGTTACTGGTGTAGGCGCTCAGGCTGCGCAGGAGGTGGATGTGGAAACCGTGGGCGAACACGGTGCAAACCCACGCGAGCACGAGCAGCCACAGCCAGTCCAGGCCATGGAGGGCGAATAAGCCCCGATAGGCGGTTGCGGGATCGGCGAGATGGCCGGTGAGCACCGGCAACAGGATGAGCACGGTCAGGTGCGCGCCGAGCATTTCCCACGCGACCATGGTCTGCGTATCGAGGCCGCTGGTATTCACCACCCGGCGATTGAGCACGGGAAAGATGGAGGCAAGGAAGGCGGCCCCGAGTGCGACGAGAAGGCCCAGCCAGCGGCCTCTTTCAAAGCCCGCCACCATGGCCAATCCGGCGACGATCAATAGCCCGAGCCCGACCTCCAACGGACGGATCGCGCGCTTTTCGAACAGAGGTTCGGTGAACGCGGTGAAGAGGGAGATCGTGGCCATGCCCGCGAGGCAGATTGAAATATTCGAGAGCTGGATTGCTCCGAAGAAGCAGACCCAGTGCAATCCGATGATCGCTCCGATGCCGAGCAAGCCTGCGAGCTGCTTTCCCGGCACGCGGAGGGAGCGCCGCCGGATGAGCTTCATGAAGATCGCCGCGCCGATGGCTGCCAACAGGGTGCGCCACGTCACCAGTGCAGGCGCGGGTAGCGAGATCAGCTTGCCGAGGATCGCCGTGGCGGCCAGCAGGACCACGAGCAGGTGGAGTTGGAGCAGGGGAGGCATCGGAGGATGAGCGTAAAACAAAAAACGCGGTGGCGGCTTGGATGAAGCCGGCCACCGCGTTGGAAAATCAGTCAATCGTTCAGAGCTCGCCGACGAGGAGGTCGTCGAGGGTCTGGCGCTTGCGGACCACGGTGGCCGTGCTGCCATCGACAAGAATCTCAGCTGGCAGCGGGCGGGTGTTGTAGTTCGAGGCCATCACGAAGCCATAAGCACCGGCGCTCATCAGGGCGACGGTTTCACCCGGCTGGAAGTCGGGAAGCTCGCGGTCCTGGCAGAAGAAGTCACCGCTTTCGCAGATCGGGCCGACGACGTCGACCTTCAGGCGCTCGGCGTTTGGCTCCGTGAGCGGGACGATTTCGTGATGACCCTCGTAGAGAGCGGGACGGATGAGATCGTTCATGCCGGCGTCCACGATCTTGAAGGTCTTCGCGGTGCCCTTCTTCTCATAGAGGCAGTGGGTGAGCAGCACACCGGCATTGCCAACGATGTAGCGGCCGGGCTCGAGCAGGATCTTCAGGCCGAGGTCCTTGATGAGCGGCACGATGGAGGCTCCGTATTGCTCGATGGTGAGCGGGCGGTCCGCATCGGCCTTGGTATCCCACCAATCGCGCGCGCCGGATTCCAGAGACTCACGGTAGACGATGCCGATGCCACCGCCGATCGACCAGAATTCGATGCCGTGCTTTTCCTTCAACGAGGTGGCGAGCGGAGCGACCTTTTTGACCGCCTCCACGAATGGATCGACGGAAGTGAGCTGGGAACCGATGTGCATCTGCAGGCCGCGCAGCTTGACGTTCTTCAGCTCCTTGGCGGCGCGGTCGTAAACATCCTCGATGAAGGAGAAATCCACGCCGAACTTGTTCTCGGACTTGCCGGTGGAGATGTACTTGTGGGTCTTGGCGTCCACGTTCGGATTCACGCGGACCGCGACTGGAGCGATCACGCTGAGTTCTCCGGCGACCTGGTCGATGTAGCGCAGCTCGGCCTCGCTCTCGACGTTGAAGGAATAGATGCCCTGCTGGAGCGCGTATTCGATTTCCGCCCGGGTCTTGCCGACGCCGGCGAAGGTGCAGTGGGCCGGATCGCCACCGGCCTTGATCACGCGGTAGAGTTCACCGCCTGAGACGATGTCGAAACCGGCGCCTTCCTTGGCCAGCAGGCGGAGCACGGAGAGATTCGAGTTCGCTTTCACCGCGTAGGCCACCTCGTGGTCGATTCCGGCGAGCGCCTGATCGAGGCGGCGGAAGTGATCGAGGATCGTGTTCGCGGAATAAACGTAGAGCGGGGTGCCGTGGGTCTCCGCGAGCGTCTGGAGATCGACGTTCTCGCAGAAAAGGGAGCCGTTCTTGTAAGCGAAGCCGTGCATGGGACGGGTGTTTTAGACGGCAGGGGGCGGGTGCCAAGCGTCAAAAAGACCTCGGAAGGCTCAACTCCCTTCAGCAACCTCGATCAGCAGCGCCGTGGTGTTGTCCCGGCCGGATTCCATCACGGACTCCAGCACCAGACGGGAGGCATCCAGTTCGCCACGGGCCAGCTCGGCCATGCGGCGGTCCCAGAGGCCGTCCACCAAGCCGTCCGAGCAGATTAGAAAGCGGTCGCCGGGCTGGTAGGCCACCCGGCCGATGTGTGGATCGATGTTCTTCTGGCCACCGCCGAGGGCTTGGGAAAGGGCGTGCCGCTGGGGGTGGGAGCGGGCTTCACGCTCGTTGATTTTCCCATTCCGCCGCAGCCAGCCGACATGGGAGTGGTCGTGGGTCACCTGCACGGAGTCCCCCTCCTTCGGAAGGTAATAGATGCGGCTGTCCCCGATGTGGCTGAAGCACATCCACCCCGGCATGAACCAAGCCAGGCTGAGGGTGGCCCCCATGCCCTGGCATTCTTCATAGTGGCGGCCCAGATCGACGATTGCGCCGTGGATGCTGTCGAAGAGCGTCCCGAGCACGTCCTCGAAACCGGCATCGAGGTGTTGGGCGGCCATGCCGAAGCTTTTGGGTAGCAGGCGGGTGATTTTTTCCACGGCGATCTTGCTGGCAAATTCACCGGATTTCGCGCCTCCCATTCCGTCGCTAACGGCGAATACATAGTCCGATTGCGCCAAGGAGGCCTCCCCGGTTTTCCCGAGGTAGTGGAATTCGCGGGCATCGAAGGTGAGCGCAAGGAACGCATCCTCGTTATTCGCCCGGAAACGGCCCGGGTGGGTCATTCCAGACCAGCGGAGGGTGACGGGCGGAAGGGGGGCCGGAGCGGATTCCATCATCGAGTTGGGGGAGACGCTGGCCGGGAGCAGCGGAGGCGGCAAACGGAAAAATTCCGGATTCAGTTGCGGATTGGCCCGTGAATTGCTTTTAAAGCCGCCCGTGGGCGCGATGGTCCGTAAGGGCAAGCGCGCCCTCGAATCATCCGCGAATCCGCAAACTACAACCACCACATCGATGCCCAAGTTCAAATTGGAGTATATCTGGCTCGACGGCTACACCCCCGTTCCGAACCTTCGTAGCAAGACCCAGATCAAGGAGTTCGACTCCTTCCCGACCCTCGAGCAGCTTCCGAACTGGGGCTTCGACGGTTCCTCCACCCAGCAGGCCGAAGGCCGCAGCTCCGACTGCGTGCTCAAGCCCGTCGCCGTTTACCCGGACAGCACCCGCGTCAATGGTGCTCTCGTGATGTGCGAAGTCATGATGCCGGATGGCGTCACCGCGCACCCGTCCAACACCCGCGCCAACATCCTGGACGACGTGGACACCTGGTTCGGCTTCGAACAGGAATATTTCCTCTACGAAAACGGCAAGCCCCTCGGTTTCCCGAAGGAAGGCTTCCCGGCCCCGCAGGGCGAGTACTACACCGGCGTTGGCTTCAAGAACGTCGGTGACGTGGCCCGCCAGATCGTCGAGGAGCACCTCGATCTCTGCCTGGACGCCGGCATCAACCACGAAGGCATCAACGCCGAAGTGGCGAAGGGCCAGTGGGAATTCCAGATCTTCGGCAAGGGCTCCAAGCGCGCCGCCGACGAAATCTGGGTGGCCCGCTACATCCTTCTCCGCCTTTGCGAATCCTACGGCCTCGACGTCGAGTTCCATTGCAAGCCCGTCAAGGGTGACTGGAACGGCTCCGGCATGCACTGCAACTTCTCCACGAAGTACATGCGTGAAACCGGCGGCAAGGAATACTTCGAGCAGCTCATGGCTGCCTTCGAAAAGAACCGCGACGAGCACATCGCCGTCTACGGCCCGGACAACCACCTCCGCCTCACCGGCCTTCACGAGACCCAGTCCATCGACAAGTTCTCCTACGGCGTGGCTGATCGCGGTGCTTCCGTCCGCGTTCCGCACAGCTTCGTGAACAACGGCTACAAGGGCTACCTCGAAGACCGCCGTCCGAACTCCCAAGGCGACCCGTACGCGATCGCCGGACGCGTTCTCAAGACGATCTCGGAAGTTCCGACCGCCTGAGGATCTTTCCTGCCTCCTTTTTCAAAACGGTCGTCCGCTCACGCGGGCGGCCGTTTTTTTGTGCCCGCGCCATGTCTGGTTTGGCCATGGGACGACCGGAGAACGAAAAGAGAGAGTGGGCCGGTTGTCCGAAAAGTGCCATTTTTGAGGTCTGAATTTGCAATGAATGCAACGTGCGGTGTGGGGGCGTGGTGATGCAGTGTGGGGTGTTTGTTCCCGCTTTTCGTCACCATTGCAAATCGACAAAACCCATGAAACCGAAGTTCATCGCCTGCCTGACCGCCGTCAGCCTGTGCTCCTGCCTCTCCTCCCAAGCAGCGTCTCTTACTTGGAATAGCAGCGTTGCCGGGGGCACTTGGGATACCACCACCAGCACCAATTGGCTCGATGGAGCCTCCGCCGCCACCTGGAACAACACCACACCCGATAGCGCCATCTTCGGTGCGACGGGTGTTGGAACCGTCACCTTGGGAGCGGCGATTACCGCGAACAGCGTCACCGCCAATACGGCTGGCTATACCATTACGGGCAATACCCTGACACTGGGTGGAGCCAGCCCGACGGTTACGACTAATGCAGATATTGCCATTTCCTCCGTTCTGGCTGGCAATTCAGGCTTTACCAAGGCGGGGACCGGTAAACTCGCCCTGTCCGCCCAGAGCACGATGACCGGTACGCTGTCGGTGACTGGTGGCACATTGAATTTCCCGACGGCCTATGGGAACGGTTCGAGCTCGATCAAGGTGTCCGCCATCAATCTCGGGCCGGGCACGACGATGACTTTGGCCTCCCTCGCCTTCGGCTGGTATGCGAACAACGCCTCCGGGCTGACGGTCAATCTCGATGAAGGCGCCACCATGGAGTCAACCGGTTCGTTCGGGATGGCCTTCGTGCTCAAGGGCGCGACCATCACCAACACCAACAGCAGCCGGCTCGATCTGGGAGGATATGGAACATTCGCCGCCTCGGTCTCCACTCTCGCCAGCGCCAATTCCAGTATTTTGAAGCCGGGCGGCGCAGGTGTGTATCTCCGGCCGGATTCCGGCCAAAGCTCATATACTTTCAATGTCGCGGATGGTGCGGCTGCGGTGACCTGGATGTCCAAAGCCCCATCGCCACCAATGGCGCGGCCGGGATCGTCAAGGCGGGCCCCGGACTGATGAGGCTCAATTCGACGGCGAACACCTACGGTGGAGCGACTACCATCAGCGCGGGCACCTTGGTGCTTGGAGCGACCGGGACAATTCTCAATAGCACTCCGGTCACCATTTCGCCCGGAGCCCTTTTGGACGCCACCGCGATCTCCACAGGTTACACCATCGCCTCCGGCAAGGTGCTGGCGGCAGGGCGCAGCAGTGCTCCGGCGGTGGATCTGAGCGGTAACCTGGTGCTTTCCTCCGGCGGCACGCTTCAGCCCGGCGGCACCGGCACGGTGGGCACTCTGACTGTCGATGGCAACCTGACGCTCAATGGCGGCAGCATCGCCCTCGATCGCAGCGGCAGTTCGATCGATCAGATCAGCCTCAGTGGCGCTTCCCGCACTCTGACGGCGAGCGGTACGACCGGAATTTCGGCAGTGGCAGGCTACATGCCTGCGGGGACTTACACGTTGATCAGCGGGTTCGGCTCCACCACCGCCACGGCTGCGAATTTCACATACGCCAATCCCACGCGCGGACAGACCCCTACGTTCGCGGTGGGATCCAGTGATATCCAGATGACCCTGGATACCGGGACTCCGGGCAATCTGACGTGGAGCGGCACCGCCAGCACCGTATGGGATGCGTCCGCGCTCAATTGGAATGCGGGAGCGGAGAAGTTCTACCCGTTCGACAGCGTGACTTTCCCGGATAGCCCGGTGAATGCCACGGTCGCGATTGGTGCCGTGGTGCGTCCTACTTCGCTGACGTTCTCCAATGCATCCACCGCCTACACGATGCGCGGTGGAACTGGCTCGATCGCCGGAACCACGTCGATCGTGAAGAACGGTGCGGCGGCGGTGACCCTTTGGAACAATGCGAACACCTTTACCGGTGGCACCACGATCAACGCCGGCAGCCTTGTACTGAACAATGGCGCGGCGCTCGCCACTGGCAGCTACACGCCGCTGGGAACGGGGGCGATTACGATCAATGGAGGCACCTTCGAACTCAATCCGGGCAACTCCACAGGAGGCACCTACACTTTCCCGAACACCCTGAATCTGAACGGCGGCGTGCTGTTCCAGAATGATGGCTACAATCACATGACCGGTCTGGTCACGGTGGGTAGCGCCACCACCATCCGCACACAGTACAACCTGAAGAATATCTTCTTCGAAGCCGGTCTGGCAGGTTCCGCGCCTCTCACGATCACCGATCAGAGCGGCAACTACGGCAATGGTGCGGTGGAGGTGATGGCGGATGGAACCTACAGCGGTACGATTACGATCAATACCTCGTCCGGGTCGAGCGGAGCCCTGGTGCTCCGCGCGAACAACGCGATGCCGACTGCCTCCGTGATTCTGGAGTCCAATACCGCGGATGATGGCTACGGGCCGACACCAGTCGGTCTCACGCTGGCGGGAGGAGCCAGCAATGTCACCCTCGCCGGGTTGAGTGGCGTGAACAGCAACTCTCGGGTATGGAACGGAGATGCCACCGAACGAACCCTGACGATCAACAATGCCACCGATCTGACCTACAACGGCCGGATCGGCGGCGGCACCGTGAACGGTAACAAGCTGGCGCTGGTGAAGAACGGCACCGGCAAGCTCACTCTGAATGGTGCGAATACCTATACCGGTGCGACCACGGTGAACGCCGGCACATTGACCCTTCCCTCCAGCCAGACCGGCACCGGCGCGATCAGCGTCAATGATGGTGCCACACTCGATGTGGCGGCGGTAGCCGGGCTGAGCTTGGCACCGACCAGCCTGACCCTCGGCTCGTCCACCGGAGCGACCTTGTCGATCCGGAACTTCGCGTCCAGCCCGACGGTGGCTCCGATCAATGCGGGATCTCTCACCACCAATGGTGCGTCGGAAAGCATCCTCATCAATGTGAGCGGCACCTTCGCGGGGGGAACCTATCCGCTGATCAAATACACACCGGGCAGTCCGATCGGTGGTTCGGGATTTGCCGCATTGAAGCTGGGCCCTCTTCCTCGCGGCATGTCCGCTATCCTTGAGAACAATCCGGGATCGGGAGAAGTGGACATCGTGATCGATACGGTGAATCCGCTCATCTGGACCGGGACCAACGGCACCAATTGGGACATCGATACCTCGGTCAACTGGTATCTGGTGGATTCACTGGCGACTTATCACGAGCAGGATGTCGTGGTGTTCGATGACAATGCGGGCACCAATACGAACGTCATTCTCAACATCCAGGTAGCACCGGCGTCCGTAACCGTGAATGCCTTGGCGGACTACACCATCAGTGGCACCGGGGCGATCACCGGCACCACCGGCCTGACGAAATCGAACAGCGGCACTCTGAATCTCGGCACGGCCAACACCTTCTCAGGTGCCTGCACGATCAATTCCGGTGCCATTGTGCTCGGGAATGATTCCGCACTCGGATCGGTGGCTGCAGGCACCATCGTCACCGGAGATGGCATGCTGGATCTCAACGGTCACTCCATCGGTGGCGAGGCGCTTTCGCTGAATGGTACCGGCCCGATTGGAAACGGCGCACTGTTGAACAACTCGGCCACGGCGGCCACGGCGGGCGGAACGGTGACGATCGCCGGGGACACCGGTATCGGCGGTGGGGGCAGCCTCACCCTGACGGGAGTGATCTCCGGCAACTCGATCCTGAGGAAGGTGGGTTCCGGCACCTTGAACATCACTTCGGCAAGCACACCGTATCCCTTCACCGGGTCGTTGGTGGTGGCGGAAGGGAATCTCGTTCTGGGTCGGAGCGGTGGTTACGGCCGGCTCTTCAACTCCAACGTGACGATTAAGAACGGCGCGACCTTGACCTACGCGACGGACAACGGCTTCCAATTCTACCCCGGCGTCCTGACGGTGGAATCCGGCGGCACGCTGACCCAGACAAGCGGCCGTACCAGCAACATCGGCACCAATAGCGGAACCTTCGTCATGCAGGGAGGCTCGACCCTCTCCGGTGCCGGGGAGAATTACTGGGGGTCATGGACCATCAACACTCCGTCCAGCAAGCTGAGCGTCACGGGAGGAGATCCTTTGCCGGTTGTTGTGAGTGCCTTGAATGTGGTGGCGGGTGGATCGGTGCTCAATCTGGATGTCGCGGATGTCACCAGTGATGCCACTGCGGACCTACTCTTCACCGGAACGATCGGCGCACCTTCCACCAAGGTGGCATTCGGTGTGACCGTGGATGGCGGTGGCAAGGTGACACTCAGCGGCGTGAATACCTATGTGGGTGACACCACGGTCAATGCAGGCACTACCTTGGAGCTGGCGCAGGCGGGTGAGTTGACACTCAAACCGGTGGTCAACGGCGTGACGAACTCGATCGGTGGAGTTGGAACGGCCCTGTTGGACGGGAAGCTCAATCTCGATCTCACCACCACCGACAAGACCGGCGGCAATTCCTGGTTGTTGGTGAATGTCTCCACTCTTGCGGTGACCTATGGTGATAACTTCACCCTTCCGGGTTTCGCCAAGGATGGTGAGGTGTGGACCAAGGTGGATGGTGGCACCACATGGACCTTCACCCAGTCCACCGGGGTGCTCGCGTTCGTCTCCGATCCGTTCTCGACTTGGATCGCAGGATTCGGGCTGACCGATCCGGCGGATCGCCTGCCGGGTGCGGATCCGGATCACGATGGCATCGTGAATGCGATCGAGTTCGTGCTCGGCGGGAATCCAGCCACCGGCGATGACAGCGCGCTGCTACCGAACGGCACGACGGTTTCCGCGGATCTCGGCTCGGGAATGACGGACTACTTCAAGTTCACCTTCCGTCGCTCTGCTGCCTCGGCATCCCTGAATCCGGCAGCGTTCTACAACACGGATCTCAACACGATCTGGACTCCCGCACAGGGGGCTCCGGGTGTGGTGATTGTTCCCACGGTGGATGGCTATGTGACCGGCATCGACAAGGTCGAGGTCTATATCCCGCGATCCCTGTCGGTGAACGGCAAGCTGTTCGGCCGTTTGAAGGTCACCATTCCCTGAGTGCCGGAATTTCACATGGCCCGCCACTGGTTTTCCGGTGGCGGGCCTTTTTGTTAGCTCAGTTTCCTCCGCGACGGATTTCGCCGGTGGTCTTGCCGGTATTCCGCTTGATGAAGCGGCAGATTTCCTCCGCTCCGGAGTAGCCGCAGTTTTCGGCGATGGCTTCCAGAGTCCAATCGGTGGTGGTGAGGATTTCCATCAGATGGCGCAGGCGGAGCCGCTTGATCTCGTCCTTCGGGCTCTGGTCGAGCTGTTCCTGAAAGCGTTGGCGGAGCAATTCACGGGAGACGCCGCAGAGCCGTGCGACTTCCGCGACCTGGATGTTGGTCCGCGGCACTTCACGGCGGATCACGGCGAGCGCCTTGGTCACGACCGGGTCCTTGAGGATCACGTGGCGGGTCGATTCACGCGAAACGAGGCCGGTGGGGGGGATTTCCAAATGATCCTCGCTGCGGCGGACCTCACTGGTGAGCATGCGGTGGAGCAGCTTGGCCGCCTCGAAGCCGATGTGCCGTCCGGGATAGGAGATGCTGCTGAGCGGCGGCTGGGTGGTGTGGCAGAAGACGATGTCATCATCCACGCCCAGCACGGGCATTTCCTCGGGGCAGCGGATGCCGAGCTCGGAAAGCATCTTCAGGGTCCAGACGGCGGCAATGTCGTCCTTGGTGAAGATGCCACAGGGACGGGGCAGCTTCAAAATAGGGCCGCGCATGGTCTCCCGGATACGCCTTACACGGATGTCTTCCGGAAAGGAGGAAACCGGGATATCGATGCGATGGCTGCGGCCTCCGATGGCTTTGACGGCAGCCTCGAAGCCCTTCCAACGGGCTTCCGAATAGCTGCGGGTGGACTCGTGGATGTAGCAGAAATCACGAAGACCGAGGGCGGCGAGGTGCTCCACCGCCATGGCTCCTATCTTCCGGTTGTCCAGGGTGACGCGGGGAAAAACGGGGCCGCCTTCCGGGGTTTCCGCGCTGAGATTGACCACCGCCACGCCGCGCTCCTTCCACGCCCGTGCTTCCTCCGCGGTGTAGCGGAACACGATCAACCCATCCCCGTCCCAGGATTCATCGATGATCGTGGCAGGCAGGTCGCCGCCGCTCGGCTGATTGAAGAACAATTGGAACGGCGCGCTCTGCCGCTGGAAATCCGTCAGCCCGGCGAAGATCCGGAAGCTGAAGCCGGTGGACCATTCCGGCAGGCGCACGCCCACGCGGAAGCGTCGGGGAAGGGGAAGCTCGTCCGTCATGATCGGACGAGCTTGGCAGGCGCTTGGCAAAATGCTATGAAAACCTTCCAGATGCCGAAAAGGCCATCCGTATCAGGCAAACTGCTTGAGGAAGCGCGCGTCGTTCTCGATCAGCAGGCGGATGTCCTTGATGCCCCAGCGGATCATTGCGAGGCGGTCCAAGCCCATGCCGAAAGCAAAGCCGGTCACCTTCGCAGGATCGAAGGCATCGTCCTTGCGGGACTTGCTGATAGCTTCGAACACGGCCGGATCCACCATGCCGCAGCCGGCCACCTCGATCCAACGCGGTGCTTGGCCCTTGGCGTGGAGCTTCACGTCGATCTCGAAGCTTGGCTCGGTGAACGGGAAGAAGTGTGGGCGGAAGCGGACTTCCGTCTCGGTGCCGAACAGTTCGCGGAAGAAGTATTCCAGCGTGCCCTTCAGGTCCGGCAGCGAGACATCCTCGGCCACATAGAGGCCTTCGAGCTGGTTGAAGACGGAAAGGTGGGTGGCGTCGATCTCGTCGCGGCGGTAGGCCGAGCCGGGAGCGATGATGCGCACCGGTGGCTTCTGGCCTTCCATAGTGCGGACCTGCACGCTGGAGGTGTGGGTCCGCAGCAGCTTGCCGGAGTCGAAGTAGAAGGTATCCTTCTCATTGCGTGCCGGGTGATCGGCAGGCGTGTTGAGGGCGTCGAAGCAATGGAACTCGTCCTCGATTTCCGGGCCCTCGGCGAGGGCGAAGCCCATGCGGCGGAGGATGCCGATGGCCTGATCGCGCAGGATCGTGAGCGGGTGGAGCGAGCCGGTGTTCACGGCGCGGCCCGGCAGGGTGATGTCGATCCCGGCAAGGGCGGCGCGGTCGGCGGCTTCGCGGACGGCGAGCTGCTTTTCCTCCAAGGCCGCCGTGATGGCGGTGCGGGCGGCATTGAGGAGCTGTCCGACTGCAGCCTTGTCCTCCTTCGGCACGTCCTTGATGCCAGCCGCAGCAAGGGTCAGCGTGCCCTTTTTACCGAGGACGGCGACGCGGGCATCGTCGAGCGAGCGCTCGTCGGTGGCGGCGGTGATGGCGGCAAGGGCCTCGGCCTGGATGGAATCGATTTGCTCCTTCATTGCGAAAACGGACGCCGGGATAGCGGGAACCGGCGGCGACGTCAAAGCCAGTTCCCAAGGAATGTCCCTACTCCCAGTTCGTTTGCTCCACGAATGCCGGGCCCGGCTGCTCATCATCGTAATAGCGGTGGAACACCGGACACGCGGAGCCGGACATCGGTGGCACCAGCCAGGACCAATCCCCCGGCACCTTCCGCCCGCATTCCGCTTCCTTCTGAAGGTGCTGCATGAATTGGAGCGAGGCGGTGTGATGATCCACGACCGTGACCCCGGCCTCACGGAAAGAGTGCAGCACGGCGGTGTTCAGCTCCACCAGCGCCCGGTCCTTCCACAGCATCCGCCGCAATGAACGATCGAGCCCCATGCGATCCGCGATCACCGGCAGCAGATTGTAGCGCTTTTCATCGCCGAAGTTCCGCGAACCGATCTCCGTGCCCATGTAGTAACCGCTGAAAGGGCACGCCGGATAACGGAAACCTTCCCCCTCCAGCGCCATGTCGGAAATGACCGGTACGGCATGCCAGCGGAAACCCAGATCCGCGAACCATGGTAGATCCGGGTGGGTGATCTCCACCTCCATCACTGCATCCCGCGGCAGTTCATAGAGCTTCGGAGCCTGACCCGGCATCTCGATGACAAGGGGAAGGAGATCGAAACGCCCCGGCTCGTCCGGCGGTTGCCAACCCAGCTCGATCACACGGCGGGTGAAGGACGCCTGCTCGGGATCGCCCAGCACGCTGCCATCCCCGGATTCGTAGCCCGCATAGCGGATGAGCTGGCGGTTCCAGATGCGAATACCGCGTTCCTCTGGCTCCGCAGCGGCGAACACTGTGGCGGCGGAGCGGATGCGTCCGCCGTTGGTGGAAAAGCGCAGGTGGTGGACGCAGGCCTCGAACACCTCATCGGCGGAGCGGGCTGCGCGGGCGTCCAGCACCTCCAAGGTGTTCCAGAACAGGCGGCCGATGCAGCGGGCGTTATTCCGCCAGGCGATCTTCGCCATGGCGGTGAGTTCCTCGTGCGTCTGGGAGGCTTGCATGTCCGCGCCGGAAAGTGCACGGGATTCCGCAGGGGTCCAGCGTGGACTCCTCATCTCCCCACGGCCGCCATCATGGCTGCGGGATAGCGGGTGCCGGAGGCGGCGTCCTTCGGGAATGCTTCCTCAATGTGTTGGAGATCTTCCGCCGTGAGGGTGACCTCCGCGCTCTCGATGTTCTCGTCGAGATACTTGCGGCGCTTGGTTCCCGGGATCGGCACGATGTCTTCGCCTTGCGCCAGCACCCACGCCAGTGTGAGCTGGGAGGCGGTGCAGCCTTTTTCATCGGCGATGGCCTCGATGCGTTTCACGAGATCGAGGTTCTTTTGGAAGTTCTCCCCTTGGAAACGTGGAGAGTGGCGGCGGTAGTCGTCCGTATCGAAGTCTTCGAACCGCCGGATCTGGCCGGTGAGAAAGCCTCGCCCGAGCGGGCTGTAGGCCACGAAGCCGATGCCAAGTTCCCGGCAGGTTGCCAGCACGTCATCTTCCGGATCTCGGGTCCACAACGAGTATTCCGTCTGGAGAGCGGCAATCGGGTGGATCGCGTGCGCGCGGCGGATGGTTTCCGAGCCCGCCTCGGAGAGTCCGAGGTAGCGGATCTTGCCCGCTTTCACCAGCTCCGCCATCGCAGCCACGGTTTCCTCGATCGGCGTATTCGGATCGACGCGGTGCTGGTAGTAGAGATCGATGGTCTCCACTCCGAGCCGCCGCAGGCTGGCTTCGCAGGAGGAGCGCACATAGTCTGGCTGGCCATTCACGCCACGCTTCGCCGGATCATTGCGGTCGCGGACGATGGCGAACTTGGTGGCAAGAAACACCTCGTCACGGCGATTGGCGATGGCTTGGCCGACCAACTCCTCATTGTCACCGAAGCCGTAGACATCCGCTGTATCGAGAAAGTTCAGCCCTTGGTCCAAGGCGTGATGAATGGTGGCGATGGACTCCGCATCATCCCGCGCACCATAGAACTCCGACATCCCCATGCAGCCGAGCCCGATCGCCGATACGAACGGCCCGCCCTTGCCAAGGTCGCGCTTCTTCATGATCGGCCAACCTAACCAAGGTCCGGCGGCTGTAAAGGGACGGAGGGGTTACAAATTGTAGCAGCGGATTCCATCCGGATGAAGCCACTCAAGCAGGCGCCCCCAATTTTGATTGGAGAATCGCTGCTGCTGCCGCGAAATCCTCATCCGAGGTAAAAGCATGGCGCGGAAGCATGACGCACTGTTGTTCTGTCAGGTAGACAATGATCATTTTTTGAGTGCGGCACCATTTCAGGACATCCTGCCACTTCATCGCCGTGTGACCTTGGTCATTCGTTGAGATGAGCCGTTCTTCCGCCAACTCCACCTCGGAGGGCTTTTCATGGAGCTTTTGGGCGCGGAAAGTTTTCCTCATCTTGGAGGGGGTGGCGATGACGAGGCTCCATGCGACCAATCCCCCCAGAATAGCTGGCACCCATTCCGTCAACGCCACCGATCCGCCCCGCAAGAGGCAAACGACATTGTAGATCGATGATCCCAGTATAACCATCGCCACTCCGACGAAGATGGTTGCAAGTTTACGGTTGGACCGGATGGAAAGCCATAGGGTCGAAACATAGTCTTCCTCCGTCAATTGCACCCTTACTTTCATCGCGCTCAGGTCTAACAGACGGGCATATCCCAGCCAAGCCCGCTATCCGGGGCAGGGAGCCGCCAGGAAACAAAAAACCGCCGCTTGGCGGACCAAGCGGCGGTTTTGGGAAACGAATTCGTTTCAGGCTCAGGCAGCGGCTTTCGAAGCCTTGGCTTCGAGGGCCTTCTTGACCTGCGCGACGATCGCCGAGAAAGCGGCGGCGTCGTTGATCGCGAGATCCGAGAGGATCTTGCGGTCGGCTTCGATACCGGCGGCCTTGAGGCCTTCGATGAAGCGCGAGTAGGTGATTCCTTCGTTGCGGACGGCAGCGTTGATACGTGCGGTCCACAGGCGGCGGAACTGACCCTTGCGCTTCTTACGGTCACGGTATTCATAGGTCATCGCCTTGCGGACGGCATCCTTGGCGTAACGGAAGAGCTTCGAGCGGAATCCGCGGAAGCCCTTCGCACGGTGCAGGACGCGCTTGCGGCGCTTGCGGCTGAAGCCGGGCTATTGGTGGCGCGTGGCATGTTTTGTTTCTGGTCGGACAGGCCGTTGTTTATTCTTACCTCCCGCAGTCTCACTTGCTCGTGCTTCCCTTGCGGGTCAGGCTGTGATGGAGACCGTCCGAAACGCGGGCGGGGGCGTGGTTGCGTCGGACGACGAGGGGATCAGGCGAAGGGAAGATTTTCCTTCACATTCTTGTTGTCGGCATCGGAAACAAGGGCGGCGCTGGTCAGAGCAGCGCTTCCGTTTACGGTTCTTGCATTGAAGCAAGTGCCGCGTTCCTTGTTTCCGGCGCAGGATCTTCCCGGTTCCTGTCACCTTGAAACGCTTGGCGACGGCCTTTCGAGTCTTTGCTTTTCCTCCAGATCCTTGGCATGGGGCGGGCAGACTAGGAACCCGCGGCCCCTTGGCAAGGGAAAAGTGGCCGTTTTCTTGAGAATTGACCCTTATTCCGCCGCTTTTGCGATCCGGAGCAGCTTTGCCTCTTCAAAGTGGGCCCCCAGAATCTGGAGTCCGACGGGGAGCTCCGTGCCGGTATCCGAAGTGACGGTGCCGGCCGGGACGGAGATGCCGCAGATGCCCGCGAGGTTCGCGGAGAGGGTGAAAATGTCCGAGAGATACTCGTGGAGCGGGTCGTTGGCGAATTCCCCGATCTTCCGCGCCGCCGAGGGGGCGACAGGGGAGAGGATGGCGTCCACGGTCTGGAAGGCTTCTTCGAAATCGCGGCGGATCAGGGTGCGGACCTGCTGAGCGCGCTTGTAATAAGCATCGTAGTAGCCGTGAGGAGAGCACGTAGGTGCCCAGGATGATGCGGCGCTTCACTTCCGGGCCGAATCCTTCCTCGCGGGAGCGGTGATAGAGTTCGTCCAGCAGGTCGGCGGGGTCCGCGGCGCGGTGCCCGTAGCGGACACCATCAAAGCGCGAGAGATTTGACGGAGGCCTCGGCCGGTGGCGATCATATAATAGATCGCCACGGCGTATTCGGTGTGGGGCAGGGAGATCTCTACCAGCTCGCGCACCGGCTGCGGCCAGGCTTCCGCGGCGGCCATCACGCGGGCGCGGACCTGCGGATCCATGCCGCTCGCCGAAATACTCCTTCGGCAGGCCGAGCTTCAATCCCTTCACGCCGTCGTTCAGGTGTGGCGAGGTAGTCCGGCACCGGTACGCGTCGAGCGAGGTGGAATCCTGTGGGTCGTGGCCGGCGATGGCTTGTAAAACCATGGCGGCGTCGCTCCACCGTGTGGGTCATCGGGCCGATCTGGTCGAGCGAGGAGGCGAAAGCGATCAGTCCGTAGCGCGAGACGCGGCCGTAGGAGGGCTTGAGACCCATGATGCCGCAGTGAGAGGCAGGCTGGCGGATCGAGCCGCCGGTATCGGAACCCAGCGCTGCGAAGGCGAAGCCTGCGGCCACGGCAGCAGCAGAGCCACCGGAGGAGCCGCCCGGCACGCGCTCCAGGTCACGCGGATTGCGGGTCACCTGGAGGGCGGAGTTCTCCGTGGAGGAGCCCATCGCGAACTCGTCCATGTTCATGCGGCCGAAGGGGATCGCCCCGGCGGCGCGGAGCTCTTGATCACCGTCGCGTCATAGGGAGAGACATAGTTCTCCGAGAGAAACTTCGAGCCGCAGGTGCAGGGCTGGCCGAGGACGTTCATGTTGTCCTTGATCGCGATCGGGATGCCGCCGAGGGGCAGCGAGAGATCCACGGTAGCGGCTTCCGCTTTGGCGGCGGCGAGATCGTGGGACAGGTAGGCACCCACCTGCGCATCGCCGGAAGAGATTTTCGCGGCGAGGTCGTCGAGGAGCGCTTCCGGGGTGGTGGCGCCGCTGCGGAGCTGTTCGCGGAGAGAGAGAAGGGACATGGCGGATCAGGCTTCGGCGATGACTTTCGGGACGCGGATCTGGTGCTGGGCCTGCTCGGGGGCGTTCCGGAGCACGGCTTCGCGATCCAGGCTCTGGTGAGGGATATCCTCGCGCATGCGGTCGAACACGGGGGCCGGGTAGGAGGTGGCCTCGATGCCGGTGACATCCAGCTTCGAAAGCGCATCCACGTGACTCAGGATGTCCTCGAGCTGGCCCTTGAACGTGGAGATCTCTTCCTTGCTCAGCTCCAGCTTGGCAAGGGTGGCGATGTTCTCCAGCAGGAGGTCATCGATGTGCGTGTTCGACATGGCGGGGAGAGTCCAGAGGCGGGCCGGGCGTGGCAAGACTCAACCGCCGTGAGATGAGGGATTGCACCCCGCCGGAATGACCCTCTAGGTTCCGCCCATGCAACCATCGCGCTGGCTTCCGCTCGTAACGATCGTCCTCGCCGCTCCGGCTCACGCCGGAAGCCCGGCCGAAGCCGCCAGCATCCGCCAGGAGTTCACCCTGCGGAATGAGCGCTGGGAGCTCCAGGTGAAGGCCACGGCGGATCCCGCCGCCCGGCAGGCCCTTTGGAAAGAAAAGCCGAACCCCCAGGAATTTGCCTCCCGGATGTGGAATTGTCTGCGTCCCTCCTTGGCGGAAGAGTGGGTGCTTGAGCCCGCTGCTTGGTTGCTGCGCATCGCTCCGGCCGCGCAGGCGGCAGCGAATCCAGCCCAGCCGGGTGCTACTGCGGCTCCTTCTCCGCTCGTGGATGCGGTGACCAAGATCCGCGAGGCGGTGGAGAAGTACCACCTCCGCAGCGCGAAGCTGGCTCCGATGTGCCTTGCGCTGGTCGCGGCCCACGATCCCGGTGCACTTTCCCTGCTTCAGAAAATCGAGGCCCAGAATCCCGATCCGAAGGTTCAGGGGGTCGCTGCTCTCGGGCAGGCGATGATTCTCAAGGGAATCGGCGATGATGGCGATGTCGATGAAAAAGCGCCTCACCCTGCTGCGGAAGGCCATCATCAATGCCGCCGACCAGAAGGTGGAGGACATGAACATCGCGGACCTCGCCCAGGACGAACTCTACATCATCCAATATCTCAGCAAGGGCCGCGAAGCTCCGGACCTTCAGGGGGCGGACTCCGCCGGACGCCAGATGCGCCTGTCCGACTACAAGGGCAAGGTGATCGCGCTGTTGTTCTGGAGCAGTGGCAGCACGGATGACCTCGATCACCTGTTGGAACTCACCAGCAGCCTCCAGCACAAGTTCGAAGGCAAGCCCTTCGCCTTGGTCGGCGTGAACAACGATCCGATCGAGGTCCTCAGAGCTCTCCAGAGTCCGGCGGATAGCAAGGTGACCTGGCCGAACTTCTCCGATCCCACCAACAAGCTCGCCCAGCAGTTCCGAATCGGCGCCCGGCCCTTGGTCTACGTCCTCGGTCCGGACCGCTCGATCCAGTACCTCGGAGCACCCGGCTCGTTCGTTGAACTGGCGGTGGAAGGACTTCTCTCCGAGGGCAAAAAACCGGCTCCGAAATAGGCAAGGCGGGAGCAACATTACAGTTCCGTAATCCAAGGGTCTGTAAGTCAGTTTGGCTGTGACATTTCCGTCGCGCGACCTCCATTGTCCGCGCGGAAACGAACCCGCCAGCTTCTGGCTCGCCCTTGTCTCTCCCTTCCTCAACACCCTCTTCGTCCTACCAACCGGACGCTTCGCCGGACGCCGCTCTCTGGAACCGCCGTGCGATCCTGTTCCTGCTGGTTCTAACAATTCTGCGGCTGGTCATCCATGCCAGCGGAGCGGTGGGGGTACTCGGGGATGAGGCCTATTACTGGGAGTGGGGCAACCATCTCGCGGCGGGATATTACAGCAAGCCGCCGCTGATCGGCTGGATCATGGGGCTGCTGCGGTTGGCCGGACTCGATACCGCGTTCGGACTGAAGACCGCGGCGAACCTTCTCTCGATCCTCTCGCTGGGAGGACTCTACCTTTTCGCCCGACAGTGGTTCGGAGCACGCACCGCGTGGTGGACCTTGGCGACGGCCGGGCTCTCCGCGGGTAGCCTGATGCTGGGATCGTTCCTCACCATCGACTCGCCGTTGGTCGCGATGTGGTCGGTGGCCTTGGCGGCGGGCTCCAGCTTGTTGCAGAAGGGGCCACGCCCGGGCAATGTGATCATCCTCACGCTGGCGCTGGGTATCGGCATGCTCGGGAAACAGATGATGATGCTGTTTCCGGTGCTGCTGTTCATCGCGGCGTGGCGTCTCAAGGTGCCGTCCCGGACATGGAAAGCGGTCATTGCCTGCTCCTTGGTATCTTTCTTGGCCCTCACGCCGCCGGTGCTCTGGAACGCTCATCACGATTGGGTCACGTTCAAGCACACGGGCCATCATTTCGAAGGCGCACCGATCACTCCGGCTGCGATCGGTAAACGTCTGGTCGAATATATCGTCAGCCAGGTCATGATCGCCGGTCCGCTTGCGTTCGTGCTCGCATGTGTGGCGTTGCGCAGCCCGGAGAGCCGCCGCCGCTATGGCCTATCTCTCATTTTCGGAGCCATCGGCTGGAGTGTGTGCCTGCTTATGAATCTGCGGCAGGAGGTCAATCCGAACTGGCCCGCCGTCTATCTATTCTCGTGGCTGCCAGCGGGCATCGCCTGGGCGATGGACCGTCGTCCGGGGCTGGCGAAGGCTGCGATGTGGATCAATGCGGTGTTCACCGTGCTGGCGCTGGGGGCCGTAATGTTTCCGTCCGTTTGGAACAAGGGGGACAAGAAATTCTGGTATGGCTGGGATGCTCTGGCCCGGGAGGTGGATGCCATGCAGCTGCCTTCCACCACTGGAGAAAGACCGCTTCTGCTCGTGGCGGGCAGCCGCTTCACCGCTGCGCAGGTCGCATTTCTCTCATCCCGCCGTCCTGAATTGCATACCTGGTACTACGGCCGGGATTTCATCCCCGGCACCACCAAGCAGCGTGGAGTGACCAGCCAGTTCGATCTGTGGCCCGGTCCTGTTTGCCCGGTGGACCGTTCGTTTGTGGTGCTCGTCGATGAGAATCTCCCTCTCCCGGAAGATCTGCGGACCGCGCTCATCAATCCCTCTGCGCCCAAGAAGGTTCACGTCCAGTTCGGCAAAAAGAACGGAGCCAATTTCACCCTGATCCGCGCGGAGGGACTCACTTCCTGGCCACCGCCCCCATTCGAATGAACGCCAAGCTCAGTATCGTCGTTCCTTTTTACAACGAGGAGGAAACCGTCGCCGATGTGGTGGCGGAGATCCTCCGCGCCGTTCCCGGCGCGGAAGTCATCGCCGTGGATGATGGCAGCAAGGACCGGACCTGGGAGATTCTCTCCGCCATCCCGGGTATCCGTGCGATGCGCTTCCAGCAGAACCGCGGGCAGTCCGCTGCCATGTATGCCGGCATGCGCCAGGCGAGCCGGGAGATTGTCGCGCTCATGGATGGGGATGGTCAGAACGATCCCGCCGATTTTCCCAAGCTCGTGGAAGCTCTCGAACAAGGCGCGGACGTCGCCTGCGGCTATCGCGCGAACCGCCAGGATACTGCCAGCCGCCGCTATGCCTCGAAGATCGCGAACAAGATCCGCCGCGCGTTCCTCCATGATGGCGTGCGCGATACCGGGTGTTCGCTCAAAGCCTTCCGCCGCGAGGCCGTGGACCATCTGGTGCCCTTCAATGGCATGCACCGTTACATTCCGGCCCAACTGCTGCGCGCGGGCATGAAGATCGTGGAGCTGCCGGTCAACCACCGCGGACGCATGGCCGGCACTTCGAAATACACCAACTGGGACCGGGCACTGCGCGGCATCCACGACCTGATCGGCGTGTCCTGGTTGCTGAAGCGCAAGGTGAACATCCGTTTCGACTGAACCGCCATGTCCGTGCTCAACCAAACCATTCAGGAGCTTCATTTCACCTTTGGCGGGAAGGACCGCGAACTGGTGATCAATGGATGGAAGATCATCGGCTGGACCGGTGCGGCACTGTTCGGCCTGCGTTGGATTCCCCAGTTCTTTGCAACCCGCAAGGCGAAGAAGGTCACCATGCCCCGGGTGTTCTGGGTGATGTCGGTGTCCGGCAGCCTTTGCCTGCTCGCCTACTTCATTGGCTATCGCGCGGATTCGGTGGGGGTGATGTCGAACCTCTTCCCCACTTTCGTGGCAATCTACAACCTGTTCCACGATCTGAAGAAGGGGCCATGATCGAGGCACGCGACAGATCGTTGAAGCCCGGTGTGCTGGCGGTCGTGTTGCTGGCCGCGGCCAGCTTGTTCGCGGGCATCTTCACGCTTCCGATTCTGGATCGCGATGAGCCGCGGTTCGGCCACGCCGCGCTGGAGATGATCCGCCGCGGTGACTTCGTGGTGCCGTGGTTCAATGATCTGCCACGGCTTGCGAAGCCCCCTTTGAGCTATTGGTGGATGATCGCGAATGTGAAGCTCTTCGGCGCGGACGAATGGAGCGTGCGTTTGCATTCCGCCATCGCCGCATGCCTGGTGGCCGTGGTGCTCGCAAATTTCGGACGGCGTCTCACTGGCCGCTGGCAACCCGGGCTGCTGGCTGCGGGCGCCTGGCTCACCGCTCTCCAGACCTGCATGCAGGGACGGGTCTGCACGGCGGACATGGTTCTCGTGCTGTTCGTCACGCTATCGATGCGCGCGCTGTGGGAGTTGGTTTTACCGGGTCAACCGCGGATCAAGGGGTGGTGGTGCGTGTTCTGGCTGTCGATGGCCGGAGGCTTTTTGGCGAAAGGGCCGATTGCCTGGGCCGTGCCGCTGCTGGCGGGTCTGTTGTTGGCATGGCGCTGCCGCAAGGATGAGGGTGCGGTGCGGAGGCCTTCCCACCTCATTGCCGGGATACTCCTGTGCCTCGCCCTGTGCGCCGCATGGGGGGTGCCCGCATTGATTGCGACCCATGGACGGTTTTTCACCGAGGGAGTAGGGCATGATATCGTGGAACGCGGCACCACTTCTTTGAATGGCAGGCTCTATCTGCCGGGAGTGTTCTATCTCCTCACCATTCCGATTTCGTTGCTCCCATGGACTCCGCTGTTGCCAGCGGCTCTCCGCAGATTCCGGGAGACCTCCTTGGAGGCACGCTTCCTGAGTGTGTGGCTGCTTGCGCCACTGGTGATCTTTTCATTCTACGCCACGCAGCTCCCTCACTACGTCCTGCCCGGTTTGCCTGCATTTTTCCTGCTGGTGTTTTGCCGCCCTGCAACTGCGAAGCCGCATTTGCTGTGGACGATCCTGACCACGGCCCTGCCGATCATAGCAGCGGTGTTGGTGATCGGCCCTGCGTTGAAAATGCCACAGTTGCCGGAGTTCGGTGATCCGAGGATGGCGTTGTTCTATCTCTCGGCCTTTCTGTTTTGCCTGGGGATTGCTTCGGCACTTGCAGGGCGCAACCGGCCGGTCGCGGCGATGGTGCTGGTGGCGCTTGCAGGATTCCTCACCTTGCCCGGAGGGCAGGTGTTCAGCCGGTTGAATCCCACCGAGCAGGTGGTGAAGTTGATCGATCCGTTGACGACGGTGACTCCCATCGGCATCGCCTACACCGAGCCCAGTCTGGTGTGGTGCACCGACCGGATCTGGCGCCTTGGAGGCACTTGGCAGGACGTCGGAGACGCGGCCGCGTGGCGTGTCGTGCTTTTGAAAAGCTGGGACGCAGGCCCCAAGAACTACGCGGCCATGATGAAGGGGCAGCTGCCCGACACCCCATCCCGTGATTTCACAGGGAAACTCATCAAGGAGGGGCAGGCGGGCGAATTGGCCCGGGCTCACATCGTTCATGCATGGAATCTCGCCACCTCCAACTGGGTGGAACTCGCGGTGATTCCCCCAGCCGAATCCGGAACAGCTCTCAACTGATCGATCTCATGTCAGAGTCCACCGAATCCCGTCCGCCGTTCTGGAGCCGCCTGCTGGTCTATCCGGTGCTGCTGGCGCTGGCCGGCATGGCATGGCTGGCCTGGAGCGGGTGGGATCTGAAACTCCAGCGGCTGGCTTTCGATTTTGATCTCCGTCGTTGGAAGTATGGAGAGGAGGATCCTTGGTTGTGGTTCTTCCAATACGGTCCGCTGCCCATGCTCGCGATGGGGTTTGCTTCGTTGCTCATCTTCCTGGCAGGGTTCGCGTTTCCCAAGCTCGCCCGCTTCATGAAGCCCTCGCTCTTCGTGATCCTCTCCGTGGTGGTGTCGAGCGGAGTGATCTCGAATATCGTGCTCAAGGATGGCTGGGGTCGCCCGCGTCCCTCGCAGGTGGAAGGCTTCGGTCTGATGACCGATGTCCCCGGCGTTCCCTATCGGACGCCGTTCTCTCCGGCGTTCGGGCAGGATGGGAAGTCGTTGCCCTGTGGGCATGCGACCACGGGCTTTGGTCTGGCAGCACTCGGTTTCATTCTCTGGCGCCGCCATCGCAAGGCGGCGGTTGCAGTGTTCACCTTCGCTTACGTCTACGGCTTTCTAATCGGAATCGCTCGCATGCTTCAGGGCGGTCATTTCTTGACCGATGTGATCGCCGCCGGCCTCATCTGCCACGGAACCCAGGCGGTCCTTTACCGCTGCATGCATCTCTATGAACGCCCGGAGTGGAACTATCATCCCGGAAAGTCCCGCTGGGGCATGGCGGTTGGTGTCGGTATTCCGTTGGTAGGCATGGCTGTTTTTGCGGTGATGTTGGCCACGCCCTATCGTGAGCCCTTGAACATCGCTCCGGAAACGCTGGCAAAGGTGGATCAGGATTCCACTTCAGTGAAGATCGAGTCTTTTGGAAACACGCGGATCGACATCGGTCCTGCGATGCGTTGCCACGGCGTGATCAAAGGCTTCGGCCTGCCGAAGAGCCGTGTGAAATTCGCCCTTCAAACCCGTGGCTCCGCGACCCGCTTCTTCCAGATCGAGCGCGGTTGGTTCACGGAGCTCAGCCAGCAACTCATGATCACTCTGCCCGCCAAGCAAGGGCTCAGCGTGGACTTGTCGGCACCGGAAAGAGGCGCGGCTTGGGAGCTGGATCTCACCCGTGCGGAGCACGGCTTGAGCCAAACGTGGGCGCTGCATACGGATCCCGGCAGGCATCCGGTGATCCGGGTCTGCCGCGATTCAGCGGTGATCGTGCTGCGCCTCAAGCCTGGCGCTCAGGAGCCCACGGTGCTTTTCGAAGGAACGGGAACCGGGCCGATCCGCCTCGTGGTGGACGGTCCTCTCGATCCCGAGGTGGTGGTCCTGCCACCTGCGGTGGCCGCCCAGTGACGGAACGCGGGTCGTTCAGACCGTGGCTTCCTCGTGGCGGTACCACTCGGCGAACTTCCGGATACCTTCCGCGAACGACCACCGTGGGCTATAACCGAACCGTTCGCGTGCGTAGCGGATATCCGCGTGGGTCGTCTCCATGTCACAAGCTCGTGGAGCGAGTCTCCGGATCTTCGCATCCTGCCCGAATGCTCCGGCGATTTCGTCGATCATCTCCTTGAGTGAGATCGTCCGACCGGAACCGAGGTTCACGATTTCGTAGGATACCGGCTCTGCGGTCACGATTCGAAGCAGACCATCGATCAGATCCTCGATGAAGGTGTAGTCTCGCAGCGAACTGCCATCGCCGAACATCGGGATCTCCTCGCCCTCCATCATCAGGCGGGCGAACTTGTGGATCGCGAGATCCGGGCGCTGGCGCGGCCCGTAGACGGTGAAGAACCGCAGGCAGGTGGTCTGCATGCCGTGAAGGTGGGAATAAACGGCGCACAGGTGCTCGCCCGCGACCTTGGTGGCGGCGTAGGGGCTCAGCGTGTGGCTGATCGGCGCGGCCTCACGGAAGGGTGGCGACTGCCCGGCTCCATAGACAGAGGAGCTGGAGGCGAAGAGCAGGCGCTTCACCCCGGCTTTCCGGCAGGCTTCGAGAATATTGAGCGTGCCGTTGATATTCGTCTCCACGTAGCGCGCCGGTTGCTCGATCGAGGGCCTCACTCCCGCCAGCGCGGCGAGGTGGATGACCTGATCGAACTTTCCATCGGCCACAATCCGGTCCATTCTTGCGGCGTCACGGATATCCGCTTCCACCATGGTCACGCTTTCCGGAAATCCGGCGACAGTGGCGCGTTTGATGGACGGATCGTAAAAGGTATCGAAGATGTCCACCCCGGTGACCTGCCAGCCACCGGCTGCCAGCGCCTCCACGAGATGCCCGCCAATGAAGCCCGCCGCTCCCGTCACCAATACCCGACCTCGCGGAACCGCATGCATTGTGAAGTTGTCCGGCTGCTCCCCATTCCGGTCACGAATTGAATTATTACAAATTTGATAGAAACTCAAGCAGGGCAGGGCGCACGCCGCCTCCCAAAGTAACCGCATGAAGCAGCTCAAAGACGGCATCCGCTCCACCGTGAGAATTGATTTCCAAGGGCATGTCCACAAACGCCTTCGCGGCACCGGCGCGGCCGAGCGCTACGCCACCGAAGTGGCGGTGCTGAAAGTGCTGGAGGAGCGGGGCTGCCCGTATGTGCCGCGTTTGGTCGAGGAGCACCCGGAAGAGCTCTACTTCGTCTCCACGAACTGCGGTCGCATCGCCGACCAGATCCGCAAGGAGCGCTCCGACGAACTTTTCGCCGATCTCGAGCGCGATTACGGCGTGCGGCATCTGGACGCCGAACCGCGCAATGTGACCTATTCCGACAGGCTTGGGCGGTTTTGTCTCATCGACTTCGAACTGGCGGAGATCCTTCCCGACCCGAAGGCCGGGGCCGCCTGACCGGGATCCCGCTTGCAAGTTTCCTCGTTCCGCACCGTTTTCTTCCCCGCATGCGTGTCATCCTCTCCAGTTTCGCCGCCCTCGGATTGCTGTCCTGCGTCTTGCGGGCGGAGGAAGCCACCAAAGGTGTCGATCTGTCCCTAATCTCAGAGGTCCCGGCTGTCACGGCCTCGAAGCCTTTCACGGTGGCTCTGAAGGTCCATCATCACCTAAAGTTCCACACCTATTGGCAGAATTCGGGCATCGTCGGCGTGCCGATTGCCCTGAAGTGGAAGCTTCCCGAGGGATTCACCGCGGGGCCGATCCAGTGGGCGACTCCGGAGAAAGTGGACATGGCCGGGCACCCTGCCCATGGCTATGAGCGGGATGTGCTGTTGCTCGTGGAGATCACCCCTCCCGCACAACTGCCATCCAAGATCGAACTGAAGGCGGAAGCCTCCTGGATGGCATGCGCCGATGGGTGCTATCCCGGCCAGAAGGAGCTGGCGCTCGACTTTCCCGCTGCGGATCAATCCGCCGCCATCGCCAAAGCGCGTGCCGAGTTACCGCAGCCGCTGAGAGGATGGAACGCCGCTCTTGAATCCGCGAAGGATGGCCCGGAGATCCGCGTGAAATTCACCCGCTCGGGAGACAACAAGGTCGATCCCGGCAAACTCTACTTCTTCTCATCGGACGGCCAAATCTCGTCCGATCCACCTCAGAAGATCGAGGCGCTGCCGGATGGATTCCGCCTCATTGCGGAGCGTTCCGAATACAGCCCCAAGGGTTGTGCCACGCTGCCCGGCGTATTGGTCGCGGAGAAGCCATTGGCTCCGGAGGCCGGAAAGGCTGCCGTGGTCGAGACGGCCTATCCGTGAACGTCGTTATTCGAGAAGGCTCTTCGCCAAGGTGTAACCCCGCGAGTCCGTTTCCTCGGAATGTCCACGTAGCAGTATCGCCACGCGTTCGGCTCCACGCGTGCAGATGTAGTCGGCGGTGGCGATCGCCTTCGATGCCAGCGGATGGGTCGGATCATCCTTCACCGCGTGGGCGTAGCCGCAGGAGCAGGCCATCGCCAGTAGTTCGGCTCCGGCATCGACGAGGCGGGCGAGCAGCATCTGTTTTTTCTCCAGCTTGGGTCCATTGAGGATCATCGCATGGAAGATCGAGCGACTCAGGCTGCGGCTGAGGGAAGCGGTCTTGCGGAGGTGGTAGCGTAGTTTCGGATCGAGATCGTGCGGCAGCGGGCTGTGGATCGGCAGCAGACGACCCGCGTACCAGCCGGTGTAGAAGACGCCGGCCTTCGCAGCCACCCCGAGGCGCTCACCGATCGGCTTGCGGGAGTCGATGGCGTCAGCGCCCCGACGCAGGTGTGGATCGAGCATCTCGCGGGCGATGAAGAGATGCATGATCTCCGTGGAGCCTTCGAAGATGGTGTTGATGCGGCTGTCGCGCAGGAAACGCTCCACTGGCTCCGGAGCTTCGCCGCGGTTGCGGAGCGAGTCGGCGGTTTCGAAGCCACGACCACCACGGAGCTGGAGTGTCTGGTCGGCGGCTCGCCAACCGGCCTCGGTGCCCCACAGCTTGGACAGGGCGGCTTCGAGGCGGATGTCGGCGGAATGATCGGCATCCACCAGCGCGGAGGCATATCGGACCAGTGCCTCGGTGGCGAAGGCATCGGCGGCGATGTCGGCGAGCTTCGCGGCGATGGCGGCATGCTTGCCGATCACCTGGCCCCATTGCTCGCGTGTCGAGCACCAGCGGCGGGAGATATCGAGAAGGCGATACATCATCCCCGCGCAAGCGGCGGGGAGGGTGAGACGGCCGGTGTTGAGCGTGCTGAGCGCGACCTTCAATCCCTTGCCTTCGCCCAACACGATGTTCTCCGCTGGAATGCGGACGTTGGTGAAGCGGATGATCCCGTTGTAGAGCGCCTTCAATCCCATGAAGCGGCAGCGGGTGACAATCTCCACGCCGGGCATGTCTGTTTCTACGATGAATGCGGTAATTGCTCCGGGTTTCTCGGGGGTCGGCGTCTTCGCCATCACGATCATGTGTCCGGCTTTCAGGCCGTTGGTGCACCACAGCTTCTCGCCATTGAGAATGTAGTGGTCGCCATCGCGCTTCGCCTCGGTCTTCATGCGCGCCGGATCGGAGCCGACGTCGTGCTCGGTGAGGGCGAATGCGGAAACGCCACCATGGGCACAGCGGGGCAGATACTTCTGTTTCTGCTCCTCGCTGCCGAACATCAGCAGCGGCTGCGGAATGCCGATCGATTGATGAGCGCTGAGCAGAGCCGTGAGATTGCCGCAGTGGCCGCCCAGCACCATCGCGGCGCGGGAGTAGTTTGTTTGGGAAAGACCGAGTCCACCGTATTCGGTCGGGATCTTGATGCCGAAGGCCCCGAGCCGGGCCAGCCCATCGAATACTTCCTGCGGGATTTCCCCCTCGCGGTCGATGGCATCCGGATCCGTATGATGCTTCAGGAAATCCCGCAGCGGATCCAGGAAACCGTCACCCCGATTGCGGTCCTCCTGCGACTGCATCGGGAACGGGCACGCCAGGCTGAAGTCCACCTTGCCGTCGAAGATCGAGGCGGCGAACCCGCTCAGCTCGCGGGTGTCGCGCGACGATTCGGCGAGTTCCATGGCGGCGCGTTGGCCGCTGCTCATCTTCGAGGTGTCGAGGCTCATGGTGTGATGGGGTTGTCGCGATGCCGCAACGGTCCGCCACGGAACGGCGGGTAGCCGGTGCCCAGGATCATCGCGAGATCGATTTCGTCCGCGGTCGCCGCCACGCCTTCATCGAGGCAGCGCGAGGCTTCCTCGGTCATGCGGTTGGCGAGGCGCAGCGGAAGTCCTTCAGGGATGGCGGTGGTGCCGGTGCGGAGCTTGAGCGCGTCCGGGTTCGGGTTCGGCACGGTTTTCCTGCCGTCGTATTTGTAGAATCCCGTGCCGTTCTTTTTGCCGAGCATCCGCTTCTCGACCATCGTTTCGAGAATGGCGGGCACCTTCATGCGATCCGGGAAAGCGGTGGCCAGGGTCTTCGCCACATGCAGCGCGACATCGAGGCCCACTTCGTCGATCAAACGCAGCGGTCCCATCGGCATGCCGAAATCGAGCATCGACTTGTCCACCACTTCCGGGTCCGCACCGTTCTCGAACAGCACGCCTGCATCCACCAGATAGGGTAGCAGGATGCGGTTCACGAGGAAGCCGGGGCGGTCCTTCACCAGCACCGGTGTCTTGGCGATCTGGCGCACAAGAGCGAAGGCGGAGGCGATGGTTTCGTCCGAGGTGGTCTCGGAACGGACGACCTCCACCAGCGGCATGCGGCTGACGGGATTGAAGAAGTGCAGGCCGAACAAACGTCCGGGATTCTCCACTACCTCTGCCAGCTCATGTACTGGCAACGCCGAGGTATTGGTGGCGAGCAAACAATCCGGACGCACCCGTGCGGAGAGATCGCCGAAGACGCGGCGCTTGATGAACAAGTCCTCCACCGCGGCCTCGATCACCAGATCGCAGCGCGTGAGCGGGACATTGCCGCGCACGGGAGTGATGCGGTCGAGCGTGTGCTGGGCTTCGACGCGGGTGACAACGTGCTTCTGCACCGCCTGCGCGATGAGCTTCTCGATCGTCTTCATGCCACGGGCAAGCGCGGCATCATCGATATCCTGGAGCAGCACCGGATGACCACGCGAGGCCAGCCAGTGGGCGATGCCCGAACCCATCACGCCCGCGCCGATCACGGCGATCTGGCCGATGCTTTGCGGTGATGCGGCCACCGGTTGATCCTTCTTCGCCTTCTCGGTGAGGAAGAACAGTCGGATCAGATTCCGAGTTTGTTGTAGCGAGGTGAGTTCGAGAATCGCAGCGCGTTCGCGGTCCATGCTTTCCTGCGGCGAGCCATGAGTCGCTGCGCAGGCAACCGCGAGAGCCTTGGTGGCACCGGGGTAGTTGCCACGGGTTCTTTCCTGCAGCGTTTTGGCGGCTTTCTTGGCGATGAGCGCACGCACCGGTGGCGAGTGCAGGAAGGGATGATGGAACGGACGGCGCTTGCCCTTTGCGATCAGTTTCCACGCCTGCTCAATGAGAACTTCCTTCGGCACCACGGCATCGACGAGACCCTTGCGGCGCGCGGCTTCTGCAGCGTGAAGCTTCCCGCCGAGAATCACATCGAGCGCGGTCGGCAGGCCGACGCGGTTCGGGAGGCGCGTCGAGCCACCCCAAGCGGGCAGGATGCCGAGCTGGGTTTCTGGCAAGCCGATCCTGGTGGCCTTTGCATTGCTGGCGATGCGCCAATCACAGGCGAGCGCGAGTTCATAGCCGCCGCCCGCACAGGCACCGTGGATCGCGGCGCAGGTGGGAATACGCAGCCGTTGCAGGCGGGTGAAAACCGATTGGCCGAGGCGGATCAACGCGTCGAATTCCTCGGGCGAGGCTTTGAGGAAGGCATTGAGATCCGCGCCTGCAATGAAGATGGACGGCTTGGCCGAAACGATTAGCAGGCCATCCCACGGCGGGCTGTTTTCCAGATCCGCCAGGAGGGTATCGAGTTCACGTAGCGTGGAGGCATCGAAGATGTTCGCCGAGGAGCCTTCGCGGTCGAAGGTCAGCGTGGCCCGGTCGCCGTCGCGTTGGAGATGGAGGTTGGGCATGGCGGGAAAAGGTTAGGGACGTTCGAGCCACAGGGCGGCACCTTGGCCGCCGCCGACGCAGAGGGTGACCAGCGCGCGTTTGCCGCCGGTTTCATGAAGTTGGTCGAGTGCAGTCAGCACCAGCCGCGAGCCGGTTGCACCGACGGGATGGCCGAGCGCGATCGAACCGCCGCGACGATTGAGTTTTTCCGGGGCGATCTCGCCGAGCGGATGATCGAGTCCGGCGAGTTTCGCGGCAGCGGGATCACGGAAGGCTTTCAGCACCGCCAGCACCTGGGCGGCGAAGGCTTCGTTGAGTTCCACCAAATCAGCCTCGGCGGGCGATGGGGCTCCATCGCGCATCGCCTTCGCACTGGCGAGCACGGGGCCGATGCCCATGCGGGCGGGATCACATCCACTATAGGCATAGTGGGTGAGGCGACCGAGTGGCGTGAGGCCGAGACGTGCGGCGGCGGCTTCCGTGCCGACGAGCAATGCCACCGCGCCATCGCTGACCTGCGAGCTGTTGCCCGCGGTCACGCCGCCCCACTTCGGTTCGAAGATCGGCTTGAGCTTGGCGAGCTTCTCGGGAGTAGAGTCTTCGCGCGGACCGTTGTCATTGAGCACCGCTTCGCCACCCACATGCGCCGGGGCGATTTCGCGGGCGCGCGCTTCCGTGGCAGCGAGCGCCTTGCGATGCGAGTCCGCGGCGAAGGCATCCTGCTCCACCCGGCTGATGCCATATTCGCGCGCCAGCAGTTCGGCGGTCTCGCCCATGATCATGCCGGTGTAGGGATCGGTGAGACCGAGTTTCAGACCGATTTGTGGGGAGAAGTCCTTCGCGCGGAATTTCGCCAGGGCGGCCAGCTTCTGAAACGGGCTGCGCGCCTTTGCCAACAGTCCGAAATGCTTGGCCGCGCTGTCGTTGTAGAGCAGCGGATAGCGGCTCATGCTTTCCATGCCGCCGACCAGGAACAGCTCGCCCTTGCCGGCGGCCATGCGCTCGTAGGCGCTGGTGATCGACTCCAGGCCGGAGGCGCAATTCCGCTGCACTGTGGCGGCGGGCACGCTGGCGGGAATCCCGGCGCGCAGGGCGGCCACGCGGGCGACATTCGCGGCGTCCGCCGGTTGACCCACGCAGCCCAGAATCACCTCATCGATCGCGCCGGGATCGATGCCGGTGCGCGCCAACAACGCGCTGATCGCGAGCCGACCCAGATCCGCCGCACTGAGCGGCTCGAACCGCGTGCCCGCACGCAGGAAGGGTGTTCTGACACCGGCGAGGATCCAGAGGTTCATTTGGGTGAGGAGGTTGGGCGGTGGTCCACGATCTTCTGTTCCTTCAACTCGCGGCCGACACCTTGCAGTTGCCGCATTTCATCCCAGTCGTGGAGCAGCACGTTGTTCGGGGAAAACTCCGCTTTTTCGCGGAAGCGGCGCATCACCAGTTCGCGCAGCGCATCGCCGGAGAGGCCGTTCATCGGCACGGCGTGGACGATGACCTCGTCGCACTCCAGCGGATCGTCGTTGCGCTTGCGCAGCTCGATTTGCCACGCGCCGATCTCGCGGGTGTCATCGAGCAGGTGCTCGAGTTCGCTGAAGTCCACGAGCGTGCCCTTGAGTTTGTCGATGTTGAGCTGATGGCGGTCGGTGAGTCGCGAGACATTGCCGACAATGCGCGGGCAGGTGCGACCGCACGCGGGACAGCGTTCATGGACGATGCCACCATCGGTGACATCGCCGGTGCGATAGCGCAGCACCACGGTGCCGCGCGAATCGAGGGGGGTGAACACGATCTCGCCGGGCATGCCATCGGCCACACGTTTGCCGGTTTTCGGATCGACGATCTCGATGAAGCCGAGATCCGGATAGAGATGGAAACCGGTGGGGTTCTTGTCATGGCCTACGCGGCACTCGGTCCATGCCATCTTCGCTTCGGTGAAGGCGTAGGTGGACATCACGCTCACGCCGGGTGAGCCGAGTTGTTCACACAAGGCCACGATTTTCTGGCGCATGCCTTCCGGCACCTTCTCCCCGCCGAGCACGATGCGTTTGAGGTTCTGCCAGCGGCTGCCACCTGCGGCGGCCTGCTGGAGCAGGTGGTAGAGGAAGGTGGGCATTGCGATCACGGCATCCGGATCGACGCGGTCGATGAGGCGGATATTGCCTTCGGTTCCGAGCGCCTTGCCGCCACCGGTGGAGATCATGAAGGCATTGAAGCCGAGGGATGCATGGTGTCCCTGCCAGAAGGCGAGATGCGGGGCGAAGGGGAAGGCATTGACGTGGCGGAAGGAAGGATCGGACTGGCAGATCTCCATCATCCGGCGTCCGCCCATCGACAAGCGGTCGAGATCATACTGGGTGTAGAAGAACGGAACGGGTGCGGCGGCGCGTCCGGTGGTGCTGGTCATCAGCACGGGCCGCCATTCGCGCTCCAACTGTTCCTTGGTCGCCTCGGTGCCGTGGAGGAGCGCGCTGGCGATGGTCGAGCCGCGTTTGCGCAGCACGGCGGAGTCCGGCTGGAGGATGAGGTCGCGCGGGTTGACCAGATCGGCCTTCGAGGTCAGCGGCAGCAGGTCGAGATCGTCGATGGATTGGAAGTCGCGCCAGTCGATGCCGCGCTGGCGGAACATCTCCCCATAGTAGGGCGAAAACGGCACCACCGCCTCGCGGAGGAATTTCCGCAGGCGCAGGCCTTGCAGGTGGCGCTGCTCGTCAGGCGACGCGTTCTCCCACCACCAGGTTGTCCTTGGTTGGCTCATGAGGTTGGATTTCCGGATTGGGCATGCCCGCGAGGGCGCGGATTTCATCGAGATGCTCGCGTGCGATGCGGCGACCCGCTTCGATGAAGTGTTCGAAGCGCGAATACTCGTGCCAGCGTGCCGCCACATAGGGTGGGTGCAGGCACAGGTCGGCACGGCGGCAGGCGTCGTCGGCGAGACGGATCTGGGCGGCGCGGATGCTCTTGCGGAAGGTGTCGCCGATGTTGCCGGGGGCGAGAGGATTGGTGTGGCGGCTGAAGGCCTCGGTGCCGCGCCGCCACCAGGACGGATTGGCTTCTTCCTCCGGGCGGCAGCACCCGGCCTCGACCTCGGCGAGGCTCGGCAGGGTGGAGACGGCGATCACCCGGTCCACATCGCCAAAGCGCCGCAAAGCCCCGACAGGTACCGGATCGACCACGCCGCCGTCCGCGCAACGCCGGCCTTTGAAGGAAACCGGCGCGACCACGCCCGGCATGGCGCAGGAAGCATGGACGGCATCGGCGAGGCTGCCGCTGCGGACCACGAGGCGCTCACAGGTATCCAGATCGAAGGTGATGATCATCAAGCGGCGCTCGAGATCCTCGATCTTCAGGTCGCCCACGGAGCGGGAGAGGTGCTTTTTGGCCTTCTCGCCCTTGAAGAGTCCTTTCAGCGGCGGAATCAACGGATCAGCCAGTTTCCACATCTGGCGGCTGTCGTTCATCTCCGCCGCGAGGTCCTCGAGCTGCTTGCCCGAGAAACCGGCGGCCCATAGCGCGCCGACGTAGGCGCCCATGCTGGATCCGGCGATGGCGTGGATTTCGATGCCCGCCTCCTCCAGCACTTCCAGCACGCCCACATGGGCGAGGCCGCGGGCTCCGCCGGAGGAAAGCGCCAGCCCGAGCCGGGGTTTCCACGCCGGGTGATCCCCCATCGGGCGGCCGGAGCGGGTGTCCGGAGACGTCCGCTTCCAGAAGGCCAGTTTCGACAGGGTGAACATGGCGGTTTCCTCCAACAGGACTGCCCCACGGAAATGAGGAGCAGCCGATCTAACATGACACAGCGGCCCAACAAATGCAAGGAGCCGCGCCTTCGTAGTCTCCCTCCCTTGACGATCCGGAAAACGTCTCGAAGAGCGCTCCAGCGAACGAGTCCTGCATTTGCGTCTCCTGTGCCTTTCCCCGCCTCCTGAGAGGACGGAATGCCCCCTGTCCTTGACAATCCCCGGCCGGTCCGCGACCACCTGCGGGGCCGATCATGAACGTTTCCCTCAACTGGCTTTCGACGCACGTGGACCTGGGTGGCAAATCCCCGCAGGAACTGGACGATTTGCTGACCTTCGCCGGCATCGAGGTCGAGGGCATCGAAATCGAGGGCGTTTCCTCGGACAAGGTCGTGGTCGCCCAGATCATGGAGGCCGTTCAGCACCCGAACGCCGACCGCCTCAAGGTGACGCAGGTGGATGCAGGCGAGGGCCAGCTCCGCCAGATCGTCTGCGGCGCGCAGAACTACAAGGTGGGAGACAAGGTGCCCTGTGCTCTGCCCGGCGCGGCGCTGCCTGGCGGTTTCACCATTGGAGAAACCAAGATGCGCGGCGTCGAGTCGAAGGGCATGCTCTGCGCGTCGGTGGAAATCGGCCTGCCGAAGGGCGAGGACGGCCTGCTTATTTTGCCGTCCGACTCCCCGATCGGCCGCCCGGTGAAGGAACTTTTCGAATCCGACGTCCTGCTGGAGGTCGAAGTCACTCCGAACCGCCCGGACCTGCTCAGCCACCACGGCATGGCCCGCGAGCTGGCGACCCTGCTCAAGCAGCCGCTCAAGCCGCTCGAAATCCCGGCCCGCGACACCGCTCCGGCGGGTGCTTCGGTGAAGCTGGAGGCTGCTGATGGCTGCCCATTCTACACCGTGGTGAAAATCGACGGCGTTCAGATCAAGGAAAGCCCGGCCTGGCTGCAGCGCCGCCTGGAGTCCATCGGCCTGCGCCCGATCAATAACGTCGTGGACGTGACCAATTTCGTGCTTCACGAGACCGGCCAGCCGCTTCACGCCTTCGATACCGCCAAGGTCAACGGCGCGCTGGTGATCCGCCGCGCCAAGGACGGCGAGGCCTTCAAGGCGCTCGATGACGCCACCTATGCTCTTCAAGACTCCGATCTCGTCATCTCGGACGAATCCGGTGCGGCCCTCGCCCTTGGCGGCGTGATGGGCGGCGCGGACTCCGGCGTGACCGAAGGCACGACGTCCATCTTGCTGGAATCAGCCTGGTTCGAGCCATCCGGCATCCGCCGCACCTCGCGCCGCACCGCGCTGTCCTCGGATTCCTCCTACCGCTTCGAGCGCGGAGCCGATCCCCAAGGCGTGCTGCCCGCTTCCGCATTGGCGGTGAAGCTGATTCTCGAAACCGCCGGTGGCACCGCCGCAGCGACCACCGCCGTGGCCGGGGAGGCTCCCGTCCGCGTCCAGCCGGTCACGCTCGATTACGCCCGTCTCGACCAACTCATGGGCAGCTCGATTTCCCATGAGGCCGCGGATGAGATCCTCACCCGCCTCGGGCTGGTGAAACAGGCCGGTGGCCAGTGGCTTGTGCCGTCGTTCCGTGCCGACCTCCAGCGCCACATCGACCTCGTCGAAGAGGTGGCCCGCGTCCACGGTCTCGACAACGTGCCGTCGCGGTTCCAGGGGGCCTTCGTGGCCTCCAGCTCGGTCGATGCCGCCTACGACGCCGACATGGCCCTGCGCCGCGCTCTGGCGGCCCTCGGCTTCCACGAATCCCAGACGATCAAATTGATCGCCGACAACCAGGTGGCCGACTCCCTGCCGCTGCGTCCGTTGCAGGACGGCGACCTGATCCGCGTGAAGCTGCCGCTGAGCGAGGATCACGCCGTGATGCGCCCGAGCCTCGTGCCGGGGCTGGTAGCCTCCGCTGCTCGCAACATCCGCCAAGGCACCAAGGCGCTGCGCCTGTTCGAGCTCGGTCGGGTGTTCCGAAATGCCGGTGGCGGCAAGGCGAAGGATCTCGAAAGCGATGGTCTCGGTATTCTGCTTTCCGGCCCGGCGGTGCCCGCCGGTTGGGCGCAGGCCGAGCGCGTGAGCGACCTCTACGACCTGAAGGCGATCATCGGTGCTCTGGTGCCGAACGCCCACGTCCAGTTCGTGCCGAAGGAGCGCGATGGCTTCGCCCTCGGAGCGGATGTGCAGGCCGATGGCCAGTCGATCGGCAACTTCGCCCGCCTGCTGCCCGCCCGTGAGCGCGAGCTCGATCTGGGTGGTGCGGTGTTCGTCGCGGAATTCGATCTCGCGAAGCTGCGCAAGCTCCGTTCCGGTATCGCCCATGCCGAGGAGCTCCCGCAGTTCCCTGCCTCGTCCCGCGACGCCGCGATGGACGTGCCGGTCACGCTGGCGAACCTGGAGATCGAGAAGACCCTCGCGAAGCTCCAGGAGCCGCTGCTGATTTCCTTCGAGTGCTTCGACGTCTTCCGCGATCCGTCCGGTGAGAAGCTGCCCGCCGATCGCAAGTCGGTAGCCTACCGCTTCGTCTACCGCGACGCCGCCCGGACGCTGAAAGCGGAGGAAGTGGATGCCGCTCACCAGCGCGTGCTCGATTCCCTCGTCAAGGGTCTCGGCGTGAAATTCCGCTGACATGAGTAGCGGGGTGTTCCCCCGTGCTCAATCGGCTTGATTCCGATTCGGAAGATGATGAATCATCTTCCGGATGTTGGAAAAGTGGCGTCACTGGCTCCGTGGCTGGACCTATCTGCTCGCGCTTTTGCTCGGGTGGCTCGGAGTCGCGATGTCCGGACGCTGGAGGACTGCGGAGCAATCCGGAGCCTCTGGTCCAGTGGCCCGGGATCGGGCCGATGCGAAATTCCGAACGGTTGATGAAACCCTCGGAAGTCTGATCGCCGCTGAGAAAGCACATCCCACAGAGAGAATGTCCTGGGAGGAGCGATCAGCAGCTCTTCGGGCAAAGATCGTGGAGTTGAGCGAAAGTCTTCCTCCTGCGAAGGATGTGGCTGATGCGGGTCAAAAGGCGCTGTCGGAGACGAGTGTTGATCAGCGGGCGGAGGCCGGTGCCCGCTTTCTGCACTGGATGAGAAGCGATCCGGGTGCGGCTCTGGTCCGGGGAGATGAACTTGAGGAATTGCCGGAGGGTGCGAAGGCCGCGATTGAATTGTGGACTGCCGAGGTCCGTAGCGACGAAATTCTACAACGCTTGGAAAACGCCAAACCCTATCGGACTGGAAGTTGTCTCAGGGAGGGATGGCTTCAGCATCTTGGTCAAAGCAACGACCTTGAAGGGCTGGAGAAACTGCATGAAGCCGCCGGGAAGGAAGGCGGAACCGAGCGATACGGTAATTTCCTCAGCATGGATATTGCCCGGGCTTGGCCTCCGGAAAGAGCGGCGGATCTGCTTCCCAAGGCTCTGGAATGGCGGGATCAGAAGCTGCTGGCCTTTGCGATCGAGCGGATGCCGCCTGCGGATGTTTGTGACCGATTGCTGGCAGATGAAGCGGAAGGTGCCCGGCTGAAGGCAGGAGGCGGAGGCGGCAAGATCATCGAGCAAATCCTGGCGAACACCGCCATGTCTCTCGATCAGCGGCGGGCTTTGATCCGGAAGTTTGACCCGGAGAGTGAGACGGAAAGCACGGAGTTTTCTCCGCTGTACGGAGGTCTTGCTGCCAAGCTGGCGTCCAAAGAGGCGGAACGTCTCGATGCCAGTGGGGACAAGGAGGCCGTTCTTTCGTCTTTCAAAAGTGGGTTCGTGAATCCGCATGAAGCCTTGCGGCTTCTCCTTTCCGCGATGCCGGATCTTGTGGCGATGTCTCTGGAAAACGCTCGTGAAACGGCCATGGGATGGTTGATGGAAAGCAATCCCGGGCAGGCAATTGCTTTACTGGACGGTCTTCCTCCCAGGGAGCGTTATCTCTATGCGACCCGGAAAATGGCCGGCAGCGCCATTGGAGTGACTCCCGAACAGTATTACGCCTTTCAAGAAGCCCTGCCGTTCGACCCCTCCCTAGGCCCTGTTTCAGAGCGAGCGGGCATGTGGCGGTCTTTCATGAGCTGGCGGGACGACTCCGATTGGTTGCGCGCGTGGGCTCTCAATTTGCCTCATGGCATGAACCGGGATCTGTTGCTTGCCACTTATGCTGACAGGTTCGACGGGGTATCTCCCGACGATGCCGCTTTATTCCGCTCCGCCATCAACCATCCGGAGGCTTTGAAATGATGACGGGCCGACGATTCTCCAAGCGGTTGGCGTGGCATCTCTTGGCCATGCTTGTTGGGATGGTGCTGGCATGGAGTTTCCGCTCGGGAAGCGATGCAGGTTCGGGTGGTGGGAGAGGTCCGGCTACCCAAGGCGTTTCGCAGGCCGGGATAGCGGGTTCACGCCGTTCTGATGCACGGCCTGTTTCGAAACGGCTCTCATCGGAAGACTATCAGGCGGCTTGGAAGGCTTTGTTGGCCCGACCCATTCCCAAGGGAAAGGAGGCTCTCAAGAAGCGCTTGTTGCTCGCATGGCAGGATGTTGATCTCGATGCAGCTTTGGCTGCGGCGCTCCGTGACGATCCGGAGGCATTGTTGCCGACCTTCATCGACAAGATGTCGACCGAGCCCGAATCATTCTGGCCGATGATCCGGGATGGTCGCTATGGACCGCTGACGTCGCAATTGGCCGATGTCTGGATCAATGTTTTGAGCGAGGCATTTCCCGGTATCCTATTGGATCATATGCAGGAGATGGGCAGGCTGACCCGCGGCAAAGCGGTCGCGAACTGCATCAGCCGGCTTCGTGATCGTCCGGGTGACTTGCTGGCTTTTGTCCGTCGGCTGTCGGCGCTGCCGGATACCCCGGAAAACCGTGAGATCTGGAAGAGTGCTGGCGGAGAATCAGGTTGCAGCGGATTGTCCGCAGAAATCTCCAATGAAGAAATACTGGATCGGATCAAGCTGTCCGACAGTCCGGGCGATAGAAGGCTGCTGATGTATGATCTATGCCATCGGCTCGGAATGCTGGAGGGCCCAGGGGGGCTCCGCCGTGATTTCGATCGGCTGCCGGAAGAATTTAAAAATGAAGCCGCGTTGTGTGTCATTCACGTGAGCCGGTGTGATGCGGTGTTGGTGGGGATGGCGGGCTACCTGGTCGAGCACCAGCAATGGAAACTGTTGGATGAATCTTTGCCCGGATTGATGAAGTCGGGTGGGGGGGCTCTTGCGGATCAGCCGGAGTTAACCGCATGGGCTCTTGCTCTTCCTGAGCGTGACGAAGTGACTGACGTCTACCGCTCGGTGGTGGGGGTGCGGGTGTATCGTACCGACCTATCGTCGGCCAGAGCGTGGTTGGAAGAAGTCCCTGCCGGGTGGAAGCGGGATCAGGCGCTGGTGGGGAGCGTCATCGCCATCTCCGGCATCGTATGCTGCGAATCGCCGGAAGGCCGGGCCGAGCTTCATGAAACCGTCGAGTGGGCGCTTGGCCGCATTCAGGACCCGGGCTTGAGATCCGAGGCGGAAAAAAAGCGCGGCCAATGGTGAAGGCTTGTTTCAGGCAGGCAAAAAGCGCGGAAGCTTGGGCAGTTGAGGAGAAGCTGTCTTGAGGTCGTTGAGGCAAGGTTGTTCCGGTTCCCGGACCGGGGATCAAACCTGAACGACTACTATGAACACCCGCATGCTCCGCCCGCTGGGCGCATTGCTTCTCACCACCGGAATCGTCTCCGCCAGCGGAGGGGACATCCTCGTTCCGAATCCGAGTCGACCTGCCGAGGACGGCTTTGCGGACGCAATCCGTCCGATCACGAATCCGACCCTGTTCGATCTGCCACTGACCGGCACGAACGCTCACCCGATTTTCATGTATCAGAACCTGCCCGGGTTCGTGAACACAACGTTAGGGCCGGTGCCGATGGGCGGGGATGTGCAGGTGTATGCGCTCCAATTTGAGTACGCCTTCAATGACCGCCTTTCACTGGTCGCCACGAAGTATGGCTACGTGGACATCCATCCGGACACGAAGCCACTGTGGTCCGATCAGTCCGGCTTCGCCAATCTCGGGGCGGGACTGAAGTATGTGTTCTACCGCGATGTGCCGTCATCCACTGCACTGGCGGCGACCGCCACCTTTGAAATCCCGACAGGCAACCACGATGTTTTCCAAGGCGAAGGGGATGGCGCGGTGAACCTTGTCGTTTCCGGGCTGAAGCTCTGGAATGGTTGGGAGTTCGCTGGCGCGGCCGGTGCCAGAATCGCCTTCGACAACCAGTTGGCATCCACCTCCTTCACCAGTGCCCACGTCAGCTATCAGGTTTCCCGCTGGTTCATTCCGCTGGTCGAATGCAACTGGTATCACGTGCTGGATGCTGGCAATGGCCGTGCGAACTACTTTTCCCAAGCTGGAGGGGCGGTGCCGGTGATCGGCACGTTCGAAGGTGGCGATCTGCTGAACTTCGGTGCCTCCAATGCCTCCCAACACCGCGACATGGTGACCGCCGCGATCGGTTTCCGCTCCCGCCTCACCAGCTCGGTCGACGCCGGGTTCGCTTGGGAAGTTCCTCTGACGGATCAGGAAAACGGTATTCTCAAGGATCGCTTCACCTTGGATGCGGTCTGGCACTTCTAATCTCCCGCCCATCACGAGAAAAACCAAAAGGGCCACCCGGAGGGGTGGCCCTTTTGCTTGGAAAGATGGAGCGGGCGATGAGATTCGAACTCACGACATCCACCTTGGCAAGGTGGCGCTCTACCACTGAGCTACGCCCGCGTTGCGGGGCGGCGTTTTACGCCGGAACCCGCGCGATGATCAACTGATATCTTCAGCCGTGACCGAACTTTGTTCGCGCGAGCCCAGGAAGAGGGCCTGCTGTACGACCCGCTCGGCGCGCACGTCGAAGCGGAAGCTGTGGCAGTTCGGGCAGAGCGCCGCTCCAGCACCCACGATCGAGTCGCAGCCCTCGCACACCTTGTAGGCGGAGGGGTTCGAGGCGATCCGCGCGGCTTTCTGCTCGCGGGATGGATCCGGGGTTGGAGTGGGTTTCGACATGAGCGTTACACGAAAAAAGCGGCACCGGGGGCCCGGTCCGCTTTCATTCGTTTGTCCGGGGCTCCGTATCAGGCGATCGCAGCGATCGCCTTGGCAGCCTTGCTCTTGAGGTTGGCGGCCTTGTTCTTGTGGACGAGATTGCGCTTGGCGGCCTTGTCGACAGCGGAGGAGAACTCGCTGACAGCCTTGGCGGCAGCTTCCTTGTCGCCGGCGGCGATCGCGGTGAGGGCCTTCTTGCGGAGGGTCTTCACGCGGCTCTTTTCAGCGCGGTTGCGCTCGGTGCGCACGATCGTCTGGCGGGAGCGCTTCTGGGCGGACTTGGTGTTGGCCATGGTAGTGGAAAAAGCTGGTTGATGCCCCGGACGGGCGGGGCGCGAAAGATAGTTACAGAGGGGATTCTGTCAAGCTTCTGCGTCGGGAAATCCCAACGCAGGAGCCAGAATCAATGATTTGAGGCTACCGAAGCGTAGGATTTCACGGGCTGGAGGGACTCGAGGGAGTCCCGCATCACGTGGACATCCGCACCGATACCGACGCGTTTGTAGAGGTCGATCACGTCCTTGGAGGCCATCCGGATGCAGCCGTAGGAGGCCGGAGAGCCCAGACGCCATTCCTCGGCGGTGCCGTGGATGTAGATGCAGCGGCCGAAGGCGTTCTTGTTGCCCTTGTCCGTTCCCTTCAGCCACATGATGCGGCTGACGATGGGGTCGCGGCCCGGGGCGTTCGGCTTGAGAATTTCGCCGGTGGGACGGCGGCTCTTGATGACCGTGCCGGACGGGAAATTGTCACCGATCTTGGAGGCGATTTCCATGTGGCCCAGCGGAGTGCAGTTGCTGCCGGGCTTGTCACCGATGCCGAATTTCGAGGTGGAAACCTTGTAGGTTTTCACCGTCTTTCCATCCTGCATGAGCATCATTTTCTGATCACGAACGCTCACCAACACCTTGTTGTGGGTGTCCTTGGGCGTGGTGCCGCAACTGGTGAAACCCAGTGCGAGAAGCAGGGGGGAGAGTGGTAGGAGGGCTTTTCTCAGCAGTTTGCCATACATGGTATCAAGGATCGTTGCGGGACACGATTTGTGTTTCTGCACGGCCTTGGGGAAGCAGGCGAGCGAGTGACGAAAGAGACGTATAGAAGAATCCGACCGGGAATGGAAGCAGAAGAATCGTGGACGACCAATTTCCCTTCATCGCGGCTTCGACCACGACAAACAGGAAAAAGAAGCCGAACAGCAGCTCCACCACCGGGGTGAGGGTCTTCATCGCCTTGTAGCTGCTCTTCTTCCAATCGGTCTTCTTCTTCTGGTCACCGTATTTCGGGGTGCGGACGAAGGCGGACTCGTGGTTGAAGATGGCTTCCAACACGGCCTTGGCATTGCTGATGGACATCCCGATGCCGAGAGCCAGAAGCAGCGGTAGATAGGGGATTTCCTTCCACCAGGAACCCGGGCGGAGCGCCTTCTGGGACATGAAGTAGAAGAGGGCGACCGAGACGGAGGAGAAGAAGAAGATCGAGCCGTTGACCACGTAGTAGCCGACCGTGCCGAGGTGGTTCACGCCGTGCTGGTTCGGATAGATCAGGAAGCACAGGCAGATCAGCATCAGGTAGGCGAAATTCGAGGTCAGGTGGGCCGTGGCCTCGAGTTTCACCGGCAGCGGGACGTTGCTGCGCCAGATGGCGGGCAGGACCTTCTTGCAGACCTGGATGGAACCCTTGGTCCAGCGGTGTTGCTGGCTCTTGAAGCCGTCCATGTCCACCGGCAGCTCGGCCGGGGTCTCGACCTCATTGAGGAAGATGAAGCGCCAGCCCTTGAGCTGGGCGCGGTAGCTGAGGTCCATGTCCTCCGTGAGGGTGTCATGCTCCCAGCCGCCGGCGTCGGCGATGCAGCACTTGCGCCAGATGCCGGCGGTGCCGTTGAAGGTGAAGAAGCGGCCGCTGCGGTTGCGGGCGGTCTGTTCCAGTTCCAGGTGACCGTCCAGGAACATGGCCTGGATGCGGGTCAGGACGTTGAAAGTGCGGTTCAGGTGGCCCCAACGGGTCTGGATCATACCGATGCGCTCGTCGCTGAAGAAGTGGATGGTCTTCTGGAGGACGTCCGGGTTCGGGACGAAGTCGGCATCGAGGATGAAGAGGTAGTCGCCCTTGGCGAACTTGGTGCCGTGCTCGAGGGCGCCGGCCTTGAAACCGGTGCGGTCGGTGCGGTGGATGTGCTGGATGTCGAATCCGAGGGCGCGCATGCGCTCGGCACCAGCGGCGCAGATGCCGACGGTTTCGTCCGTGGAGTCATCCAGGATCTGGATCTGGAGCTTGTCCTTCGGGTAGTCGATCGCCGCGACGGATTCGAGCAGGCGGTCCACCACATACATCTCATTGAAGAGAGGGAGCTGGATAGTCACCAACGGAAGCTCCGCGAACGGCTTCTTCGGTTGCGGTTTGTTCCGCGAGTGCTTCAGGTAAAGGTAAACGATCGTCAGACGATGGAACCCATAGCCGGACAGGCCGATGAGCACGATGAGGTAGCTGGCATACCAGAGCGGGGAGGTCCAATCCATGACGTGAAGAGCGGGTTACGAAGGTAAAGGGTCAGGCGTGTCAACCGGGGGCGGAATTTGCGTAGAAATCCAGCGGCTGGCGACGCGAATGCGGAACGGACTGGAAATCAATCGAGGCCGCCCTGCCGGAGGCCACCAGAACTGCCCGGGCGAGTCAAGCCGGAAGGGCGTCCCCGCTGTCGGTCGGCTGCCGCTCCTGTGATTGCCGATTGCGGAACAGGCCGGGCGGTGTCAGCATCGGCTTGTGAAATTATCGATCACATTGCTGGGAATGCTGGCGGCGCTGTGCCTGCCGGCTTCCGCGGAGGAAAAGGAAGGTTCGGACAAGAATCCGATCCCTGCGGATCTGGTGGATGATCCGCATGTGCGTGAGGAGCTGGGAATCAATGAGTTCACGGCTCCCTCGATCGGCAAGTTGTTCGATACCCTCAACGGCCTCGCTCCGCTGCCAGTGAACGATTCCGACCGCAAGCAGGCGGCCCGTATGCCGCTGGACCGTGCGGATCTGGCGATCGAGCTCGGATTTCTCATCGCAGACGGCTTCCTGGTCGTTCAGGCGGGCCAGATGGACAAGGTGGAATCCTTGGCCTCCGATCTGACCCGCTACGGCAAGGCGCTGGGTGCCGGAGACCGTGTGAACCGCCACGCTGCCAGCCTGTTGGAGAGCGCGAAGGAGCAGAAGGTCGATCAGCTCAAGAAGGAGCTCGCCGCCACCCAGAAAGACGTGGAGCGCGAGCTGGTGGCCCTCCGCGATGCGGACTTGGCCCATCTGATCTCTCTTGGCGGCTGGGTCCATGCGCTGAATGTTTCCGCCACCGCGGTGGAGAAGCAGTTCACCCCGGACCGGGCGAAGCTGATCATGCGCGAGGACATCGCCGACTATTACACCGAGTCGGTCGCCGGCCTGGAGCCGCGGATCTCGGAGCGCCCGAACTATCTCGCCATGCGGGATATCCTCTCCGGCCTGCGCCACGAGATGGTGCTGGGCGACAAGGAGGTTCCGACCGCCGAGAAGGTGGCGGAAATCAAGAAGCAGTCCGACAAGCTGGTGGAACTCGCCCTGCAACGACAGAAATGAGCAATACGGAATCGGGAAAAGCACCCGCGGCGGTGCTGGGGTTGGGCATCATCGGATCGCGCGCCTACGGGCGACTGTGCGATGCAGGATGGTCCGTGAAGGCATGGAATCGCACACCCAAGGGGCTGCCGGGTGAGGAATCGTCCGCGCTGGCGGCGATCGAGGGCGCACGCTGGATTTCGGTCTATCTGAAGGATTCTCCGGCGGTGCGGGCCACCATCGAGGCGATCCTGCCGGGCTTGAAGTTGGGGATGGTGGTGCTGAATCATTCCACGCTCGATGTGGAAACCACCCGCTGGATCGCCACATCCTGCGCGGAAGCAGGAGCGGATTTTCTCGATGTGCCGTTCACCGGCAGCAAGATCGCCTCCGAAGGCGGGCAGCTTGTTTACTACACGTCTGGTGATCCCGCGCTGTTGGAGGAAGCCGAGCCTTACCTGCGTGTGACCGCGAAGGATCTCATCCCCTGTGGTGAAGTGGGGGCCGCCACGATCGTGAAGCTGGCCACCAATCTGATCTCCGCCTGCACGGTCCAAGCCTTGGCCGAGGCGCTTGCCGTGGCCACCGCCAATGGCATCGCCCCGGAGAATTTCATCAGTGCCGTTTCGAAGAACGCCTGCGCTTCCATGCTCTCCGGCATGAAATTGCCGACGATGGCGAGCGGCGACTACGATACTCATTTCTCGCTGGGGAACATGGAGAAGGACAGCCGCTATGTGCGTGCGCTTGCCGCCGAGTCCGGCCTGCAAACCCCGGCCATCGACGCGGTTTCCGCCCGTATGGCCGCGTTGTGTGGCGATGGAATGGCGGATCTGGACTACTCAGCTCTCGCCAAGGCCTACCAGTGAGCGCTGTCGAACCGCGCCGGTTGGAGTTGCCCGTGCCCGTCCTGTTGGAGGTCCGCGGGCCGGATGGTCCGCGTTATCTCAATGGTCAGCTCACGCAGGATGTGCGTCTCGTCGCCGATGGTGCAAAGGCGCTGTATGCCTGCGTGACCGATGCAAAAGGAAAGCTGCAATTCCGGGTGGAGATCCACGGGCGATCCGCTGGGGCGCTGTGTGTCTCCTGCGATCATGAAGGCGCGGATGAATTGCTCATGCGGCTAGATCGCTATCTGATCGCGGACGATGCGGAGATCGTGGATGTTTCCGCGGACTGGAAGCGTCTCCACGTGACTGGCGGCGAAGCGTCTGTCTGCGATGGGAATTCGTATGCGGTTTCGATCAACCGCATCGGTGTTCCGGGTTGGGATGTTTGGATTCCAAGCGGAGAATCACATCCAGCGGAGAACCTCCCCGCATGGTCAGCCGATGAAGCGGAGGCCGCGCGCATCGCGGCCGGAATTCCGGCGTGGGGGAAAGAACTCGAAGCTGGCATGCTGCCGCCGGAAGCCGGGCTGGAGCGCACGGATATCTCCTATGCGAAGGGCTGCTACATCGGCCAGGAAGTGATCTCGCGGATCAAATCGGCGGGGAAGGTGAACCGGCGGCTCACGAAGCTCTCGGTTCCCGAGTCGGCAGCTTGCGCGGCAGGGGATCCATTGCTGATCGAAGAAGGGCGCGAGGCCGGAGTTGTGACCAGTGTTTCGCCACAGGCTGCCGATAGTGCCAGGGCTTTGCTGGGCTACGTGAAGCGCACGGCGGAAGGACAGGCGCTGCGATTGCTGGATCAAACGCCGGTGGTGATCATTTCGAAGTAAGGGAACCTTGAGTGGAGGAAATGAGCTACGATTCCTTCACCAACTTCCTTAGCCACACGATGGTGTCGGCATTGTAGTCGTCCGCCCCAACAGCAGCGATCAATCCTTCCACCAAGGATTGTCGTTTTTCCGGGGATACGCCAAGCAACGCCTGTTTGGTCCGGTTTTCGAGCGAACCGATGACGGACAGTGTATCATCATAATCTCCCCGGAAACGCTCGATCAATGCGAGCGTGGTCCACATGCGAGCGAGGGTTTCCGGATCCGTTTCGTTCCAGAGAGCGGTGACGATGCGGGCCATGTGATAACGATGGCCGATGGGAGTCGTGAAGCTTCCGCCCCATGAATTGGCTCCTTCGCCATCTTCCACGTTGCTGCTTTCCGTGGCGAGGTTCCCGACCTGTTCCGCCAGAAGACGGAGGTCGAAAGCGAGGATGGCCGAGAACCAATCATTCATGCCGCCCCTGCACTTTTCCAGTTTCGGTCCGATGACCCGCTGCAAGTGGGTCTGCCGATCCACCAATCCAGCGCTGGCGCGACTGACGGCCTGTAGCAGGGAGCTGTCGCCCCCGTATTCGTCAATCGCAAGCGCCTCTATTCGGGCGAGGTGTTTGGACGCACCGGGAAGCCGTGATAGTGTGGAAACCGCGTAGGAAAGCGTGCTTGAGCCGAATTCTCCTTTTTGTGGGTCGTCCAGTTCCCGGAGCATCAGGCGTTCACATTCCTCCTGCGATTCCCGAGACAAGGGAAGATCTGCCAATGAAGACATGGCGCGTCTCCGGGTCTCCAGGCTGCGCTTCCTGTCCGAGACAATCTTGAGGAGATCCGGGGCTCGTTTTGCAGCGACTTCCGGCGATTGCTTCATTTCGAAATCCGCGAGATCGGATGCCAGATCCAACTGCTGGCCGGGAGGCATTTGTGAGATGAGATCCTTGGCCTTTTCTGGCTGCCATGCTGCGAGGACGTTTAGAATGCTGCGGCGGCCTTCCAGATCTTCGTTGGGGAACCGTTCGGTCAGGATCTGCGCGTAGATCTCCGGATAGTCGAACTGGAGAACCTTGAGCGCCCAATACGACAAATCGCCCTTGCCCCGACCTTCCTTTAGTAGAGCGGCCGGTTGCCCTGCCATCCGGAGCTGGCGAAGAGCTGAGCTGATCGGCTTCCGGAGCGTATGCGAAGGGTGAAACTCGTATTTCGATTGGAGCGTTTCTCTCCGCTGCCGGAGCTTTGCGTCCGCGGGCTTCTCTTCGCCATCGAACGGGAACTCGAGGTCATTCGGAGCGAACTTCCTATCGAGTTCCACAAGTTCGCGTTCTTCGGCCGTTTCGGGTTTCAGCGTAGCCTGGATGGTCTTCAGTTCTTCCTCGAGGCCGACCAGCCGTTCTTCGCCTGCATAACCGACAAGCTCTGCGAGAACGGATGCCGGTATGGGATCCGAGGCATGACGGTGGAGGATGGTGAGAAGGGTCGATTCGAGGTGCTTCCTCGATTCCGCCGATTGTCTCTCGGTCAGCCGTTCCTCGAAGGGAGTCATCAAACTGCGGGGTTCGATGGGATCGGTTTGTTTCCAGCGATCCTTCAGGTGCCCGGGCAATGCACGCTTGAGAAGCCAAGAGGTGAGATTGAGGAAGCTCTGGCGATCATAGCCGGTTCCAACGGTGGCGGTCGATTGGAACGAAGTCACCGTGCCGGTGGAGACTTTCTCCGCAGGCATGCCGTCGGGGAAAAGAGAGAGGGTTCCGAAGCCATCGGCGCTGCTTTGGAAGCGGCCAGACTGGTTGTGTTCCGCAGGAAGTAGAGTATCGACGGAACGGATACGGTTCATCCAGTAGATCGTGTCGGCCAGAAAACGGCCCTCGGCCAGGGACAAAGGAATTATCTGAACCCGGTAGGCCGGGCTATCCACGAAGGCGTCCGCTCCGACAACACCCTGGTGGTTGGATTCCTCAACCAGCAGCCACGAGTCCGACACCCCGAAGCGAAGGGCGATGCCGGCCGTGCTGAAGCTGTAACAGGGGGCGGAGCTGCCATCGAAAACCAACCAACCGCTCTTGGGTGGAGCCGCGGGTGGGCGGGCGTCCACAGCCAGTTGCCAGCGGAAACGTTGGGTGGAATCGCGGTTGGCTTTGACGAGGGCGAGAGCTGCCTCCTTCGGGTCGAGGTTCCAGAAATTCTCGGGAACAGACAGAGGCGAGCCGCGCTCGAAGCGGTCGTCGTTGCGCGGTTTGCCTTTGAAAAAAGAGAGCAATTCCTGGTCGGACGAGTCCTTAAGGGAGCAGAACTCGTAAGGCTTCTGGGGAGTGGGGAGTTTCTCCCGTTGTTCCCATGAGGGTCTGACCGGATAGCCTAGCCCCTCTCCCTTGGCGAACGAGTCGATAGACTCCTTGGAGTCAAGAAGCCGCAGATGGCGGCGGGAAGGCTCATCTTCCGGTGTCTGGAGAATCGCGAATTCCTTTTTCTGTGAATCCCAATGCACCAGAAATTGATGGTGTTCGCGCTCGTTGCGACCGCCGGATGGTCCGAAGGAAAGCACGGGCGATCCTTCCTGATCGAGATGTTCGCAGGACACCGTCCAGTCGTCTTCGCCCTCCGCATCACTGGGACGGCAGTTGAAGACGATCTGTCCGAGCACCCGTGGTTTGGCTTCGATCGTGGTGATGGTCACGAGCGATACTTCATGCTCGCGGCCCTTGATAGTGAGGCTTTGGTCTTCCACTTCCGCCAGATCGAGGGTGTCGTCGTTGTTGAAATCGCAGAGATAGCCGCTGACGCCGAAGCCGCGGTCTTGCCAAGCGGCAGGAGTGTTTCCCTGACGGTCGAAAACATGCACGCGGACGTTGTTTAGGGGAGCCAGGCTGGGGCGGCTCAATCCGGGAATCTTGCCCGCCACCCGGTCTTCACCAAAGAGCTCCGCTGGATTTTCCACCGGAGGATAGTCCTCGTAAGAGGAGGAAATCCGGGACCATCCATTGTCTGCTGCAAGAACGATGAGGGGCGGGGCTTCGTGAAATTGGGGGCTCCAGTGGAGGCGGTAGGAGGTGAGGGCGTTGCTTTTGGATGCATCCAGCAGCCGGCGGATCTCCGTCTCCTGAGTATCGGGGTCGATCAACTTGACGACGTCCGGCTTCAGCGGCTTCGCGATGCCGATGGAGCTGAACAGAAGACAGGGCAGGAGTAGGAGGAGACTTCTCGCCATTGCGGAAGAAAAACCACCGCATCGCTCCCGGGCCAACAAAAAAGCCGGTTCCCGCGAGGGAACCGGCTTTGTGGAGAAGCGGCTTCAGGTACCTGGTACTGAAGCGAGAAGTTGAACTGGCCGCCATTGTCAGCCTTCTGGTCCGGCACCTGGAGCGGGATGGCGTAATCGAGGGCCAGCGGCAGCGGGCTGATCGGCAGCTTGAGGCGGATACCGATACCCACGTCGCTGTAGAGGTCGCTCGGGTCCAGATCCCATGAGCCGGCATTCACGAAGCCCATGTCGTAGAACACCGCAGCGCGAACGTTCTCGATGATCGGAATGGTGTATTCGGTGTCAATGTAGGCGAGCGAGCGGCCACCAATGACCTCGCCGGTGGCGACGTCGCGAGGACCCACGTCGCGGAAGTCGAAGCCGCGCAGGGTGCGGCCACCACCGAGGAACATGCGGTCGAAGATCGGCACGTTGCCGCTGAGAGCGTCGGCGAAGGCGATTTCACCGTTGAGCGAGAGAATGCTGTCACCCCACAGGTTCCAGTATTTCTGGCCTTGGAAGGAGGTGGAGACGATGTCCACGTCGCCGCCGAGGCCGGTCACGGTCACGCTGGCGCTGAGCTTCTCACCGCTGCGGGCGAGGAGGTTGCTGTCGCGGCTGTCATAGACGTATTCTGCGGTCAGGGCGCTGCGGATGAAGTCGCCGTCTTCCTGCAGGAGTTCGGATGGCGGACCACCGGCGAGCACGGACTTGTTGGAAAGCACGGTCACAGCCGGGTCGAGATCGATGGAGACCTGCTCGAGCTTGTATTCCAGCTTCACCGCGCCCTTCTCACCGAGCGGGCGGCGGAGGAAGACCGAGGCGCCGACGTTCTTCTGGTCGTAGTAGTCGCTGTAGTAGTTCGAGTCGCGGTAGAACAACTCACCACCGAGGGAGAGCTGGCGGTCCATGAACCACGGCTCCACGAGCGAGAGGCTGAAGTCGGTGCGGGTGCTGCCGAGGCGGAGGTTCATGCCGAAGCGCTGGCCGCCACCGGTGAAACTCCACGGGTTAAAGAGGTCGAAGTTGGTCTGCTCCAGGTTGATGAAGCCGACGACGCTGTCGATCGAGCTGAAGCCGACGCCAACGCCGACCGAACCCGTCTTCTTCTCCTCGACGAGGATGTTCACATCGCGGTAGCCGGAGGCTCCGGGAACGCCGGTGGCCTGCACATCGGAGAAATACTGGAGGTTCTGCAGGCGGGCCTTGGTCACATCGAGGTCCACGGAGTTGAACCACTGGCCCGGCTTGAGCGGGACCTCGCGGCGGATGACCTTGTCCTTGGTCTTGGTGTTGCCTTCGATGTGGACATCGCCCACGCGGAAGCGGCCACCTTCGGTGACACGGTAGATGATCTTCACCTGGTTCGGGCCGGCATCGCTGATGTCCGGGACGACGGTGGCATCCGCATAACCACGGGAGCCGTAGTAGCTGCGGATCATGGTGATGTCCGCGCGCATCTTCTTGGAGGAATACGCGTCACCGCCGTTGAGGGTCAGCGCCGGGTAGAGTTCCTCGGGCTTGAAGACCGTCATGTGGCCGAAGCCGACGCCTGCCACGGTGTACTTGTCGCCTTCCACGATCGGGATGACGATGTCCACCTTGCCATTGCCGGCGGGGTCGCGGCGGACGCCCGGGCTGCTGACGCGGAGGTAGCCGTGGCTGCGGTAGAAATCGAGGACGGACTCGACATCCTCGTCGAGCTTGCCGGTTTCAAAGCGGCCGGACTTGGTGAGGAACGAGAGAAGACCCTTCGGCTTGGTCTTCATGTTCTTGCGCAGCTCGGCATCGGTGAAGACGGTGTTGCCCTCGAAGCGGATCTTGTGGATCTCGTTCTTGGTGCCCTCGTCGATGACGAAGATCAGGTCGGCGCCACCGGCGCTCGGCTGGGTGCGGTAGGAGATCGAGACGTCCGGATAGCCGTAGCCCTGGTAGTATTTCTCGAGGTTGCGCTTGGCGTCCACGATGGCGGCATCGCTGAGGATGCCGCCGGACTTGAGCTTGGTTTCCTTGGCGAGTTTGGCGTCGGAGAAGGTGCTGTTGCCCACGAAGCCCACGCCGCTGACGGTGGAGCGGGTGCGGACTTCGGCGATGAGCTTGACGCGGTCGCCCTGGGGCTCGGCGAGGAAGCGCACGTCCTCCACGAGGCCGGAGCCGTAGAGGGACTTGATGTCGCTGTCGATTTTCTCCGTGCGGTACTGCTGGCCGGCGGCGGAGGACATCGAGTTGCGGATGCGGGCTTCATCGACGTTCTTGGGGCCGATGTAGCGGATGGCAACCTCGCTGATGGTCTTGCCCTCGAAGTCCTGGGCGTGCAGGGCGGTGGTAGAAAGAGCCGCGGCCGCGAAGGTCAGGGGCAGGACCATGCGGGCGGAACGGGCCGCGCGTTGCAAACCGGAACTGTGGGAAGACGACATGCTTGTGGGAGTTGCCGCATAAGACCCGGCCACCGCCCCTAACGTCAAGGTCCAATAGCTTACCAAACGGTTAGGCGGGGCCGTGCAGGAGGAACACGATTTCCCCCTTCGGCGGGTGATTTGCAAAGTGGGCCGACAATTCGGCGGCGGTCCCACGATGGTAAGTCTCGAATTTCTTCGTCAACTCCCGGGCGACGCAGACAGTGGCGTTCGGAGAAAACGAAGCGAGCAGCTCCAAAGTACCGGCGAGGCGGTGCGGGGATTCGAAGAAAATGGCGGTCTCTCCCGAGGCGAGGGCATCCTCCAGCGCCTGGCGGCGGCGGCCGGATTTGACCGGAAGGAAGCCGCCGAAGCGGAAGGCATGGCAGGGCATACCGGAGCCGATGAGGGCGGTGAGCACGGCGGAGGGGCCGGGCAGCACCTCGAACGGCACTCCTGCCTCGATGCAGGCGTGAACCAGCCGGTAGCCGGGATCGGAGACGCCCGGCATCCCGGCGTCCGTCACTACGGCGATCGTTTCCCCGCCTTGGGCCGCGGCGATCAGTTCGGGAATGCGGCGGATCTCATTGTGCTCGTGGAGCGAAACCAGCGGCTTGAAGGCGATGCCGTGATGCTGGAGGAGCGGCGCGGAGTGGCGGGTGTCCTCACAGGCGATGCGATCGGCGGTCTTCAGGACCTCCAAGGCGCGCAGGGTCAGGTCGTCCCGATTGCCGATGGGGGTCGGCACCAGGATCACGCGGCCATGCCCGGTTGGGTTGGCGGCGGGTGCTGAGGAGCTTTCGGGCTGATCCATCAGTGCGGCTCAGTAGCCGTTGGCGAGGCGGGAGACGAGATTGTCCGCAGCGCGTTCCATGGCATCCGGGAGGGCGTTGTTCCGGGAGGTCTGGAGGTTCGCGTCCACGAAGAACTGGCTGGAGCCGACGGCGATGCCTTCCGCCAGAACCTTGCCCGGATTCTTGGCATCCATGAGTGTCCAGCTGATGCTCACGGTGTTCTGGAGTTCCAGAGGGCGCAGGGTGTCGAGGCGTTCACCGCGGATCTGGGTGTAGTCGATGCGGCGGATCCGGGCCTCGAGGATGGCGTCCGCCTTGTCGAGGGTGGAGATCTTGTAGGTGCCGTCCTGGGCCAGCGCGCTGGCCACTGCGGAGGTGGCGATGGTTTCGGCGCGCGGGTGCTGGGTATCGTTTTTGAACATCGGCACCTGGATCGTCTTGATCCGGGCGAGCGAAGCGGGCTTCACGCCGCCAAGCTGGTAGCCGGCGCAGGAAGTGAGGGCAGCGGCGGCGAGAACGGCGAGAGCGCGCATCATGATCAGGGTCGGAGTCCGGGGTTGAGGCGGGGTATCAGTGCTCGCCGAGTTCGGCGAGACGGCTCTTGGCCTTCTGCCCCAGGGAGTTGTTGCCCGCACGCTTCACCACCTCGCGGTAGTAAACCTTCGCGGATTCATATTCCTTGGTCTTGAGATAGAATTCCGCGATGTCGAAGGAGCGTTGCACGCTGCGACCGCCGAGATCCGCCATCAGCTGCCGGGCTTCGCCAGTGCGGCGGTGGTTCGGGTACTGGTTCAGATAGTCCTGCAGCGCCTCGCGGGCGAGATTGATGGTGGCCTGGTTCTGGTTCCCGCGCTGGGCCTGGTTGATATAGACTTGGGCGATGCGGAACTGGGCTTCAGGCGCTTCCGGGCGATCCGGGTAGTCGCTGACGACCTTCTTGTAGGCTTCCACGGCCTCCTTGTCCTTCTTCTGCTTTTCGTAAAGCTGGCCGAGGCTGAATTGGGCGTGGGCGGCGGTGGGGGACTTCGGCGCGTTGTCGCGGACCTTCTCCAACATCTCGACGACCTTTTCGCGGGAAAGGCCGGATTTCAGACCGAGGAAGCTGGTTTTGATCACGCCGTTGGCGGCGGAGTCGGCGATGACGACCTGGCGTTCGAGAGCCTTGCTGTAGAGGCCGCTACCTTGGTAGCCGGTCACGAACTTCTCGTAGGCTTGGAAGGCATTGACCAGATCGCCCTTCTGCTCGAGGAGCTGGGCCTGGCGGTAGCGGGCCTGGGCGGAGTTCTGGGAGTAGGGGGAACGATCCGCGGACTCGGCGTAGAGCTTGATGGCTTTGTCCCGGTCGCCGGAATCATCGGCTTTTTTCGCCTGCCAATAGAGGCCTTCGCTTTCGCTGTTGGACTTCGGGGCGTGTGAGGCGAGCGGCGGCCCGTCGTTTTTGTTACCGCAGGAAACAAGCAGGGCGGAGGCGCCGGCGAGCGCGATCAATGACCTCGGGGACATGGTGGGACAATAGGAACGGGGAAGGAGGACGGAAAAGCGAAATCCTATCAGGAGTCCGGTTAGGACCCGCCGAGTTCGTCGGCGCGGCGCACCGCGGCATCCACAGCTCCGATCATCGCGGCCCGGACGCCATGTTTCTCCAGTTCGGCCAGGGCGGCGATGGTGGTGCCTCCGGGGGAGGTGACCATGTCCTTGAGCACCGCCGGGTGCAGGCCGGTCTCCATCACCATGGTAGCGGCTCCCAGCACGGTCTGGGCGGCCAGTTGGATCGCATCGGCGCGGCCGAGCCCCGCCTTCACACCGCCGTCCGCGAGGGCTTCGATAATCAGATAGATGTAGGCTGGGCCGCTGCCGGAGACACCGGTGACCGCATTGATCAGGCGCTCCGGCACTTCGACGGCATGGCCAACCGAACTCAAAATCCGCAGGGCCAGCGCCGCGTCCTCGGCTGTGGCGTGGGTGCCCCGGCAGAAGGCGGTGGCACCCTGGCCGACCATCGCCGGGGTGTTTGGCATGGTGCGGATGACCCGGAAATTGTCCGGAGCGCTGTCCTCAAGGGTGGTGAGGGTAAGACCCGCTGCGATGGAAATGATGAGCCGTGGTTGGCCGTTTGCACCCTCGGCCGCCAGCTTGATGGCCCCGGCGATGTCATGGGGCTTCGTCGCCAGCAGGATGGTGTCGCAGGTCGCGCCGATTTCGGCGGCGTCGGCGGCGGTTTTCGCACCAGTTGCCTGGGTGAATGCCTCCAGGGCTGCCGCGATCGGGTCACAGCCGGTGATGTCTCCGGCAGTCACCGCTCCCGCTTTCACGGCTCCTTGGACCAAGGCCGTGCCCATTTTGCCACATCCGATGACGCCGAGCTTCATGCCGTGGAATCTAACGACGGGCGCGCTCCGTTCCAGCGTCATTTTGTTGGACCGGCGTCCGGAGGGGCGGCATCGTCCGCCCATGATCCGTTGGATTTCGACTTTCCTGCTGGTGCCGGTCCTGGCGGTCGGTGCTGAGAAGGCGGCCTCTGAGAAACAACCGGCATCGGCCGGAAATGTGGCGTCCGACCATCCGGCTCCGGCTGGAGCTCCCGGGGAGCAGCCGAAGCATGTTGCCCCGACCGTCGACGACATGATTCCAGCCGCCGTCGCCGCGCTGCCAGCTCCGGCTCTGAATGGCTTCCAAGGTGGCTTGAAAATGGCCGTCACGGCGCTGGATGAGGAGACCCAGGCGCATGTGGTGGAGGGGCTCGATCATCTGCACGGCGGCTGGGAGTTCGAAGCCGCCCGCCATTTCGCCGCCGCTGCCAAACGCGATCCGAACTGCCTGCTCGCCCATTGGGGCATGGTGGTGGCGCTCATCGCCCCGGCTCCGGAGACCGTGCAGCAGCGCGATGCGGCTCTCGATCGCATGCTCACACTCGTGGACCAGGGTGCGGGGAATGAGCTTGAGCGCGGCTATGCCTTCGGCCTGATCCAATATTTCAAGGAAGGTCCGGGCTCTGCCGCTGATGCTTTCCGGAAGCTGTCCGAGCGGTTCCCCAACGATGTTCAGGCGAAGATGTTCGCGGCGCTCTTCGGTCGTGGAGGATACGATGAATTCGACAAGGCGACCGAAGATCAGGAACGCGCGGAGAAGATGCTGGAGGACCTGCTTGCCCGCTATCCGGACAGCACCGTGCTGTTGAACGCGCTGCTGACCATCCGTGCCGAGGCTCCGGATCTGGAGCCATCCCTGCCACTGGCGCGGAAGCTGTGTGAGCTGGCGCCGGACTACCCGCCGTATTTCCAGCTTCTCGGCCACTATGAATGGCGTAATGGCAATCACGGCAAGGCGGCCACCGCGTTCGCCCGTGCTTCGGCATTGTATGAGGCGTGGATGACGTCGAACAAGGTGACCGCGCTCGATTGCCCCGGTTGGGTTATCGCGGAATGCTATCGCACCGTCGCGCTGGCCTCAAAGGGTGACTTCGATACGGCTCTTGCAGCTGCGACCTCGCTGGCTGCGAAGAAGGTGCCGGTCGAGCGGGCTGCATCGTCGGGTGGCCGCGTGCTGCTGTGGGAGGCGAAGACCCTGCCCGCACGACTGCTGATGAGCCGCCGGGAAAAGGGAAATGCGGCCAAGGCCCTCGCCTCTCTGCCGAAGGTGGCCGACATGACCCCGTATGCGGACCGGTCGTTGGTCCGCTGGTATGTGGATGGCCTGCGGCTCGATCTCGAGGGACTGCGTTTGCTGGATGAGGGCAAGATCGGCGAGGCGAATAATGTGGCTGCAGCCCTGAGTCATCACGGTGAATCCTTCACCCAGATCCAGCAGGTTTCGAAGCTCTCCGGCGAGCGTTCGTATTGGACCCGTTCCTTCCGCGCGTTGGAAGTGCTGGCCAGTGAGCTGCGGGGTGACATCGCTCTCGCGGGTCCGAAGGCGGGTCAAGGCTCCGCCTACAACTGGTTCCGGTCGGCTGCCGACCGCCAATCCCGGGCCACGATGATGCTGCCTCCCGCCGTCCTCACGCCGATGGTCTCCCGTGTCGCAGCTTATCAGTTCGCGTCCGGCAAGGCGGCGGATGCGGTGGAATCCTACAATGAAGCGCTCAAATCCTTCCCGAATGATCTCGCTTCGTTGAAGGGGCTTGCGGCTGCGGCGGACAAGGCCGGTTTGGCTGAAGAGGCTGCCAAAGCGCGCAAGAAGATCGAAGACTTGACCGCTCCCTGACGCGGCTTTGCCGAGTGGATCCACCAACCGGCCATCAGCAGGCCGGTGGCGGCGATCCAGCTTCCCAGCACCCGGATCGCGATCCGGGTCCACGCGGGCTTCAGCGCGAGCACCAAACCTGCGGAGAGAAGAAAGATGGCGGTGGCGGTGATCGCGCCGCCGACCGTGCCGAGGCTTTCTCCGCCCTCCGCGCGAACGGCAGCGCCATCGAGCCATGCATGGGTTGCGGCAATGATGCCAGCCAGCATCGCGGTCCACGCGGGCTTCAGCTTGCAATCGGTGGCGATCAGAAGCCCGAGCATGAGGAACGATGCCGCAGCAATGGGGAATGATGGGGCGGTTCCCGAGTGCAGGCCCAGCCATCCGCCCGCCAGCCAGGCGATGGGGAGGACGAAAAACGCGCGCCTCGCCGCATCCGGTCCGCGCAGTCCGGAGAACAGCCCGACCGCGATCAGAGGCACGCAGTCTTCCGGAGACAGCGCGAGATGAGTGGCTCCATCGTAGAGCGGCCCCAGACCGGTGGTGATCACGTGCGCCTGAACGGCTCCCGTGCCAAACACCGAGAGGAGCGCTGCAGGAATCAAGGGCGAGCGCTTCATGCCAGAGCTTCCTTGGCGAACCAGCAACCGGCGAGGGCGATGACCACCCCGGCGACACGAAGGGCGATTTGTCCGCCCTTCCATTTGTGAATCACTCCAATCGCGATGCCTACACCGTGCAGGCAGCCGGTGGCGATCACGAAGCCAAGGCTATAGAGCAGTCCATTCTGTCCCTCGGGCAGTTCCGTGCCGTGCGCATGACCGTGGAAGAGACCGAAGATCCCCACGAGCAGTGCGGCCACCCAGAGAGGAGGGCGGATCTCGAATGCCACCGCCGCGCCCAGAAGAATGGCGGAAAGCGCGATGCCGATCTCCGTTCCCGGCAGTGGTGTGCCGATCAAACCGAGGAAGCCGCCGAAAGCCATGACCAGCGGGAACGCCACCGGCAGCACCCACACGGCGGGCTTCTTCAATTGCGCGCCCCATAGGCCCACTGCGATCATGGCCAGGATATGATCCCAACCGGACCATGGGTGTCCGAAGCCGGCGCTGAAGCCAGCGGCCTCTCCGTGGGCGGCGTGCGCGTGGGCGGGGCAGGCGAGCGCCAATAGGATCAAGATGGCGGGGACGGCCGCGCGTTGGGTGGGGTGGAGGGAAGGGTTCACGGCGTGATTTCCGGGATAGGGGCTGCGCGTCACAATCGTGTCCAGCTTTTCCGGGTGACGGAGATGGGGCAAGCCGGTTGCGATTCCCTCAATGACTCTTGCCGTGTCGCCATTGTCGTCACGGACGGCTTTAGATGAGGATGCTAGGGTAGTCTCCCCGCTCCCGCGCCCTCGTCATGTTCCGCCACGCCCTGTTCCGTCCTCTTTTATCCGCAGCCACGCTTTTCACGGCTGCGGGTCTTTCCCATGCCGCCACCTTGAAGGGGTATTGGGAATTCGCAAGCGCTGCCTCCGGAGGTGCGTTCTCCGGTGTCACCTTAGGTGGGGCTGCTGCTCCGAATCTGGTGATCGAAGGCACGGCTCCGGCCTACAATGCCACGCTTGCGGATGATGCCACGCCCACACCCGTCACCACGCTCAACGGGACGATCACGACGGTCCAAGGCGCGGCCAACCGCCTCAAGCTCACCCACGGCATCGCTCCCAGCGGTGGTGCCACCTATGTGAACAAATACACGTTGATGTTCGACGTGTTCTCGCCCAGTGCGAGCCGCGCCAAGTGGCGTTGTTTCTATCAGGCGAACTCTGCGAATACGGACGACGGCGATTTTTTCATCAAGAACGCGAGCACCGCGGAAACCATCGGCATCGCGGACATCACCTACTCCAGTTCCACGCTCTCTCCCGGCAAGTGGCACCGCGTGGTGATCTCGGTGGATGCCGGTAACAGCATTGTCAGCTACGTCGATGGCGCTTTGTTCAAGACCCACACGGCCAGCTCGGTGGACGGGCATCTTGCCTTGAGGCCATCGATCCTGCTTTTCGGCGACAATGATGGGGAAAACTATCCGCTTAATATCGGCGCGGTGGCGATCTGGGATGGCGCGATGACTGCCACGGAAGCCGCCACGCTGGGTCTGCCCGGCACAGCCGTTTCCACCACGCCGCCACCCAACAACGCGCCTGTCATCGCTCAGGGAGCTACCACCTCGCTCGATGCCGTCAAGGACGGCGCGGCGGTCACCACCACTCTCAACGGCTCGGATGCGAATGGGGATGCCATCACTTGGAGTGTGACCACTCCTCCCACGCACGGCACGGCCCAGGTCACGAGCAGCAATGCCACCTGCCCGCTCTCCTACACTCCAGCTGCAGGCTACACGGGTACGGATTCGTTCGTGGTGCGGGTGACTGACGGAACGGATAGCACCTTTACCACCGTGTATGTGGTGGTTTCGGAATCATCCACGGTTCCCCGCCTGACAGGTTTGTGGGAATTCAACAACTCGGTGAACCGCAATCAGGCGACGATCGGTTTCGATCTGGAGCCGACCGGGACCGGTTTCACCACGGTGGCTGGCATCGACGGTGCGGATGGTGCTGTGGAAGTGGCCAAGGGCAGCTATTACAAGGTGACCCACGGTGTGCAACCGAATGGCAGCGCTTCCGCCAAGCGTGCGAACCAATACTCGCTGGTGTGGGACATCAAGATCCCGACCGCCAGCGCCGCGATCTACAAGAACCTCCTCCAGACCACGGTCGCCAACAATGACGATGGTGATCTGTTCATCAATACCACCAACAACATCGGTGGCAGCGCTCCCTACGGAGGCTATTCCGCTTCCGCTGTTTCCACGAATGCCTGGCACCGTGTCGTACTGACCGTGAACAACGGCAGCGGCCGCAACATCTGGGTGGATGGCGTGAAGGTGCTCAGCGGTTCCGCGGGCACGCTGGATGAAACCCGCTTCGGTCTCCTCGGTCAGATCCTTGCCTTCGCAGACGATGATGGCGAAGACGGCGCGATCGATGTCTCCTCCATGGCATCGTTCAATGGCGTGCTTTCGGACAATCAGATCACGCTGCTGGGGAACGCCGGCACGCCGATGGATGTGGCCATGCCTCCCAAGCCCGCTCCCTATGCTCTCTGGCAGTTCGATGAACCGACCCGTCCCGAGGCTCCGACGGTGGGCAACAATCGTCTCGTTCGCAATGGTGCGGGTTTCTCTTCTGTCGCCGGACGTGCGGCTGGAGACGGAGCCATCGAGATTGCCGCCGGCAGCAATTATCTCGTGCCTCATGGCATCGCTGCCAATGGTGGCGGCAGCAAGGTCAACGAATACTCGGTGCTGTGGGACGTGAAGTATCCCAATGCCGGGACGACCAAGTCTCTCTATCAAACCACGCTCGCGAACACCGATGACGCCGAGTTGACGGTGGACACCACCGGCAAGGTGGGACACACGGGACTGGGCGGTTTCTCGTCCCAATCCACTGCGGCCAGCAATTGGTATCGGGTGGTGATGGTGGTGAAGAATGGCACCGACCGCAGCATCTACGTGAACGGCACACTTTGGTATGATGGCAATGCGGGCGTGGTCGATGACAGCTACGCTCTGGATCCGGCGGGCTTCCTCGCCTTTGCCGACGACAACGGCGGTGATGATGTGATGGATGTCACCACTCTCGCGGTTTGGGGTCGTGCGCTGACCGTCGGGGAAGTGCTGGTGTTGGGAGATAGCTCGGTGGCTGCTGCGGATGGTGTCACCCCCGTCGCGCCGAACAGCGCTCCGGTCATCACCGAAGGCGAAACCTACACCCTCAATGCCACCAAGAACGGCGGAGCGGTCTCCGCCACCGTCCATGCCAGCGATGCGGATAATGAAGCCCTGTCGTGGAGTGTTTCTTCCGCCGCCACCAGCGGCACTGTGGACATCACCGGCGCCAATACCTCCGCGGGTGTGACCTATACCCCGGCCAATGGCTTCTCGGGCTTGGATTCCTTTGTGGTCCGCGTTTCGGACGGTTGGTCCAGCGATACGATCACTTTCAATGTCACCGTCACCAATCCCTTCGCGGATCCGGTGCTCACGGTTGTTTCCGCCCATGGCACGCCGACTCCGGAGGCTGGAACTTATCCGCACGCCCGCGGCACCGCCTTGAGCAACAGCGTGGCGGATGAAGCGACCGCGACTTCCCGCTATCACTGCATCGGCTGGTCGATGGTGGGGGACGGCCCGCACAGCGGAACCACGGCTTCGATGTCGATGACGCTTACGCGTGATTCGACCCTCACCTGGCTGTGGCAGACGGAATACCGGGTCGAGCTGGCCACCAGTGGCAACGGCACGATTTCCGCTTCCAGTGGCTGGTTCGAGGCGAACCGCCCGATCCAGATCACCGCGACGCCGGCCACCGGTTACTACTTCGCCGGTTGGAGTGGCGATACATCCGGCTGCACCATGGGGGGCAAGAGCATCGTGGTTCCCGTGGACCGCGCTTACGCCACCATCACCGCCAATTTCGCGACGGTGGAAAACTTCACCGTCGTCGGCCTGCCGGACACGCAGAACTACTGCACCACCGCAAACAGCCCGCTGGGCATTTACGACAAGCAGACCCAGTGGGTGGTCGATAACAAGGAGACGCTCAACATCAAATTCCTCACCCACCTCGGGGACATTGTCGACAGTGCGACCAACACCGGACAGTGGACCATTGCCACCGCTGCCATGGGCAAGCTGGACACCAAGCTTCCGTATGGCGTCTGCACCGGCAACCACGACCTGGCTAACGGCTCGACCCACTATCTCGACCGCTTCGGGCCCACTCATTCGCGCTGGGTCGATCCGGCGACCAGCCAGGTTTACGATTGGTATCAAGGAGCGTCCCCGCGCGGCTACAGCTCCTATCAGGTGATCACGGTGAACGGCCGGGACTACATGTTCCTCCACATCGACTGCGATTGCCCGGACTCCGACATGGCATGGGCCGCCACGGTGCTCAGCCAGCATCCACGCACTGTCACCTTCCTCACCACCCACGACTATCTTGCAGAGACCGGTGCATCGAGCTCCTCGGGCAGCGGCACCGGCCAGCGCGGTCGCGTGAACTGGTCCACCGGCTATATCAGCGTCGGGCCGGACCGCAATACCGTCACCGATATCTGGAACACCTTGGTGAAGCCATTCAACCAGGTCTACATGGTGATCTGCGGCCACAACTTCGCGCAGTACAACGTCGATGATACCAACGCTGCGGGCAAGACCGTCCATCAGGTCATCGCCGACTACCAGACGCTTCCGAATGGTGGCAACGGCTTCCTGCGCATCATGGAATTCCGCCCCGCGCAGAATCAGATCTACAACACGACCTACTCGCCGCACCTCGGGCGCTACATGTCGAATACCAGCAGTCCGTCCGCCCAGCTCACTTCGGATAATACCGGCATGCTCGACCTCACCGACAAGAACGGTGGCGAGTTCATGCTGATCACGGACTTCGACACGCGCTTCAACCACAACCTCACGATCGTTTCCGCCCAACCCACCGTTTCTCCGGCCGTCGGCACGGCGAGCATCGAGGAAGGCACGCCGGTGGTGGCGAGTGCCACGGACAACGTTGTGGGAACGACCCGCTACAAGTGCACGGGATGGACGCTCACCGGCGGTCAGACCGGCGCGGGTTCCGGCAAGACGGCATCCTTCACCATGGCGGGTGATGCCACGCTCACGTGGAACTGGACGACGGAATACTACCTCGATACCCAGGCCACCGGCCGCGGCATCGTCAGTGTGAACAGCGGCTACCAGGCTGCTGGTGCCAATGTGACCATTCTCGCCCAGCCGGATGGTGGCGCTGCGTTCCTGCGCTGGAGCGGTGACATCGCCGGGTGCACGATCGATGGCAGCTCGATCACGGTGCCGATGACGCGTGGTCGTGGTCCGGTCACCGCCGAGTTCACCCCGCTGGTGCCGACCTACAACGTCGTGGTCGTTTCCGACTATCCGGGCGTGACTCCCACACCCGCCAGCTATCCCTTCGAGCAGGGAACGGTGGCGAGTTTCTCCGCGCAGGACTACACGGACGGAGGTGTCCGCCATGTCTGCACCGGGTGGAGCACCAGCGGTGGCGTGGTTCAATCCGGCAGCGGCAACAGCGCTGAAATCACGGTGACCGGAGACTTCACGTTCACCTGGCAATGGAAGGCCCAGTATCTTCTCCAGACCGACGTCAATGGACCCGGCACCGTAACGGGCAACGGCTCGTGGGTGGATGGAGGAACCAGTGTGCAGGTGACCGCCACCGCCGGGCCAGGCGCGGCCTTCACCTCGTGGAGCGGCGATACGGTTGCGGGCACGGCCACGGGCAATGTCTTCACCATCTCCAGCATGAGCCGTGCGGTGGGGCCGCTGGTCGCGAATTTCGCCACCGGCTACCACACGCTCACGGTGGTTTCGGATCAGGCCAATACGCTGCCGGTGCCGGGTTCCTATTCCTTCCCACATGGCTCGCAGGTCAGCTTCTCGGCCCAGCCGGTTGAGAATGGCCGCACCCGCTTCGTGCCGACGGGTTGGACGCTGGGCAATGGCTCCTCGGGCGATACCACCGAAGGCAGCTTCACCATCACCGCGGATACGACGCTCACCTGGAGCTGGAGCCCGCAGGTGGTGCTGGAAGTGGCCGGTGGTTCGGAGGGCTCCATCCTGCCGACCAACGCAGGTGGATGGCATACCTTGGGCACGACCGTCACCCTGCATGCCCAGCCTGCGACCGATTTCGGTTTCGCCGCCTGGCGCGGGGATGTGACCGGCACTCCGTCTTCGCAAGACATCACCCTCACGCTCGATCAACCGCGCACCATCGCTGCGGACTTCAAGGCGTCTGCGGCTCCCGGTGGCACGCCGAGGTGGTGGCTGGATCGCCACGGCAAGGTCGTGGGTGGTGACTACTCCGCCGCCGAGCTGGCCGATGCCGATGGCGATGGCAAGACTGCGGCGGAAGAGTTCATTGCAGGGATGGATGACCTTGATCCCTCCAAGACCTTTGGTGTGAAAGGCATTCAGAGAGCAACGGCGAATACCCTGACCTTGAACTGGCCCGGCGCTGCCGGCCGCACCTATGGCATTTGGTCGTCTCCGGATCTCCAGACTCCGTTCACGCTCGTTCGCGATGGCATTCCGGCGGTTGAGCCATTGACCACCGCGGACGTGACGATTCCCGGAGCCGCCAGGTTCTTCTACAAGGTGAAGGCGGATCTCGCTCCGGGCACCGCGCTGGATCTGGATCCGCTCGCGACCTCTCCGGAGCCGAAACCCGGCAGCCTTGTTCGTGAGATGAAGTTCATCCCGGCCGGCACGTTCACCATGGGCGATGACAATGGCGGTGAGCAATCCGCGATGCCGGCGCACCCGGTCCAGGTCTCCGCGTTCTACATGGACAAGTTCGAGGTCACGCTTGGTGACTGGCAGACGGTGGTGAACTGGGCACAGGCCCACGGTTATGACATCCCTCTCAACCTGACCTTCAGCCCGCCTCTCAATCATCCGGCGCCGGCGGTCACTTGGTATGATGCGGTGAAGTGGTGCAACGCCCGTTCCGAAATGGAAGGCCGCGTGCCCGCCTACTACACCGATGCCACGACCACGAATGTCTATCGATCCGGCACGGTGGATCTCGTGTCCGCCAATGTGAACTGGGCGGGCAATGGCTACCGCCTGCCGACCGAGGCCGAGTGGGAGCGTGCATCCCGTGGTGGCTTGGAAGGGAAGATCTACAGCTGGGGGGATGAATCCCTGGTGGGCCGCACCAATGGCTGGCAATACCAGCAGGCGATCGACAATGTGGAGTCTCCCTATCCGCTCAGTACGCCGGTGGGATACTTCGATGGCCATCAGGAGGTCCCCGGCCCGGATATGGCGAATGGCTTCGGTCTCTACGACATGTCCGGCAACGTCTGGGAATGGTGTTGGGACCGCTACTCGGACTACGAGAAGCCCAAGCTCTTTGATCCCAAGGGACCGGATGTGGGTGAAACCCGCCTGACCCGTGGCGGCAGCTGGTGGAACAACGAGGCGGACATGACCAACGCCCACCGTTATCCCTTCCCGCCGGTCGGTGAGACCATCTATGGCCAGATCGGCTTCCGTACGATCCGTGCGGCCGCACCGAACGAGATCCCGCACTGAACCGGATTCCGTAGGGCCATCGGAAAGTTGCTTTCCGGTGGCCTTCGTGTCGGCGGGTATGTGACAGGACCGTTGCTTTCCCACGCTGGTTTTGCCTTGCTTGCCCGAACCTCCTCTTCCCGATGTCTGTTGATCCACCCCCAACCCCGGTCCGCCGGGGGGTGCCCGCTCTGTTGAAGGAGCCGCTCTTGCATTTCCTCGCCGCCGCGGCGCTCTTGCTTTTGGCGTGGCATTTCTTCGTCCGTCCCGAGGTCAAGATCTCACCCCAGCTCATCAATGGGATGGTGAAGGAATACGAGACCGCTCTCGGTCGCGCGGCCACGCCGGAGGACGTGCGGAAGATCACGGATGAATATGTGGAGAGTGAGATCCTCTACCGGGAAGCGTTGAAGACCGGATTGATCCAGGACAACCGCGTGCGGAGCCTGTTGATCCAGACGATGCGCACCTCGTTGCGCCCGATCGTCCCCCCTCCGAGCGAGGCGGATCTGGTGGAGCTGCGGAACAAGACCCCGGACATCTACCGCTATCCCGCCAAGATCAGCTTCGAGCACGTCTCGTTCTCCGACGAAAAATCCATCCCTGCGGGCTTGCTGGAAAAACTCCGTGTCGGCACTCCTCCCCAAGGGCTCAGCGATCCGGCCGTGCGGTTGGCGAATCCTCTGCCACCCACTTTCAGCACCCAGCTCGACCATTTGTTCGGTGCCGCATTCACCGGGACATTGATGAAGTGCGAGAAGGGTGTGTGGTCCGGTCCCTTCACCTCGAACCGGGGAGTTCATTTCGTGAAGGTCCTGTCCGCCGATCCGGAGATGGACATGCCGATGTCCGAGTTGCGGCCCACTTTGATCGGCAAGTGGACCGGGATCAAAGAGGCCGAGATCATTTCGCAGAAGGTCGAGGAGATGAAGAAATCCTACCGCGTGGTTCTGCCACCGGCCACCCCGGCGAAGCCATGAACGTGGGTCGCTGCTGCCTCGCTTGGATCGCTCTGATCCTGTCGTCCCTGGTGATGCCGCTGCGCGCGCATCAACTCGGTGTCGACAACGTGAACCTGCAGGAATTCGAGGGGAATCAATACCGGCTTTCCTACATGGCTTCTCCCGGCAGCGCGGAGGCGCAGGGGCGTCCGATCCTGCCCCAGGGCAGCCAGTGGAACGAAGAGTCCGAAGGTGCGGGCTCCGGAACGATCGGGCTCAACTTCACTTCGGGAGATCGTCCTCTCTCTTCCGAAGACAAGATCCTGCTGCCATGGAAACGCAATGGCGTGCTCTTCACCGTGTATTGGAAGAATGGCACGCAGGCACGGCAGTTCTTCATGAGTGGCGGGGAGGGGATATTGATCGATATGGGCATGCTCAAGGCAGGTTCCGGGAATTCCTTCCAAACCGCGAAGCGCTATGTGCTGCTGGGGGTGGGGCATATTCTACGGGGATTCGATCACCTGCTGTTCGTCCTCGGGTTGCTGCTCCTTGTGAAGGGGACCCGCCGGTTGGTGCTGACCATCACCGCATTCACGCTCGCTCATAGTGTCACGCTGGCGATGTCGGTCCTCGGCCAACTACGCCTGCCGACCGGGCTGGTGGATACCATTGTGGCCATGAGCATCGTCTTCCTCGCCGTGGAGAACGTGTACGCATGGCGTGGGCGTGAGACACTTGCGGCGAAAAAGCCGTGGCTCGTTTCGTTCGGCTTCGGCCTTGTCCATGGACTGGGCTTTGCGGGTGCGCTGAATTCCCTCGGACTGCCAACTGCGGAAATTCCATCCGCCCTGTTGTTCTTCAACTGTGGAGTGGAGATCGGCCAGCTGATCTTTGTTGCGGCGTGGTTCAGTCTCGCCGGAGCTCTCAAGCTGTTGCAGGTGCGGATCCCACGTGGCGTGAGAATCGGGACGATCTATGCCCTCGGCATACTTTCATCGTGTTGGTTCCTGGACCGCACGATCGCGATGTTCCATTGATGTTCCTGGCTCGTATCCGGCACCCTCTTCGTCCTGTAGGGACGCCTCATAAGAGCCTGGGGTGAAACCCCAGGTCTCATGGCTGACGTGATCCGTGTCCTGAAGGGACACCTCATGTGGGGTGGAGCGTGAGAATAATTCGAGCGCCAACGAAGATCCGGTGTGTTCCCAGCATGATGCGTCCCTACAGGACGCGGACCTCCCAACCGGGCAGACCTGGGGTTTCACCCCAGGCTCTTATGAGCCGTCCCTACAGGACGAAGAGAAGTCGGGTTATTTAATGCCCAGGTATTTCATCACCGCGTGCGAACGGGAGTGCACGTGCAGCTTCTCGTAGATCCGCTCGATATGCGTCTGTACCGTCGAGTAGCTGATGCCGAGGTCGGAAGCGATCTCCTTGTAAGCGAACCCTTTCGCCAGGCGATCGAGCACCTCGGTTTCACGTGGTGAAAGACCTTCCGCTTCATTGGTAGGAGCCGGACCGTGATTGAAGGACTGCACCACCTTGCGGGCAATCAGGCTGGTCATCGGCGCGCCACCGGTGGTCACGTCCCGAACCGCCGCGATCAGTTCGGCCGCACGCGGGGGTTTCAGCAGATAGCCGCTCGCCCCGGCTGCGAGTGAATTGAAGATCACATCGGCATCTTCATGCACCGTCAGCATCAGGATCTGGGTGCCGGGGACGCGTCCGGAGAGCTGGCGGACACAGTCCACGCCGGTCATGCCGGGCAGGTTCACGTCCATCAGCAGCACCTTGGGCTTGAGGGACGGCAGCTCCATCAGCGCGTCCTCCGCACTGGGGAAGGCTCCCACGCAGCGGATGTCGTCCTCCTGGGCCAGGATCGTCGTGAGGCTGCGCCGGATGCGCGGATCGTCCTCGACCAGGGCGACTGTGATCGGTGTGGTGGCCGTTTTCATTCGGTGGAATACGTGTGCAGGATAATTTTGACCGGGGCGCTCAAGCTAGTCGGTAAAACTGCCGACTAGGGCGCGTGTTCGAGAGGGACGTCCATTTCGATGCGGGTTCCCATGCCGGGTTGGCTGTCGTAGACACAGGTGCCACCGATCTGCTGCAAGCGCTCGCGGAGATTTTGCAAACCATCCGCACCACCGGGAGAAGGGGTGGAGGTGCCATTGAGTCCGCGGCCGTTGTCTTCCAATACCAGGTGGAAGGAGCCGGGATGAAGAGATAGCGAAAGTTGGACCTCCGTCGCCCACGCATGCTTCACCACATTGTGGAGGATTTCCTTGGTTGCGAGATAGACGTGGTGACGGATCACCGAAGACAATGGAATACCGGGTAGAGAGGCGGGGAGGTCCAAGCGGGCGGTCAGGCCTGCGGACCGCGTGTAGTTCTGAACGAAGGCGCCAAGGAAGGTCGCGAAGCTCTCCAAGGTATCGTGGGCCGGATTCACCGCCCATACGATCTCGTCCAGTGAGCGGGTCACATCCTGGGCGGTGGTGAAGATCTCATTGATGTGCGCGCTGGCGCGTTCCGGACGCGTGGTGAGATCGCCCTGGGCGAGCTCGCTTAGAAGAGCCACCTGCGTGAGGCTGGCCCCCACATCGTCATGCAGATCGCGGGCGATGCGGGCTCGCTCCGTTTGCACCGCTTGTTCACGTTTGAGAGCTTCGATCTTCCGCCGGGCTTTCATTCGTTCCCGGCGTCTCACAATCCATCCCACGAGGGCGAGAGCAGAAACCACCACCAGTGTCCGGAACCATCCGGTCTCCCAGAAATGCGGTGCTAGGCTGATCTTGATCGCCGCGGGTGTGGTGCTCCACAAGCCATTGCCCGTGGTGCCTGAGAGCTCGAATTGATAGTCCCCCGGAGCGAGGTTCCGGTATTCGACCCGCCGTTCGGTGCCTGCCGCCCCCCAATTGTCCTCCAGCCCCGCCAGACGGTTGCGAAACCTCAGCCGCTCCGGCGCCCCGAAATGCAGTCCGGTAAAATGGATTTCGAGGCGCTCGATTCCGGGTGGCAGTTCCAGCTTCCCATTGACCGGTTCCATCGGTTTGCTGTTGGCCAATATCTCTTCGATATAAACCGGGGGCGTCCGCGAGTCGTTCTGGAAGTCCTCTGGTTTCAACAGGGCGAAGCCGTCATTAGTTGCGAACGCCATGCGTCCGTCGCTCGTGCGGAAGGGTTCAGCGATCGTGAACTCCTCCGACCTCAGTCCATCGGCGCGAGTGATCAGCAGAGGATGCAGCTCTTCGGGTGATCCCGATCTCATCGCTTCGGTCTCGGATTTCGTGAAGACAGCCAGTCCGCGGTTGGTTCCCACCCAGAGTCGTCCGGAGTCGTCGACTGCAAGCTGTGAGATCACGTCGTCCGGAAGCCCTTCCCGACTGGAAAACGTAACGAAACGGTCGCCTCTCAGCACCGCGATGCCGCCTCCGGCCGTGCCGACCCACAAGATGCCGGTGCGATCGACCATCAAAACCCGGATCACGGAAGAGGGAAGGCCCTGTGATGAATCGAAGTGCTTCGATTCATCATCCTTCCATCGATAGAGCCCGCTGCCACGGGTGCCGATCCATAGGGCTCCCTTGTTATCCAATGCCAAGCCTTTGATCGGGTCGCTGCCGCCGCCATAGTCGGCGTGCGTCAGCTTTTTGCCTGACATCCGATAGAGCAGACCGCTGCCCGTTCCGACCCACAATTGATCGATTCCGGAGCCCTCGCACATCTGCCAGACATCCGGCAGGGCCTGGGGAGGGCCGCTCAACCGGAGGAGCTTGCCGGTCTGATGCTGATACTCGTAAACCCCACCGGTGCCTCCCATCAGAAGACGGCCGGCGCGGGTGCGGATCATCACGTTGCCGAAGCTGGTAGGGGAACTTTCGGGATCGGTGGAAACAGGTGTGGCGGTGTTATCCTGCCACAGATAGTAACCGCGTCCCTGGCTGCCGATCAGAAAGCGGCCGGGCGAGATCTCCCTGAGGGCACCTATGAAGTTCGCGCCGAGTCCGTAGGTCGCTTCGTCCACTACGCCGAGTTGCAGTTTGCGTGGTGTCAGCGCGAACAAGCCGCGTGTGGAGGAGCCCACCCACAATTGCCCGTCCTGCGAGACGAACACCGTCTCCGCGATGTCCAGGAACTTCGCGCTGCCCGTGTTCGGGACCAAGATTCTGCCCTCTTGAAAACCATAGACGCCGCGGCGGTACCATCGAGATCCAGATGGTGCCGTCCGGAGCGGAGGAGATCATGTTGATCTCTCCCACCGGGAGGGGCAGCACATGGCTCTTCCATCCGTCGGGATTGCGGCACCAGAGACGTCGCTCCGAGTCTCCGATCCACAGCCGTTTTTCCCGATCTTCACAAAACGCGACCGCCACCTCCGGGCCGCCACCGCTGCCCTTCGCCCACTGGCCGGCTTTCCACCGCCAGATTTCGAGATTCGCGACGCAGACCCAGAGTGTTCCTTCATGATCGCGGAACATGCTTTTCACCGCCTGGCGGTCCTTGCGTCCCGGGGGATCAAACGGAATGAAACGTCCGCCTTCCAATCGGGACAGCCCTTCCCGAGTGGAGACCACGAGGCGTCCTTGGTCGTCCTCCGCCACGGTGAGCACCGTGGTCGAAGGCAGGCCGTCTGCGCTCCCGTAGGTGCGCTGGAGCTTTCCCTCGCGCAGCATGCTGAGACCGCCTCCCAAGGTTCCCACCCAGAGCGAGCCGTCCTGTGCTTCATACATCGATTGGACCGTGGCTGCGCCCAGTCCTTCATGCAGGCCGAAGGTCTTGAATCGCACGCCATCGAACCGGGCGAGACCGGAATCGGTGCCGAGCCACAGGAAGCCGTCGCGGGTGCCTGCCATCACCCGGATATGATCCTGTGGGAGTCCTTCGCGGGTCCGCCAGTTCCGGTACAGCATGTCCACCGGGACGCTTTCCATGGCACGGAGGGACGAGGCCGCGAGAAGCAGGAAATGGAGAGCGATCAGGAGCCGGGGAAACACGCCATACACCCAATCATGCCGGGCCTTTCCGGACAAGAATCCCGTTGGTCGGTAGAATTGCCGACTACCGGTAACAGACGCTGCGTGAAACAGTTTCGTGCAATTCCCCAAAGCCCCCGCATTGCCCCGATGAAACCCAGATTCTTCGCATTTTCCTCCACGTCTCTTCTTGCCATGGCGGTCGCCTGTTTCGCGTGTATCACGCATCAGGCGAACGCGGACACCATTTATTGGGATGGTGTCACTGGCAATTCATGGAACGCCGTAGCGTCCTGGTCCAGCGATTCCGCGGCGACCACTCCGGATCCGGCGGCCGTGCCGGGAGTGAATGATACCGCGACTTTCAACATCACCGGCGTCAATACAGCTCAAACCATCAACCTCGGAGCGAACCAATCCGCGCTGGGATTGGTGGTTCCGAACACCGCAGCCACCAGCATCCAGGGTGGAGGCACCAATCAGACGCTGACCATCGGCTCCGGAGGCATCACGGTCAATACAGGTGGAGGTGCTGTGACCATTGGTTCCGCCACTGCTGGCCAGAACGTGGGAGTCCTGCTCTCCGCCAGCCAGACCTGGGCGATCAATACCGGCAACAACCTGACGTTGAACAACACGTTGTCGAACTCCGGCAACACGACCCCTGTGACTCTCACCGTGACGGGCAACAGCGGCGTCAACCTCAACGGCGTCATTTCCAATGGTGGCACGACGGGAACCGTCGCCATCGTTCTGAATGCCTCGGGAACGACGAACATCGGTTCGACCACCGCGAACACTTACACTGGCGGCACCATCCTCAAGCGAGGCACCATCATTTCCCCCAGCAATGCGGTCAATCCGTTCGGGGCGACGACCTCCACGGTGACGATGGGGGATAGCTCCGGCAGCATTGATGTCCTGCTGCGTGCCCGCACGGTCGCAAACCCGATCGTGCTGTCTTCCGGAACGACCGGCAATCTCACGATCGATACCGTGGGTGCCAGCGCCGCCACCGTGAGTGGCGGTGTGACGGGCACGAACAACCTCCGTGTCATGGCCACCAATGGTGGCACAATGACCATCAGCACGGGTGCCATCAACAACACCGGCACTCTTACCAGCGTCTCGACCGGAACCGGGGCCGGTTCCGTGACCATCAGTGCTCAGGTTGGAAGCAATGTCACCGGTCTGACTGTCAACAATTCGAACACGGCTGCAAAACTGGTCCTCAGCGCCACCTCGAACGCCTACACCGGAAACACCACCGTCACCTCCGGCATCCTGCAACTGGGTGCGGCGAATGTCATTCCGGACGGCACCGGTAAGGGCGGTCTTGTTGTGAACGGCACCTTCGACCTCAACCAATACAACGAAACGGTGAACGGCCTGAGTGGCAGTGGCACGATTGATAAAACCAGCAATACCGCGGCATCCACGCTCACCGTAGGGGGTAACGATGCGACCAGCACGTTCTCCGGCGTCATCAAGAACACGACCGGATCATTGGCTCTCACCAAGACGGGCGCCGGAACGCTGACTCTTTCCGGCACCAATACCTACAGCGGCACCACCACGATCAACAGTGGCGGTGGCAATCTGCTCATCACCAATGCCGCTGCTCTTGGATCCGGTGCCGCGGTGGCGATTCCGAAAGGTGGAACGGCGACGGGGGCATTGCAGCTCCAACTTACCGGCACCAACACCCTCACCAAGAACTTCACTTTCTCCTCCGCCACCGGATTCACCGGCGGTGGTAGTGCCCATATCCAGAACATCTCCGGAACCAACACGCTCAGCGGCAACCTGCTGCTCAATGCAACGGGCGGCAACGGGATCAACGTTCAGTCGGATGCCGGCCTGCTGACTCTTTCCGGCTCGATCAGCAGCAGTGTTGCTGACAGCACCCGCCAGTTCATCATCGCCGGGGTGGGGGATGGTGCGGTGACCGGCGTGGTTTCCAATACGGGAACGAACGTGTTTTCGGTCATCAAGGGCGGCACGGGCACCTGGACTTTCAGTGGCGCCAGCACCTATACCGGCTCCACCACGCTGAGCAGCGGCACCATTCTGATTGGGGTCAGCAATGTCGGCACCACCAGTGGCGCGCTGGGTCTCGGGACGGTGGCGATCGGATCCGCTTCCGCCGGAGGCAGCCTGCTGACGAACGGCGCGTTCACCTTCAGCAATGCCATCAGTTTCGGGCCTGCTCCTTCCAGCGGCACCAATATCATCGGCGGTAACACGGACAACACTTCCACCTTCTCCGGTGCGATCGGTCTCGCTGGTAACGCCACCATCACCCAGGTGGCGACCACCGGAGGCAATGCGCTGAACATCACCGGCGGCATCAAGTCCACGAACACCGGCACCTCCACCGTCACCTTTGCCGGTCCCGGCGCCATCAATGTCACGACCACCGGCATTACGAACGGCACCGTCGCCCCGACCGCCGTCAAGGTGACGGGCGGGACGGTCACCTATTCCGTGGCGAACACCTACACCGGCGGCACTACCGTGACCGGTGGCACGCTTTCCCTGGCTGCGAACTCGTTGCTCGCGGACGGCGGCGCTTTGGAAGTCGCCACCGGAGCAACATTGAATCTCAACTTCACCGGCACCGACCAAATCACCAAGCTGACTTTTGATGGTGTCGAGCAGGCCACCGGCACCTGGGGTGCCCCGGGATCGGGCGCCGACCATACCGATGCCCGCATCACGGGCACCGGCAAGCTGCTCGTGATTCCGTTCATCTACCAATGGACGAATGGCGGTGGTGATTCGCTGTGGTCGACCGCTGCAAACTGGGACATCAACCTGGTTCCCGCCACCGGCACCCAGCTCTACTTCCCTTCCGCCGCTGCGGGCACCGTCACCAACGATCTCCCGTCCGGCACCACGCTCGACCGCATCCGGTTCCTCACCGGCAGCGGAGTTTACACCATGTTGGGCACGACTCCGACCGGACTCAGCGGCGGAATCGACAACCTGTCGGCCGCAGTTCATCTCATTGGTTTCCCGATCCAGCTTGGCACCAATCCCTCGATTGGCAGCGGCACCAACGGGCTCGGACTCTACAGCGATTTGACGGGTGTGGGTTTCACCAAGACCGACGCGGGTATTCTGGAACTCGCCGGTAACAACAGCTATACCGGCAATACCACGATCACGAACGGGACCTTGAAGGTCTCCTCGGCCAGCGCCTTGCCCACGAGCACCGTGGTGGCGTTCACGAACACCACCAATACCGCCACGCTGGATCTCAACGGAGTGGCTCCGACGGTGGCCGGCCTCTCGTTCGGCACCCAGACTTCCGGCACCAATACGGTGACCATCACCGGTAGCGCCCTGACCACCAGCCCGGCGACCCTGTCGTTCGCGCCGCTGAACACGGCCAACAATCTGACGGTGGACATGTCTCCGCTGGGTGCCTTCACCTACAACAATGCGGCGGGCACGCTCAAGGTGGACGGCGGCACGCCGGTAGCTAGTTCCGCGGGCCACTTCAGCACCCTCTCGTTGTCGGCGGAATCCAACTCGATCACGGCGGCGGCCCTTTCCATCGGTAATATCGGTGCCAGTAGCGGCGTGCCGCTTTCGACGCTCAATCTTGGCCGCAACAACACGCTGAACATCGGGACCATTTCCATCGCGGCAAGCCTTTCCCGGGCTTCCGGGGTCATTCAGTTCGGGCCGGCGGTCACCGGGGCGAAGGCGCTGATGATCCGTGGCGTCACCGGGGGGACCAGCACGGCAAACATGACCGTGAGCGCTGGCAATTCCTTCCAAGTATCGGATGTGGACAGTGCCACGCTGGATACCACCGCCGGCGCTTTGGACGCGATGTTCGGAACCGTCACTCTCGCCCGTGCATCGACCAATGCCAATGGACGTGGGACGACTGTGAATGGAACCTTCAAAATGGGAGCAGGGACCATGAGCGCGAGCACCATGATCCTCGGGACCATTGATGGAACCGGAACTGGCAGCACGGAAATCGCCAATGCGTTGCTGGATCTCAGCGGTGGCACCGCGAGCATCTCCACTCTGACATTCGCCACGAATAGTCTTCCCGCCGGGAATACGCTGACGGCCAACAGTCAGGTGAATGTCGGTGGTGGCGCGGTTCTGAACGCCACCACCATCCAACAGGGAGCGGTGGCCAACATCACCACCCTCACCACCCGCATCAATCTGAACGACGGCACTCTCGGCAACATCGCCGGCACGGATCTCACCGTGGCAGGGGTCGGAGTGGTGCTCGGCACCGGCACCCACAACTTCGCGATCACCTCCGGGCAGACGGGGACCATCTCGTCCGTCATCAGCGGTACCGGAGCGCTTACCAAGATCGGGGCTGGCACGCTCGCGCTGAGCGGCGCGAACACCTACACCGGCGATACCACCGTGATGGAGGGAACCGCTTCCTTGTCGACCGCCTTCCTCGCGGACACCTCGGCCGTTTCGGTCATGTCCGGAGCCAAGATGAATCTCGGCTTCTCCGGTTCAGATGTTGTGGGCTCGCTCTACATCGACGGCGTCCAGATGGCGGGCGACGGTGCCACCTATGGCGCCAGTGGTTCGGGTGCGAGTGTCATCGACAACGTCCACTTCTCCGGAACAGGACGGATCCAGGTGGGTGTGGCGGCTGATCCGTTCACGCCGTGGATCAACGGGTTCACCAGCCTCACCGATCCGGCGGACAAGACGAAGTCGGCGGATCCGGATCATGATGGTCGCAGCAATCTTCTCGAGTTTGCTCTCGATGGGAATCCGGCCAGCTCGACGGATGATGGCAAGGTTCGCTCGGCTGTCAGCAACCTGTCCGGAGACAATGTCCTCACCCTCACGCTACCGGTGCGTATTGGAGCCTCGTTCACTCCCGGTGGCGACCTGGTATCGGCACCGCTCGATGGAGTGATCTACAAGATTCAAGGCAGCACCGATCTGTCGGATTCCCAGCGCCGATCAATGAAGCGCGACGACAAGCGCAAGGAGGCGGTGAAAGACACCAAGAAGCGCCGCGATAAGCAGCAGGAGGACGCGTCCCCCGAGGACCACGCCAATCCCCAGAAGAAGCACAGGGCCATTCTCTGGAAAGGCTCGAGTTATGCTCGCAATGCCGCGAAGTACATTCGTAAAGCCCGAGCCGCCGAATACAGCCAGTTTGCACACTTGGGCCCCTTGACTTCCAAGGGACGGTTTCTGTCTCGCGAGCATCGCAGAGCCTCTCAACTTCAATCCTGCCATGACCAACCAGACGAAGCCTTACCAATGGCAGGCCCATCACATGCTTCCTGGTGAGGCCTTCTATACACAAGACGAAGACGGCGAGACGGTGTTCTCCTCGCAGGAGGATTTCGATATCCTCCTCCAGGCTCCCTATGACATCGATCATGGCCACAACATGATCATGTTGCCTACCGTGGGCTGGGCTGTGCCTGTCCACGCCCTGCTCCAGCACCCCAACAATCACAACGGCTACACGAAAGATGTCTTGAAAGAGCTCAAGCGCATCGCCTCACAGATCGACACGTTGCGCGGAGAGGTCGAGGACCACAAGGACATCGTCGCGAACGTCTTCGAGGCCCTGAAGATGGCAGAGGATACCCTGTGGAAGGAACTGCTCTCGGAGTCGCGCAAAGCTGTCCAGAGTGCGGCAGAGGGAAAGCTCTATGCGGGCTCTTGGTGTCGCTGGCAGACACAGGGTGGCAGGATCTATGATACTTGGCCTTCGCTGTGGTGAGTGCGGGCAGGAGAGTCGATGAGTTTCTGGGTGCTGATCAGCAGGAATGATGGCGCGGTGATCGATGCGTACCCCAAAGGCGGGCCCAAGGGTTGGCGCTATCTGGAACCGCAGCCCCTCGCGCAGGAATTCCAGGAGGGCCTGGCGATGCGTTTCTCGTCCAACTTCTCTTCCAAGCGCAAGGTCTATGACTTTGTCGACAACATCCTGGACATCTTGATTGTCTCCAGCCGCGTCCGGCAGCTGATTCTGGAGATCGCGCGCAGAGGATGTGGAGTTCCTGCCTGTGACACTGCTAGACCATCAAGGCGATGTGGCCTCACGTGAGCACTTCATCATCAACCCCCTTCACCGGAGAGAGGTCATTGCCTTGGAGGACTCGCAAATCAAGATGAGCCCCATTCTCAAGAGAGAGATTGGTTACATCGACAGATTGGCGCTCAAGCAGGAGGTCGCATCCCCAGGGCCCCGGATGTTCCGGCCTGTTCACTTGAGGACCCAAGTCTTTGTCGACGAACTCCTCAAAGATGCGCTGGCCAGAGCCGAGCTGAACGGCTGCAGGCTCGTCGACGCCCAGGGTTGGAACGGTTCCTTGAATTGAGCACGGCCCTCGATGGAGATCGACCTCATCCAACTTCGTGAAGAGGCTTGGTGCCGCGGTACCGGTTCTCATTGCCCATGTCGGCGCGGGCACCGATTCAAGGGACACGCTGGTGTCCCGATGTCTCGCGAGCTTTGCGGCCACTTCCTCACCATTGCGGCTTCTACTCTCCTCGTAGAGGGGCGTCCCCAGCCGTTCTTTCTCAACCTGTGTCGAGCCGTGGAGAACTGGCGTCGCCTCCTCGTGCATCTGGAGGAGCAGCGATTGGCGCCGCCGCCAGCGTCATGGGGCCCTACGCCTCTGGCGGGCGCGGTCGTGGCTTGCCATGGGGCACTCGCGGCCGCCGTGGCAACCCACTCGGCCAAGGTGTGGCAGAAGGAAGAGGAATATGAGGCCGAGTTCGCCTGGGCGAATGCATCGGGCGCCCTGGTCTTGCACGTAGAGCAGGGGATGGACCCTTCTCCCCAGCTTGATCACCTGAGTCGCGCCGCCCGCAGTGAGTGCTGGCCGGCGCTGGCCCACGCCCTGGTGCGCGGCGAGTCCGCCGTTTTCGAAGAGGCGTTCAACGCAGCGCTGCTCGAGCACACGGAGCGCACGGAAAAGCTGGCCCGCGGCTTCACGGCGCGCGTGGACCATTTTGCTGCGCACCGCTACCTGTCGTTCGAGGGCCTCGCGCTCCTGCGGCTTGCTCGGAGGCGTGGTCTTTCCCTCTCACAGAGCCGGCTTCAGGTATTGCCCGCCCCTCGCGCTGGGGCAGGTCACGGAGGTGTACCAAGGCGATTGGGTCATCCCTCTGGGTTCGGTGCGTGTACCGGGCGATCCCTTGAGCACTGATTCCGCGCAAGGTCGAGCACCGATTCCGGGCACGCACGCCTGGACGGCGGCCCAGAACTTCCGGCTGGGCTCACAGGCCACGCAGGACAACATGACCTGGGGTGTAACCGCGCCTTCTTGCACCCCCACCGTGAAGATCAACGTGGTGGAGTTCAACCCCGACCCGTGCAGCTGTCCGCCCGGCACCGCGTGCCCGGACGTGGTGTGCCCCGAGCTTCCAGTCAGCGGACTCCATTTTGAGAGGGTAAGAAAAGTGGGCTTCTGCGATGTCGCCATCGCCGCGGCGGACGTCACCCTGATGCGTGAAGGGCTTGCCATGGTTCCACTCTCGTTGAAGCTGGCGCGCGCCACCGTGCGGAGCATGCGGCAGAACCTCTTCTGGGCCCTCATCTACAACGCTGTTTCCATCCCGGTCGCGGCCCTGGGCCTCTTGAATCCCGTGCTTGCCAGCGCCGCGATGAGTCTGAGTTCCGTCAGTGTTCTTACGAATAGCCTGCGCCTGGCCAGGAGAAAACTTGCATGAATAGCGATACGAAGAAGTCCACCATCCAGCGTCTGCGCCGAATCGAGGGCCAGGTCCGTGGCCTGCAGAAGATGGTGGAGGAAGACCGGCCCTGCGCGGAGATCATCAATCAGGTGGCATCCGTCGAGCAAGCGCTCTCCGGTGTTTCCAAAGTGCTGCTCACCAGCCACCTGCAGCATTGCGCGCAACACGATCCCAAGGCTATCGACGACGTGGTGGAACTCATCACGCGCCACTGGCGCTGATTCTACTGGCCGATCACCAGGACGTGGAATGACCCGGGCTGGGCGGATGGCCGGGGGTGCGGTTGCTGCGGGGTAGCGGCGGGTACGGGTCCGAAGCGAGCTGTGGGCGAGTACAACCTGTGGCTTTCCGGATCCAGCGTGATGGTGCGGGCGCCGGGCTCGGTGGGCAGTGTCGCGGCCACCTTGTAGCCTGTGCCGGCTTCCGCGACGACGGTGAGTGTGCCCGATCCGTTGGAACTGAAGGCGAGGCCGCGGTCGGCGTCAAATGCCACCCCGTCCGATCCTTCTCCGATCGGCAGTTTGGCAATCACCTTGCCGGACGCGATGTCGGAGACCACCATCACCTCGTTGCCGCACACCGAGAACAGGCGCAGTTTCTTCGGGTCCAGCGCGAGGCCCGAGGGCTCTTCGCACCCGGTGAGCGGGTAGCGGCGCGTCACGGCCGCCTTTGCCGTATTCATCTCGACAATTTCGTGCGTATCCTCGATGTTCACCCACAACCGGCCGTGTCCGTCCACAACCGAGAACTCGGGCTTGCCGCCCAACGGAACCGTTGCCAGAACCTTGCCGTTGGCTGCCTCGATCACGGTTGCGTCCTTCGATCGGCCATTGAACGTCAGAACGCGGCCTGACGCCGAATCAAAGATAATCGCATCGGGATTCTCTCCGGTGGCTATCTGGCCCAATGGCTTGAGTGTCTTCAGATCGAAGATGAGGACATGATTCGCGCGTCCGCAGCTGATGAACCCGCGCTGGAGAGAAGGAGCCAGTGCGATGCCATGCACCCCGGGCGTATCGGGGATGTCCGCCACGGGCTTCCCTGTCCGCAGGTCGACAACGGCTACATGCGTCCCATGCGAGACGAACAACCGGTGTCCCTCCCGGTCGACGGTCAGGTAGTCCCAACTCCCCTCGCCACTGATGGAAAGCCGATCCAATACCCGATAGTCGGCGGCGGACAACCCGCAGGACATCACGAAGCAAGCCAACACAGCGAGCACTCTCATTTGAGCCGCCTTCCCGGGGCCAACGGCGCATACCGCGCCAGCCACCCTCCTGAAGATCGCAGGATCGGATGGCGGCGGCAATCCCATCAAGAGGCAGCCTGTTGGCGTAGTCTCAGCTCTCGCTATCCAGTTGCTTCCGTAGCTGGCTCCTATACCGGTCGCCAGCCACCGCCGCTGCGAGCACATCCGCCAGTTGAGTCCGTCCGCGGAGTCTGGCTGTGGGTGGAGAAGCACATCCACGACGTCTCCAGTGCGCGCGATGCCTTCGACGGGACGCGCAAGGTGCGTGGGTCGCGGCCGCGTTACTCCATGCGCAGGGCCTTGAGTGGGTCCAGACACGAAGCCCGCCAGGCTGGGGCGGCGCTGGCCACAAACGAAACGACGGACAGCAGGACCACGACGCCGGTGAACACGGCCGAGTCGAACGGGCTGACCCCGTAGAGCATCGACTGCAACAGGCGTGCGCCGGCCACGCTTCCGGCCAGACCGATAGCCAGACCCAGGGCCGCCGGGCGCAAACCGTCCAGCAGCACGAGGCCCAGCACCTGCTGCCGGCCGGCGCCTAATGCGACCCGGATCCCGATCTCGCCGCTACGCTGTGCCACCAGGTAGGACAGGACTCCATAGAGCCCGACGCTGGCCAGCAGAAGTGACAGCAAGGCGAAGGCGAGCACCAGGACGGCATTGAAACTCGCGCCGCTCGTGGATTCTCCGATGATCTGCTTCATCGTCAACACGTCGGCGACCGGCAGGTTGGGATCGATCTGCGTCATGATCTTCTGCACCGGAAGAGCCAGGCCCTCGACGCCGTGTCCGGAGCGCAGCACCAGAGTCAACGAGCGGTTGTCGCCCTGAGGCTCGGCATAGACGGGGAAGAACATCATCGATTTGATGTCCGCTCCCAGACGATGCCGGGTGTTGCCCACCACGCCAACGATTTCGTAGTCTCTCTGCCCGCCGGGATCCGTATCGTGCATGAAACGCAGATGTTTACCGAGAGGATCTTCTCCCGCAAAGTGCTGGCCGGCCATCTGTTCATTGATGATGACGACGCGCGTGTGGGTTGTGCGCTCATCCTCCCTGAAATAGCGGCCCTTCTTCAGGGGGATCCGCATCGTCTGGAAGTAACCGGGCGAGATGGACCGGAAGAGTGCAAAGACGTGATCGCCCTGGGCGAGAGGCGGGTGCTCCGGGATGGTGAACATGTTGTCGCCCCAGTACCCGGCGCCAGGCACGATGGAAACCAGCCCCGCGGCTTCAACTCCGGGCACCTGGCGGACTCGTTCGAGCAGGGATTCGTGGAAGGCGGTCAGGCGCGATTGGTCCGGATAGCTTGATCTCGGCAGAGCGTACCGCATCGTCAGCACGTTTTCCGTCTCGCAGCCGAGTTCCACATTCCGCAGCCGGAGAAAGCCTTTGAGCAGCAATCCGGCGCCCACCAGCAACATCACCGTCAGCGCGACTTCCATCGCCAGCAGCGACTTCCGAAGCGTGGTCCGGGAACGGCTGGCTCCCAGCGATCGCGACGCATCCTTCAGTGCGTCCACCACTTTTTCGCTGGTGGCGGAGATCGCCGGAAGCAGGCCCGCGATGATCGCGGTGAGTGTCGTGATGCCCACGACAAAGAGGATGACGGGGATGTCTACGGTGATGGCGTTGATCTGCGGCAGATCCTTCCGTTCCGATTGCAACCATGCCGTGGCCCAACTGCCCAGCACCAGGCCGAGCGCGCCGCCGGCCCCGCAGATGATCAGGCTCTCCATCATGTGCTCCCTCAACAGGCGCCAGCGCGTGCCGCCCAACGCCGCACGGATGGCCACTTCGCGCCGCCGGGACGCCGTCCGAGCCACCAGCAGGCTGGCCACGTTCAGGCAGGCGATGAGCAGCACACAGCCCACCGCGCCCAGCAGTACGTAGAGAGGCTTCTTGAACTCGACGGAGAGATCCTCCAGCAAGGGCCGCATGTCCGCGCCGTTCGAAACGGGAAGCGTCAGGAATTGCTGATGGATTCGCTCCTGCAAGGCATTCAGCTCCTGGATGGCGGCCTGCGGAGCCACGTCCCGTCTCAACCTGGCTACGACCGAGGAAGTGTGGTTGCCATGACTCTCCGCATTCTCCGGTGACACCACGTGGTAGTACGGCACCCAGAGTTGCGTGCGTGCGTCCGGATAGCTGAACCATTTCGGCAGAATCCCCACCACCGTATAGCTCTTCGCGTCCAGCAGAATGGTATGGCCGAGAATCGCGGGATCCGCGCCGAATCGCCGCTCAAACAGCCCCCAGGTCAACATCACCGTAGGCTCGGCCTGCGGGCGGTCGTCCCCCGGAGTGAAGCCTCGCCCGAGAGCCGGTTGCACACCGAGAGTGCCCAGCAACTCGTGAGACGCGGCTTTGGCGTCCACTACCTCCGGTAGCTGGTTGCCCTGGCCCGAGAGGTTGAAGCGCTGACCGTTCCAGATCGCCATGCTCTCGAACCCGTGGGTCTGCTTCTGCCACGAGCGGAAGTCCCCCGAGGCGACCACATTGTAGATGGATTCTCCCTTGATGCTGCGACCATAGATCGACACCAGCCGCTCTGATTCCGGGAAGGGCAGGGGCTTGAGCAGAACTGACCGCACGACCGTGAACAATGAAGAGTTCGCTCCGATGCCCAGGGCCATAACAAGGATGGCGATCGCCGCAAAGAACGGCGTGCGGGCGAGCGTCCGCGCCGCATAGCGCAGATCGCGCCACAGGGAGTCCATGAGGGTCAGTGTGTTCATCTGGTAGAGATCTTCCCGGATTCTTGTTGGATTGCCGAGCCGCAGATAAGCCTGCCGCCGTGCTTCTTCACGACTCATGCCGCGGGCCATATTGAGATCGGTGAGATGGTCGATGTGGGCCGACAACTCCCGCGCCCGTTCCTCATCCCACTGCCTGCGCCGCACGAATCTGCGAAGAGACATCAGCTTTCGCTCTCTTCGGGCTTTCTGCGAGTGCGCCGGCCGAAGTCGCCCAGGACGCGGCCAATGGCATCGGCCATCGCGCGCCAGCGGTCGGCCTCGCGGGTGAGTTGCTCGCGCCCGGCCTTCGTCAGTTCATAGAAGCGGGCGGTCCGGTTGTTCTCGCTGGTGCCCCAGGATGACGCGACCCAGCCGCGATCCTCCAACCGGTGCAAGGCGGGATAAAGTGATCCTTGTTCGACCTGCAGCACATCGTCGGAAGACTGCTCGATCATCTGCGCGATGGTGTGACCGTGCGCCCGCCCGCCAACGAGTGTGCGCAGGATCAGCATATCCAGCGTGCCCTGGACCATCTCCCGGTTGTCTGATTTCCTGCCTTGGCCCAACGGATGTCTCCTTCACCTAGAGCTTCTATGTGAGAGAATACTCCACTCGACGCTCTAGGTGACCGGGAAACCGATGACGGTGGACAAGAGTTTACAGGTGTGGCGAAGGGGGGAAGCGAGAAGGATGCCCGGCTCCGGATGAGCACCCGGAGCCGGGCTACTGAACGTCAGAACTGGAACTTCACGCCAAACTGCAGGTCGCGGTTGTCAGAGTTCGTCGATGTGATCTGGGCCACGGTCGGCGAACCGATGCTCGCGTTCGGGAACCCGAAGGCGGGCGTGTTGGTGATGTTGAACGCATCGAGTTGGAAGGTGACGCCATAGCGCTCCTTGAACATCGTGCGTTTGATGAAGGACATGTCCCAGTTGATGAGTCCCGGCGCGTAGAGCACGCCGCGGCCCACGTTGCCGTACGTGTTCGGCGATGGGGCCACGAAGGCCGTGGCGTCGAACCATTTGGCGCGATCCGGGTTGTCGAGTTTCCCGTTCCCGATCCGATTCGGCCAACTGGGCGCTCCATTGTTCACGCCGCTTGCGAGCGAAAGCGAGAATGGGCGTCCTGTCGAGAGCGTGGTGATGCCGGCCAGGTTCCAGCCGCCCACCAGCCACGTCAGAGGACCGTTCGAGATCCATTTCCTGCCTTTGCCGAAGGGCAGTTCGTAGAGGTAGTTCGCGACAAACCGGTGTTTCACGTCAAAGCCGGAGGGTCCGTGCCCGGCCTTGATGTTGGTGATCGTCTGGGGGCCTCCCACGGATCCACCGCCGCTCGCTGCCGACCCGCCGTAGTCCAGGCTCTTGGCCCACGTGTACGCGGCCAGGAACTGCAGACCGGACGAGAACCGCTTTTCGAGTTTGCCGGAGAAGCCGTTGTAAGACGACGAATTGCGTGGATCGAACATGCTGATGGTGGCCACGTTCGAGAGTGGCTGCAGCAGCCGCCGCGAAGCGTTCGAGCCCGTTCCGGGCTGGATCTCGTTCGCGTTGTATCCGAAGGTGATGTGCGACCCGACACTGCCCGCGTAGGCAACTTCCGCCATCATTGTGCTGGTGAGCTGCCGCTCCAGATTGAACGTGAACGTGTTCATCGATGGTGTCTGGTTGGCGAAACCATGGCCCAGAACAACGGGATTTGCGGCGTTTAGCTCCGCCGTGGTCTTGGGCTTCGTGACACTGATGGCCGGGAAGGGTCTGGCGATGGTGGGAATCACTGTGTAATCCACAGGATTGGTGGCGATGTTGCCGAATGGTGCCTGGGAGATGGTGTATGGCACCTGTTCGCCCAGCATGTTGGAACCCGAGGGATTCACCGGGAAGAAGGTGCGCCCAAACCCGGCGCGGATCACGGTCTTGCCTCCGCCGAGATTGTAGGCGAGGCCGATGCGTGGGCCGATGTTGCCCTTCCTGGTCTGCTTCCCGACAGACGTGGAGACCCCGTCTTCGCCGGCATAGGCCATCCTCAGGTTGGTGAAGTCGAAATTCACCAGACGGTTTCTGATTTCCACGTCGGGGACGAAGACGTCGTAGCGCAAGCCCATGTTGATAGTCAGCCGCGCATTGATGCGCCAGTCGTCCTGGAAGTAGAAGCTGTGATCCTGGGCCGTTGCGTAGTAGGGCTCCAGAAGGATGCTGCGTCCCGAACCGCCGCTGATGTAGCCGGTCAGCAGGGTCGCCAGCCCGGTACCCTGCGTATTGGTGACCGGGTCGTTGGTGAAGTTCTTGCCGAACGTCATGTCGCCGCGCGGGCCGCCGCCGGGAGGCCCCGTGTAGGTCGAAGTCATGCGCCGGACGTACCGGTATCCGAACTTCGTCTGGTGGTGGCCGAGTGTCCAGGAAACCCCGTCTTCCGCCTGCCAGTGCGTCTCCCTGGGATTAGCAGGCAGGAATCCCGGCCCGCCGCTGAGGCCTGTGAAATCGGTGATGTTGATATTCGGGATGCCCGTGCTGTACGAGCTGAGATTCACACCGGTGATGCCCAGCGAAGTGGCCGCATTGTGCCCGAAGTCGGACTGCCGTGTGAACGGGTTGGTCCGGGCGAAACCGCCGCGAAATTCGTTCACGATGTTTGGCCGGAATACGTGTGTCTCGTTCATCGCCAGGCCCTGTGTCGTGAGGTCTGTCACCTGAAGACCCGCCACGTAGGGCCCGAGGTCGTACTTGCTGGCTGCCGCCTGCGGCGTCGGCAGGCAGCAGTTGGCCTGGCCCTGCGGCGCGCTCAGGCGGTAGGTCTCATAGCTGTAACGGGCGAAGAAGTTGTCCTTGTCCGTGATCTGGTGATCCACGCGGACATTGAACCCGTCGTCATTTACCGACCGCGGAACGCTCGACGTGTAGTTGTTGAAGTTGCCCGAGCCGTTCGGCAGCGGGAAGATGCTAGCCACGTTGGCGCTGACCGTATTGATGCGGCTGGAAGGAATGATGTTCCCCGTGAACGCATCACGCAGGAACTGCGGATTCGTCGTGCTCACCGGCTTGGTGGAATCGTAGGCCGGGTTGAGCCGCGTGGTCAGCGGGTCGTAGATGCGGATCAGCGTGCCGCTGGCGTCGGTGAAGCCGCTGAAATCGCCGGTTCGATTCGCCGCCGTGGGGACTGTGTTCACGAAGGTCAGACCCTTGCGCTCCTTCATGCCGAAATAATCCATGTAGAAGAAGCTGCGATTCTTTCCGTCGTAGAGCTTCGGAAGCACGATCGGCCCACCGGCCGCTACGCCATACTGGTTGCGCCGGTAGGGCGGCTTCAACTGCGATTTCGGGTTGAAGTAGTTGCGGGCATCCAGAACGTCGTTCCTGAGGAACTCAAAGGCATTGCCGTGCAGTTCGTTCGTGCCCGACTTGGAGGAGACGGAGACCACACCGGCGCCACGCCCGAACTCCGCCGAGAAGCTGCCTGTCAGAACTTTGAACTCTCTGACCGACTCGATGGATGGCTGCAGAATCACCGTGTTGAACGTGTACTCGTTGTTGTCGATACCGTCGACCAGCCACGCGTTCATGTTGGCCTGGCTGCCCAGGGCGTTGAAATTGGAGGCGCCGCGCGGGTTGAAGGAGCTGGCGCCGGAGAGGTTCTCGCCCTGCTGCCCTGGCGTCACGTTCGGCGCCAGATACACCAGTTGCGCAAAGTTCCGGCCATTCAGCGGCAGTTCCTTGATGGGCCGCTCCGTAATCACCTGACCCAGTTCGGCGCTATCCGACTTCACCAGCGGCGCGGCGGCGGTCACTTCCACAGTAGCCGTCACATCGCCGACATTGAGGGTGAAATCCATGCGCGCTCTCTGGTCCACCTGCAATTCGAAGGGTGGGGTGGCCTGTGGCTTGAAGCCCGCTTTCTGGACATTCACGGTATAAGTGCCGGGAGAGAGGAACGGCGCGGTATACGCTCCATCCTCGTTGGTCTGATATTCGACACTGGTGCCTTTGGAAACCTCTTTCACGACGACTGTCGCGCCTGGTACCGCTGCACCGGTGCCATCCCGGACTGAGCCAAGGATTGTCCCTGCTGTGACTTGTGCGGACGCTGTGGATGGCAGCAAAACAAGGCATGCCAGCGCCCAGAATAAGAGATGACGTCCTCTTATCAATGTCATGAGCGATGAACCTCCGTACGAACCCCGGTTGGTGGAGTCGGATCCACTCAACCGACACGGAAGCTAACAGGACTCGGCACCGGTGTCAATGGACTCCCGGGGCGCCACCCCGCTCGTCATTCGCGGAGCGACTCAAAGCGAGCTTTCCGGTCCCCCTCGTCCCAGCCCGGGAATCGGGGGTGCCGATCACTGACTCGTGGCGCCTGCCGAGGCCTAGCGGAACCTCAGGATCGGCTGATCGACGGCCACGCTCTCTCCGCTCCGCGCGAGGATCTCCTCCACGACGACATCGTGCTCCGCCTTGATCACGTTTTCCATCTTCATCGCCTCGATCACCGCCAGCCGTTCACCCGCCTTCACTTCCTGCCCGGCTTCCACGTTAAGGTGCGTGAGCAGTCCGGGCATGGGCGAGATCAGGAACTTGGAGAGGTCCGGCTTAGGTTTGGCCTGCATCAGCGACAGCAGTTGCGCGGCGCGAGCCGTCATGACGATGGCATCCACGGCCGCCCCGTTGTGGGCAATGTGGAAGCGCAGTCCGATCCGCTCCAACTGCAGACAGACGGGAGCGCCGTTGCAGACTCCCCGAAACAACGGGCTGCCGAAGCTCCAGTCGGTGAGCACCTCGTATACCTTGTCTTCACAGCGTCCTTCATAGCCTCCATCCACCGGCTTCAATTGGATGGGATAGCTTTGATCGCCGATCAGGACCACCCAGTCCGTACCGACCCGGCGCTGCAGCCCGCGAGTCTGCGCGCTGATCTGGACGGCCCTGTTTATGTAACGCCGGCGGGCTACCGCCGCAATCACCGCCAGGAATGCGGGATCCTCGGGACGCGCATCGGCCGCATGAAACCCGTTCGGATACTCCTCTCCCAGGAACCCGGTGTGGAAGGCACCGGACAGGAATCGCGGATGACGCATTAGCGCGGCCTGGAACGCGATGTTCGTCGAAACGCCCCTCAGGTAGAAGGCGTTCAGCGCGTCGCGCATCTTCCCGACAGCCTCTGCCCGTGTCGCCCCATGCACAATGAGCTTGGCGATCATCGAGTCGTAGTGGACCGGAATCTCGCCGCCCTCATACACGCCGGTATCGACGCGTACGCCATCCTCCGTGTCCGCCGGCGGCCTGTATTTCACCAGCCGGCCCGCCGACGGCAGGAAGCCGCGGAATGGGTCTTCGGCGTTGATTCTGCACTCCAGCGCCCAGCCCTCCATCCGGATCGCTTCCTGCCCGAAGTCCAGTCGCTCGCCGGCGGCCACCCGGATCATCCATTCCACCAGGTCGAGTCCCGTCACCTTTTCCGTTACGGGATGCTCCACCTGCAGGCGCGTGTTCATCTCCAGGAAGTAGAACTGGCGGTCCTGGCCCACGACGAACTCCACGGTGCCCGCGCTCTGGTAGTTCACCGCCCTGGCGAGGGCAACAGCCTGCTCGCCCATCGCCTTCCGGGTGACCGCATCCAGAAACGGTGAAGGAGCCTCCTCAATCAGCTTTTGATGTCTTCGCTGGATTGAGCACTCGCGCTCCCACAGGTAAACCATCTGTCCGTGGGCGTCGCCCAGCACCTGGATCTCGATATGCCTCGGGTATTCGATGAACTTTTCCAGAAACACACGGTCATCGCCGAAGGCATTCCGGGCCTCGGTGGTGCACGAGACAAAGCCCTCGCGGGCCTCCTCCGCATTCCATGCCACACGCAGGCCTTTGCCGCCGCCGCCGGCCGAGGCTTTTATCATCACCGGAAAGCCGATCCGTTCGGCGATCGCCGCGGCTTCGTCCGCATCCACAATGACGCCCGCATAGCCGGGGATCGTGTTCACCCCCGCCTTCATTGCCAGCTTCTTCGAGGCGATCTTGTCACCCATCGCCTCGATGGAAGGGGATTTCGGGCCGATAAACACGATGCCCTCGTCCTCCAGCCGGCGTGCGAACTCCGCATTCTCCGAGAGGAACCCGTAGCCCGGATGGACCGCCTCGGCTCCGGTCGCCTTGCAGGCCGCAATAATCCGTTCCATGCAGAGGTACGACTGCTTCGATGGCGCGGGCCCTATCGCCACCACCTCGTCGGCCATCCGCACATGCAGTGCCCGGCGGTCCGCTTCCGAGTAGACGGCCACCGTGCGGATGCCCATCCGCTTCGCGGTCTTAATCACACGGCACGCGATCTCGCCGCGATTCGCAATCAGGATTTTTTGAAACATAGCTGGTCCAGTCCCTTCGACTACAGCGGAATATTGCCGTGCTTCCGCCACGGGTTCTCCAGCTTCTTGTCTTTCAGCATCGCCAGCGACCGGCAGATGCGCCGCCTCGTCTCGTGCGGCATGATCACGTCATCAATGAAACCGCGCCGGCCCGCGATGAACGGATTCGCGAACTTCTCGCGATACTCCTCCGTCCGCTGCGCGATCTTCTGCGGATCGCCGATGTCCTTGCGGAAGATGATTTCGACGGCCCCCTTCGGGCCCATCACCGCGATCTCCGCTGACGGCCACGCGAAGTTCACATCGCCCCGCAGGTGCTTCGACGCCATCACGTCATAGGCGCCGCCATACGCTTTGCGGGTAATCACCGTAACCTTCGGAACAGTGCACTCCGCGTACGCGTACAGCAGTTTCGCGCCATGCTTGATGATCCCTCCATACTCCTGCGCCGTGCCCGGCAGGAAACCGGGCACATCCACGAACGTGATCACCGGAATCTGGAACGCATCGCAAAACCGGATGAACCTCGCCGCTTTGATCGACGACTTGATGTCCAGACAGCCTGCCAGCACCATCGGCTGATTCGCCACGATGCCCACCGTCTGCCCGTCCATTCTTGCGAAGCAGATGACGATGTTTTTCGCATGGTCTGGCTGCAGCTCGAAGAAGTCACCATCGTCCACGGTCTTCTCGATCAGTTCCTTCATGTCGTACGGCTGGTTCGGATTGTCGGGCACCAGCGTGTCAAGAGAGTAGTCCACCCGGTCGGTGGGATCGAACGGCGGAACGGCCGGAGGCTTCTCCCGGTTGCTGGACGGAATGAATCCGATCAGCCGCCGGACCATCATCAGCGCCTCGACATCGTTCTCAAAGGCGAGATCCGCGACACCCGACCTCGACGTATGCGTGACTGCCCCGCCCAGTTCCTCCGCGGTGACCTCTTCGTGGGTCACGGTCTTCACCACATCGGGCCCCGTCACGAACATATACGAGCTGTCTTTCACCATGAACAGGAAATCCGTAATCGCGGGCGAATAGACGGCGCCACCCGCACACGGTCCCATGATCAGTGAGATCTGCGGGATCACCCCCGATGCCAGCACATTCTTCTGAAACACGTCGGCATAGCCGCCCAGGGCCGCCACGCCTTCCTGAATGCGCGCGCCGCCGGAATCGTTCAGGCCGATCACCGGAGCCCCCGCCTTCATGGCGTGGTCCATGATCTTGCAGATCTTCTCCGCATGCGATTCCGAGAGGGACCCGCCAAAGACCGTGAAGTCCTGACTGAATACGAACACGACCCGCCCGTTCACCGTGCCGTAGCCCGTCACCACACCGTCGCCCGGCACCCGCTGCTCGGCCATGCCGAAATCCGTGCAGCGGTGCTCCACGAACATGTCCCACTCCTCAAAAGAGTCGGGATCCAGCAGCAGTTCGATCCTCTCGCGTGCGGTGAGCTTCCCCTTCGCGTGCTGCGCCGCAATCCGAGCCTCGCCCCCACCCAACCGGGCCGCCGCCCGCTTCAGGTCCAGCTCGCGAATGATATCTTCCATTCAGGAATTCTCCCCCAAAACCGGTCGCGGCAGGCGGCCCGTCTTTGAGGCTCGTGCGGTTTCACCCTCCAGGTAAAGTACCGCCGATGCTTCCCCCTGGCTAGCCGCCCTCCGCGCAAGGTGCTATCAAACAGATGAAAGGAAATGAGTTGTTGCGTGAATTCCCAGCCCCTACCACCCTTCTTCCCGGTGCCGCATTTATCTTCTGTTTAACTTGTTTCCCCTATCCTGGGCACACATCATGAGATGGTCTCCGGTCTTCATTCTTCCCGTCCTGTTCGCCACTCGGGTGTGCTGTCCGGCCCAGGCACAGGTTCGTTTGGGACTGCAGGACGCCGTCCGATTGGCGCTCGATAAGAATGCATATCTCTCCGCCGGGCAGCAGCGGATAGAGGCGGCGCAGGGATTACGGCGTCAGGCAGCCCTCAAACCGAATCCGCGCCTGTATCTCCAGCAGGAGAATGCCCGCTTCTGGCAGAATCCAGGGCTGGTGTACTGGCGCGACACAGACACCTTCGCTTACGGAGGCTATACGGTGGAGAGCGGCGGTAAGCGCGAGCGGCGTGTTGAACTGGCCGCCGCCAACACGGCTCGTGTCGAAGCCGACCAGTCGCTGCTCCGGCGCCATGTCGCGGCGCGGGTCGCCGCTGCCTACTGGGTCGCGGCGGGCGCCGTACGCGTGGTGGCCCTCCTCAACGAGGAGCGGCAGAACCTGCTCCAGGTTGTCAGCTATACGGAATCACGCGTCAAGGAAGGGGCCGCCGCCGGTGCGGATCTACTCCGCATTCAATTGGAGTCGCAACGGGTGGAGGCTCTCCTGGCTGTGGCTCAGCAGGATGCCGAGCGCAGCCGTCTGGAACTCTACCGCGAGATAGGCGTCGGTCCTCCGCCACTGGTCGAATTCAGCGATGCCCTCGACACCTTGCGCGAGGTTGCGGTACCGGAGCCGGCCGCCGTGCTCGAACACCGTCCGGAAGTTGTCCTGGCGCGCCAGACCGTTGCGCAAGCCGAAGCGCAGGTCAAGCTCCAGATCGCCAACGCCAGGCCTGATCCCGATTACCTCTTCGGCTACAAAAGGACGGCTGGTTTCGACTCTCTCATCGCCGGCGTTCAGATCAATCTGCCTGTGCGCAATCGCAACCAGGGCAACATCGCTTCCGCCGAGGCCGATCTGCGGGCCGCTCGGGAGACCGTCCGCGGTGTCGAAACGCAGGTGGCCGCCGAATTCCAATCGGCGCTGCGCGACTACGAGCTCAAGCGGAAACTTGTGAGCGGCGAGCTGCCCAGCATGGTCCAGCGCGCCCGTGACTCCGCCCGCGTCGCTCAGTTCGCATTCCGCGAAGGCGGCGTGGATGTCCTGCGCCTGCTGGATGCCGAGAGGGTCCGGATCGAGACGCAATTGATGTACACCCGCTCCCTGGCCGAGTTCCAGCAAAGCGCAGTCGCCCTTCAAGTTGCCGCGGGAGCCAATCCATGACTGAGAACGAACTGGTAGAGCAAAGAACCCGCCTGCAGATGCTTGCCGTCGCCCTCACCGCCCTGGTGATCGCGTTGGTGGCTTATATCTTCCTCGCCCGGAAAGGCGAAGCACCACCCCCTCCCGCGGCCGCGGAGGCCCCCGGCAGCCGGTCGACGGCCGGCCTGATTCGTCTCAACCAGCAGGCGCAGAAGGAAGCCAATCTCGTCATGGTGCTGGCCGCCAGCAGAGTGGAAATGGACACCATCCGGGCCAACGGGCAGATCACCGTCAACGAGAACGAAACCTGGCATGTCGGTGCGCTGGCGGAAGGGAAAGTCACCCAGGTGCTTGCCAACATCGGCGACCACGTCAAACAGGGCCAGGTGCTGGCGCTGATGCACAGCCACACCGTCCACGAAACCCGTGCCGCCTACATTCAGGCGCAAGCCGAACTCGACCGCGCCATCGCACACAAGGAAATGGCGCGCCGCGTCGCGGACCGCGCCCAGCGCCTGCTCAAGGTCGAGGCCATCTCGCAGGAGCAGGCCGATCAGGCCGCCAACGATCTGCGCAACTCAGAGGCCGCCATCGTCCGGGCCCGGGCCGATCTCGAGAAGGAAACCCAGCACATGACCGAGTTTCTCGAGATCGACCCGCATGGTGCCAGGCATGCGGGAGAAGGGAACGACGATCCGGATGCCGTGCCCATCAAAGCCCCGAATGCCGGGGTCATCCTTCGCCGGCTGGTCAGCAGCGGCAGCGTCCTCTCCGTGGGGCAGGAGGCCTTCACCATCTCGAACCTCAACAGCCTGTGGGTGATCGCCGGCGTGAACGAGGCCGATCTCGGCGCCGTCCGTCCCGGCATGCAGGCGCGCATCAGTGTACGCGCCTACCCCGAGCGCACCTTTGCCGGCACGGTGCTGCAATTGGGTGAGGAACTGGATCCCGCCACGCGCACATTGAAGGTGCGCATCAATTTGCCAAACCCGCAGGGCAATCTGAAGCCTGAGATGTTCGCGCAGGTCGATCTCGAACAGCACGACAGCCGCGCGGCGTTGTACATCCCCGAATCGGCCGTGGAGGACCTCAACGGTCAGAAAGTCGCCTTTGTGCAGACCGCAGGCGACTCATTTCAGGTTCGAACCATCAAGATCGGCGCCACCACGAACGGCATGGTGGAAATCTCCGCCGGCATCAGCGAGGGCGAGCGGGTGGTTACCCGGGGCGCCTTCGCCCTGAAGAGCGAGTTGCTCAAGAGCTCGCTTCAGGGGGAATGACGGCGCCATGCTCAATCGCATCATCGACGCAGCCCTGAACAACAGGCTTCTGGTGACCGCCCTGCTGGCCGCCGTCATCGTCATGGGCCTGGTCGTCATGCTTCGCCTGCCCATCGATGCCTTCCCCGATCTCACGAACAATCAGGTCGTCGTCATCACCGAATGCCCGGCGATGCCGCCCCTCGAGGTGGAGAGCCGCGTCACTTTTCCCATTGAGACCGCCCTGATGGGACTCCCGCGGACGCTGGAAATCCGATCCACCTCCAAGCTCGGTCTTTCCATGACGACGGTCATCTTCGAAGACCAGGTGAACACCTACTTCGCCCGTCAGTTGGTCAACGAGCGGGTCCAGGAGGTGCGCGCGCGTCTGCCTCAAGGCCTGGAGCCGGCACTCGGACCCGTCGCCACTGCCTTCGGCGAAGTCCTGCAGTACACCGTCGACGGGAACAGTCTCTCTCTCATGGATCGCAAGACTCTCCACGACTGGAGCCTGCGCTTCCAGCTGCGCACCATCCCCGGTGTCAATGAGGTCAACAGTTGGGGCGGCGACACCAAGCAATATGTGATCGAAGTGAATCCGGACGCCCTGCAGCGCTATGGACTCACCCTTCGCGATGTGTTCCTGCGCGTCCAGGACAACAATGAAAACTTCGGCGGCGGCTTCATACAGCACTTGGACCAGCAGTACACCGTTTACGGACTCGGGCGCGCATCGTCGCTCAGCGAGCTCGGCAAGACCGTGCTGCTGGCCCGCGCCGGCGTTCCTGTCTTACTTAGCGACGTAGCCAATATCGTCCCGAGCGCAATGCCCAGACAGGGCGCCGTCCTGCGCGATGGCAACGGCGAGACTGTTTCCGGGATGATCATTGCCTTGAAAGGAGCCAACGGCCTGGAGGTGATCGAGCGCTCGAAGCAGAAACTGGCCAAGCTCCACCTGCCCAATGGCGTGAAAGTAGTCCCCTTCTACGATCAGAGCGAGGTGATCTACGGCACCATCCACACGGTGGAGCGGAACCTGCTCGAAGCCGGCATCCTGGTCATTGTTGTTCTGCTTCTCTTTCTGGGTAATCTCTCGAGCCGCCCTCCTGGTCGCCTGCGTGATCCCGGTCTCCATGCTCTTCGGCTTCATCGGCATGGCTGCCTTCGGCGTTTCCGCCAATCTGATGAGCCTCGGTGCGATCGACTTCGGCATGATCGTCGACGGTGCTGTCGTCATGGTGGAGAATTCCGTGCGGCGCATCGGCGAATCCGGAGGGAAGCCGGTGCGCGGCACCGTGCGCGAGGCCGCCATCGAAGTCAGCCGGCCCATCGTCTTCGGCGTCGCCATTATCGTTGCCGTCTATTTGCCCATCCTCACCCTGGAAGGACTGGAAGGCCGCATGTTCAGGCCCATGGCGATCACTGTCTGTTCCGCCCTCCTGGGCGCGCTGGCGCTGTCCCTCACCGTGGTGCCCGTCGCCAGCACCTTCGGCCTGCGTGTTTCCGACAAGGAGAGCCATGCTCGCTGGTTTGAGGTCATACTGCACCACTACGCCCGCGTCCTCGACTACTCCATGCACCACCGCGCGGCCATTGTTGGATTCTCCTTCCTGCTTATGGTTGTCGCCATCGGATCCCTCAAGTTCATCGGCACGGAGTTCATGCCGAAACTGGACGAAGGCTCCATTCTCATTCAGACGCGCAAGTTGCCCGGTGTCAGCCTGCCGGAGTCCGTCTCCATCAGCAGCCGTGTCGAAAAGGCCTTCATGGAGTTCCCCGAAGTCCAGGGTGTTGTCAGCAAGTTGGGCCGTCCCGATCTCGCCACGGAGGCCATGGGCGTCTACGAAGCCGACGTTTACGTCCTCCTCAAACCACACGAGCAGTGGCGCAAAGGACTCGACAAGGAAGCGTTGGTCGACCAGATGTCCCGGCGCATGGAACGCATTCCCGGTCTCGTCTGCAATTTCACCCAGCCCATGGCGATGCGTCTCGATGAGGTAGTCTCCGGAATCAAGGCCGATGTCGCCGTGAAGATCTTCGGTAACGATCTGACCACTCTCGAACAGTTGGCCGATCGTGCCCTCAAAGTGATCAGCAACATTTCCGGCGCGGCCGATGCCCAGGCGGAGATTCTGACGGGCGTGCCCGAACTTCGCGTCTCCGTCGATCGCGACAAGCTCTCCCGCTACGGTCTCGATGTCCGCAACGTGCGGGACCTGCTCGACTCCACCACGGGTGGTACCACCGTCTCCGAAATGATCGAGGGCGAGCGCCAGGTCCCCATCGTCGTCCGCCTGCCTTCGGCTTATCGCAACGACCTTGGGGCTTTGGGCAATCTTCAACTTCAGTCCACGGCCGGCGAACGTGTCCGGCTGAACCAGATCGCCCGCATCGCCGTCGAGCAGGGTCCCGAGGTGATCAATCGCGAGGGAGCCCAACGCCGCATCGTCGTGCAGTGCAATGTCCGAGGGCGCGATCTCGGTAGCTTTGTGAGCGAAGCGCAGGAGCGCATCAATCGCGCTCTCAAACTCCCGGCTGGCTACTCCGTAGGAGTACGGCGGGCCGGATCAGAGAACCAGGACCGCGCCGTCCGCACGCCTGATGATTGTGCTGCCCCTCTCCCATCGCGATCATCTTTGGGCTGCTCTTCGCCACCTTTTCCTCCGTTCGCCAGGCGCTCCTCATCTTCAGTGCTGTTCCGTTCGCCCTCGTCGGAGGAATCACCGCCCTGTGGATTCGCGGCCTGATATCTGAACCTTTCCGGCGATGGTCGGGTTTATCGCATTGTTCGGTGTCGCCGTCCTGAACGGCATCGTCATGGTGAGCTGCATCAACCAGATGCTCGAATCCGGGCTGCCCTTGCGGCAGGCCGTTCGGGAGGGCGCCTTGACGCGTCTCCGGCCGGTCATGATGACCGCCATGGTCGCCAGTCTGGGATTCCTGCCCATGGCCCTCTCCCAGTCCGCCGGCGCGGAAGTCCAGCGGCCCCTGGCCACGGTGGTGATTGGCGGTCTGTTCACCGCCACGATGCTGACTCTCCTCGTCCTGCCCGTCGTCTTTCCCTGGTTTGCTCCCCGTCCGGCCATCCGCCACAAAGCTGGATGCCGTGGCGCCCGTCGAAATATCATGACGATGAGACTTGGCTGTCATGCGGCTCTTACTGTCGAGGATGAACAGGAATACCCCCCGTATGCTCGCGAAGGGGCTGCGGGGAACAGGCTTTATGCCGTCGACATCACCTTCGATGGCGATGCGGCGCTGGAGAAGCTCGCTGTGAATACCTACGATCTCGTGATCCTCGACGTCATGCTGCCCTGCCCGGAACGGCTTCGAGATCTGCCGCGAGATGCGTCGGGGCGTGCGCGGTGGCCCCGGTTCTCATGCTGACTGCCCAGGATCAGGTGGGCAGCCGGATCGAAGGTCTCGACAGCGGCGCCGACGACTACCTCACCAAGCCCTTCGATTTCGGTGAGCTGTCGGCCCGCATACGCGCCCTTCTGCGCCGCGGGCCCGCTCTGCAGGATCCGGTTATCCGCGTCGCCGACCTCACTCTCGACACCCGCAACCGCTCCGTCCGCCGCGGCGACCGCAGTATCGACTTCACGGCCAAGGAGTATGCGCTGCTCGAGTATCTGAGCAAAAGGCAGGGCGAGGTAGTCACCCGCCCCGAGATCTCAGAGCATGTCTGGGATGAAACCTACGACCCATTCTCCAACCTGATTGAGGTCTATATTCAACGGCTGCGCCGCAAGATCGATTCAACCGGCGAGGCCCGGCTCATCCACACCCGGCGCGGTGAAGGCTACAGGATCGGCCAGCGGGAAGAGGATGATTAGGTCAATCCGCGCCCGCCTCACCCTCTGGTATGTCGCGGTCTTCAGCGTCATCCTCGCGGTCTCCGGCTTCGTCGTCTTCTCCCAACTCGTCGAGAGCCGCTATCAGCGGCTGGACTCGCGGCTCGAGCTTGCCGGCCGGGTGCTGGCTGCCTCACTCAAACACGAGATCGAGGAGCATGAAGGCAAGCAGCCCGGCGAGGCGTCCTTCCGGTCAGTTCTCATTGACGATCCACCAGCTCACCTTTCCGGCGCAGGCGGTGACCATTCTCCAGGATGGCCGCACCGTGGGCCAGAAGCCGGATACGCAGGCCCGCACCGTCTCACAGACCGCGATTCGAGCAGTCGCCCGAACTCACCAGGCGGTCGAACCCCGCGCACTGGTCTGAGCACAGCTGGCGCTACTCCGCTCTCCGCCTGCTACTCCCCGTGCACGGCGAGTACATGATCGTCTCCGGGGAATCGGAACTCGAGACCGAGCGGGAGGTCGCTACACTGCGGCAGTCGTTCCTCCTGGGCGTGCCCATCGCGGTCCTGCTCTCGGCGCTGGGCGGCTACTGGCTGGCCCGCAAGAGCCTGGCGCCCGTGGTCCTTATCTCCCAGACCGTGGAGACCATCACTTCCCGCAATCTCGAGCGCCGCGTGCCCATCCTCAACCCCGGCGATGAGCTTGGGCTCCTGGCTCAGACCTTCAACCGTCTTCTGGAGCGTCTGGGCACTTCGTTTGAACAGCAGAGGCGCTTCATGGCCGACGCTTCTCACGAGCTTCGAACGCCCGTCTCCGTGGCGCATACCGCCACCGAGGTGACGCTCGAAAAGCCCAACCGCACCGAGGCGGAATACCGCGAGGCGCTTCAGATCATTGATGGGCAACTGCGGCGATTGAAACGCGTGGTGGAGGATATGTTTCTTCTCGCGCGAGCCGACTCGGGTGCCGTGCCGCTCCGTCTCAGCAAGTTCTACCTCGATGAACTCCTGGCGGACACCGCCGCCGCTGCCTGCGTCTCGGCGAGAAGCTTTCAGTGAAAGTGAAAGTCGCGCCCATGGAAGAGTCCCTCTGCTGCGCCGATGAATCGTTGGTGCGGCAGATGGTCATGATTCTCCTCGATAATGCCGTGAAGTACTCGCACTCGGCCGGCTGCGTGAACATCCGGCTCGAACATCGTCAGGGTCTTTACGACATCTTCGTGGAAGACGCCGGACCGGGGATTCCCGCCGAAGCGCAACCTTTCATCTTCAATCGCTTCTATCGCGCCGATGCCGCGCGCAGCCGCTCGTCCGCCACTTCCGGTGGTGCCGGCCTGGGCCTTTCCATTGCCCGGTGGATTGCGGAACGTCATCACGGCGAACTGCGTCTTTTGTCCACATCTTCCGCGGGTACTGTGTTCTGCGCCACTCTGCCTGAATCGGCGGCTTAGTCTATTCTCCGCAGACCTACTTCGTAAACTTTCAGCGTGCCTGCAATTTTGTTGTCAAGTTTTTGCGAAATTTTACGTTCAAGCTGCGTAACCAACGCCTTGGTTTCCGGTTTCACCACGAACTCTACCTCCACTGTCTTTCGTTTGGTCGTACCGCGGATTCTGCTCAGTCACAACTCCGAACTCGCCCGGATGTTCCGCATCGAACAGATGGAAGAATGGCCCTTCATTTGTGGTAATTTCTATCCCTTCCACGACGGCGGTGAATACATATTGACCGGGTTTTACGAATGACAATTGTCTGACGTTGCTATACGCAAGGTTTGTTGTTCCGGGAAATGTGACCGTAAGCCCGTCTTTATGAAGGCTTTCCATGCCCGAAGGCGAGTCCATCGCCCAATCCAGTGGGGTGCGGAAAGGGACGGCGAAAGTTGGGTTGGTCAGGTAATTGCTGCTTAAGAACCCGGAGCGGCGCTCCGCAGGCAGCCAGTCGGCCCACAGTCGAGCCGCGGTTGCATACTCCGGCGTCTGCAAAGTGTTGTTGTCAGGCCGCAGGCGCTGTCGGTATCCGTCAGCTTCCTTTCACTCATCCACGACCAGATTTCAACGAGATCAGTGGTTGCAGAGTGCCCTCGGCCCAGGCAAGGTAGGCCGCCAGCCGTTCAGGCGGCACGCCCTTCGTAGGATTTCTCTCGTAGGTGTGCCGATATAGTCACCGAAAATCAAATCGTTATAGGCCGTAGTTAGCCGCAGAATGCGATTTCCCAGAGCCAGCACCTCCGCCGAATGTTCATGGCTGAGATGAAAGTTCAGCGCCCGCATCTGCACCGGCGCGATCGCCGGGCCCAGCGCAAGCGCTCTTTCGAAAGCCCTGCGTGGCGCCCTCGACATCCCCCGTGCCATCCAGGGATCGCCGTAGGCTGCCCATTTATAGGGATTTGCGGGATCCACTGCAGGTGTATGACATGCCGGAATTCGCGTGATCCTCACGGCACAATCCGGCGGCGCATAGTGTGGAATTCAGCGCACGACCGCCGAAGTCCTGCAGCAGCGTTACAGACACTGTAACGACGAGCGCGGCAGGGACTATAAGCCGTGCTGAAAATAGCCGTGAAGTAGTCGATTGATTCATGGATGATTGACGGAATTGACGGCGATTTTTTTGATTGACACTCGCCTGACACTAGTCCATTATTAAGTTTCTTGCATCAGAGAACAAGCATCGTTCTGTAGCTTTCGGTGGATATCACCTCTCAGCGAACGCAGAGGCGATATGCCGGACCCTGGTAGACCCTCGAACCAAGTGCCTGTCTCAATTTGAGATTGGGGCTCAAGGGGGCGAAGCCTGCCCGAAACTTTCCATGTCAATTACAGTGAATTCCTGGTACGCCGTGCGCCAGATCCAGGCAGGAACAGATTGTGTCCAGATACCTGAACGCAACTGGTTTCGAGGAATTCCTGCCCATTTACCAGGTACGGAGGCGCTGGAGTGACCGCGTCAAGGTGGTGGACGTGCCCCTCTTCGATGGCTACGTCTTCTGTCGGTTCCATGACAGTCGAATGCTCCCTGTTCTGAGCGCGCCTGGCGTTGTTCATGTTGTGTCCTTTGACGGTACGCCCGCTCCGATCCCCGAAATGGAGATCGAAGCGTTGCGGCAACTGGTGGGCAGTAAGCTGCCTGCCTCCCCTTGCCCCT